>JAOAPY010000051.1 GCA_025463135.1 Acidobacteriota bacterium
GTTCCCACCGCGGCAATGGCGAGGCCGAGGAGAGCGGCCGAGTCTTCCAGCAGCACCATGAACTTTGGAGGATCCTTGCTTCCTCGCAGCGCGCTCCAGAATGAGCGGCGCGGACCTGTGCGGCGAAAAACCCGAACCGCGATGATCCAGCTCGCGCCTTCGAAAAGCGCCGACAGCGCCAGGACGATGAAAATCACCGTCGGCCGCTCGATGGCGCTCGGAGCGGTGATTTGGACGATGCCTTTGAAGAAGGCGACCACGGCGCCCAGCGCGAACACGAGCATCGCAACCACGAAGCTCCAGAAATAGACCTCGCGTCCATGACCGAAAGGAAACTGCTCGTCAGGCAGGAGTTCGGCGCGCCTGATGCCCCACAGCAGCAGGAGTTCGTTTCCCGTGTCGACGAAACTGTGGACTGCCTCGGAGAAAAGGGCGGTCGACCCAGTCACCAAGGCTGCCGCCAGTTTGGTCCCGGCGACCAGGAGGTTGCCCAGGAGCGCAGCCCAGACGACGAACGATGACGAGTCTGTCGAAATGCCCGAATCGGAAGGCTGGGCCATCATGCAATGATGTCCGAAAGGCGCCTCCTCCGGTTTCTGGTCCGACCCGGAGGTCGCTATCTGTCGATCCATTGATCGGCAAATGCCACTGGCGCCCAGCTATAGCCACTCCCCTCCTTGCGCAGGCGACCCAGACTGGGAAATAACATGTGCGGCCCCGCGATCACGACATTCTCTCGCGCCAGCCTGGGCAGCAATTGATTCCGTGTCGCCGCAGCCGCAGTCGCGCCGATGTCGAAGACTACCGTGACCTCAGGATGCCGTAGCTGGACGCGCTGCGCATGGATGACGTCGCCCCAGAACAGGATCTTTTGTCCCTTCGACGAAAACTCATAGCCGGTATGTCCTGGAGTATGACCAGGCAGCGGCACGAGTCGCATGCCGTCCACGATCGCCTCGGAGCCACTGAATGTATGCCACTTGCCGGTTTCGAGGTACGGCGTTGCGATGGCTTGCGCGCTCTGGAAGAACGGTTGCGCATCCGTTGGCGCCTTGGCAGCGATTTCCGGCGACAACCAAAAGTCGTTTTCCGCCTTCGCGACGTAGACCTCGGCATTTGGAAAGACGCGCTTGCCGTCCTGGGTGGTGAGGCCTCCGACGTGATCGGAGTGCAGGTGCGTGACCAGAACGAGGCCGACGTCTTCCGGCGCATAGCCTGCGCTGCGGAGATTGCCCGCCAGGCGCCCGAGCATTCCCCCACCAAACCAGGTGCCTGCGCCCGCATCCACCAGGATCAGCTGCTTGCCAGTGTTGACCAGGAAGCCTGTTTCGGCGCCATCCAGCATGTGCGGATCCTCGTGGAGTGCCTTTGCAACACCAGCTATCGTCGCTTTCTTTCCTCTCAGCCAGTGCGGATCGAATACGCCGAGCCCGTCGAACAAGGCCGTCACTTCGAGATCGCCGACCTTCATGCGGTAGAAACCTGGCACCTGATCATGATGCTGCGGCGTAGCAGCCGAAACGGCGTTCGGTGCAGCAACAGAGCTGGTCAGCGCCACCAGAAGCGCACCGGCGAAGAGCTTCGAATATCCCTTCAAGAAGTTTGCGAATGACATTTGGAACTCTCCATCTATGAGGTTTGAACCGAAGTCGATGCGGGAGAGGCTGACGCCGCAAGCGAGACTCCACGGATACGCATCTCGAGAACCTTCGAATGACGATTGCCACCACTGTTTCTAGAAAGAACCCACACCATCGGCAAAACCGTTTGCCACCAGGACCGGCATGCGTAGCTTGCCAAGATGCTGACGTGCCGCTCCATCGCCCTGCCACCACGACACGATCGCCTCGCGCTGTCGACGGTCGGATTCCTCCGCAATGGGCGGGCGCTCACCGAAACGAATGCGATCGAAATGCCGTCGGGCGGCTGCGGTCCCAGCTTCGGTTCCCGTGAAGAACAAGAGATCCGATGCGCCTTTGCCAGCGCTTTCGCGGGACGAACCCGAACGGCCAACGATCCGTCTTTCGTCGGGATCCGGGTTGAGTCCTTGCTTGTCTTCCAAATCACTTGCGGACCGCCAGGTCGGTGTAATCGAGAATGAAAGACGTACGTCCTGACAGGAGGGCGCCCTCCGGCGTGCGCCTGACAACGCGCCGCAAAGTCGGAAAGACGAGTCCGTCCAGGGTCACGAGGTCATAGCAGTAGTGTGCTGCGACGCCGCCGAGCACATCAGTGGTGTAGTCGAGCCGTCTTAGCAGGAAGTCGTCGCCGAAATAGAGCTTTTGCACCTTCGTGTGCGCAGGCACGTCGTCCGGGTAGGTCACCTCGATGACGCGCCAGGTTTCGCCACCTTCGACGTGCGCCTCGAGCTCTCGCGTGGCGAAGTCCGGCCGAGCGAACAGGAAGGGCGCTGTCAGATAGTTCCAGATCGCGTAGCCGAGAAAGTAGGTCAGGTGCAGGCGATCCCAGGGCGTTTCGCGCACATGTCCAGCAAAGGCCGCGCGCGGATCGGAGCGCTCTTCGACGACCGTGCCGTCACGGCGTTCGATCCAAACCCGATTTGGGGTGAAGATCCACCGGTCATCGGACTCATCGCCCAGCCTCTGAAAGACGGTTCGAGGTGTCGCAGCGTCCACCGAAGCCGAAGGCCGGTGATGACCAGGAAAACCCTTGATCTCCAGCAGCCCACCGGAGAAGTTGAACGTCACATCGATCGCGCGAACGTTGCGCCAGCGGTCGAGGCCGCCATGTGCTGCGATGACGGAACTTAGGAGATTGTTCATGTTGGCTACCTTTTCTTGATGGTCCGGAGGCCGGGGCGCCGGAGCAGTCGGACCTGTAGTCCCCACCGCGGCAACATGAGGGTCAGTGCGAAGAGTCACGAGATGGCTGCTCGTGCTGGTCAGCGACATGGCGGTTGTCCTGCATCCGGGATCAGGCGGCGGCGCTGGGACGGCTGGACACGTTGCCGTACCAGCGCTTCAGCGCCGTCTGATCCGCCGGCACGGACAGCTCGAGCGCCTTTGCAAAGTCCACCGTCACGAGGGCGGTGATGTCGGCCGCCGAGTAGCGCTCGCCGGCGACGAATGGCACTTGCCGCAGCCGCTCGTTCAGGTCTGCGAAGAAGTTGTTCACGCGAAGCACACTGCGCTCGACCAACGCCGGTATTTGCTCGTAGTCATGGGGTCCGGCGATGGCGCGGCCCTTCAGCCCGACAACCTTGTTGCGCACGCCTTCCATCACCGCGGCGAAGCCCTCCAGCTCGGCGCGCCGCTCCCACATTGCGATGAGGCCCTTGTCCCTGGGCGTGACGCCAAGCAGAGGCCTTTCAGGAAAGGCTTCGTCGAGATAGCGCATGATGGCCGGTACTTCGCCGATGGCGGTGCCATCCTCCAGCACCAGGATGGGAACTACTCGACGCGGGTTGATCGCCCGATAGGCCTCGGATTGCTGCTCACCTTTGCCAAGATCCACTGGGACCTGGAGAACCGACAGTCCCTTCTCGGCGAGGAAAATGCGTATGCGCCGTGAGTTGGGCGAGCCCGAGGATTGGTAAAGCTTGATCTTGTCAGAAGTCATCGCGAAGATCTCCGAATAAGTTGCCGCTCGTGCGCCTACCCGCGCCACTTCTTCCGCATGTCCGTCCATGGGGATCTCGTGTTTATGGTGTCCATCGATGACGCCCGGCGCGTTCAGTCCGCGAGCTGTTCCTCTATCGCATCGACACGATCTGGATAGAAGGCGACGTGATTCCTGATCGCCGCGACGGCTGCGTACGGCGCTTCGTAGGTCCACACCGCGTTCACTGACCGCTCTCCGCCGGGCAGGATGCTGTAGTAGGAGCAATCGCCCTTGTAGGGACAGTACGTCTGATGGTCCGTTCGTTCCAGCAGCGTCATGTCGACGTCCTTTAGCGGGATGTACTGCACCGCCGCGTAACCAGCCTCTCTCAACACAAGTGCACTTCGCGTGTCCGCGATCTTGCGGCCCGCGACCGACACGGTGACTCGCGCCGGATTCGCCTCGATCGTGATCGGATGGTTGGGTCCCGGCAGCTTGATTGATCTGGTTTCCATGGCGCTGGTTTTCCTTGTGTGGACGTGAATCACGTGGGAGTTCTGTGGGGTGAGGATAGTCAGGCGCCCGGGTCACGAGGCAGTCTTGCCGCCATTGACGCCGATGATCTGACCGGTGATGTAGTCCACCTTGTCGGACGCCAGAAACACGATCGTCTGAGCGATCTCTTCAGGCCTTCCCGCCCGCTTCGCCGGCACGCCGGCAATCAGGCCGGCCTTTCGGTCGGCATTGCCGGTGAAACGCGCAAGCAGCGCGGTCTCCACGGGCCCGGGAGCGACCGCATTGACCCGTACGCCCGCTGCCGCACCTTCGAGTGCGGCACTTTTCGTCAGGCCTTCGACCGCGTGCTTGCTGGCAACATACATCGACGCGCCCGCCGCGCCGCGGCTGCCCATGGTCGACGACAGATTGACGATGCTGCCGTGCCCTTGGGCCAGCATCACGCGCATTTCGTGCTTCAGGCTCAAGATGGTGCCGAGCACGTTGGTATCGAACGTAGCGGCATAGGTCTCGGCGGATTGTTCCGTCAATGCGCCGGGCTGGCCTTCGGTACCAGCGTTGTTGACGGCGACATCCAGGCGACCAAAGCGCTCGACCGTCCTGTCAACGAGATTGCGCACGTCGTCCTCGCGGCGGACATCGGCGCGCACGAATTCCGCTTCGGCGCCAAGAGCGCGCAGTTCAGTGACCAGCACCTGCCCGCCATCGTCATGTCGACCAGAGACCACGACGCGTGAACCGTCCCGGGCGAATGCGAGCGCGGTTGCGCGGCCGATGCCGGTAAGCGCTCCCGTGATGAGTACGACCGGGTGGGTGTTCACAGGTGCTGTCCTTTCGGGTGAATACGCTGAAACGACTTAATCGGACAGGAACATCGAGACATGACCGACGAAGAGTTCCGGGTACTGGTGGTGCGCGCCGTGATTGGAGTCGGGGTAGATGATCAGCTGCGCATTCGGGAGGTTCTGCTGCATGATGAAAGAGTTCACCGTGGGCATGATCACGTCGTTGCTGCCGTTCACGACGAGTGTTGGCTGCCTGATTGTCTTCAGATAGTCGTAGGACCCCTTTTTCTGGACGCCCCACTTTTCCATCGCTTCGACCTGGGCGGGCGACACCTTGTCGTTCACTTCGGGATCGCGCCCGACCTGACGAAGATGCGTGCGCTTCAGGAACTCCCGTCCCGCCGCCTGGCCTGCCGCGGACGGACTGAATTTGACCGCGAGCCAGACGCCCTCGGGCGGATCGTAGGTGGCGCCAAAGAGCCGCCCTGCAGCCTGGGTCAGCGACTCCATTCCCTGACCGCCGCGCGGACCTGTGCCATCGACGATCAACCTGCGAACGAGATCGGGCGCTTGCAAAGTGATTTCCTGCGCGACCATGCCGCCGATCGAAAAGCCAAGTACGTCAACTTGCTTCAGGCCCAGCGCCCTGATGAAGGCGATGGCGTTAGCGCCTATCTGCTCAAACGTCGTCGGGACCTCGCCGGAGCTGCTGGAGACGCCCGCGTTGTTGAACAGGATCACCTCACGATCGCGAGCGAGGCCATCCGTAACCGCCGGGTCCCAATAATCCATGGTGCCGATGTAGTGCTGGCAGAAGACGAGAGGCACGCCGCCGGTCTTGCCGAATCGGCGATAGGCGAAATGGATTCCGTTGGCCTCGACGAACTGTGTCGGCGCGGTCTGATGCGTGTAGTTACTCATAACAATTCGTAAGCTCCCTCGACTCTTAAGTCATTTTCGTTTTGTCTTAAGCTCCACCCTGGAGCGGGTGCACGCTGAGTGCCATTGCGATTTCCTTGAATTTCAGGCCCTTAGGGCTTGACTCGGGGCCGCTTTTTCGGCGTTTGCTGAAACTTCGGCTTGCAAATCGTCGGTAGCAGGTTCGCGTTTGATTGGGGCAATAGGCTTGTGGCCGAAGAGGTGCGAGTTGAGGGATGAGGTCAGTACCGGGAGCGGTAGCGACCGGATCCAACTCTCAACGAGGTTTTACAGCCTTCCCCTACCCGAGCGTCGATTGCGGGATCCGGTCGCTTACCGCTCCCGGTTCTGTAATTAGGCCCTCCGGATTGGGCGTAGTGCCCTCAACTAGATCAAACTAAACCAGTACGCCTCTTGCCGAAGAGTCGCACGCATACCTATAATCGCCCGCACTAATAATCATCTCTTCCGATCTATTCTAAAGTCATCGCGTACTATGCCCATCGGAACCGCATTCCACGACAGGACCTTTCCGCTCTGCGAAAGTCTTAACTATCGCGAGTGGTCCGGCTATTACGCGGTCAGCGCGTACGAACCGCATCACGAACATGAATACAATGCGATTCGCAATGCCGCGGCGCTCATCGACATCTCACCTTTGTTCAAATACAGACTAACAGGCAGGGATGCGACTCGGTTGGTGGACCGCATCATCACGCGTGACATGCGCAAGGTCACGGTGGGCCAGGTGATCTACACACCCTGGTGCGATGAACAGGGAAAGGTCATTGATGACGGCACCGTTTCGCGGCTGGAGGAAAACACGTATCGCTGGACCGCGGCCGATCCCAGCCTGCGCTGGTTCACACAAAACGCAGTCGGGATGGACGTGCGGATCGAGGACATTTCCGAAAGCATCGCGGCGCTCGCGCTTCAGGGTCCCACCTCCGGACGTTTATTGACGCACCTTGTGAAAGATGCAGATGTCAGCACCCTGAAATATTTCCGAGTCACTAAGGCGACGATCGCGGCCGTGCCGGTCGAGATTTCGCGTACAGGTTACACCGGCGATCTCGGCTACGAGATCTGGGTACCCGCCGATCAAGCCGGGAAAGTCTGGGACGCTCTGATGGACCAGGGCCGCGCGTTTGATATTCATCCGGCGGGCATGCTGGCGTTGGATGTGGCCCGCATCGAAGCAGGTCTTTTGCTCATCGAGGTTGATTTCAACAGCAGTAAGAAAGCGTTGATCGAAGAGCAGAAATATTCGCCGTTTGAGATGGGATTGACTCGTTTGGTTAATCTCGACAAAGCCAGGTTTGTGGGTCAGTCGGCGTTGAAAGAAGAACAAAGACACGGATCTGCGAGAGAGATTGTGGGGCTCGCAATTGACTGGACCGAAGTGGAAAAGCTTTACGAAGACGTCGGCCTGCCGCCGGCCGTATCAGCTATCGCTTCCAGAGTTGCCGTGCCGGTCTTCAAAGACGGAACGCAGGTCGGCAAAGCCACCTCGAGCACCTGGTCACCGGTTTTGAAAAAGATGATTGCGCTGGCAACGATCAAACGGGAGCATACCAGGATCGGTACGCGGCTCCAGTTTGAGATCACGGTAGAGTCTGTGCGCCATCGTGTCGCTGCCACCGTTGTGAAGATGCCGTTTTTCAATCCGAAACGTAAAACCGCAACTCCTGTCAGTTGATTCTTCTCTCTGCGAGCTTTGCATCTTTGCGGGAAGCCGCTGATCTCTCGCAAAGACGCGCAGTCCGCAAAGTCAGATCCAACATCGAGACCTTAGTTTTGGATTCTCTGCATCAAATAATAGAAAGTTACGACCCAGGCGCAGCGCTTGAAAATGCGTGGACTATTCCCGCGCCGTGGTACACCAGCGAAGCCGTTTATGAGCTGGAGTTGAAAACCGTATTTGCGCGTTCATGGCAGATTTGTGCGCGCGCAGATCAGTTATTTGAGCCGGGGCGTTACGTCAGCACTGAAATTGCGGAAGAACCCATTGTCCTCGTTCGTGGCCACGATGGTGTTCTTCGTGGCTTCTTCAATGTTTGCCGCCATCATGCCGCCACGGTGATGACCGAACCGGAAGGCAGCGCAAATCAGTTACGTTGTCCCTATCATGGTTGGACCTATGCGCTCGACGGAGAGTTAAAGGGGACGCCGGATTTTGCCGGCGTTTGTAACTTTGAGCGGAGGGACAACAGCCTGAAACCGGTTGAAGTTGCCACCTGGGAAAAGTGGGCCTTCTCCCGAATTGAATGTGAAGGTAACCGTGGCACGGGCGCGCGGGGTCCCCAGCGGGGCAGCCCCGCTGGGATGTTGGACTCGCCTGTGGGCCTCTCACTACAGGACTTCCTCGGCCCAACCCTTATCGATCAAATTCACACCCTTGGCCTCAAAGATCTTCACTGGATGGAGCGCCGGCACTACACCTTTGACTGCAACTGGAAAGTCTTTGTCGATAATTACCTCGATGGCGGCTATCACGTTCCGTATCTGCACAAAGGACTCGACAGCGTTCTTGATTACAGCAAGTACATGATCGAAAACGGCGAGCGTTTTTGCCTGCAGTGGAGCCCGATCGTGAGTCAGGGCGCCGAGGCGGAAACGGGCGCGGTACGCAAAGGTGAGCGGGCGCTTTACTATTGGATCTATCCAAACTTCATGATCAATTGCTATGAAGGACTGATGGATACCAATCTCGTTATTCCTCGCGGTGTGGATAAGACCGAAGTCATCTTTGATTTCTATTTCCCGGATGTTACAGACGCCGCTGAACGGACACGCAATCGGGCCAGCATCGAAGTGGGGCAACGCATTCAGGACGAAGACGTGGCCATCTGCAAATCGGTCCAGCGCGGATTGCACTCACGCGCTTATGACGAGGGGCGACTGTCCGTGCGCCGCGAAGCAGGCGAGCATCTGTTTCATCGATTGCTGCACGCCGACTTAAAGCGTGGTCTGACATAAATGATAATCGCAGACCGAAGTCTGTGTTACGTCTCAGGCTGAATCATTTTGAGCGCCCAAGCCGAATTCCTTTCAGTTGCGGAAAAACGTGGCCGCCTGCTGCGTGTGTTGGGCGTCGGCTTTGGTCTGGCCGTCATCATCGGCAACACCATCGGCGCCGGCATATTTCGCGCGCCGGGCGAAATCGCCAAACAAGTGCCGAACCCCTGGCTCTTCATGGGTGTTTGGGTTATCGGCGGCCTGTACGCATTGCTGGGAGCAATTGCTCTGGCCGAGTTGGGCACGATGATTCCCAAGTCGGGCGGGCAATATGTTTTCGCGCGCTATGCCCTCGGCGAATACGCCGGCTTCATTGTTGGATGGAGCGATTGGATTTCGAGTTGCGGCAGCACGGCGGCGGTTGCCATTGTGGTGGGTGAGTTCTCGGGCGCGCTGTTTCCCGCATTAAGCGGCAAGACGGTCATCATTGCCACGACCGTGGCCATCGCCTTCGCCATTCTTCAATGGCGTGGCATCGTTCTCGGCAGCCAGGTGCAGAATGTGACCAGCCTGCTGAAGGCGCTCGGCTTTGGGGCGCTAATCCTGGCGGCATTCATCCTCGGCGGCAAAGGTACGAGCCACGCTGCTAACGCTGCCGTGACCGTTGCCACTGTGCCGACCACGATCGCGCTGGTTGCTTTGATGCTCGCACTTCAGTCGGTTATCTACACCTATGACGGTTGGGGCGGAGTCATCTATTTTTCCGAAGAGGTGAAAGATCCTGGCCGCGACGTGCCGCGGGCATTGTTCGGTGGCGTGCTGCTGGTCATTGGTATTTATTTGCTGGTTAATCTCGCTCTCTTGTATGTGCTCCCGATGTCAAAGATTGCGGGCCACGACTTTGCCGCCGGCGCGGCCGCCGAAGCAATCTTTGGTCCATATGGCGATAGCATCATTCGCTCATTAACAATCATTTCAATGCTCAGCAGCATCAACGCCTTGCACTTGATGGCCACCCGAGTGTTGTTCGCCATGAGTCGCGATGGACTGTTTCTGAATATCGCGGCCCGGGTCAACAAAGGAGGCACACCTTCTGTTTCGCTTTTCATCAGCACCGCGGTTGCCGTCTTATTCATTGTCTACGGCAAGACCTTTGGAAAAGTAATTACCGTCCTGGCATTCTTCTTTGTGGCCAATTACGCACTGTCATTCATTTCCGTTTTTGTTTTGCGCCGTCGCGAACCGGAAAAAGAGCGGCCTTACCAAGCGTGGGGTTATCCCTGGACTACTGGTCTGGCATTGCTCGTCTCTATCGCTTTTCTGATTGGGGCAGTGGCGAGCGATCTCGGTAGCGGATCGTGGGACAGTATTTATGCAGTAGGCTTGCTGGCGGCGAGTTATCCCGTGTTTCGCGTAGTGAAGCTTCTGGGATCGTCAAAAAAGACTTGAACCCTTTCTTTGTCCCGGTTCAGGAGCTGCCTGGACCAGGCATCCAGTCGTGTCGATTTCGAGTTGCTTTACCTTTGTACTAACGCCGCATTGTTCAAAGTTGAGCGCGATGCTTGCTCCGATCTCTGCGAAATGATCCTGAGCAAGGGCTAACACACTTGGGCCGGCGCCGCTGAGCGCGAGACCGAGTAAACCCGGCATCGTGGGTGTTGCCAGGGCTCGAGCAAGACCCGGCACCAACGTCGATCGCTTTTGCTGGTGCAATTGGTCCTGCATTGCTTTCCATAAAAGGTCGTAACGATGTTCCGCCAGCGCGGCGACAAACAGAGCGCTGCGCTGCAAGTTGAAAACGGCATCGCTGTGTTTCACTAAGCCCGGCAGTGCAGCACGAGCAAGTTTGGTGTCCAAATGCAATTCCGGCACGACGACGATGACCTTGATGTCGTCCGGCCAGGGTCGTCGCAATGAAATCACTCGGCCATGGTCGCCAACGCAATTGACGACAAAGCCACCCAACAAAGAAGGAGCAGCGTTGTCCGCGTGTCCCTCAATCTCCGTCGCATATTGCAGGATCTTTTCGTCTGACAACGGTCGCTCGCATAGAGAGGCAAAGAGTTTGAGACCGGCGATTACCGCGGCGGCGCTGCCTCCAAGACCCCGGCCTACGGGAATATCGTTGTCAATCACCAGTTGCAGGGGAGGTAACTTGACCTTTTCCCGATCGGCTGCGTAGGTCATCGACCTGTAGACGAGATTATCCGCGGTCAGAGGTAGTCCTGAATTCTCTTTACCGATGCCCACCCGCACCACGCAATCAGCCTGCGAGTCGAGATCGGCAGTAGCCTTGACTGTGAGATAGAGTTGTAGCGCGAGACCAAAGCAGTCGAAACCGGCGCCGAGATTGGAGGTCGAAGCAGGAACGCGCACTGCGACGGTAAAGTTTGGAATCAACATGCCTCAGGATTGTATGCGTTGGTTTTGCGGCAGAGCCGCATTACCACTTCAAGACACTCTAAGATTTCCATCTCATCCCTTACCAAACTGAACGTTAGAAAGTTTGATCAAAACTCAGATGCTCCTTCAGTTAAACTTGATCTGAGTTCCTCTCACCTTACCTCTCCGAGCTGGTCCAACACCTGCATGATCGATTGTATGTCAGCCTTCACCCGTATCGGTTGATTTGCGAACGTGCCGTGAATGCCCTTTCGTTCGCCTGAGCTATCCTCAAAATCCAGCGTCTCGCGATGATAGTTCATGACGTAATCGGGATCTTTCAAAATGTGCCCGGTAAGAACTGCCACCACCGACTCTCCTGCGCGAATCTTTCCTTGTTGCACCAACTGCCTGATACCGGCCACAGTTGTCGCCGATGCAGGTTCGCAGCCGATTCCGTCTCTGCCGATAATCGCCTTAGCGTCTGCAATCTGTTGCTCACTGACGCTCAACACTCGACCGTTGGTCCAATGAATCGCGCGCCAGGCTTTCTCCCATGAAACCGGCGCTCCGATTTTTATGGCAGTTGCCAGCGTTGCCGGATGCTCAATCGGCACAAAGTCCTGGGGAACATCCTCGTCCAGCGCGGCCTTATCGTGCTGCGCGAAGAATTGTTCAAACGGCGCTGCCCCTTCTGCCTGGACCACCGATATTTCCGGCAGGCGATCGATCAAGCCCAATTCCCGCAACTCCCAAAAACCTTTGCCAAGAGCCGAGCTGTTCCCCAGATTACCGCCCGGAACGACCAGATGATCGGGCACTTGCCAATCCAGTTGCTGTAACAGTTCAGCGGCGACCGTCTTTTGTCCTTCAATACGAAACGGATTGATGGAGTTGACAAGATAAATCGATTCATCCTCGCTTAGCTCGCGCACTACACGCATGGCAGTATCAAAGTTACCCTCGATTTCCAAAACCCTGGCACCGTAATCAAGACTCTGGGCCAGCTTGGCAGAGCTCACCTGCCCCTGCGGCACGAGAATGGCACAGGCGAGGTTGGCCCGCGCCGCATAAGCGGCAAGACTTGCTGAAGTGTTTCCGGTGCTGGCACAAATGACAGCGCGCGCACCCACGATAACCGCCTGAGTTACAGCAGTTGTCATGCCGGTATCTTTGAATGAACCGGTGGGATTACAGCCCTGATGTTTGAGTTTGAGCGCAGGAAGATCGCAATACTCAGCCGCACGCGGCGCCTCATAAAGCGGCGTATTACCCTCCGCAAGGGAGACCACTGAAACTGTTTCGGCGAATGGCAGCAACTCGCGGTAACGCCAGACGCCGCTTCTGTCTTTAACATCAAATGAAGCCAGTCGCGTTTGCCACAGGGCTCGCAACGCGCTTGCGTTTCCCAGCGCCGCAAACGATGTCTCAACATCGAGGAGGCCGCCACAGCGACGGCACACATAAAGACGCTCCTTTAATCCATAGGTCTCTCTGCAAGCGGCTTTGATGCAACGCTGGTGGGCCGCTTCTTGTGAATTCCGCTCTTCTATCATGTTCAAGTGTTCTGGTTCCCTCAAGCTTTCAGTTCAGTGTAAGGCCGATCCCCCGGATCGCGCCAAAGAGTTCGCTGAGAACTGTTTGACTTAGATCAATCTCTCGCATACAAGACTACTTGGTTAAGCTTTCCTAATTTTCCTTGAGCTGGAGGTACTTCCCCTTTATGAAACGGATTCTGTTCCCCTTCTTCTTTGTCGTGACAATGATGCTCATCGCAGTGCCGTCTTATAGTCAAACGACCACCCAGTCAGAGGATTCTGCGCGAGTAAAAACCAGAGAGCAAATGAGAGTACTCCTGGATAAAGTAGGACCGGCGATCAAAGTTGCCTTCCGGCAAAGCCAGAAGCAGCCTTTCAACTTTGTGGGATTGTTAAAAGATGGATTGACCAATGCGGACAGCCTGGAGATTGTGATTGGAATCACGGCAAATCAAACCATCGGCTTCCGTATTTTCCCGCATTACAACGGCGCCTACGTCAACGTGGATAAAGTCAAGAATAACGTCGGCCTGATGCGACAACTCCTGCGCTTGAGTGATCAGGCTTTTCTTTATTGGGGCGCCGATCAGAGTGGAGACATCTTTGCTGGTTACACGTTCACGTTGGAATCCGGTTTTCCCGAAGCGGCGCTGACCATCGTGCTTCGCAGTATCGCAAACCTGGATCCCTTTGTGGGCCAGATGAAACCAAACATTGACGGCAGCAGCGCGCCACCGAAATGATGTTCGCAAGTTTCGGGGATCCATTAAGCCAGGCCTGGGACTGTCCAAAAATAGTAAGGTCCGACATCTCGGTTGAGATCTCGGACCTTTTAATACCCTCCGCGTGCTGAAACGGATTGGACAGGGCCGTTCAGCAAACTCACCTACATCATCTTCTGCTTGTCTGTCAGCACCACACCCATCTTTTCGAGGGTCACTCTGTTGAGGGTCCCAGTGGATTTGATCTTTTCGGCCGCTTGATATTTCTTCAGACCGGCCCGAGTGCCAGCGTCAAGTTTGCCAGTCTGCTCGCCCGCGTAAAACCCACGCTGCTTCAGAATACCCTGGGCCTGCATGATTTGATCTTTGCTCGCGCGAAATATCGGTTTTCTGACCTTCGCGACATCGGAGTTACTGGTCGTTGAAGAATTTGTATTCTGCGTCGCGAGGGCAATCGTGAACGCGAAGAGAATCGACAGCAATATTGAAAGAATCTTTTTCATCTCGTTTGTTCCTCTTTTTGGTAATTGGGGCCGCAGGGGCACCATTGAAAATCCGGGGTGGCCTGAAGAGCGGTCGTATCATACTACCCTTGTCAATACGGCCTTCAATCCTTCAAAAAACGGGTTGTTCAACAATGATGGGCTGTGTTATTATGCGCTTGCCGGGATAGCTGGCCTTTGTTCTCTGATTCCCTGCCCTGATCCAGATATCCAGTCCTCAAACTGTCCCGAATACTCGAAATTGTTTGAAGGTCCCGGATCCTATGAAAACTCCCCTATTACTTCTCACATTGGTGTTCGCCGCTGCCGGGTCAACAATGGCCCAGGTGCGCGGTGTCTACCAGTTCGATAATTTCGATATCGCCAACGGCATCCGCATTCAACAGCCCAGCCAAAAGGAAGCGTTGAAATCCAGCCGGCGAAAAGGCATTGCAAACTGGTCCAAGGGAGCAGCGGGATCTTCTTCGCCGAACACACTGATCGCCTTAACAAGTATGTCCGTCGGTCGCTCTCTCGATGGTTTTACTACCGGCAGCGCCGAAGTGGATAGTTTTATTGTCGAGTCCGGAGCCCGGCATGGCGTCGACCCGGTACTGCTCTACGCGATCATGCACCAGGAATCGACGTTCAAAGCCAAAGCGGTTTCGCCCAAGGGGGCCCGGGGGTTGATGCAGCTAATGCCCGGAACGGCGGCGCGTTATGGAGTCACCAACATCTTCGACCCGCGTCAGAATATTGACGGCGGCGCCCGTTACATGAAATTTCTGCTCAACCTCTTTGATGGCGATGTAAATCTGGCCCTGGCTGGATACAACGCCGGCGAAGGCGCGGTTATGAAATACGGTTATCGCGTACCCCCTTACAGCGAAACTCAGGAATATGTGCGTCGTATCAGCCGGCGCTATGCCTTGATGCGAGACCCGCTCACGGCACGCAATGCGAACAGTTTGAGTCAGGCGCAAGTCGCTGTCGTCCGCACCAAAGAGTCCACACCGCTCTCAGTCTATGAACCCAATGTCTATGCAGTGCGCTTACCGGATGGCCGATTACAACTAATGAGCCAGTAGCACCACTTTCATTATTAGATTACCAAGGCGGACCTTCTTCATAGATGAAGGTCCGCTTTATTTTTGGACTTTTTAGCAGAATTACTCGTACCAGTCATTGCAGGCGGACAGGACAGGTTCCCAACAAGTCGTCTGCTGGTTAGCGGCCGGGTTTGGTTTCTTGCAACGCAAACTGTTAGTTTGCGCCGCGTTGAATGCCATTCACCGATTCGCAAACTAACAGTTTGCGTTACAATGGAACCGTTCCAACAAGCGAGCTGCGCAGAATTCGATCAGCGACCTGGAATACAGATTGAGATCAAACCCCATGCATTGTTTCAGCTGCGGTTCTTATATAGCCCCGGGCGTCCGTTTTTGTTCCAACTGCGGATCGCCGGCGGCCGACCCTGAGGCGACCCGGATAGTACGTTCCCAACCCGGCATGATGGCAAGCCTGGGAGGCGACGAGCTTGAGCATACGATTTTCACGGTGCGCCCCACATTGCTTTTCGTCAAGATAGGTTATGCAGCCGCGGTCATAGCGGCGATTCTTTTGATTGTCCTGCTGGCATCCATCGGCGCCCCGGCCTATATTTCGGTGCCCCTGGCGTTGGCACTGCTGCTGGTTCCTGCTTATTACCATTTGAAGAGAAATATGGTTCGCTACACCGTCACCGACTCAAAAATGGAGATCGACACCGGTTTGATTGCCCGCACAACGCGCAACATTCCTTTGAGTAAGATTCAGGACGTGACAGTTTCCGCAAGCATTTCGCAACGCATGATGGGCTTTGGCGACATCATCGTCGACAATGCCAGCGAAATGGGCGGCTCAACAGTACTCAAAAACATCAACAATCCTCGCCATTACGCCGACCTGCTTTTGCGTGAACTAAGAAAGTGGCAGTAAATTAAGAGCTGTCAACTCAATTCGAGCTCGGGAACTTCCGAGACGACCCGGGGTCTAAGCTTGGGCGTCTCTATCGAGCAGAAGGAGTGCAGATTTGCGTTTGATTGGTTTATTACTTTTATTTGCTTCGGTGCTGGTGTTTGCGCCAGTACCAAAGACCCACGGTGAGGAGGTAGCATCTATCGCGGCGGCAAAGCTGCTGCCTGATCGGATTGGCGGGTTTGTTGCCTATGGTGCCTCGCGACCTGCCGCATTCTTCCGCAGCGGCGCTTTTAACGAAACCGGCGAGGCTACACGCGAATACCTCGCAGTCACCGGGGAACGCCTTTCCATTACACTGGTTTCCACAAAATCAGATTCGAGTGCTTATGCTCTGCTCACAAGCAAGGTAGGTTCTTACCCAAAATCCGCGGCAGCCGCTGGCGCCGACCCACAGATACTTAAAAGCGGGGCTGTGGGTACCGCCAGTTATTTATTTCGCGATTGTCTCTTCTTTTACAAAGGTCCGGTCTACGTCGTCGTCGGTCAGATGGGTGAAAAAGGAAAGCACCTCGCTCCCATAGAACCGTTGGCTCGCGGGTTCGCCGAGCTCCTGGATAAGGGCGAAGGAGAACTCCCCGCGCTCGTAAAGCATCTGCCTGACATTCCAGGCGCACCGCAAAACGTTAGGTATGCGGTAAACGCAGAATCACTGACCGACATCCTTCCCGATCAAACAGTCACGCAAAGTATTGGTTTCGAGGGTGGCACCGAAGTGGTAACCGCCAGCTATGGATCGTCACAATTGGCCATCGCCGAATTCACGACGCCGCAACTGGCCAGTGAAAATGACTGGAATATTGGGGTTAAGATTCGAGAACTCTGGAGCCAGGGCAAGCCCGCACCGACAGCTTATCGACGCGTCGGCAATTACGCCGTGTTTGTCTTCAATGCGCCGAACGATCAAAGCGCAAATCAACTTATCGATCAGGTCAAATACGAGCAGGTGGTCCAATGGCTTGGTGACAATCCGAACTGGCTAAAGGACGCCCAGCGCCAGTACACGGAAACGACACTCGGAGTGTTTGTGTCGGTGGTAAAAGCTTCTGGCGTGGCCGCCCTGGTTTGCTTTGGAATCGGAGGACTTGTGGGAGGATTACTGTTCGCGCGGCGACGAGCACAACAGACAACGGCCGAGGCTTATTCTGATGCCGGCGGAATGATGCGCCTTAACCTTGATGAATTGAGTGCGGAACCGAGTGCGGCCAGGCTAATAGGATCAAAATCATCGGACAAACTTTGATTTAGCATTTCGACGCGAACGCCCGACTGTCAGGCGGCGAAGTAGCACAGACTTCAGTCTGTGATTCGAGGGACAGCACACAGACTGAAAGACTGTGCCACTCCATACGACAATCTGAATGAAGTTTGTCGGACCATCGGCGAACACAAAAATGCGGACTGTTGGTCTTCCTGTGGGCTCCCCCGTGCCCGTTCAGGACGACAACCAACAGTCCGCAATTTACTGACTCCTTAATTGCGAGCTCGCTTAGCTCCGTTCCCCCGAAAGAGCGCCGCCAGCTTTTTTTCAAGGTGAAAGGACGCCTCCCCCAAAGCTTCCTCTCACCGCAATCTCGGAGCCTGACCCGATTTACCCTTATGTTTACCCTTCTTGTTCTGGTTTGCCTTTGGCAATGAGCGTGCCACTTGGCACGGATAAAACTTGAGTGCCTACTCAAACCTTGGCGCGCCGAATTTCCTAAGAAATGCTAGTCGCCAACAAGCTTCACCTACTCGCCGATCCAGATCGCCGGCTCAGGGTCGTATTTCTTTCATACGTTGGCAGCAGTACACTCGCATCATAATCGCTCGCCCGGACCACCTTAACAGCCTCCACTTCACGCTTCATCAACTCCGCGTCACACCTCATCAACCTTCCCGTTTAGATAGCGCACTTGTGCCCCGGTCTTGATTCAAATTTCGTCGAGCTTGGCTCACGGTCTAGGGCAAGTTGTCGACGAGTGCCTCAATATCTGCGGTCGTATTGTAGAGGTGTGGGGCGATCCGCAGCCGGCCGCTTCGGGGTGCGGTAATAATTTTTCTCTGCTTCAAATGACTGTAGAGCGCCATTGCCTCAAGGCCGCCCTTGTGACGCAGACACACTATCTGAGATTTCTCGCCAGCCAGTCTTGAGCTGACGATCTGGTAGCGCCTGCTATCCAATTTATCGCAGAGATAATCTGTTAGCTGCTCCAGATATGCGGCAATGCGCTCAACACCGGTGTCATTCAGCAGCCGCAAGCTAGCCTCCAGACCATAAAATAAAGCGGCAGGGCCGGTCCCTGTTTCCCAGGCCAACGCATCTGGCTTCCAGGGTTGATCAAAATTGCTCTGGTCCTCAGGGTCAGGCACGCTGATCCAGCCTACCAGAGTCGGCTCAATGCGTTCCCGCGCGCGATCAGAAAGGTAGAGAATGCCAATACCCTCCGGCGTGAGGAGCCATTTGTGCGCAGCGCCGGCGGCGACGTCAATCAAATCATTGTCGACGTTTGTGGGGATCACGCCCAGTGCCTGGATGAAATCGACAACCAAAAGAGCATCATGTGCCCGCGCTGCCTTACCCAAGCGTTCGAGATCGGCGCGAAAGCCCGAAGCAAATTGCACCTGACTGATGGCAACCACACGGGTTCTCTCGTCGATCAAGCGAATCATCTCATCAAGATCGATGCGACCCTCACGTTCTTCACACATCCGCACCTCGACGCCGAAGGAAGCGCGCAGACGCAACCATGGGTACATGTTTGAAGGGAACTCGCGCCGAAAGGTTACGAGGTTGTCACCGGCACGCCAGCGCAGACCGTTGGCAACAGTTGAAAGTCCGTCTGAGGTATTGCGCATAAACGCAATTTGCTCAGGGCGTGCGCCGATCATGCCGGCCAGGAGTTTTCGCGCGCGCTCTTTTGTCGCTATCCGACTGCGAAAGTTGACTGAACCGTTGGTTGCTACGTCCTCGAGTTGTACCTGGATTGCCTGAATCGTCGGCGTCGGCGGCGGGGACACAGCTGCGTGATTCAAATAGACCGCGCGCTCCGTTATGGGAAAAAGCGAGCGCAGTTGAGTATTCATAAGATTGGTTTACGGCGCGAAAGGCCGCCCGTAAAATTCCTTGTAGAGCCAGCCCAGCACCCTTGCTTCTGCCGAACAGAGCGTCTCGATCCAACAGTTGAATAGAAACTCTGCTCGCTCGCGCGCTGCTGGTATTTTGGCAGCTTCATTTACCGTGGACGCAGAGCCGGCCAAGTCCAATCCGTAAGCCTCAGAGATGGTTTCATTGGTTCTGGAGGCGGAATCGAGAGCGTTAAGCAATTGTGCAATCCAGGAATGAAGTCCGCTTTCAGTGGCATTCTCGGACAGCGCCTGAATAATTCCGATGGCCAGACGATCTTCAGCGCGATTGAAGAGAAACACTTCTTCGCCGGCCAGACGGCTCTGGCTTTGCTTCCATTGAAAGACTTCTTCGACCCGCGCATGCTTGACGATCGCAACCCGCTGGTCGTAATCCAGAAACCATTGAATAACATCGGGGACGGAGTCGACATCAACGCGACCCTGCGAGTCTCGTCGCAGTGGCGGCTGGTTTCCGGCGGCACTCTCATCGATGGATTGTGGGACTGACATTCTAAGTTTTCCTGATTAGACGCCGGCGAGCTGCAAAGCAAAGACGGGTCTCACTTCGCCAACCACATCACCGCGGCGATTGGTCACTGGGACGCGCGCAAAACGAGCGACCGCTTTGAGAGAGTCACCCGCCAACACACCGAGTTGCCTGAGGGCTTCGATCACGACGGTTGGCCGCGCGCGCTGGTCGTCGCCATCTTCAATCTTGAGGGCCAGACCAAGACCGTCGGGCCATTCTGCACAGGGCAACACGCCCACGGTGTAGACGCCTTCGGCGCCGACCTTGGAAATCAATCGTCCGCCGGCCGCGCGCATCATTTCGGTGTCCAGTCTGTCAATTGTTCCGCCAATGATCTCAGGGTGATTGATCATGGCGGTACTGATACGCTTACAGACTACCCTCGTTGGTTCGTCAAAATCGTGGGGCATTAGCAGGCGGGCGTACATCAGGGCCATTGCCTGGACCGCCATGCCAAACACCGGTACACCGCACCCGTCCACTCCCAACGCAAGTTCCTTTATCGAACAATTCGAGAAGCGGGCTACCGATTCCTGAATCGCTATTTGAACAGGATTATCGGGACTATCGTAACTTTCAGAGGGTGCGCCCAAGTGTAACGCAAGGGCCAGCATTCCGGCATGTTTGCCCGAACAATTGTTTTGCAGCACATTCGGCGCTCGGCCCTGTTCGCGCAGGCGGCGCGTTTCTGCCGCGCTGAACGGCTCGTGCGTGCCACACTTCAAAGCCTCTGGCGGCAGGTTGATCTTTTTCAACATCGACCGCGCCAGCTCGGTGTGAATCGGTTCGCCGCTGTGCGAAGCGCAAGCGAGGGCGATTTCTGCTTCGGTAAAGCCGAAACGATCCGCAGCTCCTGAGGCAACCAAAGGAATCGCCTGGAATGGCTTTGCGGATGAGCGCAAATAAGTGATCGCTGCCGGTGTTCCAAGACTGGCAATCAGCTTTCCGGTGCCGTCGACCGCGGCCACATGACCTCGGTGACGCGACTCGGTAATTGTGCCGCGCCTGACCTCAACCAGCGGAGCGGATACTGCGACTTCACGGTCTTGTTCCTTGAACGATGCGGACTCTAGCGACGGCTGCATGCAGACCTCTTGAATCAGATAGAAAGCGAATTCGCATCTTAACATTCCAGCATAAGCAGTGCGAAGAACGCCGGCGCCAAATGGTAGTGACCTATTTTGCTGTGCTCCCCTCCCCACTGCGTTGGGAGGGCGGGGGGTTAATAAGCGCGTACCACCCTCTCCCCTAACCCGTCTCCGCTTGCGGAGAGGGGGATAAAATCAAAATGAGGCCAGTACCCACTAAATAAAAAGGGCAAAAGGTCAAACGCCTTTTGCCCTGCACATCAATTTGCCTCTTTGACTTATCGTTAACGATGTTTGCGCAACAAGTTTCGCTTCGGGCCGTAGCTCAAAACGGTAAGTTTGACCAACCGTCTGCCAAAGCGCATCGCCTCGCGACTGGTTGGCGTCCAGATGTCGATTCGTTTGCCACGGACTGAGCCACCGGTATCAGCCACAAGGTAATCACCGCTGTATGGTCCGGCCTCCAGCCTGACTCGCGTGCCAAGCGGTAAAAAACTCGGGTCAGCGGCAATCAAGCCTTTGCTCACTCGTATCCCACTGGCGGTTCGTCCGTTAAGACTGTACGCCGTTGCCGTGTAATGCACCGGCGCTGTAACCGGCTCCAGACGCGCCTCGTTGCTATTGGCAAGACCACCGGCGGGATCGGTAGCTTCGACTACCACGCCACTGAGAGTCGCGGTTTTATTTGAGGCAGTCGTAGCCGCGGAAATCGGAGTCTCGGGACTGACGGGTGACGACTTCACGTCCGATTTGACCGAGACCATCTGTTTCTGCTGCTGGGTGAGTGGCAGCGTTGTTTCTGCCACCGAGGGTGTTGCTGAAAGTATGAAGGAACTTGCAAGTAAAGCTACGGCAACGGCCGCGCTACCGCCAAAAAGGGATTTCATTCTGCTCGGGTCTCCGTCCGAAGTTCTGGGTCAAACTTGCAGCGGCGCTACGCGCGAGTTCGGTTCGGTTCCGAAAACTCGACCTCCGGCTCTAGGAGTCAGGCATGACGTCAGCCGGAGTGGGGTTGCATCCTTGATGCGGTGCGCTGAAAGATCTGGTCTTACAAACAAAAACAAGCGAGTGTAATGCCCGCTTGTTTCGTGAAGGAGGCTAGCACCCGACCCTTTGACGTGTCCAGGCGTGAGTGTGTGATTCAGAGGAGTCTAGACGGATTTGGCGAATCAACTGTTGAAATATTTAGAGTTAAGGGAACGTAATCTTTCTCTTACAAAGGTGTTGCAGGGCCAAAATCAGTTATAGATAGGCCTTGGAGGCTTGCTGGCAGTTCCTCAGCTTCGTCGCGGTGCAAATGCATTGGGAGAAATCTTCGACACCTCAATACAGTCCGCAGGCGCTCAACTCAAGTCGAGGAAGTTCTCGATGACCAGCCGACCTTGAGGATGAACTTCATCAAACAGTTCA
Source organism: Acidobacteriota bacterium (assembly GCA_025463135.1). Taxonomy (GTDB): domain Bacteria; phylum Acidobacteriota; class Blastocatellia; order Pyrinomonadales; family Pyrinomonadaceae; genus JAOAPY01. The sequence goes on from JAOAPY010000051.1 coordinate 22,014, forward strand.
GGATGAAATTGAACGCCGAACAGTGGCATTGATTCATGCTGCATTGCCTGAATCGCACAGGTGTCGTTGAAGGCGGTGCGTCGAAAACCCGGTGGTAGTTCCTTCACTTCGTCGCAGTGAGAGTGCCAGACGGTGAAGGTGCTCGGCAGCTTTCGAAAAAGCACTTCGCTGTCGCCCTCAACCGGCAAAGTCTGAACCGGAAGAAAGCCGCGTTCTCGCTTTGCGCCGTTGTAACCCTCGCCCGGCGTGAGCCGTTCCATCAATCCCACCGCAGCGCCAAAGGCCAGCCCCATCTGCTGGTGGCCGCCGCAAACACCCAGGATAGGAATGGGGGCTTTGCGGATGACATCGTACAAACCTGCCAGCGACTCGGGGGCGTACATTTCCCAGGGGTGGCTTTGGCCGCTGAGGATAATGTGTGAAGGGGAAAGCACGTCAAGACGCGAAAGCGAAACTTTATGAAAGGGTTCGACGAGAATCTTGAGGTCGGGTTTAACTCTTTCCAGCGCACTCTTGATCTCCCGCGGACTGGCTCCCTGGCCATCGATGGTATTGTCAACGAGATAAATCATAGGACAGAGGTCAGTTGTCTGTTGTCTGTTGTCAGTTGTCAGTTGTCAGTTGTCAGTTGTTAGTTGTTAGTTGTTAGTTGTTAGTTGTTAGTTGGTGACACGGGAGGTGCCTTTGGTAGTGTGACTGGCCGGTTCGGTACCGCTCGTTTCTTCTTCTTTCTGCCTACTGCCTTCTGCCTACTGCCTACTGCTTTCTCCTGCTTCCCGCCTTCTGCTTCCTGCCGACTCTTCCCCATCCCCAGGCAATAAAGCTTACCATTAAAGGCGCCAATATAAATCCTTCCGTCAGCCACAGCCGGTGTGGAATTGATGTTGTCGCCAATCTTGATATCAGAGATCAGCTTGCCATCATCGGCGGAAATGAGATTGATCCAGCCGGCCTTATCGCCAAAAACCACGCGACCGTCGACAACCGGCGAGCTTCCCCAAATCGGTCCGTGCGCTTTGTAACGCCAGATCAGTTCACCCTTGTCGGCAGTAAGGCAATGCAGATAGCCGTTACCGGCGCCAATATAAATCCTGCCTTTGTAAAAAATGGGGCTGGCCCAGATACCTTTGGTCTCGCTACCGTGGCCGAGCCGCGCACCCTCGGTAACATAATTCCATACCAATTCGCCCGTCTCTTGTTTGTAGGCGCGCACGACGCCATCTTCCGCCGCGGTGTAAACCAATCCGTTTACGACCGCGGGTGTTGAATCCGAATCGGCGCCGATCTTCGCTTTCCAGATTATTTTTCCGTCTGCGGCATTGAGACAGAACAGTTCAAAGTTTTCGGTGCTGAGATAAACGCGCCCATCCCTGTAAGTGACGCTTCCCTCAATCGAGCCCACACCCGCGGTCTTGTAGACAAGTTTTCCATCATTCAAACTCAAACAGTAGAAGTTTCGATCCTCACCACCAAAATACACTCGCTCACCCACCACAGCGACAGAGCCATCGACTTCGAAACCTGTTTCATAATCCCAAATAAGGCTGCCGTCTTTCTTGTTCACGCAGTAGACGTGATGGTCCAGGCCGCTCGCGATTATCTTGTCCCCCACGATAGTAGGCGTCGCTTTGAAACTATCTTTGGCTTTGAACTTCCAGATCAGATTGCCATCGGCCCTGTTGAAGGCGTAGGTGTTGCCGTCGGCCGAAGGAAAATAAACTCGGTCACCTTCGACCGAGGGTTGTCCGGGCCAGGAAGTGCCGCCCCACGGGTCCTTATGCAAGCGGCCGCTGATTGAACTGGTTTTGTACTCCCAGACGATTTCGAGCTGACCGTCTTTCCAGGGACCTGTCCCGTAAAAATCGCGCGACGGATTTCCCAGCCAAGTCGCTATCAATGAAGGGGCTGGTTTCGCGGCGACAACAGGAGGCTTGGGATCCGGCTCACCTTTGGTAACCCTGGTGCAGGCGAAAAATCCGGGGGCCGCAACGAGCAACCCGAGCAGGATGATTTGACGGTAGGATTGCCGAACAGATGCAGGGGGTTTGGGAGAACTCATTTGCTTCGAACTCCAGAGGGATTTGGGGGCGCTGTCTTTTGCCAAAGATGAAGCAAGAACGCCGTAGCGGGTATGCCCTTCAGCGCGAACAGAATACCTTAAGTCGCGAGATCCAGTCCAAAACTCAGTCGATACGATACTGTCTTAATTTGGAGTGCGGTGACCCGTCACCGCTTTGGTCGGTGCGACCTGTCGCAGCAACCGTTCCTTAGAGAGGCTTACGCATCCGTCAGCTATCGCCCAGCCATTCACCATGATAGACAACCTCGGCGATCCCCGTGAGGACAACCTCGCCATCATCTTGCCAGCGAACATTCACAGTGCCGCCGGGCGTGCGGACTTCCACCTGGCGATCGGTGAAGCCATTGATCATCGAAGCAACGGCTGCCGCGCAGGAACAGGTTCCCGAAGCGGTTGTTTCACCTACACCGCGCTCCCAGATGCGCAAGTCGATCTTTTCCCGATCCAGCACATGCACGAATTCCACATTGGTACGTTCGGGAAACCGTTCGTGGTGTTCGATCGCTTTCCCTATTCGGCGCCAATCCAGCGCATCAAAGTCCTCGACAAAAATGGCGCAGTTGGGATTGCCCATTTCGAGCGCAGTTACGTTGAACGTGTCGCCGGCCACAACCAGAAGATAGCCTACGACCTGCGCCAGCGGTTCCGGGATCGACATCGGGATCGACTCGCTATCGAGTCGGGGCTGGCCCAACTCGGAATCGAACAGGTAGGTTCCGGGACCGATTTGATCACGCAGGAAATATCGTTTTAGGCCGGACTTTGTACTCAAGCGCAGTTCGCTGTTCGACCAAAGCTTGCGATAAAACAAATATGAAGCTGCGCAACGCGTGCCATTGCCCGACAGTCCAGCTTCGCTGCCATCGGGATTGAAGATGCGAACGCTGAAGTCGGCGTCGCCACTGTCCACCCGATCGACAACCGCGATTCCGTCCGCGCCCGCGCCGTAGTGACGATTACAAATCTCGCGCGCGAACCGGCTGAGATTGGTAACCTCGGCAGCAAGCGCGCCGGCTTCGATCACCAGATAATCGTTGCCATAGCCATGAAACTTTGTGAAGTGTACTGACATGCTGTTATTAGAAACCCCTGATCAAGCGGTAAGGTCACCGCTGTGATCGCCCTGCAAACGATGCCAGCAGCACCGCGATGGGATCGATACAAACCGTGCGCGGCTCAGCGTCACGTGGATAGTTGTTAGCGACGATCGAAAACACCAGGTTCTCGCCCGCCGCGCTGGTCACATATCCGGACAAACTCGCGGCAGAACTAAGTGAACCGGTTTTTCCGCGCAAATTATTTTCCGCGACCGTCCCTTTCATCCGGTTGCGCAGCGTGCCGTCGACGCCGGCGATGGGCAAGGCATCACGCCAGACCGACGCGTACTTGTGCCTGCTCATGTACGTCAGCAATTGCACCGTAGCTGCGGCGGTTATCATGTCGTTGCGAGATAATCCTGAACCGTCCGAGAGGACCAGGACCTCAGGATTGAGGCCGGCTTCTTTTAAAAAAGATTTTACTACTTCGAGGCCCGCATCTTCACTCGTCAGGTCGCCGTTGGAATTCTTCAGGGGTGCGGTCGCACTCTTTCCCAAAGTTCGCAAAACCAATTCGGTGTAGAGATTCTGGCTCGGCTTTAATGTGTGCGCAGCAATCAGACTCAGCGGCGGAGATGGCATGTTTGTAATTTCGACGCGTGACTCAGTTGACTGAACCGACGCGTTAACCAAACGTGGGATGATACTGCGTTCCGGTTTGCCATCGGTTGTCCGGATCTTACCGGTCACGGTCACGCCGTGTTGCGCCAGGGCCGCTCGTAAGAGCTGGACGAAGAGCATTGCCGGATGAGAGATAGCAATCCCGCCCGTGTAGCCTTTGTCTTCCAACGGGATTACGCCCGAGACTTCGAGTGTGTTCTCTTGTAACCCGCGATAGATATTCACACTTCTCGGAGTTCCCCTGGCCACGGTCACGACGCGATTAACAATCGTCAGCAAGGGATCGGGTGGCCCAGTCGTTACCAAACCGGGCGCGCCGACCTGCGATCCAGGTTTGATGAACAGGTCCAACGAATTGTCATTGACTGTGAGCGAGCTGACTTCGGCTCCAAAGTACCAGGTCAAGTCTTCCCATTCCCAGCCTGAACCAAACTGAGGGCCGGTGAAATAAGATTCATCGCCCACCAGATCACCCTCAACACGCTTGACGCCCGCGGCAGCAATCCTGGTCGCCAGATCATCGATTCCCTTATAGTAATCACCGTTGTTGAAGCGCGCCGCAATCGAAGGATCACCGCGACCGTAAATGATCAGATCGCCATGAATCGTTCCTTCAGCGTCAGGTTTGACAGCGGCTTGGACGGAAGTGGTAAAACGAAAGTCCGGCGACAGCCGGTCGAGCGCCGCGGCTATTGTATAAAGCTTCATGTTCGAAGCCGGGCGCACGAGCTTGTTGGCGTTCTCTTCAAATAACACTCGCCCCGTGTCCAATGATGCAACTTTGACCGCAACCATGGCCGACGCCAGTTCGGGCTTTCGCAGAATTTCCGCAATGCGGCTTTGCAGCTCGGCAAGTGATTTTGTAGTCGTAGCACTACGGGGCGCAGTTGGGGTTGGCGATGCTTGAGGTGTCGGAACCGGAGTCGCACCTGGCGTTGGAACCGGACTGGCCTGCGTTGTTGGCGAGGGAACAACCTTACGTTCTCGCTGTGGGAAATGATTCCCGGGCAGCGCCGAGACGCCGCCTATACTTAGAACCAGAAATATTAGGACTGAAATAGGGCGCTTGCTCATGATCATGCTTGGCATCTCAACAAAGAACTATGCGTGCGCGGCTTGGCGAACCTACAGGGCATGCCGCACACGATAGCGGTTCAATCTCCCTCGACCGTTGGCCGCGAAGATCTGGATTTATCCGCTTGCCTCACCTTACTCATCAACTCCACAAATCGTGGATCGTCTCGCAACGCAGCCCAATTCGGATCGTTTTCAAAGCAGGGCCGGTTTTCATTCCCCAAGGCAATGGAGCGCGCCAGCCACGCGAACGCTTCATCCCGCGCATTCTCTAATGCATAAACCGACGCGACTGAGTAAGCGATGTCCGGATCGACTTCCGCGTTCCGCTTGACCGCTTCGGTCAGTTGCGCCCTTGCTTCTTCGTGGTGCCCCTGCGCACTTAAGAACATTCCCAGGAATGGCCGAATACCGTGCATGCCCGGATGTCTTTCCACTGTCTGCCCCATATGCTCAGCGGCCGCATCCGTTTGGCCCGTGTAATACAAACTGAGCGCGCGAAAAGTGCGCACCAGGGGATTGTCAGGCTCACCCGCGTTATCCAATTCACGCGTCGCATTTTCAAATTGGCCCATGTACATGTAAATCAGGGCGCGATTGTAACTGGCCACTACATGCGCCGCCGGATCCAATCGCACCAGCCTATCGAAACTTCGCAAGGCGCGCGCATACTCGCCGTCCAAACGGTGCAGTGTGGCTTTGACGAAATGCACGACTGCTTCACTGGGCGCTTCTTTGCGCATCTGCGCGACCTCGTCGCGGGCCTTCTGCTTTTCGCCCCGCCACAGATAGACAAAAACCATCAGCATACGGGATTCGGCGATGTGGGAATCAATCGCCAACGCTTTGCTGAAAGCGGCCTCGGCGCGCTCGAAGTCTTCAGCTCCGCCAAATCCTTTGAAGACTTTATTGACGTAAGCAGCGCCCAGACCATCGTGGGCCAGTGCGAAATTTCCATCGAGCTTAATAGCGTTTTGAAAGTGTTCAATCGCGGTATCGCAATCTTCGGGCGCGACAGAGCGAAAAATGAAACGAGCAAACGAATCGCGACCGCGCAGATACTCTTCATAAGCAGCCGAGCTTTCTGTGGCCGGCTTGGCGATTTTCACCTGTTCGGCGGGACTGAGTTCGAGGCTCAAGCCCTCGACGATGCGCTGCGCGATCGTGTCCTGTACCGTAATGATGTCAGCAGCCGAGGTATCGATGCGGTCACTCCAGAGGATATCGCCGGAACGAACGTCCAGGAGTTGTGCGGTGACGCGGAAGCGTTCGCCCGCATGAATAAATCCCGCGGCCAGCACAGCGCCCACGTTCAGTTCGTGTCCGACCTCCCGGGGATCGATCTGTTGACCCTGATATTTGGCAATCACCGACGAAGGACGGACCACCAGTGAGCGCACCCGGGCCAGTTCCGTAATCACCGCGTCGGCGAGCGAGAACTCGTAAAAACTCGATGCAGCGTCGTTACCGATATTCTTAAATGGGAGAATCGCCAGACTCTTTTTCTCCTGATCGGTAATGGTTGTAAACGGAGTTTCGTGGACCGCCTGTCTGGGCGAAGTTGTAAAGTTCGGGCTTGAGGTCGGACTTTCAGACTTTCCGATACTGCGAATCCAACGCATTGCGCGCGACACGGGATTTGCGCCTGCCACATGACGCGGGGGTTCGGGCGCAATAGTATCCAACGGCGCGCCGCCACTGGCAGCATTTGTCACCTCCTGAAGGACGGCGCGCAGTTCGTCTCGCATCTCTTCCATTTTCTGGTAACGATCGCGCGGGTCTTTGGCAATCGCACGATCCAAAATCTGCTGCAGCCGCGCCGGTAGCGGATCGCGACGCATCTCGGCCAACGGCTTCGGTGCGTCATACAAGACGGCGTGCCGCACATCGATGGTGCTTTTACCGCGAAAAGGCCAGGTGCCGGTGACCATCTCGTACAACAAGACGCCGGTGGAAAAGATGTCCGCGCGTTTATCGACGCGGTCGCCGCGCGCTTGTTCGGGTGCGGCATAAGTGGCAGTGCCATAGGGCACCCCAACTTCAGTTAGTTCAGTGCGATGTATGCCCGAGGAGCTCGCCTCTTCATCATCCAGAAGTTTGGCCAGACCAAAGTCAAGAATCTTCACCTGTCCCGAAGGCGTCACCATCACGTTGCCGGATTTCACATCTCGATGAATGATGCCGCGGGCGTGGGCCACCGCGAGGGCGTCGGCCACCTGTATGGCAATCAGCAGCGCGCTCCTCAATTCCAATGGATGCCCATTGACTAATTGTCTGACGTTTTTCCCTTCCACGTGCTGCATCGCGATGAAGTGCACGCCCTCGATTTCGTCGAGGTCGAAAATTGTGCAGATGTTGGGATGGTCGAGCGAAGAGGCCAGGCGCGCTTCGCGTTCAAAGCGTTTCAGGTTGGCTTCTTTGACGGTCAATTCCGGCGGCAGCACCTTAACGACCACGGTGCGGCCCAGCTTTGTATCGGTGGCCCTGTAGACAGTGCCCTGCCCGCCCACGCCGATTTTTTCCAGAATGCGATAGTGGTGGAGTGTTTTGCCGATCATGATTCAAACGACGCGATCAACTCTTCCGCGCTTGTCGTCGCCGTACCCACTTTACCGACCACTACACCGGCCGCGTGGTTTGCCAGCGTGGCTGCTTCGATCATCCCGGCACCGGCCGCCAGTGCGCCCGCGAGTGTCGCGATCACCGTATCACCCGCGCCGGTGACATCGTACACCTCGCGCGCTACGGTCTGCACGAAAACCGGATCGCCATTCCCTTCCAAAAGCATCATGCCGCGATCGCCACGCGTCACCAGGACCGAATCGCAGCCGAGCTTCGCGCGGAGCACCACGGCTGCCTGATGCAAACCTTCGTCTGACTCATCTTCCAGGTTCGCCATACGCAGAGCTTCATGATGATTCGGAGTCACCAGAGTAGCCGGGCGATAGAAATTGAAGTTGCGTATTTTGGGATCGATAAGCACCGGCATGCGACCGTAAGCCAGGGGCAGAATTGCCGCCAGGATTCTCTCAGTGACTACTCCTTTGTCATAGTCCGACACCACCAGGGCGTCCGCATCCTCAAGAGCGACCTCGAGAGTTCTGATCACGAGGTTCTCTATCTCGAAAACAACGGGCGTGCGTTGCTCACGATCGGCCCGGACGACAAGTTGGTTGTGCGCGATAATGCGCGTCTTGGTTGTTGACGGCCTGCTGTCATCAACAATTAGATTGCCGTCCGGCTGGCCAGGATTCGCCTCAGCCAGGGCAATGCGCAATCGGTCGCCGGCTGCGTCTTTTCCAATTACACCAATCACGCAGGCCTGCGCCCCCAGGGCGACGAGATTTGCCAGCACATTCGCCGCGCCCCCCAGATGGATCGACTCGCGACGAATATCAACCACCGGCACGGGCGCTTCGGGCGAGATGCGCGTCACTTCGCCCCAGACAAACTCATCGAGCATCACGTCGCCCAACACCACGATCTTGCGATCGCGGATTGAGCTCAATATCTTTTCAGCGCGTTTCCTGGTCGGTTGGTCCATGATCACTTAAGGGGCTATTGCGAACCTGAATTTCCCGCAAAGCGCCAAGGCGCAACGAACCGCAATGCTCGCGGACTACTTTCATTTTGATCGGTCTTAAAAATCTCTCGTATTCATCCGCGCTCTACTTGGGTTCTTTGCGGGAAACTGTCCTTAACTGTTATCCAGGAGCTAAACATCATGCACTCTCGCGTAATACTCTATCGATCGCTGACGTCACTCGTTCAACCGGTACGCGCAGAATGCATTCCGGCTGCGCAAATTTTTCGCAGAAGTAACCATGACAGGGCTGGCATTCCATCTCTTCCAGGACAATTTCGGCCGGCGCGGTTGCCCACGGTTTCCAGTGCGCGACGTTTGATGAGCCAAAGACAACCACCGCCGGCGTATTTACGGCGGCCGCGATGTGCGCAATGCCGCTGTCATTGCCGATAAATAATCGCGCCCGCGCAGCCAGTGCCGTAACTTCAGGCAGCGACAGATCCGTAAAGGCCACGATTGACGCGGAGGAATTGGCGATCAGATTCCGCACCGTTCCGGCCTCGTTTGGTGCGGCCAGGGCCACCGTCGCCAGACCGCGCCGGTCCAGATACTCAACTACTCGCGCGAATTTCTCGGTGGCCCACTGCTTCGTGGCAAACGCGGTCGCAGGATGGACCATGGCAAAAGGCGTCAGCGTATCAATCCCGGCGGCGCTTAGCCTTCCCGAGATGCCGGCCGCCGCCGTTTCAGAAATTGCCAGGTGTGTGGGCGGCCGGTCGCTGACAGGTACGCCGGTCCAACCCAGGAGGGCAAGTTGTTGTTCGACTGAATGCGCCCTGGCAGCGCCCCAAAGTACCAATGATGACGGCGCGAGGTGGCTGTGTAATCGAGCGTACTGATAGTGCGCAAAGCCGACCCGATGACGCGCACCGGAAGCGCGTGTCAACAGCGTGGCTGTCGTGCCGCCATGCAGGTTATAAACAACATCATATTGTTTGCCGCGAATCGCTCGCGCGACCTGAAGACGCGCGGCAGTACTGTCTCGCTCAAGTACGATTACTTTGTCCACGTGCTCAAAGCCTTCCAGCACCGGCGCGACCCAGTCTTCCAGTAAGATATCGATACGAGCGTGGGGAAGAAATCTGCGCAAAGCGAAAAGCGAAGGAGTAGTGAGCACTGTGTCGCCAATCGAGCGCAGGCGCACTATCAGAACGCGCTCTACTTTGCTCCAGTCCCAGCGAGGCGGCCCCAACGGTTGCGGGCCCTCGTCAGGTTGCAATCCCTGCATGGCGACGGAGCGCATCCGCGGAGACGACTCAACTATTTCCCGCAGGCTCTTCATCTTCTATGGTCGCTTCGTCGATTAGCATGACGGGAATGTCGTCGCGAATGGGATAGACGCGGTGACATTCGACACATTTCAAGCCGCTGCCGTCAGGTTTCAATTCCACCTTGGCCTTACAGGCCGGGCAAGCAAGTATTTCCAACAAATCCTGACTAATTGCCATTGGTTAGCACCTTTCGATTCATTGAGTTGGCTGCATTTGGGTGTGCTCAAAAGCGAAGCTTTTGGGAGAGCCGAGCTTAGCGTAATAAGAAGTGGGGAGCAAGACTGCCGGTGTTTTGGTAATGGCGGTGTTTTGAGGTTTCTTTTCAGCCCGGCGCGAATGTCAGGTAAGATTCGCCGGACTACTAGCCCGTACCGGCTGCCAGACGTGAAAAAACACATTCTCAGTTATGGTCTCATCTACGGACTGTGCGGCGGTCTGTTAATCGTCGCGCTGAAGCTGGTTGAGTATCGCTTCCTGGTGCTGGAACACTCTATCGAGATCTACGGAGGCTTGATAGCGCTGATGTTTTCTTCGCTTGGTGTCTGGTTGGGACTGAAACTCACGAAGAAAAAAGAAATTATTATCGAGCGGGAGCGGATAGTTGAAAGAGAAGTTCCAGTGTTCGGGGCGCCACAGTTTGCGCTTAATGAAGAAAGGCTGCGCGAGTTGGCAATCACTAAACGCGAACTCGAGATTCTCGAATTAATCGCCGGCGGTCTGAGCAATCGAGAGATTGCCGCCAAGTTGTTCGTAAGCGAGAACACAGTCAAAACCCACTCCAGCCGCTTGTTCGATAAACTGAGCGCAAAGCGCAGGACCCAGGCAGTGCAGATTGGGAAGGAATTGGGACTGATACCTTAAAGGGGTCTGAGGCCCGAAGGGCCGGCATTCAATAGCCACGTCCGTGAGGGCGTGGAGAAGAATGCTCGCCATAGCTTAAGGCCCGAAGGGCCGGCACTGCCCCACCTCACTTCCCTATTCCGCACCTGCTGCGCTCATCATTTTTTTGAAACTCATTCCACGCCCTCACGAACGTGGCTATTGAATGCCGGCCCTTCGGGCCTAAAAGTTTCGGAGACTCCTCATTAACATTAGCGTAGACTTCCGGAACTTAATCACGCTTATTCAAAGTAACTAAAGTATGATTTTCCGGCTCAACGCGCGAAATCACCCGAAAGTATGACGACAAACCCGGCACTCTAAACTAATTTGTCGGCGCTGGAATTCTCTAAAATTAGGAGCGCAGCTATGAAGAAAACTGTTTTGACCTTTGGGCTCATTTCCGGCGCCATCCTGGCGCTAATGATGTTTTCGACGTTGCCTTTTATGGACAAGATTGGCTTTGATAAGGGAGAAATCATTGGCTACACCGGGATGGTGCTTTCCTTTCTCATGGTGTTCTTTGGTATCCGGTCGTATCGGGAAAATGTTAATGGCGGCCAGATTACTTTCGGACGGGCATTTGCCGTCGGCATTTTGATCACTCTCGTATCCTGCGTCTGCTATGTAGTGGCTTGGGAAATCATCTACTTCAAGTTCATGCCGGATTTCGCTGAGAAGTACGCGCAACATATAGTCGATAAAGCGCGGGCCTCAGGCGCCAGCCCGCAGGCAATTGAGCTTCAGATACAGCAAATGAAAAGCTTCAAGGCGATGTACGACAATCCATTGATCAATGCAGCGCTTTCTTTCCTTGAGCCGCTTCCGATTGGGTTCCTCATTACGCTGATATCCGCGGCCATTCTGAAGAAGAAAAAGAAATCTGATGTGAGACACGCGGACGATGACGAGTTCGCAAAGATTCAGCCCCAAACCTAGCGGCCGCTGTTGAGTGGCTTGGCGAAGTAGCCGGGACGGTAACGGAGCTTCAGCGGATCTTTGAACAGTTGTGTATTAACAAGTTCGACGCGCGTCTGGCGGAAAGCGCCGTTCCGGTTTTTGTTGCTTGAAGAGTAAGCGAGCAGGTATTGCGATCGCAGCTCCTGCTCGATCTCGGCAAAGGCGGCGTTGAGATCCGTGCCCTTTTTTGGGAAGAACGCGCGGCCTCCGGTGCTCTCGGCGAGTGAGTTCAGCACTCCTCTATTGACCCCTTCGAACCTGCTGTCGCCGATGCCGATGGCGTAAATCACTGTCTCGGCATCGAGCGCCTGATCAACGGCTTCGTTCTTCGTCATGCGGCTGCTTGTGTCTTGTCCATCCGTCAAAAGAATAATCGCCCGGCGTCGTAGCCCGGGGCTGCGGGCCAGGATTTCTTTCGCACTTACAGTTATCGCATCCCAAATTGCGGTCGATCCCTCACGCGGACTGGCGACCCCGCCCGGTTTGGAAGCGATGCCACTAATGGGCCGGCCCGTGCCGACATAGGAAGGCAATGCGACCTCAACGCGTTCGAGTGCCTGATAAATGCCGAGAACATTACGGGTCAGGGCTTGCTCGAGATAAGCATAATCGGTGAAGGGAATGATCGCCGCTTCATCTTTCGTTGAACGAATAATCGTCTCAATAAATGTGCGGGCTGCCGCCTTTTCATCGGGGAGGGTTCGTTCCTCGGAAGCGCTGACGTCGATCAGGAAAGCAATCGAGAGCGGGCGATCAGTCTCGCGCTGAAAAGTGAACAACTTCTGCGGTACGCCATCTTCGAGCACGCGCAGATCTTCTTCGCGCAAATTCGTGATCAGGCGATTATGTTTGTCAGTGGCCGTGAGCAGGATATTAGTGAGGTTAGTTTCCGTGCGAATTACGTCGTCCTGATCCTGAGGCGTCTGCGCCCGCAATGCGATCGGAACGGTGCCGGCAAGCAATGCCAGCGCCAGGGCTATTGAAGCAAGTAGCCTTGACCGTCGATGTTGCGCGAACAAATCCATGACGGTGTGATGATAACCGAGCTACGTTGGTTCGCATAAGTTTAAAACCTGGTATGAATGAGATGGCTCAATCAAGTTTTTTCGGTTCAACGCGTACCTTGACCACGTCCCCCACGCACACTCTTTCTTCATTCGTAGCCTACCCGAACACGTCGCACGACAGGCTGCCGGCCTGTCGAGGCCTGGGTGGATGCTACCTGCGTCGGATCTGCAGGCCGGCAGCCTGCAGTACAAAAGCGGGTCGAGCTTCCTTCACGCTGTGATTTAGCGCGAAGCAGCGCAGAACGAGGTTTGCGCTAAGCTCGTTACTGATTCGGGCTAAGCAGGTTTGTGGTTCCTTCCGTCACGCTGTGCGGAATTGACTCCGCGACGACTGCAGTGCGAACTTCGATCCCGGGCTTCAATACCACTGAATCCGGCGGAGCCGAATCGAGCTGCGGCGGCGGCGTGGACTTGATGAAAAAACTACCCAGCAAGTGTCCCGCCCCCGATAGAGTAGGAATTAGACCCACAGTCCAAAGCACGCGGATCACCGGTTCGAGTTCAAACGGAATCTTTGCCAGCACATCCGGTGGGAGCTTGAGCACTACCGCACCCGCCAGGTTGTAAAGAAAGATCGTTAGTCCAATGCCCGTGAAGAGTGAGATTGTCCCTTTCACGCGCTGGTCTTCACGGCGACGTTCCGGACTCTTTTTGTCTCGCAGTGCCCACCAGGGAAGATGTTTCGGCCGCGGCTCGTCTGAACTGCGCACCAGCTCTTCATTCATCTTCTGCAGAGCGCCGGAGATCTCTTCGGTAACCTGATCGGGTATCTTGAAGTTCCGCACCATCTCTTTCAACTTCGGCAGCGGCCCACGATCGCTGCGCGCAATGGCCTCGCTGAGCGCCACGGCTTTCCCGATTACTTTCAGATTCGCTCCGCACAGACGGCAATACTGCAAGGTCGAAGCGGATTCACTGCCACATTGAGGACAATACATAACTTTTGAGAACGATACCCGCGGCCGGAAAGTTCAGTAAGCAAATTTGTACAACAGGCTGCCAGCCTGTTGCTTGCCAGGCAGGCGCTCTGTTAGCGGAAGACTGCAGGCTGGCAGCCTGCAGTACATAGTTCGCGGATCAACCAAAGACCCAAGCGTCGAACACTTACTGAGTGACGATATTTCCAATATTTCGATCGCGCAGTTGCTTGTTGAAGGCGGCCAGATCACCGCTGACAATTCCTTCCAGGCGCGCGCGTTGCGTGGCCAACTGTCCTTTAAGCAGCGTTTGCACTTCGCGTTGTTGCGCCGTCGGCCCAAAATCCGAACCGCTCAAGCCACTGGCCAGATAGCTGATCTTGCTCACCAGTTTGGATGGCCAACGCACAGAATCCTGCCCCTGCCCGGTGAGTTTGCGCTGAATTAAATTGTCTTCAACGTCAATAAATTTCTTATCCAGATCGTCGGCTGACTTTCTCAACGAAGCATCTGTCAACATACCCGTCAGCGTGTTGAGCTGCGCGCGAATGTCCTCGATCTGGTTTACCATTTCGGTAGCGCTCTCCAGATCTTTCCGCAGGTCCACCAGCATTTCCATTTGTGCCTGGATATCAGCTTCGCTGCCGGTTGAACTCGGGTCTTTTTTCACGATCAAAGGTTGGCTCAATTCCGGACCGCCGGCTGAAAGCGTTACCTTGTATCCGCCTGGCGGAAGCAGAAGGGAAAGCCGCGCTCCGTCGGGCGCCGACCTGGTACCGTCCGTGCCCACCCGCAGTTCCGGCGCGTAAGCCGGACTGGTCCGCAAGCGCATTTCCTTTGATGGCTCGCCCCGCAAATCCCAGGTCACGCGATTAAGGCCGGCATTCTTAGTACCGTTTATGGTACGCACGGTTTGTCCTTTGGCGTCTTCAATGCGGATCTTCACGTCACCGCTGGGCGCCGCTTTCAAGTAATAGCTGATCGCCGCGCCATAGGGCGGATTTTGTCCGGCCGTCGGATCATCACTCATGGTTACGGGAACGGTTCCGCTGCGGAAGCGATAGGTTGCGTGTGGCATGAATAAGTGCGCGTTGGCCGCGCGTACACTGTCGGTCATCTGCTGTAGCGGTGTCAGGTCGTCAAGAATCCAGAAACCGCGGCCATAGGTCGCGATCACCAAATCGTTGAAATGCTCCTGCACAATCATCCAGTAGACCGGAGCATGCGGTAGATTTGCCTGCAACGGTTCCCATTTTTCGCCATCCTCAAAAGAGATGTAGAGGCCGTTCTCGGTGCCCACATATAACAGTCCCTGGCGCACCGGATCTTCGCGCACACAATGGGCATAGCTGAGCATGCTATGGGGAATACCGCTGGTGATCGCCTTCCAGGTCTTACCGTAATCTTTCGTTTTGTAAATAAAGGGATCGCGATTGTTCACCTGGTGAAAATCGACCGTGAGGTAAGCAGAACCGGCATTGTAACGCGATGGCTCGATGTTGCTGACCGTGCCCCAGGGCGGAAGCCCGGAGATGTTCTTCGTGACGTTGCTCCAATTCTTACCGCCGTCGCGCGTCACCTGCACCTGACCATCATTTGTTCCGGCCCAGATTACCCCGCTCTCAATGCGCGACTCAGAGATGGCAAAGATCACGGGTGCGTACTCGACACCGATGTTGTCTCCCGTAAGTCCGCCGGAGAATCCCTGTTTCGTTTTGTCGTTCGTGGTTAAGTCGGGACTGATCACCTGCCAGCTTTGCCCACCGTCGGTTGTCTGATGAACATACTGGCTGCCCACATAGATCTTGTTGTGGTCATGCGGTGAAATCGCCAGGGGCATGGTCCATACAAATCTGTACTTCAACTCGGCAGCCGCTGTCCCGTTGATTTGATCGGGCCATACTTCGACGTTGCGCGCCTGGCCGTTGCGCAGATCGTAGCGTTCGACAATGCCCCCGATGCTGCCCGAGCCCGAAGCGCTGGACCAAACAATGTTGGGATCCTCAGGGTCGGGGGTGGCCCACCCGCTTTCACCACCGGCAACTGACTGCCAGGCGCTGCGAGGAATTTGTCCGCCGCCAAAACCGCCACCGGGAACGCGGCTCGGACCACGATAAGAGGGATCGTCCTGCTCGTTTCCATAGACGAAGTAAGGAACGCGATTGTCCACCGTGACGTGATACATCTGGGCGATGGGTAGCTGAATTCGGTTCCAGGTTTTGCCCCGCGTGACGGAGATGGAAACCCCACCATCGTTGGCTACGGCCATGCGATTGGCGTTGCCGGGATCAATCCACATGTCATGATTGTCACCACCCGGACTGCCGGCAAACCCGCCACCGGCGCGCGTCGTCTCGCCGCCATCGAGGGAGACGGCAAAGCCGGAAGTCAAGTAGTAGGTTTCATTCTCGTTGTCAGGAGCCACCGCCATGCGAAAGTAATAATGCGTGCGACCGCCGAGGCTGCGGTCATAACTCACCAGCCGCCAGTTGTCACCGCCGTCATCTGAACGCCACAGTTTGCCACGGTCAGTTTCCTGGCCATTCAAGGGCACGCCATCACCTGTTTCGATCAAGGCGTAAATACGATTTGAGTTGGAGCGCGCGATCGCCAAAGCAAATTTTCCGGTCGTGCGCGTAGGCAGGCCATGTCCGCTAAGTTTGGTCCAGGTAGCGCCGCCATCGGTCGACTTGTAGAGGCCGCTGCCTGGTCCACCACTCTCGCGGCCCCAGGTATGAATCTCGAGCGGCCACATTCCGGCAAAGACGATGCGCGGATTGTTGGGATCCATGGCGAGATCAGAGCATCCCGTTTTCTCATCAACAAACAAAACCTTGTCCCAGGTTTTGCCGCCATCGGTCGTGCGAAACACGCCGCGATCAGGCTGTGGTCCGTAGGCATGACCAATCGCGGCAACTAAAACAGTATTCGGGTTATGCGGGTCGATGAAGATGCGAGCAATGCGTCCGGTCTTTTCCAAACCCATTAAGTTCCATGTCTTGCCCGCATCGTTGGATCTGTAGATACCCTGACCAACAGAAATGTGACTGCGAATCCAGGGTTCGCCCGTACCGGCCCACACAACATTAGGATCCGAGGGCGCAATTGCCAGGGCGCCAATGGACGAGACTACCTGATCGTCGAAGATGGGTTCCCAGTGCGTCCCGCCATCAACGGTTTTCCAGATACCGCCAGAGGCTGCACCTACATAATAGATATTGGGCTGACTCGGCACGCCCGCAACTGAAGTCAAACGATTCCCGACCGGGCCGATATAGCGATAACGCAGCGCGCCCATGACGTCTTTATTAGCTTGCTGGCAATGGGCTACTGACCCCAAAGACAAGAAAGACCAGGCCAATAGGCAAACAAACAGGATCTTAGATTTTCTCTTTAACATGACGGCACTCCTCGCGCGCTTCTTCAGGCAAGACTTGGAAAGGGCTGCGATGACTTTGGCTGTCGGTTCACGGTCTCCGGTTGCGGGCTTGCGTTCTGTCAGTACCACCTGCGTTAGGAGGTATTGACAGGAGGCGGCCGTTTCACTTTTCGCAGATTTCAGTTTAGCGACCATTCATTATGCCATTGCAACGCTTCCGCCGCGTCAACTAATTATTATCGCTGCTCACTTGTCTCGGTTTCCGGTTTACGGCGATCTCGGTGTTTTATCCGGCCTGGTCAAATTTGCATCTGAGGGACCCGATCCATATAATGCGCCAACCTTTGAGAGCCACTTTCAAGAAGTGGGGATCAAATGTCTTATCAGGCATAATAACTCAAATATGGCTACTCCAATTCGACGGAAGTTGCGCCGGACGGCGACGCATTCTCAGCCACAGAGGCCTTTGCGAACGCTCGCGTTGAGCCTGGGTGAAGTGGCCCGCGCGGCCCTCGCTGAACCGTTCATGCTGACCATCGAACGGCGCTCCATTTTTCTGCGGCGCTTGCCAAAGGCGCTCGACGGCTTGCGAATTGTTCAGCTCTCGGACCTCCATCACGGCCCACTGACCACAGCCGCGCAACTCCGGCGGGCGGTGGAAACAGCCAACAGTTTGGAGCCTGACATCATTGCGTTGACTGGTGATTACATCTCGCATGAGCGCCGCTACGCCGCGCCCTGCGCCGAAGTTGTAGGCCGCCTCCGAGCGCGCTGGGGCGTGTATGCGGTACTGGGCAATCACGATCATTGGACAGACGCGCCACTAATCACCGATCTTTTTCGCGCTGAAGGAATAAAAGTTCTGATCAATGAGGGTATGCGGTTTGAGAAAGACGGCGCCGCTTTCTGGTTGGCCGGGGTTAATGACACGATGGTCGGTCTTGAGGACATATCGTTGGCGATGGCCGGGGCGAGCGAAGATGAAATGAAGCTCCTGCTTGCGCATAACCCGATTGTCCTGCGCCGTGCGGCGCGCGCCGGAATAGATTTGGTGCTCAGCGGACATACGCATGGCGGACAGGTGGCGTTGCGCCCTGAGCGTAACGGCGCCGGCAGAACTCGCCGTCGGGTATTGAATGGACTGGGCCGGCATGGTGATACGCAAATCTATGTGACGCGAGGCCTCGGCACTGTCATCCTTCCAATCCGCTATGGTTGCCCTCCGGAGGTTTCCCTGCTTGAGCTACGCTCTGTCTGATTTCCGGCTGTTATGCTTACAGCCACTACCATCGTCCTCGGTTTAATGATCCCGCGAAAGATCCTGGATGTCCTCTAGAATCGTTACCCTGCCCAATGTGCTCACCATCTTTCGGATGGTGCTGATTCCAATATTCGTCTCGTTACTCTTCTATCAAAGGTTCGTGTGGGCACTGTCGGTTTTTGTCCTGGCTGGAATAACAGACGGTCTGGATGGTCTGCTGGCGCGCCGTTTCGACCAGCAGTCCCAACTCGGCACGATACTGGATCCAATTGCCGACAAACTTATGCTGGTGACCGCATTCATAGTGCTTTCTATGAAGGGCGTTTTTCATGCGCCCTTACCAAAACACCTTCCAGTGCCCTTTTGGGTGACGGTGGCTGTGATCAGCCGGGATGTTTTTATTATTGTCGGCGCGGCGGCAATCAACATCATGACTGGTTTCCGCGGCTTCAAACCTTCCTGGCTAGGGAAACTGAACACAGCGGTGCAGATTCTGGCGGTCACGGCGATTATGTTTAGTGCCAGTGTGCCGGTGGGCTCTGGATACTACCTGCCCACGATTTACACCAGTGTATTCACGCTGGCTATCCTTTCCGGAGTCCACTACGTCTTCTTTGTCTCCAGACTACTAAACGAAGAACGACGCCAGGCTCCCCCCTCCCGGTAACCCTCTTAGCCTGGCACTGGGACCGCAACGCTTCCAGCGTGCCTGGGTCTCCAGATCACCGCGAAAATATGAGTAGCACCATTTAAGGAGCGCACTTGTGCGCCTCGACCCGGACTAAGCTTCTACCTCCCCGGGAGGCATGTTTGGCACGAAGGCGGACAGGTCCGCTCTCTAAACGGTGACCCGGCCCCGATACACTCACGCTAAGAGAAAGTTGACAACAAGAGACTCAGGTATTATATTAACCTCGCGTTCAACCCCAAGGTGCGTGCTGCAACCAGAATGGTTCAGGGCGATTCAAAGAAGAGCCAAAGAATTCAACGATTTCGGAGATTAAGAGCATGAGCAAAATTATTGGAATTGATTTGGGCACAACCAACTCTGTGGTAGCCGTGATGGAAGGCGGCGAGCCCACGGTTATTAATAATTCCGAGGGTGGCAGGACCACCCCTTCCGTGGTGGCGTTTACAAAAGACGGCAGCCGTCTGGTTGGCCAGGTGGCCAAACGTCAGGCGGTTACCAATCCGGAGAATACAGTCTATTCAATCAAACGGTTTATGGGCCGTCGCTTTGACGAAGTAACGGAGGAAATCAAACAAGTCCCGTATAAAGTCCAGCCCGCCTCGGGCAGCGGCGATGTAAGAATCTTTGCGGGTGGTAAGGATTGGAGTCCGCCAGAGATTTCGGCAATGATTCTTCAGAAAATGAAGCAGTCGGCTGAGGATTACCTTGGTCAAAAAGTCGAGAAGGCCGTCATCACGGTGCCTGCCTATTTCAACGATGCTCAGCGACAGGCTACCAAGGACGCAGGCAAAATTGCCGGTCTGGAAGTCATGCGCATTGTTAACGAGCCGACCGCGGCCGCCCTGGCCTATGGCCTGGACAAAAAGAAAGACGAAACCATTGCGGTGTTCGACTTTGGCGGCGGCACGTTCGACATCTCGATCCTGGAAGTGGGTGAAGGCGTCGTGGAAGTTAAGTCAACCAACGGCGACACGCACCTCGGCGGTGACGACATTGACGAACGACTGATTGAATGGATCATCGAGGAATTCAAGCGCGATCAAGGTATCGATCTTTCAAATGACAAGATGGCCTTGCAGCGGCTGAAGGAAGCCGGCGAAAAAGCCAAGATCGAACTATCGAGCACAATGGAAACGGAGATCAATCTCCCCTTCATTACGGCCGACCAGTCGGGTCCCAAGCATTTGGTCATGAAGCTCACTCGTTCGAAGTTCGAGCAATTGGTGGATCCGATTCTGCAACGGCTTCGCGGACCGGTCGAACAAGCTATCAAGGATGCAGGGCTCGGCGCGAACAAGATCGATGAAGTCGTGCTCGTAGGCGGCTCGACGCGCATTCCCAAGGTCCAGGAGATCGTCAAAAACATCTTCGGGAAAGAACCGAACAAGAGCGTCAACCCGGACGAAGTTGTGGCGGTAGGCGCTGCGGTCCAGGCGGGTGTGCTGTCCGGCGAAAAGACGGACATCCTCCTGCTGGACGTGACACCGCTCAGCCTGGGTATTGAAACCCTTGGTGGCGTGTTCACAAAGCTGATCGAACGAAACACGACGATCCCCACCCGGAAGTCGGAAATCTTTTCGACCGCTTCGGACAATCAGACCTCAGTCGAAGTGCACGTGCTGCAGGGCGAACGACCGATGGCCCCGGATAACAGGACCCTCGGCAAGTTTCACCTGATCGGCATTCCGCCCGCGCCGCGCGGCATTCCGCAGGTCGAAGTCGCTTTTGACATCGATGCCAACGGAATCGTTAACGTGTCCGCCAAAGACATGGGCACAGGTCGCGAGCAGAAGATCACCATTACCTCGTCATCCGGTCTTTCCAAGGACGAGATCGACAAGATGATGCGTGATGCTGAGTCGCATTCCGCGGATGATTCGCGCAAGCGTGATGAGATCGAGGCCCGCAATAAATTGGACGGCCTGACTTATCAGATGGAGAAAACGCTTAGCGACAATCGCGAGAAGGCCGGCGCTACGGCAGCCGAGGTCGAGACCGCGATCGCGGAAGCAAAGAAAGCGTTGCAGGAAGGTGGTCTGGAGAAACTCAACGAAGCCTACAACCAACTGCAGTCGGCTTCGCACAAGTTGGCGGAAGTGCTCTACCAGCAAACGTCCGCCACTGGATCGGAGGAATCAACCGATCAGGCTTCAGCCGCCGGCGCTGGAACTTCCTCTGGCGCGCCCGGCGGTGACGACAACGTGATCGATGCAGAGTACGTCGACGTTGATGAAAAGAAATAGCATTTCCAGCCTCTGATTTGTGATTGAAAAGGCGGGAGCGAGAAATCCCTCCCGCCTTTAAATTGCAATCTGAAATCTGGGATCTGAAAGCGAGAGATGGCGAAGAAAGACTATTACGAGATACTGGGCATAAAGCGCGACGCTAAGCCGGAAGAGATCAAGAAGGCTTATCGCCGGCTGGCGCGCAAGTATCACCCTGACGTCAATCCGGGCGATAAGGCTTCGGAGGAACGGTTCAAGCTGACCACTGAAGCGCACGATGTGCTTTCCGATCCCAAGAAACGGAAAGTGTACGATCGCTTTGGCGAGTACTCGGAAAATCTGGCTGACGCACATGCTCGCGGCGCGAGCCCGAGCGGGGGTAGAGCGGGTGGCCCGGCGGGTTTTGATTTTACGGGCTTTGATTGGGGCAGTGCGGCCCCTCAGGGTGGCGCCGGTGGCGGCAGCAGTTTCCGCGATATCTTCGCGGATCTTTTTGGCGGCACGGGTAAAGACAAGGAACCGCCGCGGCCGCAACCGCAGCGTGGCGCCGATATCGAAATGCCGCTCTCGCTCTCTTTTGAAGAGGCGATCAAAGGTCTCACAACCAACATAACCGTCAATCGTTCTGAGCAATGCTCTCGCTGTAATGGCGCCGGCGACATCGGCGGACCGGTAGTCGTATGCCAAACGTGTAAGGGTTCGGGCCAGGTGCAGCGGGCCGGCGGGCGTTTGCGTTTTTCGCAGGAATGTCCCGACTGCGCCGGCAGTGGACGGCGGCGCACGCCCTGTTCGCTGTGCAAAGGCAAAGGCACCACACCGAAAACGGAAACCGTCAAGGTGCGAATTCCAGCCGGAGTCGATACCGGATCTCGGGTTCGCATTCCCGGCAAAGGCGAAGGTGGTCGCATGGGCGCGCCGCCGGGTGACCTGCATATCATCACCAACGTCGGTCCCCATAAATATTTCACGCGCAAGGGCGATAACATCTATGTCACGGTGCCGATAACTGTGCCTGAGGCCGCGCTGGGCGCCAAGATTGAAGTTCCGACGGTAGAAGGTAAGGCCCAACTACGGATTGCTCCGGGCACGCAGTCGGGTCAGCGCTTTCGTCTGCGGCAACGCGGTGCTCCTTCGCTGCGCGATCCGAATGCGCGCGGAGATCAGTTTGTCGACGTACAGATTGCTCTGCCCACAGTGATTTCGGAAGAGACAAAAGAACTGCTGCGTCAATACGCGAAGAGCAATGAGGAAAACCCCCGCGTGGCGATGGGGTTGGAATAGGTCTTGGGACTTTGGTCTATGGGATTGGCCTTTGGTTTTTGGTTTTCTAGAAGACCAAAGTCCCAGGACCAAAGACCTGGTGAAGTCAATGAAGCGCAAACCCAAAACATACACCATCAGCGCCGTTGCGGATCAATACGGCATTCATCCGCAGACGTTACGGCTGTATGAACGTGAAGGCTTGTTGAAGCCCTCGCGGTCGGAAGGTAACACGCGCCTCTATACGGATGAAGATCTTGAGCGGCTGGAGCTGGTACTGGCGTTGACCAGGGACCTGGGAGTGAATCTGGCCGGCGTCGAGATTATTCTGAACATGCGCGAAAAGATGGACGCGATGCAGCGTGAGTTTGAACGCTTCTTTGATTATCTGCAGACGCACGTCAGCGAGTTCGCCAACTTCACCGAACCACCACCGTCTGAAAGCGATGCCCTGGTTCCTCTCTCACGTGCCACGGTCCTGCGCCGCCGCGGCGCCTCGCGTAACTAAGCGGCTTCTTCTTAATCATCCGCGGCGGTAGCACAGACTTCAGTCTGTGTGTCCCTTCAGCTACAGCTTTCACCACTAACACAGACTGAGGTCTGTGCTACTACCAACTGTCATTCCCTTGAAGCCTTTGTCGGTAACGTGCTAAAGTCCGGCAACGGTTTATGACTTCGCTTCGCTAGTCTCGTGGCTTCCTCGCACGTACGCTGCCCCACGACAGCCAGGCATTTTAATAGCTCATTATTCTGATCGATTGGTGACACCACCGGGATCGATCACGCGAAAATCCAGCGGCAGGAGAACGAGATGAAGTTCCTTACGTTACGTTCAGGACTCCAGCGGTACTACCGATCTGTCTTTCTGATCGCTGTCGCTCAGTTGGCGCTGGCGTTGACTATTAGTGCCCAGGACCTTGATACGGTAACTATCACAGGACACATCACCGATCAAAACGGGGCGATCATTCCCGCTGTTACTGTGGCCGCGGTGTTGGTGAAAACAGGTGTGACCCGCACATTGACAGCTGACGATGTAGGCCGTTACCGCCTAATCCAACTCGAACCCGGCGTTTATACGTTGCGGTTTTCGTCGACAGGCTTCGCCACGCAGGAGAAAACCGATCTCGCCGTTATTGCCGGCCAGAATGTGCAAATGGACATTGTGTTGGTACCGCAGGGTGTCGTGGTTGATCCCGTAGTGGTCACCGTAGCGGATACCTCGGCGATAGATACAACAAGAACTGTCGTCGGGGGCACAGTCACCACGCACGAGGTCGAAAGCCTGCCGGTCTTCAGCCGCTCGCCGCTGGACTTGATCTTCACTTTGCCCGGTGTGTCCGAAGAACCGCTGTCGACCAGAGACCTGGCCGAAGATCGCAAAGCAAACGCCAACACTCCGGAGGAAGCCGGATCTTTCTCGCTCTCCGGCGGCTCCGCTTCCTCGAACAACATTACGATCGATGGTCTCGATAACAATGATGATCGTTCCGCCAAAGAGCGCTTCCAACCGTCGCTGGAGGCGATCGAAGAAGTACAGATCATCACTAATCAGTTTTCGGCTGAGTATGGGCGCGCCTCAGGAGGCCGCATCAATTTGCGCACGCGTGGTGGTTCAAAGAAGTTTCACGGACGCGGCTTCTACTTTTTCCGCGATGAATCGTTGAATGCAAACACCTTTAACAATAATCTTCAGGGGCAAAAGCGCCTTTCTTTGCAGAGTCACGATCCGGGTTTCACTATCAGTGGCCCAGTGCTGATTCCAAAGATCTACAATGGACGCCAGCGCACGTTCTTTTTCACGGCTTATGAATACATTAAGTTTCTGGACTCGGCCCTGATCGATGTTCTGGTTCCCGTCGATCAGAATCCACGATTCCCCTTGCCGGCGCCTACTGATCTGACGGGCAAGCGCGCAGAGGATGCGACAGCGCCGGCAGTAAAAGCAGTGAACGGCGTGGCTCCTTTCCTGGCGTCAGTCAGTACGCCCCAACGCAATCATATTTTCACAACGCGCATCGATCACAAATTCGGTGACCTGCACAACGGTCAAATTCTCTATCAACGAGGCAGGCTGGATAATCTGCGGCAGTTTGGCGGCGGCACGCGCCTCGCAGACGCGCTTTTAGATAACATCCGCAGCACCGACGCAATTTCTTATTCCGACAATTACGTCTTTTCGCCAAAGGCGGTCCTCCAGTCTCGCTTTCAGTTATCGCGACTCGCGCCGGCGGTAGAGGCCGCGGGCGGCATCAACGTTCCCGTCGTCCTCGTAACCATTAACGATTCGATCCCAGTAGGCTCACCGGCTGAGAAAGGCGGTACCCTCGTCGCCGGCACTTCAACCTCGGGCGCAACCGGCCGGCATGAAAATCGATTACAGTTTCAGGAGATCTTCTCTTACACCACCGGTTCGCATTCGCTGAAGTTTGGCAGTGATCTCCAGCGAGTAAAATCGACGTTTATCGATCTTTCTGACGCTACCGGTACCTTCAGCTTTTCGAGCGCCGGCGATTTTCTGGCGAACACCCCGAGTCGTTATCGGCACAACTTTCTCACCCAGTCGACGCAGCGAAATACCTACCTCGGTGTCTTTGGCCAGGACGAATTTCGCCTGCGACCGAATCTGACTTTCAGCTACGGTGTGCGCTGGGAGAACGAAAGCATCATTCGCGATCGGAACAACTTTGCGCCGCGTATGGCGGCCGCCTATGATCCTTTTAAGTCCGGCAAGACCGTCATTCGCGTGGGCGCGGGACTTTTTTACAACCGCGCGTTGTTGCGGACCATCGATGACTTCACATTGGGTACGCAACAGCTCTTCTTTGATACAAATGCCCTGATCGATCCGGTTACCGGAAAATTAATGAACGCAGATCAGCGTCGCGCTTTCATCGCCGCTAATATCCGCTTCCCGCAACCCCTCACGGCTGACTCTCCGCTGGTCAAACAATTCGCCAGTCTGAACACAGGCTTCACGCGCCGACTGGATCCGAGCCTGCGCATCCCGGAAAGCTATCAAGCGAATGTGGGTTTCGAACGTGAGTTCGGTAAGAACTTTGTCTTCGAAGCAAATTACACCTGGAATCGCGGCATACATCTTTGGCGCGAATTCAATGCCAACGCGCCGCGCCTGCCGGCGGCCTACAAGAATTTTAGTCAGTATCTGGCCTCGCGGGATTTTGCAAATTTCCGCAACAGCCAAAGCGGCGATCGGCCGCTTTACAATGTTTCAACTGCCGGTGAGTTGGTGCGCTTTGTGCTGCTGCCGCCGGATCCGGCTAACCCTAACGCGGTAACGAGGGTCATCGAGGCGGGCGTGCCAATCTCGCTGATCAACCTGAACAGCTTTACTTCAACCACTGCGGTCGACGTGGCGCTTGCCGCCTTGAATAACCTGAGGCCCGACCCTTCTCGTGCGGACATCCAGCAGCTGATTTCAGTCGGCAACAGCTTTTATCACGGGCTGACGTTGCAACTGCGGCATCGCTTTCGTAGCAAAGAGACAGGATTTGGCTATACCTTTCGCGCCGGCTACACGCTTGCCTTCCTTAAAGACGATGGCATAGTCAACACTTCTGATGCGTTGATACCGGGGGACTTTTTTGGTGAACGGGCGCGCAGCTTGCAGGACCGGCGGCACAGATTTGTTTTCTCAGGCACGCTGGACACACCGCGCAAACTGGGCAGACTGCACATCTCACCGCTCTTCAGACTTACTTCGGGCGCGCCCTTTAATATTTCCATCGGGGGCGTGGATCGAAATCTTGATGACGTGGGAAATGATCGACCCATCTTTACCGGTGACGTCAGCCTGCTCAAGTGGCGCGAGCCCGGACAACCAATCGATCCGTCGATCCTGACTCTCTTTACCTTGCCCACTATTGGCCAATCCGGCAACTTACCGCGGAACTCCGGTTCCGGACCTGGTCAGTTTCTGCTCGACCTGAATTTGACGCGCGAATTTCGTGTCGGAGAAAAACTGAAGGTGCGTCCCACCGTGGAATTCGATAATGTACTGAACAAGACCGTGTTTAGTTTCGGCAGCGAGTTCATCAATTTCAATTCGTTCGCGCCCACCGCGACACCGGCGCAGCGACAAGCCTTTCTGGATTCGTTCCTCGTTACCACACGCACCCTGCGCCCACGCCAAATCCGCGTGGGTATTCGTGTGGACTTCTGAAGAAACCGCAAACTGTAAACCGTAAACCGAGATGAGTCAGAAAAATCAGGATAACAACTTCTTCTCAATACGCGCATTTCTTCTTACTTGTTACGGTTCCCGGCTCACGGCACACGCTATGATAAACTCGCCTTCCTGATGAGCGACCCGCAATCCAAATCCGAACCAACAGGCGAAGTCGAAACAGCGCTGCTCGACGCCGAATTGTTCGTTAAGTACGGGGCGCCTGAGCGAGCCATCAAGCGTCTGCGCAGTTCACTCGAGCGCCATCCGCGCTCCATTCCGGTGCGCGAGCGTTTACGCGAAGTAGCGGCCAGCCATCGGCACGCGGAAGAGGCGGCGCGCCAATGTCTGGCACTGGCAAGTCTTTATATCGAGCGTGAAGACTTTGAGACGGCCCACGATCGCCTGCTTGAGGCCAAGCAACTCGATCAACGTATTAATATCGCCGCGGGTTTGGAAGCAATTCGCCGGGCGCGGCGACCGGATCTTCAGCCGGGGGCCCAGGCTAATGAAAATCGTGCGGCAACGCCCAACGTGACCCTCGCGGGAGACTTGGCGGCGATCAGTGTCTTTGACGCAATTCAGGTGATTGAGAATGCGAAGCTGACCGGGACTTTGAAACTAAGTAATGCGGCGCAGGAGGGTCATCTCTTCTTCAATGAAGGCACTATTGTGGACACGGATTGCGCCGGCGAGACAGGTGAAATGGGGTTTCGCGGCATCGTTGAAATTACCAACGGTGTTTTCGAATTTCAAAAATCCACCCGCGCTTTTCCAGTGAAGATCCAGGCTGCCAGTAACACCAACCTGATTCTTGATTCGCTCCGTCACTTGGACGAAACCAAGCAGTGAAAGCCCTGAGACCGACCTTGGGACCGCAAACGTCCTGCGTGCTTATCTTTCCAACCTCAAAGTCGCAAGCTTAGCCAAAGTCTTCAGTCCAACAGCACCCTTGTCTCGAGCGCCTCAGCCTGCTCAATCGCAGTCAGGAAACGCAGGTACTGTTCATAATTTCTACTGCGCGATTTGAGCCGATCAAGCTCGGACTGATTCAGATCGTTGCGGAGCACCAGATCGAGAAAATCATAATAGTCGGCCGTCGCCGTGGGCGGCAGTTCCCGCGTGTAGCCGGTATCGTGCCGCTGCTCAGAATGAAAGCCACCCAGCAAGTCAAATATGTTGTCGGTAGTAATCCGCGCGGCTTCACGCGCCAGGGTTATGGGCAGCCGCAACTCAAAAAAGCGCAGCCCTTCAGGCGTTGTCACGCGCCGCAGCTCCTTCGCTGCTTCCCCGTCAAAAGGCGACTCAGCATCCACCAGTATGCGCAGCAGCCGAGGTTGATCCGTCTGGTCAACTGTATCCAGCACGAGCTGCACCCGATCGGCCAGGAACTTTTCAAACTGCGCATCGATTGGATAGGTGATTCGTCCCAGACACCCAACAGCTTCGCCTTCACCGGCAACTTCCAGCGGCAAAGAAGCGGGACAGCTGGGACAGATCGTTGTCTCCAACTGCATCAACTCAACTTCGTCACCCGCCTCTTCGATCCACTTTAGTTTGTCTTCAGTGGGCACGCTGTGGTCGCCGGTGGTCAGGCGCGCATGCAGGTTGCTCAGCCGGCCCCAGCGCCGCAATTGCGCTTCGGAGTGACGGGCGCGCAGGGGACACTGATACTGGATGGCGAATTCGAGTGACACTGTTCTTGTAACCTCTGAGCAAGCGGCAACGCTTTGGAGTGCAAATTTACTTTCCGCGGCGGCCAACTCTATTTGACGGGCGCCTGATTTTACTTTCAAATCACTATCACACTGAAATTACCGGAGCAAGCGAGCATAAATATTTTGTGATGATTGCGCGACCCTCGAGGTTACATGGCAAGAGTAATCAAGCAAGCGAACACTACTTCTTCGCGCCTACCACCGGGTCCGCGCCGGCGCATTCCGCTCGCCGGACTGCTCGCCTATCGACGCGGTCCATTGCCTTTCTTTCAAACTCTGGCCCAGCAGTATGGTGACATTTCCTTTTTCAAACTTGGGGGACAGGATGCCTTCTTCCTCAATCATCCGGACTTCATCAAAGACGTCCTGGTAACCAATAGCCAGAACTTCATGAAAGGGTTGGCGCTGCAACGGGCGAAGCGTTTGCTCGGCGAAGGACTCCTGACCAGTGAGGGCGAATTTCATCGACGGCAGAGGCGGCTGGCGCAGCCGGCCTTTCATCGCGCTCGCATAGCTTCCTATGCCGCATCGATGGTTGACTATGCGTCCCTGATGCGAACGCGCTGGCGGGATGGCGCTACCATGGACATCTCGCGAGAGATGATGCGTCTTACGCTCGCGATTGTGGGCAAGACCTTGTTTGATGCGGACGTGGAATCGGATGCTCCGGAAGTTGGCGAAGCAATGAGCGTGGTGATGGATCTCTTCAACACTATCACGATTCCATTTTTTGAGTTGCTGCAGAAACTGCCGCTGCCGCAATTGCGGCGCTTCGACACGGCCCGGGCGAAGCTCGACACAATCATCTTTCGCATGATCGAGGAACGGCGACGCGGTGGCAGAGATCGCGGAGATCTGTTGTCGATGCTGTTGCTCGCGCAGGATGAAGAAGGCGATGGCGGCACGATGACTGATGCGCAGTTGCGCGATGAATTGATGACCATATTTCTTGCGGGCCACGAAACAACCGCCAATGCTTTGACCTGGACCTGGTATCTGCTCTCGCAGAATCCGGAGGTTGAAACGCGATTGCACGCTGAACTCGATCAAGTTCTCGGGAATCGTCTGCCGGCCGTCGAAGATGCCGGTCGTCTGCCCTACACGGAAATGGTATTGACTGAATCGATGCGGCTTTATCCACCGGCGTGGGCGCTGGGGCGCATGTCGTTGACTGATGTTGAAATCGCGGGCTATCGCGTCCCCAAACGTTCGCTGGTGCTGATGAGCCAATACGTAATGCACCGCGACGCGAGGTATTTTCCGGAGCCGCTGCGTTTCGATCCCACGCGCTGGACTGCCGTGGCGCGTGAGTCGCGACCAGCTTTTTCATACTTTCCGTTTGGCGGCGGTCCGCGACGCTGTATCGGCGAAGGTTTCGCCTGGATGGAAGGAATTCTGTTGCTGGCAACGCTGGCCCAGCAGTGGCAGCTGCGCCTGGCGCCCGATCAAGTGATCGCACTCCGGCCCGTCATTACACTGCGACCGAAACACGGCATGCGCATGACCGTGCGCAGTTGGAAGCATTAATTGAACATTGGTGATGATCGCAAGGCGGTCGATAGCGAAGACTACCAGGCAATACCGATAAGCTATCGGATGAGGAGGTGAGATATCACCGGCTATGTTCGCGTCGCGCTCCTCATTAATAAGAGAAGCCTTATTCGCGACGTGCCTCAGGTCACTTGATCGCATTCTTACCGCGATAGCTGACCGTTTGGTGAACTTCATCGGCAACTTTATGTTGCCAACCGGCAGAAATCGGCTCCCAAGTTATTCCAGCATCGTTTGTGCGGAACAGGTTTGCACCGAAGGTCTCTGCCGCCCAACCGTGAACACTATCGGTGAACAGTATATCCTCGGGATTGAAAGGAAGACCTTCATTGTTTAGTCTCTTCCAAATTTGCCCGCCGTCAACAGTATGCAAGAGCGCATCTGCCCCGATTACCCAGCCCTCTCGTTTGTTGAGAAAGAATAGGAGTCTAAGCATAGTCGCATTGGGTTGACGTTGTACGTTCCAAGTCTCACCACCATCAACTGTGTGTACGATTCCCCGCTCCTCGTCCAAAGCCCAACCTTCAAAGTCATCAACAAAAGTAAAATTATAAAGCATCGAGTCTGGCAAGATGGTTTTCCAGGTACTTCCCCCATCGCTGGTGGTAATCAACGCTGAGCCTTCGCCGAATTTCCACGCACCAGCCCATCCCTGAAGATGATTAACGAAAGTCAACCGGTTGATATCGAGGTTCGTGGAGCTTTCCTGTCTCCTCCAGGAGAGGCCGCCGTCATTCGTGTGATAGATAGTTCCGCGCCACCCTCCCACCCAACCATGTTCCGCATCGGAGAAGAACAAAGTTTCCAGATTCGGAGGGTTAGGACCCAAGTCGAGATCTGCTTTCTGCCAACTCAATCCCCCGTCGGACGTCCCGTAAAGGTCATGACGGTCGGCTATCATCCAGCCGTGATCTCGCGATATAAAGGAAAGTTTTCTGACGCCCCACGTTTCTGGAATCAGCGTTGGATGAATGCGTTTACCATCAAAGCGAAGCAAGAGTCCGCGCTGCAAGAAGGCTGAACCACCGGCCCAAATATTGTCGTCCGCATCTTTCGTCAGGCAATGGAGATCCAGTCCTACCGTTGAGCCTCCTCTATCGGACAAGGCCGATGTTTTTGCTCTCGATCTCCTTTTTGGCCCAATCGTATTCCTCGTGATGGTCCTATCGGCTCTGCCCTTCGTAGTCTGGGCGTCAATAGTCCAATTAGGAGTGGATGTCAGGCAACATGTAACGAGCAACAGCACAGAAGTTCTGTTCAAGGTGATTTACCTCCACAATGCACACTGATTTGGTCATTGATGTACCGAGATGCCTCACTCTGATCAGCGAACTTCCGTTTCGGATCGTGGGCGAGGATTGCGGCCTCACTGGCAACTGCAAAGTCGGTGAAGCCTGGGAGCAAGTGTAGAGACTCATGCAGGATCTGAAGTGCAGCATCAGCTACGTTGAGACCGTAAAATGCTCGGTTCCACTTTACGACACCATTTTCTGTTTCACCATAGGTGGTCTTATTCCCGTCTACCCCAGACTTGCCTGAAGCCATAATCCGCCCATCGACGGCCGCGGCGCTATAAGCATGCAATCCAACCCACGCACTGGCCGGGAGTAAATAGAAACACCGCCGAAGCCTGAACCGGTGACCGCACTGACCCGGCCCGTCACGTCTCGGCTGTAGCCCACCTGTGCCCCGAATGAATCAGTAATGGTTGTCTTCGTTCGCCAGATTATATCCGTAGGATATATTGTAGGTTCCCACGTTGATGAAGGTGCGGCTTTCGGATGTCAGCCGCGAGAGTTGATCGTAACTGTAGCCCTGGCTGCCGAGGCCATCAGTCATTGCCGTCCTATTGCCGGCGGCATCATATCCAAACGAAACATTCGCTGTCGGACTAATGCCGGAAGGTGCATAGTAAGTAATGCCGGTGACGAGGTTGCGATCATTGTAGCTGAAGGTTTGCGAAGCGCCGCGGGCATCTGTGACTTTCTCCACAGCATCGTCCGTTCTGTAGTTCCAGGTGGTTGCCGTTCCAATAGCCTGCTCGGGAACATGTTTGGTGGCGAGCCGTCCATGGCCGTCGTAGGTGAGTGTCGTTTGCTGGCAAGTGCCGCTGGGACAATTAACGACGTTGAGGTCGCTGGGCACCGTTCACCGTGTTGGTGACTTGCCTTACTCGGCTGGCCGCATCGTATTGCGTGGTTTGCGCCGCGCCCAATGGGTCCTGTTTGCGAGTCACGGTTCCTAAATCGTAATTGTATCGCGCGCTTGATGAATAGCCGTCCGCATCGGTGGTGACGGTGCGATAGGCCATGGTTAACACAGAAGGATTCGCGACCGCCGTGCCGTCGACGGAGAACTGGTCAGCGTAGCCAATCGTGGTTTGATGCCCGAGCGGATCGCTGCCGCGAATCGCGGAGCCCAGCGAGTTGAAATGCATCGACGAGGTTATTCGCTTGCTCTCATTCCATTCGTCACCCGCATCCCAACGTCGCGCCCGCGAAAGGGCGCCACGGCCCGCCACGAAAGTGGCACCATAGTTCGCGGCGTCATGCTGCACGATCGAAGAACTGTTAGCCGCGGCAGCGTAGTCGGCGCAGAGCCCGCTGCAAATTCCCGTGTCCACATCGTATTCGTAGGTGGTTTTACTCACAAGCGTCTCAACGCTGGGACTGTAGGGAGCATCCGGCGCAAACAGATATTGGCCCTGCACCAGGCCGAGAATGTGGCGGTTCACATAGGCCGGTGATAGATCGTAATCAGTGTGCATCCGTCTCAGCGTGGTCCAATCGCTGGTATTTAGCGGACCCTGTTCAAACACCTCCGCCGCCAAGCCAAAGGCGGTATATTCGATCGAAGTTTGTCGCCGGTTGCCTTCGGAATCAGCAATGGTGATACGCTTCGGTCGCGGGTTTACGGCATAAGGGACACCGGTAAAGTCACGTTCCCACGCCGTGGTTGTTGTTTTCTTGATCGCATCTGTACAGTCCCGAATTAAAGCAGTGAGCATGCTTCATTAACTTGCTCCTTGAGAGGATGATGTAAAGGCGTAGATAAGGAGAGGTGATCCATCGAAAACCCGGCGCGATGGTTGGTTGTCTGAGTTGCGTGCCCGAGGGTGAGTCGGCCGCCACGATTCGAAAACGCTTTACTCTATTCCTGGCTGAGGATTGCTGTTAAGAAAAAATCTCTGGGACGGCAGAGCCCGAGTTTACGCCCCAGAATGAATCCATCCAAAAGGTTAACCTATAATTCATTCGACTGACTTATCAGCGAGCTTATGAAGCGATACTAATCTTAGTAAGTTCCCTTACTCCGAGCGCGGTGAAATAACCGGCGACTGCGTTGATATAATAACCGGCCGCCCAGCAGGCAATACAGAAATTTGTGCGCAGACTCGGGACGGAAGATCGACGAGGGAGAGGAGCGCAAGGCTTTGAAGCCCATGCGCGCCGCCGCACTCGCATTGCCACCTTCAAGATAATACCCACCACTTGTAAAAAACATGTTGCCCATCGCGCGGCGCTCCAGCGCGCGAATTTCCGCGGGCAGATCCGTGCGCGCAAAAAATTTTCGGTACATGTATTCAAGTTCGGGGGCCGCCTTGTTCGCCTGCGCAATGGTCTTGGAATCTTTGTGCAGGCGATAGGTTGAAAGCAATTCGGGAACGTAGGTGATCCGGTGGCGAATGCCGGCCCGCAACCAGAAGTCCCAATCCATGAAATAGTAGAACTCGGGATCGAGCAGACCCACGTCTTCGATCACTGAACGGCGAATGAAAGCCGAAGGCTGAGCAATCGGGTTTTCGCATTGCAGTACGAACTCGCGATAGTCGAACTCTGCTCGCTGCTTTGAACGCTCAATCGGTTCACCATCCGGTCGAGTAAACAAGGTGTCGCCAAAAACGATGCCTACGTCGGGGTGCTGTTGAAAGTATTCGACGGCCCAACTCACAGCTCCGGGTAGAAAGGTGTCATCGGAATTCAGCCAGGTAAGAATCTCGCCCGTTGCTCGCTCCCAGCCCTTGTTGATGGTTGGTGTCTGGCCCCGGTTCGTGTGACGCTCGACCGCAATGCGGTCCGCATAGTCAGCGAGTATCCGCGGCGTCTCGTCGGTTGAGCCGTCATCAATCACCTGGTGTTCGATGTGCGGATAATCCTGCGCCAAAACACTTTCGACCGTATCCCTCAGGAACTCAGCCTGATTGTAAGTAGGGGTGACGATTGAAACTGTTGGCGTTTTGTCCGGCTGATTATTCGCAGGGGTGTTCATATTCTTTCGCGGGCCTCGATATTACTACAGTGTTCGTGAGGGTGGCGACAGGACGGCAGATTTTATCCGCGGATTTCGCGGATTACGCAGATAGAAATCAAGTAATCTGCGGAATCGGCGTATTCTGCGGATTAACTTCCTTCGCCTCAGTCGCAAACTTGCGGCGCCTCTAAAGATGGTCTAGATTCGGAGGCAAGAGGAAAACTAAATGTCCATAGCGGTTATCACAGGTTCTTCGGGATTAATCGGTAGCGAGACTGCTCGCTTTTTGCATGACAAGGGTCTGCGGGTTGTCGGCATCGACAACAATATGCGTGGGTACTTCTTTGGCGAGGATGGTTCGACGGATTGGAATACGAAACAACTACAACATGACCTGAAGAATTATGAACATCATTCACTCGACGTGCGGGATGAGGCAGCCATTGGAAAACTTTTTCGGGAACTCGGAA
Organism: Acidobacteriota bacterium; assembly: GCA_025463135.1. Taxonomy (GTDB): domain Bacteria; phylum Acidobacteriota; class Blastocatellia; order Pyrinomonadales; family Pyrinomonadaceae; genus JAOAPY01. The sequence goes on from JAOAPY010000051.1 coordinate 56,558, forward strand.
AAGACATCGCGCTGGTTGTTCATGCCGCCGCCCAGCCCAGTCACGACTGGGCAGCGCGCGAACCTTTCACGGACTTTACGGTAAACGCCAACGGGAGCCTGGTCATGCTCGAGATGACACGCCAGTATTGTCCCGAGGCAACTTTCATTTTCACCTCGACCAATAAGGTTTACGGGGATCTGCCGAATTCTCTGCCGCTGGTGGAACGCAGCACCCGTTGGGAGGTGGCCGAGACCCATCGTTATTTTGAGCACGGCATTGACGAATCGATGAGCATCGATCAGTCGAAGCACAGTTTGTTTGGCGCGAGCAAAGTCGCTGCCGATGTATTGACGCAGGAATATGGCCGCTACTTCGAACTTAAGACCGGAACGTTCAGAGGAGGCTGTCTAACCGGACCGGCCCACTCCGGCGCAGAACTGCATGGCTTCCTGGCTTATCTTGTAAAGTGCGCCCTGTCCGGCAAGCCGTATACGATTTATGGTTATAAGGGCAAACAGGTGCGGGACAACATTCACGCGTACGACCTGGTAAATGCGTTTTGGCACTTCTTTCAAAATCCGATACCGGGCGCCGTCTATAACATGGGGGGTTCGCGTCACAGCAATTGTTCCATGCTGGAAGCGATCGACTCCACCGAAAAACTCTGTGGTCGCGAATTGAATTATGTGCTTTCTGATCAGGCCCGGGCCGGCGATCACATCTGGTGGATTAGTGATGTCCGAAAGTTTCAGACAGACTATCCTGACTGGAGTTATCGTTACGACCTGCAGCGCATCCTGGTGGAAATAGTTGAGGCGACCGGCGCGCGTTTGGAAACAGCCGGGCACCTCGCCGGCTAGACTCCTTTGGCCAACTACTGGCGGACGGATCTCCGGAACGATTTTGTTGGAAAGGGGAATTCATTATGCCTTCTGTGGCAAACGGTAAAATCTGCTATGTCGAGATTCCTGCGCATGACATTCAAAGCTCGGCTGATTTTTACAGCAGGGTCTTTGGCTGGCAGATCAGGCAACGCGGTGATGGTAGTACTGCCTTTGACGATGGAGTCGAAGTCAGCGGCACCTGGGTAGTGGGCCGACCGCCGGCCATTGCTCCCGGCTTGTTGATCTACATAATGGTTGACAGCGTAGCTGAGACGGTCGAGGCAGTGATCGCAAACGGTGGCGAGATTACGCAGGACATCGGGGCGGATGCTCCGGAAATTACGGCGAGATTCCGTGATCCTTTCGGCAACGTATTGGGGCTTTACCAGGAGCCTTCGCATTGAATACTGCGTTTCTCTGCGTGCTTTGCGGAAATTCTTTGTCCCGCTTGCGGATCCTCCCGCAAAGACGCTAAGCGCGCAAAGGAATATCCGAACTTAAACTACGCCATAACTCGTTCGGCCAACGGTGGACTCTGTTCCAAGCTGAAGCCCTGACATGATTCCACCACGTATTGCTGTTGTTCGTCTCTGAGTTCCGGATAAAGGGGCAAAGCAAAAGTCTCCAGGGCCGCTCGTTCCGTCTCAGGCAGATCTCCTGCCTTATATCCCAGATAGCTAAAACATTCCTGCAGGTGCAGGGGCACCGGATAGTAGACCTTGGTGCCGACACCACGCTCGGAGAGATGGGCCATAAGCGCCTCACGATGATGGGGTACGCGCACGATGTAAAGATGGTACACGTGTTGTACACCTTCGCGGACTGACGGAGTGATCAGCTCGAAATCCAGTCTGTCAGCATTGAGAAGCTCGTTGTAGCGAGCGGCTTTGTCGCGACGCGCCGCCGCCCACGCGTCAAGGTGCGGCAGCTTCACGCGCAAGACCGCCGCCTGAAAGGCATCCAAACGGCTATTGATGCCAATCTCTGAATGATGGTACTCAGTTAGTCCGCCGTGGACGCGCAAGGCACGCAGGCGACCGGCCAGGGTATCGTCACTCGTCGTAACCATGCCGCCGTCGCCGGCCCCACCCAGATTCTTGGTGGGATAGAAACTGAAACATCCGAGCGTTCCCATTGAACCGGCGCGCCGCCCGCGATCCTCAGCGCCGATGGCCTGCGCTGCGTCCTCAATAATCGGAATGCCGCGGCGCTCGCTGATTTCCAGCAGAGGATTCATATCAGCGCAATGCCCGTACATATGCACGGGAATGATGGCCCGCGTGAGCGGTGTAATCGCTGCCTCCACTTGTTGCGGATCCATCGTATAAGTACGCGGATCGATATCGACAAATACCGGTCTTGCCCCAAGGCGCGCAATGGCGCCACCGGTTGCGAAAAAAGTGAAGGAAGCCGTTATTACTTCGTCACCGGCTTTGACATCCAGGGCCATCAGCGCCAGCAGCAACGCATCTGAACCTGAAGCGCAGCCGATGGCGTGCTTAACGTTTGAATACTGCGCAATCTCTTCCTCCAGGGCCTTTACTTCCGGTCCCAGTGCAAACTGCTGCGAGTCGAGGATGCGCTCCAGCGATGCGAGCATCTCCGCGCGCAGGGGAGCAAACTGATCTTTAAGATTGATTAAGGGTATTTTCATCATGAGCGATTGTTGTCGTTGGAGTTTAAAGTCGGATAGGGCTTCCACCCTGGCTAATCGATCGCTGGGCCGCGTCGAGCAGACGGACCACACGGACGCCGGCATTACCGTCCGTCAGAGCGGAACGCTTTTCAGTTATGGCCGCGAGAAACTCTGCGCATACGTAACGCAGTGCTTCTGTCGTGTCCAGTTTAGGCACCCAGACATCGCCCGTACGATAGCTAACCAGCGTTCGGTACGCAGCTTCCCTTTCAGTTTCGTCTTCTTTTTGCGTAGCAGTTACGCCACTGTCATAGACTCGCACCTTTTCAGTCGGTTCGATGTCATCATAGACCACCATCTTGCGGCTGCCCGCGATTAACGTGTGCCTGATTTTTACCGGCGACAGCCAGTTGAAATGAAAGTGGGCAATAAACTCATCCGGAAAATGAAGCATCACATAAGCAATGTTTTCGATTCCCTTCTTGATGTGACAACTACCCGTTGCAGAGACCGCTTCGGGCTGGCGATCAATCACAAAGTCCATAATGGAAAAGTCATGCGGCGCCAGGTCCCAGACGACGTTGATATCGTTCTGAAATAAACCGAGATTAATCCGGGTGGCGTCAAAGTACAGCAGGTCGCCGAGTTCGCCACTGCTCACCATCTCCTTGATCTTGCGCACTGCGCCGGTATAAACGAAGGTATGATCCACCATCAGGGTCAACCCGTTGCGCGCTGCAAGCTCCGCCAACTCCTCGGCCTCGGCTACGTTGGCAGTGAGCGGCTTTTCCACCAAAACATGTTTGCCGGCCTGGAGGGCAGCCTTCGCGAAACCAAAATGGGTCCAGACAGGCGTTGCGATAACGACCGCTGCGAGCGAAGGATCGGCAAACAGTAATTTGCAATCCGCGGTCTGCTCGGCCGAGGGATAGCGGCGGCCCATCGCTGCCAATCGCCCGGTGTCGAGGTCGCAGATCCAGCGCAACTCCGCCGCTTCATTGTCAGCCAGGTTGCGCAGCAGGTTCGGCCCCCAATAGCCGCAGCCAATCACACCGACTTTTACTTTACCGCTCACTGTTTTGTTTGTTTCTCGAAATTTGCGAACAGCTTATCTAACGTCTGATAACTATTCGACTTTAAGAGTACGGATAATTCTGGCGGGATTTCCGGCCACGATGGTATCGGCGGGCACGTCCCTGGTTACTACCGAACCGGCGCCCACGATTGATCGCGGGCCAATTTGCACGCCGCCGAGGATCGTCGCTCCAGTCCCGATACTCGCACCCCGTTGCACAACTGTCGGCGCTACCTGCCAATCGCTCTCGGTTTGGAGCGAGCCCGCAGCCGTGGTCGCGCGTGGATAGTTGTCGTTGATGAAGTTCACGCCGTGCCCGATAAAGACCTCGTCTTCAACGGTCACACCCTCGCAGATAAAAGTGTGGCTTGAGACCTTGCAGTGGTTGCCGATGCGCGCACCCTTTTGAATCTCGACGAATGAACCAATTTTGGTTTCGTCGCCGATCTCGCAGCCGTAGAGATTGACGAAGTGAAATATAGACACTTCGCGGCCGAGCTTCACATCAGACGCAATTTCGCAGAACTGTCCCCTCATCCACCGGATCCTTGAGTCTGCGCATTGCCGCCACCCTCCGGTGATTCCCCTTCATTATCAGGGTTTGAGTAGTAATAGTTGGAATAGTAGCCGGCGTAGTACGGATCCCTGGATTCGATCTTTACGTTGTTGAGCACGACGCCAAAAATGTGGGCGCCGACATCAATCAACTGTTGCTTGGCACGACGAACCACTGCCCGCGAACTGCGACCGCCATGTACTACCAGGACCACTCCATCGACCATGGTCGATAGAATAGAAGCATCGGTAAAGGAAATGGCCGGTGGAGAATCAACAATGATGTGCGTGAATCTCGTGCCCAGGACCGCCAACAATTTGCGCATTTCATCCGAACCCAACAGCTCCGCCGGATTCGGCGGCACCGGGCCTGAGGTCAGGATCTTCAGATTCGGCTGCCGCTCATAACTCTGAAGATGGCTGTCGATGTCAGAGTCGCCCGAAAGGAGATTAGTCAAGCCGCTCACGTTTGGCACTTCGAAGTGTGCGTGCAAGCGCGGGCGGCGCAAATCGCAATCGATGATTACGACGTCGACTCCGGTTTGGGCCAACATGAAAGCCGTATTGACCGCGGTCGTAGTCTTTCCTTCAGAAGGCTGACTGGACGTTACCAGAATAGTCTTCGGAGGCTGACCCGCGGAAGACAGCAAGAGGGAAGTACGAAGGTGCCGGTAGGATTCAGCGATGGGAGAACGCGCGTAATCAGTCATCGCCAACGCCGTATTTTCGCTTACCGGTCCCGGCGGCGCCGAGCCCAACAGCCGGGGTTGATCATCTCGCCTCGCGGGAATCAGTGCGAGGGCCGGCAAGTGAATATAGCGGTCCACATCATCGATCGACTTCACGGTGTCATCAAGGAAATCCAGCAGGAACGCCAAACAAATACCGGCGACCAGCGACGCTATGAAAGCGAGTGCGATGTTGCGCAGCCGGGCCGGACCGATCGGTTCTCGGGGCAGTCGGCTTAAGGTTGAGACGCTGACTTCGTTTGGTCGATCACCTTTGGTGACTTCAAGCTCTCTTTGGCGCTGCAGCAACGTGGCCAGATATTGCTTGTTGGTTTCCAATTGAGAATTCATCGCCGCCATCTCAATCTGATAGCGCGTCTGTTGTGACGTGGCATCGTGCTGGCGGTTGTAGGATTGGCGGAGCATGTTCTCTCTTGAAAGTGCCGCTTCATAGCGAGACTTCATGGAGGCGACCACTTCGCCCGGTGCCTTATCCAACTCTGCTTCCAGAGGTTTGATCTGCGCGTCCAGTTTCTTAACTTCGGGCCATTCCGGCGTATAAATGACCAGCAGCGCGTCCCGCTTTTCTTTCAACGCGGAAATTCTCTCTCTTAACTTGTCTATCCGTTGAGAAGTCTGCACGTCCGGCACTGAATAGCGATCAGTAGCTTTAGCAGCCGATTCCCAGGCAGCCTGGAGGTTCTTGCGCTCATTTTCGGCGATCAGCAATTGATTGCTGAGGGTCGCCAGCTTCGCGGCATCCAGATCCTTGGCGGGGTCGATCGTCAGCGGAACATTGTGCTCACGCGCATAGTTGAGTTGGACCTCTGTGTCGTGTTTGATTTCTCTTTGGAACTCCGCGATTTTGTTGGCCAAAAGATCTTCGGCCTTGTCTGAGCCGGTCCTGGCCCGTTCCTGATTATTTTCGACAAAGACTTCCGCCAGGGTGTTGGCAATCTTTTGCGCCAGTTCGGGATCGCTGTGGCGAAACTTGATGTCTACCAGATTCGTCCCCACCTGAGGCTCTATGGTCTCATTGGAAATGATCGAGTCTTCGTAGGGTTCCAGGCGGGCCAACTGTTCCGCCGTCAAATTCTGATCCTTGAGCGCGCTCTCGCCAATGATGCTGGGATCATCAGCGGTGCCGGAAGTAGGTACCGCCTTCTTGTCGCGCGAAAACGCTCGGCGCAGCGAAGCAAAAATACCTCCCTGGGCTTGTCCACCAAAGAAGTTCGAGTTGTGTTGAAGATCCAAAGTCAAGACTACCTGGCGAGCCAGCGAATTGTTCTCCAGGAGCTTCAGTTGCGTGCCCCAGAAATTTGGGTCAGTGCCGTTGTTTATGACCAGGTCCTTGGTCTGCAGCACGCTTCTGGCTTTTGGCTCGATGCGGATCGTTGTCTTGCCTTCATAGATCGAAGGCTGCCGCGACATCTGGATGGTCACTAAGGACGTTATTACCAGCACCAGACTGAGGATCAGCCACTTACGCTTCAGTACTACAAATAAGTAGTCGCGAATATTGGTGGGCTCGTTGGCTGAGACCCCATAGGGTTTCGCCTGCGCGATATCGCTGAGCGGCCGATCCAGGCCTCGTTCAATCGCGGGCATAGGTAATAGACGGTTGTCTTGAGACATTATGGGTTAGACCTCAAAAAAGCTGACTGTCGAGGCAAAATAATAGCAGACAAATGCCCTGAGGCAAGCCACAACGGCACCCGCGGCTTCAGGTAGCTGTTTGAGAGGATCTGTCCGGCGAAAGAAACTGTCTGATGCCGTCACGCCAGGGTGGCAAAGGGCTGAGGCCTCTCGCTTCCGAGATCAGGCACCTCAGTCGAGAGTTTCGCGGACGCGGCGCGGGCCTTTTCAGGGCGCTGGACAACACACTCTGTACCAGCGATTGGTCTTTCCCCAACTCCTGGCCCACGGCGCGCGCAAACTCGTCATAGGCAGCGCCATCCCCGCTGTTGACCACATGGTAGGTACCGGGCAAGTCGAGCAGGACCAGCTCACGCAAGCGCGCTGCAAGGTGGATAGCATAGGTCGGCGTCCCCCACGCGTCGGCAATCGCACTCACCTGTTCCTGGCGGCGCAGGCGCTCGCCAACCGTACTTAAAAAGTTCCGTCCGCCGGGTCCAAATATGAACCCACTGCGAACCACGATAGTGCGGGCGTTCGCGCGTTGTGCCTGGCGCTCGCCGGCAAGTTTCACCAGGCCGTAAATGCTTTTTGGATTAGGTTCGTCATCCTGCGTATAGAAACCGTCCTTCTCGCCATCAAAAACGTAATCAGTTGATATGGTCACGAACACTGCGTCGACAGTACGGCTGGCGCGGGCCAGGTTTTCCGGACCGTCGGCATTAGCCGCCTGTGCCCGCGCGTGGTCCCGTTCGCAGCCGTCAACATCGGTCCAGGCGGCGCAATTAATAACGGCGTCGGGTTGAATACGTTCAAGCTCTCGCTCGACCAACTCAGCACTGGCGATATCCAGCGCCTGGTGATCCAAAGCAAAGACTTCGTCGCCGTGGGTTCGGCAATCTTTGCTGACGGCGCGACCGACCAAACCACCGGCACCCGTAACCAGAACCCTCATTGGGCTCCGACCTCCGTTCCATATTGTCGGGAATAGAATTCTCGATAGGCGCCACTGCGCGCCCGCGCGATCCAGTCGGAATTGTCCCGATACCAGCTAATAGTCTTCTCTAAACCGGACTCCCAAGTCTCGCGCGGCCGCCAACCCAACTCGCTTTCCGCCAGCGACGGATCGATCGCGTAACGACGGTCATGTCCCAGGCGATCCTTCACAAAGGTCATAAGCGAATGTGGTTTGTTCAATTGATCGAGCACCGACCGCGCGACGTCGATGTTTCGTCTCTGATTGCGAGCGCCAATGTTGTAAACGCCGCCCGGCCGCCCAATTTCCAGCGCCAACAGAATAGCCCGGCAATGGTCCTCGACATAGATCCAATCGCGAACGTTACAACCATCACCGTAGACTGGAATCGGATCATCGTGCAGTGCGTTGGCAAGCATCAGCGGCAGAAATTTCTCTGGAAATTGTCGCGGTCCGTAGTTGTTCCCGCAGCGAGTGATCACGGTATCGAGGCCAAAGGTGTGGCGAGCGGCTCGCACCAGATGCTCGGCCGCTGCTTTTGAGGCGGCGTAGGGACTGTTGGGAGCGAAGGGAGAATCCTCAGTGAAATATTGCTCTTCGGCTTCGGGCAAGCTGCCCATGACTTCGTCGGTTGAAATGTGGACAAATCGTCTGACGCCGCGCGCTCGAGCTGCATCCAGCAGCACCTGAGTACCAAGAACGTTGGTGCGCAGGAATTCGCCGGCCGAAGCTATGCTCCGATCGACGTGAGACTCGGCGGCGAAATTGACGAGGCAGTCAACCTCTGGTGGCAGCGCTGCCAACACGGCGTTCTGATCGGTGATGTCCCCTCTGACGAAAAGGTGCCGGGATTCATCAACATCCTTCAAATTATCGAGATTGCCGGCATAAGTAAGCGCGTCAAAATTTATCACTTCACATGCGGGAACTTCGTCAAGTAACAGTCGGACAAATGCGGAGCCGATGAAACCCGCCCCACCGGTAACCAGAAATTTTCGCATCAGTGATTTTTTTGAGATCCCTTCGTAAGAATGGCTTGAACTTTTGGTTTTGGTATTAGAACACACGAGTGGCATGGGCGTCTCCCGCGTGAGACTGCTAAAGGGCATTCGGCGATTGAGCTCACCACATTCTGCGCGATGCCCGTGTTCAGTTTTCATCGTCCCTGAATTACCGAAGAAAAATTACCGAAGAATTTCCGAGTTTGAGAAGGACGCCAGTTTCCCTGGTCCAGTATCTTCGCGGCGTCGAAGAAGTCTGCCATAACCAAAGATTTCCTTCGACCGCCCGACAGCAATTAAGGGTCCAACATCTCGATTTCCAAAGGAGTTTGTAAGCAATGAGAACCATAGTCTTTGCCTCGATTCTGGTGCTGTTCCTGACCAGCCTTACCGCACCGTGGGTGACTACGGCCAGAGTAATAGGACCGTTTGCAAGCGGAAACTACCGATTTGTCCTGGAAGACGATCTCAGAAAGTCAGTCGAGTTCGACGCCCGATCGGATGAGCGTGGCACTATCACGGGTCATATGACTTTCACAGACGAAGCGACGATCCTGGAGCAGGATGTGGATGGCGCCGGCGATCCTCCACGAGAAGAACCTCCGGCTTTTTCCATGCAAGCCGATCTCGACAGTTTAGCGATCGAGGGCAATAGGGCATTGATGAGCGGAATTGTCAGGGATTCCAGTCGCCCGGGCTATATCGGTAAGTGGATCCAACTGATCGTTGAGGACAACGGCGATGGCCGAGAGCGATCGGACAAATTAATCTGGCGTCTTTGTCAGCCCGAAGCGGACGGATGGACGCCCCGGGACGCGGAAGACCCACGCGATGAAGGCGCCTGGTGGCATTGGTGGGCAACCGACTCCGAGCGAAGAGACGACGCCGGTATCCCGTCCCGGAATATTATTCCCGACCGGTCGAGACGTTGTGAGGTCTTACCACTTTCATCGTACGAGTTCGATGAAGTGAAAAGTGGTGAGGGCGAAATTCAAGTCCAGCCATAGGCTGAGTTGTGAGGGAAGTGTTCGGTTCTGGAGCCAAGGTGACCTTCCTCTAACCCCAAGCGAATCGGACGAACGGGCAAGGCCCGACCGGGGCTGTGACAATTCCTTAACGAAATTATAATTTGACAATCATTTAGGGATAACGTATTAAAGGCCGCTACTTTAACCGGCTCATTTTCAACAATCGGCCCGTACTTTTCCCTAGCTAATAGACCGCCAGAATCAGCGCTGAGTGAGTAAAACAGGCATCATCTGTCGGCGGAACACCAACCGCCCGGTAGGCTGCGTAACGTGGAGTTCAGGGTCGCTCAGTAGACTCCGACCCACCAACATCAGAAGCTTGACCTGAATTCAATTAAGGAGCACCAACAATGAGTAAGCTGTTTCGTCCGAGTTTTAAGATTCTCGTAGTTCTTTGTTTTACCTTTGCGGTATGTACATTGGCCCAGGGCCAGGCAACCAGGACCTGGGTTTCGGGTGTCGGTGACGACGTCAACCCCTGCAGCCGCACGGCCCCTTGCAAGACCTTCGCCGGCGCAATCTCGAAGACATTTATTAATGGTGAGATTGATTGTCTCGATCCAGGTGGTTTCGGTACCCTCACCATAACCAAGTCCATCACCATCGACGGCACCGGCACATTTGGCTCGACACTGGCTAGTGGCACCACTGGATTCATCGTCAACATCGCCGTCAATGCCAATGACCCGCTCCGCACAGTGACCCTGCGTGGACTGTCGATCAACGGGGCAGGCTCCAGCGGCACCGTAGGTACTCGCACCGGCATCAACGGGATAAACGTAACCACGAATGGCGCGGCTGCGCTTTACATTGAGGATTGCGTTATCTTCAAGTTTTCGCAGAACGGAATTAACGTAACCAACGTACCCAACAACTTCAATCTATTCGTCCGAAACTCCGTAATTCGCGACAATGGGCTCGCGGGAATTTCGATGAGTTCAAGCAATTCGTTGAACTTCATGCGCGGGACGATCGAGAACAGCCACCTGAATGGCAACCAGAATGGTATCAATGCAGGCGCGAACGCTCGCATCTCCGCTGATAACTGTTCGCTTTCCGGCAATTCCAACGCCGGCGCCATGGCCAAGAGTCTTTCTGCGGGCGTTGTCGCCGTGGTTAACCTTTCCAACTGCCAGGTGTCAGCTAATGGAGCCCACGGCGTGCAGGCTGGCGGCGCGGGCACTCTGGCCACGTCGATCGTACGTCTGAACAAAAACCATATTACCGGTAGTGGCACCGATGGCATCAACATCGGCACCAGTGGCGAGGTAGACACCTACGGGAATAACCAAATATTTGGTAACAATATTGATGGTTGTCCTGGTTGTACACCGATCGCCGCGCCCAACACCTAAACTGAAGTAGCTTTGAGCCGCACCCTTTTGCATCCGCCCGCTTATCCAAGCGGGCGGATTTTTTTTTGCGGCCACTCGCAGGTCGTTAAAAGAATATGCTTGACAGTAACGAAAGTTGCTAATAGTATCCTGCGCCTCTTTCGTTCTTTTTTGATTATGATTCGGCTCCGCGTGGTGCAAAGTCTTCTGACAGTCCCTCTAAGTCGCCGAAAAATTGCCCAGTCCCAGCCTTCCACGGGTTTGTTTAAGGAGAAATCTACAATGAGATCCGGCATCTTCGCTCAACGTTCGACGTGTCCCCTCGCGAAGCGTAACCTGCTCGCAGGTATTCTGAATCGCGGCCTGTTAGCGAGAGCGACTCTCTTCATAGCCATAGTTGTCCTGGCGGTATCCAGCTTTTATTCAGGTTCTTCTGCGTCCGCGCCCGGCGGTACGGCTGTTCGTCAGGTTGATGCGCGCGGTTCCGGAATAGAAAGGCAGCCAAAGTTCGCGGCGCATTTGGCGGGGCCATCGAGCGTCGTTAATAGTTGGCTCCTGGCGCCAATCCCTCCGCCTTTGCCGGGGGCCATTCAAACCTTCGCGGCTAACTGTACGACACCGAAGACCGAGTTCCATGTCGGAGACACGATTTGCGCGAAGGTTACCGGAATTACTGTTTCTCCTTCTTTCCCTCGGCTGCTCACCTGGGCCGGCCCTGACTCCACTGTTGTAAATACGACCAGTATCACCACCGATCCCCAGTCCGTGTCCTTTGTGATAAACGCAACCTCTGTTGTTAATGGTCGAACGATCGATAATCGCGGAACGTGGCAACTGTTAATTCGAAATCCTTTTTTCTTCTTTCCCGAAGCAAGCGCCGCCTTCACGGTTACTGATCCGCAAAATGCGGTCGCCGATCTTGGCGTCGCGGTGACGGCTAAGAGCAATAGTGTTGCCGCAGGCTCGCAAGCCGTGTTTGAGATCCAGGTGAATAATTACGGACCAGACACTTCGACCAACGTTCAGTTGACTGATATGGTCCCGGCAAACACAACCTTCGTTTCTTTCCAGCAATTGAATGGACCAATTTTTACCTGCAGCAGTCCCGCGGTAGGCGATACCGGTACGACAACTTGTTCCATCGCGAGTTTGGATTGGCCTGACAATGCAGTGGCGACCTTTATCGCTACTTACCTGATCGACAGCGGTGTTGGAGCAGGCACGGCAATCACAAATACAGGCAACATTGCTTCTGTGGCGGCGCAAAATTCTCCGGCAACTCTCGACCAAAATGATAAGGACGACAGTTCCAGCGCCGATGAATTAGTCACCTCCGCTCCCTGCGCCCTTACTTGTCCCGCTAATATCGATGTCAATGCGGATGCCGGTCAGGCCGGCGCCGTCGTGACTTATTCGAATCCGTCGTCGACAGGCGATTGCGGCCAGCCAGTGACCGGCGAAGGCGGCGAGGTCACCCCCGCAATTAGTTGTAGTCCTGCATCGGGCTCATTCTTCCCGGCCGGCACAACTACTGTCGTATGCAGCGGTCAAACCAATGGCGTCTGTACCTTCCAGGTCACGGTGCAAAACCCGGGCGGGCTTTCCATCACGCTGAACGGCGCTAATCCCTTTGCTTTGGAATGTGGTGACGATTTCGACGATCCGGGAGCCACTGCAATTAACGGCAGCGGCCAGAATGTCCCCGTCGTAGTGTCGGGCACTGTTGATAACCATGCGCCGGGGAGCTATTCGCTGACCTACACCGCCAGCGAGGGCGCGAATTCAACCTCGACGACGCGTACAGTGAATGTCAGTGATTCAGCTGGTCCGGTAATTACCATCGCAGGTTCGAATCCGCTGACGCTTAGCTGTGGCCAGACCTATACGGATCCCGGCGTCTCAGCTAACGATGCCTGTGAAGGCAGTAAGTCGGTCGCCAGTTCTGGCACAGTTAATTCGAATGTTCCGGGCACCTACACTATTACCTACACCGCCTCGGACAGTGCGAATCACACTTCAACTGCCACGCGAACCGTGATTGTCGAAGCCGGCGGCGGCACTTCGGCACCTACGATTACACTTAACGGTGATCCACAGATGACGGTTGAGTGCGGCAATTTCACGGATCCGGGAGCAACCGCATCCGTGCCTTGTGGCGGGTCGGTACCGGTCACTACCTCAGGAACGGTGAGTAACGCACCGGGTACTTACACAATCACATACACCGCCTGTATCGAGGATACGCCCGGCCATTGCGATCCGGCGCGCACTTCGCACGCAGACAGGACGGTGATTGTAGAAGACCACACCGCGCCTACGATTACGGTTAACGGCGCTAACCCGCAGACGGTTGAGTGTCACAGCACTTTCACTGATCTTGGCGCCACGGCCCATGACGGCTGTGTCGGCAATTCCGCCGCCACTGCTTCCGGCTCGGTCGATGCAAACACGGTAGGCACTTACACGATTACCTATAACGCGCAGGATCCTTCGGGCAACAGCGCCACGCCGGTGACCAGAACGGTGAACGTGGTCGACACAACGGCGCCCACTATCACACTTTCCGGCGCCAATCCCATGACGGTTGAATGCCACACGAGCTTTACCGACCCAGGGGCAACCGCGAACGATTCTTGTTCAGGTCCTGTTGCGGTCACCGCCTCGGGAACTGTTAACGCCAACGCAGTGGGAACTTACACGATTACCTACTCGGCCACCGATGGCAGCAATTCAGCATCAGCCACTCGCACAGTGAACGTGGTTGACACCATCAATCCGGTAATTACTTTGAATGGCGCCAACCCGATGACTATCGAGTGCCATACAGGGTTTACCGATCCGGGTGCGACTGCGAGCGATTCATGCTCGGGCAACCTGACCAGCGCCATCTCGGTGAGCGGTTCCGTCAACCCGGATGTTGCCGGCGACTACACGCTGACTTACTCGGTCAGTGATGGTTCCAACAGCCAGACTGCCACGCGCAGTGTTCATGTGGTGGATTCGACCGCACCGACAATTACTTTGAACGGAGCAAATCCGCTGACGGTTGAATGTCATACGAGCTTCAGCGATCCGGGAGCAACAGCGCATGACAGTTGTGCCGGTGATTTTGCCGCCACAGCGTCCGGTACCGTCAATGTGAATGTTGTGGGTTCGTATACGATTACGTACAACGCTCACGATCCGTCAGGCAACAATGCCGCGGCGGTCACGCGAACCGTCAACGTAGTTGACACGACTGCGCCGACAATTACTCTGAATGGCCAAACACCTTCGCTGTGGCCGGCGAACCACAAGTATCAGACGTTCCAGGTGACGAACTTTGTCTCCAGCGTAACTGATAGCTGTAACACTTCGCTTGGCGTTAGCAGCGTGGTCATCGCCCAGGTTACGAGTGACGAAACCGAAAACGGGAACGGTGATGGCAACACTCTGAACGACATAGTTATCGCCGGCGATTGTAAGTCTCTCCAGGTAAGAGCCGAGCGCGACGGCGGCGGCAATGGTCGGGTTTACACAATTACCTTTAGGGTCCGTGACGCGTCGGGCAACGCTTCGACGGCTACCGCTAAAATTGTCGTACCCCATAATCCGGGTGAGACGCCCATCGACAGCGGTCCGCACTACACGGTCACGGGAACGTGCCCCTAGTGAGATATTAACGAGGAAGTCGCTCTAGAGAGGAGTAATGATGAGAAACTCACGCATACGCAATTTTCGCCGGCTAACCATTTTCAGCATGGCATTCTTTGCTCTGATGGCGCTGGACGCAATGTCAAATACGAGAGCGCAGGTAAGCTCATCGGTTAACATTGCGAACAATTCAAGTCGTCAGATTATCCACGTCTATTTGTCGCACGTTGGTGTGGATGATTGGAGCGGCGACCAACTGGGTGGGTCTGTAATTGGATCCAACCAGTCGTTTACGCTCAGTAACTTCGCATGCGACCAACAGCAAATCAAAGTCATTGGCGAGGATCAGGACGGCTGCTTTCTTTCCACGGTCGTCGCTTGCGGCGCAGATGCTTCTTGGACGATCACCAACGACTCGGCAGCCGATTGCGGGCAGTAAGGGCCATTCCCCGATGCGGCATCTGGCAATTACAGTTCATCTTTAGACATAGAAGGAGACTCCAAATGAACAAGTTTCGGTTCACTATGAACGCTTTAGCAGTAGTGATCTTCACGCTGACTTTCGCATCGTTGGCAAATGCGCAGGCAACTCGTACCTGGGTATCAGGCGTGGGTGACGATGCCAATCCCTGTAGCCGCACCGCGCCATGTAAAACATTTGCCGGAGCTATTTCAAAGACTGCCCTCGGCGGTGAAATTGATGCTCTGGATCCAGGCGGCTTCGGCACGCTGAACATCACGAAGGCAATAACCATTGACGGTTCGGGCACATTTGCTTCGGTACTGAATTCCAACACGAATGGCTTCAACATCAATGCTGGACCTAATGATGTTGTCACCCTCCGCGGACTTTCGATCCAGGGCGCAAGTCAGGGCGTTTCCCCCGGAGTTACGGGCATCAAAATGAATTCGGGCAAAGCATTGAATGTAGTTAACTGCATCATTCTCAACCAATCCACTAACGGGATTGAATTCAGCTTATCCGCGAATGCCGTCTCCACAATTAAGAACGTCTACATCAAGAATTGTGGCGGTTCCGGCCTTTCTGCAACAACCACTTCCGGCCAGGTAAAAGTGGCAATCAGGGATTCCTCCTTTGTGGAATGCGGTACGGGCCTGTTCGCGAAGGGCAACTCGCGTGTCTCAGCCGATACCTGCGCTTTCTACATGAACACTGGTCCGGGAGTGAATGCTGATGGGGCGACCGGGGTTGGCGTTGCTAACATTAGCAACTCGTCGATCTATAACAACGGCGGCGCCGGGGTTCAGGCCCAAACTGGCGGCGCAGTAGCGCGCATCAACAATTGCGACATCATTCAAAACACGGGTAATGGAGCTTTGGTTGGCGCCGGTGGCGAGGTCGATACCTGGGGTAATAACAGGTTCGTGGGCAATGCCGACGGGGCCGTCTGCACCAGCTGCACTGCCTCGACCCCTCACTGATAGGTTTTTGATTTTCCTTTTTCACATCCCGCCCGGCGCGATTGGCGCTGGGCGGGATGTTTTTTTAGTACCGAGCCTCAATTCTCACCCGGTTTGGTGATGGCCTAAGGTGCTGCTAATTGACACTTAAGAACGTGCCGACTAAACTGAACTCTTTCAAATGCCAAGCTCTTCTTGCGGGCAAGCTGTGCTATTTGAAGCACTTTCTATCTTGGTAGGCCGCTCGCGCAGCAAACTCGATGGACACGACTACCAGCGACACACCAACCACATCCGAAGCCACCAGAACAGCCGTCCGCACCATTCCTTCGCCTTCAATTCATTCTGAATCGTTGAATCGCAACCTACCCGACCAGCCGTTAGTCATAATCAAACCGGGGAAGAGTTGGGGTGCAGTCGACTTTCATGATCTGTGGGCCTTCCGCGACCTCCTTTACTTCCTGACCTGGCGCGACGTTAAGGTCCGATACAAGCAAACATTGCTGGGGGTTGCCTGGGCCATCATTCAGCCATTGTTTACGATGCTGATCTTTACACTCTTTTTCGGGCGGCTGGCAGGGGTTCCGTCCGACAATATTCCCTATCCGGTTTTTGCCTACGCCGGTCTCCTGCCCTGGACCTTCTTTGCGAACGCCATCAGCAACAGCGGCAACAGTTTGGTCGGAAGTGCGAATCTAATCACAAAAGTTTATTTCCCGCGCATGATTATCCCGGCGGCTGCTATCGCCGCGGGCCTGGTCGACCTCGCGGTCTCCTTCATTGTGCTCATACCCCTGATGATCTACTACGGCATAAATGTCACCTGGAGCGCCTTGATGTTTCCGGTTGTCGTATTGCTGACCGCGCTGCTGGCGTTGGGAGTGGGAATGTGGCTTTCGGCTTTGAATGTGAAATATCGCGATGTCCGCTTCGCGCTGCCCTTTATTGTCCAGTTGTGGATGTTCGTATCGCCGGTGATATATCCGACGAGTTTCCTGCCGCGGCGGTTTCGCTGGTTGCTGACACTCAACCCCATGACGGGAATTATTGAAGGTTATCGTTCTTCCCTGTTTGGCCGCGCTTTTAACTGGAGCGCGCTGGCAATCTCCGCGGCCATCACACTCGCACTGCTGGTTTATGCTTCTTATGCTTTCCACCGCATGGAGAAGGACTTCGCCGACATTATCTGAGATCGAATGAAACCAATTGTTCGCGTGGAAAAACTGGGAAAGCGATATCGTCTGGGCAAGCGCGAGGCGGCTTACGGCACTCTGCGCGAATCCATTGTCGACGCCATGCGCGCGCCTTTCCAGAGACTGCGAGGCGGGAACGGTAACTCCGCGGCGGAGATCCTCTGGGCCCTCCGAGATCTAAACTTCGAGGTCGAACCTGGCGAAGTGGTGGGGGTGATCGGCCGCAACGGAGCCGGGAAATCGACTCTACTAAAAGTCCTTTCGCGCATCACCGAGCCGACCATCGGTCGCGCAGAACTCTACGGGCGAGTCGCCAGCCTGCTCGAGGTAGGCACAGGTTTCCATCCCGAATTGACCGGCCGTGAAAATATATACTTGAACGGCGCCATTCTGGGGATGAGAAAGACCGAGATCGCCCGCAAGTTTGATGAAATCGTCGCCTTCGCCGATCTGGAAAAATTTCTCGATACGCCGGTGAAACGCTATTCCAGCGGCATGTATATGCGACTGGCATTCGCCGTCGCTTCCCATCTGGAGCCCGAGATCCTGCTGGTCGATGAAGTGCTGGCGGTGGGCGATGCCGCTTTTCAGAAAAAATGTTTGGGCAAGATGGGCGATGTGGCCAAAGAAGGCCGGACCGTGATTTTTGTAAGTCATAACATGGTCGCAGTGCAGAGCTTGTGCCGGAGAGTCCTTTGGCTTGAGCGAGGCGAGGTGCTCGAGAGTGGACCAGCACCCACCGTGGTCAGCAATTACTTGAATAAGTCTTTCGGCGGCACTACTTCATCGGAAGAGATTTGGCCCGTGGTTGCCGACGCACCCGGCAACGATTCGGTCCGCCTGCATGCAATCCGCGTCCGAGCCGATCAGGGAGAGGCGTCCGCTCCGCTCACGATGAAGACCCCATTCTCCATCGAAATCGAGTACTGGAACCTGGAACCGGATACGCAACTGCACGTCACCCTGCATCTTTTCACCGAACACGAAATTGTGGCGTTCACAACCGGCAGCGGCCTCGAACCGATCTGGTCGGATCGACCCCTGCCGGCAGGCTTGTTTCGTTCCGTTTGCCACGTTCCAGGAGATCTTTTGAACGTTGGCCGCCATCGCTTTAAAGTGCTGGTTGTTAAGAATAAGAGTTCGGTAATCTACCAGTACGAAAGTGCTGTTAGTTTTGAGATTGTTGATCTCGACGAGAGAGATCATAGCTGGTACGGACGCGAGCCAGGCGTGGTCCAGCCGGTTTTACAGTGGACAACGGAGCAGGTCCAGCCGCAGTGAGCGCGCCCTGGGACCGCACGCATCCTGCGTGCATTGTTTGCAAGGGGCTGCTTCCGATGTAAATGCGTGTTAACGGAACTCAAGCACGCAGGATGCGCGCGGTCCCGGGAATAAGACAGTGACTGGATATCTACACGCCCAATATGCTCAGTCACTGGCTGACTTCGGCAGGCCGACGCATTTACCAGAGAGCGGTAGCTGGATTCTGGAACGGCAGGTGCCGGACACGCCTTATCTCGACGCCATGGGGTGTTACCCTATCTTTGCCTGCGAAGATTGGTCGCGACTGCCGTCTGATCTGGAACAGCTTGAGGGCGTCGTGCTTGGTTTGTCCGTGGTCACGGATCCTTTTGGAGAATACGATGCCGCATTGCTACATCGATGTTTCCCCTTTCGAGTGCAGCCGTTCAAACAGCACTTTGTGGTCGATCTGGAACAACCGCTCGAGAGTTTTGTGCACCCTCATCATTTGCGCAACGCCCGAAAAGCAGGACGTGTATTACGTGTCGAATTGTGTCCTGAGCCGTTGGAGTTTCTGAACGATTGGGTTGGTCTGTATGAGGCCCTGGTGGAACGGCATTCCATCAAGGGACTGGCAGCGTTTTCCCGAGATTCGTTCGCGAAACAATTAATGGTGCCCGGTCTGGTGGCCCTCCGGGCGGTGGCCGATGCGGGCACCGAGGGGATGCTGTTATGGTACCAGCAGGGTGAAATAGCCTATTACCACTTGGGGGCTTACAGTGCCCGCGGCTATGATCTGCGCGCATCTTTTGCGTTGTTCAGCACGGCTATCGAATACTTCGCCGCGCAGGGACTGCGCTGGTTGAACCTGGGTGGAGCAGCCGGCGCCGGCGAGGGCCAAAGCTCGGGCCTCAGCCGATTTAAAGAAGGCTGGTCGACGGGTGTTCGCACAGCCTACTTTTGCGCCCGAATTATGGACCACGAAAAATATCAGGAACTGGTAAAGGCAAAGGGAATGGAAGCAACCGAATATTTTCCGGCGTATCGCCTGGGCGAATTCGGCTGAACCAGAGTCCGGGCAGAAAAATTTTTGGGAAGGCTAAAACGAAGTGGATCAAAATGTAGAAACTCTGGTAGCTGAAGTGCTTCAGATACCAGCCGGAATGATTAATGACAATCTGGCCATGCAGGACATCGATGTGTGGGACTCTTTGAAGCATATGGAGCTGATCGTCTCGCTCGAAGAAACTTTCGGACTGCAATTAAGTTTTGAGGAGATCGTGAGCATGCAAAGTGTCGGCAGCATTAAACAAGTCCTGAAAGATCGGGGAGCGGTGAGCTGACGTGGAACTGCGTGGGAAAAAAGTGATCGTGACCGGCGGCGTCCGAGGTTTAGGCCGGTCGATGGTCGACAGTCTGATTGCCAAAGAAGCTGTCATAACCGTCTTTGATCTAAACGCGGCGGGTCTTGGCGATTTATCCGCTGAGCAACCTGGCGTGCACTGTGTCGAGTGCGATGTTTCGAACTATGACGAGGTAGTAAAAGCGACGACGCGTTATCACGAAGAGTTCGGCGCCACCGACGTGTTGATAAATAACGCCGGCATTCTGTACAGCGAGCCGCTTGTCAGAATTTCAGGTTCAGGCGTGGAAATGCATGACCCTGCAACCTGGAACAAGGTTTTAGCGGCGGACCTAAACTCCGTCTTTTACATGACTTCCTGCGTGGTCGCAAAAATGATCACCACTCGGACAAGAGGCGTGATTGTAAATATTAGTTCTGTCTCAGCAGGTGGAAATCCGGGCCAGTCTGCCTATTCCGCAGCCAAGGCCGGAGTCAATGCGCTAACCGCCGTGTGGGCCAAAGAACTCGGTCCCATGGGAATTAGAGTTATTGCCGTGGCTCCCGGGTTCACTGAAACTGATTCCACCAAAGAAGCCCTGAGCGAGGGA
Source organism: Acidobacteriota bacterium (assembly GCA_025463135.1). Lineage (GTDB taxonomy): Bacteria > Acidobacteriota > Blastocatellia > Pyrinomonadales > Pyrinomonadaceae > JAOAPY01. The sequence continues at coordinate 76,835 of JAOAPY010000051.1, forward strand.
GTCCTGCGCGAAACTACGAGGCGCGTGCCCTTGAGACGATTGGGCAAGCCCGAAGAGATCGCTCACGGTGTGATCAGCGTCCTGGAAAACGATTTCTTTAACGGCAAGGTGTTTGAGCTGGACGGTGGATTGATCGTCTGAGCCGAAGCTTCGTGCCCACCAGCCAACACACGGGCGGGACGCCTGTGCCACGACCGACCACACGCATAAACATGTACGAATACAATCTCGCCATCCGGTTCGAGCGCATCGCGGAAGAATATCCGCTGGAGATTGCTCTGTGGCTGGACCAGCAGACCAGGATCAGCTATGGGGAGCTCAACAAATTAGCGAACCGGTTGGCGCGGTTGCTGCGTGAAAAAGGTGTGAGGGCCGAGGATGTGGTTTGCATCTCGGGACACAAGACCATTTTCACCTTTGCCTTTATGATCGCCTGCTTGAAATCAGGCGCCGTGTATTCGGTGCTCGATCCTGATAGTCCGACCGAACGTCTGCGCAGGATACTTTCGACCTGTGCCCCGCGGCTGGTGGTCGGTGAACAGGAATTCTTAGGGTCGGTGCAAACACTCGGCTTTGAAGTTCTAAGCAAAGATCCGGAATTGATTGAAGCCATGACCAGCGAATTTGCTGACGGCAACCTGGCTGCGTCACAAAGGATCACGGGCAGCAATCCCGCCTACATCATGTTCACCTCAGGTTCGACCGGCTTTCCCAAGGGCGCCGTGATGACGCACGCCAACGTTCTAAACCTCATAGATTGGGCGCGGCAGACTTTCGAGATTACTCCTAAAGACGTTCTGACGAACGTAAACCCGCTTTACTTCGACAACTCGGTTTTTGATCTTTATGCCGCGCTCTTCAACGGCGCGCGTCTCGTCCCCTTCACAAAAAATGAGACCAGGGATCCAAAAATCCTGGTGGAAAAGATTGATGAGGCAGAATGCACGTTGTGGTTTTCAGTTCCCTCTCTGCTCATCTTCCTGCAAACTATGCGCGCCACTGACGGCAAGCGTCTCCGCAGCATTCGTCGATTCATTTTTGGCGGCGAGGGCTACCCCAAAGCGAAGTTAAAAGGATTGTACGACGCTTACCCTGGAGCCCGGTTATTCAACGTCTATGGGCCGACAGAGTGCACCTGCATCTGTTCCTCTCAGCAACTGATGCCTGAGGATTTTGACGATCTGCGGGGTCTGCCGCGCCTCGGCCGGATAGCGAAGAATTTCGGATTCTTGATACTCGACGATAAGGAGCAACAGGTGGCAGCCGGCGAGACTGGTGAACTGTGTCTCTGCGGGCCCAACGTCGGCCGCGGGTATTACAACGACCCCGAGCGCACAGCGTTGAGCTTCGTGCAGCATCCCGACAACAAACATTTTGCCGAAGTGATTTACAAAACGGGCGACCTCGTGAGACTTGATGCGCGCGGTGATTTACATATCCAGGGACGAAAAGACAATCAAATTAAACACATGGGATACCGGATTGAATTGGAAGAAATCGAAGCGGCGCTGAATCGGCTGGACTATATTTCTGAAGCCGCGGTGCTGCACACGAATATTAGCGGCCTTAGCCGCATTGTCGCCGTAGTAGCAATGAACGAGGACCTCGATGCTGAACGAATCCGGATTGATCTCAAACAGATCATTCCCGATTACATGGTGCCCACCGTATTCCATTGTGAAGAGGTCCTGCCAAAAAATCCCAGCGGCAAAGTCGATCGTCGTTTTCTCGCTGAAAAGTACCTTCAGTCTGAAACCGCAAAAGGAAGTGTCAACGGATGAGCAAGGTTGTCATATTCGGCGCCGGCAAAATTGCCGATGAAGCATATTTCTATTTGAAGAATGACAGCCCGCATGAAATTGTCGCTTTCACAATCGATGCTGCCTTCATGATCGCTCAGGAGAAATTCGGCTTGCCCGTAGTTCCCTTTGAAGAAGTCGTTAATCGCTATCCACCCACTGAATTCAAGATGTTTGTGGCCGTGGGCTATCAGGATCTAAATAAGTTCCGCGCGTCAAAGTACGAAGAGTCCAAAGCCCGAGGCTACGAGCTTATCAGCTATGTAAGCTCGCGCGCCGCCAACGTCGGCGAGGTAGAAATCGGGGACAACTGTTTTGTGCTCGAGTTCGCCGTCATCCAACCCTGCTCTAAAGTCGGCAACAACGTCTTTATCTGGAGTGGCAATCACATTGGTCACCACGCCAGCGTCGGCGACCACTGCTATATCGCGGGCAACGTAGTCGTTTCCGGTAACACGAAAATCGAGCCCTATTGTTTTATTGGTGTGAGCGCGACCCTGGGGCACGAGATCACGATTGGGCGTGAAAGTCTTATCGGCGCCGGATGTCTGATCACCAAGAATGTCGAGCCCGGGAGCGTTTACATCACACCTGACACGCCAAAATTTCGCCTCGACTCCGGCATGTTCCAGCGTCTTACAAAAATGAAATGAAGTTGTCCCAAAGCTCGTCCGCAGAGAGGAAGTCATTTAATGAAGCGTGAACACGCCAGTCTTTATGTCAGTCCGGAAACGCACCAGGCGCTGCGACTGAAAACAATTGAGCAGGAAACAGCCGGTGAAGTCGAATCAGGAACCCTGGTTTCCGAAGACGGCAGCGAGTATCCCATCCGACTGGGCATGCCGGATTTGACCTATCCGCGCGATCTTTCGGAACCTGATCTGCACGCGCGATCTTTTTATGATGGCCGGGCAGAGGCGTATGACAAATTTCTTCATCTCACTTTCCAAACTCATAATGAAGACGAGCAGAAGTTGCGCAATCAATTTATTGACGCTCTCGACTTGAAGCCTGCGCACAAGGTGTTGGAGGTTTCCTGCGGCACGGGCCGCGATTCCGAAATCATTGCCGAGCGGTTGGGTGCTGAGGGCATGCTCTGTTTACAAGACATCGCCGCGGGCATGCTGGAAAGGTGTCGCCAACGTTTGGCGAGGGTCTCCGTGCCGACCTCGTACTCCGTTTCGAATGCCTGCTTTCTGCCTTACCCGGACAAATATTTCGATGCTGTCTACAGTTTTGGAGGCCTCGGTGAGTTTTCCGATATCAAGCGCAGTTTGGCTGAGATGGTTAGGGTGAGCAAACCGGGCGCGAAGATTGTAGTTGGAGACGAAAGCCTGCCACCGTGGTTGCGCGAGACTGAGTTCGCCAGGATTCTGGTTACTACCAACAAGCAGTTTATGGCGAAGCTGCCGCTCGAGGAGATGCCGGTCGAAGCGCGCGATGTGCGTTTGCGCTGGGTAATCGGCGGGGTCTTTTATCTGATCGACTTCCGAGTAGGCGAAGGTGAACCGACCGGCAACTTTGATTTCGAGATTCCCGGACCGCGGGGCGGTACTTATCGCAGCAGGTATCTGGGCCAACTCGAAGGCGTGAAGGTCGAGACAAAACATTTGGCCGAGCAAGCTCGCGAAAAGAAAGGTGTCAGCATGCACGATTGGCTTGACGAGGTGGTGCGACAAGCCGCGTTAAGGGAGCTGGACGAGTCCGGCAAGCTTTAGCTTGTCGTCGAACTTGCCAGGGAAGTACCTCCGGCTTTTTTGATTACCCCAGAATAAGGGACTGCGAGTCGGCGACAATCTGATGAAGATTGTCGGACAATTAATAAAAATGAATTGGCAGAAGCAAGGCTTGATCTTTGGTCCCGCAAATGGCAGCGGCTGGATGAAGTCGCATGCACAGGTTCCGACACCACTGGTGGGCGACGGCTTCATCCGCATTTATTTTTCGTCGCGGCCGGAACGCAATTTGAGCTTGACGGCCTTTGTTGATCTTGATGCGAACGAACCGGCCACAATTTTACGACTAAATTCCTCTCCCATTTTGGAACTCGGTAAGCCTGGCACGTTCGACGAACACGGCATCATGCCTAGTTGTGCCGTCAGGGATGGCGAGAAGGTCTTTCTCTACTACAGCGGATGGTCGCGCGGCGCTTCAGTGCCCTATACCAATTCAACCGGTCTGGCCATCAGCGATGACGGCGGTGAGACATTCAGGAAAATAAGTGAAGGACCCATTCTTGGCAAAAGCCTTCATGATCCTTATTCAGCGACGTCGCCATGCGTGTTGAAAGAAGATGATGGCTGGCACATGTGGTATTGCTCCGGCACGGGATGGTTGGAGATCGGTGGCAAGTACGAGCACACTTACGATATCAAGTACGCTCGGTCGAACGATGGCATCAACTGGTCACCTCAGGGAGCGACTGCCATCGGTCCCCGGACGGAATTTGAAGCGCTGACGAGGCCCTTTGTCACCCAGGGACCGGCTGGCTACCATATGTGGTTTTGTTATCGCGGCAGTCACGATTTTCGCGACGGAGAGGACGCTTACAAGATAGGATATGCCTTCGGCAAAGACCTGAATAGCTGGCAGCGACAGGATGACGAGGCAGGCATTGGCCCTTCGGAAACCGGCTGGGACTCAAAGATGGTCGCTTATCCGGCCATAGTTACTATCGCGGATCGAACGTTGATGTTCTACAACGGCAATGGCTTTGGTTATGAAGGCTTCGGTTACGCAAGCCTGGCGCAGTGACGAAATGATAGCGATCGGACCCAACCTCGAACTAATGACTGAGCGATTGTCGCTGCGTCCGCTGCAGGCAGAGGATGTTGACTTACTCTGGCCCGATATCTCGGATGGCGAGATTTCAAAGTACATGGCCTGGGAGGCACATACGAACAAAGCTCAAACGGTTGACTTCGTTAAGGGAGAGATCGCGCGGCGTGAGTCCGGCAAAGGAATTACCTGGGCCATATTCAAGGAAGGGTCGTTTTGCGGCATCTTCAGTATCATTGGCCTCGTCCGCAGTCACCGGGCTTTAACTTTCAACAAGGCCGAACTTGCCTACTGGCTGGGCCGCAAGTATCAAGGTCAAGGTATCATGACCGAAGCCGGACAACGAGTACTGCAATTCGCCTTTCAAGAAATGAAGCTGCACAAGATTTTCGTCAGTCACTTCAGTGTTAACGATGCTTCAGGAAACTTAATCAAACGCCTGGGATTCAGATACGTCGGGGAGCAAATCGAGGAGTTTCAAAAACACGGTGTCTGGTACAACCATAAAAACTACGAATTGCTCGAGCGGGAATTTCTCGCCGGAGATCAGGCCGGCAGTGTATAGAGCGAGGGTCGCACAAAATGTCGACGGTTAAAGAGGGTTTGAAACTGGAAAAGAATAAGAGCGAAGAGCTTGCAATCTTTGGCGGCCAGCCTGCCTTTGCCGAGGTCCTGCACGTGGGCCGACCCAATATCGGCAATCGAGCAAAGTTCGCTGAGCGCGTGAATGACATCCTGGACCGGCGCTGGCTTACCAACGGCGGGCGTTATGTGCGTGAATTCGAACAGCGCATCGCTGAATTAGTAGGTGTAGAGCATTGTGTGGCAATGTGCAACGCCACAGTTGCGCTCGAAATTGCGATTAGAGCACTGGGCCTGACCGGTGAAGTGATCGTGCCTTCCTTCACTTTCGTGGCTACGGCCCACGCACTTCAATGGCAGGAGATTACGCCTGTCTTCTGCGATGTTGCTCCACGAAACCACACAATCGATCCCCGCAAGATTGAGCAGATGATTACGCCTCGCACGACCGGAATCGTCGCGGTCCACCTTTGGGGTGGAGCTTGTGATATCGACGCACTGAGTGAAATCGCTGCCCGGCGTGGTCTAAAACTTCTTTTTGATTCTGCTCACGCGTTTGGCGCCTCGTACCAGGGGAAGATGATCGGTGGCTTTGGTGACGCTGAAGTGTTTAGTTTTCACGCTACCAAGTTCCTCAACAGCCTTGAAGGTGGCGCGGTAGTGACGAACAATGCAGAACTGGCCCAAAAGATTCGCTTGATGAAGAACTTCGGCTTTTCATTTTATGACCACACGGAGTATGTGGGCACCAATGGAAAGATGAACGAAATCTCAGCCGCCATGGGACTGTGCAACCTCGAGAGCATGAATGATTTCATCGACGTCAACCGCCGCAACTACCGCCAATATCGTGAAGAACTGTCCGGGCTAAAGGGCGTAAGCTTGCTGCCATATACCGAAGACGAGCGCTGTAATTTTCAATATGTGGTGCTGGAAATCGATACCGGCGAAACCCTGATCACCCGCGATCAGTTAATGGAAATACTCCACAAGGAAAATGTTTTGGCGCGCCGTTATTTCTATCCGGGCTGTCATCAGATGGAGCCCTACAGATCGTATTTTCCCCATGCCGGGGTCCTGCTTCCCGAAACTGAAAAGCTCACACGTCGAGTTCTGTGTCTCCCCAACGGCACTGCCGTCGGCAAGGAAGAAATCGAGCGCATCTGTCAGATTCTTCGGTTTACTCTGGCAAACAAAGTTGAGATCAGCGAGAAGTTAGGTCCTTAGCGGAATCTCAAGATCGTTTAGATAGCGCACTTGTGCGCCCGCGTCGCCAGGGCCTTGCTCGCTATAAACATCTCGCAGTCAACGAAGACTAATCGGACGCTATCCTCAATAATGTTATTCGACAAAGAACAAAGTAAGTCCGTCCTGCCAAACCAGGATAAGGCTGCCGGCAGGGCGCTGGTCGACGTCATTCTGGTGTCCTATAACCAGGAAAAATTTATCGCGCAGGCGATCGAAAGCATCCTGGCCCAGCAGACCGATTTCACGTTCAGATTAATGATCGGCGATGATGCGTCAACCGACAATACCCAAACAATCATCCGCAGCTATGCCGCACAACATCCTGATCGCATCACCTTGCTGCTGGACTCGGAACATCGCGGACTAAAAAATAGGGATCGCGTTGGTCTAAGGGCCCTGGCAATGGCAACGGCGAGGTACATCGCCTGGTTGGACGGCGACGATTATTGGACCAACCCGGACAAACTGCAACGGCAGGTAAGTTTCCTCGAGGGCCATCCTGATTTTGCGATCTCTTATCACAACGCCGCCATGACTTTCATGGATGGCAGCAGAGTGACTGAAAATTGTCTACCGCCGCGTCAGCCGGCTGTGTCCACAATTGAAGACCTGATCCGCGGGAACTTTATTCCGACCTGTACGACAGTCTTCAGGCGCGGTCTTGCAGGGGAATTGCCAGAATGGTTGGGCACGCTGGGCATGGCCGATTGGCCGATTCACATCTTGAATGCCCAGCACGGCAAAATCGGCTATCTCAATGAAGTCATGGCCTCATATAGGATTCATGATGGGGGCGCCTGGTCGTCCGCTCCCCCCAGCGACAAGTCTTTGGAAGTACTAAAGATGCTCGAGCACGTCGATGCCTATTTTGGTTTTCGCTATCAAAAGCAAATTAACGCAACCAAAGCCGAATGGTACTATGAGTTGGCTGAGTCAGCTTATCGCGACGGCGCGCAGCACAACTGCCGGACTTATCTAAGCAAGTACCTTTCGTTGGGACGTTTCCGACTTGACCGGCGGACCGTGAGTCTTTTCTTAAGAATTCGTATGCGTGGGCTGTACCAGTTTCTTAGATTCATAAGAGATCTGGGCCACTCAACGCGAGGACCGGCAAATGGAGTCTTGAAGAACTCGACACCTTCGAAGAGTTGATAAGCCTGCGCGGTTACAACCAGGCGTGCGCTGCCTGACTGTCTTACGATGTCTACTTTCTCTGCAAATGAAGAATCCCCGGCCCAGCCACTGGTTGACGTTAATCTCATAACCTACAATCACGAGGCATTTGTCGCCCAGGCAATTGAAAGCGTGCTCGCGCAACAAACCAATTTCCCCTACCGTTTGATAATTGGAGATGACTGCTCGACAGACAACACGCCGGCGATCGTCAGACGCTATGCGGCAGCCAACCCCGATCGGATTTCGCTCTTCCTCGATCCGGTGCATCGCGGGCTCAGAAGCAGGGACCGCGCAGGATTGAAAGTGCTCGAGCTTTCAACGGCAAAATACATTGCCTGGCTGGATGGCGATGACTTTTGGACCGATCCACATAAGCTGCAAAAACAGGTTGCTGTACTGGAGCGAAATCCTGACGATGTTATTTGTTTTCATAACGTCCGTACTTTCCCGCAGGAGGGTACGATGGAATCGGAAAATCTGTGCCCGCCTGATCAGAAAGAGGTATCCACGCTCGAAGATCTACTCAGGGGAAATTTTATCCCGTCGTGTTCGACTATGTTTCGCCGAGCAGCAGTAGGACCGCTCCCTGAGTGGTATTTCAAGCTCAAAATGGGTGACTGGCCGCTCTATATCCTGATCGCCCAACACGGCCGGATTCGCTATATAAATGAGGTGATGGCCGCGTATAGAGTTCATGGAAGCGGTTCCTGGTCACCCCGCCCCCGATCTCATCACGACGTGAACTTCCTGCAACTGCTCGATTACGCGAATCGTCATTTCGATTTCAGGCATAGAAAAGCAATCGACGCCACTCGTTCGCGCTATTATTTTGAACTGGCCGAAACCTACTATCAGCGTGGTCATCCAGGGCACGCCCTGATTCCTATTAAGAGAGGCCTGCGGTCGAGCCGCTTTCGGCACCGAGGCCTGATCAGTTTCTACTTACAAGTGAAACTGCCGAACCTTTACAATTCTTTGCGCAGCTTTAGAAATTTTGTGCGGCCACCCGGCTCCAATAGTCCGGGTGTTGCCCGCTAATACTTACTCGATGCAGAGTGCAACAGGACTTCGCCCACCGCTGGTAAGCGTCATAGTCCCCTCCTACAACTACGGGCACCTGATCGCAGAGACGCTCAGTTGCGTGGAGTCTCAGACCTATGAAAACTGGGAATGCCTGGTGGTTGACGATGGCTCGACGGACGATACGGCAGAAGTTGTATCATCTTTCAGTACCAGGGATGCTCGCATCCGCTATCTCAGGCAGGACAATCAGAAGCAAGCGGCGGCGCGAAACCTCGGCGTCGAAAATAGTCACGGCGAATATTTCCAGTTCCTCGACGCGGACGATCTGATCGAAACGCGCAAGCTGGGACTGCACGCGGGCTATCTTGTAGAACATCCGGAGATCGATATCGTTTACAGCGGCGTTCGCTACTTTCGATCAGAAAGCCCCAACGAGCGTCTGCTGTCGCGCCGCTATTCGATGTGGGAAGATGGAAATTCCTGGATGCCTGAAATTTCCGGCAGCGGCAACGAGGTGCTGGGCAAGCTGCTCCGCAACAACATCATGGTAGTAAACGCGCCGCTGGTACGACGTAGCATGATTGAGAACGTGGGGCTTTTCAATGTTGCTTTGCCGCCCGTCGAAGACTGGGAGTACTGGATTCGTTGTGCGGCAAAAGGCGCGACGTTTCATTTCGACGAGGCGCCCGAGTCGCACGCACTGGTGCGCTCACACGCGCAAAGCGCCAGCGCGGATGGCCGGCGCATGTTGACCGCCACGGTGCTCCTGCGAAAGGAAGTACGCAAGCTGCCGCTGGACGAAGAGATGCGCGCACTGAACGGCCAAATGCTTGCCGAGGCGGAAGGCCTTTTGGGCATTGAGGAAGTGATCAACGGCAGACTGGGCCGGGGAATCTATCAACTGTACAAAGCGGCGGTGATGGACCAAAGACTGAGGCCACGCGCCAAGTGGCTGCTGTGCGCAATGAGTGCGCCGTTTGTCAGCAAAGATCGGTTGCAGGGAATGGTGACGGGTTCGGTAACCGGTTCGCTGGCCAAAGCCGTGAGCAAGCGCGGCAAATAAATGTAATGCACATAGTTGTCGTTGACACCACGCTCACCACTCCGCCGACGGGAGGCGCCCAAACCTTTCTGGTAAATCTGGCTGAGTCTCTTGTCAAAAAAGATATTCGTCTTTCGGTGGTCACACAGCCGGGATCGGAAACAACCATCGTATCTGCCTTGCGAGCGGCAGGTGCGGAAGTCTGCTTGAACGTCTGGACTGCAGCCCACTTGCCGGAAGAAAAAGCCCCGCTCCTGGCAGAGTGGGTTAATCAGAGCGGGTCCGATATCTACGTCATCTCGATTTCGCCCGATGTAGGTTGGCTCGCTCTGCCGCTGCTTGATCCGGCGCTGGCTACTCTTTCAATTGCGCACAACGACGTTTCCGCTTTTTATGAACCGCTGAAACACTATCATCCCTTCATGGACTGCGCCGTCGGTGTCAGCGAGGCAATTCGGCGCAAGATAGTCGACGATTGTGGCGTTCCCTTTGAACGGACCACGAGTATTGCTTACGGGATTAGATCATTGACCGCGGCCCGGGTCGACGAGATGCTGGCCCAACCCTCGGCAGGTGGTCCCTTGCGGATAGGTTATGTCGGTCGCATGGTCCAGGAACAAAAACGAGTGATGGAATTTGTCCCGCTCGTGGCGGAACTTGTGAAGCGCCAGGTAAATTTTGAATTGCACTTGATCGGTGATGGCAGCGCGCGTCTGGCGCTCGAGGCTGAATTGAACCGCCGGGGATTGCATGATCGAGTAAAGTTCTGGGGGTGGCTCGGATCGCACGAAGTCGCGCAGAGACTGCAAGCCCTGGACGTCTTTGTTCTTTTGTCGGACTATGAAGGCCTGCCGGTCGCTTTGCTCGAAGCGATGGGCCATGCGTTGGTCCCTGTCGTTACGATCATTGAGAGTGGAAATCAGGAATTGGTGCAGGACGGGCTTAATGGCTTTGCCATTGCAGTCGGCGACATCAATAGCTTTGCAGATCGACTGACACAACTAGCTCATGATCCGGAGCAACTGGCGAGAATGAAATACGCCGCCTGGCAAACCGGCGAGACCTACTCGGTCGAAAGGATGACGACACGATACCTGGGATGTTTTGCGGAAACAAAAGCCAGGATCGCTCGCCGTGATTATCGACCTGATCCGGCCGTGTCCTTCCCGGTGATGCCGTCGTGCCGATCAAAGTATCCTTTGTGGTTGCGCAGGATTAAGTGGCGAGCCCGGGCAGTGGTTAGACGGTAGGGGTTGGAGTGTAGATGGGGTTGAAAACGTTACCATGAAAATCTCTTCAGCCCGCCTAGCGGGTGTAAGAATAAAACCTGGAGTGAAGCGCAGGGAACCCCAGGATAAGAACGGAAAAGTTCCTCCGCTTTCGCCCGCTTCGCATGCTGAGCCTGAGCCAGGTTCTTAATACCGTGATGATTTGTTCCAAGCTTCCTTCGGCTGTTTCGCTTTACTACACCCAACGCCCTAACCACTACACCCTCTCATAAACTATGCACTATCACCTCATAGGAATTTGCGGAACGGCGATGGCCTCCCTGGCCGGAATGCTGCAGGCTCGCGGACATCGCGTGACCGGCTCCGATGAAAACATTTATCCGCCGATGTCCACGATGCTGGCGTCATTGGACATCATCGTACGACAGGGCTACAGCCCGGCGCATCTGCGGCCGGCGCCCGATTGCGTCGTCGTGGGGAATGCGATTCCGCGCGGCAATGCCGAAGTGGAAGAAGCATTGAATCGCAAACTGCGTTATCACTCGCAGGCGGAAGTGGTCAAGGAAGAGTTCATTCGCGGCCGGCGCTCGCTGGTCGTCGCCGGAACACACGGGAAAACTACGACCAGCAGCATCGCTGCCTGGGTGATGGACCAGGGCGGCCTTGATCCAACTTTCCTGGTGGGCGGCGTCACCCAAAATTTCGGGGTCAGCTTTCGCGTTACCAACAGCGACTATTTTGTCATTGAAGGCGATGAGTACGATACCGCCTATTTTGATAAAGGTCCGAAGTTCATGCACTACCTGCCCGAACTGGGCATCGTGAACAACATTGAATTCGATCACGCCGACATCTATGCCGACCTCAAGGCCGTCAAACTTGCCTTTCGCAGATTCATGAATCTGATACCAGCCAACGGACGATTGATCGCCGGTTGGGACAGCGAGCATGTGCGCGATGTCGTGGCCGAGCTGGGTGCGCGACTGTTCACGCAGGTCGAAACGTTCGGCACCAGTGAAGATGCAAAGTGGCAGGCGCGCGATATCGATCACACGGGAGAGATGTCCCGCTTTCGCGTCATACGCGAAGGACGAGAGTGGGGAGAATTTCAGATTCCCTTAATCGGCGATTTCAATGTGCTGAACTCGCTGGCAGTGATCATCGCCGCGGATGCCTGGGGCCTGGCACGTCAGGCGATCGCCGAGGCGCTGGCAACCTTCCGCAACGTGCGGCGGCGAGCGGAAGTGCGCGGCGAAGAAGCCGGCGTTATGGTCATTGACGACTTTGCTCACCATCCGACTGCCGTCCGCGAAACGTTGCGCGCCTTGCGCAGTAGATTTGGCGCGCGCCGCCTGGTAGCAGTGTTCGAGCCTCGTTCCTGGTCGTCGCGTCTCGCCGTTTTTCAGGATGAATATCCAAAGTCATTCGTAGCCGCGGACGTGGTAGTCATTTCAAATGTTTTCGACATAGACAAGGTGAAAGAAAAAGGCGCAATGCTGAGCACGGCTCGATTGGTCGCAGACATTGCTGCGCAGAATAAGTCCGCACTCGCCCTTAATGGCGCAGACGAGATCATCGATTACCTGCTGCCACAACTGCGCGCCGGCGACGTTGTGGCCATCATGTCCAACGGCGGTTTTGGCGGTATCCACGAGAAACTTTTGGACGCCTTGCGAAAATAATCGGGCGGGGTCCCTGCTTTCTTCTGCCATCTGCCGTCTGCCTTCTGCGTTCTCCCCGCCCTCTCCACACTTTCAAGAGATTTTTGTAACGCGGGTGAAGCTTTCGCGACGTACAGTCGGCGTTTTTTCCAGGAGGTCCCACCTCGTGAAGGATTTTTCGCTCTTCCAGCAGGCCCTTGAAATTGCCGATAGCTCTCGGTTCGAACTGGGGACTATCGCCGGCATTTCACGACGCGATTTCGATCGAAAGGAAAGCTTTGTCTTTCGCACGCAAACACCCTGCCTGGAATATGCCTGTCTGATGATCGAAAATACGTTGCTGATGCGTACCAATCGCAGTGGCAGAATTTACGCCGGGTTCGAAAAGCTTTCATGCCTGCAACCGATTATCGATCGCTACCTGCGCATCGCCGACGTTTCAGAGTCAGTCTACCTTTTTGGAGAAGATGACTGGCAACCACCGCGCCATCCAAACATCAGGCTAGTCAAACTTCGTCCGGATCAGCCCCTGGCGCGTGAATGGTTTGTGATTGCTGACTCTTCGAATTACCAGGCGGCGCTAATAGCACTTGACGAAGATGGATTTGAAGTGGGCAAACCCGACGAGCGAAACTTCACTGTTTTTAAGTCGAGCACTCCCAGCGTCGTAACGAAATTGGCGCACGCTGCCGAGGCGATGATCGACCGGTCATTCGCTCTTTGAGAAAAAGACGTGGCATGGGCATCCTGCCCATGTGCGAGCCGGTAGAATCATCCTTGTGTCACTTGAATTCTCCGGATCACAACACGGGCGGGACGCCCGTGCCACTCACCGTGGCATGCGCATCCTGCCCATGTGCGTGCCGGTAGAACATCCTTGTGTCACTTGAATTCTCGGGACCACAACACGGGCGGGACGCCCGTGCCACTCACCGTGGCATGGGCATCCTGCCCATGTGCCTGCCGGTAGAATCATCCTTGTGTCACTTGAATTCTCGGGATCACAACACGGGCGGGACGCCCGTGCCACTCACCGTGGCATGGGCATCCTGGCCATGTGCCTGCCGGTAGAATCATCCTGTGTCACTTGAATTCTCGGGATCACAACACGGGCGGGACGCCCGTGCCACTCACCGTGGCATGCGCATCCTGCCCATGTGCGTGCCGGTAGAATCATCCTTGTGTCACTTTAATTCTCGGGATCACAACACGGGCGGGACGCCCGTGCCACTCGCCGTGCCACTGGCATCAATGAGGTTCTGTCTCGTATCGCTCATCAATTGACTGCGCCACCAATAAGGGTTTCGGAAAGAGCTGCTCGCTTCCCTTCTCTTTGGACATCTCGACCTTCGAAGTCAGCACACGCCGTATTCGCTTGGGCAATAGCTTTGCGGTAAGCGTGGCCATCGACTCAATCAACTGCACGACATCACCACCGCCATTCCAATGTGCGCGCAACACCATCGGATCAGTTCGGTCGGCCAGCCGCAGCAACGTCAGCGCGATCAGGTAGGCATCGTCAAGCTGGCCCACGAAGGGAATCATATCGGGAATGAGATCAAAGGGGATGAGGGCGTAAATTATCGCCCCGGCCACCAGGGCTTTTTCGGTACGCGGCACCCGCGGATCCTTCAACAGACGTCCGCACAGCAAGACCATGTTCGGCACGAACATCAACAGGTTCTTCATTCGACTCTTCATTTGTCCTGCCGCCATCCTGTTCACCTCAGCTTCCCGTAATCGGCCCTTAGCGAATCTTCTTTGCTGGCATATTGCGTCCGTTTTGGTGAAGAATCAACTGCGTAACCTGTCCCGGCTCGTTTTTTACAAATGTAACCTGCGCGTCCACGATCTTGTAAAAGAACTCCGTCTCGGCCGTGGGAAAGAGTTCATATTTTTCCTGACCGGCTACCTGGCCCTACGCATTCAGCCTCGAACTTGTTCTGACTTCGCGGCTCGGTTAGACTTCGGCACACAAAAAGAGGCACCAGCCCGAACAACTGATTAACAAGTTTATGTCCATACTCGAACGCATTCGTCAGCGCGCTAAGGCCAACCAACAACATATTGTCTTGCCCGAAGGCGAAGACCTGCGCACAGTAGTTGCCGCGGCGGCTTGTACCCGGGAGCATATTGCGCGAATCACTTTGCTGGGAGACGAGGGCAAGATTCGCGAGACAGCCCAGCACGAAGGCGTAGACCTTGGCGGTGTCGCGGTCATCGATCATCGTCGCGCGCCTGATTTCGAAAAGATGGTCGCCATGTTTCAGGAATTGCGTCGAGCCAAAGGCATGATGACCGATGAAGCACGGACCACTCTCAAGGACCCGCTGTACTACGGAAACCTAATGGTGCGCGCCGGAAAGGCCGATGGCTCAGTCGCCGGAGCGACCAATACAACTTCGCATACCGTCCGCGCGGCCTTGCATTGTATTGGGGTTCGGTCAGGGTTCAAACTGGTATCGAGCTTTTTCTTGATGGCTCTGCGCGATCCCGGTTTCGGTCATAACGGCGCGCTGATCTTCGCGGACTGCGGTGTAGTAATCGAGCCCACGGCCAATGAACTCGCTGAGATCGCTATGGCCTCTGCTGATTCATGGCGCGCCTTGCTGGGCACCGAGCCGCGCGTTGCGATGCTGTCCTTTTCTACCAAGGGCAGCGCCAAGCACAAACTGGTCGACAAAGTAGTCGAAGCGATGCGAACCGTCCGTGCACGCGCTCCGGAACTTGAAATCGACGGCGAACTTCAGGCAGATGCGGCCTTGCTGCCTTCGGTCGCCGAATCGAAGGCGCCGGGTTCCAGCGTGGCCGGGCGGGCCAACGTGCTGATATTTCCGGACCTGCAATCAGGGAATATCGCCTATAAATTGACGGAGCGCCTGGCGGGCGCAGCCGCTATCGGGCCCATCCTGCAGGGCCTCGACAAGCCGGCCAACGATCTTTCCCGAGGATGCAAAGCGGAAGACATCGTTGACGCGGTAGCGATCACGGCCGTTCAGGCCCAGGCACGCAAGTCCTCAACCTAAAAAAGAATCAGGCAACGCGAATGGTCCAGATTCCGCATCAAACAATCCGCAATTCAAATTTCAGCGTACGCAGGTTCAAGTGTTACAAAAACTTTCGCTCGCCTTCCTGATAACTATCTTTGCCGCGTCGCTTATGGTTCTGCCTGGGACCGCACGCTTCCTGTGTGCCTCTGCTGCAGAAATCACTTTTAACGACAACGGGCGGGCGGGCGGGACGCCGCAGACTCCATCGCCATCGCCATCGCCATCTCCCTCCCCCACACCCGAACAGCGCGACACTCAGGAATCCGTCAAGATCTTCACGGAAGAAGTACGTCTGCCCGTCGTCGCCGTCGATCAGTTTGGACACTACGATCCAACCGTGGTCACGGACGACATCCTGGTCCTCGAGGACGGTAAGCCACAACAGGTTAGAAGCGTCCGCCATCTGCCTGCGAATGTTTTGCTGGTGCTGGATACGGGCGGAGAGATGAGCGGACTGGGCGGCATGTCCAAGAAGACGAACCTCACGAAACAGGTGGCGATTGAGTTGGTTAAGAACCTGCATCAGGGCGACTGGGTAGCAGTAATGCAATTCAACAACAAAGTCGAATTGCTGCAACCATGGACCATCGATCGCGACGCAACTCAGAAAGTGCTGAGGACGAAAGTGTCTTCCGGAAAACGTGACGTCTTTTCCGACGCGGTATTGGCGGCGGCGAAACAGGTGCAGGATCGGCCCGAAGGAAGCCGCCATGTGGTTTTCATCACCGATGGAGTTGATACCGCGGGTGTCAAAGCTGAGCGCGCAAGGGCGATCAAGCAATTGATGGCCGCGCGCGCCACCGTTCACATAATCAGCTACACAGAATTTGTCCGCCAAAAAAAGGAGGGCCGAAAATCCGACGTGACCGTCGGGCAGCGACCGGTTTCACAGGATCCTATTACCGCTACCGATCCCGGTTTGCCTCCGGGCACAACTCGCAATCCCGTGTACGGGGTCTCCATCAGGTTTGACCCCGCGATGCGCCGCATGCGTAAAGCGTACGAGGCGGATGTGAAAAGGGGAGAGCAAACGCTCACGGAGCTGGCCGAGGAAACGGGAGGCATAATGTTCCTGCCGAAAACCAGCGATGAAATGGTAAGCGAAGCCGACAAGGTAGCGAGAGAGATAGGATCGGAATATGTGGTCACGTATCGACCGACGCGGCCCCTTGCCTCAGCCGGGGCGAATGAATATCGCCGGGTGGAAGTGGCATCGCGTCGCGTGGGTTTGAGTCTGCGTTCGCGGCGAGGCTATGTGGTCGGACCAGCGCAGGAAGAATAACTACTGGCCTTAGGACACTGAGGCCTCTACGTGCTGTGCGATTCTCGCGCCGACCAGTTGGTGCTTTTCAAAGTCTTCTTTTTCTCTTCTCAAGGAACGGCGATGCAGTTCTTCCCAGTCCTCTTTGGGGACGCGGTGAAACGCCTCGACAACTTTCGCATCGAATTGCCTTCCGGCCCATTCGTCCAACTCTTGCGCTGCCGCTTCGTAGCTCTTGCCGCGACGGTACACGCGATCGCTGGTAATCGCGTCAAACGCGTCGGCCACGGCAAAGATGCGCGCGCAGATATCAATATCTTCACCTGACAGACCAAGAGGGTAGCCTGAGCCATCCCACTTTTCATGGTGTTGTGCGACCACGCACGAAGCGCGATCCAAAAATTCGATGCCGCGCAGGATCTGTTGACCGTGCATAGGATGCTCGCGCATGCGCACCCACTCTTCCTCAGTCAACTTCGCCGGCTTTCTGAGGATCGCGTCAGGCACGCCGATCTTGCCGATGTCATGGAGCAGCGAACCAAACTCGAGCGCTTTCATGTGCGCAGAGTCCAGGCCACACTCTCGACCCAACCGCAAACTGTAAGTCACTACGCGCTCAGAATGTCCGTGGGTCTCAGAGTCGCGTGTTTCCAGCGCTGCTGTAAGTGCCTTCAAAGTCGAACGATAAGCATCTTCCAAAGAACCGAGGGCCTGGTCCAATTCTGCCGTCCGCTGTTCAACTAATTCTTCAAGGTGATTTTCGTAGCGCTGTTTGGCGACGATTAGTTCATGATGTTCCAGTGCGCGCTTCACTACAGCTTCAACCTGACGCAGGTCAAAAGGTTTCATCACATAGTCAAAAGCGCCCAGGCGCATCGCTTCGATGGCGCTCTCGACGGTTTGCAGACCGCTGATCATGATTACCACGGTATCCGGCGAGAGCCGTTTTATGTGTGGCACCATTTCCAGGCCCGTCATGCCCGGCATTGTGATATCGCTGATCACCAGGCGAAAGTCTTTCTGCCGCATGCGAGCGAGGGCTTCCTCAGCCGAACCCGCCGTCTCGCATTCGAGATCGACGGACAACAGATCGGAAAGGATCTCCGTTATTTCTCGCTCGTCATCGACGATTAGAATTCGCGATGCGATGCTGTCGTGCCGCATTGTGGTTAAGCTCCTGTTCAGTTTGATGTGATGACACTCCGGCGATGTTTGCCGCGGCCGAAGGTCTGATTGGGAGTAACTAACTCTGTGAGAAGGCAGGTGTTGGAGCGAGGGTGTTCCGGACCACACTACCGGCCCAAGTATTCTACAGATCCCGGCCCATGTTGGCAAACAAGTTTTTACACGGACGCTAAGTCTAGGTATTTTGCGATTTAGCGAGACTATTGTCGGCAGGCAGACGGGTAACCTTTAGCTTATGCCCTTGAAATCTCGATTCACGAATGGTGGCGAGTTACTTTTGCCTCGTGCCAATATCACCTGTCAGCCGAATATCAAATGTCGAAAACCCAGGTAGGGCTTCGGTCGTTACTGCTCTGCCCCCGATGTGAGGCGGCGGCTTCGCCCCGCCGCAAAAAAGCTTCGGGGCTACGGCCCGGTAACGCAAACTGTTAGTTTGCATTCGCGTTGAATGCCATCCCCGCTTCGCAAACCCGGGGTCCCCGGCGGGCCACCCCCGCTGGGGTGACCTTACAGTTTGCGTTACATCTTCCTGACTGCACATCTTCCTGACTGCGGTTGACGCTTTTGTACTCGCAAACTATCATGTCCTGACCCAAGGGCCGGAGTGGCGAAATTGGTATACGCACTAGACTCAAAATCTAGCGAGGTCACACTCATGTCGGTTCGAGTCCGACCTCCGGCACCACACCTTTTGTAATTCCACGTAAATCAGTGCAGTCAATGTTTAGATCATTTGCTGATTGCCTAAATGGGTTGATGTCCGATGACGGTCTTGACGAGGCCCAGGGCGGATTGATCAGCAAAGTCGAGAGCGGCTATGAGTACAGTCTAGACGGCCAACCGGAACCAGAGGGCGAACCGTACCTGGGAGTCTATCCATCGTGGCCAGAGAGGAAATGGAAAGTCTTCTATCACCATCGCGACGCCGAATACGCCTACCGGAACTTCATTGAGAAGCACGAGTCCGCCATCTGGATGAAGTAGGAATATCCTGATTCTCTTGCCCACTATTGTTTCTTGTAAGTGAAAGGAAGGAATACTCGCATGAAATTCGTCATTGTCTTGTTCGTTGGCTTGTCTCTGTTCCAGTTGAGCTGTGGTGCCCGCAACCGCGACTTTGAGGCTGGCAATGACGCAATCGCCAAGGTGATGATTGATGACACGGGCGACATCTGGCTTAACAGCCGACCAACCTCGCTGGCCTTGCTCGACACCGAGTTTGCGCGTCTTAAGAGAGTGAATGGAGTCGTCTGGTACTACCAAAAATCGCCCAGCCAGGCAGCGAGAGCCTCTGGAGCGGCGGTGCTAACCAAAGTATCAGAGTACCAATTGCAAGCAAGGATGTGCGCGAGCGATGACTACTGCAAGAAAGCTTTCGACGAGTAGAGCAGCATCGACCTCCGAGACTGGTTAATCTCAACAAATTTGCACGCACAACGTTCCCAGAAAGTTTCGGAAACCCTGCGCCCTCCATTAAAGTGGGCAGGCGGAAAACGCTGGCTGCTTCCACACCTTAAGCCCGTTTGGGAAAGCCATTCTCAGCGACGTTACGTTGAACCTTTCTGTGGAGGCCTGGCGATGGCGCTGGGCCTGACACCGCACAACGCTCTGCTGAATGACATCAATCAGCATCTCATGAATTTCTATACGCGCGTTCAGCGCGGGCTTCGAGTTACCATAAAGACTGAGAACTGTGAAAAGAGTTTTTATGTGCATCGCGAGCGCTTTAATCAATTGATCCGGCAAGGGAAGTCGTTAACCAGCGAAGCGGCACAACTGTTCTATTATCTGAATCGCACGGGGTACAACGGTCTTTGTCGCTTCAATCGCAGCGGCGAATTCAACGTGCCCTTTGGCCGGCATGCGACGATAAACTACTTGCAGGATTTTCAGGCGTACAAGATTCTCTTTTGTAAATGGTCCTTTAGCAGCGTTGATCTTGAGGCAGTGCCGCTCGAATCGGGAGACTTTGTTTATGCGGATCCTCCGTATGATGTTGAGTTTACCAGCTATAGTGCCGGCGGTTTCTCGTGGGCGGATCAAGTCCGCGCTGCGGAATGGCTCGCAAAGCATTCCGGGCCGGTCGTGTTGTCGAACCAGGCGACGCCGAGAATTGTGCAGTTGTATAAGAAGCTCGGATTCAAACTGCATTATCTCGATGCGCCGCGACGCATCAGTTGCACCGGCGATCGAACCGCGGCGTCTGAGGTGTTGGCATTGAAAGGTGTGTGACGTAGGGGCGGACTACAAATTACCGATGACTTCCTGGCTCTGCGATTTGACCTACACCAACCGGCGCTTTGAGCGCGCTACGGGCATCGTTTGCGATGAGGCAGGCAACGTCTCCAGAATTACTTCTCATGGCAACAACAGGGAGGACGCTCCTCTCAACAATCGCGCCCAGTTGCCCGGTCTGGTCAACGCGCACTCGCATGCGTTTCAACGCGTGATTCGCGGCCGCACGGAACATCGCACGCGGAATGAAAGCGACAGCTTCTGGACCTGGCGCGAGATGATGTATAGCGCAGCGACAAGGCTGAGTCCGGAAGACATTTACGATGCGTCGCGCATGGCGTTTCTGGAGATGGCGCTGACCGGCATTACCACCGTTGGTGAATTTCATTACCTGCATCGCGCGCCCGACGGCAGCGAGTACGACGACGCAAATCTGCTCGCCAAAGAAGTAGTGCGCGCGGCCAATGACGTTGGTCTGCGCATAGCCCTGCTCCGTGTCGCGTATGCCCGTTCCGGATATGAGCTTGGTCCGAACCCACAACAAGCCCGCTTCATCGAACCGAATGCCGAACTCTATTTGAAAAATCTTGAGAGATTGAGATCTGATTTGTCAGGCCCTTCAGGAAAAGCATGGGTAGGCATCGCGCCACACAGCGTGCGCGCGGTACCGCTGGATTATTTAAAAGAGATAATCCGCCACGCCGACGACCAGGGTCTACCGACTCATATGCACGTGGCCGAGCAGCCCGCCGAGGTTTCTGCTTGCATTCAGGAGTACGGACGCTCGCCCGTGGCCCTGCTCGCTTCCGAGGGTCTTTTGAGCAAAACCTTCACTGCGGTGCATGCCATTCACGTGACTTCGAAAGCTGTTCAGGCCCTCGCTGAGGCAGAGGCGACGGTTTGCGCCTGTCCCACGACAGAGCGGAACCTGGGCGATGGCGTGGTGCCTGCCGATCTCTTGTTCGAAGCGGGCATACGCATATCACTGGGATCGGACAGTCACGCGCAGATTGACTTGCTTGAGGACGCGCGCGAACTCGAATACCACTTGCGGCTGCAGAAGATGGAGCGCGCAGTACTGTCACCAGAAGCAGATGATTCGCGCTCAGCGCTGGCCGCGCGTTTGTTTGATTGCGCGACCATTCACGGTGCCACGAGCATCGGGGCGCCGGGCGGCACGCTTGTACCCGGCAGACCGGCAGACTTTTTCACTGTCGATCTGGACGACCCTTCGATTGCTGGAGCGGCGGAAAGTGACTTACTGGCCGCGATAGTTTTTGGATTAGCCCGGACGGCTGTCCGCGATGTTGTCGTTGGCGGCAAGCAGATTGTTTCCGAGGGCAAACACGCAGATCAGGAGGCGATCATTGAAAGATTTGCTCGATTGCAGAAGAGATTGTGGAGTTAGTCGCGAAGGAGTCGCTAATGCAAAGCGGGGGGCAGTCGCCCTTCTTGCCGACGTCCGTTTAGAAAGCGGACCTCGACGCTCGTCTGGGGGCACAGGTGCCCTTTCTAAACGGATATCGAGAGGTACAAGTCCGCTTGCTAAACGGGTGGTCGTTATTCGGAAACGGCGGCTTGCCCCCGCTCAACATACAAAACATGTCTGTTGAAAAAACATTGGCGACACTGGTGGGCATCGACTCTGTCTCACAGAGATCGAATGCGCAGCTTGTCGACTACCTGACCCAACGTTGTGAAAAGCTGGGCCTCGGCGTGCGCCGCCTGCCCTACACAGACGAATTTGGAATTGAAAAGATCAATCTGATCGCGCTCGCGGGCGCAGAGTTTTCCGATGCGACTGCGGTCGAGCTGTCGCTCGTCGGACACACCGACACCGTTCCTTACGACCCGCAGTGGACAGACGCGCTCAACCTTACTGAGAAAGACGGCAAGCTTTACGGGCGCGGTTCGTGTGACACAAAAGCCTTCATCGCTGCGGCGTTGACTGCGGTTGAAAACCTTGATTTGAAGAGTCTCAGCCATCCGCTCGCACTGGTTTTCACGGCCGACGAAGAGTTGGGTCTGTTCGGAGCCAAACGGCTGGCCGCCGCAAAGGCTTTACGAACGCGCTATGCAATTGTCGGCGAGCCAACCTCATTACAGCCGATGCGAGCGGGAAAAGGTTATTGCCTGGCGGAAGTGACTGTGCGCGGAAAGGAAGCGCACAGCGCGTATCCGGCCGTCGGGGCTTCCGCGATTTTGCGCGCGGCGCGGTTGCTTACACACATCGAAAACATCAGCCAACAAATCCAGACCGAACAGCACGCGGATTTCGATCCTCCTTACACTACGCTTAACGTCGGTTTGATTCGTGGGGGCACAGCGAAAAATGTGATCCCGGGAGAATGCCGGTTCACACTCGAGTGGCGACCGGTGCCTGGGCAAGAACGAACTCGCGTGCTCGAACTGATCACGTTCGCAATCCAGTCGGAACAACAACGCGACCAGGACTTTGAATATGAAATCGACGCGGGCCGGACCGACGAAGGTTTTGAAACTCCAGCGCACTCCCAACTGGTTAATCTTCTGGAAGAGATAACAGGCCGCGCAGCGGGCACCGTTGCTTTCGGCACTGAGGCGCCCCAGATGATTGAACTGGGGGCGGAAGCAGTTGTGCTCGGTCCGGGGGACATCCGTGTAGCCCACCGCACCGCCGAATTTGTGCCGATTGATGAGTTACATCGTTGCGTTGAAATCCTGGGTAAGGCTATCAGCCATTACTGTCTGTAGGCTCTTTCTGAAGAGGAGACTCCCAATCAGTGAGCAGTCAGGAAAGGGACCCAGTTCCTGTCCCCTTCCTGACTGCCCCCTTTCTGGAGTTTGCGTTAAGCTAGGGACGCGCAGGCAACCGCATCCGCCAATAATCCATCGGATAGGTTCGCCATAACTGAGCAATTAGCACCGCAGAAAGTAGAAATCTTCCCAACGATGTACAATCTTTTTCGATCATTCCTGCTTGTTACCATCGGTTTATTATCAATTTCATTTCTTTCCCAGGGCGCCCTGGCGCAGGATTCAGCTCCCGGCACGCCGCTGACCAGCCAGGAACTGGTACGCCTCGTCTACCAACTGCCAAAACATCCGGAGCAGCGCGATGAGATCGTGGAGGAGATCAGGAAGCGAGGCATAGGTTTCCAGCTGACCGATGGTATGCGATCGCTGGTCGCCACCAAGAGCGGCAGTGATGCCACCCTGCGGCGGACACTGGAAGAGGCCGAGCGCCGGCGCGCGAATCCCAAAGTCGAAAGTCTGCCATCGGCAACCGAGGCCGATGAATTATTGGCCCTGACAAGAAAGATAACCCTCGGCGCCGCCGGCGCCATGCCTGACTTTATCGTCAGGCAATTGATCAAGCGGTCGGTTGCTTACGGCAGCACCGCGAACTGGCTGCCCCAGGACACGCTGACCATCGGCGTCAGCTATCGCCAGCCCGCCGGCGAAGAATACAAACTGCTCACCGTTAACGGAATGCCACCGAGCAAAGACGCTAAGGCCGGCAGTGAGTACGGAGATTATGTTGGCGGCGCCAGCTCCACCGGCGAGTATGTAACCGGTCTGGCCAACCTCTTCAAGGATGAAGCGCGCACCACTTTCAAGATGGTAGATACCGATGTGCTCAGGGGCCAGCACACCATCGTTTATGAGTATGAAGTGCAGTTGCCTTATTCCAGTCTGACTCTGAAAGCCGACAAGAGCTCCGTTGCCAGTGTCGGTTCACGCGGCCGTGTCTGGATCGATCGGGAACAGAATCGCGTGCTGCGCTTTGAACAAATCGCGACCGAGATTCCGGCAGACTTTCCCATCCGCGCCGCCAGCAGCATAGTTGACTATGACTGGGTCAAGATTAATGAAAGGCCGTACCTGCTGCCTTCGCATGCGGATATTTTTATTACCAGTCTTTACAAGGACCGCCAACTGGTCCAAAGCCGCAACGACATTCGCTTTCGTGGCTATCAAAAATTCGGCGCCGAACTTAAGATCATCGACGACGATGAATATGCGCCGGATCAGCCCGTACAACCACCAAAAAAGCCCGACCAGCCATAACAGGTGTCACTTCATTCCAAGCCCCGAAAATCGCTTGCTAACCTCTACGGCCTGTCTTCCCAGAGGCTCAGCGAAACTTAATTAGAGTTTGGCGGACGCTTAAGCAGGAAAGTTTCCCTGATCAGATCCTGCCCATCGTTAATGCCATTTAACGAGTCGACAAGCTAAAGGCTTGTCGGACATCAAAGCCGGTGCACTAGTGTAGACACTTCACTCACGATCTGTATCTCGCAGTCTACAGGTAAGGGACCTTGCAAATTGACAGCGCGCCTTAAATTCCTTCCGCGCTCCACTCTGCCTCAGCGGAATGCGCATTGCTGGTTATCCATCTAATTCGGGAAACAAGGAGTACTCACAATGAAGCCCAGAATCTTGATAGTCGATGACGACGATGCAATCACGCAGCAGTTATTTTGGACCCTTTGCGATGATTACGAGGTAATGACTGCCAATGATATGCAGACGGCGATTCGGCGCGCGACGATCTATGAACCGGCGGTTTCCATCCTGGATTTGCACCTGCCACCCACGGTCGAATCGCCGGCGGTCGGATTGCGCATCCTCGAATATATTAAGGCGCACGTCCCTGACGGTAAGGTACTGGTGGTCAGTTCCGCTGACGGGGTCGACACGCTGAATGCCTGCTATGCAGCCGGCGCGGATGATTTTCTTGACAAGCCATTTGAGACCGAAGCTTTACTGGCATCCCTGCGTCGCATGTCCTCGCAACGAACAATGTATTTCGCGTAGCACAGACTTCAGTCTGTGTTAGCAGCCACATAATCAAGTGAGCGAAGCTCAACATACACAGACTGAAGGAACCGCTGACCCATTATCTTCGACGGCGTAGCGTTGGTACTCAATCAAAGCTTCCTGAAGTCTGTGCTACCACTCACCTGGTGCTGACTTCTAAACCACCATCTGCGATAATACCCGCCCAACCAGCAATCAATTTTGCGCGTATGCCGTTTTAGCAGAGGCGATAGCTGATGCTTCTGCCCATTATCGATAAATTTCATGAGTGAAGCCATGGACAGAGTCCTCGGAGTGCGCGAATTGCCACTCTTCCCCTTGCCGGTAGTCTTATTTCCCGGCGTTCCCTTACCCTTGCATATTTTTGAGCCACGCTATCGAGAGATGTTGGCAGACATACGCATCAGCAATAGCCTCTTTGGCCTTTCCTATTTCGACTCGAGTACCTCGGAAAAGGACGTTCCGGCAATCGGCGATATAGGCTGCGTAGCCGAAGTGTCTGAAGAGCAGGACCTGCCTGATGGTCGCGCGAATATCCTGACAATTGGATTGATCAGGTTCCGCATCGACGAGTACGTCGATAGCGACACCCCTTATCTGGTTGCTCGCGTAAGTTTCTTTGAAGACCGGGAAGAAGACGACGAGGCGGTTGCAGATCGTTCGCGCGAGGTTGCGGAAACATTCACCCGCATAGCTCGGGCCGTGCGCACTCTCAACGACGAACGGGCCAACCTGCCGGACATTTCCGATACGGAACCGCAGCGGCTCTCGTTTCTGGTGGCGGCGGCGATGGAAATAGATGCGGAAGTAAAACAGGAATTGCTGGAGTTGCGTTCGACCGGCGAGCGTCTGCGGCGGCTGCGCGATATGCTCGTTCGCGCCGTTACAAGTTACGAAGAACGGGCGCGCATCCACGAACTAGCCAAGAGCAACGGCCATAGCGGCCGAAAAATTGAAATTGAATGATTCCATGAAAGAACCGCGCGAGCCTGCACCGGATCAGCAAATCAACGTGCGCCTACTTTTCTTCGGGGCCGCGCGCGATGTCGCTGGACATAATGAAGTAGAGTTTTCCCTGGCAGGGCCCATTAACGCGGCCCACGCTTTTGAGGAAGTACTCTCTGCCTATCCGGAATTGCGTCGTTTTGGCCGCTCACTTTTGTTTGCGGTCAATCAGGAATACGCGCCCACGAATCGCGAGATACGCGATGGCGATGAACTCGCGCTATTTCCCCCGGTAAGCGGTGGTTCCGGGGAGCAGGCGGACCCTGGAACCGCAGACGTCCTGCCTGCCGCAATGTCCGCCAACGACTTCTTTGAATTGACTCTCCAGCCGATCGACCTCGGCTCCGTCGCCCGCCGCATAGTCCTGCCTGAATGCGGCGCAACCGTAACGCTTGACGGATATGCGCGCGAATGGACCCGCGGCCGCCGCACACTCTACCTCATTTACGAAGCCTATCCAGCCATGGCTCTCGGCGAGATGGAGCGTCTGGGCCAACAGGCACACGAGCGTTTTGAGATTGCCCACATCGGCATCGTTCATCGCACCGGACGGTTGGAAATTGGAGAGACCAGCGTAGTGATTGCAGTCAGCGCTCCGCATCGACGCGCCGCGTTCGAGGCGTGCGAGTGGGCCATTCGCGAGTTGAAACGAACAGTCCCAATCTGGAAAAAAGAAGTCTTTGAAGACGGCGAAGTCTGGGTCGAAGGCGAAAGTCCGACAAACTTCAGTTTGTCGACTGACTAGCGACTCCTCGACTGCGAAAAGAAAGAGCAAGGACCCTCAGGGCAGTCAGGGAGGGGACACTGTCCCCACTTCTTCAGCAATTGCAAAGTCAACGAAAGCGAAAGTCCGACAAACTTCAGTTTGTCGTGACCCCGGCAACAGATTCGCCGCGGAGATCGACGACAAACTGAAGTTTGTCGGACTCTTCTACCGCTTACTCTTCCGTTTCTTCTTCCGCGGCCTCAACCAGCGACGCGCTGGTCACCCTGTCATCGGCATCGACCTTAATCAACCGCACGCCCTGAGCACTGCGGCCGGTCTTACGTATGTTATCCGCTTCGAGCCGGATGAGCTTGGCCTGCTGCGTAATGATCATGATCTCAGAGTCGGCTTCCACCGGGAACACCGCCACCACCTTGCCGGTTTTGGCGGTCGTCTTCATGTTAATAACGCCTTTGCCGCCGCGTGACTGCAATCGATAAGTAGTGATCGGCGTTTGCTTGCCATATCCCTGCTCTGACACCGAAAGCATCTTTTCCGAATCATCCGCCGAGACGGGACAAACTGAGACCACATAGTCCTCGGGCCGCAGATCAACCCCCCGCACGCCGCGAGTGGCCCGGCCCATGGGGCGCACATTCTTCTCGTCAAAGCGTATGGCCATGCCGTTGTGCGTGGCGATGAAGATTCGTTTGGTGCCGTCAGTCAACACCACGTCGAGCAACTGATCGCCTTCGTCGATATTGATCGCGTTGATGCCGTTGGAGCGAATATTTTTGAAGTCCGCCAGTGACGTCTTTTTGATCACGCCCTTGCGGGTCACCATCAAAACATAGCGGCCTTCTTCAAAGTCGCGCACGGGCACCACACCGGCGAGCTTGCGATCCGAGGGCATACTGATCAGGTTGACGATTGCCTTGCCCCGGGCCGAAGCCGCGGCATCGGGCACTTCGTGAACTTTGATTTTATAGACCGTGCCGTCGTCGGTGAAAATCATCAGGTAGGCGTGAGTCGAAGCGATAAAGAGATGCTCGACAAAATCCGCGCCCTTCGCCGCGGCGCCGAAACGTCCCTTGCCGCCGCGACCCTGCCGCGAATAAGTCGTTATCGGCGTACGCTTGATGTAACCGCTATTGGTAACGGTGAGCGCCACATCTTCGTCGGCAATCAGATCCTCAATCGAAAATTCGACGCCTTCGTCGACGATCTCGGTGCGCCGGCCATCGCCAAAGTCTTTCTTTACCTCTTCGAGCTCGCTTTGAATCACACGGCGCAGGGAAGCTTCGTTGCCCAGGATCTCTTCGAGTTCCGCAATCAGCTTGATAATGCCTTCGTACTCGTCGGTAATCTTTTGTCTTTCCAGCGCGGACAGGCGGCGCAGTTGCAAATCGAGTATTGCCTGTGCCTGCAACTCGGAAAAGCCGAGTTGCTCAAGACCTTTGCGCAACCGGGGCAAATACTTCGCGATCGCTTCGCTCGAGGGCACGCCCTTCCAGGTCTTTACTTCGCTCATCGTCTTCGTTTCGCCGATCAGCCACTGGCGGGCTTCGTCGACCGAGCGCGAGTTGCGAATGGTGGTGATAATGAAATCCAGCGCATCAATCGCTTTGGTGAGACCCTCCAGAATGTGGGCGCGCGCTTTCGCTTTGCGCAGATCGTATTCGGTGCGTCGCTTCACAACCTCGCGACGAAAGTCCACAAAGCTCTCGAGCATTTGCTTGAGATTCAGGACGCGCGGCTGGCCGTTCACGATTGCCAGATTGATCACGCCGAACGAGGACTGCATCGGCGTCAGCTTGTACAGCTTGTTCAGGATTACCTGAGGTACCGCGTCGCGCTTTAACTCAATGACGATTCGCATGCCTGAACGATCCGATTCGTCACGCATCTCGGAGATGCCTTCAAGTTTCTTTTCATTGACCAGCTCGGCGATACGTTCGATCAGGCGGGCCTTATTTACCTGGAAAGGGATTTCAGTAACGATGATCGCATCACGTTCCTGCGTGCCGCGGCCCACGCGATCGATGCCGGCGCGGGCGCGCAACTGCAACACGCCGCGGCCTTCGAGGTAAGCTTTCCGGATTTCCTCGCGCCCATAAATAAAACCGCCGGTGGGAAAGTCAGGCCCCGTTACGATCCTGGTGAGTTTGGTGATTTCGATTTCCGGATCGCGCAACAATGCGATCGTAGCGTCGACAATCTCTGTCAGATTATGGGGCGGAATTTTCGTCGCCATCCCGACCGCGATGCCGTCCGATCCGTTAATCAAAAGATTGGGTACACGCGTTGGCAGGACCGTGGGCTCACTCAGCGATTCGTCATAATTTGGCTGGAACGTGACCGTTTCTTTTTCGATATCCGCAAGCACCTGGTTTGCCAGGCGGGCCATGCGCACTTCGGTGTAGCGCATCGCGGCCGGTGCATCGCCATCGACGGAACCGAAATTTCCCTGGCCATCAATCAACTGATAGCGCATCGAAAAATCCTGCGTCAGTCGCACGATGGTGTCATAGACCGGCACGTCACCGTGGGGGTGGTACTTACCGATAACGTCGCCAACCACGCGCGCACTTTTCTTGTGCGGCCGGTTGTAAGTGTTCCCCAGCTCGTGCATCGCCCAAAGCACACGGCGATGCACCGGCTTCAGGCCATCGCGCACATCGGGCAACGCGCGCCCGATGATTACAGACATAGCGTAATCGAGATACGAACGCCGCATCTCGTCTTCAATGTTTATGTGATTACGTTCAGAAGTCGTTTCCATCTACTCGACCTTTCCAGTACAATTCGCAGTCGCAAGGGTGCAAGATCCAGCTTTACCCGTATCGATCGGAACATCGCCTAAGGGCAATCGTTCCGCTTCACAGAGTATTACTCTAATTGGTTTTGACGGGGCGATTTTGCGCTCGTATGACAGCCGCAGAGGGTGTATCGCATCTGCTTAGTTGGCACGATTGATTCTAACCTGCGAAACCGTTTTTGGCAACTCATGGTGACCAAACAAACCCTAATAGAATCAATAGCTTCGCGCTGGTTTTGGAGGTTTGCAACGATCAGGTTTTGACCGGATCGGGAGACCCGCGAACCGCACGACCGGCGCCTGCAAAGAACCATGAACGATCAAGTAAAATCCAAGCGTATCCGCGAGCGATTGGAGTTGAGGCTGCCCGTCAGAGTTCATTGCCGCGAGACCCCGGACTTCGAGTGGACGGAGGTTACGCGATTGCTCGACGTGACTCCCTTCGGCGCAGGATTCACGCTCAAGCGGCCCACCGAGCGCGGCCGTTTGTTGCACATGACGATTCCCATGCCGCGCCCGCTGCGAGTATTTGATCACGTTGAGGACCAATACAAAATTTGGGCGCTCGTGCGCTACATGTTAACAACGGTTCCAGCCGATGATAAGAAGGTCCCCTGCTTTGAAGTAGGAGTGGCCTTTATCGGGAAGCGCCCGCCGCAAAGCTATGAAGAAGATCCGGCTCGGCGCTATGAACTCGCCGGACCCATATCCGAAGGCGGGGTTAGTTTGCAGGACAGTGAGAACACCCGACTGGCGCAGAACAGTAATGACCGCACCCACACGCGACACAACATTCCTGTCAGCCTCTCGCTGGAAGTTTTTAACGAGAAAGGTGAAGTGGCGCACGCCGAGAGTACGGTAACCGAAAACATCAGTCGCCGGGGTGCGACTGTGTACAGTACTTTCGATGTACCGGTCGGTCGCTTTATCAAGTTGACCAGCGCTGACTATAACTTGACGGTTTATGCCGTAGTTCGTGGCCGCAGCAAGGGCGCCGCCGGCATGCCGAGAATACACGTCGAATTTATCGATCGCGAATGGCCCGTTGACTGAGGAGAAGTCAGAATCGCTATCGTGCCGTCAGGAACTCTCAGAACGAATCAAGGACATCGCTGGTCACTGCTGTCGCATGAGATCGAAGCCCGAAGAGTTTGTTCTCCCGGAATGGGTTTTTCAGTTGGTGCGGACACCGCTGAATTTTCTTTGGCGCGGTCTGTTCAAGATTCGCTACAAGGGCACGGAAAATATTCCTGAGAGAGGCGGGTTAATCGTCGCCGCCAATCACCAAACCTACATAGATCCGTTCTGGCTTTCGATTCCCATTAAAAGACCGCTCCGTTTTCTTGCCTGGGATGCCGCGTTTGACTGGCCGTTGGTAGGCAAATTGATTGAGCTTTTCGGCGCCTGGCCCCTGCAGATCGAAGGGAGTGATCCGGCAGCCATTCGCCGCACGTTGCAGTGGTTGCGCGCCGGCGAAGCGGTGGTAATCTTTCCCGAAGGTGGGCGCGGCCGGCCGGACGGCAGCATGCTGCGATTCAAAGGCGGCGCGGTGCGGCTGGCGCTTGAGGCCGACGTTCCGATTCTGCCGGTAACCATCCGGGGTGCACATCGTGTCTGGCCTGCGGGTCAGCCCATTCCCAGTCTGGGTACAGTCGTGGTTACTTATCACCCGCTGTTTCGAGTCAACCAGAAGCCGGGTGAGGAAACACGCGCCTGCGCCAGGCGTGAAAGCGACAGGTTGGCCGCAGTCATCCAGTCGGCGCTTTAACAGATGTGGCACGGGCAAGATGCGCTGGCCACATCGTCAGTCTTTAAGCACTTCCACCATGGTGTCGTGCACCAGGCCATTGCTCGCCAACACTTCCGGCTTGTAGACGTCTGCGGGCCTGCCCCGGTAGTCAGTTACTTTCCCGCCTGCCTCTTCTATCAGCAGCAAGCCCGCCGCTGTGTCCCAGGGATTCAATCCGTCTTCCCAAAATCCGTCAAACCGGCCACACGCTACGAATGCCAGGTCCAGCGCCGCGGAACCATCGCGCCGCACTGCTTGCGCACGCATAGTGAATTTGGTGAAGTGGCGCGCAAAGTCCGGCCGCTCGCGCACATCATAAGGAAAACCCGTGCAGAGCATTGCTCGATTCAGATCGTCGACCTCTGAGACATGGATCGTGCGTTCATTCAGTGTCGCTCCCTGGCCCCTTTCGCCGGCAAACATCTCGTCGCGAACGGGATCGTAAACGACTCCGAGCTGGATTTTGCCGGCGCGTTCAGCCGCAATGGAAACACAAAAGCAGGGATAGCCGTGCGCGTAGTTTGTGGTACCGTCGAGGGGATCGATGATCCATTTCCACTCGTTGGGTGGAGCGGTTTCGTCGACCATGGAAGCACCTGATTCTTCCGCCAGGATCGCATGGCGCGGATAATGCGATTGGATCCTTTCGATGATCAGCTTTTCAGCGGCAAGGTCCGCTTCCGTGACTAGATTGATATCGCCCTTACTGGATATCTGAAGCGAGCGCCCCTGGCGATCGATGAGAATGCGCCCGGCATCGCGGGCCATTTGCATGGCAAAGTTAAGCAATTAAGTTTTCCCCTGGATAGTTTTCATTACCTGCGTTAGCGGATGGCTTTCTTCCGCGGCGCCGGTACACGCAACTTCTCCGCGGCAATGCGCAACACTTCCTGCACCTGTCGATCCCAATACACCCACGAATGATCGCCTGGAAGCTCACGGAACTCGTGCGGGATTTTCTTTTGCGCAAACAAATCGGACAACTCGCGATTGGGATCGAAGATGTGTGGCGAGTCTTCAGTACCACAATCAGAATAAAAGTAAGGCAAGGCGGCGCTGCGCGCCGGAGTCAGTGCGCGAGTCAGCTCAAAGAGATCATTGGCTTTGCGGGTGGGGCTATCGAGCGGACCAAAGACCTTAACGAAAGCCCCCCAGCCCGCGTCTCTGTCTTTCTCGGTAGCCCGTGTCACGCCGAAAGCGCCGCTCATCGATCCGGCAAACACAAACTGGCCCGGGTACTTCAATCCAAACTTGAAGGCGCCATAGCCACCCATCGACAGCCCGGCAATGGCCCGCCCGTAACGTGCCTGAATCGTGCGATATCTCGCATCCACATCAGGGATCAATTCATCGATGATGTAAGACTCGTATTTGTCTGCAGCTACACCGGCGCTGTCGATGTACCAGCTGTCGTTCCCTTCCGGCGTAATGATGATCAGCCGGTACTGCGAAGCATAGTCAGCAATATTGGTGCGTGTGGTCCAATCGGTATAGTGGCCGCTCAGGCCATGCAGGAGATAGAGCACGGGGTACCGCGACCCCGGCGATCTTTGGTAATCGGCAGGCAGCACAACCTTGTATGGCAAAGTCTTGCCGATTAGTTTGCTTGCGAAGTTTACCGTCTCGAGACGGACCGACGCAGGGGTCTGAGACTGGGTCGAGAGAGCAAGTGACAGCGTTATGAAAAAGAGTAGGACGCGCGGTCCCTTAAGCAAGAGAGGAATTCGATATTGACGTATTTCAGACATTAGAGGGTGTTAAATGCTTCCCATTGTCGATACTCGTTAAGTAACATCTCGCGGATTGACCACCGCGATCTCGGTGAATCGCTTGAAGTCACTATCGTTGAAGGTCAGCAGGTGAGTGAGATTGTGGACGAGCATCGCCTCGGCAAGGCGGGCATCATGAACTCGCTTGCCTATAACTTGATGCCGGATAACTAGTCGCTCCCACTCTTTGAATATTGAATCAGAGTCCGGCAACAACTCAAAAATAATTTTGAAAGCGGCTATGTGTTGCGAGGTTTCATCGACGGACATTCCCAAACCATTATTGAGCGTGGGACGAGTAGCAACCGCCCAGAATTCAATCAGATTCTGCGGAACTATTGAGACCATTTCGTCGTGGAGGATTAAGAGGGCGATGGAGCGAGCTGACTCCGACTGCATCAGGTGGGTTTTCTGCACACTACGTAGCAATACGTTAGTGTCCACCAGACAGCTCATAACATCTCGTCTTCCCGGGTATAGATGCTCTCACGGCTTACGGCGTAGTCAGACAGTGGTGGACCGCCTACGGAGTGGCTTGCCAAAAGCTCATTCCATGCGCGCACACGCTCTTCGGGTGTCAATTTCGAAGTTGGAGGTGTGCTTGCGACTAGCCGCTCTAACTCGCGATTTACGAACTCTTCGGTCGACAATCCCTCAGCTCGAGCGCGCGCAACCAGCTGTTCTTCGATCTCCGGTTTGAGTTCCAGGTTCACGGTCATATCAGAATTCTAACACCACACTCTGTTATGTCGCCAACTTCTGTTTGCGCTCAATTCAGAATTCAGAAAGCAAATATTCTGCCTGATGAAGTACAGAAACCATTTGATTTTAGTGTCCAAGATTTGATCGTATCCTTCCTCTTGGGAAGCAACGATAGCAAAGGTTACTGTCGTGGACAGGACCTAGAATCCTTGTAGCGCAAGACTTGATGAAAGTGAGTCAAGTCTTGAATCGATATTTCTTTGCGTGCTTTGCGCCTTAGCGGGAAATTCTTTGTCGCCATTGAAGTGCCTCCCGCAAAGACGCAAAGCACGCAAAGGAATCTTGTCGGTCTGAGGCGTAGCCTCGCTAGTCGTATTGAGTTGAAGCCTCTTTAAGGTGTTCATGTCTGGAACCACTTCACAACTGGCCGCGTTCCAACATCGGAATCTTTACGCCCTTCTCTTGAGCCGTCTCTTCCGCTTCTGAATACCCCGCGTCAACATGCCGCGCGACGCCGAGGCCGGGATCGTTGGTCAGCACGCGGTTCAATCGCTTTGAAGCTTCGTCGGTACCGTCGGCAACCGAGACCTGGCCTGCGTGCAGCGAATAGCCAATCCCCACTCCGCCGCCGTGATGAAATGAAACCCAACTAGCGCCACTGGAGGTATTGAGCAGCGCGTTAAGGATAGGCCAGTCTGCTACTGCGTCCGAACCATCCTTCATTCCTTCCGTCTCGCGAAACGGCGATGCCACTGATCCGGTGTCGAGATGATCGCGACCGATGGCAATGGGCGCTTTCAATTCGCCATGGCGAACCAGTTCGTTAATCGCTTCGCCCATCTCAGCACGCTCGCCGTAACCAAGCCAGCAAATGCGCGCCGGCAGTCCCTGAAAATGTATGCGGTCGCGAGCCAGACGCAGCCAGCGATTCAATGTCTTGTCATCCGGGAACAGTTCGAGCGCGAGATCGTCGGTCTTGCGAATGTCTTCCGCATCTCCGGACAGCGCGACCCAACGGAATGGTCCCTTGCCTTCACAGAAAAGGGGGCGAATGTATTCGGGTACAAAGCCGGGTATCTCAAAGGCATCGACACAGCCGGCATCGAACGCAAACTTCCGAATATTGTTGCCATAGTCGAAGGCAACCGCGCCGGCTCGCTTTAAATCGAGCATGGCCGTGACATGCCGCGCCATCGATTCCGTCGACCTGGCAATATAACCCTGCGGATCAGAGCGTCGCAGGTCGTCCGCTTCTTCCAAAGTCAAGCCTGCGGCGACGTAACCATTCAACGGATCGTGAGCACTCGTTTGATCAGTTACGGCATCGACCTGAACACCGCGCCGAAAGACCTCAGGCAGAATTTCCGCGCAGTTTCCTATCAGGCCAACTGAGACGGCCCGTTTCTGTTGGATTGCGTCTTCGCAAATGTCCAGGGCTTCATCGAGACTCAGGGCGAGGCGATCGCAATAGCCGGTCTTGACTCGTCGCTCAATTCGCACCGGATCGACGTCGATGCCCAGAAACACCGCGCCATTCAACGTCGCGGCCAGCGGCTGAGCGCCACCCATACCGCCCATACCGCCCGACACTACCAGCTTACCGCTGAGATCACCGCCAAAGTAGCGATCAGCCATTGCGGCAAAAGTCTCGAAGGTGCCCTGGACGATGCCCTGCGTGCCGATATATATCCAACTACCGGCGGTCATCTGCCCATACATCATCAGGCCTTTGCGTTCGAGTTCATGAAAGTGCTCCCAATTGGCCCAGGCGCCCACCAGATTCGAGTTCGCAATCAGCACGCGTGGCGCGTACTCGTGAGTGCGAAACACACCGACGGGCTTTCCTGATTGGACCAGCAAAGTCTCGTCGTTGGCCAGTTGCCGCAGCTCGCGCACGATCGCATCGAATGAAGCCCAATTGCGGGCCGCCTTACCGGTACCACCATAAACAACCAAATCTTCTGGGCGTTCCGCGACCTCCGGATCAAGATTATTCATCAGGCAACGGAGCGCTGCTTCCTGATGCCAGCCTTTGCAATTCAGTTTGGCGCCGCGTGGGGCGCGTATGATTCTTGAAGACATGGGGAGTTTAGACTACCGGTAACTTTGGGGTTAGCTCATTCCTTTTCCGTGGCGATGTTACCCACTGTAAGGCATTCCGTCGCAAGCGCAAATCTCCTTGGAAGTAATTAGCGCCATCCGTAACTCTAAGCTTTTCTAGTGCTACGGTTGACAGGCGGTTCGCCTCCCCGCCATTCTTCGTTGCTGCCTGAGCCAACAGTGCATCGCGATGATGTCTTATATGTCTCTTGGCATTGTGAGAATGCTCCTATTTGATACTAAGCCCGGATATCGATAGGGTTGAAAGCTGGTATTACAAGTGTGACAATTAAGTCAATGAATCAAACTCATTCTGACGAATGGCCGCAACGATCTTAAGAATATCCGGCGCCAGGGGACGATCACCGGTGAGACGAGGAACGTGAGAACGTACAACATCGCGGGCGCTTCTAACCCCCAGGCCGGGTTTTAGCGGCGCACGGTACTCCAGACCTTCGGCGCCGGAAATCAACTCGATTGCGGTTACATGTTCAGCCAGGTCAACGATGGCCCGAAGTTTCGTGGCGGCGGTCATGCCCATCGAAACGTGATCTTCTTTACCGCCATCGGTGGGCACGTTGTCTATGCTGGCTGGATGGGCGAGGATCTTTGCTTCATTTAACAGCGCCACTGCCGTTACCTGCATCATCATAAAGCCGGAGGACATTCCCGCCTGTGAAGTCAGGAACGGAGGCAGGTCTTCGTTGGCATCAGGATTAATGAGCCGATCGATGCGCCGCTCGCTGATGCTCATTAGATCAGTTACGGCAATCGCCGCGTAATCAAAAGACAGCGCCAGAGGTGCGCCATGGAAATTTCCACCGGAAAAAACCTCACCAGTCTCTGAAAACACGAGCGGATTGTCGGTTGCGCTTCCGGTTTCGGTTTCAACAATCTCTCGCGCGTGGGCCAGCGCACCGCGCACCGCACCGTGAACCTGTGGCATGCAGCGCAGACTATAGGCATCCTGCACGCGCGGATCGTTCTCCAGATGTGATTGGCGGATCTCACTCTCGCGCAGCAGTTCGCGCAAGTGGGTGGCAACTTCAATTTGTCCCGGGTGTGGTCGTGCCGCATGAATTCTTTCGTCAAATGCGACCGGCGTACCTCGTAGTGCTTCGAGCGCCATCGCTCCAGCCACATCAGCCAGGCGAGTAAGGCGTTCGGCGCGATGTAAGGCCAGGGCGCCGACAGCCGCCATAGCCTGAGTACCGTTGAGCAGCGCGAGTCCTTCTTTGACTTCAAGTTGAACGGGATCAATACCGGCACGTCGCAGCGCCTCGGCCCCGGCCAGACGCTCACCCTGATAGACAGCTTCGCCTTCACCGATGAGCGCGAGGGCCAGATGGGCCAACGGAGCGAGATCTCCGCTGGCGCCGACCGAACCTTTTTCCGGGATGACGGGCGTGACACCGCGCTCGATCATCTCAGTCAATCTATCAATCAAAGCCGGGCGACAACCGCTGTAACCCAAAGCCAGCACATTCGCGCGCAGCAGCATCATGGCCCGCGTTTCCGCTTCGGAGAGCGGTAAACCGAGACCACAGGAATGGCTGCGAACCAGGTTTAATTGCAGTTGCCGATGTTGTGAAGGTTCGATGTGAACGTCCGAGAGCTTTCCGAAGCCGGTGTTTACTCCATAAACAGTGCGGCCCGCGGCGACGATCGTTTCGACCACACGCCGCGATTCTTCCGCACGCCGGCGCGCCGGCGCAGACAGAGCAACCTGCTCCGCGCCGTTAGCTACTGCTGCTACCTGATCTAGAGAAAGTCTCTGCCCGTCGAGTTCAAGCATAAAAAACAGAAGTCAGAAATCAGAGGTCAGAGATCAGAAGTCGGCCAACCATCGGCACGTCAAAATCAGAGATCAGAAGTGAGCGGTCAACGATCGGGCAAGGAGAACTCGCTGACTTCTGACTTCTGATCTCTGACCTCTGATCTCTGCTCTCTGCTCTCCGGCGTCTCCGAAATATCTATCCTTTTGAATTCTCCGGTCACAGCGCCGCTGCGCACGCGTTGTCGCGCGCGTTTGGCACGTACAGTCGTGCGCCGCGTGGTCGCCGTCGCTGCCTGGGTCCACTTGCGCACGGTGCGCAATGGTCTTAGCGAAAACTGGTGTTGCGGCAGCACCTCGCCCGTTGCCTCACGCAAGCGGACTGTGCCGATCGCGAAGATCAACATCGCGGAGTTAAAAATAAAACCGACAACAAAAACTATCCAGCCTGGAATCAATCCCACTTGTGCCCGGTCGATAAACGATGCGAAATCGCGCGCCGGCAGAGGATGCAGATAGACTTTCAGATTCCAGCACAAGGCGAGCAGAGCAAAAATCCAAAGATAGTTTCGCCGTAATCGTCGGCCCACGGCTTCCAATTCGCTGATGGTAAAGTGCGGCGTAATTAGATCGGCGGCCAGATGTCTGGCCCAGGCCTCTTCCGGGGCAACACTTTCGGGGGCCAGCAATTGCGCGAAGTAGCCGGTCTCCAACACACGCACGCGGCTGGACCAGATTTCGTAGTAGCGATAGCGACGCGCCTCCATCAACAAAAAGATGGTAACCAGCACCGAATTAATCGGGATCACGAAATGCGGATTGCTCGCCGAGCCAAACGCAAACGAGAGCGTGCCGGCCGCGGTAAGCACGGCCCAGTAAGTCGTGGTGTCCAAACGTGTGCGCCAGGTGTTCGATCTTTGCACCTCACCGCGATAAAAATGGACCATCGCGGTGTTGAATTCGGCGGGCGACATTTGCCGCATCAGGATTAGCGGGTTTGGACTGACGCTCTTCTCTGTTGAAAGCGCTTCCGCCGGCGTGCTGGCGCGCAAACGCCCGGTGATCCGGTCTCCGCTGCGCTCTCCGGACAGGCGCCCGGTTCCTCTTTGTGTTTCGGTGGTCATTGAAATGAAAAACCGCAATCGGCGCCGGGAAGGCAAGCGTAGAAGCGCCACTGCCAGGAAGCATAATAATAGCACGCTGATCGCTTGCAGGCGGACTATTATTGACGAGTCACAAGCAAAAATGGCTCGCTTGACACTACTCAGGGCCGTCCCTATAGTTTGACTTTCGTTGTTTGAGGGAAGAAATTTCGATGCAGATTTCGGGCGCGCAAACGGACATTGACGCACACTGGATGCGTCAGGCGCTCGCGGCGGCCCACGAAGCGCGACAGCGCCATGAAGTCCCCGTCGGCACCTGCGTTGTCGTCGGCGACACGCTGCTTTCGGTCGCGGGAAATCAAACGTGTGCGGACCGCGATCCGACGGCGCACGCCGAGATTCTTGCCCTGCGAGAGGCTGCTCGAAGAATTGACAACTATCGCCTGACCGACGCCGTTGTTTATTCGACTATTGAACCCTGCGCGAT
Organism: Acidobacteriota bacterium; assembly: GCA_025463135.1. Classification (GTDB taxonomy): domain Bacteria; phylum Acidobacteriota; class Blastocatellia; order Pyrinomonadales; family Pyrinomonadaceae; genus JAOAPY01. The sequence continues at coordinate 116,160 of JAOAPY010000051.1, forward strand.
GTGCGCGGGGGCTCTGATTCAGGCAAGAGTCCGCCGCCTGGTCTTTGGCACGCGTGACGAACGGGCCGGAGCAGTCGACTCACACTTTCGGATTTGCGATACGGACTTTTTGAATCATCGTATCGAGGTATCATCCGGCATCCTGGAAGTTGAGTGCCGCGCGTTGATTCAAGAGTTTTTTCGCGCGCGACGAAAGGCGAGGATGAAGTACGAATTGTAAGAGACACGGAGAAACGGCGACGCGGCGACCACGGTGAACTTTTCCGTGTCGCCGTGTCACCCCTTCCCCGCGTCTCCTTAATATTTGGAGAGGTCGCATAGTGGCTTAGTGCACCGGTCTCGAAAACCGGAGTGGGGGAAACTCCACCGTGGGTTCAAATCCCACCCTCTCCGCCACAAAATTTCGAATTGCGGATTTGAAGAGTCGGTGCCTATGACACGGATTTGAATTCAACTTCAAATCCGAAATTCGCAATCCGACATCCGAAATTCCCAGGGGAGAGGTGCAAGAGTGGTTGAATTGGCAGCACTGGAAATGCTGTGAGCGGGAAACCGTTCCGTGGGTTCGAATCCCACCCTCTCCGCCAGTTTGAAAAGAATGAAGGATGAAGGCGGAAGGATGAAAGATTGGTGGTCTAAATGGGTCTTTGCGAACCTGCGACTTGGGTCGCTTGCTCAGCCAATTCTATTTCCGAGACGAACCGGTTTCTCCTTCATCCTTCATCTCCCCGTCTTCATTCTTGTCTCAATAATTTGTTTTGGCACTGCGAACGCTCAGACACGCACGCGCTCTCGCAAGGCATCGGTCTGCGGCAACCCGACGCTTGCCTGCAAAACCAGTGCGACGTTTCAGCCATACGATCTGCCCTTTCGCGTGCCGCAGGACGCGGTCATCTATGATACTGAGCTGTTCTATGCCATTATCTTGAAGAGCGTAGGCACCGGCGAACAGGATTGCGAAGTCTTTGTTCCTGAAAGCGAGCGATTGGATGCTCAGGCGTTGTTCCCCTCCAGCAAGGTCTTTACGTCACGGTGTCCCGACGTCGAAACTTTGTTCTATTCAAACGTAAGACCCCAGCATAGATTCATGGCCGCATACGCCGGCGCCACGTTGGTCGAAGCCAAACGGGTACTGGCAGCGGTTAAGGCCACCGGAAAGTTTCCGGGAGCCACCATTAGACGGATGCGTACCGGATTCAACGGCACTTGAAGTCGGCCGCACAGGGGCAACACATGGATGACGAAAAACTCGCGAGCGAAGAAGCGCGCCGCTCCGTGCAACACCAGTCGGTGAAAGCGCAGGTTGAAGATGAAGTAAACTCCGAGATTGCTGATCGGGCGAGCCAGTCGCCGCCGGCCGGGGAATCGCGGCGGATCGATCAGGTCGCAGGAGAGTTTCGGTCCCGGGCCGTGGACGAGGTAGTCGAAACTGAGCGCGAAGTAGGGCGGTCGCGGGGTCTGGCGCGCATTTCGCAAGTCGTCGATTACATCTTCTATGTCATCTACGCTCTATTGTTGATGCGCTTCCTGCTTGCTCTTTTGGCCGCCAAAAGCAGCGCGGGTTTTGTGCAGTTCATAGTGGCGGTTACGAATCCCTTCTATGCGCCATTTAAGGGAATAGTTTCCAGTCCTACGGTCGAGGGCGGGCACACCTTGATGATGCCTTTGATGATTGCACTGATTGCATATATCTTGTTGCATCTGGCTATCAACGGTTTGCTGCGAATGTTTGCGCATCGAAAAACCGCAATCTAGTTTCGAGAACTTGTACGACAGGCTGCCAGCCTGTCGAGGTCTGCATGGCGTGCTGCCTGCGCGGAATCTGCAGGCTGCACTGCACATAACTCGTTATCAGCCGGCCTCCTGATTCGACATTTTCCGATCGACAATCAATAATGGATTGTCAGACTTCGGGCTCCGCACAACGCTCGTCTTGCAAACCCCGCCAGGCCGGGAACGGAGCAACGGTAGCGACGACAGCGTGTGTTGCGGGTAAGTCCGGAGTCTGGCCAAATCGAATCAAAAGAGCGACAGCTTCCCCAACCAGCTGCCGCTTTTTTTGTTTTTGTTACTGTCGTTGACCTGTGTTGTCGGCTTAACCTTTACTCTGCTAAAGTCTCTCTATCTGGAGACAGGAAGAGGTACGGATATGAGAAGTTTTTTTGCCGCAGTAATTGGCAGCCTGACCTTTTTTCTCCTCAGCACCGCGGTCTTAGCCCAGGGCGTTCCAAAGATCCCCGACGCAGCTCACGTGCTGACTACTTCCGTTCTTTCCGGATCCCGCGCCAATGCTGAAGCGGAGTTAGTAAATCTCAAAAACTGAACCCCTGGATTCAAGAACACTTTCATGTCCTATCAAGTCATCGCCCGCAAATGGCGCCCTCAGAGTTTCGCAGAGGTCACCGGCCAGGAGCCGATCACGCGCACCTTGCGCAATGCCATTGAACATGAGCGCTTGCACCACGCCTATCTGTTCTCAGGTGCGCGCGGCGTCGGGAAAACCACGACCGCCCGTTTGCTCGCCAAGGCCCTGAATTGTCATAAGGCACAACAACCGACCGCCACGCCCTGTCGCATGGACGATCCGGATGCCTGTCCCTCCTGCAAAGAAATTTCTGAGAGTCGCTCCATAGACGTACAGGAAATCGACGCCGCGTCGCATACAGGCATCGATAATGTGCGCGAAACCATTATCGGATCGATTGGCTTTGCCCCGGCGCGCGATCGCTACAAAGTCTTTGTCATCGACGAAGTGCACATGCTCTCTACGCCGTCGTTCAATGCTTTGTTAAAGACCATTGAGGAACCGCCACCCCGCGTGGTCTTCATCATGGCCACCACTGAGCAGCACAAGGTTCCCGAGACCATCCTTTCGCGCTGCCAGCAGTTTGAATTTCGCACCATTGCTACGACGAAAATTCTGGAACGGCTGCGCGTCATCGCCGACTCGGAAAAGATTTCGATTCCCGAAGACGCGTTGCGCGAGATAGCCCGGGCGGGTGAAGGTTCAATGCGCGATGCCCAATCGGCTTTCGATCAAGTCATCAGCTTTGCCGGAGAAACGATAAAGAAGGAAGACGTCGAACTGGCGCTGGGCGTGGCGGGTGCGGACCTCCTGACTCGCGTGATCAACGGCATAGCCGACAACAAACCGGTTGAGGCGTTGGCCGTGGTGGATGACCTGGTCATGCGCGGGCACGACCTGAGAAATTTTTGTCGCGACATGCTGGCGCACTTTCGCGATCTTCTAATCGCCAAGGTCTCAGGCAGCGACGAACTGCTCGAGTCGGCGGTTTGTGAGCGCGGTGAACTCAATAGGCAGGCATCGCTTTTCTCGGAATCCGACCTGGTCCGTTTTTTCCATTCTTTATCCGAGACTGAAACGAAACTTCGCACGGCGACGCATCCGCGCTATCAAATCGAAATCGGACTGGTAAAGTTGATGGAGATGCGACGGTTGCAACCGCTGAATGACTTGATTGAAAGAATCGGCGCCCTGGAAGAATCGCTGCGTACCGGACAGCCTCCGGCTCAAACGACGACGCCAGCAGGTGGTGGGGGCTCTCAAGGTCCGAAATCCAGCACTCCTCGGGCTGTTTCTTCCACACCAAAGGCAGCGACCAGCGCCGCTACGGCGGCGGCCGTGAAACTCGCCGTCGACCCTGGGACCGCGGACGTCCTGTCTGCCGCAGTCACATCAGAATCCGTCATCAAAAGAACTGAATCAGTGACGGCAACAGTAACGCTTAGTCCTGAGTCCGTACCGGACCTTGCTTCGGTTAATGCCGGCTCAGAAGTCGAGCGCATCAAGTCCGCCCTGGAAAAAAAGCGCCGGATGTTTCTCGTAACCGCGCTCGAAGGCGCACGCCTGGCGCGTGTCGAAGGCAACGAGTTCTACATTGAGTTTGCACTCGAGGCCAAACACTTGCGCGATACGCTGGCGAAAAGCGAAAACGTAAAAATCATTCGCGAGGCTTGTCAGGAAGTGACAGGTAAAGAAATGGGTGTGCGCATCACGATCAAGGACGACACGATCAATGACGACCTGCCCATGTCAAAGGAAGAGGAAGAACGGCGCGAAAAGCAGACGCTGCGCGCCGCGGCGGAACAGAACCCGGTCGTGCAACAGGTGCTAAGAAAGTTTCGCGGCGAGATTGTTGACGTGCAGAGGGTCAGCGAAGCCTAAGTTGCCCCCACCTCGGATTGGCGAATCACTGAAAAGCCCTCGCAGCCATTCAGCATCGTGTCGCTGAACTCATTGCAGTAAAATGATCGGAGGAGTTAGCGATGACCCAAAAAGAACTCATCTACAAAATCAGTCGACTTCCAATTGCGCAGCAAGTTGAAATTCTGAAGGTTATAGTGCAACTCGTTGCAGACGAAATACAGGCAGGTGGAGGCGGTTCTGCAGAGCAAAGTAACGATGATGATATCCGCAAGCTACTCGACGCACTTCGATCGCCTCGAGAGCATAAGGAGGGTTTTAGTTTCAGAGAACGGTTTCCCACAGCGACCGGCCTTGAAAGTGAAGGACGGCCGGATATGCGTCTTTCGCAACGTCTCTATGGCATTCTCAAGTTTGACGGCGAACCCCCCACAGATGACGAGATCAAGGATTCCCGCGCTGACTATCTGACGGAGAAGTACTCCTGATGCGAGTCTTGCTCGATACCGATGTGGTTCTTGATCTGATAATGGCACGGGAGCCCTTCGCCATTGCGGCGGGAGAATTGTTTGACCTTAGTGAACAGGGCGTCTTTGAAGCTAATGTCTCTGCTCTCACACCGCTAAATATTTTCTACATCGCGCGGAAGGCCAAGAGTGCTCCTGACTTGAGGCAGGCCGTCGAACAACTGGTGCAGAGTGTCAACGTTTGTCCTCTTGACTACGCGATTCTCGCCGCTGCTTTCACTTTGCCCTTTAGTGATTACGAAGATGCAGGGCAGCATTGTTGTGCCACTGCAAGCAGTCTCGACGCCATCGTTACGCGGAACACCAGAGACTACAAGAACGCTACTTTGCCGGTCTTTGGTCCTACAGAATTTCTCAATAAACTCAAATCCCAACAGTCTTAGTTACAGTGCGCTATCCACAAACATTCATCGACGACCTGCGGCGCCAGACAGATATTGTGCGCATCATCCAGGACTATGTGCCGCTCAAGAAAAAGGGCGCCAACTGGATGGCCTGCTGTCCTTTTCACAAAGAGAAAACCCCATCCTTCTCAGTCAGTCCGGCGAAAGAAATCTTTTACTGCTTTGGCTGCCATAAAGGCGGCTCGGTCTTTAACTTTGTGATGGAATTGGAAAGCGTGCCTTTCCCCGAGGCGATCAAGATCGTCGCCGAAAAGTCCGGAGTGCCGTTACCACGATTGCTCGACGACAGCCGTTTCGAAGCAAAGCGTCAGGAAGCGGATGAAGTCGTCGAGCTCAACAAGTGGGCGCTCGAATGGTGGGAGCAGCAGTTAAACCTCGCCGGGCCGGAAACGCGCGTGGTGCGCGACTATCTCGAGAAGAGAGAGATTACCGAAGAGACTCGCAGGACCTTCCGGCTGGGTTACGCGCCCGATAGCTGGGAAGCGCTTTCTTCTTATCTCAGGCAGAAGGGCGCCGCTCAGGCGCAGATTGATCGCAGCGGATTGGTGGTTAAAAAAGATGACGGCAGTTCGTACGATCGTTTTCGCGGGCGCTTGATGTTTCCGGTCATGGACATGCAGGGACGACCTATAGCTTTTGGCGCCCGCACGCTGAAGGCCGATGACGATGCCAAATATATCAACTCGCCCGAAACCGCTGCCTATGTAAAAGGCCGGAATCTCTTCGGACTCAACCTGACCAGAGACGAAATTCGCCGTCAGGGGTTCGCAATTTTGGTGGAAGGCTTTCTCGATCTGATCATTCCTTACCAGTTTGGCGTTCGCAACGTAGTGGCCAGTCTCGGTACTGCGTTGACACCCGATCAGGCAAAACTTTTAGGAAGGTTTGCGCGCAAGGTAGTCGTCAATTATGATGGGGACCGAGCGGGTGTGCAGGCAGCGAAACGAGCTATCGAGATACTTTTGCCGGAGGATCTCGATGTGAAAGTTCTGGTCCTCCCGAACAAAGCTGATCCCGATGAGTTCATTAGACAGCAGGGCGTGAACGAGTATCAACGCCTCCGTGGAGATGCACAACCACACATCCAATTTGTGATCGATCAGGCTGTAACCGATCGTAATCTTCATCGTCCGGCGGACAAGGCCGAAGCGGTAGAAGAGGTTCTGCCGTATGTTCGCGCGGTCCGCAATGGCATACAGAAGCGCGAATATTTTGACATCGCCATCGATGCCCTGCGCATTGGAGACCTGGCGCTTAAACGAGAGCTGTGGCTTTCAGTCAGATCCGGCGGCGCCGGCGCCGGCGACCTGAGAAAGAAAGTTGCCGGCGGCTCCGAATTAAAACCCACCGTGGCCGAACAGCGTCTGCTGGAGTTGCTGTTTGCCGATGAAGGCTTGCGGGCTGCGATTCTGCCGCGTGTGAATCCGGAGGATGTTGCTGATTTACCGACGGCTGGACTTTTCCAGGCACTACAGGATGCCGGACGCGACGGCTCGACGCTGGATTACGATACGCTAAGCAAAAAGGTGGAAGGGGATGCGACGGCTTTGGAACTTATCCCCATGATGCTCATGAGCGACGCCCTGTTGGCCGAGAATCAGAGCCGTGAAAGCCGGCTGCAGCTCGCGGAACGCTGCCTTGAGACGTTGCGGCTGATGAAAGTCGATCGGCGCATAAACGAACTCAAGACTGATTTGGCCGCTGCTGAGCGCAATGGTGACGAGACGCGGCTGGCCCAATTGTCGCTCGAGCAAATTGAGCTGCAGAAAAAACGTAACGCGCTGCTTCCTCAGGCAGAGGCCGCGTCCCAGACCACGTAGGCATTCTGGCGCGCGGCTTCGGTCCCAGAAACACCCGCAGCCTGCAGCCATCAAATCAATTCGGACCTGGTTTTTGAAGACAAAATGACATTAGGTTTCGCATCCACGACCTCTTATCACGCCGGAGTGCCGGTATTATTGGATTGAGCCGAGTAAATACCGTTGAGCATTAACAACAAAGATCGCGACGATGTAATGGAGCGCCTGCTGGAGTTGGGGGGCGACAAGAAATACCTGACTTTCGATGACCTGAATCGAGAGCTGCCGGATAACGTCGTCTCGCCGGACGATATCGAAGACGTACTCCAAAAACTCGAGGGCTCGAACATTGCCGTCTCCGATTCTGATGAACGACTCCTTGAACAGGCCGCGGCCATCGTGCCCGACGACGATGATGAACCGATCGACGAGGACGTCGAGCTCGACTTGTCCGCCGGCGTCTTGGAAAAGACTAACGATCCCGTACGGCTGTACTTGCGCGAGATGGGCGTGGTCCCCCTGCTCACACGCGAGGGCGAAGTCGCAATCGCCAAACGCATCGAGCGCGGCCAACTAAAAACCAGGAAAGCCATCGGCCGCTCTCCCATCGCGGTCAGAGAAATCCTGCGAATCGGCGAAGAGCTGGAAGCCGGCTCTGCCAACATTCGCGAGATCGTAACCTTCTCAGAACAAGCCGAGCTCACCGGTGACGAAGACAAAGCCGAAGAATATAAAGCCTGGACCATCGAGGGTATCCAAAATATCAGCAAGCTTTACCAACAGGGTCTTAAAGAGTGGGAGAAACTTCGCGTTGAACAGAGGATCACTCGCGGCAAGAAGAGTAAAAAATTAATGCGATTGCGCCGCGGCGTGGCGCGCACGCGTCTGGAAATAGCTCAGGAAATTGGCCGCCTCAATCTTACCGAGCGCAGTCGCCAGCGATTGATCGGCGCCATTCGCTCTGTGCAGCACGAAGTCAGAGCGGCCGAGCGCGAGATCGATAGCTTCACCGAAAGAGTCACGAAAAAGCGGATCAAACTCGAGGATCAGAAAGAATACAAACGTCGCATCTCCACCGCCCGGAAACGATTGGCGGCAACCGAAGACGATCATAATGTGGGACCAGTCGAGATCAAACGCTCGCTGGTATCGATCACTATCGGCGAACAGCAGACCGGCCAGGCGAAACGCGAGTTGGTCGAAGCCAATCTGCGGCTGGTGGTATCGATTGCCAAGAAATACACGAATCGCGGTTTGCAGTTTTTGGATCTTATTCAGGAAGGCAATATCGGCTTGATGAAGGCCGTCGATAAGTTTGAATGGCGACGCGGCTATAAGTTTTCCACTTACGCAACCTGGTGGATTCGCCAGGCCATCACGCGCGCGATCGCCGACCAGGCGCGCACCATTCGCATCCCGGTCCATATGATCGAGACCATTAACAAACTAATTCGCACCTCGCGCTCGCTGGTACAGGAGCTGGGTCGGGAACCAACCAGCGAAGAGATTGCCAAAAAGATGGACATTCCCGTGTCCAAGGTTCGCAAAGTCTTGAAGATCGCCCAGGAACCAATCTCGCTGGAAACACCAATCGGCGAAGAAGAGGATTCCCATCTGGGCGACTTTATCGAAGACCGTTCAATTTTGAATCCGGCCGATGCAGTCGTCGCTTCAAATCTGCGCGAGATTACGGACGAAGTGCTGGCAACACTGACGCCGCGCGAAGAGAAGGTTATCAAAATGCGTTTTGGCCTGGGAACAACTGGTTCAGAGCACACGCTCGAAGAAGTGGGCCAGCACTTTGCCGTTACGCGTGAAAGAATTCGCCAGATCGAAGCCAAGGCATTGCGGAAACTGCGGCATCCCTCACGATCCCGAAAGCTTAAAGCATTCCTCGACAGCACTCAGCACTAAGCCAACGACGTCCGAAAAACTTCAGTTTGTCGATCATCTCTGGCCTTCACTTATCTTGAATGGAGACTGGCGCCAACGACCAACTGAAGTTTGTCGGACATTCATCGGGCATCCTGCCCTATTTAACAGTGAGAAAGGCTGTGCTTCTCGCGGTGTGATCGAATTCGTACTCGTACGTGTATCCAAAAAACTCGATGGGCCTCGTATATTCAACTCTGACAGCCATACGATTGTCCTGCTGAGTCGGAGTAATCTTTGCATCGGCGGGAATGTTGAATTCGACAAGACTCTTTTTGAGCTGGTCCGTGATCCAGGTTATGGGATACCCCTGAGTTGCGGCCACATCGGCATCGTGCTGCATCAGGTCCTTAAAACGCATAGCATCAAACTGCACCGGAATAAACATGTAGCCCGCGTAGGCCGTTAGGCCCAGCACCACAACCACAATCAGGAACTTAAGACGAGAGCCGCCATGTTCCCCTCGTCTTGCTTGCCATCTATCCAGGGATCTCTGATTCATAAATTGCTCCATAAGAGTGCACCTTCAATCTCGGTTCTTCAGTACTGCGCGCAGTGAGGCAAGCAAAAAGTCGGGCGGGATATCCTGGCTGCTCACAATACGCGCTCTGCCGATTCGCTCCAGCAACACCCAATGAATGTTACCGCCTACGCTTTTTTTGTCCCGCCCAATCGCCTCAATAATTCTTTCCTGGTTCAGATCTCCCGCCGACGGGAGCGGTCCGCAGCGTCGCACCGCCTGCCGCAATAATTCTAACTCCGAAGACTTGAGCAAGCCCAGAAGTTTCGACATTTCACCTGCGACCAGCATGCCATAACCAACCGCTTCTCCGTGCCGAAAGCGCCGATATCCGGTGGTGACTTCCAAAGCGTGCCCAACTGTATGACCAAAGTTGAGTATGCGGCGCGAGCGCCGATCAGTGCGCCCAAAAGCTTCCCGTTCGTCGCCCTTAACGACTGCAGCTTTAAAAGTACATTGCGCCGCGATCAAAGATTCCAGCTTTTTTCCGCGACCGGCGGCTGGTCGCCGGCTGAGCAGGTCAAGATATTCGAAAGTTTGCTGGAACAACGGGCGAGAACCAACCGCGCCGTTCTTTACCATTTCGCAGTGACCTGCAGTGAGTTCCCGGGCCGGCAAAGTCTCCAGCGTGCTGGTGTCAATAACAACGCCGCCGGGCTGATGAAATGCGCCCACCAGATTTTTTCCGCTGGGGAGGTTTACTCCGGTCTTACCCCCGACGGATGAATCGATTTGTGCCAGCAATGTTGTCGGGACTTGAAAGTAAGGAACCCCGCGCAGGTACGCAGCGGCTGCAAAGCCGGCCACGTCCCCGATCACTCCACCACCGAGTGCAAGCACAGCATCGTTGCGCTCCAAACCGGTTTCGCTAAGGAAAGTCAACGCCTTTCCGAGTGTGTTCAATGACTTGAAACGCTCGCCATCCCCGAGCAGCAAATGCGATACGAGAAAATCATTGCCCTGCAGACTTTCAACCGCACTGCCGCCATATAGATCAAAGACTCGTCGATTAGAAATAACCGCCACGCGCCGAGCTCGCGGCAGACACCGGCGGACTTCCTGACCAAGCGAACGCAGCAGGCCTGATCCAATTTTGATCTCGTAGGCCTGGATCGGGGAGGCAAGACTGACTCGTACTTTTTCCACGTATCAAGCTCCACTCAAAGTCATATTGATCGTCTCCGCCAGTAGATCGAAGCTAAGCTCACCAAAGCCTATCAATGACGCCAACTCTTCAACTGAGTATTGTGAGGCAGTGCTCCACAAATCGATCAGTTCGTCGCCGGCTTTGCGTGACGCCCACCAGCGATGGCCATATCGCACCCGTAAGTATTCGCGTAACCCAAAGGAAAACGCCAGCGCGCGCAATTGACAGCCGGGTTGTAATCCATTCTCCAGGTTGAGCAGGAATGGTTCGGGCCGCTGCAAAAAAGAAGTAGCCCGTTCGTACAAGTCTACATAAGTTGCTTGCATTTGCTCTGGTGACAGAAGCTCATCACTAAGACTCGGCTCAAACAGCACGCCCGCGCAAAGACTGCGCAGGTCCAGCGACATTTGCATTGCGACGTCTGTCGCGATCGCGCCCGCCCGAGTGCTTTCAATCTCCGGCAGGAATTCCAGGGACCATTTCGGATCAAGGGCAAGGTACTTGAATAAATATCCGAAAGCATCCGCTGTGGCAGAATCGGGTGAAGTAACAAACTCCGGATGGCGTTGGGCCAGCTCTTTAGAACACCACGCGTAGTGCTGCGCTTTTCCCAACTGTTGCTGACCGTTCAGGAATTCCATCGCTCCATCGCTCAGCATAACCGCCAGCCTGACATCTTCGGGCGGTCGCACTGGAAAGCAAGCAGCCGCTGGTTTTCTTGAGGACCGTGGTTCAATGTCGATCTGCAGGTTCGACTGCCGGCCTATGTGGATTCCCATTCCCCTCATGGTTTCCGCGTACAGGCGCAGGAGATCCTTCGCCGGCAAATATCTATCGAGCCAGGACGCCGCGGTAAAGTAGGGCAGGTCCGCATAGTCCAGGTCGCGAAGCCTTCCCTCCGGGAGTTCGCGGGCAACCCGTTTCGTTAATGCGGATTTGTAGGCTGACTCAGTTTGTTCCAGCAGCGAACGCGCGGCCCGCTGCACGTCATCCATTTTCGTGTCGCCGGCCTTAAACATCAGATCGTAGTAGGACGCGAATCCCAGCGCGCGGGCAGAATTATTGACCAATGCCAGGCGGTTGAGGCGCAGCTCATCACACTCTGCAATGGCATCAATCCAACGGGCGCCCAACTCAAGGCGTTGAGGCTTTGGTTCCTTTGCCAATCGGACTGCTACCTGTTCAAGTTTAAGATCTTCACCTCTCCATTGGATGGCTGTCGCTGCTTCACAACGCGCGAGTTCTTCAGTCACTTCGCGGACCCGCGCCTCGACAAACCAATTTTGCGCGGTCCCCAGCAGTCGCTGCAAAGCCCTGGTTTCCGTTCCAGAATCAGCTGGTCTCGACTCCAGGAGTTTCTTTAACTCATTGATAGATTCCAGGGAAAACAAATCGCTGTAACGATCGAAGATCTCGTGGTCAGTGACTTGTGAAGTCAGGCCGACGTGCTGTCGATAGCGGGCGAGCTCGCGAGACGAATTATATGAGGCGAATTGGTCCCGATACTCGCTGATATTCATTCTTGATGAAGCAGGGCATTGAATTATTTATGGAGCTCAAATTGTAGCACGCAGCAGCTGTTTGGAAGGTAGTCTCGTTCCCCTCTACGCGAGCGGAGAGGAGTTAGGGGAGGGGTGGGCCCTGCGCCGGCACGAGAACGATCAGGCACCCTAAAAAAGCGAACGGGCGCAAGCGTGGGAGTGCTCGCGCCCGTTCATATTCGTGGTCACTGTCCTCACCCCAGCAACCACTTGAGACGGAGGATTCACCAACCGTCTCTCTTGCCCCGAAATATACCTCGCAATGCTCGTGCCGTGCAAGAATAAAGTCGACCACGATTATTGGTCATACGGTTTTGCAGAGCTTCATCATTACGAGCTAAAGGCGAGCTGAAAAATAACCGCGACCGCTCACCAAATGATGTAATTTTTATAGTCGGACCAATGTAGATATTTCATTGCCTGACTGCTCAAGTCGAACCAATCTCGTCTTTGATGGCCGCGGCTAGTCTGTTCGCGTAAGCCTCAATCTCATTTTGATTCTGACCTTCAATCATCACGCGCGCCAACGACTCCGTACCTGAGTAACGAAGCAATAAACGTCCCCGGTCGCCAAGCTCCGCTTCGATCTCGCGCGCCATAATTCGCACTCTTTCCATTTCGTCGAAGGGCTTCTTCTCAGTCACTCGTATGTTTACAAGTATTTGAGGGTAACGATCAAAGCCTTCTGTCAGCTCGTGAAGGTTCTTATTTCCTTCATCCGCCATCGCCCGCAGCAGGCAGAGCGTTGTGATTAGGCCATCGCCGGCCAAACTTAAATCGGGAAAGATCAGATGGCCCGACTGCTCTCCCCCAAGAGTTGCTCCTGAGGTAAGTAATTCTTCCAGGACATACTTATCGCCGACGTCTTTGCGCACCATTTCTACGCCCTGCGAACGCAAGGCGATTTCCAGGCCAATATTGCTCATCACAGTCGCCACGACCATTCCGTGTTTGAGCAACCCCTGCGCGTTGAGGTGCTTTGCCAGCGCCCACATAGTCGCATCGCCATCGATGAAATTCCCTTTGGCGTCCACGAACAGCGCCCGGTCTGCATCGCCGTCAAAAGCGACGCCAAGATCCGCGCGTTCGGCCAGGACCCTTTGCTGTAATCCTTCGATATGGAGCGAGCCGCAATCTAAATTGATGTTGCGTCCGTCCGGCTGGTTGTTAATAGCGATCACGCTCGCACCCAGGCGCGTAAACAGTTCCGGCGCAATCGTCGACGCTGCACCGTTCGCGCAATCGATAACCATTGTCAGGTTGTTTAGTGACAGTCCCTGAGCAATTTCATCGACAAGAAAATCCAGATACCGCGCGCGCAGCTGATTTGCCTCGCTGCCTTCAGTTGCCGGAGGTTCTGATCTTACATCGGGCCGATCCTTTGCCCTGTTGATGTCAGCCTCGATCATTCGCTCGATAGAATCTTCGAGCTTCTTTCCGGAGGGCGAAAAGATTTTCACGCCGTTGTCTTGATACGGATTGTGAGAGGCGCTGATGACAACGCCCGCATCCGCGGGCAACGTACGAGCCAGAAATGCTACCCCCGGAGTAGTGATCACGCCTGCGGATTTGCATTCGGCGCCCGCATCCCGGGCGCCCTCGATGAAGGCCTGCTCTATCCAGGCGCCCGATTCTCGAGTGTCTCGACCGATCACGATCAACGGAGCGCGATCAGCGCGTTGCTGGTGCAGATGCGCAGCCAATGATGATCCGAGCACCCGCACCGTTGTCTCATCCAGGGGAAACTCACCCGCATGGCCGCGGATTCCATCTGTGCCGAATAGTTTTCCCATTGATAGAACGGAGGACTTATTTACTTGCAGGTAGAAATTTTGAGGGCTTGATAGAAACTATTCTTACTTTCCCATGCAGGGCGGGCGGTAACTCCAGCGTGAATGAATTCCTGCTCTCCGGCGTAAACTCGCCGGCACCATCAGCCACCACCAGATGAATTTGATCAGAACGCAACTGGGTAAAAACCCAGGCCGGAGCCGACAAAATTAAGTTAGCCGCGGAAGGACGCAACTTCACGCCGGCAGGTGATTGCACGGGGACATCATCGAAAGTTTTCACAACGGCCCGCTCGCCAATTTCCACGTGCACCTGCACGAGTCCATCAGGAATATCCACCTTCTGATCTGGAACGTCGACGGCTACCTGATTCAAATCGAAGCTGCTCGTCTTGGCGTCCAGCAAAATCGATTCGGTGGCTGCCTGTTTAATGCCATTGACGATGCCGGCCGGCCCTCTCACTCTCACCTTGGCCGGATTAGCAACGGCAGAGTAGACCTCATAGCCTTCCGGCAGATTGCCTTCGAATTTCAGGGTGACTTCGACCTGACGCTCGACTATGGGTTCGAGGCGGACCGTAACGATGGCAGGCTGAAACCCAATCATGCTTACGCCTTCGGGCAGCTCAAGTTTCACGCGATCGCGGGAAAGTCTGATCACCCGATCACCGGTGGCATGATCGCCAACCACAACCGTGGCCAACAACTCCAGCGGATTGATCTGCGCCAGTTCATCGTTACTGCCGGTCAAGGTGATGTCAACTCTACTGGGAGGGTCGTTGCTGATTGCCATGTCGTCGGCGTGAATAAAACCAAGCTGAACGCCGGTGATGCGCTTGGTCATGGGCTTTCTTTGACCTGTCACGGCAAACCAGAGCACCAGCGTGATACTCAGCGCCAGCAGTTTTGTCTTCAGGTCTTCGACAAAGATCTTACGCAGCCAGCGCTCAAGGATGCCCGGCGGTTGCGGCGGCTCGTACTGAAGATCGTCTGTATCCTGAATCGGCATAGTTGTGATTTTCAGATTTCAGAATGAGGCGTGCAAATTTGAAAACTCAAGACTCCTGGAATCTCAGATCAATCCGCAGTCAGCGTTCACCAATCGAGGTCTACATGGAAGCAATTTCCTCGGTTTCTGTTTCCGCATCCGCCAGCTTGTCCCGCGCTTTCTTTGGCGCGACCTCCAACGCCTGAAAGATCGCGGCGCGCAGCTTCGTCGCGTCGAGGCCGCGCTTGATGTGCCCTTCCTGTACAAAGGAAATCAAGCCCGTCTCTTCCGAAACGACCACGGCCACCGCATCGGTATCTTCGGTGACGCCAATGGCCGCGCGGTGACGCGTACCCAGATCTTTTGAGAGCCGCGGATTAAGCGTTAGCGGCAGGAAACACGAGGCGGCGGCAATGCGATGCCGCTGGATCACTACGGCGCCGTCATGTAGGGGCGCCGCAGGATTAAAGATACTCACCAGCAAGTCATAGCTGAGTTCAGCATTGAGCTTCACGCCACCATCGCTCAAATTCTTCAAGCCCACGTTGCGTTCGATCACAATCAGGGCTCCAGTCTTCACTGAAGCAAGCGTGGTCGCCGCAAGTACGATTTCGTCATAAACACCCTCGCCGAATTGACCGTGATGCCGGCGCGCCAAGGGCAGACGAAAGCGGTTTCCAAAAGTTGTCAGCGCCTGGCGAATTTCTGATTGGAAAAGGACGATAATGGCAAAGCCGATATAGAGCAGGGCGCCACTCAGCACAAATTCGAGCGTGGCCAGATCTTCTTTGCGGGAAAACCAGCGGAGGAATGCTAAGGCGGCGATACCGGCTGCCATGGGAGCAGCGCGTGTTCCCCTAACAAGCTTCAAAACTCCATACACCAGCAGGAAGACCAGAACGATGTCCGCGATGTTGCGCGGCTCAGCGAGTCTTCTGAGGAATTCGGTGTATGGTAGTGCCAGCAGCATCGTTTAGAGTTGGACTGATTTGCGATTTGCGATCCAGACCTTGCAATTGAATCGCTCCAATCGACAATCGAAATCCTGACCTGCCTACTAAGCTCATTTGGTTAATTGGTTAAAGTTTTCCGCCGTCATTGAGCAGAAAAGCAGTGCCGCTCGTCCGCGGCTTTGCGATTCGCTCTCACCGACATACTGACGATTCCAGGAACAGGAAACTATAGCTCGGCTCGGATTATCGCGAAAAAACTCGCCGCTGGCAATGGTTTGCTCGACATGATGGTAGCAGCGGACGGATTATTGGTGGTATTCGATAAAGCGGAAAGAGCCGTGACGTAATCATACGGCACGGCCCTTTCCTTGTGAACATAACCGCTATAGTTATGCGGCAAGCGTCAATTCAAAGGGGTTAGCAATTGTCCGCATCCCAAATCGCTTGAGCAATTTTATCGCGTCATCCTCTTCGATTTTTTCACGCTTGAGAATGGCTTCAACCTCAGGTTGTTCAAAGCTCGGTATTCGCATTGCAAAAAACTGCCACAAATCCCTGCTCTGATAGGTTGTGTCCAGATCTGGAAACTCAACTAAAGGGCGCAGGCTCTCGTGCTGCCTGAACTCCCTTGAGTATTCAAACTGCCAGACGCCGTCTTCGACGGTCAAAGTCCCTACAAGCAAATCTGCATACTTGAGAAGGAATGTTGCGTGTACCCCTGGCGGCGCATACACGTGCGTGCGGATGCCGAGCCAGTCTCTTGCTACATCTATATATTTCTTAATTGGCATCTTTCATATCCTCCCCTTCCTTGAAATTTTTAATGGCCGAGCATAACAATTGCTGGCGCAACCGCAGACATCTCTTAATAAGTTCAAGGCGATTGGCACTCATCAACAGCCTAAATTCCTTATCGACAATTAAGATGCTCTTCTCAAGTGCGTCGTTTCTTAGGAATTTTTCAATATTTTGGCGGTATCCCTCGAAACCCTTCCAGATTAAGCCTATTAAACGAAAAAAATCAACTCTTGGTTCGCCATCCCATCCGAGAGGCGGATTGCATTTCCCGATATACCCCTCAAGTAATGGTCGTTTATCGCGCAAAACTCTACCAACATATTCTTCGCTACTATTCCAAAACAAGGCGCGTGCCGTGTCGTAGACAGGCGAAAAACGCGGTGAACGGTCTTTCCTCATCGGCACAATAACGCCCCAGTTGTACGGATGACGGTCATTATGTCCGATTAAGGCATCAAACGCCAACATCTCGACAAATCCGCGTACAATCGGTGTTTCATGGTCAGGAAAAGCATTACGAATAGCCTCGCAAGTCATTTGAAAACTGAAATACTCGCGCTCGATCTTCTTTTCTGCCAGTTCCAGATATTCTTCCTTTCCTAAGCACCGCTCGAAAATCTCCGCACCGTGTGTTAATTGCTCTGAATGTCTACGCAAAAAATACTTACTCATAAACCGCACCTGCCCATCAATCAGCCGTAGCTTAGAATCCGCAATTCTCAAGCGGTAGGTTTGTCCTATCCTCGTAATCAATTGTTCTGTTATGGATTCATTTGGATAAAACTTCGAGCCAACCTTAGCAATATAGCTTTCTCTTCGCTGTCTTCGGCTGCGATGTCCATACCGATATTCGTGGTCTGTTGTAAAATCTTTTGGGGCGTCTCCCATCACAGAAAGGAAAGACACTTTTTCGAGCTCACACCTTCGTAGGGCCGGAACTACTTCCGGCCAGTCAATCTGATAGTCAGCATAGACTTTTATTGCCTTTTCGGAATTCTCTTTTATTCTGAGTGACGAGATTCGGAGATTTCGGCGCATTGGCCAAGTTAGTATAGATGAATGTCGGTGGGGTTTCAAAAATCAAGCAGTTCAGAAACACAAGAAATAAGACATTCCCCTCAACTTATGGTCCAAACGGGGTGAAAACTGCCTTAGTCGACCACGTTGTTACGACGGGATGGGTGCCAGCGAACGTCTTACTGCCGGAACAAAGATGGTGCAGGGGGCGAGGATTTGGGACGTCGTTTCCGCGTGGCTCGCAGCGTACCGTTTTGTAGAAAACCTACCAGTTCTCCTTTTTCATCCACCACCGCCAGGGCACCGACTCCATTGGTTTGCATCAGCCCGCGTGCATCCTCAAGCATCGCGTTGGGGACTACAAACATTTCCGGACTAATCGGTCGCATGACGTCACGCGCGCGTTTTTCTCGCCAACGCTCGCGCGGCAGGGCCTTCAGATCCTGAAGCGCAAGTATTCCGTGCAGGCGCCGGTCGCGGGCCACGGGAAAACTGGACTGCCGATGCAGCGGAAGAATGGTGTCGATGAAATGACTGATCAGCACATCAGGTTCAAGCGCAAAAGGAGGAGACATGGCATCGGCAACAGTGGCCAGTCTTAGGTTGCGCCCTTGTCGCACCACACTCAAAGCGGAATCCAACAGGAAAAGGCCGACCAGCACGGACCACAGTCCCATAAAATAAGCGCGAAAGTTCGGCGCCACCGCCATGTAAACTCCGAAGAGAATCAAGACAGCTGAGACCAGTACGCCGCAGATACCAGCCATCCTCGTGGCTTCGGCCATGTTTCCACTGCGCCGCCAAAGCAGCGCCCGCAAGACACGACCGCCATCGAGCGGATAACCAGGGAACAAATTGAAAATCGCCAGCAGCAAATTGCCGGCGGCCACCAGGAAGAAAACCGTCACCGTGGTTTGATAACCACCCAGCGACGCAATCTGGGCGCCGAGGAATGCCAGCACCGCGAAAAGGAAACTCGCCGCTGGTCCAGCGACAGCGATCCTAAACTCAGCTTTAGGATTCTCTGGCTGGGTCTTCAAGCGAGCCAGGCCGCCGAACGGGTGAAGTACGATCTCTTCGATCTCAATACCTTCAGCCCGGGCCATCAGCGCGTGGGAGAGCTCATGTCCGAAGACCGACAAGAAGAGTGCAGCTGTTGTGATGATCCCCAGCGTCCAGGCGGTGAGCGCATCGACGGGAGGCAATATCATGCCGGCCACCTGGATCGGATGATTATGTAGATTGCTCGCGACCAGCCACACGCTTAGCGCAAAGACGGCAAACCAACGATAGTCGATGCGCACCGGAATACCGTAAACGCGTGCGACTGTGATCTTGCGCTTGTAGAAGCTGACGCTCATTCGAGGATGCCCATAGTCTGGCCTCACAGCTCCGAAGCTTTGCATGATTCGTTTAGAAAGGGCACCACTGTCCCAACGTCTGGCGGACAAGTCCGCTCTCTCTAAACTGAAGGGTCTAATAATTTACGCTACCAGCGAAAACGGCTTCTCTATTCTTCAAAGACCATGGCGTCGGGCTCCAGCAGCAAGTGCGGCTCAGTGCGCGCCACGCGCCTGAGTAACAGAGGCTCATCGAACATCTGCGAAAGGCCGCGGACGATGGCAAAGCGCGGCGCGTCCGCAACACGGATCGTCAGATCCAGTTCCTTTTGCAGATAGGGTCCCAGGCCATCAAGCAGCGCGCCACCCCCGGTGAGAATTACACCACGATCATAGATATCGCCGGACACTTCCGGCGGTAAATCAGTCAACGTCGTTCGCACTTCTTCGGCTATCCGGCGAACAATTGGCTGCGTGACCTGGTAAACTTCGGCGGCCGTCACATCCACCGCGCCCGGCGCCCCAGTTTGAACGTCGCGTCCACGTACATTGACTTTTTGTTGGGTATCTCTTGGCTCGATTGCTGAACTTAGTTCGAGCTTTAGCCGCTCAGCCGTGGAAACTCCGATCGTGAGGCCGCGATGGCGACGCACAAAATCCATAATAGCCGCGTCAATATCAGAGCTGCCGAGCCGTTCGGCCCGCGAGCTGATGATCGATCCGCTGATAATCGTGGCCACATTCGTGGTGTTACCGCCGATGTCGACGACGGCAGCAGCGGTTGCATCATCCACTGGTACGCCGGCCCCCACTGCCGCTGCCAACCCCTCTTCGACCATGTAAACGCGCCCGATGTGCGCTTCTTCGGCAGCTGTCAACAAGGCCCGCTGTTCGACCTGAGTTACACCCGACAAGACACTCATGATTGCCCGGCGGCTGACGTGCGAGATGCCGCTGCGCGCTTCCTTAACGAAATGGTCGAGCATTGCGCGGGTCCGTTCAAAGTCAGCTACCACTCCGTCGATGAGGGGAGCAATGACGGTTACATCTCGCGCTTCCCGCCCCTGCATCTTGCGCGCTTCATTTCCGACGGCAATCACTTCGCCGCTGATCTTGTTGACGGCGATTACCGATGGTTCGTCAACGATCACCCCCCGACCTCGCACTGCAATGATGGTGCTCGCCGATCCCATATCGATCGCCATGGAATCGGAAACCAGATTGCGCAAAGCCGCCAGCCCCAGGAATGACGCAGTTTTTCTTCTTAGGAATGACATGGATCTTTAAAGCTACGGGAGAAAATGTGGCAGGCCCGTGCTATGTCGTTAGGAACTTTCACACCGGAACCCACGGACGGGGACGCCCGGGCCACACTTTTTCTGTTGTTCACACTGATGACACTTCCTTGTTCGACCCTGAACTCGATAGAGCGCCACTCGACTTTTGCCAGTCAACCTCCCATAAGACCACTGGCTGTTGCCTGTTCTTCACATTGATCGGTTCGCGCGTTTTGAGTTTGTAGCGGCCGCGTGACAATTTGGCGGTGGCATCGCTGATGAGAATCTCTCCGCCTTTGGAATTTGATTCCAAACGCGAAGCTGTATTCACTACATCGCCGATGGCCGTGTACTCCGATCGCCGCTCTGACCCGATGTAACCCACGGTCGCTTCACCGGTGTGCAAACCGATGCCGACACCAATTTCCGGCAATCCCTCGTCTCGCAATTCCTGATTGATACCGATGATCCGTCGTTGCATGGCCACCGCTGCATTGACCGCATTTGCGGCGTCCTGTGGCGTGGTCGTAGGTGCGCCGAACAAGGCCATCAAGCCATCGCCCAAATACTTATCGAGAGTCCCGCCATGGGCAAAAATAATGTCCGTCATGGCCGAGAAGTAGCGGTTGAGCAGATTGACGATTTTCTCTGGCGGCGCATGCTCAGAGATGCGCGTAAAGCCGCGAATGTCAGCAAAGAGCACGGTTATTGTCTGATTGACGCCGCCCAACTTGAACGAGTCCGGATTCTCGAGCATTTGCTTTACGACATACTCGGGAAGAAAACGACTATAGTTCGCTCGCGCTACTTCTTCGCGCGCCAGCCGTTCGTGGGCGCGCGCGTTCTCGACGGCGATCGCCGTTTGCGCCGCAACCGCGCTGATCAGCTCCAGGTCATCGGGTTTGAACGACGCGAATGGATCCAGCCGGTCCGCATAAAGCGCTCCGTGCACTCGCGTCTCAGAGACCAGTGGGGCGCAAATCGTCGAGCGGACTCCCTGCGAAACAATTGAATCGACTCCGGCAAACTGCTCGTCGGCGGCGGCATCCTGCGACAGCAGGGCCACGCGATCCTTCATGACCTTCCGGGTGATGGTCCGGCCAATCGTCAGCCGGCGGGCGTGCGCTTCGAGTTTTTCGTCTCGCGCCCGTGTCGCAATGGGCGTAAGTTTCACGTCTTCCAGATTGTCTGAGTTGGTTACATCCGCCAGCAACGCGACCACTCGATCGGCCGGCGTCGATCGGAAAATAATGTCCGTGGCTTTCGCGAAAATCGCATTCAGGTCAAAGACTGAGCCGAGCGTTTTGCTCATCTCGTAGAGCGCCGCGAGAATATTTGCTTTTCGCTGCAGCGCCTCGAGCACTTTGTCCCGTGCCGGCCCTACATCGGGTTTTGAGCGCAGCATGGTGCTCATTACGTCGTTGGCGGAAATCAGCAGCTGGGTGTGGCCCAGTGGTTTGTCGTCATAGCGAACATCGGTCCGTTCCTCAGCCTGCTGTTCAAAGCGCAACGTGCTGGCCCCGATGGTTACCCGATCGCCATTCTTCAAAGGTTGTTCGTAACGGGGCTCGCCATTGATGAAGACTTTATTCGCACTCCTTTTGAGCTGACCGTTAATGATCGCACCGTCGATCATGATAAACGAGCCATCATCGCCGGAGTTGACGTGGGCGTGATAACGAGAGGCGCGGGGGTCATCCAGCACCACTACATTGTCCGGCGCGCGCCCAATCGTGCACGAAGCCTGCGGCGCCAGAACGAACTCCCATTGGCGTCCGCTCGCATCTGTAATTTTGAGAAGTGCCATGAAGAAACAGAAGCTGGTCCGGTTTCGGCCACCTTTTCCTGCGCGTCAGCCCTGCTGACCCAATCCACTCGGCCGAAATAATTCTACAACAACCCGCGTTTGATCCTAGCAGTACACCGTTAAGCTGACAACTAACCTCCAATACGAGCTTCATGGTAGTTTCGCTACTTATGCGATCAGCGAAATTTATTTGCGCGGGCGAAATCAAAACAAAATTTTTCTTTCCCACACGGGCAGCGGCGTTGGATTGGACGCAGCTCGGAGTTTCGAAAGGGGAATTTCCTGGCCGATTCAAAAACGAACTTTACGTCGGTATTCTTCCATCCAGCGGGCTTTCACTCAATGTTATTCCGTTCTGCGCAGCCGGCTCTTGCGCCAGCCGGCAGCCTTTTGAGCGATTGTTGGTGTGGTCATCGACGACGAATCGCTCAGCACGAAAGGCGGCATTGTCAAGGTCGCCCTTTGCTCTTCTTTTCACTTGTTGTCTCCGACCTTACAAAGCCTTGACGCTTAAGAAGAGCCCTTGCTAGACTCAATTCACAGTCTAATTGAATCGACGCAAGCTGCGTCCAAACAAGGGGTTCCCCCCAGACCCGCGCGTGCGGCGCAGTCTGATTTTTGCAAATTCGATGGAGGTGCTGTGGTGGGCTTTAGAATCGGCCAAAAGGTCGTATATCCAAATCACGGGATCGGAACCATCGAGCAGATTGAACAGAAGCAAATAGGCGCAACCCTGCTGCCCTTTTATACGCTTCGTCTTGCTGCTAACAACTCGCTGGTACTTGTTCCGGTCCCCAATGCTTCAGAAGTTGGCCTTCGCGCCCCAATCTCTTCGGGTGAGTGTGAACTGCTCCTCAAGACCCTGGCAGATGATTTCTCGTCCCCCGCGAATGATTGGAAAGATCGCTTTAAGGATTTCTCAGAAAAGATGCGCACCGGCGACATCTTTGAAGTGGCAAATGTGCTCAAACATCTTACCTACTTGAGTCACACCAAACCACTGTCGTTTCGCGAGCAGCGCATGCTCGAGCGCTCCCGCTACCTTGTGATTTCCGAACTGGCTGCGGTTTGCCGCCAGCCAGAGTGCAACGTCACTCCCCGGGTTGAAGATGCCCTGGCGCGCGCTTGTGTAAAACACAATAAGCGCCCGGCCAAGGTCACTGCCGCCGGGGCCGTTGCGGGTCACTGAACGGAAATCGTTTCGGTTCTGGACGTAACTCTAACAAGTCAGTCATTCCCTCGCGCAGGCCAGCTCCGCGAAGCTCCTACGTGTGTGCGCCGACTCGGTGTGTTCATGCCGAGAATGCCCGCATGGTATGATTTGTGCGGATTCTGGCTTTTCTTCTCCTCCCTGTTTAAGTGATGATCGAACCTGACAGTTATTGCGCTGCCGTTCAGTCCGTAGGACTCGTTCTGGGCGAATCGATGTCCCTCACGGGCATCTCTCTAAAACTTCTTGCCGTGCTCGCGCTGGTCGCGGCGAATGGTTATTTCGTGACGGCAGAGTTTGCTCTCGTTTCCGTGCGCCGCACCAAACTCGAAGCGCGCGCGGCATCCGGCAGCAAGCAGGCACGCGCGGCGCTTGTACTGCTCGACAATCCCACCCTGCTGATCTCGGCTACGCAACTGGGAGTTACGCTGGCATCGCTGGCTCTGGGCTGGGCCGGTGAACCCACAATCGCGGGACTGCTGGAACCCCTGGCATCGATGATCGCCCCGACCGGACGGGCCGCGGCGATCGCGCACGTAATCGCAATCGTGATTGCGTTTTCCGCCATCACCTTTCTGCATATCGTCCTGGGCGAATTGATGCCGAAAATGGTCGCCCTGGAAAGGGCGGAAAGTGTGGCCCTGGTCTGTGCCCGGCCGCTGCAACTCTTCGCCACTGCCTTTCAATCACCACTGTGGCTCTTCAACACCACGGGTAACTACCTGGGTCGTTTACTGGGCCTGAATTCGACCCTTGAGCATGCGTCTGTTTACACGGAAGCCGAACTAAGACAGCTGGTTGATATCGCGCGCGACCAGGGTCACCTGCGCGCTGAAGAGCGACGTTTGATCCATCGCGTTTTCGAGTTTTCCGACACGCTTGTGCGCGAGGCAATGATACCGCGCACGGCCATGGCCGCGATTCCCAACGATTGTTCACTCGAACAAATAACCGAAGCTTTTGGTAAACATCGCTACTCTCGCTTGCCTGTTTATCGCGATTCGCTGGACGATGTCGTCGGCTTCATCCATAGCAAAGACGTCATGCCCTACATTGTAAAGCCCGAGCAATTCCGGCTCGAGGAAGTAATGCAACCGCCGCTTTTTCTTCCCGATACGGCACGACTTGAAGACGTCCTGCGGCAGATGCAAAAGGCAAAAGTGCACTTTGCTTTCGTGGTCGATGAACATGGGGGCTTGGAAGGCATCATCACGCTGGAAGATCTGCTCGAAGAGATCGTGGGTGAGATTTCAGATGAACACGACGAAGAAGTGCGCGAACAAATCCAGCCGCTCGGGCCACGCAAGTATCTATTGGATGGCGGCCTGGCAGTGCGCGATCTGAATCGTAAACTCAAACTGGCCGTGCCTGAATCGGACAAGTACACGACCATAGGGGGCTTTCTAATGACGGTCGCGGGCCACGTGCTCAAGCCCGGAGAGCTGGTTCCATACAACGATCATCTGTTTCGTGTTGAGCGAGTTGAGCGCCGCCGCGTGATGCGCGTCTCGCTGGAACTGCCGGAGCGGAAGGAAGAATCAGAAGCGAATGCGTCTGCGTCGGCCTCATCCGCCGTGGCGGAATCGCGACGCTAAGATGGGTTCTTAAGCAACATGAAAATCCAGCTTTACCGCGGCAGCGGCCGTTGATAAATCGTGTGACTTGGGTTTCAATTGCACGAAAGAGGTGAACTATGGGAACTCCCGCACAAAACGTCATTGCTACATTCGACCAATTGCCGGACACTGAAAAGAAGGAAGTCGCGGCAGCTATTTTACGGCGCACGCTGCAAGTCGAATTTCCACCTCTCTCTGACGACGAACTCGTCCTGGGCGCAGAGCAAATATTCTCGGAGCTTGATCGGAGAGAGGCAGAGGATGCCCGATCCTAATCGTGGTGAAGTCTGGCTGGTTGACTTGGGCTATGCGGCAAAAGTTCGCCCCTGCTTGGTGTTGAGCATTCCGGCTGCCGACGAAGATAGAGCTTTAACTACATTAGTTCCACACACAACCAGTACGCGTGCTTCAAGGTTCGAGGTTGTTGTTAAGGTCCCGTTCTTGAGGGAAGGAGCCTTTGACGCGCAAAATCTGGTGACCATTCCACACGCAAAGCTGATTCGCAAGTTGGGAACATTGCAGTCCGGACAACTTTCTTCCGTTGAAGGCGTGGTTCGCTTTTGGCTCGGTCTATAACTGAAGAGTTTGTCGGATATAGAGCATTCGTGCATTGAGCAACACCTTATGAGCTTCATTGAACACATAACGGCGCGTGAGATTCTTGACTCGCGTGGTAATCCCACGGTTGAGGCCGAAGTTACTTTGATTGGCGGCGAGGTTGGTCGTGCTGCTGTTCCTTCGGGTGCCTCAACAGGCCGGCATGAAGCTGTGGAACTGCGTGATGGCGACAAGAAACGTTACGGCGGCAAGGGCGTGCTGAAAGCAGTTCACAACGTCAAAGCCATAATCGCACCAGCGATCGAAGAGATGGATGCGTTGGACCAGGCCGAAGTAGATCGGGCGTTAATCGATCTTGACGGTACCTCCACAAAATCGAAACTGGGAGCTAATGCTTTGCTCGCCGTCTCGCTGGCCACCGGCCGGGCAGCGGCCGCATACCTCCAAATCCCACTCTACAAATATCTCGGTGGTCCCAACGCTCGTACGTTGCCGGTGCCGATGATGAACATCATCAATGGCGGTGCGCATGCGGATAACAACGTCGATTTTCAGGAGTTCATGATTGTGCCCGTCGCTGCGGGCACCTTCAGTGAGGCCTTGAGAATGGGCGCTGAAATCTTTCACACGCTCAAAACAGTGTTGAAGCAGAAGGGCTATGCCACCAGCGTAGGCGACGAGGGAGGCTTTGCGCCGAACCTGCGCTCAAATGAAGAAGCGATTGAAACGATCCTGGAAGCGATAACTCAAGCGGGTTACAAAGCCGGCACGGATTGTTTGCTCGCCCTGGATCCAGCCGCTAGTGAGTTCTATGACGGCAAGGCGTACGTCTTTAAGAAATCTGATAAGCGCAGACTGAATTCCGATCAAATGGTCGCATATTGGAAAAGCTGGGCGGACCAGTATCCAATTGTCTCGATAGAAGATGGGATGGCAGAAAACGATTGGCAGGGATGGAAGACACTAACGGATGAGCTGGGAAGCCGCGTACAGCTCGTTGGCGATGATCTTTTTGTGACCAACACTGCCTTCCTGCGCAAGGGAATAGAACTTGGTGTTGCCAATTCAATTCTCATCAAAGTGAATCAGATAGGAACGCTCACTGAAACTCTCGAGTGCATTGAGCTGGCACGTACCAACCGGCGCACGGCTGTCATCTCGCACCGATCCGGCGAGACGGAAGATCCTTTTATTGCTGACCTCGCTGTCGGTACCAATGCCGGACAGATTAAGACGGGTTCACTTTCGCGCACCGATCGGATCGCCAAGTACAATCAACTGTTGCGCATTGAAGAAGATTTGCGAGGCGCCGCGCACTTCCCGGGCCGCGCGGCGTTTTACCAGATCGAACAGCCGGCAAATAAGCGAACGCGACTGAGTTCCAAAAAGTAGTCTTTCCCGCAGAGACGCAATGCTCGCAAGGGGAACCACAGCCGCGAGTACCTCGACCGAGCAGCGTTTCTGTTATTTTCCTTTGCACCTTTGCACCTTTGCGCCTTTGCGGAAAAATCTCTTACCACCACGATGACGACGACAACCGAATGGCATCGCGACGATTACTCGATCAGCACCGATCGGGCAAACCTCGACGTCGCGCTAATCCACCAGTACTTGTCCACCTCGACCTACTGGGCCACCGGCCGGAAGATCCAGGTCGTGCAACGCTCCATCGATAACTCTTTTTGCTTTGGTCTGTACAAGGTTGAGGCTGAAGGCAATCGCCGGCAGGTTGGTTTTGCGCGCGTAGTAACCGACTATGCCACGTTTGCCTGGCTGGCAGATGTTTTTATTCTTGAAGCGCACCGCGGTCGGGGTTTGGGGAAATGGCTGAGTGAGGTAATCATCTCCCATCCGGACTTACAAGGCTTTCGCCGCTGGGTCCTGGCGACAAAAGACGCGCATGAGCTCTACAGGCGAGTGGGTTTTCGTGAACTCCACCGCCCGGAACGCTGGATGGAGCGACCGGATCCGAATATGCAGGAGAACCCTGATTACTGGCACGTGACTTAGCTACAGGGATCGAGCTCGATGATTTCATTCTTCTTCATCATCGGTACGAACTTTTTCAGCTGGGGCTCGGAACCTTTGCCGGCCCAGATGCGTTGTGGCCATTGCGGCACCGTCGGAAATTTCATAAAGAAAACCGGCATGCGTTTCATTACGCTTTTCTTCATCGTCCCGATCGTGCCCATCAGCGGCGTAAAGAATATGATGCAGTGTCAAACGTGCGGCACGAAATATCACACCAACCCTTGAGCCAAAGCAAAATGCCTTTGTCTAACAAACGTGGTCCACTCGCTCTGATCGTTATTGATGGTTGGGGCTACTCACCAGTTCGCGAAGGAAACGCAATCGCCCTGGCTGCGACTCCCTACTATGACGAACTAAGCGCGGCGTATCCGCAAACGTTGTTGGAGGCCCACGGGACTCGAGTTGGTTTACCTGCCGGCGTGATGGGGAACTCTGAAGTCGGCCACCTGAACATCGGATCGGGACGGGTAGTGCGCATGGACGTTTCGCGTATCGATCACGATATCGCGACCGGTGATTTTTTTCGCAATGAAGCGCTCACCAAAGCTATGAATGGCGCGAAAGATCGCGACCAGGCGTTGCATCTGATGGGTCTTATTTCCGATGGACAGGTTCACTCTTCGCAGGAACACCTTTACGCTCTTTTGCGCATGGCCAAAGACCTCGGATTACGACGCGTCTTCCTGCACTGCTTTCTTGATGGGCGCGATACGCCACCCGCGTCGGCCACGCATTATATCGCTGCGCTGCAAATGAAGATCGCAGAGATTGGGTGCGGTGAAATAGCGACGTTGATTGGCCGCTATTACGCAATGGATCGCGATAAGCGTTGGGAACGAACGCAGCGAGCTTATAATTTGTTGGTACATGCCAAGGGCCGGGCCGCCAGTGACTCCATCGTGGCAATCAAAGATTCATATGAGCAGGGCATCACGGACGAATTCGTCGAGCCGATTGTCATGGTCCGTGAAGATGGCGAACCTGTGGCCACAATCAAGGACGGCGATGCCGTGATCTTCTTTAACTTTCGTCCGGACCGCGCGCGTCAGTTGACGCGGGCCTTAGCGGTTGCCGACTTTAGCGAATTCCCTGTTCCTGATCGCCCGCTGGTCGACTTCATTTGCTTCTCAGTCTACGACGCTACCTTTCCGCTGGCCCTCGCCTTTCCCCTCCATCAGCACAAAAACGTTCTTGCGGAAGTCTTTGGCGCAATCTGCGTGAACAACTATCGTCTGGCCGAGACTGAGAAGTATGCGCATGTCACGTATTTTTTCAACGGTGGCGTGGAAAAGGAGTTCGCCTGCGAGCGTCGCCTGCTGGTCCCTTCACCACGGATTCCCACCTATGACCTGGCCCCGGAAATGTCGGCGTTCAAGGTCACCGAGAAGATCCTGCACGAGATCGAAGCCGGCGGCACCGACGTATTCGTCATCAACTTTGCCAATCCGGACATGGTGGGCCATACCGGCAAACTCGACAAAACAATCGAGGCCTGTCAATACGTGGACACCTGTCTCGGTTGGATTACAAAAGCCGTAGCGCGAGCCGGCGGTATTACGATCATCACCGCCGATCACGGAAACGCCGAGCAGATGTTGGATCCGAAAACCAGCCAACCGCATACGGCGCATACGCTTAATCCTGTACCGCTGCATTTGATCGATGGGGAAACGCGCGGCCTGAAACTACGCACGGGCGGAGCGCTGGAAGACGTCGCACCGACGATTCTGGGGCTGTTGGGAATTGAAAAACCCGCGGAGATGACCGGCCGCGATTTGCGAGAGGCATAGTTATCGGAAGGTGAGTTTCAATCCGCAGAACATCCTTGTCATTGACTTCGGCCAGCTTGGCGACGTAGTGCTCAGCTTACCGGCGCTGCGCGCGATTCGCGAACGGTTTCCCCAGGCAAAAATCACTGTGGCGGTCGGCAAGCCCGGCGCCGAGGTCGTCAACCTTTCCGGATACACCAGCACCACGCTGGTAGTGGATCGCGTCGCTTTACGCGATGGACCAAAGTTGGTTTCGCTGGGGAAGATTCTGAACTTCGTGAAAAAAGTGAGGCAGCAGAAGTTTGATTTCGTAATCGACCTGCACAGTTTGTCCGAGACGAATCTGCTTGGCTTTCTCTCCGGCGCACCAAAACGCCTTTACTCACGCCGGCCCGGACGCTCGCTCGATTTTCTTGGCAACTTTAGTCCGCGTCCTCCGGTTGAGAATGATCATCGCACGCGACATCTAATCGATCGTTACCTGGACGTTCTGGGTCCGCTGGGAGTGACCAACGCCGAACGCCGCCCGCGTTTGCCAACTCGATCGAGCGACGACAACTTCATCGACAAACTGCTGAAAAAAGAAAAAGCCGACGCCGGCTCACCTTTGATCGGACTGTTTCCGGGGGCCGGCCACAACAGCCGGCGTTGGCCGCTGGAAAAGTTTGCCGAACTCGCGGAGTATCTGGTGCGCAATGATGGCGTCCGCCCCATCGTGTTTGCCGGACCAGAGGAGCGCCCTCTCATCCCGCAAATGAAAAGGTTGTTTCCCAAATCGACTATCATTCTTGACAAGCTGACGATCCCACAGCTGGCGGCGGCGCAGGCGCGTTTGGCGGTGTTGGTGTCTAACGATACAGGTCCGATGCATATTGCCGCGGCGGTCGGTACGCCGGTGGTCCTGCTGCTGGATCGACGCGCGCCGGAAAGCTATATTCCACTGGGTGATCAACACCGCGTTATCTATAGCAGTACCATTTCTGAAATAACCCTTGATGAGGTTTACGCGGTAACGCGGGCTTTGCTCGCGGGCGGACGCACGGCGAGTTTGTTCGCGAGTTGAAAAATCGCGGTAACGAAAATGAAGCAGAGCCACTTACTAAATCGCTGGTTGGCGGCTCTGACATTCACCGTCGTATTGATCGTCGCCATCGTGATAAGCGCAGGCGCTTTTCGCTCTCGCCCAACCTCCCCATCTCAAGGTCACGAACCTGATCAAGAAACAGCCCGCTTCGCAACGACGAATGAAAAGGAAGTCAGCGCGAGTGCGGCATCTTCCAGCGACGCCGAGCTTGCACTCCAAATTAATCAGACAATCGATACCAGTAATTTCACATCCGCGCGCTGGGGAGTTTGTGTAATCTCGTTGCGGAATGGGCGCGTGCTTTATGCGCGCAATGCGGACAAACTCTTCACTCCGGCTTCCAATATGAAGATTTACACGACGGCGATCGCGCTCGATCAACTGGGCGCAAGCTATCGTTGGCGTACATCCGTCTATGCAAAGGCACCGGCGGGGGTTGACGGCGTTATTAGCGGCGACCTGACTCTGTACGGTCGCGGCGCTCCGGATCTCAGCTCCCGGCCCGGCAAAGAAGCGCCGGCCTCGCTGGTCCAACTGGCCGAGTCGTTGTATCAACGCGGCGTGCGTCATATCAACGGCAACGTGGTCGGTGATGAAAGTTACTTTCGCGGCGAACCCTGGGGCGATGGCTGGCAGTGGAATGATATTCAATGGTATTTCGGGGCCGAACCCAGCGCGCTTTCGATTGACGATAATGAAGTCGATGTCGAGATCAAACCATCGGCTGCCGCCAATCAGCCACCGGTTGCGCGGCTTAGCAGCGAGCAGCCCGATCTAAAACTTACCAGTGATATTGATCTCACAAAATCCGGAGAGCCAATGACGGTGGGCATCCATCGCGGCTTGTCGGACAACAACTTCCATGTTTGGGGCGAGTTTCCTGCGGGTAGCAGGAGCTTTGGCGCGCGGCTCTCTATTCACGATCCGGCGCGGCTGGCAGCCGGTCTTTTCATCGCTGCCTTGCAGGCGCGCGGCATTACCGTCGCGGGTGAAATACGCACGCGAGACTTTCGCACGGCGCAGAGTCAACGTTTCAATCCTTCGCAAGCCAACGAACTCACCTATGTCTTGAGTCGGCCGTTGGACGAGATTGTGCGGGCCACCAACAAAGAAAGCATTAATCTCAATGCCGAGTTAATCCTGCGGACACTGGGCCGGGAACGCGGTGATCAGGCTCCTGATGCCGATCCACACCGGACCCACGAACGAGGTGATGACGAAGCGGGACTGGCAGTAGTCCGGCAGTGGCTGGACCGTAAGGCCATTACGACAAAGAACCTTGCCCTCCATGATGGCTCTGGCCTTTCACGACTTGATCTGGTAACTCCGGAAACGACGGCGAGACTCTTACAGGCAACAACACAAACTGCCACGGCTGCGATATTTCGCGCTTCCCTCCCCGTAGCCGGGACAGACGGGACGCTTCGTGGCCGCCTGCGTTCATATAAAGATCGGGTTTGGGCCAAGACCGGTTCGCTCACCTACGACAACTCGCTTTCCGGGTATCTGGCCACCGCGGACGGCACCGAACTCGCGTTTTCAATCATGTGCAATGACCAGACCAGCCGAGCCGGCAGCATCCAGCTAATAGACAAGATTGTCGAGACTCTTGCTAACTATTCACCAGGTAAACCTCCAAAAGCCCCCAAAAGTTAGAGTTTTGAGCCCGAGACGTTCAATGTTTAGTGTAGACAAACCGTGTTCAACGCGGTAACATGCCTTTGCCGCCTATCGCGGCTGTTCGTTCCTCCGCCTTAAGGGGAACTCCTCACGCCAAAAAATCCTTTATGTGTCCCGAGAATCCCTCTCGTAAAGACAGGAGAACTGAGTATGTTAAAGCCGAAATTCCCTGCCAGCTTGATGCTGTTAGTACTTAGCGTTCTGGTATTCCACTCCGGCGCTTCGGCGCAGAATAATCTCACCGCCAAAGCAAACAGCGTTCAGCCGGTGGCCCCCGCCGTTGAAAGTGACCGCCTAAAAGACGGTCTAGCTGGTCCGGTGCGTCGGGTACGCACGGAAGTCGCGAAACTCTCGATGGCCAACGGCAAGCCGGTTGAAGATAAGCATGTGGTGCTCGAGACGGCGTCGTACGATATCAAGGGTGGCAAGACTGAGAATCAGTACTTTCCTGTCGCCGGATCCACGCTGACCGGCAAGGAAGTCTATAAGTATGACGAAAAGGGAAACATCAGCGAGATGACTCTACTCAACAGTGATGGTTCGCTGTTGGGCAAGGAAGTCTACAAGTACGACTACGACTCTGTCGGTAATTGGACCAGGATGACAACCTCGGTAGCAGTCGTCGAGGGTGGAAAGGTTACTTTCGAACCCAGCGAAGTTACCTATCGATCGATCATGTACTACCTGGACGAGAACATGTTAAAGATGGCCCAGCCGGTTGCCTCATCGATCAATGCCGAGGCCAACGCAGCAGCGCCGAAGCCGGCAAAGGTTGAAAGCAAACCGCAGCCTGACTCTCCTTCAGAAAACAAGTCTCAAGCGGTTAACAAACCCGCCGGAAACCAGGTGGCTGCCGCGAGTAACAAAACCGCTCTGATGCTTCCCTCTGTCAACAGCACGACGAGCAAATCCAATGCTGGTAATTCGAGTGTGCTGGCAAGCAACAACGCTGCGCCCACTTCCGCAAAGGGAACCGTGGTTGAACTCGAATCCGCACCACCGCCAGCCGTTCCGTCGCCGAAACCGTTACTAAAGCCTGTCTCCGGCGGTGTCCTCAATGGTAAGGCAGTTACGCTGCCCACTCCTACTTATCCGGACGCCGCCAGGCGAATGCGCACCGGCGGTCTGGTCACAATCGAAGTAGTGGTGGATGAAAACGGAAAAGTAATTTCCGCCCAGGCCACCAGTGGCCCGGCCATCCTTCGTGACGTGGCCCTGCAGGCCGCACTCAAGGCCAGGTTCTCGCCAACTATGCTTTCCGGCCAGCCGGTGAAAGTCACCGGCGTGATTAATTACAAATTCTCCCTGTCTCAGTAATCGCCAACCGGAGTCGCACTCGGGGCGCTCGTTCCCGGTGCGTCTCCTTCATCCCCGATTGACTCTTCGACTCAAAAGGATCAGACCATGGCACTAACAGGACACCTTAGCGACCTCTCGCTTTCGGAATTGATCGAATTTTTCTGCAATCAGCGCAAGACCGGCTGCCTCAACGTTCTTTACCCACAGGGGCACGGTTCTTTTTACCTGCAAACCGGATCCGTCGTGGATGCGAAGATTGGTGTGCTGCGGGGAATTGACGCCGTCTACTACGCGTTGACCTTGCCCAATGCGGCATTCGAGTTCAAGAGCTCGGCGGAAACTCCCGAGCGAACCATCAACCAGCCCTGGACGCAGGTGGTCCTCGAAGGCCTCAGGCGATTGGATGAAGGAATTACGCCAACTGACGCTTTCCCAGACGGCCCACTACCAGATGAGAGCGCCGAAGTAATGCCCGGCAGTCAGAGTGAAGTTTCCCAATCGCGAAATGCCGCAGTTGGTGTTCCTTCTTTTCTGGCAGCGCCTGGCTCAAGTTCTGTAGGCAGCAGAAAACCATTGATCGCCGGCGCCGTCGCAGTGGCAATTCTTGCCAGTGTAGTAGTAATTGGAGTGCCGGCCGGATGGTATCGACGGAATAAGCCTGTGGTGACCGCACCTCAGAACGTCGAGGTCGCTGCGGCAGTGCAGCCAGTAGCTAACCCTGCTCCGGCTGACACCTCGCCTACTTCTCCGGTGGTGGATACACATGCTGCCGAAGCAGCCGCACTGGCGGCAAAGCACCAGCGTGAAAAAGAGCGAGCCAAAGTCCGCGAAGCCAACTCTGCAGCCGAGAGCGCCGCAGCACATCCAGGCGCCACCGTCACACCGCCGACTGCGAGCAACAATCCTGAAAGCAAACCCGGACCAAAGAAAGTAACTGTCCAGGTTAGCTATGACGAGTCGGGCCGTGTGACCCAGGCTTCAGGCGCGGATCCCACCGCGGTCCGCATTGCGAGGCAGAGGCACTTTCCTCCAGGCAAAGCAGGATCGGCGAGTATCACAATCTCGATGAACTGAAGAAGCGGAAAGAGCAAAGAGGTAAGGGCAAAGAGCTGTTCAGCGCCTCTTCGCCCTTCGCTCTTTGCTCTTTGCCCTTGCCCTCTGCCCTTCGCTCTTCGCTCTTCGCCCTTCGCCCTTCGCTCTTTGCCCTTGCCCTCTGCCCTTTGCCCTTCGCTCTTTGCTCTTCGCCCTTCGCCCTTCGCTCTTTGCTCTTCGCCCTTTGCTCTTCGCCCTTCGCTCTTTGCTCTTTGCCCTTCGCCCCTACTCTTTTCCCAAGCCAACCATTCCCAACATCACCAGCAGCACCCGTTGCAGTCCCAACTCTCGCCCACGTGGATCGTACCACTCATCAAGCGTGTGAGAATTGCCGGAGGTGCCGCCCGCGCCCAGTGTGATGGCGGGAATGCCCAGCGAGATGGGAATATTTGAGTCGGTTGACGCCTGGTCCATGATGGGAGTATTGCCGAGGCTGCGCGTAGCCTCAGCCGCGATTTCGACGATTAAAGAAGTAGGTGAGGTTTCGCCACCGGGGCGGTCCCCTATGAGTTGTAGATCGGCTTCGAGGGGTAACCCTCCCCTTCGACTGCTGCGATTCTCATCATCCGCCGCTTCACAGACCGCGCGACGAAAGAAAGCATCAAGGCGCAGCAATTCCGCACTTGAAGCCGAGCGCAAGTCCACATCCATGCCGGCTTCCTGGGGAATCACATTCACGCCGGCACCACCCTCGATTCGCCCGACGTTAAATGTCGTACGCGGATCCCGCGGAGCCGGATACGAAATTAGTCTGGCGATGGCGCGACCTATTGCATGCACTGGATTTGCCGTTCCGAAATCGCCCCATGAATGTCCGCCTCTGCCGGCAAAACGGACTCGATACCGGCGTGAAGCAAGCGCCGCGTTGGTTATGCGATCGACGCCCGGTCCATCCAGACTCAGAAAGGCACTGATCTGTTTGGCCCACTGTCCCCCGCTGAACAGGTGACGCACCCCCCGCAGGTTGCCTTCTCCTTCTTCACCCACCGTGCCAACAAAAAGAAGCGAACCCTCAGTCGTAATACGCTCGCTTTGCAGTGCGCGATTCAAAGCCATCAGAGCGGCCAGCCCGCAGCCATCATCCGACACACCAGGGGCCAGCAATCTGCTTCCCTCCGTCCTCACGGTGGAATCTGTTTCAGGTGGGAATACTGTATCCAGATGTGCGGTTACAGCCAGCAGCGGCGTTAGCGAGCGCCCTTTACGCAAAGCTATACAGTTGCCTTCTTCGTCAATGGCAGCCTCAGCGAGGCCATCGGCTCGAAGTCTTTCGCAAAGGTAGTGTGCACGTTCCTGTTCACCGAAAGGAGGCGCAGGAATCGAACAAATACCTATGTGCTCTTCGGTAATTTCTTCAGCGTGTTCGGCGAAAAATTCAAGAGCACGCCGCACAATATCGGTTTGCCCCAGTTCCTGAACAATGTGTTTCGCTGTTTGAGTTGAAGTAGAAGACATCCGATGTGGGAGCGAAGACATTCCTTGTCAGTGAATCTCAGCGTCCGGAAAAAATTCAAGATGCGTGGGAGGCTGCTTTACCATCACAATTCCAGATGCGAATCGAATGAAATCAAGGTTGAAATGAACCCACTCCAGAAATTAACGTTTACACCAATTGCCGAATGTCGTCTTCAGCCATTACGCCTGATGACTCCTTGGCGCGTTGATAGATGCGATTGACGCGTTCATCACTGGGTTCAAAGCCGCGTTTCTCCAGCCAGTAAATCACATTCGATTTGCCGCTCATGGGACCAATCTCGATTAGCTGCTCCAGGCCGAAAATTCCAGCCGGCACTCCTGAATAAACCATGTCGGCCAGTTGTCGATCGCCTTTTCGATAACTCTTGATTACGGCTGCCGCATGCACGCCGGTAGCCGTGCGAAAAGCATCGCGGCCGAAAACA
Organism: Acidobacteriota bacterium; assembly: GCA_025463135.1. Taxonomy (GTDB): domain Bacteria; phylum Acidobacteriota; class Blastocatellia; order Pyrinomonadales; family Pyrinomonadaceae; genus JAOAPY01. Next base: position 152,405 of record JAOAPY010000051.1, read on the forward strand.
GGATAGTTGTATGGGATGGACCAGCCGCAGGCCTCGGCTGCCACTTTACAGTACTCGCCCAGTCGTGACACATCGTTATCAATCCAGCCCATCAGTTTGAAATTCACCAGCAGCTGGTCCATGGGTGCATTGCCGACCCGCTCGCCCATTCCCAGTGCTGAACCGTGAACCTGATCGGCGCCGCCCTCGATCGCGGCTATGGAATTGATTACACCCAGGCCGCGGTCCTGGTGTCCGTGCCAATCCAGGCGCACGTTTCCGCCCTGTTCTTCAATAATTTTTTTAACAAACCTGACCACCGCGCGCGCTCCATCCGGAGTGGAATGGCCCACCGTGTCACACACACATACGGCGCGCGCGCCGCAACGAATCGCCGCGGTATAAAGCGCGCGAATTGTTTCCGGCTGGGCGCGGGTCGTGTCCTCAGTCACGTACATCACTGGAAGACCTTCGCCTACCGCAAACGACACCGCGTCTTCAGTGATCTTCAGCAACTGGTCCAGGGTCCAGCCTTCAGCAAAAAAGCGAATGGAAGACGAACCGATGAAAGTGCACGCTTCGATGGGGATGCCGGCCCGCTGCGAGATTTCAACGATGGGAGTAATGTCGTTACGGTGGGTGCGAGCCGCGCAGTTGGGACGAATTTTAAGTTTCTTTTCGCCGATTTCGCGCGCCAGGCGTTCCACTCCGGCTGCATGGGTGCCGCCCGCTCCCGGTAAGCCAATATCCGCTGTATCTATATTCAAGGCTTCCATCAAGTGCAGCAACGCGATCTTCTTCTCGACTGTTGGTTCGCAGACCGAAGGCGATTGCAGACCGTCACGCAGCGTCTCATCGTCGAAGCCGATGTGCCGGTTCGGCGCCGGCAGCGCCGGTGCAACCGTGTTCCAGTCGTAGACCAAGTCTCCACGCGACAATTCTTCCTGCGACAAAGCCAAACCTCCAGCGGGTAAACCCTTGACAGCGATCCGTTCAACCGCGTTCGATTACAACAACCGCCGAATTGAAAGTCAAGAAATGGAGGTGCGGATGACGACGTGTGAAGCGGCCTTCATTTTATGCTGGGAGGCGACCCCAGTGGCGAGTAGCTCGCCCCCTGTCGGCGCTGAAGACCGAGCCAAAAATTACCATCAACCACGGGTTGTTCTTCGTAATTCCCACCGAGAAGAGTTCCAAATGTGACGCCAACCAAAGCGATTTCTATCTGTACTACCAGACTTTCAAATCTCCGGACGGTAAAAAGTTCCGGCTGCAAACGAAGAGTGATAACAAAAGGACGCCGGAATTTGAGAATGCGTTTTTGAACCAGTTGTTCGAGAATCCGATCGTAGCAGATCTGCTATCCAGCCAGGATGCCTCCTGTGGCGCCGCGGGCTTTGGCAAGGGCAACGGTTCGGAGGAACCACCAGCATAATGATAGGTGGACAGAGAGCGTAAAGTGATTTTTCACAAAGCGACGCGAACATCGCGGCCGCCGCAAGGCAACAAAACTCAGCAGTGCTTTTGACGTGCCGCAATGTCCTGTTATAGCCTCTCAGGTTTTAGAGAATGGGGTATTGCTGTCCGCTAGTTAAGCGTACCGAGAGGGATTGCGCCCTGGATGTGCAATCACTTTCCAGTTGCAGAAAAAGATTCAAACTATTGCCCTCGGTTCCGATCGCGCGTCGAAGATCATGGCGGTGCGTGGCGCGATTGCGCGCGTCGCTACAATTGATCCGACATGGGCGGAGGCGAAACTCGTGGCGCGTCCGGTGACGATTAGTGCGCCGGCCATGCCTTTGACGGACTGGGAGTTGATGTCGGGTGCACGCGAAAGAGCGCTGGCTGTGCGGGACGTGCTGGCCGGTGAGAGGCTAAGTGCGGATTTGTACCTGGGGCTGGAGGGTGGCTTTCACTCGATTTCCATCGAGGGTGAATGGCATACTTTTCTGCGTGGCTGGGTCTATGTAACAAATGGTGAGCGAGGAAGTTTTGGAGCGACGCCCTCAATCACTGTTCCCGAGTCAATCAAGAACAGCGTCATCGAAGGCAAGCGCGAGTTGGGAATAGTCATAGACGAATTCGCGGGCTCGCGCGACGTGCGCAGCCGCCAGGGAGCGTGGGGCGTGCTGTCTCGGGATCTTGTTACGCGGAGTTTGAGTTTTGAACTGGCGCTAATCGCGGCCTTTGCTCCGTTCTACAATCCGGAGATGTATGCATGAAGCAACTAAGTCCGACAAACTTCAGTTTGTCGCCGAGTCACGCCAGGAATGTGCACCGGCCAGCTATAATCGAGCGGAGAATGTTAAGAGAGTGACGACAAACTGAAGTTTGTCGGACAATGTTCAGTTTGTCGGTCACGTCAGGAATGTGCACCGGCCAGCTATAATCGCGCGGAGAATGTTAAGAGAGTAACGACAAACTGAAGTTTGTCGGACCATGTTCAGTTTGTCGCTGAGTCACGCCAGGAAGTGTGCACCGGCCAGCTATAATCGCAGGGAGAATTTTAAGAGAGTGACGACAAACTGAAGTTTGTCGGACCATGTTCAGTTTGTCGGACAATATTCAGTTTGTCGGACAGCATAAGGATGATAATGGAAGAACGTTTTGCACAAGCCGATCACGAACCGACATTTCACCAGCGAGCCAGTGCGGGCTGGATCGAAGTCATTGCCGGGTCGATGTTTTCGGGAAAATCTGAAGAGTTAATTCGACGCCTGCGCCGCGCCAAGATCGCACGCCAGAAGGTCCAGGTCTTTAAACCTGAGATCGATTCGCGCTATTCAGAAAACCACATCGTCTCGCACTCTGAGATGCGCCACGAATCGTCGGCCGTGCAGAGCGCCGGTCAAATCCAGGCGCTGGTTGAAGCCGATACCGAAGTAGTCGGCATTGATGAAGGACAATTCTTTGATAATGAACTCGTGGGCGTAGTCAATGAGCTGGCGCGCCGAGGCTTGCGCGTCATCGTGGCCGGCCTGGACCAGGATTACACAGGCAAGCCCTGGGAACCGATGCCTCAACTGCTGGCCGTTGCCGAATACATCACAAAGACGCACGCCATCTGCATGAAGTGCGGCCAGCCGGCTAACTACTCACAACGCACCTTCGAATCCGAAGAACGCGTGGCCGTCGGCGCTTCCGACATGTACGAAGCCCGCTGTCGTCGCTGCTTCGTTCCGCATGCCGACGCACCCACCAAAGTTTAGGAAGCTCGATAGATGTCACTGCCTTGCGCCGTGGCATCTAAATAGGTTTTTGACGCAGGCTCTTCGGCGCCGGTATCAGTTGCGGTCCTGTATCTGGTTGGGAGCTACAAGTAAGAATCCTAGTGCAGGACGAGAAAGCGATAAGAGGGCAAATCCTCTTGTTTTCCATCAGGCCCCAGGCCCGTGACTTTCAATGAATAATTCCCCGGCGCGAGCAATCTGGCGGGAGTCTTAACAGCAATAAACTTCGTGCCGGCCTCACTTGTTGATCTGAGACCGTCCGTTCGCCATACCTCTGATCCATCATCCGCAAAAAGCATCGCGCGATAGGTCTGATAATCGTCTCGGCGCAGCTCCAATTTCAATTCCAGGGTACCAGTGCCCGTGGGAATGCTGATTTTCTTTTCACTCTCGCCGCCACGAGTGATTCCCGGTGTCAACATCACAGCATAGACAGTACCGGGCTCCTCCGCAGATCGATTCCTCAGCTTCTGCAACGCGAGCCAGGAGACGGTTCCAATAATCAGCACGAGCGCGGCGGCCAATGAATATGAGAGGATTGGATTTTCGCTGGGGAGGAATATTGAGTACCACGGCTTCGGTGGCGGTTTGGGGACAGTGCGCGTTTCCTCGGAGGCATTTTCGCGCAGCGGATCTTCATTGGGAAGCGGTTTGGCAACGCTGACATACTTATTGAAAGCCCGCCCAAAACGCACTTTACCCTGTCGTTCAGGCGTCAGCATAAAGTGGTTTTCAAAACTCTCTCGCTCAGATTCAGAAAGTTCACCGCTGAGGTACTGGTCAATCAGTTCGTCTTCGGCAATCAGCAATTCGTCATAAAATTCGCTCTCGGTCACCAATCGCTCTTCGAAAGAAGATTGATCCTCGGGCCGCGCTTGTCCGAGGAGATATTGCATAATTAATTCCTGTTGTTTTGTTTCTGCTTTCAAGAGTGGCCACTTCCCGCGAAACTCTATCTATTCATAATGCGCGTTTGCTTCAGCCTATTTCATGCCGGCGCCTGATCAAGACAACTTTTCACGCATTCCTGAAGAGCAGTGCGGATGCGATGAGCCCTTATTCGCAGGGCATTCAGTGCGATCCCGTACTGTTCGGCCAATTTCTTTCGATGGTCAATTTTCGCCCTTTTCTCTCCCCGATAGTATTCCAGGACAAGCTTGCGGTGGGCCGGTGCTTGCTGCTTCATACACTGCTCAAGGCAGGCGTACTCTCGCTCTATCTCCTCTGAAGGGCCAGCAGTGGGAGGAGGCGGCGGCGGCGTACGCTTCCTCAGATATTCCATGTACACCTTGTTTGCGACCGCGTAAAAATAGGGGGCACGCGGCCCAACAAAGTGGTCCTTAATCTCTTTGATTTTATTGGCGACCCGATTGATGGTCTCGTCGGCAAGATCCTCGGGTTCGTGACAGTTGCGGCAAGTAAAAAGTTTGATGAGACGACGGCGAATATCTTCATAGTCCTGGCCGGCTTGCTCGCGATCCGCGTTGAGCCAGGACAAAAGTTCTTCAAACAGTTCCTGAGTTAGGATCCAATCTTTTTTCATGGGGGCGTTATGGCGAAGGCTGGCCTTCGAGCGAGACCGGATGCCGCGGTTCTTGCCTCCGCGGCATTGTACCTAAAGATTTCTTCTACGTCTTCGCCATAACACCAAAATCACCGATAAAGACAGAACCAACCCCGCGCTGCTTACTACGGCAAGCTTAACTGCGGGCGTTGGTTGATAGCTGTTGTGACCCCGTGCGGCATACTGTCCCTGAATAACGAACCCGGCCCAGTAATATGGTTCCTGCCAACGCTTCTCCTGACGCATGGCCAGCTGAGCTTCACGCAGCGCGGCCGCCGGTGATAATCCCTTTTCAAACAGCCCCACATAAAAATTCTTCATCAACGCCGCTGTCGCTTCGTCGTCTACTTTCCAAAGCGAGGCGACAACTCCCGAGGCTCCCGCGTACATAAAGCCACGCGTTAATCCAATTAACCCTTCACCTTTTACGTCTTTACCCAGTCCGGTTTGGCAGGCGCTAAGCACTACGAGATCGACAGGCAGCTTAAGGTTGTAAATGTCGTGCAAGCGCAGGAACCCGTCCTGCCGTTGTCCTTTTGCATCGACCAGCGAAAGGATGATGCCTGATAAGTCCGGATGTTCATTGTCGAGCAGCGCGTGCGTCGCAAAGTGCACCACGCGATAGCGACCCAGATCCGAGCCCATGGCAGTAGCTCGGCTGGCATCAAAGCCTACGGCCTTGAAACCAGTGCGCCAGGGGATTACAGACATTATGGCGTCGGCTTCTTCGCGCGAGGAGAAAAGGCGAGGAGGTGTCTCACTGCCGGTCACTCCTACATCATCCCATGCCCGCGTTACTTCACTATTGGGAGACGCGGCGGCAGCGGCCTGCAATGATCCCGTGTTGTTTGATTTGATTCGCGAATCAGCGATGTCAAAGACCGGATCCGCCAGGATGGCCACACTCTTTGACGCCGGTTTTCGATTCGCGGATTCGCTTAAGACCAACGCCAACGCTGAGGCTGACGGCTCGGAAATAATTTCGTGATCCAAAATGAGCGCCCGTTCTTCAACTGCGAGGGCATTCGCCGGCGACCCGGCAGCGTTGCCATTGGCCGGCATGACCAGGGCCTGGAAGGGAATGTATTGCAATGCGCCATCCGCCACAATTAAGAGACGTCTGGTTCCCAGCTTATCAGCGACCGGCGCGAGTAGGGTTTTGCTCAACGCACTTATCTGCGATGACACTTGCCCCTGGGCCTCAAGGGTGCGCGCTCGCGCCTGCTCAAAGCCCTCGCCCGGTCTTGGTTGGGGCGCTGTTAGTAAATTATAGAGCTGTCGCACGGCAGCTTCGATTTGCGCGCGACCCGGAAGTTCGTAGCTCGAGAAGCCAGTGTGTGTCACCGCCCAAACGTAACTCTTATCGACCCCCAGACTGTATTCGAGGAGCATCGTTTGATCGTCAGTGAGGACCTGCGCTTGTATTTGCTGCAAGCTTAGAGTGGTGGGGCTTGTAATTCGCTCATAGGCCGGGTACCGCTGGCGGATGGTGTCCGTGACCTGCTTGTACTCGCGTTCCAACTGTGCCAGTTCAGACTCCAACGCATCGAGTTCTTCTTTCTTGTACTGCGTTGACAGGAGTGCGACTTTGGAATCTTCCTTAACGCGGAGCGACTGGCGCAGCGTCTTTTCCTGTTCGGCCAATTGGGGATCAAGACCAGCGATAAGGTTCGTTTGCGTCGCGCGCAACAATTCTCTGAGTGATCGCGCATGGGACAGCTCATTGGTTTCGAAGGCAAGTATATCCAAGCCTTGTTGTGGCTGGGATTGGTGCTTACGCATTAAGCATTCGATGTATGCTGCGTAGCGCTCGTGTACGCTGGCTGAAAAAGCTGTGGTTAGATCCCGGCTGGTAGAAACGCGCCGAATGTTCTCGGTTTCTTCAATTGATTGACGTAAGTGGTTTTCAGCGCGATCAATTTGGCCACCTTGCAAATCCAATCGACCCAGCGAGTAATGAATTGCCGCTTGGTTGAGCTGATCCGAGAGCGCTTGAAAAGCAATCAGAGAGTCCTCGTAATATTTTCGCGCCAGCTCCGGCTGGCCCTGATGTTGATAAACCTGGCCTAATAAAGCGCGCGAACGGGCCGCCTCCTGAGGATTTCCAACCCGTTCATAGATCGGGATGGCGGACTGCAGATGTTGTATCGCGGCGGCATATTCACCTAGCGAACTGTAGACGCGACCGAGATCCTCGTGAGACTCGGCTGCGTCGAGGCTTTGAGGCTCAAAGCTCTCCAGGGCCTGCTGCAAATACGTTAGCGCTTCGCTGAAGTCTCCCAACAAGAAATAGGTATTTCCCAGATCGATCATCATCCGCTTGTCGTCGCGTTCATCCGGCGTCTGGCGATAGTATTCCTGAGCGCGGCGAAATTGGATCAATCCCTTATCCGGCGATCCGCTCTCATTAAAAATCACGCCGAGCGCGTCTGCAATCTGTCCCATCGGAGTTGCGTCTTGTTCGCTAAGGAAGCTCTGGGCCTGGGTTAGAAGAGAGATTGCCGATGACCATTCGCCTTTACGGACTTCAATAAACCCCAACATTATTAGCGTCGTTGCCTGCTGCTTAGTGTCATTGAGCTCGCGCCACAGTACCAGGGTCCGCTCGTAATTCTGGGTTGCTTCTAAAAGATCGCTCTGGACCAAATAACAGCGGGCAATCTGGGCATATGTCTGCGCGATTCCGGCTTTGTCGCCAGTAAGTTGCCAAAGGGCGAGGGCCTCTTGCGCAGTCTCCAACGCAAGATGATGATTAACATAATTCTGTTGTTGGCTAAGGGACAGCAATTCCTGGGCGTGTTGAAGGTTCGGTGGGCTGTTGACGCGCGCCTTTTCCTGATCGGGTGCCTGAGCAATCACAGTTAGCCATGTCAACAAGATCAGCACGATGAGAAAATTGAGTCGTTTGCTCACGAAAGATTCCCGCCGTGATTAACTGACAGCCGGACGGTTACCGGTAAAGAGAACGCCCAATCTGTCTCGGAGGCTTGCCACCTGATCGAAGCATGGCAAACCCCCGTAGATGTGGTCGGCGTACTCAAAAATTGAAGAAGAGTGGGGATGGATCCTCCCGGGGACCCCCTTTTGCCTGTTCCAATCGAGGCCGAGTATCGTGGGGAAAATTCTTAACCGAACCGCAAGTACACGTTCCTCCCATAGGGTCGCGCGGTCCTACTTGACCCATAGGATCGCGTGGTCCGGTTTTGCCCGGATCGTTGCTGGCCAGCGTACCCGGCGCTCCTGAACTACCGCTCGAATTGAACATGATTGCCGCCATATCCTCCTGCAACTGTTCCTTCGGTGTCTGTGTAAACGCCGGCACTCTAGTGTCTGGCTCAGACCTGCGGCTCTGGCGCATGGTGCCCGCAAAATACGTCTTCAGAAAATCAAGCCATTTCGTCTTCTTTTGAAATTGATAGCAATTGTAGTCGGCCATTATTGGTTTTTCTTCCGAGGGCTCGGCCCAGGGAAAGTACACAGATAAGCCGTGCGCGTATTGTGACGCCGGTCCTACAAATCGCGCCATGGTTACCAACTGTTGCGGGTGGCTGGAATCCTCTGGCCGCAAAGCATCCATAACACGGCCAGCGGCTGCTTGAATCGCGCCCATGTTGCCAATGGTCTTTCCCAATTCATTACAATAGCTATCAAGGCAGAGACAGAAGTCATACAAATCGGTGTAATTTTCTTGCCAGTAACTCTGAGACTTCCAGTGAGCGAGAAGAATACAATCCTTCACGAGCGGATTGACTCCGGGATCCAAGCCGTTCATGAGCTCTGTCGAAAGATCCGCGACGGCATTTTCCGCGGCGCTAACTCTTTCAGTACTCAACTCGCACAAGCACAGATCGGCCGAGTAGCCGGCGAGAATAAAGTCGGTGCAATTGTGGATAATGTAGGCGAAGATTTGCTTCAGTGTTTCTTTGACATCGATTTTGGTTTTGGCCTTTAGATCATTGAAGACGCGAATCAAAATCGAAAGATATGGCCAACTTCCAACAAAAGACTCCCCTTGAGAAGCCAGCATGAAGTTTGCCGTACCCTGGAGCTCTGAAGCGATCTCCAGACTGCTCATCGAACAGCTGTGAAAGCTAACCAGGTCGAATTGGGCATCCCGAACATTCTTATTATTTTTGAATTTTCTCAGTACCCTGCCCAGGTGACGCAGGGTCAATGAGTGGATGGCAGCGTGTTCGTCATACATAAACACGTCATCTCCCACGATCTGGCCGTGTCCGATGACGAAAAGCATGTAGTGGTTTGCCGGATATTCATTGGCACAGAATTCCAGAAATTTGCCGAGCGATTTCTCTGGACCGGCCGGCTCGCTCTGGTCATCGCAAAGATCGACCTCCGGTTTTGTGGCTGAGTCCTGCAACTCGCTTTCAAGTCGAGACTGAAGTTCTCCAGCGGGTTGGACTACATTAATCTCAATATCGGTGTCTGGTAAGTCGGGCGGCGTGGGAACGGTCAAAGCAGTTCCCCGTTTAAGCATCAGGCTCTGTATCACGTCCCTGATAGGCTTGCCATTTCTGTCCGTCTGGTCACGCCACAGCTTATCAAGCATGAGGTTCCTGACGAACGGATCATTCTGTTTAAAACCGATTTCGGATTCACCCGGATTTTCCAATTTGTCGATAGCATTGACATCAAAAATGTGGGAGGGCGTTCCTGGTGTTTGTGGATCAAAGTAAGCCAACACACTGGCCCGAGGGTGATATCCAGCGTTCTTCAGTGCCTTCAAATGTGAAACAATTCCGGGCGCCAACGGATTGTCGCTGGCAAAATAGAACATCAAAGTCCACTCTCGTTGATTGTCTGCATTATCTGCCATGGTTAGATTCTCCTTCGGGGCGTTCATTGACATCACCCTTGCAAAAGATTCTCTTCCTTATTGAAGGTAACCAGACAAAGGTGGCGTTATAGCTATGAAGTATTCAGAGGACTGGGACTGCTAATACTGTCTTAGGGGCAACAGGCTATTCTGTGGCCCCTCTGCTGTCAACAAGAAAAATCGACAAGAAAAATCGACTGACCTTGTTCATAAACCGAATTCGAGAATTCCGAGCATTCCTCACTTCCGTTGTGTTCAAGTCCTTCCGACCGTAATGCGTAAATCACTGAAAGCGTTTCCGCCAAAGCGTGGAGGGTCAGCACTGGTCATATCCTCAAGGCCGGCTTCTCTCGTCAAAATACTGGCTCCCAGCGTGACTGCAAGGTAAAATCCTCAGTCCTTTCGTTACCTTGCTGACCGCGTCTCAGTTAGTGGACCAGTTACTTATCTATGATCACAATCAAATCATTCGATGGCGCAGAGTTTGACGGCTATCTCGCGTTGCCCGACGGCGGTTATGGGCCGGGCATCGTGTTGTTGCAGGAAATCTTTGGTGTCAATGAGTCAATGCGCACAGTGGCTGATTGGTATGCAGCACGCGGCTTTGTAGTCGTATGTCCAGATCTGTTCTGGCGGCAGGAACCTGGAGTACAACTTACCGATCACACCGAAGCGGATTTGCAGAAGGCGTTCGCGCTTTACGCGGGGTTGGATGAAGCCAAAGCCGTCGACGACTCGGCGGCGGCGCTGGAGTTGCTGCGCCGCCATCCGGCATGCAACGGCAAGGTTGGAGCGCTGGGTTTTTGCCTGGGCGGCAATCTCGCCTATCTTTTGGCTGTTCGCTATCAACCTGATTGCGCGGTTGGTTATTACGGAGTCAGTATCGAAAAGAGTCTGGCCGAAGCCCCGAACCTCAGCTCGCCACTCATGCTGCACATCGCCGGCAAGGATAAATATTGCCCACCGGCAGCGCAGGCACAGATTCATCAAGCTCTCGGTGCCGATGCGTTGGTGACCATTCATGATTATCCCGAGCAGGATCACGCGTTTGGCCGGCGAGGCGGTGAACACTATGACGCGGCGGCGGCTGAGCTCGCCCATCTTAGAACTTTGGAGTTCTTTGTGCGACATCTCGTTGGAAGTGGACGGGCCGACGCGCAAACGCGTCTGTCCGATATTTGGGACGAGCATGTCAAATACGAGTTTGCCACTCGCGATACAGAGGACACTTTGCGGACCATGGTGCCTGATGCTTATGTGAATCACGTGCCCGTGATGACCGGAGGCGTGGGCCATGAACAATTGCGCGAGTTCTATTCACGGCGATTCATTCCGCAAATGCCGCCGGACACTTCGATGACTCCTGTGTCGCGCACCATCGGTGTGGATCAAGTAGTCGACGAAATGGTTTTTGAATTCACGCACACAGTGAAAATGGATTGGATGTTGCCCGGTGTCGAGCCAACGGGAAAGCATGTCAAGGTGCCGCTGGTCGTGATCGTTCATTTTCGCGACGGCAAGCTGGCACATGAGCATATTTACTGGGACCAGGCTTCGGTACTGGTGCAGCTTGGTTTGATCGATCAGGCACGGTTACCAGTTGCCGGCGTCGCCAGTGCCGAGAAGGTTTTGGATCCCAGCCTGCCGGCGAATGAAGGGGTTTATGTGAAGTTAATGTATAAGTGTCAAAATAAAGAAATAGACATTAGTGATCTCACAAACAAACTTGTTGAAGAAGAGTTTGTTCGTCTTAATCGAGCGTATGAGTTTCACCTCGACTTTGGATTGAAGGCAGTTGCTTTCTTCTATGCGGCTGTTGGCGGTGTGCTTTCCATCTACTTTGGTAAGAGTGAAAAGTCCTGGGCAGTGACTTGGATCTTGTTGGGAATTCCAACAATCATGAGTGCCATATTGTGTTACTACTTTTTTCATGGGGTTTGTTTATGGCGCGTGCATACGGCTTACATGAAAAAGCTTGCGGACAGACTTAAAATTACACAGCTACCTAACTTTGACCTCTTGAGCAGACTTCTCAGGGCTTTCGGCTTTGTATTTCTAATTACCTGCCTTGCTTTCACGATGTTTTTGCTCATTCCCGGAATCACCTGGTTATATCGGGTGATCTGGCAGTGATTTGATTCGCGTGGGTTCACAGGCGTTTGGAGCTCAGATTTAGCTTCCAGTTGCAGTCCCCACTCAAGCTAAAGTCTTACACCCAAACCCACAAACCTGATGGCATCGAAGCCAAGATGAATGAAGACATTCGAAAGAAGGAAGCCCCCGCGGGCACAATCGTCGGTCGCTTGCGGCGCGATCTGGGCACGGTTGAGTCCTATGCCGCGCTCATCGGTATTTTGATCGGCGCCGGAATTTTTAAAGTCACGAGCGAAGCCGGCGCCATCACCGGCCCGAGCGTGATTCTCAGTTACATCCTGTTGATGCCGGCGATTCTCGCGACCTCCGTTCCTTATGCAGCCTTTATTTCCACGCCGCTCGGACGTGAGCCGGGCGGTGAATACCTGCACATCTCGCGCACACTGGGCGGCTATGCCACGGCTTACATTGGGTCCTGGTTGAAAATAATTGCCTACGTGGGCGCGGGCGCTTATCTGGCGAGCGCACTCGCGGACTACTTAATCGAATTCAGTGGTCGACAGGTCAGCAGCGAGGTTCATCAGGCCCTGGCGGTCGGCAGCCTGCTTTTCTTTTATGTGGTCCATGTCATCGGTGTCCGTTGGTTTGGGCGCATTCAGGTTGGCATGTGCGTTCTGCTCGGCCTCTCCATATTAGTGCTGGTCGTCCCCGGCCTCTTCAAAATTCATCCGGCCAACTATCGCCCGTTCCTGACGCACGGACTAAAGGGCCTGGCAGCGAGCCTGGTACCGCTCTTCTTTTCTTACGCGGGATTTGAATCTTTGGCGCAGACCGCCGGAGAAACAAAGGACAGCACGCGGCGTTTGCCGATGGTCTTTCTACGAGGCATAAGCCTGACGGCGTTAATTTTTGTGCTGATGTCGCTGGTAGCGTTTGGCGTGTTGCCGGGCAGCCAGTTGCAGACGAGTCGGGCGCCCATGACCGAGGTGGCGGCGACGTATTTGCCATGGGGCGCGGCCAGTTTTGTCACACTGGGAGCCATCATGGCGATTACGACGTCACTGAATCCAACGTTGATTGTTCCTTCGCGTCTGGCGCTGATATTTGTCGAAGATCGATTGGCGCCGGCGTGGCTGGGCTATGTCAATCCCCGCACGGCGACACCGGTGCGCGCTTTGACATTGACGGCGGCGGCGTGTCTGGTGCTTTTGCTGAGCCGGCAGCTTTCGCTGGCGCTGAACATTGCGGTCTTTGCGCTAATCCTGCTCTACTTCATCCACAGCCTGGTGTTTCTGATGCTGCCGCGGTGGAACCCGCAACTGAACAAAGAAATTACAATCGGCTTACCAGTTGGGCTGCAGAGGGGCGCGGCGTTATTGTCGGTGCTCGCCATGGGTGGACTGCTCGTGGTCCAGATCATTCAGGACATTCAAACGCTGGGTAACACAACGTTGCGAGAGAGGATCGGCAAGCATTCATTAACCAGCCTCGAGCTCATTGTGGTGTGGAGTGCAATCGGCGCGGTGCTCTATGCCCTGGCCCGGCGGCGCAGGTCTGCAAAGTAGCGCAGACTCCTTCGAAGCTTTTAGTTGCGCCTGTTGTCGTCGTTCACGCAAATGTCAGAAACAATTCCTAATCGCCGTCGTGAAGAATTCCCTACTCTGGCTGCCGGCATTCATTTGCTCAGCCACAGTCTGGGGCCAATGCCGCGGGCCTCACGCGATTCCATGCTCGCCTACTGCGACGCGTGGGAACATCACACCAGCGAGGATGCCTGGGCCCATGCCTGGTGGGAATTGTCACAACGCGTCGGTGATCGCCTGGCGCGCATAATTGGCGGGGCGCCGGGTTCAGTCCAGATTCAACCGAATGCTTCCATCGCGCTGGGCAGCGTCGCCTCGTGTTTTGATTTCGCTGCCGCCAGGCGCAACAAGGTCGTCACCTCCGCCCTGGATTTTCCTTCGATGGAATACATCTGGGAAGCGCAGGCGTCGTTGGGGGCGAAGATCGAAATAGTGTCCTCTCCTGACGGCGTGATCGTGCCGCTGGAAAAGATCCTCGCTGCCATTGACGAGACAACGGCGCTGGTGGCGCTTTCGCATACATCGTTTCGCAGCTCGTATCGAGTCGATGCCACAGCAATTGTGGAACGCGCGCATCGCGTCGGGGCGCTGGTCCTTTTGGACATTTATCAATCAGCGGGCGCCGTTGAGCTGGACGCTGACGGTTGGGGCGTGGATTTTCTGATTGGCGGCACGATCAAATGGCTGTGCGGTGGTCCAGCCTGCGGCTATCTGTATGTCCGGCCGGATCTGCAAAAGGATCTGAGACCGCGGCTGACGGGATGGGTAGCGCATAACGCACCATTCGAGTTCGCGGCTTCGCCGATGCGCTATGCGGGATCGGTGCGCCGCTTCGCGCAGGGCACTCCGAGTATCCCCGCCCTTTATTCCGCTTTGCCGGGCCTGCAAATCATTGAAGAGGTCGGCGTGGAGACAATCGCGCGCGAATCGCGCCGCCGCACTGAATGGATGATCGAGTTTGCGCTGGAGCGAGGCTGGACAATAAACACTCCCCGCAACATCAATGAACGAGGCGGCTCAGTGATGATTGCGGTCGAAGATGGACCAGCAATGGTGGAACGTCTGGGGGAACGAAAGGTCTTTGTCGACTGCCGCCCCGGCGTCGGTCTGCGCATCTCACCGCATTTCTTCAACACCGATGAAGAGGTGCACGAAGCGCTGCGCACACTCGCCCAGCTGCTGAGATAAGAAAATACCCATTGAATTATTTGTGTAGGATTTAGGCTGTAAACCGAAATTCGTATTAGGTTTGCTCGCCCTTATTGCTGATTCTGGAGTGGTAGGGCGGAAACAACACCTACTCAGCTCAGGGTTTCTTCTTCTACTTTCTAATGAGCTCTAAAGCAGATTTACTGGGGAACCTATCCACAGAATTCAATGCCTGCCGCTCCAGGCTGATGGATTTACTCATCGGTTATAGCGCAAGACTTGATGCAAGTGAGTCAAGTTTTGAATCGGGCTTTCTTTGCGTGCTTTGCGCTTTCGCGGGAAATTTTTTGTCGCCATTGAAGAGCCTCCCGCAAAGACGCAAAGCACGCAAAGAAAAAGGCTCCAGCTCCAGGTAGGTCAGACGTCATATCGCTCACCCGGACTGCCCGCAGGATAGAAAACGCCCAAGAGCCTCAGCTCATCCTCTCCAGTATTTTCAACGCAGTGCGTCTGGCCCTTTGGCAGATAAACACAAGCACCAGCGGCGATTGGCGTGCTCGTTTCACCGGCCCAAATGCGACCTTCGCCGCGCAGAATGAACAGCACCTCTTCGTAATTGTGAAAATGATCGGGCGCGCGGCCGGGCGGGATGGAACCGACGAATTGCGTAACTTGCGTGCTGCCGACTTCATCGTCAATGAGCACGCGGTACCAGCGATCGGCGGTGGGTTGGGCCCGTCGATCAGCCAGACGTACGATCGCCGGCGGCGGCGGAGTTGCGGAAAGTGGAGCTGTTACGGCTTCAACTATCTCAGATGTTGACGAGTCTGAGTCAGGACATTGCGAACTGATGAGCACGAGTGGTTCAGGACCCGGATTTTCCACGGTGAGTGTTTGGCCGGGTCGCAGGTAGATACCAGTCTGGGCTGAGACTGCAAAGGGCCAGCCGTCGATGAAGATGTTTGCTCTTGGCACCTTTGCGCCTTTGCGTGAAATGTCGTTTTCTTTCTCGACAACGACATTCGTCTCAGAATCGTCGACGCTTTCCAGGACATACAGGATCTCGTCGCAGCGATCGTTCCTCATCCCCGGCGAAAGGCCGGGCGCAAATTCGAGCAGTCGTAATGAAATGGCCTGCGCCCCGGTGGCCCGATTGATCTGGGGCCAGACGCGCAACGTACCGTGCTCCGCGGGCACACCTTCGTGCCTGCCGGTGACGCGACAACCGCCTTCGAGATTCACAGCCATACACGTGATTGTAACTTAGGTGCGACGCGAACAGGCGCTTTAGCTTACGGCTCTCGCTTCAGATGATGCGTCGTGTGTTCGGTGACGGACGATCCGCGCAGATCGGCTTTGGCAAGATCGGAAGTGGTGGGCGAGCGAAAGTCAGGGCGCTCAGCCGCGGGCCGTAACTGCGGTGGAGCGTATCCCGAGTCCAGCAGATTTTGCGTGCGCGCGTCGGGCGACTTATCTTTTAACTCGGTGCGCGGTTTCGTGAAGAGCATGCCGTTAAGCACCAGTCCCAGGCCAATGGCAAATGCAACCACTCCGAGTCCGGCAAAAAACATCGCCAGGGGGAGTGCATCCGGATCCGGAGAGTGCCGAACAACGGTGAGCATGAAACTGACAAGCAGCGTTACGCCCAGGCCGCTTGCGGCAGTGATAACTCCCGCGCGCATCCGGCGCAGACGTTTCTCTTCCGGCGATTCCAGGAATTTTTCGATTTGGGGCAGGACATCTTCGGCGATGCGCTTGAGATCGCGAGAGTCCTCGACTTCGCGAATCTTCTCAGCGAACACGCGCCCGATCTCTTCGCGCGCGGTCACCGCCGACGCAGTGACTGAGTCGGGTCGTTCCAGGCTGACGCGCACCGACCCCAGGTCAGTGCCGCAGGCGCGGCAGTACTGGCTCTTCTGGCGTTCTTCGGAACCGCAACCGGGACAATACATAGTGCTGGGTTATACGGACAGGTTAGTAAGCGTGTTCGAACAAATGTCCGACAAACTTCAGTTTGTCGTCGTCTGTGACACCACAATCGTTGAACGAATCCCAGGTTAGCGACAAACTTCAGTTTGTCGTCCACTGTGACACCACAATCGTTGAACGAATCCCAGGTTAGCGACAAACTGAAGTTTGTCGTCGTCTGTGACACCACAGTCGTTGAACGAATCCCAGGTAGCGACAAACTTCAGTTTGTCGTCGACCGTGACACCACAAGCGTTGAACGAATCCCAGGTTAGCGACAAACTGAAGTTTGTCGGACTTTACTGTTCCACCGTCACGCCGCGCCAGAAGGCAATGCGATCCTTGATCTCGGCGGCGGCGGGTTTGGGATCGGGATAATACCAGGCCGCGTCCCTGTTCACGTTGCCGTCGACGACCACATCGTAATAGCTGGCCTCGCCTTTCCAGGGACAGGTCGTATGCGTGCTGCTCTTTTGAAAATACTGCTCACTGATTGCATCTGCGGGAAAGTAATGATTGCCTTCGACAACTACGGTGTTGTCGCTTTCCGCGAGGACGGTATTGTGCCAGTTTGCCTTCATCTAACCCTTCCTTGTTCAGCTTAACGATTTGGTTGGTTAATACACTAGAGGAAAGCGAACAGGCTCGCTACCTCAACTAACTTTTCAATTCTGTTTAGAAAGACTTGTTCGACAACCGCGCGCAATTGTCTTTCTACAAATTGAACCTAGCGCACGCGAGGCGCACAAGTGCGCGTTCTAAACGGTAGTGAATTAGGGGTACGCTTCAAAACGGAACTCGCGTCGTCGGTCACCCGCCGCTGACCGCCGGCAAGATAGTAATCTCGTCCCCGTCTTTGAGCGGCGTGGCCAGCGCTTGTTGCTGACGAACGTTGTCGCTGTTGACAAAGATGTTGACGTGTTGCCGGACCTTACCCTGTTCGTTCACTACCCGATCGCGCAAACCTACGTGCAGCTGCCATAAACTGCTGAGCGCTTCGGCGACGGTTGCGGGTGAACCAGCGAGCGTGATCTGGCGACGCCGGCCGGTGAACTCCGTCAGAAAGCCGGTGATGTTAATGATAATCATGGCAGAACACCTTCCGGCACCTGCCAGGGATGAAGGTCAAGAGCAAGACGTCCGGCTTTTACTGCCGGGTCGGTCTCGGTCAACACCTTTGCCTCAGCCAGACTGTCGACGCGAAAGACAAAAATTCCGCGCAACTGTCCATCGTCCCCAAACGGACCCGCTACCACCAGTTTTTTCATCTGGGCCAGGCGATAGATATTTGCGAGATGTGCTTTTTGCAGTTCTTCCGTGGCGGCTGTTTTTTCCGGAGTCCATGCAGGTCCGCGCCTCAGAAAAGCAAGATAAGCAGTCGTCATTTTGATCGGTGACGAAGCTTTTTTCATGACATCTTCCGACCACCAGGGATGCATTTCCGCTATCAGATGTCCCGACGCCACCGCCGGGTCAGCATTGGCCCAGGCCTTGGCGTCGTCAGCCGAGGGGGCGCGAAATATGTAGATACCTCGTATCTCGCCATCGTCGGTTAAGGGACCGGCGATAATCGCCTGGCCTGACTGCAACAGTGACAGGGCGCGTTCCATATGCGCCTGATGCATTAGTTCGGTCTCTTTGGTGCGGGTGTCGCTCCACTTTGGACCTTTCTTCAGCAAAGCCATGTGGAACTCGACCATCTTTGAGGGAGGCTCGGTCTTCTGTTGAAAAACAGCAGAGGCGAAAAGGTTAAGCGAAAGAAGTAGGGAAAGAATAAGACTCATGAAAGGGCCTCTCTATTGAATACCCCCAGCGGCAGCTGGGGTATTCAAACCCGGTAATCTGAAATTGAAGCTCGACACCAACAGTTACTAATCCAGCACTACGCAATCGTCGCGGTTTTCACACACGCGATCGGCGGCAACCCTTCTTCAATAGTCTGCCATGATTCACCAGTATTATTGGAGCCGAAGAGTTTGCCACTCCTGGTGCCAAAATATAGTCCCATCGGATCTCCTTTATCGCCGGTCAGGCCATCGCGCAAAACGGTCTCGAAAGCATTCTCCTGGGGCAGACCATTAGTTAACGGTTCCCATGAATCACCGGCGTTGCGCGTACGATAGACCCTCAGCCTGGCTTCCGGAGTGCAACGAAACTCATCCGACTCCAGCGGCACGATGAACACCATGTTCGGATCTTTATTGTCTATCTCCATGGCAAAACCAAAATCCGACGGCACACCATTGGCGATATCACTCCACGAATCGCCGGCATCGTCTGAGCGATAAAGACCCCAGTGGTTCTGGAGAAACATTCTGTCGGAGCTCGACGGGTGGCTCACGATCTTGTGCACGCATTGGCCGAACTCCGGATATTGCTGGCCCTCTGGCAGGAACTGAGCGCGCACGCCAATGTTACGCGCTTGCCAGTTGGCGCCGCCATCGTCCGTGCGATATACACCACCGGTCGAGATCGCGATGTGCATTCTCTTACTGTTTGCGGGGTCCGGCAGGATCGTGTGCAGACATAATCCGCCGCCACCCGGCTGCCACTGCGGGCGATGCGGATGATCGTAGAGTCCTTTATCAAGCGCCCACGTAGCGCCCGCATCAGTTGATTTGAAGAGCGCGGCCGGTTCGACACCGCAATACAGCGTGTCCGGTTCGTCTTCGTGCCCAAGTGTGATTTGCCAGATTTGCTTGACGGAAGCATCGGCATCTTCCGGAAACCTGATATGGTACGCTTCGGGCTCGCTCCAGGTTGCGCCAAAGTCATCTGAGGAACTCAAATAGGATCCCCAGAAAGAACTGTTTACCGCGGCCCACAATCGAGTGCGTCCATTGCGGTCATCATAGGCAAAAGCATAGATCGCTTTACCGGGAAAGTATGGGCCACCGACTTCCCAGGTTGTGCGTGCGCCGTCCGCGCGAATAATGAACGCACCTTTCATGGTGCCGACCAGTAACACGACGTCGCCGGACTTTGGGGTGATATTTTTAGGGGCTGGCATTGGGACTCCTTTTTTTTAGATGTGATACCTGGTGCGTAGTTCTTTGTTCTCTAAGCCCTTCGCTCTTTGCTCATTTACTGTGGGCGGCGCACAAATCCACGACCGCCGAACGCATTGTTGAATCCACCAACTTGCGGCACACCCATTACGTTGCGCACGATCATCAACCGTACCAGCAGACGTGGCTCTACCAGTTGAAACTTATTTGCTGAAGTTTCCGCCCGTTCAAAATCCAACTTGGCCAGCCGCGCGAGTTCCTGTCCATAGCGAGTCACCATACTGCCGAGTTCGCTCCCGCTTTCCAACGGCAGCTCGCCATCCTTAAAAATATTTACTTCAAAGCCACTCAATACGGCAGCCGCCGATAAAAGTTCGTTGAGCTGATTAATTCCCGGATCGAGCACTTCAAAACTCCGTGCTGTTTCGACAGTTGCGAAGGCCTCGGCTACTTTCAACTGCTGATCAAGTTGGCGGTAATCAGTTGCGTGGCGATTGCTCAAACGCTGCGCTTCGCCAAGCAGCTTGAGGGCAAGCTTCTTGTCGTCTGTTTGGGCGTCGGCCTTCTGAACCTTGCCCGCCATCTGCAGCAGCAAGTCAATGCGCTCGTCGTCGGAATGCAGCGCTGCGAGTGCCTGGCGCAGTTGGTCCATATTATCCGCTTCGACTCTGCCGGCGATCAGTCTTAAGTCCACCTTCTGCAACACGACGTCGCGCGTGCTGCCATCGAGGTGATCGTTGGCGATTTGCCGGGCACGATCAGCGTTGCCCTCATCCAGCGCCTTGAGCGCTGCCTGTTGATAAAGTCGATCCTGGACTTGTTGAGGGGCGGCGGGTGCTGCTGACAGCAGCATGTCAGACGTTCCCTGCCGCATCAAGTTGCCGAGTTGGTTGTATCCCGCCTGCGGATTGCCGGCGCCAATTTCGGTCAGCTTTTGTCTTACCGCGGTAGCCTTTAACGGGACGTACTGATCGATTTGTGGTAACAGTCCCTGTAAACCAAACAGCAATCGGCGGGCGTTGCTTTGTTCGATCTGCGCGTCAGTCGGCGCGCTTTGGTCGTTAGTAAGTCCGCCGGGACCGCGGCCGCGAGAATTCCCGCCTCGCTGATTGCCACCGCGCTGAGCATCAGCACCTTGTCGCGTAGCCCGCAAGGCAGCATCAATCACCGTACCCATCAGATCCGTAAAAGCAGACTGGCTCAGTACCGGGCCGATACTGCTGACTCGGGTTTGACTTGTGGACGCGGAATCACTCTTCAATCCGTTGTCGGCCGCGCGCGGACCTGGTTGCAGTAAAGTCAGGGCCAAGCCTCCGGCCTCAGTGTTGACGAGCATATTCGCGGCTTGCAAGCGGCTCAATACCTTTTCACTGAGTTGCGCAAACGCTTCCTTGTCCTTCACTTGAAGTTCGCTCAAGACTCGCGGCAACGTGTAGGGAAACTGATCTTTCGCAAGTGCCTCTTCAGCTTTTTGCACCGCCAGTTTCGGATCGAGTGTGGCGACTTGTGCCAGCAGGCTGTGTTCCAACATCAAGTCGGCGTTGCCTCGTCTCGAATCCGAATCAGCTGCCGGAGACCGGGTAGCGGCCACAATTTGGTAAGCCAGCGATGCATCATGCTGCGCCGCCGTCATTACCAACTCCTGCCGCATCTGCAGCGCCCACCGCCGCGAGTTGGGGTCAGTGCTATGCATCATTTCAGCCACGCCGTCAGAGGCCAGCGAAAACATCGAACGCGCCCGTGCCTCATTGCGCTGCCAAAGCAGATCCCCGGCGGCGATTTGTACGCGAATCCGATTTTCAGGCAGCTTGAGCATCTGCACTTCGCCGACGATCTGTTCGAGCAAAACCGCAGCTTTGTTTTCCAGGACTTCTTTTTCTTTCTGCTTTTGTTCTTCTGTTTGCGTCGTGGTGTCAGTCGTGGGGGCCGGCAGCGTCTGGGCGTTCAGAACAGCTGCTCCGCTGAAAACGGCAATTACCAAAATGGAAATGAAAGCTGAGACTCTAGGCTTTAGCATGGCTTACCTCTTTTGAGAACGTTGACGGGAGAAGCGTTTGATTTCCCAAATAGTAGCTTAGTTGCTTCGATCAAGGCGAATGTACAGCAGGCTGCCAGCCTGCAGTTGTTGCGTGATCGAGCACCAACGACATGATCAGCAGGCTGGCAGGCCTGCTGTACCTGATTAAGCGCGGCGACTGAGGTACGAACGCAGCACGGGCGGCGTGGCCTTGCGGAGCAATGCGGCCTTGGCTTGCCATTCCAGTGTGCGACTCATTTCAACCAGGAAGCGCGTCTCACCCGACTCCAGCGCGGCCACTGGTGCGCCGTCGCTGTAAAGGACACGATTTGCAGCATGGGCAGTGACGCGAGGCCCGGGCGTAATGATCCCGGCCAGGTTGAGCGGATCGGCGGCGCTAACGGAAATCATGTTTCCCTTTTCCGGCGCGCGCCGAATAGAGCGGACCAGCGCGACTGCTTCAGGTAGGGCAAACTGTTCGCCGGAAATGCCCGCGACAAAACGGCCGCCGCGAATCTCGCCGCGCGCTTCGAGCCGATGATAGACACGCAGCAGATCGCGCCACGGTAAGGCGATGCCTTCGCGTTCCAGCAGGCGCTTGAAGACGACGCCGTACCGTTGCAGCAGGATGCGGGCAACGGCTTCTTTTGTTTCGGCGGGAATTGTGGAAGAAGCTTGCCAGCGGCTGTAAGTTGGAACTGGTTTCGTTAGCGAAGAGCTGATGGAAAGTTCAGCCGGCAAAATGCCTGCGCTCCCGGGGAGGATGGACCAACGACCGGCGCTGGCCATGTCGTAAACCGGTTGGCGATGTTTGTGCCGTGCGGCCGCGCGTGTTTTGCGACTCGCCGGAGTCAGTAACGCGCGGAGTCCGGTAAAGCTGTCGGACGTAATCAATCCATAAGCCACCAACTCAGCAAGCGCGTCTTCTACCTGGCTGCGCAGTAACCTGGTGCTTTCGACAATGTCGTGAAAGAACGAAGCACCGCGCGTCCGCAGAAAGCTATGGACAACCTCGGTGGTAGTAGAAAAATTGACTTCCTCCAACGACGGCCGCGGAAAAACCGAATTCCAAACTGACAGATTCTTTCGTCGCACAATCGCAATCGGAGTGGTGCGCACGGGACCGGATCCGCGGGACTTTTCGGGTCCGTTCTTTGGCGCTGCCAGCGGAGTCAGCCGCGCCCACATGACTTCGCCTGACAAACACAGGGCATCCAACCAGACCGGATCGTATTCGAGCAGACGGCTGGGCAACAGTTCACCTTCCCAGGCTGCGGCGGGTGCTTCGAATCCTTCCAATTGTTCCAGCACGACACGCAGACTGTCAGGTCCCTCGATCTGATGATCGGGCGCGACCTTTTGCCAGGCCAGCAGGAAACGAATAAAGTCCGCGCTGGAGACCGGCTCAATTTCCTGACGCAACCGGTTCAGCGTGTAGCTGTGAATGCGAGCCAGTAAACGGCGCGCGCACCACTCCGTACCATGCGCATTGTTCGTGAAGCTGCCGCGAATCACAAAGCCTTCGACTTCCAACTTGAGTAGCGCGGCTTCGATGTCTCGGGATGATAACCCAAGTGAGAGCGCCAGAGTCTCTGCGGTAACCGGACCCAAACCCTCGAGACGGCCGCGCACCAACTCGACCAGCGCGTCTTCGAAAGACCATGTCGTTTGCGCGAAGCTTTCAGGTGCGGTGATGACCGGGTGAAGCCAAGCCGACGGAAAAACTGCCTGCAACTGCGGTAGGCGCTCGGCCGCAACCCATAATGCTGCCGCTTCGGTCTGCAGCACAGCAGCTCGTCGATCACTCTGCAACTGAGCAAAGAAATCCTGCCACTCAGTGCCTTCGCTTGCCGTCAGGAAACCCAACTCCACCAGCGCGTCGTGCAGTTCGTCAGGATTTTGCGCCTCCGGCCATACTTCCTCGCGCACGCGCTCAATCGCGGCGGGATCCAGCTTGCCAATGTCCGCGGCCTTTTCCGGATCCAGCCAACGCCTTTGGAACACCGCGCGCGTCCGCCGCTCTTCCAGTGGCGCATCGTCAAGGTAAGCGTAGGGACGCGCATTCAGAATCTCAGCGGCCAGCGGCGACGCCTCGATCATGTCTCGCGCGATGAGATTTCGTTCGTTGCGCTCAATTGATTGCAGCAGCGATTGGAGCCCTTCGATATCCATCGCTTCTTCCAAACAATCTTTCACTGTTTGCGCCACTAACGGATGCCCGGGAATCTCGCGCGGGCCGCCTCCAAGATTCTCGACACAGGCCACCTGATCCGGAAAGACCGCGGTCAAGAGATCTTCCGCATCCATTCGCTGTAGCTGCGCCGGGATCTTTTTGCCGCCACGACGACGCAGTACGGCCAGCGCACGCGTCACATTCCAGCGCCAGCGGATGTTCCACATCGGGGCATCGAGGAGCGCCTGACATAACAACTCGCGCACGGTCTTTGAATTCAAATAGTGAAAGACATCGCTGAGCGGAAAACTGTGCGTGGGACCAAGTGATAAGACAATTGCGTCCTCGGTAGCTGCTGCCTGCAATTCAAAGTTGAACTGGCGGCAGAAACGTTTGCGCAAAGCCAGACCCCAGGCACGATTCAAGCGACTGCCAAACGGTGCGTGGATGATCAACTGCATACTGCCGCTGTCGTCAAAGAAACGCTCGAGGACGATATTTTGCTGGGTGGGCATAACACCGAGAGCAATCTTCGAAGCCGCGAGATATTCGACGATCTGCTCGGCGGCAGAACGAGAGATGCCGACCTCGTCAGTTAAGTAGCGCAGACTCGAGTCTGTGTTGATAGAGACCTTCGCTTCTTCCGGATATTGGGCGGCCTCTTTGTCAGGAGTCTGGGATGGGTCGTCACTCAGACTGAAGTCTGAGCTACTTACTGAAACGCGTGCGGCTACGTCTTCGCGCAAACGCGAGACTGCCGCGGAAAGCTCGGGTGTGCGTGCGGGCGCTTCACCCAGCCAAAATGGAATGGACGGCGGCTGACCATGCGCATCCTCGACTCGCACCTTGCCCTGCTCGACCCGCAACACCCGCCAGGAAGTATTGCCCAGCTGAAAAATGTCGCCCTGCAAACTCTCAATGGCAAAGTCTTCGTTGACGCTGCCGATGACCAGCCCGCCCGGCTCGAGCACCACTGCATAGTCGGCCGTATCCGGAATCGCACCACCGGACGTAATTGCCGCCAGACGGGCGCCGCGCCGACCACGCAATCGATGATTTACCGCGTCGTGATGCAAGTAAGCCGAGCGCCGGCCGCGTTTCGTCGCGAACCCTTCGGCCAGCATTCTTACGACTTCGTCAAAGTCAGTGCGCTCGAGGTTCCGATACGGATAAGCACCGCGAACCATGGCAAACAAGTCGTCTTCGACCCACTCTTCGGCGGCGACCGCGGCCACGATCTGCTGTGCGAGAATGTCGAGTGGCTGCTGCGGAATAGTCACCTGGTCCAGCTCGCCACGGCGCACCGAATCAATCAAAGCGGCGCACTCAACCAATTCATCGCGCGACAGCGGGAAGATTCTGCCTTTGGGAAAGCCTTCAACCGTGTGATTCGAGCGCCCCACCCGTTGCAGAAAGCTGGCAATCGAACGCGTGGAAGCAAGTTGGCAAACGAGATTGACATCGCCAATGTCGATACCCAGCTCCAATGAAGCCGTCGCAACCAACGCGCTCAACTCGCCGGCCTTCAAGCGCAGCTCGGCCGCCAAACGCTGTTCGCGCGCCAGGCTGCCGTGATGCGCGGCGATATTTTCGTCGCCGATGCGCTCACCCAGATGTCGCGCAACTCGTTCTGCCAGACGGCGCGTGTTGACGAAAATAAGCGTGGTGTGATGTTCGCGGATCAGTTGGGCGAGGCGATCGTAGACTTCGTCCCAGACTTCGCCGGACATCACCGCCTGCAAAGGCGAGTCGGGTACTTCAATCGCCAGATCGAGCCGGCGCACATGGCCGCTGTCAACAATCGTGCAATTGGGCGTGCCGTCGGCTTTCAGATTAGCCGTGCCGACCAGGAAGCGCGCGACTTCCTCGATGGGACGCTGGGTCGCCGATAAACCGATGCGGACCAGAGTGGGGCGTGGGGTGGGGGGAGAGAAGTCAGGCTGCGGATTAGCGGTCTCTATTTTGAGGTTTCGCGTTTCGGATTTCGCTTCCAAGCCAATCAGCTTCCCCTGTCGCGCGTCTCGTTCGCCAGCGAACGCGCCGGCTGATTGCTGATTACTGTTGACTGATTGCTCGTCTGCATGCTGAGCGGCGAGGTGTTCGAGTCGTTCGATCGATAGGGCCAGGTGCGAGCCGCGCTTGTCGCCGACCAGCGCGTGAATTTCGTCGACAATCAATGTGCGCGCGGTGCGCAACATGCGGCGGCCGCCTTCGCTGGTTAAAAGAATGTAAAGCGATTCCGGCGTGGTGACGCAAATGTGCGGTGGCCGCTTGATCATCGCGGTCCGTTCCGCTGCCGGTGTGTCGCCGGTGCGCACAAGCGTGCGAATGTTTACCGGAGGCAATCCGAGCGCCAGCAATTCGCGCTCGATCCCTTCCAGCGGCTTTTGCAAGTTGATTTGAATGTCGTTGCTTAGCGCCTTGAGCGGAGAGACATAGATGACGTGCGTCGTGTCATCGAGCTTGTCCTCGAGACCAAGGCGGACGAGGTCGTCAATGGCGGCGAGAAAAGCGGCGAGCGTCTTACCGGAACCGGTTGGCGCTGCGATCAGAGTGTTCTGGTGGTTCTTGATCGCCGGCCAGGCCTGTTCCTGGGGCAGCGTGGCGCCGGGAAACTGTTTCGCAAACCAGTTAGCTACCGCTGGATGAAAAAGACTCGAATTCATGGGTTCGAGCATTATACAATCGTCGCGTGATTTTGCACAGGTGAAACATTGGCCACCCCACGCAACGCACTGATGATCTTGCTGGCCGGAAAGAGGCGTGGCAAAATCAACCCATGGAAGTTGTATTTAGTGTCGCACCGGAAACCGAGGGGGCTTCGTTGCCGAATGTCTTCCCACGACATCTTCACACAAGCTGACGACTGGGAAGAGCTGCGAAGAAACATTCAGGAGGCAGTCGCCGCCTACTTCTTCGACCAGCCGAAAGCCTGAAAAGATCCGGCTTCACCCGGCTTCACTTAGTACGCCATGAAGTGTTGGCCTGTGCATGAAACTGTCTCGCGATGTCAAAGTCTATTCATTTCACTCCGGAATTTTTCAAGTTCCTGAGCCAGCTCAAGCGGCACAACAACCGCGAATGGTTCCTGAAAAATAAGCACAGGTACGAGCAGGACGTGCGCGACCCGTTTCTGAAATTCATCGAGGACTTTGGTCCGCGTCTTCACAAGATCAGTCCGCACTTTATTGCCGATTCGCGGCGCAGCGGCGGGTCACTACTGCGCATTTATCGCGACATGCGTTTTCGTCCCGATGGCGATCCCTATCAAACAAAAGCGGCGGCACGATTTCCGCACGTGGCCTGGAAACAGACGACGGCGCCCGGGTTCTATCTTCACCTTGAACCCGGCAGCTCATTTTTCGCCGGCGGTTTGTGGCGGCCTGATCCGGAACCGCGTAATGCCATCAGAGAGGCCATCGTCAACGAGCCGGCAGCATGGAAGAAGGCGGTGAGCGGCAGGAAATTCAAGGCCGCGGGCGGGCTCTCTGGCGACGTAATGCAGCGTATGCCGCCCGGTTACGATCCCGATCATCCGCTGGCCGAAGATTTGAAGCGCAAAGATTTCATAACCGCTGCATCTTTCACCGATCAGCAGGTTTGCGCATCTGATTTCCTCGATCGCATTACGACTACGGTCGAAGCCGTTGCGCCCTTTATGGAATTCCTGACACGCGCGTTGAAATTGCCATGGGCCAGTTCAGATCCGGCGGCGACTCGCGACCCATTAAATGTTGTTGAGCCTCGACTCGAGTAATCTTAGACATTCCTACCGCAGCCTCAGCCCGGTGACCACGCAGCCCCCTGGCAAATGGATTCGTTGTTTTTACGCCAAAGGCGTTGGCTAATTCCAGCCCAGGGTAACACCCCTGTGTATACCGACAGTTGGGAGCACCAAAAACCTGCGTTACAGATCCTTCGCACAGCGGAACCCGGACGTCATCCAGCGCTCATGCGTGTGAAAGAAATTTCGGTAGGTTGAGCGGATGTGAAGCTGCGGCGTTGCGAACGAGCCGCCGCGGAGGACTTTCTGATTGACGAACCATTTGTCGTTGTATTCGTCGAACTCGGATTTGAAGCCCGGATAGGGAACGTAATCAGAGGTCGTCCACTCCCAGACGTCCCCAATCATCTGGTGGCAGCCGTGAGCATTCTGGCCGGTGGGATAGGCGCCGATGGGAGCCACCGTCCAAAGACCATTCTCGAAAAGATTGGCGGTCGCAAGATCAGGCGCGCTGTCGCCCCAGGGAAACTCGCGCCGCTCTCCTTCGTAGGGGCGGACCTGCGTGTCCGCCCTTTGGATCATTAGCTCCTCGTTGCGACTCTCACCGCTCGCGGCTTTTTCCCATTCAGCCTCGGTCGGCAAACGCTTTCCAGCCCACTTGGAAAACGCTGATGCTTCGAAAAAGCTTACGTGACAAACAGGTTCGTTGGCTTTGCTGGTTGCCGGGTGCAGGCCGGTGAAGTCACGAATCATCCACTGACCGTCGTGCATTTCCCAATAGAGCGGCGCGGTCCATTGATCGCGGTTAACAACCTCCCAGCCTTCGGAAAACCACCAGCGAAAGTTTTGATAGCCGCCGTCGCGCATGAATTCAAGATAGTCACCGTTGCTGGTGAGGGCACGGTCGAGGGCAAAGTCTTGCAGGAAAACCTGGTGCGCGGGTTTTTCGTTGTCGAAAGCGAAGTCGTAGTTAGGAGTGACCTGCGCTGTGGCATGCGCATCTTGCGCATGTGTTGTCGCCAAAGAAGCTTTTTGGGCAACGATCATGGGCGGGACGCCCATGCCACTATCATAACCAAGCCAAAACAACCCACCTTCGATGTCCGCCATTCCTGAAACACTTACTAAAGATTCAGGCGCGGGCTGAAGCGGAGCAGCGAACTGATCACACAATAAATGCTTGATGTCGTAGACGAGCAGTTCCTGATGCTGCATCTCGTGCTCGAGGCCCAGCCGTACCAGTGACAGCACAGTTTCCCGTTGCCGATGACCGTGGACTGTTTCCAGAAAGCTCAGCATCTGCTCGTCAATGTGCGTGCGATAGGCGACGGTGTCCCTGACGGTCGGTCGTGAACGAGTGCCGCGCCTGGGTCGCGCTATTCGTTCGCCGAATCCCTCGTAGTACGAGTTGAAGTAAAACAGATATTCTTCAGAATAGATTTTGTAGCCGGGTTGGTGTGCCTGCAACAGCGTTTCAAAAAACCATGATGTGTGGCCAATGTGCCAGCGCGGCGGGCTCATGAACTCCGCGGTTTGAATCACGTAGTCTTCGATTTCCAGCGGCGCGACGATTTGCATCGTGCGCGCGCGGACCGTTTTATAGAGTTCTATGATTGAAAGTGCCTTCGATGTTTTTGCTTGCCGAATTGAAGAGGTCATGGTCTTTCCTGATTACTCTGAAAACGAAGGCTCGCTCGGGCAAGATGCAGCGCGTAGCGGCGAAATATTTATAGAACGACGGCTAAACTAAATCGTAGCTCCTAATTTTCCAGGCGTAATTTCGTAGTTGGGAGTTTCACGCGTAAAGATTTCCGCAAAGAGTAATGAAAACGTAAATGCTACATAAAAATTTTCAGCGCTAACTTCTGTTAGATGGCTCAACTGAGCGTGAATGCTATCGAATACAGGTACGTCATCAAGCGAATGTTCATCAACCCGTGTTTTCTCTTGCTTCTGTTTTTTTTTCATTAAGAAAATCCCGCCGGATAACTGTTACTTATCGACCACGATTGAATGCCCTGCCCGTTCAGCAACGCGTCCAATCATTCGAGCGTTTGGGTAGTTTTCTTTCAAGCGATCGAGCAAGTCATGCGAGCGATCCGCTGCAATCGCAATCAACATCCCACCGGCGGTTTGCGGGTCGTAGAACAACTTGCGCAGATTTTCGTCCACTGACTCGGCAATCTCGATATCCTCACCCACATAAGCTCGGTTCGTCTTGTCACCACTGGTGAGCATACCGGCTGCGGCTAACTCCAGCGCGCCGTCGAGCAAAGGCACGGAACCGGGTTCAATCAATATGGTGACGTTGCTGGCCCGGGCCATCTCCCAGGCGTGGCCCAGCAGGGAAAAGCCGGTGACGTCGGTTGCGCCCTCGACGCCGAAGTCGCGCATTGCCTCGGCGGCGTACTTGCCCGCCGCCAACATTGTGGCGACTGATGCCGCGGCAACTTCCGCACTGGCTTTGCCAAACTTTATTCCAGTGGAGATTACGCCGGTGCCGATTGGCTTCGTAAGAATGATTAGGTCTCCCGGACGCGCGCCGGCATTGGTAGCGATCTTTGCCGGATCGATTATGCCGGTCACCGAGTAGCCAAACATGATCTGTTCGTTGTCGACACTGTGACCGCCGATCAAGGTGACGCCGTATTTGTTCAAAGTCTCGAGCCCGCCGCGCATGATCTCGGCCAGAATAGCCGGGTCAACCCCCTTCTTCGGGAAGCACGTAATCGCCAACGCGGTCAGCGGTGTCCCCGCCATCGCCCAGACATCGTTGATGGAGTTAAGCGCGGCGATGCGACCGTAATCGTACGGGTCATCCACAATCGGCGTGAAAAAATCGACAGTTTGCACGATCGCGAGGTCGTCGCGCAGTCGATACACTCCGGCGTCGTCGGCTTTATCAAAACCAACCATCACATTTCCATCAAAAGGCTGTTGGGGTAGCCCGCTCAAAACCTGAGCGAGTATGCTGGGATCGAGCTTAGCCGCTCAACCAGAGCACGAAACCATTTCAGTCAGTCGCATGAACGGTTCTCCTTTCCTTTTGCAATAGGCAGAGCAAATGTTCGCAGAGCGTCGCACCGGCGCTATACTATTGTCAATCATTACCGCTGGCCCACTTTGAAGCACTGGAGGAATTACTTATGCGAGCCGCGCTTCGTCTTTCGCTGATGATTCTAATGACCACCATTGTCGCTTTAAGCGCCGCGCCCGTGCGCTCGCAGGACGCCGAAATGCTCCGGCACTTTGATTACGACGCCAAGGCACCCCTCGGTATCAAGGACCTCGGCGTCGAGCATCGCGGTGGCACAGCTATCTATGACATCGCTTACGCGAGTCCCAAGGGCGGTGAAGTCCCGGCGTACCTCGTGGTGCCGACGGGAAGGGGCCCGTTTGCGGCGGTAATCTGGGGGCACTGGTATTGGAGCAATTCGCCCGCTCGAAACCGCACGGAGTTTCTTGAGGAAGCAGTGGCCCTGGCCCCGAGCGGAGTGATTTCACTGTTGACCGACGGTCCCATTGCGCGTCCCGGGCACGTCGAGAACGAAGACCCTCTAAATGATCAGCGAATGCTGGACCTGGTGCAGCAGATAGTGGACATGCGACGCGGCGTCGACCTGTTGCTCGCCAGAAGGGACGTTGATCCGAAACGAATTGCTTACGTTGGCCACAGTTATAACGCGACGGTGGGCGGTTTTCTTAGTGGGATTGACCGCAGGTTCAAGGCTTTTGTGCTGATGGCCGGCGGCTTGTCCGATGAAGTCGCCCTGAAGACTCCGGAATTCCAGGCGTACCGCCAGAAGATAGGCGCAGAGAGATTCGACGTCTTCCAAAAGAAGTATTATTGGACTGATCCAGGTAAATATGTGAGCCATGCAGCGCCCGCCTTCGTTTTCCTGCAGTTCGCGACCCAGGAAAACTTTCTGAACGCTGACCGGGCCAGGCAGTTTGAAGCAATCGTAAGTCAGCCCAGGCGATTCAAGCTTTATGACGCACCGCATGCTTTGAATGCTGAGGCGCGCCGCGATCGCCTGGGCTTTCTTGCCGAGCAACTTAAACTCAAACCCTTGCCGTCCGCGGCGATTGCAAGTATTCCGGAACTGTTCCAGCCGCCGAACCAGTAGGAAACCGGGCATCCGATTTGTAGGTCTTGGCCGTTGAGCAACTTGTGCGGCTATTTGGTGAAGAAATCCGCGACCGAGCATTGGAAGCCGGGGAGTACCGGCGAAGTAATTTCGTCGCTATCGCGCATGATAGCCGCAAGCTCAAGGGTTGCGTCCTGCAATCGATAAACCTCAACCGCGCGATTGTCAGAATCTACAATCCAATATTCCTTGACGCCATGCTTGCCATACAGCTGGCGCTTTGCGACACGATCGCGGGCAAGGTTGTCCCGTCCCCGCGAAAGAATTTCGATTACCAGCTCGGGCGCGGCCCCAAGACGCTCGTTGGCGATGATCTCGGCGCCTCGCTCGTGCGTAAAGAAAACCACATCGGGAATTACGCCGCTATACATGCCAAAAACCACGCCGGGCGTGGCGATGATTTCGCCAATCGGGTTTGTGTCCAAATAGCGTTGAAAAGCCTTGAAGATGTTTCCAAAGACTCGTTGATGCGGCAGGCCGGGTGCGCGCGACACAAAGAGTTCTCCTTCGATAACTTCATAGCGGTTGCCGTCCTCGGGCATTGCATCGAGGTCGTCAACAGTCATGAGTGGTTCGATTCTGGCTGACATATAGAACTCCGGTGGTGAGCGTGGGGCTATCTTACAACATTCCTGCGGCGCGGGAATAGGTTCGGAAGGGCTTGGCTTAGCAGAGAAGAGCGGAGTTACTTAGCGATCATTTGCGCAAAAGAAACCGGCAATCCGTCCGGATCCATGCATACAGCGAGCTTGATGCCCTCGCCTTCCCTTTGGGTAGGCGGCATGACAAAGGTGATGCCCTTTGCTTGTAATTCTGCGAAGGTCTTGTCCAGATCTTCAACGTTGAAACCGATTGAGCAAGTGCCTGCCTGCTTCGAAGGATCGCCGCTCGCTGAATGTTCCTGGCGCACCCCGCCCCCATGAAGCGCGAGCGTAGTTGCTCCCGTCTGAAACTCAGTCCAATCGGGCGACTGAAATTTCAAGGGTATCCCGAGTTTGTCGCGATAGAACTCTACTGAACGATCCATATCGGAGACTATGATCATCGTGTAGTCGATTTGGGTAAACATCTTGCTTCATGCTCCTATACGAGTCTTTACTTCCGACCCTTCCTGGGTTTGCCCATGCTCACAATCGCATCGAATTCGTCTTTTGTTAGCGGCATTACAGAAAGCTGCGACTGACGAATCAGCGGCAGCCCGCTCAGCCGTTCATCATAACGGATTGCCGCCAGGGGAACCGGCGCATCAAAGGGCTTTACCGGTTTCAAATCAACCGCCACCCATTGCGGATCGTCGGCCGTAGGATCAGCATAAGCCGGCTTATGAACTTCTGCTATGCCCACCACTGACTTCTCTTTGCCCGAATGATAAAAGAGGACGCTGTCGCCCGTCTTCATCTCGCGTAAATTGTTACGCGCCTGATAATTTCGCACACCAGTCCAATCCGTCTTGCCATCGCGCACGAAATCTTCCCATGAATAGGTTTCCGGTTCCTGCTTAACCATCCAATAATTGTTTTGCTTCTTTGGCTTCATTATTTTCGCTTGGATTTGCTCAGTTATCCGGCTCGGCTTAGAATGCCGACAAGTTTAATACCAAATCAGCCTGGCTGGTTCACAGGAGAATACGATGATCAAAGAGGGAAGCACAGCGCCAGCTTTCAAAACCACAGATGCGGAAGGACAATCGGTCAGCTTAAAAGATTTTCGTGGCCAAAAAGTAGCTCTGTATTTCTATCCCAAAGATGATACACCCGGCTGCACCAAAGAGGCGTGTTCCTTCCGCGATGCTTTCGAGGATTTCAAAAAAGCGGACATCAAAGTGCTGGGAATTTCAACGGACAATGAAGCTTCGCACAAGAAGTTCACGAAGAAGTTTGCTTTGCCTTTCACCCTGCTGACCGATACCGACCATGCAATTGCGGATAACTACGGTACCTACGGTCAGAAAAAGTTCATGGGAAGAACTTACATGGGCGTTCATCGCAAGACTTTCCTGATCGACGAAAAAGGCAAGATCAAACGAATCTTCGAGAAAGTTAAGCCCGACGAACACGCGCGCGAAGTCCTCGAGGCATTCAATTCCTAAGCGGCCTGGCTTTACGTCGCGATGATGTTAAGCGGCGACCCAGCCCGGAGCTCTTTCCGGCTCGCCTTCGCTCTTCTTGCCCGGCATCAAGTCCTGCACGGCGCTAAAGGAACTCGGTACATCGCGTTTTCGGGATGGCAACGTTTGGCTTTCACGGTTTGGGGCCGGCCGTTCCTGTCGATAGAGCAGTTCGGGCGATGGTTGGTTGATAAGGTAAACACGATTGTTATCAATGACCTCGGTTCTTATCTCGCGAGTCCAGAGCAAAAGATTGGCCAGCGCGTCGCCAATTTCATCTTTGCCCAGCTTCGTTCCCTGGGCAATCTCTTTCTGGGTACGTGCTCCGTTCTTAATCGCCTCGCGCACTCGTTCCGCCGGAGTCATTTTACTGACCTGGCGCACAACGTATTGACGCCGAGCAGTTGACACGCCGGTAGCTTCCTCATTGACGCCCGTATCGATTTTTTCCGACACGTATTGATGTCGAACTGACTTGTACGCCTTAAACGCACGGCGACTCTCGCTGACCTTCTTGCGAATGCAACTCTTGCAATACAGATTGCGACCATCTTTGCGTGCGCGACAGACTCCATATTCCGTGAGTGGTAAGTCTTCAGAGCAAATCGGACACGGTTTTGTAACTATGGGTTGAACGGGTTCCATCATTTCAGTACTCCGTTAGCCTCAAATTTCGTAATGAACTTGAGTGCGAGTTGGTAAAAAGAAAACACTTCCCCTCGGGCCGGGGACTCGCAGCCTCCGGTCCGCACCTGCTCTTACTGAGATGATTGGTTGGCGGAGAAGCTCCGGACTATCCGGAGAGACCGCCTTGAGATTGACCCGGCGCAGCTTTTCAATTCCCACAAAGTGCGCTCGTCTGTATCGGATTTGCAGTCAAGGGTTCGGGGCTACATGCGAGAAATTTATTATGAGAGCTTTGCACCCAAAACTAAAAACCGCGATTCAGACAACCTTCGTTTTCAATTCTTCCTTTTCAATCATCACTCATCAGCGAGGGGATCGGGATTATAGTTATCGACGAACTTTTTGCAACTACTTTCTTTCATCATGATGGTCCATAGATGCATTCATTGAATTTCTTGTCAGACTAATTTTCATAATCGGATTTTTCGCAACGCAAACATTTCTGCGATGGGAAGATATGTCGTCGCATCAAGACACGTATGAAGCTCTTCTCGCAATGAGACATCGTCATCGAACGATTTTTCTGACTTCAGAAATCGCTGCAAAAGCGTGTTCTTTTCGTTTAGCGAGAAAGCGTTCGCCGTATGTTTGGCGCAACAGGTTCCGCAAGCACAGCGCTGGTCCCACCATTAGTGGGCTTCAATGCGAATTGGATTTTTCGAGAGCGAAAACTTGATTTGATTCTTGTGCGCAATCTTGAGCAACAAGATCAGCCATTGTCCTATTTCCAAACTTTTTGTGCGACAGGAGTGAAGACCAATTTTCTTTGCCTGGCCGTGACCTCGCCTAAGTTTGCATCAATACTTCACTGCAGGCGTTGACCCTAATCGGAATCCTTCACGCATTCAGTGCCGCAGTCTCGTGCGATCCTGCAAACGATAAACAAACTTCAGACCCGACCAGACATCGTTGACGGCACATACCTTTACATCAACCAGACCGGCG
Source organism: Acidobacteriota bacterium (assembly GCA_025463135.1). GTDB lineage: Bacteria > Acidobacteriota > Blastocatellia > Pyrinomonadales > Pyrinomonadaceae > JAOAPY01. Next base: position 187,615 of record JAOAPY010000051.1, read on the forward strand.
CTAAGTCCAATGTGCCGTACGATATTTTCTGAAAGATCGGTAACTACGCTGGATACTTTCTTAGGCCACGACACCCATAACATGCCGGTGGCTGCCAGCGTCTCGGATGTCTTGCCGAAGTGCCTTTCTAAACTTGCCGCGGATTTAGTGAACAGCAATACAAAGTCCATCGGCAGTCGAGGTCGTTCCAATACGCGAACGTTCGCCGGCAGCGGGCCCAGGTCGCCGGCAAGGCCAGCCGGCGCGCCGAGGAACGCAACCCGAAAGCCTTCCTTGATTCCCAGTTTCTTTATCAGCGGTGTTCCCGAATAACCTGCCATATTCGATCCTTTATCCGACAAACTTCAGAGCCTCTTGCAAAACTCCGGGTCCAGCGCGAGCGCGAGAGCAGATTGACGGCGGCGCGCAATTGCGGGGCAATTTCTTACTGGTTATGTGGCTCAAGGCCCGATACGGATTAACGGCAAGCCATT
>JAOAPY010000006.1 GCA_025463135.1 Acidobacteriota bacterium
GCGCGGTCAATCCTGTCACCGACGAGATCAGCGGCGTGATTGGCGGTCAGATGGATCAGAAACAGCGCCGAGGATTCGTCGAGGTGGTAGCCGGCACGCCGGGCTATGTGATGGTGACGGACCTGCCTGCATCGATCAAAGGCACGGAAGCGAGCCCGGAATTGGATGGGGAGCATCTGGCCTTGCTCACCGACGTGGACGCGGCGCGTCCAGCAACAGGACTAAGCGAGCGCGAGTTGGCTGATCTACTTGCTACTGGCTCGCCTGAAGAAATCAAAGCGGCCTTGCCCAGAATGTCTCCCGAGATGCGCAAGATCGCAACAGCGGTGCTAGACCGATAAGCAGAGGCTAATGCGGTGGAACTGAGAGACCCAAACAAACCAAGCATTGATCCCCGGAGACTGGTGCGCGAATGCGGCAAGCAAGCACTTGCCGAAATGCTGACCACTACTGGGTACGTGCCGCAATCGCACACCTTGAGCGACGTGGCGCTGGCACTACGCCAATATCATCCCATCCTGTTCGGGGGTCCGCGCGGCTCAGGCAAAACCTCGCTGGGTGAGGCGCTGGCGCAAGGCTGCAACCTAACGCTCTTTTACGTTCCCGGCGTGGAAGGGTTGAGCCCCAGGGAGGTTCTTGGCAGTTGGCGAGAGGGAGCGCAGGAGCGCGCGGTCGAGCAGTCGATCCGAAGCGGGACCGAGGTCACGACGGCACGGACCCTCGTTTGGACCGAAGAGTTCTACGAGAAGGGAGAGTTCCTTGAGGCCTTCGCTTATGCCAAGAAAGCTGCAGAGCGCAATCAGCCGCCGCCGGTGCTCATCGTCGATGAAGTCGAAAAGCTTGAGCTGAAGGTCCAGAATCTGCTGCTGCAACCATTGGCGCGTGGTTGGGCGAACGTGCCCAAGCTGGAGGGTGTGATCGGTGTCCGCCGCCGCGAGCATATGCCCATAGTGGCGCTCACCAGCAACAACCTCAAATTGCTTTCAGAGCCACTGCGGTCGCGCTGCTTCGTTACCTGGATGGAACTGGCCAAGCCTGAGAGGAAGTGCGAATCCTCTGCGCGCGAGTGCCGCAAGCTGGACCCTATCTCATCGCGGCGGCGGTAAAGATCACACAGCTCATCAAGTGGGACATGCCGCAAGTAAGAGACAAGCCAGGGCTGCGTGAATCTATTGATCTGCTCACCGCGCTGGTAGATGACGGAGTGACGCTACTCACCGAAGACGTAATCGCTGAGTACCTCGCTTGCCTTGGCAAAGAACAGAAGGAACTGTCCAGCTTGCGCAAGGCACTGGCCCGACTTGAAGAGGCCGCCAACGAAGAGCACGCAGAAATTGACGGATGGATCGAAGCAGCATTCACCACTGATGAGGAACGCAGCGCGCGGGACTTCGAGGAGCGGAAGGAGGTCCGAGCATGAGGCTACAGCGGCGCAATACGCCAGTGCTGATCGTGGGAATAGTCGGGGCGCTGATCGTTGGGTCGCGGTTGCTTTCGATAGCGCTGCCCGAAAGAAGCGGCAGGGTAGATCCCCACGTCAGCCTGACCGAGAACCAGGCGCATCAGATCGTCCAAAGACAGCGGCAGCAGCAAGTACAGGCTTTCATGGCGGCGTCGGAAGGTGAGGTCTCGCGGACTGAAGAACGGATTCGCGAAGCGACGGCTTTGGCTACGGCGGCAGGTCTATTTGCAGCTAAAGAATCCCTCGACAAGCGCACACCGCCGAACGTCGCCGCTCTCTTATCAGGGGTTAACGCCGCTGGTTTGCTCCCGCCAGGAACGCAACTACTCGATAGTTCGGGAGGTGTCAGCTCCTCGCACGGTCAGCTCTTTGTCCGCTATCGGCCTGAGCAACTTGGCATCGAGATCGTCTCCATCGGAAAGGAACGAATGGACGGTCCGGCATTGTTAGTCCGCGTCCCTGACGATGGCGTGAGCGAGGACGGAGCGCGGGTCTATCTGGCAACCCGATTGGATGAGATTACGGTCCCCGAACCATTCGCACACGAGGCGGAAATTATAACGTTAGGGTTTGCGCCTGAACCGCTGCGAGCGCTCAAGCTGCCGAACCCTGATAGCCGAAAGTGAATCGCAGTTTGGAGAGGAGAAAAGGAAATGGCAGGCAAATCTGAACGCGTGAAAGTCGAAGTCAAGGAATCAACCAGCGGCGAAGTGCGGACCTTCAATATCACTCTGACGGCACCGGCAAGTGACTTCCTGCTGACCGATCTCCTCAAACAAAGAGGCGTCATCGAGGCGCTGGATGCCGAGCTTAAACAGGCAGTCAAAGGCGCGACCGAGAGTTATCTGAATGCTACAGAGAGCCTGATTGCCAAACTAGCTACAGACCCCAAGCCGGCGCAGAAGTTGCGCACGAATGGGCAAGGGACTGGCAAGATCGGCAAGGACCAGAGACCGAGTTCGATGCCACTTTCCGAGCAACGAAGGGAGTCATCCAGCGAGCCCGCTGCAAGCACGGAGACAACCTGAGACTGTCGCAATCAAATGCCAGTGCAGATTCGCAAAAACCTCTGGAAGGGCCGGTGAAGAAGCAAGCCAAAAAACCTTCTCTGTTTAGCTTCGAGGTTCCGCCGAGAGAATGTGGAAGGCTAAGGAGGTGCTCTGCACCTGATTTTGGGTGACACGTCACCCCTCAAGGGTGCATACGCACGCAAACTTTTGCATGCGTATGTAAACACGGTAACAAGGGCGATTAGAAAAACGTGTATGCGACTGCATACAAATGCATGCGCCCGCATACACCCGATAGGAAGGAAAAGACGTAATGCCCCAAACGAAAAAGCTGAAAACAATTTCCTATCGAATCTCCCAAGAACTATGGATGAAGATCGAAAGAGAGGCCGCGAAGACAGGAGAAACACCGCACCAATGGGGACGGTCTGCGGCACTGGAAAAGCTGAATAACGAACACGGATTGAGTCGCAATGAGCGCATCTTGTTTGAGCAGTTCGCGCGCGCGCAGTATCTCGTCACCCAAGGTTTTCAACTGCTGGCTGACGACAATCTGACCAATGAGGAGTGGAAGAAATTCCGCGCCATTGCCAATGAGCGAACCTCTGAGATCGCCGAGGCGGCGCTCGCAATGCACGCCAAAAGGAACGGTCAGGGAGCCTAAATGGACGGCTTGATTGTAAGCGCAAGATGCGCCGAGAAGGAGGGAAGAATGGCGAGCCGGAACGCTTTCACCGAAGAAGGAAGAACCCGCTTTCGAAATTTCGAGAGGCGTATCAAGACGTACTTGATGCTCTGGATTGTCATCGCTATAGGCCTAACCATCGGCGGCATCTATCTCAAGACCAGGTATGGCTATCGGCCGCTACAGCGGCTCTACCTGAGGCAGTACGTCAAAGCCTCACTCAAGTCATTTCTGCCACTCAAGAAGCCTTCCCAGTACACCCTACTGGTTCGCGTTGTTAATGATCCCGCTACAGGCAAAGAGCAAGTGTTTGGCTGCACGGATGATCAAGTAACGCCCGTCAGGGACGAGACTGGGCGGGTGAAATTCGATCCGAAGCTGGGGCCATTCTTTAGCTTGAAAGAAGGGCTACCGCATACCTTTTTCTACTGGCGCGCCGTGTGGCAGATGGACAAGCAGATGTACCCATGGCTGAAGGACCAAATCTACGAGGGCCGGTCTCTTGCTGGGTTGTATTGGATTTGTTTCTTACCACTCCCGTTCATCATTGCGCCCGGCATGTTCATTTCGATCAAGCTGGATCTCAGGATGAATAGCGAGTACGAAGCAGGGGATCTATTGCGCGGGGTGCGCACGCTCACATCGAAGGAGTACGCGCTGGAGATAGGACCGCAAGAGACTGGCATTGGACTACCGGTGTTCATTCCAGGGAGGGCGGAATCATGAGAGGTCGATTGAGGCTGAAGAAGCGATTTAGAGCGCGCATGGTCGGGCGCGTCAGAGACTATTTTGGGTTTGAAGAACACCCGACGTGGATCAGGATGCCGCGCGCGGAAGAAACTGAGCACGTCATCCTATTGGGCGATCCGGGGACAGGCAAGAGTCAAACGATCCACCATTTCCTCTTGCAGATTGCGGCACGCCGACCGGCTGAAGCGGTGGTGATCTATGACCCGGCCTGTGAGTTTATTAAGCGCCATTACGATCCAAAACGCGGCGACGTCATCCTCAACCCGCTCGACACGAGATCACCCTACTGGTCCCCAGCAACCGAGGTGCGCGTCCTGACAGATAAGAAGCTATTAGCCGAAAGCTTCTTGCCCGGTAAATCGGATGCGAGCCAAGCCTCGACTTCGGGGTTCTTTTTGAAAGCGTCGCGCGCCATCTTCGGGCGCATGCTGGAGTTCAAACCGACGCCGGCGCAGATGGTCGCCTGGCTCCGAAGCGCGGAGGCCATCGACATGATCGTTGACGGGACCGAGCACGCGCACCTCATTCCGAAGAATGCACACGGACAGCGCGCAGGTGTGCTGGGCGTGCTTTCCGATCTGGGTGAGACGTTGCGGTTGCTCCCGGTCCGCGCCGACTGTGAGTCAGAAATTAGCCTATCGGAATGGGCGGGGCGTCGCCGAGGATGGATCTTCATTACGTCGACAATGGACACGCGGGAGGCTTTGCGCCCGCTGCAGGCGGTGTTTATCAACGTCTTGATGAAACGCCTAATGTCAGTCTCAGCCGAATGGGGCCAGGCCCACCCGTGTTGGGTGATCGTGGATGAGGTCCACTCGCTGCACCGGCTTCCTGCGCTCTACGAAACTGAGACCGAGGGACGCAAGTACGGACTCAAACTGATTCAGGGAACGCAAGGCAAGACCCAGTACGAAGAGTATTACGACCGGCTGGCGAAAGCGATGCTGGCCGCGCCCAAGCTGAAGCTTTTCTTCCGCTGTGGTGAATCTGAATCGGCCCGTTGGATCAGCGACACGATAGGAGAATACGAGGTCGAGAAACCAAAGATCGGAACGACTGCCAGCGTCGAGGATAAGGGCCGTGACGCCATTAACTACTCGACAGTCACGGAGCACAAACAGGCCATCAGCAAGGAAGAGATTATGTCTCTGCCCGACCTTCATGGCTACTGGAAATACGCCGATGTGGTGGTGCCGTTTCGTTTGCCGCTGGCCCCAGTAAAGATCGTGGCGCGAGGGTACATCGCGCGTGAAATGACGCCGACTGAAATCCAGCTTCCCGCACCTCACCAAGAAATGGCAGCTGATCATCGCGAGGCTACGATTGGACAGGCGACTGGACTAGACGCTAAGCAGGACGCGAGCACCAGCGCAAAGCCACTGAGAAAGAAGAAGTCAGCGCGAGCGCGGAAGGGCAAGCAGGACACCAGACAACACGAGCATCTGATCACCGAGAATGGGAAGCTCGCGACGGCCTTAGGCGTGAACATGGGTGCTGCGCATACCGACGGTCATGACCAGGGCATGACGCCTGAGGCTGAAATCGCGATGACGCCAGAGACTGTTCCAGAGATGGCGGAGATCAGCGAGGTCGATCAAGAACTGGAAGCCGCCCAGATTGAGATGTGAAAGGGTCGTCGCCAGCGTTAAGAGATTCTGACTAACAGGAACCCAACTCTCAAGACATAGCCGCCATGATGACGATGAGCACAGCGCTGAGCGCAGGCCAGGCCAAAGATTACTATCAAGCTGAATACACCAGTACACAAGAGAGCTACTACACCGAAGACGAGAACGTTAAGGGTGAGTGGTTCGGCAAGCAAGCTGAGGAGTGGGGCCTCGAAGGCGAAGTAGAGAAGGAGTCTTTCGAGCATCTCTGTGAAGGTCAAGATCCTCGCACAGGCCTTCAGCTTGTCCGGCATGTCACATCGAAGGAGTACGAGAACGCTTACGGTGAAATGGTTGAAACCAGCGAGCACCGTGCGGGCTGGGATGCAACATTTTCAGCGCCTAAGAGTGTCTCCCTGGCCGCATTGGTTGGCGGTGATGAGCGGATCATGGAAGCGCATGACCGGAGCGTGAATGCGGCGCTCACCGAGCTGGAGAAGTACGTCCAAGCGCGCATCGGAGGCAACAATCCGGCGGAGACGACAGGGAAGATGATCGCTGCAAAGTTCGAGCACGATGCGGCGCGCCCTGACCGCGCCACCGGGTACGCTGCACCTCAGCTTCACACGCATGTCGTGACTTTCAATCTTACGCAAACTGAAGACGGTCGCATCAAGCCGATCCAGCCTCTCGAGTTATATCGAAGCCAGCAATACGCGACGGCAATTTATCGGACGGTCTTGGCTGCGGAACTACAAAAGCTCGGCTATGAGGTGACGGTGGATGCGCGGACAGGCGCGCCGGAGATTAACGGCTTCAGTAAGGAGTATCTAGCCGCTAGCAGCCCGCGCCGCCAGGAGATTGAGCAGGAAGCCGCCGAGATGAAAGAGCGTATGGCCCAGCAAGGCATCAACGTCGAGGCTGGCGCAGGCTTACGCCAAGCGGCTGCGAAGACCGACCGCATGAGCAAGCGGTACGACCGGAAAGAAATGCGCGCACGCCACTGGGAGATGGATACCCAATTCGGCGAGCAGGCGGTGCGTGTAGCGGAATCTGCACAGCGGCGCGGATCAGTGATCACCGATGGTGACGAGATCAAATCTCGGGCGCAATCAGCAGTTACATTCGCCAGAGAGAACGCGGGTGAGCGGGAAGCGGTAGTCGACAAGCGTCGTGTGATGGTGGACGCACTCAGGAGAAATCTGGGCTTCACAACTTATGACGCCGTGTTACGAGAACTGAATGAAAGAGTCGAAAGCGGCGAGTTCATCCGACTGATCAGGAACGGCTCGATGGAGGAACTGACCACCTCCCGGACTGTGGCGATGGAGCGGAGCAATATCCAGCAAGTAGTTACCGGCAGGGGTACGCAGGAGCCGATTCTTGAGGGAGAAGGAAGTGGTCTAATAATCGGTGAGATCGCGGCTGGGCAGGGAATCACGCTCAATGAGAGCCAGCGTAAAGCGTTGGAAACGATCCTCGAAAGTCACGACCGGATCGTCGGCTTGCAGGGTCTCGCTGGTACGGGTAAGACCACGACGCTTGCTGTTCTTAGAGGAGCGGTCGAGGGACAAGGCTACGAGGTCGAAGGGTTCGCGCCGACAGGAGCAGCAGCGGACTTGTTGGCCGAGAGTGGCATCAAGACTTCGACCTTGCAGAAGTTTGTAGTGACCCCGCAAATGGAGTCCGACAGCGGAAAGAAGATTCTCTACATCATGGACGAATCTTCGTTGTCAGACACCAGAAACATGTTTCTCTTTTTCAAGAAAGCTGGTCCAGTGGCGCGCCTATTGTTAGTTGGTGACACCGGACAGCACCAAGCCGTGGAAGCGGGCGCGCCCTTTGAGCAGTTCGTCAAAGCAGGGATGCAGACGGCTACGTTGGATGAGATTGTGCGGCAGAAATCTGACTTGAAGATACCAGTTGAGCAACTCTCAAAAAAGGACGTTCTATCTGCCGTGCGAACGCTCTCCGAGCAAGGACGGATCACGGAGATCGCTGACGATGGAGACCGCTTGACGGCCATCGCTAAAGACTACCTGAGTAATCCAAAGGGAACACTTGTAATCTCGCCGGCGAACGAAGAGCGAGTGGCCATCAACTCCATAGTCCATCGGCAGCTTCAAGCACAGGGCATCGTAAGCCAGGATGATCACGAACTGAGGGTGCTTGTGAATCGGCAGGATATGACCGGGGCCGAGCGCACGTTCGCACTCGCTTATGTGCCGGGTGAGGACATTATTCGTTACAACAAGAGCAGCAAGCTGTATACGATAAAGGCTGGTGACTACGGACACGTGCTCGATGCTAACCATCGGGACAATACAATCACCGTCGGCCTCGAAGGCGGGCGGGAGATTACCTACAACCCGGAGAGACTTTCGGGTGTGTCCGTTTACAAAGAGGCGGAGCGGAGCTTTGCACAAGGAGATAGAATCCAGTTTCGCGCGCCCTTTGCAGAGGCGAAGGTAAAGAATAGCGAACTTGGCACGATCACCGAGATCGCGGACGGAAAGCTGACCGTGGCATTGGCTAGAAAGCGAGTAATCACTTTCGATCCGGCGCGGTTTCGTCATTTGGACCACGGCTACGCGGTGACGAGTTATTCAGCCCAGGGCAAGACGATGGATCGGGTCTTAGTCAACGCCGAGACCACAGAAACCGATATGCTGCTAAATCAGCGGATGGCTTACGTTGCGATGTCGCGCGCCCGATTCGACGCGCGAGTTTATACCGACTCCACGGTGGACCTTGGCGGCGCATTGAACAGACTGAAAGATAAGGAGATGGCGCTCGAAGCTTTGAAGCAATCACAGCCGGTGACCAGTAACGCAACGTCGAACGAGCTACCCGTCACGGCCGTGCAGACGCAGGAAGGCAGTGCCTTTGACAAGCCAGAGGAAGTGACGCAGGCGGGGCCGCGTAAGTTGGGCAAAGTGCCGAGCGACTTGTTCTCGATCGCGCGGCTTAGAGGGCAGGCAATCGTTGCCGAATCGAGCGTCGCTGTCTCAGAGAAGCGGTGTCAGGAATTCGAGAAGTCGAAACACTTTGCCAATTTCGAGATCGACGGCGAACAGTGGTCGCTTGTCAGCGTAGACCAGCAGCAGCGAGGCAAAGAGCGGGAGATTGAGTTCAACAAGCGAACCGTTTCTGCCTACCGGAACAGGCTATATGGCGTAATACACAACCCGATCAAGCTCTATGGAATCCGCGACTACAAAGAGAGAGCCGCTAAAGCGAAAGGGCGCATCAAGCACGCACGCGAAGAGATCAAACAACTCCAGCCAATTCGCGAGAGAGTCACGGAGTTAATCGAAGAGCGCCGGGGAATGCTGCGAAATGATATCGGGCAGCAGACACAATCAGCCAGGACGCTCAATCGCGCCGTTGCCGTGGAGGTTGATCTGCACTTCAAAAACGGTCAGCAGATTCCGCAACCAGAATTCAACGGGCAGGAGCTAGATCAGTTGAACGAAAATGCCACCACACTTCGTGATCCCCAGATGCTCAAGGCGGCACAGGATTATCTGGAAGGCCAGTACGGTCAAACGCCGGAAGGGGTCAAGAAGCTGGCGGCGCGCGCGGCTAGCGTAGAGGCATCAGCGGAAGCGTCATTGCGAGGCGCAAGCGAGCGCATCCATCGCTTTGTAGAAAGCCGGGAGTTCTTTCCCGTGTTATACAAAGGCGCGGATGGCCAAGAGACGACCGCATCACTGAACGAACTAGCGCTAAAGACTCTCGGCGAGAAAGTGGCCAGCTATTTCTCGCCTAGCCAGCGCTTAGAAATCGATGCCGTGCAACAAGCGTTGGAGCAGCATCACACGGACTTGCTGCAAGAGCGCGACACGCTCCAGCAATTCGCCCAAGGCGCGGGTGAGATCGCCGAGACTTACCGTGAAAAACTTCAGATGTTGAACCCCGTCATACAGCAACCGCAGTTTACCGTCGAAGAGGTCGGCGGAATTGAGAACTTGGCCGCGCAACAAACAGTCGCGAGCCTAGACACCCAATTCGAACTGACAATAGGGCGGATCACTACGGGCGGCGCCGCTGTCGCAAGTATCACCAATCCCGCGCAGCAGGCTGCCCAAGGAGTTGATCTAGGAATGGCCCATCAACAATCAATGGCGGATGATCATCTGGAGCAAGCCCGGCAAAGGTTGGACAAGGTTTCCGCTGAATCGGTCGCTGCCAATGAGACAGGCATGGGGGCGGGGATGGCCGTCGATACCGGGGCGGCAGGCTCACAAGCATTCGCGGCGCTGTTATAGCGTTGCCTCGACCAGTTTCGACAGCCAGGCATTTTTTTGCAAAACACGTTATGGATTTGAAATTGATGGTGATGAGGTTGAACTGTATTCTTCTACGACATCATGGACAACTGTCGCTAGGTGTCCCAGCAAGGATATTGCCTTTAGACTATTTCTGTTGTTTCCATAATCAAGAGATATTCCGTGAAGAACTTCGTGCCTATTGTAAAGGTGTGGGTGTCCCAATCGTTCTGATGAGGTACTTTTTGCGGTCATTGCCATTGGTAAGCCAAGCGGTTCAATAAGCGTTGTGTCCACTAAAGCAGAGAGGTTGTTAATCTCCGCTGCTGTCGCAAGTGTCCCCGGAGATGAAGTCTTGCGACTGAAGGGAGAGATCCCTCTAAGCAACTCCGTGCCGATACCGTCCGCTTGGGCAAGAAAGACCGGAATTGAAAGATTGTATTCCCCTCTGTCGTGAGCATTAAATGCAGATTCAAGTACATTCTTGCGTGCTGGATAGCGTGTGTAGAGACTCTTCTTAATACGCTCCTTGTACTTTTCAACCAAGGCTTCCATGTAAATGTCGATCTGCGCTTCATCCACAGAGTTCTGGGCGGTAGTCAAGTTGTAAAATACAGAAATCTCGTTGAGGGTCATTTCGTCAGTGAAAAACCAGCCTCTGTAAGCAAGGTCTCGAAGAAAGCGCTTTGTATCTTCCGGTAGGTCTCTTAGGCGCTCAAAAAATAGCCTGACCTTTTCTTTAACCTCAGGTCTATTTAGAAACGAGTGGATTTGTCGGACAGCTTGATAAAGCTGACTAAGACCCTCAGATATGCTCTTAAGCGAAGACTGCTCACCCATAGTGCCTCCGTTTCAGCTTTGATTGACTACGACTCGCCTAGCCTAACGCCATCGAGTTTAGCGCCCCCCAGCCCAACCGAAGTAAGCACAAGTGTCGTTGATACCAAGGGCCTAGTCCGCCGCATCTAACCTGACTCTAGCGAGTAACGTTCCGCTCCTCTCGAAGAAATTTCTTCTAACCAAGCCAACCTTGCCAGCAGATGATCCCCTACTTCGAGTGTCGCGCATTTCTTGGCGAAATTTCTCTGGCGACAACGACCAGAGTTCAAAGGATCCATCATCGAGCTGAAAGGCGCCGATGATCGAATCGAGATGATCAAGCATCTTGAAGGTTACGCCGACACTATCAGTGGTGCTGGCGGCGCATTTGACGACGACCTGCTTACCATCGAGCGTGGCCTCATTGCTCGTTCGGCCTTTCATGACCGCGCCGATCTTCGAGGCGATTGCCCGCGCGGTCGCAAAACCCCAGTCGTTAGCTGCCGCTCCAGTCACTCGATCTTGTGTCATAGCACAACTCCTCTATTCAGCGAGATGATGGAGCATGCCGCTCCAATCTATGAACGGCCCAACGCGGCGGAAAACGTCGAGGTCGACATGACGATTCAGGTAGGGTCGTTTTGTCGCCATGTCGGACAACCGTTCAAGCAGTGTATCAAATATTTCAAGTGAGCTTTCGTTGGGGAACCAGGCACTGTTTGAATGACACCTAGTCACAAGACTGGTTCGGGCTTCAACCGCTACTCAAGCATTTCCTTGATTTCTTCGGGCATCCGCATATACTGCGGAACTCGACAGGATCACTCACGGCCCTTTAGGTCTCAAACGCGGGAGGGAACTCAATGTATCCATTCTTCTTGCAGCGTCGTGTAATAAGGCCACTAGCAATTCTGCTGATTATGGCCCTTGTCATCTTGGCAGTTGCATTTGAACGAATTGCTCAAACTAAGGCAACTCAAGGTAAGGCAACTCAAGCTAAGGCAGCTCAAGCTAAGGCAGCTCAAGCTAAGGCAACTCAAGCTAAGGCAACTCTCTGCTGGCAATCTAGCATGCTGGCATCAGTGTCTGACTATGTCTGCACTAAGGCGAGGTTGGACCGTTATATGTTGCCGAGCGAAGCACGACGGATTGCACATGATCTTGAGATGAGAGATCCCAATTGGACTGAATATCTGCCGGATTGCCCTTTGGTTGCGCCGGAAGATGACCCAATGTGGACGAATGCCAGCGGTGTATTAGACAGGATTGACTGCTTTCATCCAGGCTCGGTTTCATGCTTTCGTTCAACCGAATCATATCGGTCTCCATCGCACATAGAACATTGTCAACAGTGTTGCTATGACGCCGAGGCAAAGCTTATCAAATCTGGCTCAGGAGCCGGCACTCCGGATTTTCGCTGCTCCAAAAAAGAAATCGATAGTGATCACTGCTATTACGACGTAATGCCCTGGACGGCATTGGGTTGGCTCGAATACGACAGAAGCTGGAAGCCCAACCAGGGAATGTTTTCCGTTCCCGGTAATCTCAAAACTGTCGAAACTGGCCTCTACCTAAAGAAGGGAGAATTCCTGCACTTCACTGCTGATTCGCGTTATCGCGTCGTCTGGGGTGAGGAAGTGGGCGCTGGCGGCCTTGTCGTTAGCAAGCTTGAGTCTGGCCCTGAAGGCAAATTCCTGGATTTCGCTTCCTCGGTCATGAACACACTTCTGGGCCAGACGACAGGGGCAGATAAACCGATGGCTGGCGGTCCCGCTGCGGCTTTGATCGGCTACATCAAGCTGTCCGATGGCACACTTACCGATCCCTTTCTGGTTGGCGCAGAAAGCGTTATTGAAATTCCGTCGGACGGTGAACTGGTTTTGGGTATCAATGACCCTTCTGTCAAAGACAATGAAGGATCGTTTGCCGTGAGCATCAGGCGGTGTGCGAAAGATGACTGCCATCGAGAGTAATACGACAAATCGTGAAGCAGGTAGTTAGGAGTGGTGTGTGCTGCGTTCCACAAAATGAGCCTGCCGTTCATGAATAATCCGGGCTAGGTGGGCACGACACCGGGTGGCGACGTAGTATCCTAATTCAGTTCTCTCCATGAGTTGCTGCATAGACTCGAAGCCACTCAGCCATGATCAAAATCAGATGAGTGGTCCACCGAACTCTCCCAGTCGCCTCGACTCATAGATTTACCTCAGCCGCCATATTCCACTTGTGGAACAGGACACAGCTTTAGTTGATTGTATTGACAGACCGCGCACTTACTTTCCATTGTTGTCCGAATCGCATCTCGGCCTCCAAGCCAATAGGCCGTGAAAAAGTCTAATTCCGTCTCGGCCTTTTGTTGGTCATACCTGAATACTCGGAGGTTGACCTGAACGCCTCGACTTACTTCAACAGACATTTGATGCCAATTCTTGCGCGAAGGCTGAGCCGCAATGAGCGATTCAGCTTGAGTGCGAATGGTCGTTACAAATTTGCGCGCTCTACTCGGAGTCAATTTCGCGAGCCAGGTGTCATGATGGCGAGGAACAAGGACGCAAACAAGGATCAGGTTATCAATATTGAAATTCTGTTGTCCAAGCAGGTAACCATAAAGGAGTAGCTGTACTCTGTGACTTGTTTGAAGTTGATTCGAATCTGTGACTTTATATTCCAAAACGCAAGATGCATGCAGCCCATCAAAGAAAACATGATCTGGCCGGCCTCTCAATCGCACTCCCCGATATTCGCCAGTCAACCGTGATTCCGCTAACGCAAAGGAGCGACCGAGTTGAACTGCTTGAGCTATTTCTGAGGAAGACAAAGGCGTGGAGGCATTCTCTACTGCCTCATGGAACTCTTTCCCGCTAGTGACTAGATCCTCTTGGTTTTGCGCCTCAGGAAGACCTTCAAGCGCGGCAGGCACCGAGACAAGGCCGCTCGTTGTAGGGTTTTGAAGCCATAGCTCGACTCTCTTTTCGCAATACGCTTGTTCTGCAAAATACGAGACGCCTATCTCCGAGTATGGAAAGCGGTCAAGTGGACGTTCAGACTTCTTTTTCTTCATCTGTTCGAGGTTGCCGAATCGACAAGGCGCAATAACATCGTGTTTATGCCTCGTTTGTATCTGAGGGATTTGTATTTTGTTTTGCGGAGCCGTAGCCCTTATGCTCGCTTAGTCGATGCTCCTTTGTATGCAGTTTCTTACCCGTTTTTGGATCAACGATGAGTTCGTAATACCAATCGTGAACGCGATCAACTATCCTTATTAGGTAGTTCCAGTTCCCGGTACTTACGGTGTAAGAGTCACCTTCCCGCCGATGAAATCGTGCTTTACTCCGGGTCTTACCTCCACGAAACCAATCGACCAATTTATAGAGGGTAGGTACTCCTTTGGCCTCTGCATTTACTTGGAGTTGAAATGTCCTTTTTCCACAAGACGGACAAGTAACAAACTCCGCAGTAAAGGTATCGATATTTTCAGCTATCTTTCCACCACAGTTGTTGCATTCCATAATTGAATTAGTTGGTTCCGATTGCGGCGCACTTATTGCGCGAACCTCCGAGCAGACTCACGCGTCGACTCCTCTCGATTTTGGATCAGCTTACACTGACCTTGTAATCCTCTGGCACAGTACGGAGGTTTCCTTGTACAGATCAATGAGAAAATCTTTAACCCTCTTGAAGCTATACACGGGAAACTCAGAAGAAATCTCGACGACATCGTAAGGTGCACTTAAGCCAGGAAGTCTATTGATCAGCACGCGTAATTGCTCCGGCTTCTTATAATCCCAAATCCTGCTATTAGCGTGAACGAGGCAATTCCTAATGCTTCGTACATCGTAGAGTGAATTCCAGCAGGTATCGTCAGGGCGCGTTAGACCAGCTTTCTTAAGGTGCTTGCGATGCCGTTCGAGTAGGCCGCCGCTGTGCGAGTCAGGAGGTGTAGGAATACCAGCGATTTCAGAGACTTGCTCTGTGACCATACCCACCTGCGATTCCGCCAGAGAAATCAAAGTCACCACAAATGAGGATCGGAGTTGGCTAGCGAAAATCTCGTCCCAATGGCCGGGGTAATGCCAGGCCCAGAACGCCCCCTGTCTGGCCGTGGGCAAATTATCAGCATGTTGTTTCAGCTCCGAGACTTCTTGCGCTTCTTTATCGGCAACAAATTTCTCTAGCGTCTTGAGATAGAATTCCAGTCCATCGAGCGTCTCCATGGCATCGCTTCTAAACCATCGAAGCACTTCCTTACAACGATATTCCGTATCTATCATGTGCTTAGCTCACAGGTTCCAAATCCTTTCTGCCTATTGCCAATGTAAAATAGGTCAATCAAACGAAAGTGAATTCGCGACGAAATAACTCCCCCGCAACGGGCAGCTTTTCACAGCAATGAGTTTATCTTCAAAAGCTTTGCTAGCTCTTCAGCTTCAATCACCTCGATTGCCAATCCAAACTTGTCTTTCATTCTCTTGATGTTGTTCATCAGATTCTGAGAACATTTTTTGGCGGATATGAAAACCACGGCACACCTATCAAAGTCCGCGAAGGGTCGCCAGATCTGATAGGCACAGCGCTCAGGCACTGTATTACTTCGAATCTCTTGTCCTGATTTAACGGAAATGCACAGATAGAAGCTTTCACCCTGAACAGCAATGGGAATCTCCATATCAGCTATTTCGGAAGGCCCATGCGGTTTCTCTGCCTCTCTTTGTAAAACGACAGGGTCAACGCCAAGAATGATTCTGGCTAACCGTGCGCGTAATTCTGAGTCACCCAAACTGTTCAGTCTATCAATATCTCCGGCTTCCACATCGGTTTCTGAAATCTTCTCGTATCCACTGAAAATCTCGCCAAGGTCCAACTTTACCGAGCTACGTCCTAGATATGTCGATAAGGCATCTGCTATTTCGGAATCATTGAGCAGGTTGTTGAGCAGACCGTTCAGAACGATACCTTGATACTTCAGAACCTCCTGACGTTGCGACTCCACCTTCCAGGCCAAATCGTGCATAACTCTTAGCTTTTCCTCTCGACTTGGCTGTGACTCTATTAATTCTTGCTCCTCCGGTGTCCATGAATTTATCTCAAATTTCGGAGCTGTAATTATCATTGCTGTAAATCGTTCATTCGGTAGTTCACGTATCCAAAGATCAGCTAAGTCACCCACGCCCGAAAACTTGATCGAATATCCAATAAGGCCGGCGGTCTCTTCTATCTTGACTGTTTGTACGTCATCTAACGGCATCCTGAGATGTGATTTCACTGCTGCGTTCAACGCATTGAAGCTTACCGGAAATTTTCCCGCCCAAAGAGTAATTTGCTCAGTGATGGTTCTCATTTTTTGGGTAGCTATGAAAAAAAGTTGCGCAATGCTACTTACACGAACCTCCACTTATGGTCGTCGCAGCCCGACGCAAATTGGAAGCTGCTCAGTCGATTTACGTCGCGCAAGCCGCGTCAGGTTTCTGATTCCGCCCTTAGCGACCCAAATAACTTTGTGACAAGATCATCGACCGTAGCAATTGATTCGAAGCGAGATTTCGGAATTACTCGGGCGTTTGGCCGCTCAAGTTTCACGCCCTGAGCGTTGCCTTTCGTATGCTTGGCCACTTTGAATTTCGATAAATCAGGAAGAGGCAGACCAGGCGCGTCTCCGAACCATAAAAACGGACCTAAGCGGAGCATTTTGGGATCGAACCAAACCCAGATAACACAGCCACTGGGCTTCGTGGCCAAGTGGACGCTCACCTTCACATCGCCGGTGCTAGAACCTGTATGCGACGACTTGAGTTGCACGTGACGCACAACACCATTTGCTTCAAGCACAACATCGTAGCCCGCATCATCGACTTGTGGCTTCAGGGTTTCTATCCTGATATTTCCGCGCAGCCAAAGATGTCGCATTATCTCTCCTGCGAGGAGGTGCTCTAGTAGAACCTCGCGATAGGACGAGTACACGTTATGCTCCGTCCCTTTAAGTCGCTCCGAAGACCTTAGTGATTCAACCACCCTGTCGTCACTCTCGTTTCCGTCCAAGGACAAACCTTCATGAAGAGCACCTGCTTTCACCATCGCAACGTATTGTCGCATCGCAGATTTGTAGTTGCGGATTGTGCCCGGCGCCTGGAGTCCCTCAATCTGGCTCGCGATGTTAAGAACGTCTTCCTCTGTGGATAGAATCGCCGGAGAAATGTCTTTTCTCAGAAGTTTAGAAACACCATTCAGATACGAAATGTATGAGTCCGGCGACGACGCGACCTTATCCTTGAGACCAACGCCTTGCTCTTGAATCCAGCGGTAATATCTGTCCTTATTTACAATCATGGTTGTCGTCTATGGCCTGAAGATGTCGTCGGCAATGATCGAAAGGAGACGATTTTTAGCGTCGCTGGCGTACTGGGCTTTTGAAGCGCGTTGATTGCTGGATGATCTGTTCCTTAACGTGCGATGCTTCACCCTCAAGCGTCTGCTGAGCTTCGATAAAGGGCATGACGTAAGCCGTTCCGTCAATGTTTCCGCGTTTGTACTGTCGCTTGTGCTCTGACTTTATCTTGTTCACTTCATCTCTAGCGGTTGCCAATCGATCAAAGGACGCCTTCACATCAGGAAAGTAGAGATCCACCAGCATCTGCAACCGCTTGAAATCAACCGTCCGATTTTTGTTACCGTCTATAAACATATCGAGGGCGTCGTTGTACGTAATCTCTCCTTTCATGACGGAAATGAAAGGGAGGTTCGATGAAGCGGAGACATTTAGCCATTCCTCATGCAACAGATACAATTCTTCAACCTTGTCTCTAGTGAATTCTCGCTCCTTCGTCTCACGGTCAAGCTCGAACTGCAACTTTAGTCTACGAGTGTTGCTTCGGTTTGTAAGGTAAGAGCTAGTTAGCGCGATCAGTGATCCCAGGACTGCCGCGTAAAATGCGACGGGTATGCTTTTCAAGAGTTCTACCATTTCGCGCCCCTTGCGACGGCGTCGCTTCATTGCTTGCGGTCGATTCGGGCCTTCTCGCTCTCCTGTAGCTCGGCTTCAACCTTTTCGAAGATGATCGAGTGAAAGCCGACCCCGAATTCCTTTCCCAACATCACGTTGAGAAGGCCGGTGTGCGTAAAGAAGTGATCGGTCTCGTGGTCCGCCCTGCGCCCAACAGGGTCGCGGTCCTCGGCCAACGCGGTTTCTAGGTGGCGGTCGATCGGGGCCTCCAAGTCATTGCGTCTAACAATGCCAAGTTTCGTCAACTCCCAAACGAGCATAGAGTACGGCTCATAACCCGCTTTGTTCTTGCGAGGAAGTCGACTATCAAGCACGGCCCGTAGAATGTCCGTGTTCAGGCGGCTGTCGGCGCGATCTGCTTCGATTCGGGCACGATATTGTTCCCGCTCAACTAGCAAGCGCTCGTACTCGGTGTCCACCGTTTCGAGCAGCGACGCGACCCGATGGATCGAACGTCGAACCTCGTCTGGAACGGACTGCTCGACTTTGTACTGAAGTTCATGGGACGCCGCAGCCCACATATGCTGCGCGAGTGTACGAATCTGAATCTCAGCCGCGAACCGATCAAACGCTCCTATAGACGGCACGATTGACCATTCTCTGGGAACCGTAACATCTACGTGAACCGAGGCATAACCGAACTGATCCACGCCGTGCCGCTTACCCTTGTCGTCCGCTTCGAGGATCCTAAAGGTCTCGCCGATGGCAGCGCTCACCCGCGCGATGTCTCGCGCAAACAGAACGATAATGCGGATGCCGATGAGGTCACTCAACTCCGATAACGTGGCTCCCGAAAACCTACGGAACGCCACAATGTTGGAGCCCGCCCGAAGAAAGCCCTGTTCGATGGAGTCCCACGTCTTGACGCGACTTTCGATGGGCACGGCAAGGGATACATCTGCGCTTCTCAGGATCGCCTCAAGCTCCCTCACCATCAGGTTCGCCATCGCCGCCGCGACCGGGGCGACATCGCGATATTCCTCCTGAAGTCGAAGCAAATGCGCATCTGACATGTATGGCACGTTGTAACCCCGCGTCTTGTCTTCGGACTTTTCGCTCGCTACCCAGTGATTGACCGGGCGCGGCGATTACATTCAAACTTTGATTTAATCAATCAAGTTGAGAAACCCGGTCCCCGCGCTCCGGTCCAGCGCAGTGTTAGCTGGCTGTCCCACTTTTCTTAAACATTTGAGAAGCATACATCTGCGATCTCCTTGAGTCGATTATTTGTCAACCTGCCTCTAGCGGCGATTGCGGCTTTCAGCCGTTCTTCGCGCATGAGCATTTCTGGGGTCATCAGGTACATCTTCGAGCCATCCCAAAGCTCTTTGAGTTCTTTTTCGTATAGATCCTCGTAGGTGCCGCTGATGCGAATCATGACCACCCCGCCGACTTCAACGCCCGCATCCCTAAGCGATTCGGAAAGCGAGATGGATTTGCCATCGAAGACCAATCCGTAGCTGAAACTCCACTTCATTCCAACGTTCGATAGCTCTATATTCCATGGTAGGGAAAGAGTGTCCACAAGATAGTTGATCGTCTTGTTTGCCGACCACGACAATGAGCAACTCATACGGAAGAACTTGTCGAATCGTGTCGAGTGGAGATAGACGAACTCGGCATCGGACATGTCGACATCCGGCCATGGCTGCACATTATCTTTCTTCGCAGCGTCACAGGCAGCGGTGTCGCTACCCCACAGGGCCAGAAGCTCGTTCAGTGCTGGTGAGTATTCACTTCGAAAGTCGGCGTACCGCCGGTGTGCAAGCAGCGGCGGAATTTCACAGTCCTCAAGGAGAACGGGAAGAACGAACGTTCCGCCTTGTGACACCTGTTTCATTAGCGCGGCGTTGAGTTCCTCGCGAACCCAAGAGGAATTCACCGCCGATTTAGATAAGACGATAAGGAAGTACTTCGCGCCGGCTAGTCCTTCGTTGATCTTTCCAGGTACGCTTTCACCGATGCGAAGATCCAGCTTGTCGTACCAGACCGGGATCGAACGCGTAGATAGATCCGCAACCAGTCGGTCGACAAACGACTTGTCGGCGCTCGCGTGTGAAATAAAGACCTTGCCAACAGTCGCCATGGCTGTGGTATCAAAAAGACGGCTGGATCAACCCTTCGGGAGGCATTGTATTCAGCAATCAAGTCTATCGAAGGTTCAGTGCCCCCGGTGGTTGCTAGCTATATCTAGGCTGCCGACTATTTTGTCAGAAGCCACTGTCTAAGCATAGCCTCTATCATAGAGCCAGCGTCAGACAACAACATTGGCGGAGAAGGGGGGACTGTGCTTTCTTTGCCATGCCGGGCATCATCGCCTGCTCCGGTGACGCTGTTGGCTGTTCGCTTGAAATGTTCGATTTTGGACCGACTGCTCCACCCGTTACTTACGATGACACTCTTTCCACCTGCACCGGATTCGATAATTTCGTAAATGATGTACAGGTTAGACCAGGTATGTTCACGCGAGCCCCAAATACGCAATGCCTTTTCAACCTCAGTATCGACTCGGGAAAGTTCGAAGAAGGACTCGAAGGTACTTTTCTGATTGGAAGTGTCTACTGTGCCATCCGCTCTTGTTACTGTGGCATTGGCACTCATTCTCGAACGGCCGCGAAATGGTTGAGGAAATAAGAACTGTGTCCGGCTGCCATTTATCTCCTCACGAGCTACACCAATGACGTTGACGTTCTCCCAGTTCTGTATCTCAATCTGCGCGATACCATTTATGATTCTCACGAGTTCAATACCGCGATTGAGTACGTCACTCGCGTCTGAATATGAATTGCATTCAGCCGCCTTTAGATAGAACCGGTCATTTTCTTCTACGACACTTATGTCGGGGAACGAATTCAACCTAAGCAGTTCTTTAAGGTCAAACGTATCACCACCCAATTCGATCATCCATGGCGTCATCTGCCTCGTGTCTCCAAATAAACTACGCTCGAAAGCTCAAGCCTACGATCATGGAATCTACTGCTCTGACGAATCGGTATTAGGCTCACCCTGCAAGTCGAAGAGAGCTTCGTTCTGCACTCGCTTTGCGCGATGGAGATGGCCTTGTAGGCTACCACGTGTTAGGCCCAATCTCTGGGCTGCGCTTTGCACGGTTCCACCTCCAGCTTGCCGGGCCGCTTCAATGCTGCAACGCTTAGCGCGGGCGGTCCATTGCCTGAAGGTTTCCCCACGACGCAGTACACAGAGTTCGAGCGGCAAGATAATGTCGCCTTCGTGGGCGATGGACCGCAAGAGCGAGTACTGCGCGGCTGCATCCATGTTGGCAGCATTGCCCGCTGATGTTAGCTCATTGCTGAATTGAGAGGAACCTGATTGCCGCTTTGTGCTTCGTCGTGAGTTCAGCTTGGCCAGAACGAACTGGACCAACGCGACTGAGATCGGCTCGTTCTCGTCGACGTAGCTGGTCAACTCATAAATCAGATTCCGCAAAGCCCGAATGTTGCCTGGATAGTCGAACTCACACAACAATGCTACGGCGTCTTCTTCAATGCGATAAGGATCGCACTGTTTGGTTCGGTCAATGCATTCAACTGCTTCACGCAAGTAAAAGGCAATCATCGCGGGTATGTCTTCGCGGCGTTCTCTAAGCGGCGCAGTCTCTATAGTCAATACAGCGAGTCGGCAGTAGAGATCCTCACGGAAATCACTATCTTGAATCATCGTGGGTAGGTTTCGCGAAGTCGCAGCAATGATCTGCACATCACAGAATACATGTCGGTTAGCACCGAGTCGCTTGATCTGCTTTTCTTCGATCGCCCTTAGAAGTTTGTTTTGGACGCTAGGGGCAATGTCACCGATTTCATCAAGAAAGAGAATCCCGCCGTCAGCTTCTTCAAAGAGTCCCATGTGATCGCGGTCTGCTCCGGTGAATGCACCCTTGCGATAACCGAAGAGTTCGGCCTCGACTAAATGCTCCGGCAAATTCGCGCAGTTGAGTTCCATGAACGGATTGTTTGACCGCGCTGACAGCCGATGTATCTCGCGTGCTGCATATGTCTTACCAGTTCCGGTTTCTCCAGTGATCAGAATGTTGAAGGGACGGCGAGCTACACGCTCAAGTTCCGCTCGCATCGTTCGCGCTTGTTGGCTTGTTTGATCGCCAAAGATATCTTTAGTCTGATGAGCAGGCTTGGTTGCCGCTTCTCGCTGAATTCGATACTCCCAAACTCGCCGCGTAGTTTCGCCCTTGCGCGCCGGTGGCAAAACGACGTGCTGTTCTGCTTCTGAGGCAATTGCGGAGTGTCTCCGATTCATAAATCGATTCAACTCGCAAGCGTCCACAAACGCTGCGAACCGGAAGCGCACAAACCATTATTGAAGGTCCCTCTATTCTTACTAAGACGGGAGAACTGCACAGAAATTCCAGCGTAGGGAAAAACTAAATCGTCGACCAGTAGAGGTTCCTTGAGGCGCAGTCGCGCTTCTGCTTCATTGGTTGCGTGAAGAGACGGCTGCAGAAGGTTATCCATAATAGCCTAACCGAATCGACGGCCTTTACTTTAGCTGGTCAGGGGAGTAGTACCAGGCTTACTTGCGGGTCAGAGGTTCTGGGCCTCTACGAGAGCGAGGAGACTTGGGAGAGTCTAGGTTTCTTGAAACACGAACGATGAAATCTACGACAATTATTTAACGCTGCGCTTTACACTTGGTGCCGTTTTTTCTTTGAACTAGGCAAACTCTTTACGAAGCACCTGGCATCTGCGATGTCTAAGGCGCAGGGCGGTAGCTTGATAGCGTTGCAAGAAAACCGGCAGGGTCGCGACCTCTTCTGCAGCGAAGATTCGCGACTTAGGAACTACTGTCGTCGGGTGATTCCTTAGATGCCTTGGTACGGAAAAACGTTCCCGCCGGCTGCCCAAGAAATTGGATTTTTTTCATTCATTCCTATCCCAAAACGCAGGCAAAAAATGCAAGGCTGTTTGCATAGGACATAAAAGTAATGCAGTCCAAATGTACCTCCGAAAAGTGGTTTGACCATCAGGCCAGGAGTGGAAACAGAGAATCTGCACTCAACCGCCATGACCGCTGGGAAACTCTGATACGCGTTTGGCAATCCCGATATGTAGTTGACTACATAATGTTCTTAGGTACATACTCTGAAAGTGAAGTGGGCAGTATCGTTTCATGACGAGTTCGACTCAGAATTTGACGCCCTGTCAGAAGCGGTGCAGGACGAAATACTTGCCCACGCGAGATTGCTCGAACAGTTTGGTCCGCAACTCGGGAGGCCCAGGGTCGATACGCTGAAAGGCTCGCGCCACGCGAACATGAAGGAGCTAAGATTCGATGCTGATGATGGCGTTTGGCGCGTTGCCTTTGCTTTCGACCCGAAACGCAAAGCTATCCTTCTTGTCGCGGGGGACAAGTCAGGCGGGAGTGAGAAGCGTTTTTATCGGCAGCTAATAGCGAGGGCCGATAAGCGGTTCGACGGGCACTTGGCGCACTTGAAGAAAAGGAAGAATTAACTGTGAAGACTCTCAACCAGAAAGTGAAAAGTATAAGTTCCGCGCGGCGTAAAAAGGTCGAGGCACGTGCTGCCGGTCTGATCGCCGAAGAAATGACGTTGCAGGAACTCCGGCAGGCTCGTAAGCTCACGCAAGTGCGGATGGCGAAGGTACTCGGCATCAGCCAGGACGGCGTTTCCCGTTTGGAAAAGCGTAGCGACCTTTTGCTTTCCACACTACGGAAGAGCGTCGAGGCAATGGGCGGGAACTTGTCCCTAATTGCTGAATTTCCTGATCGTGATCCAGTCGTGCTGTCCGGCATTGCCGAAGTAGAGCTGTAGTGAGAACTTCTTGACATGTGTCGAGCTGACGGGTTCGCACCTGATCTCCTTCTCAGGTCCACTTTCGCTTCCGCGAAGCGGCTCGCAGCGTTGCGGGCCTGACGACTATCATGCTTCATGCTGCCACTTGATTCACAAATAAAAGATTCTGCCGACATCCTCAAGGCACTTGGCCAGCTCGCGCTGGCAGCCAGCCAGGCAGAAGCCTACGCGGCGCAGGGACTGTATTACCTGTTGACTGACACTCCTGGGAACGAGGAAGGCGCGGCAAGAATCGCTGCTGAATTTCGATCCTTCAATTCACTGCACCGGCTTCTGACGATCGCGCTGCGGTGCGACACCCCGCTCAGCGGAATTTTGGAGGCCGCAAGAAATGACGCAGAGAAGCGCGACGCCCACGGCGATAGCCAACTTGTTGCAGTATTAGCGGGCGTGGCATCCACAATCGGGGACGGCGGATACCTTGCCGAGTACGCTTCCGAAAACCCTCAGGCAACCGCAGTAGATTACATAAATAAGGTGAAAGTGCTTTACGACAAACGCAATGAATGCCTTCACTCGCTTGGGATAGAGGTGATTGAGGATCGGGCTCACTTGTACAAACGAAAAAAAGACGGGGCTAAAATGTTAATCAGCGCTCAATCGCTGATGGAGCCATGTATTAGACTGCGCTATTCTCCAGGCATAACAACGCTCGCTAGCGCGGTTGAAGCCGTTTCCTTGGAACTTGGGATGGCATCAATAGATCTCGTTATGCTGCCAGTTACGGTTCAGTGGTTTCGTCGACGTGGAACACCCCTCGACTTTGCCCCTCTGGTTGACCACTACGTTGCTCTTGCAACACAGCCGTTGGACCAAGGAATCGATTTGCTAAAGAAGGCCGAAACCATACTCACGACGAAGCTTGATGCGTACCGAGCAGCTAACCCAACCGCCGATGCTACGGTCACGGAACCCTGAAATTCCCCAGACGTTTTGGCGTTCATCTTTGAGCACAATGCGGAAGAAATGACGTTGTAGGAACTTCAGGCTCGTAAACTCATCCAAGCGCGGATGGCGCAGGTTCTCGGGATCAACTAGTTATGGAGTTTCGGCTGGAAAGCGTAGCGATCTCTTGCTTCCTCATTACGGAAAAGCATCCGGCTGTGGGCGGCGGCTAAGCTGGGCCTTGTCAGCGGTCGCTTGGTCACTACGTAGTTCGGTTTTGTTGCAGGGCTATTTCGCAGTTAGGAGCTGCTTTCTATGTTGAATGAGTCGAGAGAAAATAGATGAACGCTCCAATCGCGAAAATCGGCAGCGTGAACATCCAGCAGCAGATCGCTACCATTGCGAGAGCAAAGTGTTTTGCGTCGGTGTTGTCCTCAGTACGTTGCTCAAACAGAACTTTGAGCGAAGGAAAGAAGATAAAGAGATGGCACAATCCGAAAAAGAACAGTATCCACAATGAACCTACCGAGATGATAACGTCTGCCACTCGATATCGCTGTTCGGCGAACAAGAACCACAACGGATGAGAGAGAAAGTACTCCATGGCTCTAAAGATTTCTCGCCCCAAAACTCCGGCTCCAAGAAGATACAAGCCTCGGAAGAACTGAAATGCCCCTATGGTTGAGATCAACCGGGTTAGAAAACCTGGGCGCGATAGCGACTTTCCTCTGCTCGTCTCTAAAGTGGCCACACCTAAAGTCAACAATGTCATTATTAAGTTTTTATTGACTTGTTCAAAGAATGCCCAGATACCCCCAGAGCAGAGCGCTACGAACAAATCAACTATCCAAAAACTGAGGGACAGGAAGAATCCGCGAATCATGATCGCAGATTCGATGGGAAGGTTTGCGAGCGTCTCAACAAGGTATCGCGTTCGTCCGTCAAGAACTGAAGCGTAACGATTAAAGCTCTTGCTATCTCGGATCGCGCGCATTCGCTTCAGAAATCTATCTGCGAATGCAAATGCGTTGAAGCACAAAAACAAGAGCAAGAAGCCAGCAACGCCCATGTACTCGGTGCGGTGACTTGCCAGACCTATACAAACGAGAATGGCACTCACAATGAGAGGTGAACACAAGACTATGAGTAACTTTTTGCTCGAAGTCATCGACAGTAAATGAGTTCGTATCCCCCCTTCGACAAATCAACTCTAGCCCAACAGCATTTATGTAAGAGTTGTAGTCAAAGGGACATGCGAATTAGCCTCCCAAGCTGAGGGTGCGGGTTGGAATCCCGTCGCCTTGGCCGATTCATAATAAACACTGACGGCCAAAGACGGTGTTGGCCTTTGGGCATCTGAACAAATATATAAAATCTCTTAGCTCTGCCATTTCACCTACATCGCTGCACGTTTGTTGAGTATGTCCCTCATCTTGTCGTTCACCTTCTTCGTCAGGTGGTAGTACCTGTATGTCATAGAGATATCAGTGTGGCCCAAAATCTTTGCCAGTTCCTGCATCTCCATACCAGCGTCGGCCATGCGAGTTGCAAACGTGTGTCGCAAGTCATGAAAGCGCATGCTAGTGATACCGGCCTCTTTACGTGCAGCCTCCCATACCTTACGCAGGTTCACGCTCGCGCTTGCGAACAACCGCTCGTCGGCATCGTCACTCTTCCTTTGGAGTTTGAGTTTCAGCAGTTCGGCTTTCAATCGAGTGCTAACTGAAATCTCCCATTGCTTCATGTTCTTATCTTTGTACGTGGTGATGGTCACTTCTTCAGCTTTGAAGTTGACATGTTTCCACTTTAACAACTCCACCAGACTGGACCATCGAGCGCCAGTCTCCAACGCTGCAATGAACACCGGAATTGTGTGACGACGGTCTGCTTTCTGAAGGGCCTTGAACAGCCGTCGCTCTTCGGCATCGGACAATACCTGTTCAACTGCACCCTTTTCAGCGGCGACTTGAATCAACTGTTTGCCAGCTTCAGTCTTGAAGGGGTTATCGAAAAGCCACTTCTTCGACAGCGCCACACCAACCATCTTTCGCGCTTTCGATAGCTCACGATCCACCGTAGCGATGCTAACTGTTTTTAGGCGGTGTGCCTTGTACTTCTCGAAAGCCTCATCGTCAATCTTTCTGATGTCCTTGTCGCCGAAGTAATCTACCAAGTTGTCGATAGCATAGTGCGCTGGTTTCACACTCCTCACCCCGCTCACCTTAGAACCATCTTCGCTGTAAGTGGCCGGCACGTAGAAGCGGTCCTTCACGTATTGAGCAAGCTGACGGAACGTAACCTTACCCGCCTCCAGCCTCGCTGTCCCTCTTTCTAATATCTCCACCTCAAGTTGAGCGAGTCTGGTTTTTGCTGCACTCTTACTTTCTTCAGTGCGCATGACCTCTCGAGTCTTACCGTTGGCGTCTTCAAACCGGATGCGAGCGCAGTGCTTGCCTCTTTTCATGCGGATAGTTCGTTCAAGTATTTTCAATTTGCACCTACTTTCTTGGCGATGCACTTGCCACTTAGCAAGTTGGTAAATTGGCCCAAAGCCACGGTTAGTGTATCCCCTTTTGTGTCCCCTTTTCTACGTGGTTTTCAGGACACAAGGGGACACTTTGGGACACCGAGGGGCACAAGAATCACTCGGTTTTTATTGACGTTTTCTATATTATTCAGGAAAAGTGGAAGTCAAGAACCGCTCCGGAGGCGAACGCTCTAATCCACTGAGCTACGCGGGCCTGAGTTGGGGAAAGATAGCATACAAATCGATCGAGACAAAAAACCGCACTCGTGACTTCTTAGGCTGGCCATTATGACGCGCTTCCGGCTTCGCCAGAAAAAGAGTTCTGCCTCTCATTCTCACCCGGTTTCAGCCGGGTGAGAGCGATGCTCGAACGTTTATTATGAACCGTTGCGACGGTTCTGAATGGAGGGTAGAGGGTAAACCGTCTGAAACGGTTTTGAGGAGAGCAGATGAACTCCGATCACCAGAGTGAAAGTGGGTGTGAATGAGATGAGCATCTTAGCCGCAGGAGGGACCTCGCCCTTCGCTATCCCTGAAGGTGCAGCACCAACCGAATGAGATAGAATGATAGCGCCGCGATAGAGGCCGCCGCGGGTATGGTAAGAATCCAGGCCCAGACAATTCTTCCGGCAACGCCCCACTTGACCGCGGACAGTCTTCGTGTCGCGCCGACACCCACAATGGCTCCGGTAATAGTGTGGGTGGTAGAGACGGGAGTACCCGTCAGCGTGACATAGGCCAGCGTCAATGCCGCCGCACTCTCGGCGCAGAATCCACCGACCGGCTTGAGCTTCGTTATCTTTGAACCCATCGTGTGCACGATACGCCAGCCGCCCGAAAGCGTTCCCAGTCCAATTGCGGCATGAGCACTTAGAACTACCCACAAGGGAATCTTTGGCAGCGTACCGTTGGGGCCATAAGCAACAATGCCGCCGGCCGCGAGCACTGCCGTGAGGATGCCCATGGTCTTCTGCGCGTCGTTACCGCCATGGCCAAGAGAGAAGGCGGCGGCGGATACCAGTTGTCCCTTGCGAAATATCTTGTCAACGCGGCTCGGCGTTGTGTTCCTGAAGATCCAATAGACGGCGGTCATCAATAAGAACCCTCCCACCATGCCAATGACCGGAGAGAGCACTATGAACTTCAAGGTGCGAAACCAGATCTCGGGTTTCAAGATACCGACTATGCCGCCGTAAGCGGCAATGCCGGCACCCGCATAGCCTCCGAGCAGTGCATGCGAACTGGAGGTCGGCAGCCCCAGATACCAGGTTATCAAGTTCCAAATGATGGCGCCGAGTAGGGCACAGAGCAAAACATAAAGACGCAGATTCGGTGCAATCAAATCCATCCGCACGCCGTCGCCAATCGCTTTCGCCACGCGTGTACCGAAGATTGCAAAGGCTATGAAGTTGAAAAACGCCGCCCAGATAACGGCGACGCCAGGTGAGAGCACCCGTGTAGAAACGACCGTGGCGATAGAGTTAGCCGCGTCATGGAAGCCGTTGATGTAATCAAAAACAAGCGCCAGGAAAACCAGGAGCATGACGAAGGCAAAGGTTGCGGTCATTAGAAGAAGAAGTTGTCAGTAGTCAGAGTTTACGGAATGGGTCTTTGGTCTTTGGCTTTTGGTCTTTGACTTTCTTCTCTTCCTACAGCTCTCTCACATACTCAGCGCGCGCTAAAATCTACGACCCCAATCCAAAAAAGCTAAAGTCCAAGACCAAAGTCCAAGACCAAGACCAAAAACCAAAAACGATTACCAGTGCTTAATAATCACACTCTCAATAATATTAGCCACGTTCTCGCAACGATCGACGGCGGCTTCCAGCTTTTCATAAATTTCTTTCCACTTGAGGACGAATAAGGGATCGCGGCTCTCGTGAAAGAGTTCGGCCACCGCGGCATGATAGATATCGTCCGCTTCGTTTTCCAACCGGTGAATTTCAACCAATCTGGGCGTGATGCCCTTGGGCCGCTTCAGGGTAGCGACGATCACCTGTAACTCTACCGACATTCGTTGAATCACCGCCGCGAGACTGCGCGCGTGGCCGGTAATCTCATGAATGTCGAACATCACAATGGCCCGCGCGGCATCGTCTATTAAATCGACGATATCATCCAGCGCCGATGACATCAGATAAATATCTTCGCGATCAAAAGGTGTGATGAACGACTTGTTGAGGCGCGTGGAAACGGTGTGTGTTAATTCATCGCAGGCATGCTCGAGCCCTTTTATTCGCCGTGAATAGTCTTCGAAATCTGCGTCCTTGTCGGAAAGCATTTCCACGAGCGCCCGCGACGCATCGGAAATATAGTGTGTCATCTGCTCGAACAGCTCAAAGTACTGCTCCTCTTTCGGCAGAAAGTTAAGGAATCCCATATTAAGTTTGTCTCCGAATAGGTTGACGCCTAAGGAAGGGCAATATAGCGGACGGACGGCTGAGTTGTCTATGCGCGCATGGTGGGTAGTGCTCTCTATTGGAAGATGTTGCCGGTCGAGTTGATTGACGGGCTCGAAATTGGATAACAGCATGTTGCTAGAGCAGATCTTTTTGTACGAGAAGCTTGCGCCCGTTTTGGGTGACTGCATAATGCGGGCCATCATCAGACACGAAGATCATTTTCATTGTATCGAGAATCGACGAGCCGTTGAAGGTGGTACTCAAGTCGAGCCCGAGATCCTTTAAACCCGCGCGGCATCAGCTCTGGATAGTTGTGGTCGACGTGGGTATGCATAATATTTAATAGCAACTGAAGTTCAACTTGATCGAGGACAGTCTTTATGTATGAGTTCTTCTAACTGGTTTTTAAGCCTTGCGATCTCCGCTTTCGCCTCGCGAAGATCGTTCCTTGAGAATCGCGTTCTCCGGGTGCTGTTTGATTTAGCAGAGCGCACTATGATGAGGGCGAAGGGTACAGAACCGGGAGCATAGCGACCGGATCCCCATAGTTAACTCTATTGCTAACGATTAACGATTCGAAACTGGATTGCGTGTTGAATGAAGGATCCGGTCGCTACCGAGACTGTGTGGAAACTCCGACTACCGTGTCATGAAGTCAGTACCACCTCGCGATAGCGGGTGGGTAAGTGACGGAGCAGCTATAACGCCGAGAGGATCTGGTTGTGCCCAGCGATCTTGTTGGGAGCAGACCCACCCGCTACCGCGTGGTGGTACTGACCTCATACTGCCGATCCGACGGACCTCACGACCCGCGTGGTAGTGCTGACCTCGTTACCTTCGAAGAGGTGCGAGTTGA
>JAOAPY010000022.1 GCA_025463135.1 Acidobacteriota bacterium
GCGATCTTGTTGGGAGCAGACCCACCCGCTACCGCGTGGTGGTACTGACCTCATACTGCCGATCCGACGGACCTCACGACCCGCGTGGTAGTGCTGACCTCGTTACCTTCGAAGAGGTGCGAGTTGAGTAATGAGGTCAGTACCGGGAGCGGCAGCGAGCGGGTCTCGTAAGCGATCTGTGACCGTCGGCAGTATGAAGTCAGTACCACCTCGCGGTAGCGGGGGGGTAAGTGACGGGGCCGCTATAGCCGAGACGATCTGGTTGTGCCCAGCGATCTTGTTGGGAGCAGACCCACCCGCTACCGCGTGGTGGTACTGACCTCATACTGCCGATCCGACGGACTCCTCACGACCCGCGAGGTGGTGCTGACCTCATTGCCTTCGAAGAGGTGCGAGTTGAGTAATGAGGTCAGTACCGGGAGCGGTACCGCTCCCGGTTCTGTAATTAGTCTCCTTCATTTAAGTCCAGCAGATTGAACCAGCCTCGCTTGCCAAATCCTGTCCAACTCGTATATCAACATCTTCAATGAATGACGCGACAAATTTTTCCGAAGTGCTCGGCTTCCTCCGCATGGAAGCCCAGGCTATTGAGCAAACCGCAGCTCGTTTGCAGCCGGATCAAGTCCAACGCGCAATTGAATTGCTGGTCAACTGTAAAGGCAAAGTCGTCCTGCTCGGTATTGGCAAGTCGGGAATCATCGCGCAAAAGATTGCGGCCACGATGACCAGTACGGGAACTCCTGCGCTGTACCTGCACCCTTCGGATGCGCTGCATGGCGGTATCGGCATTGTGAATGCGGAAGATGTGGTGGTGGTCCTGAGTAACAGCGGCGAAACCGATGAGGTGATTGCGCTCTTGCCTTACTTGAAGCATCGTCAGGTGCCGCTGGTCGCCCTGCTGGGGAACTTGAATTCGACTGTCGCAAAACGCGCTGATGTTGTGCTGGATGTATCCGTGGCAGAAGAAGCCTGCCCCTTGAACCTGGCGCCAACCACAAGTACAACAGTGGCACTGGCACTCGGCGATGCGTTAGCGCTTACCTTGATGCGCGTCAAGGGTCTGACACCAGACGAATTCGCTATCAATCATCCCGCCGGTCAACTCGGAAAGCGTCTTACGTTAAAAGTTTCGGACCTGATGCATGAGGGCGAGCAGAACCCAACGGTGTCCGCGGAGGCTCAGTGGCTGGAAGTTGTGAGGGCCATAAGCCGAGGCGGTTTGGGAGCAGTAAATGTGATCGACAGCCATGGCCGGCTCGTAGGGTTGATCACGGACGGCGATCTGCGACGGGCGATCGAGCGGTTGGACCATGCTTCGCTGGAGGGGTTGGGATGTGGCGAATTCATGACGCGGAACCCTATTGCGGCAACACCGGATCTGCTTGCCTTTGATGCCCTCCGGTTGATGGAAGATCGGCTATCACAAATCTCGGTCTTGCCAGTAGTCGACGAGCAGCACACTTGCGTCGGCTTGATTCGGCTTCATGACATCGTGCGCAGCGGGTTGTAACCAGCGTACTGCGGCTCTGCCGCCTGATGCGCGGAAAGGCTATGCCTTTCCGACAAATCAGTTTTTTCAATGAGGCTGCGCCTCCGCAACAAGAGCTGGAGGCATAGCCTCGAATTTTGGGGCGGTTCTCTCGGAAAGGCAGAGCCGTTCCGCACATCGGGCGGCAAAGCCGCATACGTTTCTCAAAAGCTACTTGGAGTGTTATGAAGCAGCAATCAAGAGGATCCTGCATATGGACCGTGATCATCGCTCTCACCGTCCCCATGTTGTCCGTGCAGGTTGGCGCAATGAGTCTCGCATCAACTCGATTCAGGACCGAAGGCAATTTCAAATCACAACTAAATCCGGAAGTAACGCTCAGCGTCAACGAAGACTTTCTCAATGCCTTTCTTGATTCGATGTTCACGAATCTCAAGGCGCCATCGGCGCCGCTCGCCATCACCCCCGGCGACAAAGATCGAACGCCGGCAGAATCGTATGGCTGCCAGAGCGCTATCACGCTGGAGCGAGAAGAAGGTGGGGTGAAGACGTCCGCCAAATTAGAGCAGGGTAAAATATCGGCGCCGCTGGCCTTTGCAGGTTCGTATAACTCAACTCTCCTTGGCTGTATTGAATTTCGTGGCTGGGCCAACACCACCTGGAGCTTTGACTTCGATCGCGCGCGCCAGGTTTTATTAGCTCGAGTTCAGGTGCAGGACATTCATCTCACCAATGTGCCGGCACTGGCGAGCGGGTCGCTGGTAAAGATCGTACAAAGCGCAATCGACGCGCGCATCAATCCACTCGAGTTGCTGAAGCTGGACCAGTTGTCGGCCCGACTACCGGTTGCACCCGCCAAAGGTGCGTTACGTCTGCGCGCCAAGGATGTGCGCACCGAAATTGTTCCGGGCAGTTTGCAGGTGCATGTTGCTTACGAGTTTCTGCCCGATCGATAGTTATCCGGGACCGCATGCATCCTGCGTACTTAGGTGGGGTCAATAGCGTTTTACATAGTCGGGAGCCATTGACGTAACTCGAGCACGCAGGATGCGGTGCGGTCCCAGGAAACAGATCAGCCTTTCGATACCTTCGCCGCTTTGGTCCGGATGAAGGCCAGATTCATTTGCGGCAGCGAGTTGAATTCCGCGGCTTTGGTACAAGACTCCCTGGCTTTGGCACCATCACCCTTGCCCTCATAGGCCTGACACTGCCGATAGAGATCGTAGGGATTCTGCTGATTTGCCTGCTGCAGCTCAGCGATCGCTTTGTCAAAGTTCTTCTCTTCGAGGGCGATCATTCCAGCCAGTGAATGAGACTGCTTCACCTGGTTCGAGTTCGTGGGGTCGACGCCTTTTTGAAATGCATCCGCTTCGGTTTTGGCAGTTGCCAGGTCCTTTTTCCCCAAAGCGATTCGGGCGAGGTTGAAATGATGAAAGAGTTTCGTGTTGTCCTTGATCGCCTGTGATTGATTGGACTCTTCCGTCATCTTCAGGGCGCGCTCAAACAGCGATTTGGCCTCGTCATATTTGCCGGTCTCGAGCATGATTGTGGCCTTGAGTTGTACATCACCGATCATGTTGGGAACGTCGTTGGTCTTCTCGCCGAGTGCGTATTGTTTGTCCACTTCGGCGATAGCCTTATCCATCTGTCCGCCGTCGGCATCCACGACAGTCATGCCAAACAACGCGGTGCGACGCTCGCCATCGTTACGGGCTTTGTCAGTCAACTTCTGCAGCTCAGCCAGTGCCTCATCGGCCTTGCCCTTGTAGAGCAGTGCGGCGGCGATGCCGAAATGCGAGTTCACAAAGTTCGCATCAAGCTCCAGAGCCTTGCGGTACTGGGCGATTGATTCGTCGAACCGGCCCATCTTCAAGAGCAACTCAGCGTACGAATCATAAGGATTCGGATCTTTTGGAATAAGCTCGATGTATTTTTTGAATGCCTGTTCAGCGCTGGCGTAATCAGCATTCTGCCGGTAGGCATAGCCGAGAATATTGAAAGCGGTCGAATAGGTCGGCGAGATCTCGGTCGCTTTTTTGTAATGCTGAATAGCCTGGGCCATGTCCTGTTGCCCAAAATAATATCCACCCAGAGCAAAGTGGGCGCGCTCATCATTTGGATAAGCAGCCACCGCCTGTTCGAGATACTCCTTTTGCTTCGCCGCATTGCCGTTGGCCCCTGCTTCGGCGCCCAGGATCAGGAGTCGTTCGCCATTCGATGCCTTGTCGGCAAGGCTTACAGCCTTTTTCATATGGTCAAAGAACTCTTTAGCAGTGGGGCTGGACGTGGCCCGGTTCAATTCCGCGGAAGCGAAATTCGGATCGAGCGCGATGGCCTTGTCATAGTGTTGGAGCGAATCCGTTATGAGCAACTTCTCAGCCAGGTCGCGTCCGGCCATGAATTCCTTTTTTGCGTCTTCCGAGGAAGTGGTGACGGGAATCTTACCGCTGTCGGCGGTGGTTGCGGGCGGCGGGTTCTTCCCGGCGCCGTTGTCCACACAGCCACTCAACATTGTCGTTGCCATCGTGGCAAGCGCCAAAAGGAGTATCAGAAAACTCTTGCGCTGCATCGTGTTGTCTCCTTCAAAATGTGATCGGACGAGCGAGGATCGCGCAGCGTCACGTCGCTCACGCGAACCCGGGGAGAATGGAATAAAGACGGTCCTTTGTACCTGGTGTTTTGTGCTTTGATCTTTGTGCGCGTCAAAGCGGCGCGGAGAATACTGAAGAGCGGACGTGTGAGTCAAGAAAATAGTGATGAATGACGCGAGTTTCCGAGAGCTCGGATTTCTTACGATATTTCGGTTGGAAATTTGGCGAGTTGAAGTCTGGGACTAATCTGGGACCGCACGCGTCCCGCGTGCTGGAGTTACCCAGGAGGCCCTTTGCTTTCAAGATGCTCTTTACCCAGCCTCAGCACGCAGGATGCGTGCGGCCCCAGGGACGGGCATGTCGACGATATCCCAGGCGGATCGAACTCGCAGCAGCTTGGCCATCAAGCCGGCGTGCATGATGTGTCCGCTGCGCTCAGCTTTGACTTTGCCGAGAATGGGCATCCCCAGCAGGGCAAAGTCACCGATGATGTCCAGGATCTTATGTCGCACGAACTCGTCGGTGAATCGCAGACCCGATTCATTCAACATTCCCTCCGGCGTCAGGACTATCGCATTGTCGAGTGAGCCGCCCCGAATCAAGTTGGCTCGCCGCAGCGCCTCAATCTCCTCCGTAAAGCCAAAAGTGCGGGCCGAAGCAATCTCGCGCCCAAAGTTTCCGTTCGCGAGTTCCACGGTGCGATGCTGCACCCCGATCAAGGGATGTTTGAAATCTATCAGGCAATCGATTTGGTAACTGTCCGCGGGCTCGACACTGATGCGCCGCTCGCCCTGCTCGAATGAAATCTTTTCGCGCACCAGCAAAGCGCGGCGGGCCAGCGGCTGCGTGACTATGCCGGCCTCTTCGATCATTTCGGCAAATGCTTCCGCTGAGCCATCCATGATCGGAATCTCGAGGTTGTCGACTTCGATGAAGGCATTGTCGACACCGAGGCCGCGCAGCGCCGACAACAGATGCTCAACGGTTGAAAGCATCACGCCCGTGCGCATCAGGGTGGTTGCATAACCACAATGCGCCACGGATTCAACCGTCGCGGGAATTTCAAAGCCACCCAGGTCCGTGCGGCGAAAAACATAGCCGGTATCCGGCGGCGCGGGTAGCAAACGAATGCGCACCGGGACCGCCGTGTGCAGACCGGTGCCTGAGGTTTCAACTGAGGTCTTGAGCGTTGTTTGTTTTACCAATTTTTGTCGGGACCTTTTGCCTGGTCATTTTTGAAGCTGATTTTGGAGCGAGCCGGTTCTATCGCAACGGTTGTGCCGGATATTAAAGCTCGATTACATTGCCCTCAGGATTACGGTTGTGGCGCAGGCGCCACACTTTCTCATTGCTGATGTCCTTTCTAGCCACGGTCCCATGTTCTAATTTGGTTTGCACGCCGTGAGAACTCAATTCCCAATGCTCAGCTGGCGACTGAGCAACTACAGTTAGGAAGGGCACCTTGTCCCCGCTCAAGTTGGGCCGTGATCAAGTTGAGGAGATAGAAATCAATTTTTGGGCAGCGCTATCGGTTCCACTCCTTCATCAATGTGCCCCAACTTGAGCGGGGACAGGGTCCCCTTCCTGACTTGCACTTTCCTCAACTCGATTATCGATCTACGAATTGAGTTTCCCGCATCAAGCCGGCGATTCAATGCCAAACCAAACGAGTCTTCGACGCTCTGCTAGGCACTGCAAGCAACTTCATCGTAAAATCGACATCGAAGCTCGTTCGGAAGGATTAGGAAAGATAGACCTATGGCGTTACTCGATATTGTGACCTGGCCGGCGCCGGTACTCGATACTCCTGGCGATCCGGTAACGGAATTTGACGAAAGGCTGAAACAGCTCGTCAACAATATGTTTGAGACAATGTATGCGGCCCCCGGCGTCGGCCTGGCCGCGGTGCAGGTAGGTGTCGCCAAAAGATTGTTCGTGATGGACTGTTCCGGCGGCAAGGATCCCGAGCAGCGCCTGGTCTTAATCAATCCCGAAGTGCTGGCTATCGAAGGAAATCAAAACGGCGAAGAGGGCTGTCTCTCTTTTCCGGGCATCTTCACCCCCGTCGAGCGCAGCCTGCGCGCGGTCGTCCGTGCTCAGGACCTAAATGGAAATGAGTTTGAAGTTGACGGCATGGAACTAACCGCGCGCTGCATGCTGCATGAAACAGATCACTGCGACGGCATCGTCTTTCTCGACAAGATGAGTTCCATCAAACGCGAACTCGTAAAAAGGAAAATCAGGAAGTTGCAGAAGACGGGAAAGTGGAATTAGGCGGAAGGCGGAAGGCAGAAGGCAGAAGGCAGAAGGCAGAAGGCAGAAGGCGGTCGATGCTTTGTAAGCAATTGGCCGCTTTTTATTTCAGGGTTGGACGCCTTTCAGTCTGCAGTTGAATGTTGCCTGTCGGTGCGGCTCAAGGTCAGGAAGGACGGCTTACCCCTGCTCTTCCATCAGCAATAACTCATGATAGTATCGTCACAATCACTAGAACAATTGGAGTCCAAATATGACAACTGAATTTCGCAATGAACCGCTCACCGACTTTACCAAAGAAGAGAACGCCGTTGCCATGCGCGAGGCGATTGAAAAAGTTAAACGTGACCTCGGGCGAGAGTACCCGCTGGTGATTGGGGGCGAACGGATCCTGACCGAAGATAAATTCGAAAGTATCAATCCCGCCAATCGCACGCAGGTCGTGGGACGTTTTCAGAAAGCTACCAAAGACCTGGCGAATCGTGCCGTGGAAACTGCCTACGAAAGTTTTAAGACCTGGAGCATCACTCCCGCCACCGAGCGCGCCGATCTGTTGTTTCGCGTGGCCGGGCTAATGCGTCAGCGCAAGCATGAACTGTCAGCCTGGATGATTCACGAGGTGAGCAAGGGCTGGGCGGAAGCCGATGGTGATACAGCGGAGGCGATCGATTTCTGTGAGTTCTACGCACGCGAGATGCTGCGTTACGCTGCGCCGCAGCCGCTGACAAAGATTGACGGTGAAAACAACTCGCTGGAATACATCGCGCTGGGGGTCGCTACAGTGATTCCGCCATGGAATTTTCCTCTGGCCATTATGGCCGGTATGACTGGCGCGGCTATCGTCACAGGGAACACAGTCGTGCTCAAGCCTTCTTCCGACGCCCCCACGATTGCTTACAAGTTTTTTGAGCTGCTCGAAGAAGCCGGTCTGCCCGCCGGAGTCGTAAACTTTACGACAGGATCAGGCGCGGAGGTCGGCGACGTCATCGTCGATCATCCGCACACTCGTTTCATTTCCTTTACCGGTTCCAAAGAGATTGGCCTGCGTATTAACGAGCGCGCCGCAAAAGTGCAGGACGGCCAACTCTGGATCAAACGAGTGATTGCCGAGATGGGTGGCAAGGACGCAATTATCGTCGCCGAAGATGCAAATTTAGACGACGCGGCGATGGGCATAGTCCAGTCCGCATTCGGGTTTCAAGGTGAGAAATGTTCAGCCTGTTCCCGGGCGATTATCGACGCCAAGATTTATGACTCGATGCTTGAAAAAATTGTCGAGCGAACCGAAAAAATTCAGGTCGGCGATCCCGCCGATCCCGCCACCAACATGAGCGCGGTAATCAACGAGAAAGCATTCAAGACGATCATCAACTATATCGAAAAAGGAAAAGCCGAAGGCGGTCGCGTGCTGGTGGGCGGTGGTTCAGACGGCGAGCAAGGCTTCTTTATCGAACCCACGGTCATTGCCGATGTTAAAGCCGGAGCTACGATCGAGCAGGAAGAAATCTTTGGGCCCGTGCTGGCGGTTATCAAGGCTGAAGACTATGACGATGCTTTGCGCATAGCGAACGACACGCAGTTCGGTCTTACCGGTGCGGTTTACAGCGCCGATGAGGCCAAGCTTGAAAGAGCACGACGCGAGTTCCACGTGGGCAATCTTTATCTCAATCGCAAGTGCACGGGAGCGTTCGTGGGCGTGCATCCCTTTGGTGGTTTCAATATGTCCGGTACGGATTCAAAGGCCGGCGGCCGCGATTACCTGCTGCTGTTCATGCAGGCCAAGCTGTCTTCGACAAAGATCGGAGCAACCGTGGGCAAGAAAGCCGAAGCGGGAACCACCGCGTAGAGCTAAATGAAAAGAGGCTATTGATGTCCGATAAGCTTTACCTTGTCGTAACGCCGCGACAAACTAAAGTTTGTCGGACATTTGCCGCGAAAGTGACCAACTACCGTCATAGAAGTATTCATCGGGCCTGAGAACTGCGAAGGGCCAGAACACTTCCCTTGGGTCATCTGCGTTTCTTTGAATCAACCATGCGTATTGTTTTCATGGGCACGCCGGCCGCCGCGGTGCCGTCATTGCAACGATGTCTGGATGATGGGCACGAGATAGTCGCGGTGTGGACGCAACCTGATCGACCCTCAGGTCGTGGCAACAAAGTCGCCCAGTCGCCGCTCAAGGAATTTGCCCTCGCTCACAACCTCGCGGTTCAGCAACCAAAAAAAATCAAGACTGATGAATCGCGGGAGATCTTTGTCTCGCACGCGGCGGACCTGGCGGTGGTCGTCGCTTATGGTCGCATTCTGCCGGTTGACTTTCTGCGTGCGCCGCGCCGTGGCTGCATCAACGTTCATTTCTCACTCCTGCCTCAGTACCGAGGAGCGGCGCCGGTTAACTGGGCCATAGTGAACGGTGAAACACGGACCGGCGTGACGACGATGTTCATCGAAGAGCAACTGGATGCCGGTCCAATCCTGCTGCAGCAGGAAACGGAGATCGGCGCCGCGGAAACGGCAGCGGAATTAATGTCGCGCCTGGCGCCGCTGGGCGCGGATCTGCTCAGTGATACTTTGGCGCGCCTCGCTGACCTTACGCCTCTGCCGCAACATGATAAAGATGCGACGTTCGCGCCGATGCTCGAGAAGGATGACGGTCTGATCAAGTGGTCGCACGATGCGTCTGTGATCGAGCGGTCGGTGCGTGGTTTTCAGCCGTGGCCTAATGCTTATACGCATCACGACGCACAGCGGCTTATTCTGTGGCGCACCGCGGTTGAGGAAAGCATCGCCGGGCTTAAACCGGGTGCTACTGCCGGTGAGGTGATCGCCGCCCATGGTGATGATTTGATTGTGACCTGCGGTGCAGATACCTCATTGCGTTTGTTTGAAGTTCAGCCGGAAGGAAAGCGGCGTATGAGCGCGCGTGATTTTTTGAATGGCACTCATTTGCGCGTCGGTGAGATATTTGAGTAACGCGTTCGTAGGGGCGGACCTGTGTGTCCGCACCGGTTGATAATCACGCTCGCACGGGCGGACACACAGGTCCGCCCCTACATGTTTTGAAGAACAGATCCACTTCGACCACGAAATCCTCGACTCCATCTCCAATGGTCTCCCCCGCGCGTGTGGCGGCGTTCGAGATACTGCAGCGCGTGGAGCGCGATGGCGCTTTCGCTTCGGTGTTACTTGCCTCACACGCAGAAGGATTACAGCCACATGATCGCGCCCTTTGCCATGAACTGGTCATGGGGGTGTTACGACACCAGCTTTGGTTGGATCGCTTGATCGGCAATCATGCCGATCGTGATCCCGAGGGCCTGGATTTGGCGGTCCGTCTTGCCCTGCGTCTCGGCCTTTATCAACTTCGCTGCCTGGCAAAAGTTCCCGCCTCGGCCGCGGTAAACGAATCTGTCAACATCGTTCGTCGAGCGCGATTGCGGTCCGCGGGACCTTTCGTTAACGCCGTCTTGCGCCGCGCCACGCGCGAGTTTGATTTCGATCCTTGCACCGCGATAGCCGATCCGCTCGAAAGACTTGCCGTTGAGACTTCCCACCCTCTCTGGTTGATTCAGCGCTGGGTAAGTGTCCGAGGCTTTGACGAGACTGCAGCCTTTGCGCGAGCCAACAATGAACCTGCTCCGGTTGCATTCCGAATTGTGAACGAGACCGAAAATTATTCCGCGGTGATCACTGCGCTGCAATCCGCCGGAGTTGAGTTGCGGTCTTCGGCGATCGTTCCCGGCGCCTGGCTGACCAGCCGAGCGGCGGGCGCGTTGCAGCAACTCGCTCAGGATGGGCGAGTCTACATTCAGGACGAGGCGTCACAGTTAGTCGCTCACGTAGTCGGAGCAGGAACGGGCGAGAGGGTGCTGGATGTTTGCGCCGCCCCTGGAAGCAAGACTACGCACATCGCCGACCTGACACGTGATGGATCGATTGTGGTGGCAGCCGATCTCTACGAACATCGCTTGCGAACAGTTGTGGCGACGGCTAAAGGGCATCACCTGGCTAATATTCAGTGTGTTGTTCTCGACGCGCGGCAGAGTTTACCGTTTCATTTATCAGGTTTTGATCGGGTATTGGTCGACGCGCCCTGTACGGGCACAGGCACGCTACGGCGCAACCCGGAGATCCGCTGGCGCATCTCACCCGAAGACATTGAAGATCTGGCGGCCCGGCAAATTCAAATTCTCTTGAATGCAGTGAGTATGGTAAGACCGGGTGGACGCCTGATTTATTCCACTTGCTCAGTTGAGCCCGAAGAGAACGAACACGTAATAGATAAGTTTTTCGAACAAACAGCGGGCTTTGTGCCGGCAGGCTTGCCTGTTAATAGTTCGCTAATGAGTCGCGCCGGCGCCGCGCGTCTGTGGCCGCATCGAGGTGGCTCAGACGGGTTTTTCATCGCTGCCTTCGAACGCGAGTAGCAAAGTATTGCCTCAGTTTGGCAACAGGCGTCCAGAGTGCCGACTTCAATCGGTTATTCGCCCAGGCTAAAGCCCGCCTAAAAGGCGGTACTCTGAGCACCTGTAAATTACGGCCCTGATCGCAAATAGTGCTTGCTTGCGGGGGGTGTTAGCGGATGTTAGACTGCGCAACTCGACCTCGTCCGTTGCGACCAGTCGGCGAGTGAACCTGCAAGATTTTGACCATAGCAACACAAATGCTCTTAGCGCTGAAAAGACTCGGAATCGTGATATTGATTGCGGTTGTCTTCTTATTCGGCTTGGCAACTACTGTCTATCTTTCATTGCGGAGCCCGGAAGTGAAGGTGCCCGAAGTAGTTGGCAAAGATCGCTTCGTGGCTGAAAACGATTTGAAAACAGCAGGCCTGAACTTTCGTGTTCGCGCCACCCGGCCCAGCAGGCAAATAAAATCCGATACCGTGATGTTTCAACTTCCTCGCGCGGGCGAAGTGGTGAAAGCGGGACAGACTGTAGCGGTTGATGTGTCGCGGACACCGAAAGAAGGCGAAGCCTCGGAAACCGTTGCCGTTCAGGACAACGCCAACTCGGCCACGGGCAATGACAAGCACAACGCGAATGACTCCGCTGCTCCGGCGAATGCGAACGAGAACAAACCCAAGAGGAACAAGAACGCGAACGCGAACGCCAACACGAATGCCAATCGGAATAGCAACGGCAATGCAAATTCTAATCGGGCAAAAGC
Organism: Acidobacteriota bacterium; assembly: GCA_025463135.1. Lineage (GTDB taxonomy): Bacteria > Acidobacteriota > Blastocatellia > Pyrinomonadales > Pyrinomonadaceae > JAOAPY01. The sequence goes on from JAOAPY010000022.1 coordinate 11,503, forward strand.
AAATGCAAATGCAAACGCAAACGCCAAAGGTAATTTGAACGCTAACAACGCTAACTCGAACAGCGCTGTCCCGAACACCAATAACCACAAGCCACAAACAGAGAATGGGAATTCGGCCAAGCCGAACCGGAATGCGAACCGGGCCACACCCGCGCCAACACCGCCGGGAAGGCGATAGAGAGAAAGAAGTGCACGAGCATCCTGCTCGTGTATCGTGAGTGACCGGTTCGTCCAGAGGATCATCACCAGGCCAGCAGCGAATGAACGCCAGAACAATCGACATTGCTCCTTCGATCCTGTCCGCCGACTTTTCACGTCTGGCCGAAGAGATCCAGAGGGTTGAGCAAGCCGGCGCCGGCATTCTTCATGTTGACGTTATGGATGGTCACTTCGTGCCGAACATCACCGTGGGCTTGCCGGTTGTAAAGGCGTTGTCACGCGTAACAAAGTTGCCCATTGATGCGCATCTCATGATTAGCGAGCCGGGGCGTTATGCCGCAGAGTTTGTAAAAGCCGGCGCGCGCATGGTTTCTGTTCATGTTGAGGCCGACGCTCATCTGCACCGAACGGTGATGTCGATCAAAACAGCCGGCGCATTGGCCGGGGCGGTCATTAATCCTGCGACGCCGTTGGAGTCGCTCCAGGAAATCCTGGAGTTCGTTGATTATGTGTTGATTATGTCGGTGAATCCGGGCTTTGGGGGTCAGAAGTTCATCCCCACCGCCCTGGATAAAGTGCGTCGTCTCAGACATCTAATCGACCAGAGAGGCTTGCCGGTGCGCATCGAGATCGACGGTGGCGTCGATCTGAAAAACATTCAACAGGTCGTTGAGGCCGGAGCGGAAATAATCGTAGCGGGCTCGGCAATCTTTGGCGCGGAAGATCCCGGAGGTGCGGTCCGCGAGCTTCGCGAGGCAACGGTTCAGTGGGTTTAGCGGCTTTAAAATGAATTCTCCGAAAGGCCTCGACAGCCTTTCATCCTGAGAATTGCATCATAGTGAACAGCCTCATAATCCGGGTCCAGGTTTGACATTGGGATGCCGGAGCCTGAAAGTTAGTCGGTTTTGATCGGACTTCCGGTTGCGTTCGCGGTTGGAAAGCGACTCCTCGGCCATGGCGTTATTTTTTTGGAGGAATTAACTATGCGTTTTCGCCCTATCAGTTTAGTTTTGCTCGCAGCCCTTGCCGTGGCTGCCCTGGTCGGTTCAACCTCGGCCCAAAAAAGCGGTAGAACTCAGAGTGACATGTCGTCGGTCCAGCGCCTCGACATAATGCGCTCGAAACTCGAGGCCATGCATCGCTCGCTCAATAGTGCCATTGCCGGCATTCCTGAGAAGCCGCAGGACAAGACAAAAAAGGCTGTGGATGCGGACGATCCACGAACGCGTCTGCAGGGACTTGCTAAGGAGGTATCGGCCGTTCTTTCGGACGTAAATGATTTGCATGCAAAGCAGGATCGGTCGGAACGATACGAAGTATCAAAGCTGGATGCGTTGGAGACCTCAGTAACAGAGTTGGATGCTCGCGTCCAAACCGCGCTCCAGGCAACGGCCGGCGCCAGGACCGGCGATGCTTCAGGCAGTCCTTCTTCAAGTTCAAAGAGGGGCCAGAAAAAAGGATTTCGACTTTGGCCGTTTGGCGGCGGTGGCAAAGACAGCGAATACGAGGAGTTAACGAGCGTGGTCGCTGCCGGTCGTGATCGAGTGCTGTTTGAAGATGCGGCCAAAGAGGTGCGCAAGGGAAATCATGAAACCGGCCGCTTGTTGTTTACGACCATCATTACAACCTATCCTGACTCACCGTTTTTGCCTTTAGCTAAGCTGGCCATAGCCGATTCCTTTTATCTTGAAGGAGGCACCAGTTCGCTGATTCAGGCTGCTGCGTCCTACCAGGATTGGCTGACCTTCTTTCCCACCGATCCTCTGGCAGATGCAGCGATGTTGAAGGTGGCGGAAGCTGAAATGCGACAGATGGGACTGGCCGATCGGGACGTTACCCATGCACGCAAGGCAGAACAGCGATTGAAAGCCCTCTTGCAGCAATATCCGCAGACTAAACTGCGCCCGGACGTAGAAGGTCATCTCCGCGAAGTGCAAGAGAACCTGGCCATGCACAATTTTCAGGTAGCCACGTTTTACTACGACTCGCGCTACCAGCATCAGAAGGGCGGTCTCAAAGGCTCGCAGTCACGGCTGAAGGAGATTGTGGACAAGTACCCGAACTTCTCTTACATGGACGAGGTACTGTTCCGTCTGGCAACCACTTATCAGCAGGAAGAAGAACCTGACGAGGCGGCCAAGTACTATCAAAGAATAGTGCGTGATTATCCGAATAGCGATTTTACGGATAAGACCAAAGAGCAGCTAAGTATTATTGGTGCTCCGATACCTGAGGTCGATCCCGCGCGCAAGAGTGTGGCCCCACCGGAACACCCCACCTTTATGGGCAATCTGATGCAACAGGTAGCGGGCAAAGTGGATGTAACCGTTGGCAAGGATGGCATCCTAATCAGCCGAGACAGGAAAGCCGGTCAGGATCTTATCGACGAGGCGCTGAAATACAACGGACAATTGCCGGTGAACACAACACCAGTCGCCCCTGTGCAACGAAGAGAGACTAAGCCAAAGGCACCTGGCTCTTCGAATAATCAGCCCACGCCACCGGCAACCGAAAAGCCTTAGGTTTCAGCGGGCTTAAGTAACTGCGAGGAATGAGGTCAGTACCACCTGCGGTAGCGGGTGGGTTGTCGTTGGAGCAGCAATAACGCCGAGAGGATCTGGTTTGCCCAGCGATCTTGTTCGGGAGCAGACCCACCGCTACCGCAGGTGGTACTGACCCTCATTGCCTTCGAACCGTCCCCTTTTTTAGCAACACCTTAATGGAGCACTCCCCAATCTCGCTTCCCATTAGATTACGGCCCGCAGCATGGTAAACTGCGGGCCGTTTTCTATCTTCATTATTCTGGTGAGCAACGTGTCCGAACAGTTACCGTTCAATTATCAACCGGAGTTACGGCGGCGTCATCACACTGCTGCATTGACGTTGCGGGCGTTGCTGGCCTTCACTGTGGCGTTATCGCTCGCGGCATTCCTGGGGAGAAACCGATTTCACCAGCAGGATAATGCGCCGCTTGAGATGGCCTTGAAGATCACCATCGTTTTCTTTGGCGTCGGTTCGGTCGTATTGCGGCGAACCAGGTTTGCAGCAATGCGTTTGCGGGACATAGCGGCCTTACGAGGCACCTCGGGTTTGTTGGCGACGCTCGAAAAGACCACGATCCAGGTAGCGCTGTTGGGTACTGCGGTTGCAGTTTTCGGATTCATTGCCACCTTAATGACGGGAAACGCTTTTTACAGTTACGGAGCCGGCCTGGTCGCCATGTTTGTTTTGCTTAACTGTTATCCCACTCAGACATCCTGGCAAAAAACAGCTGAACAGTTCGGCGGGTCGGCGAGTGGGCCTCCTCCACCTCCAACCTTTCCTGATTTGGGAAAGTAATACAGAACCGGGAGCGCATCAAACTGCTCCAAATCTTATGCGTTGATCTATGTTTAATCTTTTGTTAGTCTCTCAGTGACGACACTAGCTTGACCGGCCCCGGTTAGGTTTCTCTTAAACAAGCCAACCTCAAGGCGTACCTGTTTTGCCATCAGCAAAGCAAAGGTTTTCCCATGCAATTTATCCGTCGATCTCTGCAAGGCCATATCTCCGTTTTTTCTTTCGCCATTTTGCTGGCGACTGTTTGCTTCCCGCTGACACCTACCTTTGCCCAGACACCGTCAATCATTCCCACCGCACGTCTGCTTTCACTATCGAATGACGCGACGCTGGTTTCGAGACCGCGTCGGGTATTCGACCCTTTGGTCGCCGGAACGGTTGGACCGGCTCTGAGTGAGGCTACGGACGTTGAACGCCGAGCCTTTGAAAGCACTAATGCCGCCCGGTTGCAGAATGGATTGGCGCCGCTCGAATGGGATCGGGCACTGTGTCGCATGGCGCGTGTTCATTCCGAAAACATGGTGCGGCAAGGTTATTTTGCGCACGAAACGCCCGAAGGCGAGAGGTTGAGGGATCGGGCCCACGCGGTGGGCATCGCACACTTTCGCGTGCTGGGAGAAAACATCGCGTATAATCAGGGTTATGATGATCCGGGCGCATTTGCCGTCGAGCGCTGGATGATCTCGCCGGGACATCGCGCCAACATCTTGAATAATGAATTTGCACAGTCGGCAATTGGCAGTTTCATAGCTCCCGACGGCACTGTCTATCTGACTCAGGAATTTATTAAGCGGTGAGTGATCGCGCGCCCCTTGGAGCGGAGCGATTCGCCTAACTTGCATACCGTTTAGACAGGGTACTTGTGCCCCACGGGCGGACAAGTCCGCTTTTCTAAACGGCGCTGCTTGTATGCTCATGAAACGACCAACGGAGTAACGCGGCAACCTATCGTGTCAACGCCTCCTTTCACGCTCCCATCATTTGCGAAAATCAATTGGTCTCTGCGGGTTCTCGGTCGTCGCGAGGACGGTTATCACGAAGTAAGAACGTTATTGCAGACCGTTTCTTTGCAGGACGAATTATCTTTCGCTGGTCGAGAAACTCCTGACATTGGTCTTTCCTGTAATGACCCCGAGATACCTTTAGATGAAAGAAACCTGATTGTCCGCGCTGCCAACGCGTTGCGCGACCATTTTGAGGTTAGGGCTGGGGCGTCGATACACCTGGAGAAACGCATTCCCGCTAAAGGTGGTCTGGGCGGTGCCTCTTCCAACGCCGCTGTGGCCCTGTTGGGCCTGACCCGGCTCTGGAATGTGCCCGCAAGCCTGGATGACCTGCAGGGAATTGGGGCGTGTTTGGGAGCTGACGTTCCCTTCTTTTTCATCGGCGGGTGCGCCCTGGCGACCGGCACGGGGACAGATATCGAAGCTGTTGGCGACCGTCACAAGTACCTGCTCATAGTCACCCCAACCGCGACCGTCGCAACCATCAACGCATACGCAGCGCTTAGAGCGCCTGCCTTGACAACCTCAAGAGAGGTCTCTATTCTCTCTAGTTCTCGTGCGGCGGCCGATTTGGAACTTTCGCATCTGTACCTGCCGCAAAACGACTTTGAAAAGGTGATCTTTGCATCTGAGCCGGAGATTGAGCGCGCAAAAGAAGCGCTTATCAAAGTAGGTGCCGGCAGTTCGTTATTGGCTGGAAGCGGTTCGAGCGTATTTGGTATCTTTGAAAGCAAGGAAGAGCAGGCGCGCGCCATCAGAGAAATGGAGGCGGAAACTGGCTGGCGCGTTTTTCCCGCTGTTACCGTGTCGCGCGATGAATATTTGCGGGCACTGGGTACATGCATAGTTACCTTGTCTCGCTCTGAAAAAGGGTCTCGCACCGAACAATCTGAGACTTGATACTGGGGCGTCGCCAAGTGGTAAGGCACCGGTCTTTGGATCCGGCATTCGTAGGTTCGAATCCTTCCGCCCCAGCCAATTTAACTAGCATAGACTTTCGTCTGTGTGTGGTAGGAAAACAGCGATCTCTAGTATTCAGACAAGTCAGCGAACACAGACTGAAATCTGTGCTACGGATTGATGAGCACCACTGGCGGGATCAAAATCTTTTCCGGGAACGCAAACCCGAAGCTGGCGGAAGAGATTTGTCGCCAGTTGGGCTGTGACATGGGCCGGGCTTTCGCAGAGCGCTTCTCGGACGGAGAATTTAATTTCCAGATCGACGAGAACGTTCGCGGCGGCGATGTTTTTATTGTGCAGCCGACCTGTCCGCCGACGGATGCTCACGTGATGGAATTGCTGGTGATGCTGGACGCGTTCCGGCGTTCATCGGCAGAACGCATCACCGCCGTAATTCCTTATTACGGTTACGGTCGGTCCGATAAGAAGGATCGTCCGCGCGTGCCTATTTCAGCGCGCCTGGTAGCGAATTTGATTACCGTGGCTGGCGCTGATCGTTTGCTGACGATGGATCTGCACGCGGCCCAGATTCAGGGATTCTTTGATATTCCCGTCGACCATCTCTATTCAGCCCCGGTGATGATTGGCTATTACCAGGATAATCCGCTGGCGAATTTAACCGTGGTCGCTCCGGACACCGGCGGCGCAGAACGTGCGCGCGCTTATGCCAAGCGACTGAATGCCGAACTCGCGCTTTGCGACAAGCGACGCGAAAAGGCGAACGTTGCCGAAGTGATGAACGTCGTTGGCGATGTGCGTGGGCGCAGTTGTTTGATTGTGGATGATATGTGCGACACGGGAGGCTCGCTGACAAAAGTCGCCCGGGCCCTCAGGGAAGCCGGCGCCGCCAGGATTGATGCCTGCTTCACGCATCCGGTGCTTTCAGGCGCCGCGGTTGAGCAGTTGGCAAATTCTGAGATTGAGCAGATAATCGTTACGAATACTATTCCCTTGCACGATCATGCGTGCGAGTTGAATAAGATAAAAGTACTTAGTATCGCGCCACTTCTGGCGAAAGCGATCAAGTCGATCCACGAGGAGACCAGCGTTTCCTCGCTCTTCGTATGAAGGGCAAACACTGATGGCTTGAAGAAGAGACCATCAGCGATTAGTTCTGAGATTTCCGATCTCAGATCTTGATTGCATTTCGGACTGAAACGGGAAACTTCTCGTTAGGACCGATGCATCATTGATCTGAGTTCAGCCATCTCAAAACTAATCGCTGAGTGCTTGTAAAGGGAGCAATTATGGCAGAAAAGAAAGACATTACCGTGCGCGCTACCAAGCGCGAAGGTCGCGGTAAAAATGATGCGCGGCGTGCACGTCGCGAAGGTTTGGTTCCGGTGACGATTTATGGTGGCGAGGGTGGTTCGGTATCCGCCCTGGCGCCGTTGCGCGATCTGGCGGCGATCCTGCGATCGGACACGGGACGCAACACCATCTTCAGCCTCGACATCGAGAACGTCGGCGCCAATGAAGTGATGTTCCATGACCGGCAAATCGATCCTATTCGCGGCCGCCTGATTCACGCTGATTTTCGGCGCCTGGTGGCCGGTGAGAAGATCGAAGTCACCGTCCCGCTGCACCTGATCGGGGAACCGGTGGGCGTGCGCGAGGAGCAGGGCTTTCTGGAGCAGATTGTTCGAGAGATCGATATTCGCTGCGATCCGCGTGACATTCCGGAAGCGATCAATGTCGATGTTTCCAACCTGGGCGTTCACGACGTCCTGCACGTTTCCGATATCGCTACCGATGAGCGCATTGAGATTCTGGCGTCAGCCGACACGGTGATTGCGACCGTGGGCATCGTCCAGGAAGAAGTGGCAGCGACGCCGGTGACTGAGGGTGAAACTCCTTCTGAGCCTGAAGTAATAGGCAAGGGCAAGAAGGATGACGAAGATGCTGAACCTGAGAAGGGCAAGAAGGAGTAAGAACATTGTCGATTGCCAATTGCCAATTTCAGATTGGCGCTGTGGCTGAGTGTGATTGGCAACCGAAAGGCGGATCGCCAGTGTTCTAAATTGGCAATCGGCGATCGGAAATTGGCAATGTTAATCGTCGGTCTCGGTAATCCTGGTCCGGAATATGAGTGGTCGCGCCACAATCTGGGCTTCATGTTGATTGACAAATTAGCCCCGGCGGCCGGCGCCGAAGTAAAGCGACGCGAATGCCTGTCGCTGGTGGGTCGTGCCGAGATTGAAGGATGTCGGGTTGAGCTAATCAAGCCCCAAACATTCATGAATCTCAGCGGCGACGCTGTCGCTTGCCTGGTTGCGAAACGCAGCCTGATCGCGCCTGAGAACTTGCTTGTGATTAGCGATGACCTGGCTTTGCCATTTGGCGCCATCCGCATCCGAGCAAAAGGTTCGGCAGGTGGGCACAACGGGTTGAAATCAATAATTGGCGCCCTGGGAAGCAACGAATTCGCCAGGCTGCGTATTGGCATTCAACCCGATCATCCCGTGGCGGATGTGAAAAGATTTGTACTCGACCCTTTCCCGCGATCGGCTCGAGTTCAGGTGGAAGAAGTTTTAGATCGCAGCGCCGAGGCGGTTCGGACAATTTTGCGTGACGGCGTTTTGAAAGCAATGGCGGAGTTTAACTGAGAGCATTCTGCATTCAGCAAGCTGCAATCAGCATTCGAATAACCCTTCTTGCTTCACTGAGAGTGAGGCTGGACATCCATAAGGAGGATGAATTTTGGCAGGACTAAGACAATACGAAGTGCTCTTCATAGTCGATCCCGGCGCGGACGATGATGAAGTGGCAAAGATCACGGATACTTTCAAGCAGATCATTACCGACCAGGGCGGCACGATTACCAAGGCTGAGACTCTCGGTCGCCGGCAACTGGCCTACGAAATTTTGCGCAAGAAGGAAGGCACTTTCGTCGACATCGAACTCGAAGGCTCCGGAAAAGAAATAGCCGAGCTCGAACGTCGCATGCGCGTAAACGATCGCATTCTGCGTTATCTCACCGTACGTATGGACGAGGAGCGTCAACGCGCCGAGAAATTCAAGGACAAGCGCGCTCGCAAAGCCGCCAAGAGGCCCTTTGGCGCCGGTCAGTCTGCTGCCCGCCGGGGAACATCCGACTTTGCACCAGCCGTTGATGACGCGAGCGAAGGCTAAAAGGAAAGATGGATGGTGAGTTTCGCGAGGCCGATTGAGCTTCCGCCTTTGTCCATTCACCCCTAGAAAGACTTACGAGGAAACCATGTCAGCTAATTACGAAGATCGCAACCGCAATTACGAAGATCGCCAGCGCAATTATGAGAACGACGATGATGGCGACCGAGGGCGTGGAGGCCGCGGCGGACGGCGCATGCACCGCCGCCGCATTTGTCGCTTCTGCATCGAGAAGGTCGATATTATCGACTTCAAAGATCTCAGGCTCTTATCGAATTATGTTCCTGAGCGCGGCAAGATTCTGCCACGGCGCATCTCGGGCAATTGTGCCATCCACCAGCGCATGCTGGCCGAGGCCATCAAGCGAGCGCGCAATATCGCGCTGCTGCCCTACACAACTGATTAAGGGAAGGAACCAAGGCTATGGCACACACAAAAATTCTCTTACGTGAAGATATTGATGACCTGGGCGCGCGGGGCGAGATCGTCCGCGTGCGTGCGGGTTATGCACGCAACTACCTGCTGCCGCGCAAATTGGCCGTCGAAGCGACCACCAGCAACGTCAAGGCAATTGAGCAGGAGCGGTCCGCCCTGCTAAAACGCGAAGCAAAGGAACGCTCGAGCGCCGAAGGGCAGGCAGAGCAGTTGGGCAAACTGGTCCTGACCTTCAAACGCAAAGCCGGCGAGCAGGGAGCTCTTTACGGATCCGTGACTTCGATGGATGTTACTGAAGCGTTACAGGAAAAAGGCTATGAGATTGATCGCCATCGGCTTCACCTGCGCGAACCGATTAAGCGCCTCGGCGACTATCAGGTGCCGCTGCGCCTGCATCGCTCAGTGTCGATCGACCTGCAGGTCAAGGTGGTTCCGGAAGGCGAAGTGATCGTCGGCCACATGACTCCCGAGCAGGAAGCCGAAGTCGCGGCACAGACCGAAGGCGATACGGACGAGGACGAGTCTACCGCGTCCACAGAGTAGCTGCTTATCGAGTTGTACATCTTACAACCCCACGTTGCCGCAATGGTTTCGTGGGGTTGTTAGCAAGAGGAGCATGACTGGAGCGAAATGTAGCGATCTTCTCGGCGTAAAGACAGATTGAGTAATGGCGAGCTTCACATGTCTCTTTCCTCTCTCTTCATGAACGGCTCGCGAGATAATACACACGAACTTTTGGGTCGTCGCCGGGGCCGTAGTATATTCCGAGGTGTGTGCGATTAAGCGTTCAAATAGTTTCCGCTCGCAAGTTCTCTAAGCTAATATCCTACTAATTGTCCTGAGATTTTCATGGCTGCTCCTGATCCCATCCGCGAACACTCTTTTGAACGTTCACTGCCCAACAGCTCCGAAGCTGAGCGCGCCATACTGGGCGCAATTATTCTGGACAATGGCCTCATAAGTCAGGCGATCGAGCTCTTAAAGCCCGACGACTTTTATGTTCCGTCGCACCGCCGCATCTTTGTAGGGATGATTGGTTTATTCGAGCGCGGCGGCGAAATCAATCCCATTCTCATCGGTGAAGAGCTCAAAAAAGAGAACGCGCTCGAAACAGTTGGCGGCATCAGCTTCATAACCAATCTCACCTACGGTCTGCCGCATTCGACCAACATTATCCACTATGCCAAAGTCGTGCGTGGTAAATCACTGCTGCGTCGACTGATCAAAACGGCGAGCAAGATCACGAATGAAGCGCTGGAAGAAGAGGACGAGGCGGAGATCATTCTGGATCATGCCGAGCACGCCATCTTCGAACTCGCCGACGAGCGAATTCGCCAGGGCTTTACGCACGTTGAACCCGTAGCGCGTGCCCTGCTGGACAAGATTCAGGAAATGGAAGGTCGGCAGGTAGTGCTGACCGGATTGACGACCGGTTTTGTGGAGCTTGATGAAAAGACATCCGGGTTGCAGCGGCAGGATCTGATTATTGTGGCGGCGCGCCCTTCGATGGGCAAGACCAGTTTTGCGCTGATGCTCGCGGAAAACGCGGCCATCGAGACGGGTGCGGTCGTCGGTATTTTTTCCCTCGAAATGTCCAAAGAATCGCTGGTCATGCGCATGCTCTGCTCTCAGGGCAACATCGATGCGCAGCGTTTTCGCAACGGCTTTCTGTCTCGGGCAGAGTGGGCGCAAATCGCGAAGTCTTTGGGGACGCTCGCGGACACAAAGATATTTCTGGACGACACACCCGGTATCACTGTTCTCGAAATGCGAGCGAAGTGCCGGCGGCTGGCGGCTGAACAAAAGCGACTCGATTTGATCATCGTCGACTATTTGCAACTGATGTCCGGGTCGAACAAGCGGACCGAATCGCGGCAGCAGGAAGTTTCGCAGATCTCGCGAGAGTTGAAGGCGCTGGCCAAGGAAATGAACGTGCCGCTGGTAGCTCTATCGCAGTTATCACGAGCACCCGAGGCGCGCGCCGATCATCGTCCGCAGCTGTCGGACTTGCGCGAGTCCGGAGCGCTGGAGCAAGACGCTGATCTCGTCGCTTTCCTTTATCGCGAGGAAGCCTACAAGACTCCCGATGAGCGACAGGCGATGCCGGAAGACAGAAAGAACATCGCGGAACTAATTCTCGCCAAACAGCGCAATGGACCAACCGGCACTGTCGAACTTCGCTTCGTCCCCTCGAGCATGCGCTTCGACAACCTCTATCGCGGCGAGTGATGCAATTCGTTTCCCCTCGCGCCTTCAGCCTCGGACCTTCTTACTTTTCGTCGCCGGTTTTCCTCCGGAGATAAACCAGCGGCTCCGCGGATGGACTGTAATTGGCTTTCAGGAATGATTGCGTTGCGGCGGGCAGCAACGACACCCGTTCGTCGTATATGATGACCGAGCAATGTGTGCTAATCAGACTTTGAGGTATCGATTCTTGAATCTTGCCGTTCTCAATACGCCATAGGACAGCGTGGTAAAACGGACTGTAAAAATAAGCTTGCGGTCTGAAGATATAAGCGCTCTTACCGTCAAAAACCACGTCACTTGATCTCGTCAGCTTCAGAACATACTCCATCCTTTCAAATTGTTCGGCATTAGTGCGGCGGAAGGGGTGCGCCTTAAGCAAAAGCATCGAGCCGGGAATCACAAGTGCCGTCGCCATCGTAAAGCCAAAGAAAAGTAACTGAGGCCATCGCGCGCGCGCCCGTCCGCCTGTCGGCTTTGACGATCGTTGGCGGATGCGAACGATCTTGTCGAGGGATGATTTGAAAGCTTCAGCGCCATAGATTGCCAGCAGTGGAGCGCATAACAGGACGCTCTGCGGGTAGGGTGCCGCTTCGAAGAACACAAAGAGCACCAAAAGCAATAGACTTGAAATTAATATGAGCAGACGGCTTTCGCTAAGACGAATCCGTCCTCTCCGCAGGTTATACAGGTGCATGAATAAACCCGCGCCGGCCAAAGTGAAGAAACAGATATTTCGCAGGTAGAGCAAGTATGTTGGTCGGAAAGGATCCGGGTACGTCAGGTTCTGGAGCACCGTAAAGGTCAGCATCGCTTTCAACGTGCCGGCGTGATAATAGAATGCGAAGCAGACAGCGATTGGCACTATGAATCCCAGGGAATAGACGGCCAGCAACTTCGCGAAGCCGGTAAAGCCAAAGCGAGCTCTCTCCCGGAAGCTGAAGATTGTGAGAGTTATGATCATCACTGTGAAGGGGAGCAGCGCCTTTGGAGAAAAAAGAAAAGCGATGCCCAGGAGAAAACCGGCTGCACACAGGGCAGGCGTCTTACCTTTGGCAAGCGAGCGAATCGCCAGCCAGAGACTCGTCAACCAAAGAGAAATCAGGATTTGATCCGGACGCACTTCTATGCTCTTCTGCAAAAAAATAACCATGTAGCTGAGTACCAGCACCGCAAGAAATGAAGTTTTGCGGTCATGGTCGATGCGGGCAAGAAGGTAGACCAGGACCAGGATCACGAAGGCCGTGCCGGACATAATTATTCGCGCCGCGATTACAAGCGTCGATCCCTCTCGCACGAAATGAAAGAGTGGCATCAGCAGGTAGTAAAATAGCGGCGAGTGGTTCTCCCAAAAATCCCTGTAAAGCACGTAGTGCTGACTCACCATCCATGCTGCATGTAGATGTTGGAACTCATCGATATCAATTTCGCGATTCAGCGTGAGAGCCAAACGAATGATTACGGAGATTAGGAAAAGGCAGAACAGACCAAAATAAACAAAGCGCTCAAGCGAGCCACTTGCCGGACTGGTGTTTAGCTGCGTTGAAGACATATCACCTGGCTGAAGCTTAAACTAAGCGATGCGGAGCCGACCGTTATGGTCACGAATTGCTGGGCATTGGTTTTATGATGGGTTAGACGCTCGTCTCTCGCGATTAGATGGACAATTCCAAAATAAAATCGCGAGGGGGCGGCGTGAAACTATAGGAGAATAGTTCTGCCAGATCGTTTAAAGGCGTGGTTCGGGTGTCCCGCTCCGTGATGTCTGCGGGAAATTCAAGTCCAGGGAAGGATGAGTGTTGCGCCAGGACATGGGCAGGATGCCCATGCCACGTTCGCATTTCCGCCCCGTCCGTGCGGAATTCACTTAAGCTGTTGCCTTTTTGACTGATTTCATTTCATATGTGGATGTGACCATTCGTTCCTTTGAATCTTTTATCCAAATGCATCCTGTTCTAGATAACAAGGCAGCCGGTGTAAGCGCGAATCAGCGTCCGACGTGGGCCGAAATCGATCTCGATGCGCTCGCCGCTAACTTTCATGTCGTGCGCGAGCGTGTTGGCCTGGCAGTTAAGGTCATGGCCGTGGTCAAGGCGAATGCTTACGGGCATGGCGCGGTTGAGTGTGCGCGGCGACTGGCCGCTGAAGGTGCGGATTGGTTCGGGGTGGCAACGCCGGAGGAGGGAATTGAGTTACGTCTTGCTGGTATCACAAAGCCGATCTTGTGTCTCGGTGGATTTTGGGAAGGACAAGCCGATGCCTGCATCAAGCATCGATTGGTGCCGGTGGTATATCGCCTCGATATGCTGGCGGCAATGGACCAGGCAGCCGCGTCCGCGGGAGTAACGGCCGACGTGCACGTAAAGGTCGATACCGGCATGGGACGTCTGGGTGTGCGCTTTGATGAGGTTGATAGCTTCGCGACGGCGCTAAAGAGTTTCAAGAACATTCGGGTCGATGGTTTGATGACTCATCTCGCGGCGGCTGACGATCACGCTTGCGAGCCGCTAACGCACAGGCAGATACAGCGATTTGAAACCGCTGCCGGCATCTTTCGAGCAAACGGTTTCGCACCCGAACATCAACATCTGGCGAACTCTGCGGGTATTTTTGATCAGCCGGCTGCCAGGGGAAACATGGTGCGGCCGGGTGGCGTACTGTACGGCCTGTGGCGTGATGTTTTGGATCCTGCGCATAAACACGAGCCTGGTTTCCAGTCGGTCATGTCATTGCGTTCGCGGATCAGTTTGTTGAAATGGGTGCCGCCGGGCGAGACCATCGGCTATGGCTGCACCTTCGAAGCGTCTCGGCGAACGCGGGTGGCAACGCTGCCCATCGGCTATCACGATGGCTACCTGCGCGGCCTCTCGAACCGCGGTCGTGTGATCGTGCGCGGCGCCTACGCATCCGTCATTGGCAGAATCTCGATGGATTTGACGCTGGTTGATGTCACCAACGTGGAGGATGCAGCAGTGGGCGATGTTGTGACCCTCCTCGGTCCCGGTGCCGGCACAACGAAATTGTCACTGTCGGCTGAAGCCATCGCGAAGGTTGCGGGCACTATTTCATACGAACTCACCTGCGGCATCAGCGATCGCGTGCCGCGCGTTTACCTGCCGCAATAGAGGGACTGGTTTAATTTGCAATTCGTCCGAACTTCGAGTGCCCTTTAGCTGTAAGTGCGGTGCAGCGTATTGGCATTTGGGTTCTTATTGCGTTGGTTGAGATAGAGGGAAGTCTCAGGAACTCAGCGCGCCCGCGCCCAGAGAACTCCGATCGAAAAGCCAATGGACAGGGGAATAATGAAAACTATGGCTATGATTATCGATACCGCGCTCAAGCAGCCAAGGTTTGTGCTTAGCGACTCTTCGTGAGTGCGCACCGCGAAAAAGTACATTACCGGAATGGCCAGCAGGATGGCGAAGATTAGAAACATCAAGGCGAGGACAGCTCTTTGCTGAGATTTGCGATAGCGGGCCAGCCATTCCAGCACACCAGGAGCCAGCGCGTCGTGGAAGATTTCATATCTGGTTTCGCCATGCTCTTCCGCGGCGTCGACGGAGCGCAAAAGTCGAACGTCGGGTCCCGCTAACTTTTGAAGTATTGCTTCGATTCTCTTTACCTTTTTCGATGACAGGTGAGCGTAATCGGCGAGATCGATGGCCGACATTGCGATCTTTGTTCCCGAGGGTGTGACCAGGTGTTTAAAGCAGCGCGAAGCCATCCGACGTTGGGCCCCGGAGAACCCGCGCATGACCTCACCCAAATGGGATTGAATAATTTTCCTGGCGCCCCCGAGCTTGTTAAAGGTCGCGAGTCGCAGTGTGTTCGATCCCAGACGCTCTTCTTCGTTCCAGAGTCGCGTCAGCACCAACTGCAAATAGGGCGTTTCGATCGGGCGCCGGCTGGTATTCTCGCGTTTGACTACGCCCTGACCGGCGAAGCTGAGGACGACTCGACCTTCCTCAACTTGTTTGAGAATCTCATTCACTAATTCCGGTTCGATCTCCACCTGCGGGCCTTGTGGGCGATAGAGCTCATTGAACTTGAGCAGCGGATTCTCGATGGCGCTGCGAGCTGCGGGGTGGTCCAAGTGTTCAATGCGCAGATTATTATCGTAGAGACCGGGGACACGGCCCTCAAAAAAATCCAGCTTGGCGTAACCATCCTCGCGAATTGAGATCAGGAAGCTCAGAGGCGCCGCGGTGTGGAAGGTCGCGGGCCACTCATCAGAAAAGCTGTCACCCTGGGGATGATAAAGAAAATATTCTTCAAACTGGTCCAGGAGGATGAGGATGCGGCGACTAAGAGTCTGCGACCATTGCTCCAGGTATTCAGCCAGAGCCAGAGAGGTCGACGGCGCCACGGCCTGAGGCGAGGCCGCGAGCGCCACGCTCGCGATTTTGATTTTCAGATCGCGCAGTGGCTCGCCTTGCCAGGTGTTAAAGGCGACGATCAGAACGTCGGCGCGCGAGCGCAACCGGTTTACTACACCGGCCCGTAACACCGAAGACTTGCCTACGCCGCTGACCCCATAGAGCAGTGTCAATTGGCTGGCAAACAGATTGGCGATGATGAGTCGGGTATCTTTTTCTCTTCCGAAAAAGAAATCGGCGTCGTTTTCGGTGTAGGGAATTAAGCCCTGATACGGCGAGCGTCGCTGCGGTTGAGAGGTCACTTGTTCGTACCCATCGCGGGTTTAAGGCTGCCTGCCAGTTCCTTAACAAAGTCGTCCAACAGCTTGTCATATAGTTCGACGCCGCGCTTTTGCCAGAAGAGATGTTCCAGTTGTGATGGTTTGAACTGAATAGCCCACGAGGTGATGTCTTTGGAACGGCGCAGGTCCTTTTCAATGCGATTCAAGACCACCCTCAAGTTCCAGTCTCGCAGGCCATAACCCAGAAAGAGAAAGTGTCTGGTCTGGAACGGTTCCGCGAACATTGCCGGAATGGCTTTGTTCTTTGTCATGCGCGTCAGAAAGTCGATGTAATCGTCCTCGGTAATTACGTATTGATCGTTTGCCGCATCAGTACGGTCTACCGCTCCGTGCATTTTATAAATGATCGTCGTCTTGGCCAGATCGAGATCCAGCTTGTTGGCGTTGATGGTGTGTGTTTGTCCCGTTTCATGTTCCCGCCACAAAAGGCGGTCGCCAATATTGGGATCGGTCGTATGAATCACTACGTCGTAGGGTCGACTGGCAGCATCAAAGGCGCGCTCGATCAGGTCGTCGTAGTTAGTGGTGACGATCAGTAAATTCGCGGGCACCGCGGCCAGCGCAGCGTGCAAGGGTGTGAGCGGATAATCGCAATCGAAAATACCGTGCAGTTCGTTATCGAGCGCGCCACGGCCACCCACTGCGTTGTAGTACTGGGCCACCTTGGCAAGATCGGGCGCCTCCTCTGGTGGAAATTGAGACTGTTGGGCCAGATGAGTCGCCAGTTCCCAGGCGTTTGGAAGGTATCCCAACTGCCCGTGTTGCCATAAGGCCTCAGGCGTGCGGCCACCCAACGACGCTCCGGCGCCGAGAAAGGGAATCACCCTGGCCCTGGCAAGGCCATCACGAATTAGCGGATAGGGAGGCGATAACGCCATGAATCGTGAACCTTGTGTTTCGGAAACGAAGTGAGTTGGACGAGCACCTGGACCCGTGCCTTGTTAATGCCGGCGCTGGTAACGATGTTGACGAAGCAACGGAATAACGTGATCTGGCAGGGTGAACATACTGCAAGCGATCTGCGCGGTCAATAGATTTGAATGGGTGGTCCTATTTAGAGTCGGTGACCTGTCACCGCTTTGGTCCGTGCCAGGCCGCCGCCGCCGCGTTCCGCCAATGCGGCCTGCATCTTCGGAACTCTTGCCGCGACAGGTCGTAGCGACCAAAGAGGACGACAGGCGGGGTCCCCGGCATGGCAGCCGCGCTGGGGTGCGCACGTCGTCGCACTCCAAATTAAGGAACGATGGGTGGGCCAGCGAACACTTCTCCGAAATGAATTTCGATCCCAGTGCATATAAGTGTGGTACCCGTTCAAGAAGTGGTCCTGCGCAAGAACCTGGAGTTTCGAACGATGCAGAGATCAAACGAAGAAGGAGCTTCAAAAATACGTTGACGTGGTGATGGATTTACAGTATCTATCTGCCGTCCTTGCATCACTCAAAATTGCTGTCTTATTGCTCACGACCGCAGCGCTTCCATGAGTTCCTGCTTCCTGGTGAACTAACCAGATGTGCTCCGGTGTCTCGCTCTACGGACCCAAATCGGCGGAGAGCGACCGGCTCGTGATCGGTATTGACGGTTGCTGCTGAATGTCCATCAACTCACTCACTAACCCCGGGAGGAGAATTCACCATGCCGAAGAAGAAAAGTGCGGGTACCAAAATATCGAGTCAGAAAAGAATCTTGAACTGCCTGCCTTCGAAGGACACCGCAGTGGGAATGGTTGCGCATTTTCGAACTAGCTCATCAAAGTATTGACCGCGATCGTCCAGAGATTTTCCATACTCTGATCCTGGGAGCGTTCTAATGTTCAAACCTTCGATGGTCCTCAGATACGCAACCACCGCGGTGGTTGCGCTTGCTTGCTGTCTCACGATCTGGGGAGCGCCCCAGCCGAAGGACTCACCAGTAACAGAATCAGCACAAACGGCGGCACAAAAGGAGCAAGCGTTAAGAGAACAGGAAGCAAAACGGGGAAATGAAGAGAAAGCTGAGAGGATCAAAAAGAAGCAGATGGCGCAACTGTACCAGGCAAAGCAATGGTCGACCGCCGGCTTATACGACAAGGCCAGTACCACAGTCTCGGACGTATTGAAGGAAACCGACGATCCCGATGTGGTTAAGGAAGCTCGGGCTATCATGGAACAGAATGTGCCAAAAGCCCCAAGCTGGCTGGACAAAATTGGACTCTCCAAAGCGACGTTATTCACATTTGCAGCCTGGTGGGTCGACGCTGTTGTGGGTATCGCCGCACTGTATGGTTTCCTGAAGATGGTGCAATTTCTCTGGTCTAAACCGAAGCGGCACAAATGGCGTGTGGGCGCAATCGCTGAGGGTACCACCCTGGGCTTGGCAGACGTTATCGTTCAGTCATTAAGCAAGTGGAGCGGCAAAACACCTGCTGTTACTTCGGGCTTGCTGAAACTGGAGAGACTCCAACTGTCTGCGAGTCCGCGGCTGGAGTTGCCGGAAACAGAGCTAGACCTTGCCGACGCGCTCAAGAGTGTGGCCCTCACGTTCGGCGGCGTTAGTTTGAGTGGAATTGCTAACGCAGGCAAAGGGTTAAGGGGGTGGCTCAATGCCACTCGCCCGTCGATAAATGGGAAAGCAATCCAATCCGGTTCAGAGTTGTGCGTGATCTTAACAAGCCGGGACTCTAAGGGGACAACGAACACCGTGACCGCTTCTGTGCCTGCCACGGCAACCTCGTCTCTAGGCGCCCTCATATTCAATCTGGCGGATATCAAAAGCGTGGCTGAAAGCGCCAGCTATAAGATGTTTTACTTGATCTCGAAGAAAGAAAGCACCGTGATTGAGGCTGAGGCGGTGAACAAATTGCGCGAAGGGATGAATTTGCTCAGCCAGTATATCTACGGGCAAAACCCAGGACAGTTAGAAACCGCCTACCTGGCATTTCGCCAGGCCCGCACGATGCAGGCCGATCTTTATGAAGCATATCTCTATGAAGGAATCACTTTAGACCTGATGCTGCAGCACGATGAGGCGATCAAGCGTTTTGAGTATCTTGAAGAGAAGTTGAAAGAAACCGGAACGAAGTCCGTTGAAACCGGAAAGAACTCCGAAGTCCCGAGTGTTGATGAAGAGTACCATCGCAGTCTGCGTCTGAAGGCGACCTACAACAAAGCCATCTCACTTTTTCGCAAATACAAATATGCGGCGACTAAGGATGCGGCGCATGTTCTTGAGAGTTTGATTCCGAACAATGAGAAGCTGCCGAACACTGAGAAGCTGCCGGAATCCAAGTTGGGATCGATGGCCCTGGCAGCCAGGGCCACCGTGATAGCTCAGTATCCGAAGTATTGGCAGGAGGAGTTATGTGGTGATAGGTCGAAGGACGTTAAAGAAGTACTCGGACGAAAGTTAAGGCAAGGGAATGCGGCAAAAGTCGAAAGCTGGATCAAGGACGTGCAAGGGCAAACCGCGAACCTTACTGAGTTGCTGGCGAGAATCAAAGTAGACCCCTCGTGGGAGGAAAGCGAAAAACAGCAATTGGCATGGGCCATCAAAAACGCGCTGGGCAGCGTGTACCTCAATTGCGCCACGTACTTTTTCGCCGAGCCTTATGAGGGAGATGGATGGAAAGACCGCCGTACCGAATTCCTGACCCACGCGTATGACGCTTTCCAGGAGTGCGCGATGCTAATAACCCCGGGAATAGAGATTCTTACAAATCTGGCAAAGGTCAGTCTTGAGCTTGATCGTGTCCAGCAAGGCTGCAACTACTTACAGCAAGCGATCGAGATGAATTCGACTTACGAATACGCTTATTATCGCCAGGCCAAGGCATGGGAAGAGAAGGGGCAAACCGCGAAGGTCTTGAAAATACTAAAGTCTTTTCCAGCGAATGGGAACCCTGTCATCGAAAGGTTCATAGAACTCTTTTGCAAGTACGATGCGCAACTCCATCCGGCATAAGCGACAGGAACCGCGTGAGCGACAGGAGCCGCGGGGCCTACCGGTCCCCAGGGAAACTAAAACCAGCGACCAAAACATTCTTTGTGCGTGTTGGGGACTCTATCCGACTTTGCACGCGTCAAAAAATTGACACCGCTTCAAATGTGGCATATTGTGCGCGCGTCCAACCAGGGTATTTTAAGAACTGGTCCTCAGAGCCTGCGATCGCCGCATTTCTCCCGTAATGAAGCAAGGTCTGTTCATAGTGTGTCTCACGATCAGAGATGGCTCTCAACTATATCGCGTGCCAGATTTTTCTGAGCAACCTGGATCAAACCGGCCCGCTTTTCACGTCGCGAGGTATTCTTTATGGCAAATGACTTTGACGCGATTGTTATCGGCAGTGGTTTCGGCGGAGCAGTGGCAGCCCTGAGGCTCGCGGAGGCCGGCTATGACGTACTCGTGTTAGAGCGTGGCAGACGCTGGAAGCGTGAAGAATATCCCAGCATCACGCGCAAGGATTGGCTCTGGGATGAGGCACATCCGGCCGAGACGAACGGATGGTTCGATATTCGTTTATTAGGCGGGATCGGCACCGTGGCTGCGGCGGGCGTAGGGGGCGGGTCGCTACATTTTGCTAACGTTGTGATAGATGCTCACGAGGATTTCTTTAACGCAGGCTGGCCCCCCGAAATTAATTTCCAGGTATTAGCGCCCTACTACGAGAAAGTAAGCGATGTGCTGCGTCCGCGCAGACTTCCCGCGAATCAACTTTCAAACCGCACCAAGCTGCTAAAAGAGGCGGCCCTGCTGAACGGCTTCGCCGCGCAATACGACGAGGTCGATCTCAACATCAAGTTCGAAGACAATTATCCCTATGATTCCTCGCGCGTACCGCGCCAGGAAGACAGCGTGCTGACACCCAATGCCGATGGAATAGATCAGGGTTTCTGTGTCCACCTGGGAGCGTGCGTCCTCGGCTGTCCCGTCGAAGCGCGCAACACGCTGGCGCTCAATTATCTTCCTCGTGCGGAAAAGCACGGCGCCCAGGTGGCGCCACTTCACATCGCCCGGAAAATCGAACCAATCGCGGGCGGGTATCGCGTCCATGTTGACAGCATTGTGCAGGGCAGGCTGAAGCCGGGTTCCTTCACAGGGCGTATCGTCGTCGTCTCAGCAGGATCCATTGGGTCGACTGAGTTGTTGCTCAGGTGCCAGAAGCAACACAAGACGCTGCCGAACCTGGGCGCAATGCTGGGGAGCAAGTGGAGCTCGAATGCCAATTATCTAACCCCTGCGTTTCATGATCGCAAGGTCTACCCATCTCGTGGACCGACCATCACCGCCGGCATCAGATTCTTCGGCAACAACGCCTTTAATGGCCAGCGCTTCATGATCGAAGATGGTGGCGTACCCGATCTGCTGGCCCAATACAAAGCAAATCTGAAGACGCCAAGCGGTGATGCGAAGACGTTTAGCAATGCCCTGGGAACACTCTACCAGGGTCTGGAGGACCAGCCATTCGACAATCTCATGCCCTGGTTCAGTCAGGGGCGTGACGAACCAAAGGGTAAATTCAAAGTTGAAAAGTTTTTCCTGGGGTTGTTCGGTGACTATGTCCTGCGGCTGGATTGGAGCACAAGCGCTGCGCGCAAAGTTCTCGACGCCATCCAGGAGGTGCACCGCAAACTGGCGGCCAAGACCGGGGGCACTATCCTCTTGCAGCTACCGGATCAGACCATTACCCCGCATCCCCTCGGCGGCGTCCCCCTGGGCCAGACCGCTGATACTGGGGTGGTAAATCACCTGGGCGAGAGCTTCGGCTACAAAAATCTCTACGTCGCGGACGGGTCGATCATGCCCGCACCGGTTGGGCATAACCCGTCGAAGACCATTGCCGCGTTGAGTGAGCGCATCGTCGAGTCGATTGTGAAAGAGGGTCGCTGATCATTTTCAGTTCAAGATAGCAGAGTGGATTGATGCCTGGTGTTGAGGTCGTCGTGAAATGATTTCGAGGTCTTTGGCATTTGATATGACGGGTGAATTCCCGAGAGGAGAAACTTACCAATGGCAGCAGAAGTAAAACTACGACTCGAACTATTAGACGTTTATGGAAAATTCCTGGGTGAGACAGTTGATATCGTCATACGACCTCTGGTCTTTGGCGACCTCATGAGGCTGCCTTTCAAAGCTACACAGAAAATCGACATCACCGGTTTGGTTGGCGCTCCCCAGGGACGCTATAGAGTCGATATGGATCCGCCATCCTACCTGCTTGTGAGCTCGTCGTCGGTCAACTTAAATGGCAGTGGGATTACACCGTTCACCTTCATGTTCCCTGTAGATCCCGAAAAGGTGACAAAGGTAAATTTCAAGGCATACGTCAAACTCGTCGAGGACCTCAAGGGGCTCTTGGAGCGAAGCGATAAGGTGCTGGGGTTTGAAGGGAAGAAGGGCGAGGGTCTATACGGTGCGCTGGATGACATCCGCAAAGCCGGTCTAATGAATATAGCTACCAAGACCGCAGCCACACAATTCGCGAACGGCAGGACCGCGCTTTCCTACATCCAAAACATTTCCGAGCTCAGGGGGGATCGGTTCTTCGCTGCTGTTCCGAAAGAACTTCGAGAAGAAACGAAGAATAGTGTTGCCGCGGGCCTCTTCAAAAAGGCCGATGAGACTCTACACACTCCGCCCGTTGGTTTTTCCCCGGCCGAAAGTTTCAAAACGCGAGAGGGCCATGGGAATTTGCAGTTAAGCTTCTTCAAGAAAGACGACGAGTACGTGGCCGACATAGATATTGATGACGCGGGTGGGTTTGAACATTTCTTCCAGGTAGTCGGCAACGCTTTATCTGGAAAGCCCACACATCCCTACAATATCCATGAAATTTTGGTGGGCATCCAAAAGTTGGATCCTGGCTATACATTCGTCTTGTAGGTGAATCTGTACCAGGGAATCATCGGTGTCAGGGCGATGATGGAAACTTTGCCAACCCGTCAACCTTAGAGGATGGAATATGAAAACTCGGAAAACTATTACGATATCAACGCTGGTTGGCCTGTTGTTGGCGCTCTTCCCGATCGGCGGCCGCACTCAACATCTTTACAACAAGGAGCGTGACGAACAGGCGCAGAAGGCCTTGCCCCTGGCAGAGGCTCTCAAAAGCGGTCAGCTGTTTGACACCCAACTCAAGAACCTGGCTTCGCTCTCAAAGAGAGACTTTGAAACCGAGTTTCTGGTGACCAAGTTTCAAATCAATGCCTTCTCTCTCGATCTACTGACGTGGGAGAAAGCTAATACTTATGTCTGTCTCAATCGGACCCTGAACTCTGCTTCGGACGCTTTACCCAAACCCAAGGAGATCGACGCGAGTCTTAAAGAGTTGAAGGCCAGTATTGCGGATGCCAAGACAGCCCTTGATGCTTTCAAGGCTTCGGTCAAAAAAAAGGAAGATAAAAAGGATCCGGAAGCAGAAAATGAGGATAACGGGCCAATCCTCGCCTCGCTTCTTAGCCGCCTGGGCGATATGGAGTCGGTGCAAAAGCTAGCAGAGGGCCTCGGTAATCAGAAGCTTATAACGCCAAAGACTTTGGCGGCTCTTGACGAAGTGAAACAGATCGCCGGTACGTTGAAGACGGTCTATGATGCCTATACGGCCAAAGTCGATGCGTTTAATGAATTGGGCGGCCAGCTTGCAGACTTGCGAATAGTCCTGAAGAAGGTAGCCATAGAAAGTTTGCAGGTTGACGAACAGCACTGGAAGAACGTTGCCGCCATTCGGGCGCGCCGGGAGGTTGATCGGGCGGACGTGCTCAGTCTGATCAACGAGTACATGGGCATAATGAAGCGATTGAGGTTAGTGGATTTCGGAGCAGGAGATCCTCTAAACCGAACTTTCTGTACTGCTTCGAACAATGCCGTGGTCCTGGATGATGGCATTGATATTCGTCCGCGCCAACTGATAAGCGAGCATATTAGAGATCTGATCGCGCGTGCCGCAGCTTTGGACAAGGATAATCGGGAGATTCTCCGTGAGGCGAGAGTTGCAATTGCAAAGATGAAACGTTCGCCGGCTTCATCGGATTTTTCCGCTATCGCTGGACCCACAGTCCTTGCCCTGCGCAGCGGCTTAGCGCATATCGACGAGGACAACATCATTCATCAGTATGAACTGGATATTCGCAACGGCGACCTCGACAAGATCGGAAGTAATAGAAAGGTTGATCGGACAAAGCTGGGGCTGTCTGATGATTTGAACGCGCTGGACTCGGCTTCCCACGGTATGTCAGCCAAGAAGCTCGAGGACGAACTACGGTTAATTGTCATTCATCGGCAACGAGACATGATTCGTACACGAGATATGGTTGCGGATGTTCCCCGCGCCCTCTACACACTCGCCGCCCTGATTGCCCGCGGCGATACTCCTGATAAATTGGCCGAGTTGAGATTGGCTCAGGAGCTGCACGGGTACTCCATAAGAAAGAGTGCGGTTCGCGCGCGAGCTTATGAGTTGACTGTAAGCACCGGAGCTCAGCGTTTGGCTCTATTCCATAAGGGTGGAATCAAGCCGACGGATGTTGCCGAACTGGTTTTTGCCGCATCCAATGTGGCCCTCACACCGGCTATCCTGGCGAGATAAAGGAGACGATATGAAGAAGACTTTGTTGCTGATATCGATTTTGAGCTTGTGCCTGTTGAACGGCTGCGATGACAAGAACGCACGTGACTATGCGAACGAGCTGGTAGGGGTTTTAAAGAGCTATCAAACTGAAGTTAACAAGAAAATTGCTGACGAGCAGAAGTCCTATAAGGACCTGGCTGGTACCTATGCATATGCAAAACAGGTTGACCTTCTTAGCAACCTTAGAACCGAGCGACTTAGACTCGCTGATGCGCTGGCGGACAAACTTCAACAGGAAGATAGCAAGGTCACTCCTTCCGATATTCATAAACTGGTAGCGGACTATGCACAAGCGGACTTCGCTGCTACCCGGCAACTGTTTGAGCAGGAATCTGACGGTCAGGCTGAATATCTCGCCTCTCTCGAGGCGTTGGAACTGCAATCAAAGAACCTCACAGCACTAAGTAAGGCATTACAGGAACTTGGCAAGCCCAAAAGTAACATCAAGCAACTTAAAGAGCTGGGCGAGGCGGCCAAAGAGTTCAAAAAGAAGTTCGACGAATTGGAATGCGGAGGAATTGCCGAGCAAATCGGGTGTTTGAAAGTTCGACAAAAAGTGATCGCCGAAAGCACAAGTCTTTCAGATGAACAAAAGAAAGATGGCTTGGCAAAGATTAAAGCTGAAATCGATGGTCTGATTGAGCTGGGTACGGCGCAGAAATGTGACGTGAGCAAACTCAATAGCACCGAATGCCCCGACAAGAAAGGACAATGAAAGAAATGCCAATAGATATTACCCGGCTGCAAGCCGAAAACCAAAAATCACTGGAGGCGTTAGACAATTCGATTGCTCGCCTAAACGACCTTATGGATGATGGTCTCCCATTGTCGGAAGCCATTGCCGTCAACGCCCAGCTAAGCCGCGCTCAGGGGGACAAAATACATTTGCAATTGGTCAGAGCTCATCTCGGCGCCGCTGGCACAATTGTCGGTGAAATGGACCCAGCCGTCGTCGCTCGGCTGGACATTTTAGCCGCAAGATTGGACCAGGCAATTCAGAATGATTTCCTCGTCAGCGCGGGTTTTGACCTTATCAAAGTAACGCTGAGTGCTGCAGAGGAGTTGTCTGACCTTACCTCAGCGCATACCACACAAGGTTGAGGACCGGTGGTTGTCACTGTCGCCGAATTAGATCGTAATTGAGGACTGCGGACAGCTTCCTGGTCCCTCATCACACCTTCGCGATATCCGAGCCGGCTGTCGAGGGAGTTTCAGACTTCAATCTGGCCGTGTCACGCAAACTGAAGTTGATGAATACCTGCTTCATCTCGCCTCGGCCGCCCCAGGCGCAGTGACTGAAAAAATGGGCATTCCCTGGGGCTTGCCTCGAAGCTCCGCGATGCTATCGACGTCATACGTCGATGGTCACAGAATCGCGGTCTCTTCAAGTAATCGACCCTGGGCAAAGCGCTCGACGCTGAGTTGTGAGGCATCGATCAGGTCAGAGTGGCCGCGCAGAATCAGGTCGGCGGCGACGCGACCGGAAGCGGGTGAGTGCATCACGCCGTGGCCGCTGAAGCCGTTGACGAAATACAAACCTTCGACGTTTGGAGCCGAGCCGATGATGGCGTGATGGTCGGGAGTCATTTCGTACAACCCGGCCCAGGCACGGCGTGGATTTACTTCGGCGTCGACCAGGCAGGGAACTCGATCTGCCGCGCGCGTAAGAATCTTTTCGATAAATGAATTGTCAAAGTCCGTCTTGAAGCCGGCCGTTTCCTCCGGGTCGTTCCAAGCCAGCAGGATTCCTTTGCCTTCCCGTCGAAAGTGAAAACCCGTAGACATATCGATCACCATGGGAAATCGTTTGGGCAAGCCGTCGAACGGTTCAGTGGGTACCAACTGACGACGCAGAGGTTCGACCGGCAGCTCGGCTCCGGCGAGGCGCGCGATGTTTGCGGCCCAGGGGCCGGCTGCGTTGACGACCACTCGCGTGGACACCGGGCCGCGGCTGGTCCTCACACCAGTAATCCGAGCACAAGACAATATTGGAGCAGGGCTGGGTTCATCGAAGGAGGGCACAACTGCCCTCGCTAAACGAACGGGTCGGGAAACGGGGTGCGAATGGGGTTGGAAAGCGGGTTCGGGCGCAGGTCGGCCTTCAACTTCAATGCCCGTCACTTCTGTATCGAGCCAAAGGCGCACGCCGCGTTCGCGCGCTTTCAGCATGAATCCCATCATCACGCTGTGGGGATCGACAAACCCATCCGTCGCACAATAAGTGCCGCCGATAATGTCATCCACTCGCAGTTGCGGCAGCATCTCGACGATGTCTGCGCGACTGATCAGCTCCACGTTTTTTACACCGAGCGCTATTTGCTTCTCACGATTTATCTTTAGATATTCAAGGTGCCGTTCGCTGGTGGCGCAAAACAGATAACCGTGCGCGCGATAGTCCGCCGGGTGGCCCACGACTTCGTCAAAATGTGAAAAGAAATCTATGGAGTAATGCGACATCTGGATGTTGACCGGCGTGGCAAACTGCACCCGCACGCCGCCCATACTCTTCCCGGTCGAGCCTTTGCCCTGGTGCGCCTCGCGTTCCAGCACCAGCACATTCGTACAGCCCTGCTCAGCCAGATGGTAGGCCACGCTCGAGCCCACGATGCCGCTGCCGATGATGACGACGTCTGCTGTTTCAGTCATGGTATGGCGAATCCGCAGATTACTCAGATTACGCTGATTAGGCAAAGCAAAATGGGGTGAGTTAGTCACCAGACGAACCAGCTTGCGTTACAAAGAGGATGACTCTGGGTAGTGGTGCAGGTTGATTTAGTAAGACGCATTTTCCATGGTGGGCCATCGTATAGCTATTGCATTTTCACTTTCCATCAAACTGAAACAGTACCTGACTCTGCGCCTCTCTTGCCCTGATGCAGGTTCATTGATAGCCTTGGGCGCCATGTTCTTGTTCATCTCTATCCGCCAAAACCTGAATGCCTTATGAGCGAGAAAAAAGATTTCGCCGCTACGTTTCAGAACTTGAAAGCCATCCTCGAGCCTTACGCGCCGAAGATGATTGTGGTCCACGACACCGACGGAAATTACTATCTCGATACGACCTATGTGATGAAGAACAAGCATAGAATGTTTTTCGGCGCGGTGCGTATGGGTAAAGCGTATGTTAGTTTTCACCTGATGCCGGTCTATTGTTGTCCGGACTTACTCAGCACCATCTCGCCGGAATTGAACAAACACATGCAGGGCAAGTCATGCTTCAACTTTAAGTCTGTCGACGAAAAATTGTTCAGAGAATTGACCGCGTTGACCAAAGCAGGATGTGCGCGATTTAGCGGAAAGAAGCTGGCCGAGTTCATGAAGAGCATAGAGCGATGACTTTCGATTGTCCCAAATGTGGCGCGCCGGTGAGTTTCGACAGCGTCAATGATCCGCAGGGAGTCGCAACGACTGTTCGTTGTGGTTACTGTAATAGTTCATTGATGGTTCCCGATGCCTTGCGTGGGCGACCGGCGCGGATTGTCTCGCAAGTGCAGATCCATCCGGGTGCTCCTCCGGGCAAAGCCGGTTCGTTTAAGTGGCTCTGGCTTTTCTTGTTGATACCGCTGTTCGGCATTCTGATTGGCGTGCTCGCAATGGTCGGAGCGCTCACCTCTGTCAGACGGATCGGAAGCAAATCGCCGGTAACTGCGCCGGGTACTCGGCCAGGCGCGCTTGGTGGTGGAAAGACGGTCAACGGATTCGCCATCGAGATGCTGAGGTTTGGCAGTGAAGGGATTGGCCCGGGCATGTTCAAGGACGCGCGCAGCATCGCGGTCGACGGCGCCGGTCATATCTATGTCGGCGAGTATACGGGCGGCCGTGTCCAGGTTTTCGATGCTGGCGGGCAGTTTCTGACGCAATGGACCGTCGATCCCAAAATGCCTTTGCGCGGGCTCGCTGCTGATCGTAAGGGGACGGTCTATGTCGCGCAAAGCGGAGTCATTTCTCGTTTTGAGGGTCAGACCGGCAAGGCAATTGGTGCGCTGCCCTACGCCGCGGGATGGGGATTTGATGATGTAGTTGCGACTGCTGACGGCGGCTTAGTCGCTGCGTGGTATAAGAACCGCGATGACATTGTGCGATTCAGCCCCGACGGGCAGGTGACACGCAGCATGCGCGCCGCGATCAGTTCGGTGAGTGGCGATTCTGAATTGAATACACGGGTGGCCGCCGATGGATTGGGAAATATATATGCGTTGGGCAGCTTCAATAACGCCGTCTTCAAGTTCAATGCGGACGGAAAATTTCTAAATCGCTTTGGCAGTGCCGGTGATCAAGCAGGGCAGTTTCGGGCTCCGCAAGCGATTGCCGTCGATGGCAAGGGACGCGTTTTCGTCAGCGATATCAAAGGAATCCAGGTCTTTGATGCGGACGGTCGCTATCTGCAAGTCTTCAAGGCGGATGGGATAGCTTCAGGCATGGTCTTCAATGATAAGAACGAACTGCTGATTGCCGGGCGCAATCACGTGATCAAGTTTGCGCTGAATTGATTAGGGTCTCTGATCAGGAGACTTCAATTCTGCGAGTGTTAGCGCGAACACAGACCGGAAGTCTGTGCTACTTCTTAGTGTGGTCGAACCAGACGAAACTCTTTCATTTGATTCTTGGGCTGCTATTGGTCCTGGTGTTTCTGCTCACCGGTCAATACATGCACGTCTATATGCACCACATGGTCGGCGTGCCGGATGCTCCCAGGTTGCTCTATCGCACCAGACACATTTTTATTCTGTTGGCAGGATTGCTGAACCTGGGTCTCGGCGCGTATCTGATCTACCGGCCTGGCGGCTGGCAGAGACTGCTGCAATGGTTGGGTTCAAGTTTGATTGTGGTGGCCTCGATATTGTTTGTGATTGCTTTCTTTTATGACTCAACGCGCGCGGATCTGAAGACGCCGTGGACCCATCGGGCCGTGATCGCCATCGCCATTGGCACGCTGATTCATCTAATAAGCGCGTTCGGAAGAAAAGAGTCGACTGATTGAGTTGCGATTGGTTAACCCGCGCAGCGGGTGCTTTCGCCCGCTGCGCGGGCTAAGGCAAAGTGCACTCCAAGTTGAACATTCTTGCGATCGGCCTTTCCAACTTTTGCAATCAGCACTCAGTACAAAGCATGAAAAAAATCATAACCGCCAGTCTATCGCTGTTGCTCGGTTTTCTTATTTGTTTCCTACCGAGTCCTGCTCGATCCCGTCACTCCGATACCCTTCGAACTGAAGTGATCCTGCTGGGAACGGGGACTCCTTATCCGGATCCCAAAGCCGCCGGACCAGCTACGGCAGTCATAGTCGGCAAGCGCGTTTTCCTGTTCGATGCCGGGGTGGGTGTGATGCGGCAGATGAACGCTGCCGGTCTGCCAATCAGTGGACCTGAGGCTGCCTTTATCACTCACCTGCACAGCGATCACACGCTCGGCTATCCCGATTTGATCCTGACCTCATGGATCATGCGGCGCACTGCGCCCTTTCCGGTCTACGGCCCACACGGGTTGCGACGCATGACGCGGTTGTTGTTAGCAGCCTATTCCGAAGACATTCATGTACGCACGTATGGTCTGGAACGTGAGGTGGCCGGGGGCTATCGAGTTAATCTTCACGAGATCAAAAGCGGTGTTGTGTACGAGCACGACGGCGTGCGTGTGACGGCTATTCCGGTTCCACACGGAAGTTGGAAAGAAGCGTACGCTTACCGCATCGACACACCTGATCGGTCGATCCTGGTGTCGGGCGATACCAGCCCCAGCGAAGCGTTAGTTCGTGGGGCACTCGGTGTGGACGTGTTGGTTCATGAAGTCTACTCGCCACTTCACTTGGCAACGGAAAATCGGCCCGGCGGAAAATATTGGCCGCAGTACATGCGCGAATTTCACACGTCGGATGTTGAGCTCGGCGCTCTCGCGGCGCGTATCAAACCCAAACTGCTGGTGATGACGCATGTCATTCGTATGGGATCTACCAATGAAGATCTGGTTGCGGGCGTACGCAAAGGTGGGTTCAGCGGGGACGTTGTGGTGGGAAAAGATCTGGGACGGTATTGAGATGAATGATTTCATGAGGCGCTGATTAGATTCAATTGCCATAGCGAAGCGGGCGAAACCCTTTATGCTGTCGCCCGCTCCGCGGTCTGAAGTCTATGCTACCCTCGGGCTGATCTATCCATCGAGGTTTGTAATCATTTCTCTGAAGACCAATGAATCATACCAAGGATTCTGCCCTGGCCGCCGGCCGTAGTCTCTACCTGATCGGTGCTTTAACCGCCAGTGTTTATTCACTCGCGCTCGTCTTCTATTTCAAGGGTCCGCAATCGCATTCACGCACAGGTCGAGAGCTCTTTGCCTGGTTCCTGGCGCCCGCCTGCCTTTTTCTTTTTTGGAAAGGCTACAGGGTCGTAGCCGAGACCGGCGAGTTGCCAATCCGTATCGTAGTGGGCTTCGGAATACTTTTTTGTCTGTTGGCGTTTTTCATCTTTCCGTTTCATTCCACCGACGTCTTTGGCTACATCAATCGCGGCTGGCAACAGGTTCATTACCACCAGAATCCATACGTTTATTTCACCGCCGACATTCCGGGTTGGCAACAGGATCCAATGCTGCGGGACCATTGGATCTACAACCCGAATCCGTATGGATTTCTCTTCACGCTGTTGGCCCGACTGCTCGCCTGGATGGGGAGAGGCAATTGGTGGCTTACGCTTTTTTTGTTCAAGGGCGTGAATGTGTTGGCGTATGGGGCCACGTCATGGCTGGTTTGGTCGGGCGCCAAACGTCTGGGCCATTCCAAACCCTTAACCGATCTATATCTTTTCATGTGGAACCCGCTGATTCTGCTGCACCACATTGCTAACGGTCACAACGATATTCTTACCGGCTACTTTGTAGCGTTGGCGATGTATCTGGCAGTCGCGGGTGCGGGCTTTTGGATCATTCCGGTTTTGGTGCTGGCCACTCTGCTCAAGTACGGCCCTGCAATTCTGATCCCGCTGGCGTTAATTTTTGTGATCAAAAATTATGGTTGGAAGACTGCGATTCTCAGTTGTCTTTTGGGAGGCGTCATCGCCATCGCCGTCGGCGCTCCGTACCTGGTCGACTGGCACCAGATTCGACTTGACGACATCAAGGGCAACGCGACCTTGATTGACAATTCGCTGCACTCCTTTCTGATCCATATCTTTGAGAACCTTGCGCGTCTGCTGCCTCCGCTCACGGCCTGGCATGGATTGGTCGATGGGCTGATCAAAAATTCTCTGCGGTTGGGCCTGGTAATTTTTCTGCTGGTCCAGCTGGTGACCATCCCAAAGAATTTCACCCCGCAGATATTTCTAAAGAAATCGCTGCTAATAATGTTTGTGTTGATTTGTCTGGCCAGCTCAAAGTTCAACGCCTGGTACATGGGCATGCTGTTGCCGTTGGCGCTGTTGCTGGATGCAAAGTACTGGCTGCGACGAGTAGTGGTCCTCATAACGGGCGCAGAGTTATTTTCCCTCACCTTCTTTAAGCAGGCATACATTCTGAATTTCTTTGCCATGATCCTGTTGCCGAGTTGGATTGTTTTCAGGCAGGTAAAAAAAGAACGCAACACCGACAAAGGGAAACGAGTCAGGGGACGCTCGGATTTAACACCAGTTTAAAAAGGGCACTGGTGCCCTGGGTGCGGCAGGCGGACAAGTCTTTCAAACGAACGGTTGATAAGAACTCTCTAAACGAACGCTCGATAGAAATAGAAAAGGATCATGAATCATCCCGGACAGTGTCACGGATCGTTATTGACTTGTCTCGGCTTCATGCTATAGAAAGCGTCATCGAGAGAAGTTGATTGCTCAGTTCCACAGCCCAATGTTTCACCGGGCAACAAAGAAATCGGATGGGAGAGCGTATGCGCATAAGAATGCTGGTTGGGCTTTCGCTTGGTTGCCTCATTGGGCTTGCAGCCATCGCCTCATACAGAGTCAGCGCACAGACGCCCGGCCCACAAAAGAGTCCTGCTGCTGCCGCGAGTCCACCCGGCACAGGCGCGAATCCACAGGCTACTCCCGAACCAGGCACTTCTCAGAACGTCTCTCAGGCCACGAGCGCCGTAGCGACTGCTGCACCCAAAGTCGTCAGAGTTGATGGTCATCTCGAGCTTGACGAAATTATTGGCGTCGAAGTCGATCACTTTGCTGAATGGGCAACAAAGAACGATCCGACCAAACTCGTTCCCTTTATCAATGGACGCGCCGTCCGTGGTAACTATCCCGAAGAGATTCATCCGGATGCGAATCGACTTCACTTTCATTTGGAAATCACGCCGGCTAACAAGGAACTCTGGACTGATCTGCTCGGCGCGCCGCCGGGTACCAGTCGTATGGTGACCTTTAGCGTAGGCCTCGAAAACCAATCGCCCTTCGATAGTTTTTACGATCAGAACCATGAAATCCCACTCACCGTTATCTCGCCGATCTACGGCGTTGTCTCTCTGCTGGTCGTACTCTTAACCTTGATATTGTTCCTCTGGTTGGCTCGCAAGACTAATTTGATCCGGGAGAAAGGACCCAAGCCGGTTGGAGGAAAACTGCGGCCATACAATCTCGGCCGCACCCAGATGGCGTTCTGGTTCTTCCTCGTTTATATGTCCTACCTGGTGATCTGGTTGATCACGAATGCCCTGGATACGATTACTCCGTCCTTACTTGGGCTAATGGGAATCAGCGCCGGCACGGCGTTGGGCGAGGCCTTAATCGATTCGGGTAAGGACCAGGCCCAGTCCGGACAACTACAGGATCTCACCGCCGAACAGCACGCCCTGGAGCAGAGTATTGAAGCGCTTCAGGCACAACTGGCCGGTTTAGTAGCGAAGACCGCGCTGACACCCGAAGAAATGGCGAATCGTGATAGCCTGAATAAACAAGTTCTGGACAGCCGGACACGACTGGCGCAAGTCAATCAACAGGTGCAAGCGCTGGCGCGACCGGCGTCGACTGAAACAAGCCGCGGTTTTTTGCGAGACATTCTATCCGACTCCAGTGGGTACAGTTTTCACCGCTTTCAGATTTTTGCCTGGACCATTGTGCTCGGCATCATCTTTGTGTCGTCCGTTTACAACAATCTCACTATGCCGGAATTCAGTCCGACATTGTTGGGACTGATGGGCCTCAGTTCGGGAACCTACATCGGTTTTAAGTTTCCGGAGAAGAGGTGAAGATCTGAATGTACGTTTGGTGTTACGTCTGAATGTTGGCTTGAGTCGCGTTCTGTCAATCAAGAGTTTGCAGGGGACTGATTAGAGTCGGACGGGAGAAAATATGACAACCAGTTTCGAAGCGAATATTAAACCTTACTTTAGCGAGTACGACAGAGACTCAATGAATGACCCGAATCACACTGGCGGCTATACGGTTGATTTGTGGAGTCGCGACGACGTGCATAACTACTATGCCGCGATCAAAGACGCGATCGATAGAAAGAAAATGCCGCCCGGTGGTTGGCCCGATGACCAAATCAAAGCGTTCGATGCAGACTTTGAAGCATGGCATCAGGGCGGCTTCCAACCTTAGCGAATTGTAAGCCCACCTTCATCGGCCTCAAATTTACGGAGAAGACATAGCGGCGAAAAGATTTCGCTTCAGGCGCCAGTGTTTGCGGCGCAGGTTCCGTTTGGAAAACGTTGCGTCTACGATAGAGCCGTGATAGATTTCTGCCGTACCTCCCAGGCAACGCATTATTACTCTCACTTTCATGCTGTGATTCGAATACATCATGGGAAGGTGGGAAGCCGAGTAAGGCATTGTACCTCCCTGTTTTTATTCATCGGCAATAAGTCAACCGGATAACAAGTTCACAACCGTCAAACAAGTTAAGATCGCACACTTCGTGGGTTGATCAGTAACCGGCGCTTTTAGCTCGGTAGCTTTTCAGCGACAGTCGAAAAAAGGAAATGGATTTTTCTCGAGCGTCAGGACGCACGACTAAATACCATGTCGCTTTCGTTGTTTTGGGAACCGATATTGAGTCACAAGGAGGCTAGCCATGGCTGAACGAATCACCTGGGACGATGACATCAAGAGCTTCTTCACGCAGATGGATGTTGGCTGTATGAGGGCCAAAGGACTCGATCTGAGCGACTATGCAACCGTTAAGAGCCGCGCGGGTGACATTCTCGATCAGCTCAAAATGAGAGTAGATAATCCCAATCGCGGCATGCCGAAGGGTGATCGACCCTGGCCGCAGGAGCGGATAGATGCGTTTGAAGCCTGGATCAAAGACTGCGCGCCGAAAACGCAGGCTGATCCTGGCCCTCCTTGTCCTTGATAGGCGGAATTCAAATCAGATTCTTTGCTCATTTGAGCCGCGTGCGAAACGACGCCTGGCCGGATTGTGCGATCTCACCAACAATTCTTTCGATAAGGAGCTAGCCATGAAAAGATCAGCGACAATAATCACCGCAACGTTCGCTCTCGGTCTACTCGCCATTTCGGTGGGCTGGCGCGGCGCAGGCTTCAAGACGGCAAGCCCGCAAAGTGCCCACGCCAGTCTGACCGTTAGGTCTCCGCTGGATGACGATCTAAGAAGCTTGTGTGGATGCCTCGAGAAATATGGGCCGCCTGCTCCGCTGCTGGACCCCACAGTCTTACCTGTCGACGTCAGTCTCGAGAACAATACCAAGTGTAAGGGCGGGACTGAATGCCCCAATGCAGACGGTTGTTGTCAACCGTGCTTTGATTGTTTTGGGTGGCAGCTCTTCGTCGCTCTGAACTGGCCTGCCAAATCCGGAGGCGAACCGGACCCGACTAAACCCTTTGGCGAGCCGCGCGAGTACACGGACGTGGTTTGGCAAACCTACAAAAGCGCTTTCGAGGTTTTCGGCGATACGCAGCCTACGCCCTGGGGAGTGAATAAGTCTCATGAGCTGCAACTCAACAGCGCGGTTATTCGAGACACTTTTCTGAAGTACGATCTTCAATCGGACCATAACTGGCTCACCGACCAGGATGGCGCCGTCGTGCGTTATGAGATCAGAATCAACAAGGACGAATTTGAGTACATTCTGAAAAACGATCTGTGGCATCAGGAAGGCCTCTTCAAATTTGTGACCTCCGGTCCCGGAATTGTGCTGCCGGTGCAGAAGAGTGAGTTTGGCGATGTGGGCGCTATGGAAGTAAAAGCCGCCTGGCGTTTAATTCCCGAAGCGCGCCGGGACTACTTTGAACAGAATTACAAAGTCGCTCACGCCAAGGTGTATGATCCCGCGACCAAAAATTGGACGAACCACGACGTCGCCCTGGTTGGGTTACATATAATTAAGAAGACGCCTAACTCCCCGCAATGGGTCTGGGCCACCTTTGAGCACAAGGACAACGCGCCGGTCCAGGGTAAGCCGGGGACGGGAGTCAAATGGAACTTCTTCAATCCCGAAGCACCTGCCGGTTACAAACCCAACTACGATGCTCCGCCTCTCCGCTCAACGCCGCGAAACAAACCAATTCAGGTAATTCGCGTCACCCAAGCTTCATCAGACGATGGCGGCGCCGTCAAAATTAATGACGCCATGCACAGGCTTATTGCTGAAAAATTCCCCAATAGCGTCTGGCGGAACTACAACTTAATCAGCGTGCAATGGCCCAGCGATCCTGATAACCCCAGACCAGATCCCAAAGCGCAGAAGGTATTGCCGTCAGGCCAGCCGCGACCGCGGGTGCTGGCCAATACCTCGATGGAAACATATCAACAGACAAAGAACAGCGGTGGCGCAGCTGGGCTTTCACCCGGCATCAGCGGCGATCAGGGTCGTGAGAACACAGTGGCTCCTGAGGATCTGGGAAAGTCCAGCTGTATTGCTTGCCATCGCATCTCGGCAGTAACTCCACAGTTTGTCAATCATCGCAACCCGAAGGGATGGTGGACCGACTACAGCACGCTTTTCTTTAAGGCCGGCGTGAAGAAGCCGGTCAAGAGTATGAAAAAGCAATAGCAATTCACCGCTTCTGGTTTTCAGTCCCAGAGGGACGAAATGTATATAGAACCAGCAGCCCACAGAACTTCAAAGCTCCGAAGGAGCGGAATGGTTCGGGTTAATTGGGACACATTGCGCCCCTTGGGAGCGGAGATGGTTATTTCGGATTGTGTTTCTATAAACATTTCAGTCCTTCTGGGACTGAAGGCCAAGGGACTAACAGATTTATTAGTACCGGGACTTCGGAAAAACATACACGAGGTGCGCAAACGGCGAGTCCTCAGCTCGCTCTGAAACAAACTACATCAGGAGGGAAACATGGCAACCAGTTTCGCAACGACAATCAAGCCCTACTTTAGTGAGAATGACAGGAATTCAATGAACAATGCGGACCACACCGGCGGCTTTACTCTGGACCTATGGAGTGCCGCCGATGTGAAAAAGTATTTCTCCGCTATCAAGGACGCTATCGATTCACAGAGCATGCCACCCGGCGGCTGGCCTGCCGCCAAAATCACCGCCTTCGACGCAGATTTCGACGCGTGGCAAGCCGGCGGCTATCAAGCGTAACGACCGGTGAAAAAGTGGCACGGGCGTCCCGCCCGTGACCCACGCGCCAGATGCCCGTGCCAGGATCAAACTGACGCACGACCGAGCATCGTCGTGACCTTGACGCAGGCCTTTCCTGCCGGGAACGTTGAGCTACTTGTACGCGTCGCGCAGCGACGATTGAAGCTGGATCATGATTCAATCGTTGCTGCGCGACGCGTACCAGCAATGACTCAAGTGGTTGTTGAAAAGTCGCGCAAGAAAGTCGCACGCTCTTAGTGCTAAGAAATATTTCCATTTGAAATGGAGGTGAAGGAATGACCGGTTCGCGTAGACAAACAAAAATAGTGACCGTGTTACTCGCGTTTGTTCTTCTTATGACGGCGCTGCCCGGTCACGCGGCTGAGGCGAAAGCCCCGAGGAATACCGTGGGCCCGCAGGCCGCGACGGGGACGGCCATCAGTATTTCCGATATTCATTTCAATCCCTTCTATGATCCGGCGCTGGTCGATGAGCTCATCAATGCCGATTACACAAAATGGCAGGGCATCTTCGCTAAGTCCAAGGTTGAGGGCTATTTCGTCCCCAAGCAGGACACGAATTATGTGCTGCTCAACTCGACCCTGGCAAATATTTCCGCGCAGGTGGCCAGTCCGGATTTCATTATTATTTCCGGCGACTTTCTGGAGCACGATTTCAAGAAAGACTACGCGAAATACTTCCCTCAAAATAAGGATGCAAACGCCCCCAATCTTTTCATTACAAAGACAATCGGATTCGTAACATGGATGATTGAGCAACGCTTTCCCAACACGCCCGTTTATCCAGCGCTGGGAAATAACGATTCATACTGCGGTGACTACAACGACGAACCGGGCGGCAAGTTTCTCAGCGCTACGGCCCAGGATTGGCAAACGCTGCTCAAAGACCCGACCAACGTCAGTTCTTTTATGAAAAACTTCCCCCTGCTGGGTTCATATTCCGTCGTCGTGCCGACCAGCAAGACCCATCGCGTCATCGTACTGAACAGTAATTTCTTTTCGAACAAGTACCAAAACGTCTGCGGCAATCCGAGTGCACAACCGGGCCGGGATGAGATGAAGTGGCTGGAGCAGGAACTGCAAAGCGCCGAAAAGCAGCAGGAGCATGTTTGGTTGCTCTTTCACATCCCGCCGGGCATCGATGTCTTTTCGTCTCTTACCAGCAGCGGCGTTCCCAAGCCACAGCCGGTTCCGTTCTGGAACGAAGCCTACCTGCAACCATTCATGAATTTAATGGCGCGCTATTCGTCGGTGATCGTAGGTTCCTTTACCG
Organism: Acidobacteriota bacterium; assembly: GCA_025463135.1. Classification (GTDB taxonomy): domain Bacteria; phylum Acidobacteriota; class Blastocatellia; order Pyrinomonadales; family Pyrinomonadaceae; genus JAOAPY01. Next base: position 49,875 of record JAOAPY010000022.1, read on the forward strand.
GGCACATTCACATGGACAGTTTTGAACTGGTGCCCGCTCAGAATAAGCAGGCGGCTGTGTTTGTGCATATCACGCCGGCGATAAGTCCGGTGTATGGAAACAACCCCGCCTTCGAAGTCGTGACCTACGACCGGCAATCAGCTGCTCTCAGTGATTATTCGGTTTATTATTTTGACCTTGCTTCTGCCGCCGCGAAAAAGAATGATCCTGTCACATGGCAGCAGGAATATACCTTCAGCAAAGCTTATGTTCAGGCAGCGGTTACACCCGCAACCTTGCAAGCTGTGCATGACGGCCTGCTCACGAAAGGTAACAGCTACGCGACGAACTTTGGCCGGTACTACAACGTCAGCAGAAACCCGCCGGCCTTGAAGAAGCTTCTTCCGTTCTGGTGCGGTATGATTTACCTGACAATCCCGGAATACCAGAATTGCCTAAAGACGAGGAGATAAGAATGACAACTTCTGCGGCGGCCTTGTCGCGACCAGAGAGCAGCGAGCACGCATCCTATTACGAACGCTATACGAGCTTGGTCACCGAGGGCGACATCGTGTCGATATTGACGCGTCAATTGGACGAGACGCTTCAGCTTTTGCGCGCTATTGATGAAACGCGCGCGGGCTATCGCTACGCACCGGACAAATGGAGCATCAAGCAATTGCTCGGGCATGTGATCGACGGCGAACGCATCTTTTCCTACCGCGCCCTGCGGTTTGCGCGCGACGACAAGAGTCCCGTGGTCGGATTCGATCAGGATGATTTCGTCCGAGGCGGCGACTTTGACAATCGTAATTTCCAGGACCTGATTGATGAGTTCGAAAACGTACGTCGGTCAACGATTCATCTATTCAAGCCTTTGAGCGACGAGGCCTGGATGCGCAGGGGAATCGCAAACGACGACGAAGTCAGCGTCAGGGCTTTGGCATTCATCATTGCCGGACACGTAATTCATCACAACCAGATCCTGACCTCGCGCTATCTGAGCGAAGAGACCGCTGAAAAATCATGAAGACCGGGGATGTTATCTCCTGGGAGCGGACTTTTAGCGAAGAAGACGTCCGCTTTTTCGCGCGCTTCTCCGGCGACGAAGGCGAACATCATCTTGAGCCCGACAGCCAGGGACGTCTGATGGTCCACGGTCTGTTGACCGCGACACTGCCGACAAAAATCGGTGGGGACCTGAACTTCATTGCCCGTGAAATGAAGTTTGAATTCCTGCGACCGGTTTTTGCCGGCGATACCATTCGTTGTGATGTGACCCTCACTCACTTTGCTCCGGGCGCTGAGTTCCACCAGATAAGATCGCAATTTGTTTGCCGGAATCAGCATGGCAAGGAAGTGATGAATGGTGAAGCCGGCGGCGTTATTCGCGCCGCTACTTCGTGACGTGATCTAATGATGGCTCGAAGGCAACGTGATTAGCTTCGCGGGTTGAAGAAGCGCTTGGTCAGAAACTTGATCAGGCGTTTCCTGACGCATCCCGTTTCAAAAAACTTCTGTTACCCTGACGATGCCGGACAAGTCGCTTTGTAAACTTAAGTCGCAGGGTTCCAGGGCAGCCTCTAAACACAATCCTGCATCAAAAGTTTCGTTTGACAATTCCCGCCTGCTGGTTTAAGGACAAATGAAGGAAGACATTCTCGATCGTGTTCGCATCGCCACGCCTTGCAGCGTTAGCTGGGAGAGCATGAACGGCAACGAACAAGCGCGCTATTGCAGCCAGTGCAAGCTCCAGGTTTATGACATCTCGAAACTTACCCGGCGCGAGGCTGTTTCGTTGCTTACCAGCAGTGAAGGCCGCGTTTGCGGGCGGCTTTATCGCCGTCCCGATGGGACTCTGTTGACGCGCGATTGCCCGGTGGGTTTGCGCGCGTTGCGCCGGCGCGCCGCGCGTATCGCGGGCGCGACTTTGGCCGCCGTGTTGGGATTGCTTTCCCCGATCGCCGCGCAAAAACACAAGGCGGACAAAGACTCGTGCAAAGATATTCCAGCCGCCAGGATTGAGACGAAGGTGATCGCCGGTCAAGAGGGAATCGTTAAGGGAGTCGTGATGGATCCGGTTGGGGCTGTGGTTCCGGGTGCCAAGCTGACGCTCATTAACGAACTGACGGAAACGAAGTTGACTGCTGAAGCGAATGACAAGGGTGAGTTCATTTTTTCCGGCGTCGGAAAAGGGAAGTACAGTCTTGAAGTTGAGTCGCCGGGATTCAAACGATTGCGCCTCACCGAGCTTTTGCACGGTGAGAGCGAAGAGTTACTGCTCACCGCCACACTTCATGTAGCCGGGGAACAGGTAACGGTTGGTATCTTGGTCAGTTCGGAGCCGATCTCATCACTCCCGGGCACAATGATCATTACAAGCGATATGATTCAGAGATTGCCCCACTGATCCGACGTTGGCTTAAAGGCGGGAGAGGTGCGCGATTGACTACTCAGCCGCGCACCTCTTCGTATAGGTAGGATTCTCGCACCAACTTTGAGAAACCGTGACGAACTGCTTACTGCAGCACGAAGTTGTAGACAATAATCCCGGAGACCTTCACCGGTGTTTCGCCGATCAACGTGGGCGAGAACCTTGCTTGCAGCGCCGCTTGAACCGCGCCGGGGGCCAATAAGGGATGGCCTGAGACGGAACGCGCAGAGACTACCCTTCCGCTTTCATCAATCATCACCTGCACATTCACCGCACCGGAAAGCCGAATCTGTTTGGCCATAAGTGGGTATGACGGCTTTGGCAGAAAGAGCGCCTGACTATTGAGAACCCGTTGGCTTTGGACGACGCGTTTGGGAGCTGGAGTTCGCACGGGAGTCGGAGGCGGTGGTGGCGCAACTACTTCAACAGGTGCTCGATCACCGGAACCACCCGGTCCGGTTGTTGGGGGACCGGTAGGACCAGGACTGAGCGGGTTATTAAGAGGTCCTTCCACCATACCAGGGCTAGCGGGAGGAAAATCAACGGCAGCGGTTGAAACCGCGGTTGGCGCGCTATGGGGGTTGTTCGCGCTCTCATACAGAACCGGGGCGCTGGGAATTATGTTGTGTGGATTACTGTTGTGAACAGGTGTGCTGGGATTAGCCGGCGCTGCCGGTCTAACCGGGACGTTGAAGTCAGGTGGCACGAAAGTCACGATTGTAATTTCCGCGTTTTGCTCATCGAGCTGCGCATCATACGCATAGATGCTTGCCACTCCCGCAGCGCTGAACAGCAAGACATAAGCTGCTACGGTGTAGAGAAAGAATGACCCGCGCCGTTTGAATTCGCGCGTGTGCGAGCTGGATTCAATTAGGTTATTGAACATCTGGTTCCTCCATTGCCGGTGCCGTGCGGGTCGCAGGAGCGTACTCACAGGCATTAGACTCCGATTGTTCGCGCTTGTTCCCGAAGGAAGAAAGTTTCAAGTTTCAAGAGTGGTTCAAGGTTTCGGGTTACTTGAATTTTGGAAACTGAAAGTCCGGAAGGTGAAACTCTGAAACTCGAAACTTCTATTCCGACAATATTGGACATTAGCGGACGGACATTTTAGGATGGCACGCGCTGTCCAAAACCCGAATCCTCGAGGAGCAAAAAGCATGGCAACCAAAGAGGCCTTTCAGGAAGAACTGAATCCATTCACGATTGCTAAGCAACAATTCAACAAGGCAGCTGATTACCTCGATCTCGATGCTTCACTGCGCAATGTTCTGAGTAGTCCCAAGCGCCAGCTGATCGTTTCGATTCCAGTGAAGATGGACGGCGGCGATGTGCAGGTGTTCGAAGGATATCGCGTGCAGCACAATATCGCGCGCGGGCCGGCCAAGGGCGGCATACGTTACCATCCGAACGTCACCCTCGATGAGGTCAAGGCGCTGGCCTCCTGGATGACCTGGAAATGCGCCACGGTGGGCATCCCTTATGGCGGCGGCAAGGGCGGTGTGATTTGCGATCCAAAGCGGATGTCGAAAAGCGAACTGGAACGGCTAACACGCCGTTATGCCTTCGAGATCGCTCCGATCATCGGACCGGATCGCGATATTCCCGCGCCCGATGTCTATACGGACGAACAGACGATGGCCTGGATCATGGACACGATTTCAATGGTGCGAGGCCATACCGAACTCGGCGTTGTGACCGGCAAACCAATATCGCTGGGAGGTTCTCAGGGACGCAGCGAAGCCACCGCGCGCGGTTGCTTGTACGCGTTGCGCGAAGCCTGTCAGGTGAAGGGAATTGATCTGAAGGGCGCGCGGGTGGCCGTCCATGGTTTCGGCAATGCCGGAGCAAACATTGCGCGCCTGGCGGCCGCCGATGGCGCCCGCGTCGTAGCGGCGGCAGATTCAAAGGCCGGCATCTACTCCGAAACCGGAATCGATATTCCCGCAGCCCTCAAGTACAAAGCCGAGACCAAATCGCTCTCCGGTTTTCCCGGAACCAAAGAGATGAGTCCCGAAGACATAATCGGAGTCGATTGCGATATCCTGTTACCTTCAGCGCTCGAAAATGCGATCACTTTGGCAAATGTGGGTCAGGTGAAAGCCAAAATCATCGCTGAGTTGGCCAACGGACCGACAACTCCGGGAGCCGATCAGGTATTGTTTGATAACGGCGTCTTTTTGGTGCCCGATATCCTGGCAAATGCCGGTGGCGTCACGGTTAGCTATTACGAATGGGTGCAGGATCAGAATTCATTTTTCTGGTCGGAAAAACAGATCAACGAAACGCTCGAGCAAACAATGCGCACCGCATTCAACTCAGTCCACGAGACTGCCGATCGTTACCAAACGGACATGCGTACCGGCGCGTACATCCTGGCAGTCGATCGCGTTGCCGAAGCGACCAGCGTGCGCGGGATATTTCCGTAGGAAGGTCGTTGGTCTTTGGTCCTGGGTTTTTGGATCTTTTAGGGGCGGACCTGTGTGTCCGCCCTGATGGTATCATCCGTCCCGCAGGGCGGACACGCAGGGCCACCCCTGCAAGGAGATCACCGTTCTTTCCAAACAAGAACCAGGTGCCAAGATCAAAGAACAGGGAACGAAATCGATGAAAGATCAAATCACAGTTTACGAAAGACCAACCTGTACCAAATGCCGCGAGATGGATCGGTTTCTGCGCGAGAGCGGCGTGGACTTTAGTAAAGTCAACTACTACATTGAACCACTCAGTAAGCAAAAACTGACCGAACTCATCAAAAAAATGAAGCTCAATCCGCGGGATCTCTTGCGCAAGAGTGAACCTATCTACCGTGAACTCGGCCTGGCCAAAGGTGTGTTCAGCGACGCTGAGATCATCTCGCTGATGGTTGAACATCCGGACCTGATGCAAAGACCGATCGTCGAGCGCGGCAACAAAGCAATACTGGGGCGGCCTACTGAGAATGTAAAAGCGCTGTTGTAATGTGGCAGGCGCATCTTGCGCGGGCCCACGGGCGGGACGCCCGTGCCACACAAAACCCTTTGAAGAAACCAGAAACAACTTTCGTTTGCCAAAGCTGCGGACACCAGTCGCGCAAATGGTTGGGCAAGTGTCCGGACTGCGGCGAATGGAACTCGCTGGTCGAAGAGCGTACCCGTGCGACTAAGAAAGGTCTGGGCCGCAGCAGCTTTACTCTGAAAGATGTTGAAGCCGTTGCCTACCAGGAAATCGAATCACAGGATGACGTGCGAGTTCCTTCCGGAGTCACGGAATTCGATCGCGTGCTGGGCGGCGGGATAGTTCCCGGCACGCTCGTGTTAATCGGCGGCGATCCGGGCATCGGCAAGAGCACGCTGTTGCTACAGGTGGCCGACAAGTTGAGTGCGAGCGGCGCCCTGGTGCTTTACATTTCCGGCGAAGAGTCTGAGCGTCAGATAAAACTGCGCGGTGAGCGTTTGGGCATCCAGGCGCAAAATCTTTATCTGCTGCCCGAGACGAATCTGGAAAATATTTTCCATGAGGTTGAACGGCTCAAGCCCGCGGCGATTATCGTCGATTCCATTCAGACGGTCTTCTCCGCGCTGATCGAATCCGCGCCCGGCTCAGTATCGCAGGTCCGGGAAGTCGCGCATCAATTCCTCTTGCTGGCCAAGAACCGCAGCATTCCGGTTTTCTTAATCGGCCACATCACCAAGGATGGCTCGATCGCCGGGCCGAAAGCCCTGGAGCACATCGTCGACACTGTGTTGTATTTCGAGGGTGAGCGTCATCACAATCATCGCATCGTGCGCGCCACTAAGAATCGCTTTGGCGCCGCCAACGAAGTCGGTATCTTTGAGATGACGAGCGCGGGCCTCATCGCCGTCGCAAATCCTTCCAAACTATTTTTGGAAGAACGCCCGCGGAACGTCGCCGGGTCCGTGGTTACCGCCTGCATGGAAGGTACGCGGCCGTTGCTGGTTGAAGTGCAGGCGTTGGTGTCGGGTACCAAGTACGGAACGGGACGTCGCATGACTCAGGGGGTCGATCAGAATCGCGTGTCGCTATTGATCGCCATGCTGGAGAAGCGCGCTGGGTTCCAATTGATTGGCGACGACGTGTTCGTGAACATCGCCGGCGGACTGGAAGTCGATGAGCCGGCGGCGGACCTCGGGGTGGTGGCGGCCATTGCTTCGAGTTTCAAAAACACGCCCATCGATCCGCAAACCGCTGTCTTTGGCGAAGTCGGACTAACAGGTGAAGTGCGTGGCGCCATGCAGCCCGCCGTGCGCGCTCGTGAGGCGCAGGCCCTGGGGTTCAAAAAGATCGTCGTACCGTCATCGAATACAACTGGCCTCGAGCGCTTGCTGGGGGTGCGCGTAGTCGGCGTGCGCTCAGTGGAAGAAGCGCTGGCCGAGCTGTTCTAACGGGCTTGCCCATCGCATCTCGATAATATCGAACAACATGAAAACGAAACTCGCGACGTTAGTCACGGCGGTCCTTGCAACCTTCATACTGACAATTCTTCTGGGCGCCGTAGTCGTCGCGCAGGATCGCGTTGCCGATGATCCGGACGATGAAGCGGATCTTAATCGTGATCTGTGGGAGTTTGCCGGCAGGACTTCCTATCAAACCATGCTGTCGTACATTTCCGCGGCCCAGCAGAAGTCACGTGAAACAGTGAAGGCCGAAGTGGAGCTGCCCAATGGATGGCGCATCGCACCCGTCGGCCAGCAGGTTCCCGTCGGGCGGCTTCCTTATCAATCCGTCCTCTTTGCCGGAAAATTGGTGGTGCTGAACACCGGCTATTACTACAAGGAACCGCAGGAAATTTCGATCGTCGATCCAGAGACCGCACGGGTCACGAAGACGATCAAAATTAGTTCGCTGTTTCCGAGCGCGCAGATTGGCCTTGATGGAGATCTCTATATCAGCGGTGGCTTTGATGAAAAAGTCTTTCGCCTGGATAAAGAATTCAAAGTGGTGCGTGAGTATAAGGTCGAGGGTCACACCGGCGGACTCGCGGCGATCGACGCCACGCATCTGGCGGTTGGTTACCTCACGACAAAGGACGCGAGCGGCGCTTATGTCGGCGGCAAGCTCGCGCTGCTGAACACCTCAACCGGCAAGGTCGAAAGCGAAGTCAGCGTTGGTTTCTTTCCCTACGCAATACGAAATGTCGGCGGAAATCTGTATGTCACCTTGCTCGGCGAAAACAAACTGCTTGTCTACTCGAAAGATCTCAAACTCCTAAAAACTCTGGTAGTGGGCCGCACGCCTCAGGAAATGTGCTCCGACGGACGTCGTTTGTATGTTGTCAATACCGGCGCCGACAATCTGTCGGTAATCGACACGCGGACGAACCGGCTGCTTTCAAACATTTCGTTCGCCGCTAAGGGAAGTAATTTCGGTACAACTCCATCGTCATGCGCAGTCAATGGCAATCGACTCTATGTCACCTTAGCGGGAACCAATTCGCTGGCAGTGCTGGACCAAAAAACTGAAAAACAAATTGCGCTGGTTCCCACCGGATGGTATCCGACTCAAGTTACGGTTGATGATAAGCGCATTTTTGTAGTGAGTGCGAAAGGCATCCAGGCGCGCCGGCCGAATCCCAACGGTCCGCAGCCTAACACGACCAGTAGAGTCGGGTACGTGCTGACACTGTTGCAGGGCACGGTTGCGGTCATCGAAAAAAATGAATTTCAAAAGCATGCCGGTGCCTGGACAAAGACAGCTGGCGCCGGCATCCCGCTCTTTAATTCGCAAGCAGGATTTAAGCTGCCGATTCAACACATTTTTTACATCATCAAAGAGAATCGCACCTACGATCAGGTGCTGGGCGATTTGGGACGTGGCAATGGCGATCCGGCTCTAACAATTTTCGGCGAGAACGTCTCGCCGGTGCACCATCAAATCGCCAAAGACTTCGTCACCCTCGACAATTTTTTTGTAAATGGGGAAATCAGTGTCCTGGGCCACAGCTTTACGACCAGTGGTTACGCCAGTCCGTTCGCTGAATGGCTGGGAAATAACAGCTATGCTTTGCGCTGGAAAGGTTATCCCTTTGGCACGGTGCCCGCGCTTACCTCGCCGTCGTACCTCTGGGATATTTTGGATGAAAAGAATGTTGATTATCGCATTTATGGCGAGAATTACTTTCTCTTTACCCGGGGCTACAAGATTATTTCCGAGCACTATGGCGCAGGTAGCGAGCTGGCGCAGAAGTTCTACAACAAATCGATGGTCGCGGCCGCGCATGGCGACCGGGGAAATGAATTTTACGAGTTGGCCCTCCCTTTCTATGGCCAGGCCGATACGCGTGCCGCCGCGTATAAGTTGCTGGATAATAAAAAGTTCACTCGAGAGCTTTCCCTGTTCCTGACCGGCGACGATAGTCTGGCGCAGGCATTTCTGAAGGATGCAACCTTTCGTCGCAAGTTCACCGACTATCTTTATCACTACCCGTTCAATTATCGTTCGTGGGATCTAAAGTATTCGGATCTCGAACGAGTAAAGGCCTGGAAAACAGATTTCGAAACGCAATTAAGATCAGGTCAGGTCGCGCAGTTTCATTACATCTGGCTTCCGAACGATCATACTGACGGCGCATCCACAAAAATTCTGAACCCCTTTCAATTCGTGGCACAAAACGATGCTGCATTGGGGCGCATTGTGGAAACAATCTCGCACAGCAGTGTTTGGAAGAGTTCACTGATTCTGGTCGAAGAAGACGACGCGCAAAATGGACCCGACCACGTTGATGCAACACGCACCGTGGCGCTGGCGGCTGGTCCATACGTGAAACGTGGATCGGTTATCAACGATCGGTACGATCAACTCAGTATGTTGCGCACGATCGAAATGCTGCTGGGTCTGAAGTCGCTGAACTTAAGTGAGCAGGTTGCAGTACCGATGTTCGGAATCTTCACGGACAAACCAAACTTCGAGCCGTTTGTTCGGACCAGACCATCGAGCCATCTGGTCGACGCCGACCGCAAGCGTGACGACGGCCTGCGCTAGTGCTTATCTCATTCTCACCCGGTTTCAACCGGGTGATTCGGTCGGCTCTCGACGCCTGAACAGTTTCAACGGTTTCTGTTTCGCGTGCAAAAGGCCAAACCGTTGAAACGGTTTCGGAAATCAAATTACCGTCGGCTCACCCGGTTGAAGCCGGACGAGAATGAGATTAAGAAGTTCGATTTGTTGGATGATAGTCAGGTAATGCTTCTGAGATAGAGCCTTAAGTAGTATCTGAAAACAAAAAAAATGACGAGGTGCTTAATGCAAAATCCGTGTGTCTCCCGGTGCCCCAAGAGACTTTTGCTTCTTCTTGTGACCTTGTTTTGTGGCGGTCTTATGCATGTCGCCGCCCAGCAGAAGCCTGACACGCCAAAGGGCTGGAACGGCTTAAACGATCCTGCGGAGTTGAAAAGTCTTAAGTATCGCAACATTGGTCCCGCCTGGGGCGGTCGCGTGTCGCGCTCTGCCGGCGTGCCGGGCGACCCCAGCACTTATTACGTCGCCAGCGCCTCGGGAGGTGTTTGGAAATCCACCGATGGCGGGATCACTTTCAAGTCGATCTTCGACGATCAGCCCATCTCTTCCATCGGATCGATAGCGGTGGCGCCTTCAGATCCTAACGTGATCTACGTCGGCTCTGGCGAGGCGAACATTCGCGGCAATGTAGCGGCCGGCAATGGCATATATCGATCTGTCGATGCAGGCAAGACCTGGACCCATGTCTGGAATCAGGAAGGTCAGATTGGCACGATGGCTGTCGATCCTCGCAATGCTGACGTGGCGTTTGCGGCTGTGTTGGGCCATGCTTTTGGTCCGAATCCGGAGCGCGGCGTCTATCGCACGAAGGATGGCGGTAAAACATGGCAACAAATATTGAAGAAAGACAACGACACGGGAGCGTCCGACGTAGCGCTTGATCCTTCAAATCCAAACATTGTTTTTGCTGGTCTGTGGCAAGCACGCCGCCGGCCCTGGGATCTAACCAGCGGCGGTCCGGGCAGTGGTCTTTATGTTTCGCGTGATGGCGGCGACAGTTGGAAGCAACTAACAGAAAAGGGTTTGCCTAAAGGCGTCTGGGGCAAGATCGGGGTCGCCGTTGCCCCTTCTGATGGGCGACGCGTTTATGCATTGATCGAAGCCGAGGAAGGCGGCCTCTTCAGTTCTGAGGATGGCGGCGACTCCTGGTCGCGCGCCAGCGGCGATCACTTGCTGCGCGAGCGCGCGTGGTATTACTCCACCCTCACGGTCAATCCTTCGAATCCGAATGAAGTCTGGTGTCCGCAGGTGCCAATGCTAAAAAGCATCGACGCCGGCAAGACATTCACAATGGTAAAAGGCATCGCGCACGGCGACAATCACGACATCTGGATCGATCCAAAGAACCCGCGGCGCATCGTCGGCTCGAGTGATGGCGGTGTGAATATCTCAGTGGATGGCGGCGAGACCTGGTACGCGGCTGCTTTGCCAATCGGCCAGTTTTATCACGTCGCCGTCGACAGTCGCACTCCTTTTCACGTAGCCGGCGCCTTGCAAGACATCGGCACCGCACAGGGTCCGAGTAACAGTTTGCGGCGCGGCGGCATACGCAACACCGATTATCATCGCGTGGGAGGCGGCGAAGCGGGCTGGGTTGTCTCAGATACATCCGATCCGAACATCGTTTACGCCGGCGAATACGGCGGTTACATCTCGCGCTACGACGATCGCACGCACCAGGCGCGGAATGTCGGCATCTATCCCGAAGATGGATCCGGTCATGGCGCCGAGGATTTGCGGGTTCGTTTTCAATGGACCGCGCCAATCGCGGTCTCTCCTCACGACGCGAAGGTTATCTATCACGGCGGCAACGTGCTCTATAAGACCGCAAATGGTGGGCAGTCATGGACCGCAATCAGCCCCGATCTGACCCGGAACGATAAGTCGAAACAAAAATACTCAGGCGGTCCCATCACCGGTGATATGACCGGCGTCGAGGTCTTCGACACGATTTTCGTAATAGCGGAATCGCCGGCGCAAAAAGATCTGATCTGGGTTGGCAGTGATGACGGACTGGTCCATGTGACGCGGGATGGCGGCAAGAACTGGAAGAATGTGACGCGCGGAATGTCGGGCATTCCCGAGTGGGGCACGGTGAGCATGATTGAACCATCAGGAACTCAGGCCGGCACGGCCTATGTTGTAGTGGACGCTCATCGTTTGGATGACATGCACCCCTATCTTTACAAGACTACAAACTTTGGCGAAAGCTGGACGCGCCTGGACAGTAAGTTGCCGCAGGACGTTTACCTGCACTCTGTGCGCATCGATCCCGCGCGGCCGGAAATTCTTTATCTGGGCGCCGAACGCGGCGTTGCTTTCTCAAATGATGGCGGCGTTTCCTGGCGGTCCCTGAAACTAAATCTGCCGACGGTTGCGGTCCATGATCTGCTGGTCAAGGATAACAGTCTGGTTCTGGGTACTCATGGACGAAGTTTCTGGATTTTTGATCACTTGTCGGTGCTGCGTGACCTGTCGCCGAAGTCAACAGGCAGCCAGGCCGGCTTGTTCACGATATCCGATGCCGTGCGCTGGCGTTGGCACTCCGGACCGCCAGACAAGTGGGCCGGTGAGAACCCTCCACGCGGCGCGGTCATTTACTATTGGTTGAAAGAGAGTGTCAAAGATGACATCAAGATCGAAATCCTCGATTCCGAAAATCATGTCGTCAATACCTTGAGCAGCAAACCCAAAACGCCACCGGGAATTGACGACGACCTGGCAGAGGCCGAAGAGGCAGCGAAGAAAGCAGCGTTGTCGAAAGATGCAGGCGTGCACCAGGCTGTTTGGGATCTGACGTTCGAAGGTTCTGAACTGGTGCAGAATGCAAAACTCGACGCCGGCGATCCCTCGGTGGGGCCGATGGTTTTGCCAGGCACTTACTCTGTGCGGTTAACGGCCGGCGGACAGTCAGTGACTGCGCCGCTGCTGGTGGTACCCGATCCGCGCGTGCAACTTTCGGCGGAAGATTTACGAGCGCAAGTGTCGATGGCGACGGCGGCTCGCGACGATATCACGGGACTCGCGCTAATGATTCGACAATTGCGTTCACTGCGGCAACAGCTTTCCGCGCGCAACGATCTATTGAAAGGAAATTCGAGAGCAACGAACCTGATAAAGGATTCAGAAAGTTTGATCGCCAAACTCGATGCGCTGGAAGCGAAGCTACACAATCCCAAGGCAGAAATCGTTTACGACATCCTGGCCATGCGCGGCGGCGCCAGACTCTATTCACGTCTGTCGTACCTCTATGACAGCGTCACGGACAGCGATGGCCCGCCCACGCAGGGCGCGAAAGAAGTCTATGCAGATCAAAAGCGAGAGCTTGAAAGCTATGGTGCAGAGTTTAAGCAATTGATCAGCACCGATCTGTCGCGGCTGAACGAATTGGCCAAGCGGCTCGATTTTCCGATCGTGATTGTTCAATAAGGCGTCCGCATTTCTTCGGACGAGTCCTCCGTTTCTAAAGGGACACTTATGCGTTGCGATTCCGTTTAGTGAGGGCAATATGCGTTTGCGAATCCTCCGTTTGGAGGGGCACTTGTATCCCGGCGCTACGGACAAGTCCGCTCTCTAAACGGGAAGTAAGTAGAAACCAAAAACCAAAAACCAAAGACCCAAGACCCAAGACCCAAGACCGAAAGGACTACCCTCGATGAAACCAAGGTCGCACTCCTTATTTCCTTTTGTATGGCTTCTGGCGTTAACCATTGCGTTGGCGATCGGGATGGCCGTAACGCATGCTCAGAATCCAACCGCAGAGCAGACGCCCAGCCCTTCACCCGCCGCCTCAGCCAGCCCAACACCAACGCCCAGCCCGACGCCAACCCCCGTTAACTGGTCCACCGATCCGATGCTCAAGCATTTCGTGTTTCGGGGCATCGGACCCGCAAGCATGGGTGGGCGCGTCGATGATTTTGCAGTAGTCGAAAGCAATCCGTACATCATTTATGTCGGCTTTGCCACGGGTGGTGTGTGGAAATCTACGAACAACGGCACGACCTTTCAGCCGATTTTTGATACCTATTCGCGGGCCTCAATTGGCGACATCGCCGTCGCCCAGGCGGATCCAAACATCGTTTGGGTCGGCACCGGTGAAGCAAACAATCGACAGAGCTCCAGCTTCGGCGACGGCATCTATAAATCGACTGATGCGGGCAAGACCTTTGTGAAGATGGGACTCGAAGATTCGCAGTCCATTGCTCGCATCGTGATCGATCCGCGCGATGCGAATACGGTTTACGTCGCCGTCCTGGGCCATCTGTTTGGTCCCAACAAAGAGCGTGGCATATACAAAACGATCGACGGCGGCAAGACCTGGAACAACGTCAACTTCATCAGTGAGGACACAGGCTTTACTGATTTGGTTATGGACCCGGCCGACAACAAAACTCTCTACGCAGCTTCGTATCAGCGGCGCAGAACTTCCTGGGGCTTCAATGGCGGGGGCACCGGATCGGGAATTTGGAAGACCACAGACGCGGGGAAAAGCTGGAAGAAAGTTGAAGGCAGCGGATTTCCCGTGGGTCTGCTGGGTCGCATCGGTATCGATGTGGCGCGTTCTAATCCAAACATCCTTTATGCCCAGGTCGAAGTGGGAGCCAGTCAGGGGACCGGCGGCGAAGAGCCGGTCATTGGCGGGCAGGCAACGCCGAGTCCCAGTCCTTCGCCCACAGCATCGCCCGCGGCTTCACCAACACCTACGCCCGTTGATCCAAAAAAATCCGGCGTCTGGCGTTCTGATGACAAAGGAAAGAACTGGCACATCGTCAGTAATGAAGACAATCGTCCGATGTACTACAGCCAGATTCGCGTCAGTCCAAAAAACGCAGAGACGGTTTTTGTGGGTGGTCTCAACTTCAGCCGTTCGACGGATGGCGGCAAGACATTCAAATCTTTGCAGCCGGGGATCGCGCATAGTGACCATCATGCCGTCTGGGTTGATCCGAATAATGACAACCACGTTTTGATCGGGAATGATGGCGGCCTCGACGTCAGCTACGATCAGGGTGATACGTGGGAGTTCGTCAACACGATCGCGGCGGCCCAGTTCTATGCGGTGGCGGCCGACATGCGCAAGCCGTACTACGTTTTTGGCGGCTTGCAGGACAACGGTTCATGGGGCGCTCCCAGCCAAACGCGCAATCAGGCCGGGATTACCAACGCCGATTGGTATCGCATCGGCGGCGGCGATGGTTTTTATGCGCAGGCCGATGCTTCGGATGCGAATATTATTTACTCGGAGTCGCAAAATGGTGCGATGAATCGTCTCGATCTGCGGACCGGTCGCAGCGTCAGTATTCGACCCCGGGCCGCGGCGCGCCCGCGCGGGGCCGGTGGCCGAGGGCCGGCAGCGACAGGCACGCCCGCGACTGGCGTTTCACCTTCGCCGACTCCCACGCCGGAAGAAAATCCGCCGGCGGCACTCGCCGCGGCGCAGGGATTCGGCGGTTTCGGTGGAGGTCCTGCGAACATAGTTCCGGCGCCACCGGTTGGTGAGCAGTACCGTTTCTATTGGAATACGCCGCTGGTGCTGTCGCCCCATAACCCACGTATTCTTTACGTTGGCGCCGAGCGCTTGTTTCGATCGTTGGACCGCGGCGACACCTGGACTGCCGTTAGCTCGGATCTGACGAAACATCTTGATCGCACGACGATGTCGATCATGGGAGTCTCGGGCAAAGACCCGATGGCTTCGAAGAACGATGGCTATACAAGCTTTGGCTACATCGTTACGGTAGCCGAATCACCAAAGATGCCGGGCATTCTCTGGGTTGGTACGGATGATGGGAATGTTCAGGTGAGCCGTGACGGTGGGGCTGCCTGGACCAACGTCGCGAAGAATGTACCCGGCATCGGCGAGCTTTATCATATCGCTCGCGTTGAGCCTTCACATTTCGACGCGGCGACTTGCTATCTCGTCGTCGACGGCCATCGCTTTGATGATTTGAAGCCTTATCTTTTTGTGACTCGTGACTATGGGGCCACCTGGGCGTCCCTCATGAGCAATCTTCCCCCAATCGGTAACGTCAACGTTATTCGTGAAGATCCTAAGAACAAAGATCTGCTTTACGTAGGGACGGAGTTTGGTTTGTATATTTCGTTCACTGCGGGCCGAGAGTGGAAGCAATTCATGTCCGGGCTCCCAACGGTTCGGGTTGACGATCTATTGATTCATCCACGCGACAACGATCTGATTGTGGGCACACACGGCCGAGGGATCTACATTTTGGATGACATCACCTCGCTGCAGCAGCTTTCCGCGGCCAAGGTGCTGGACACTGAAGTGCATTTGTTTGAAGTGCGAACCGGAACGCAGTGGCTTAACGATCCGCATCTGGGCCGCTTCAGCGGCGGCGCGAAAGTGTTTCGTGGTCCAAACCCGCCGGCGGGAACAGCAATCAGTTATTACCTCAAATCGGCGCCGGCAGGTGAGGTTAAGATCACCATCGCGGACTACTCAGGTAAAGTCGTGCGCAATTTGAGTGGGACGAAAGAGGTGGGGATTAATAGAGTGCAGTGGAACCTGCGCGCGGATGCACCTCCGCGACCCGCGAACCTTCCACCCGGGTTTGGTGGAGGTGGAGGTGGAGGCGGCGGTGGTGGCGGAGGGGGTGGAGGCGGCGGGGGCTTCGGCGGATTCTTCAATCAAGGCCCGCCGGTCGAGCCGGGTGCCTATACCGTGAAGCTCTTCGTCGATGGCAAGGACTACACCACAAAGGTCATCGTCGAAGCCGACACCTGGATGGGGCAGTAAGCAAGTGTTTACCGCACCCCAACTGCAGTCAACACAGCAAGGGCAGTAGGGAAGGGGACCCTGTCCCCGCTCATAGTTGATACCCAGGCAGCACCAAAAAGAGAATTGAAGTTGGCCTGAATGGTTCTTCTTTTCAAAGTAAGAGCGGGGACAGGGTCCCCTTCCTGACTGCCCTTTGCCTCGAAGGTCCGCCCCTATTTCGAGTAAGAGCAAACCGTTGAAACGGTTTCCAGAAATTTGATGGCTACTAATCACCCGGTTGAAACCGGGCGAGAATGAGAGGCGTTAAATCAAACTGAACCAGTAACCTAAATCTGTTAATCAGGGACGCTTCATACCACGACAGGCGCATCGAGCACCTCACGAACCTTCCTGGTCAGCGCGTCCGGGCTGAAGGGCTTTCCAATGAACGCAGTGCCTTCTTCGAGCACACCATGATGGACGATCGCGTCGTCGGTATACCCCGACATGTATAGAACCTTCATGTTGGAACGCAGAGGCGTCAAACGCTCGGCTAACTCTCGGCCGCTCATCTGCGGCATCACAACATCACTCAGCATCAAGTGTATTTGTCCTTTGTACCGTTGGCTTAAGGCCATGGCTTCGGGTCCATGCTTTGCTTCCAATACATGATAACCACCTTCACGAAGTATTTCGGTGGCCATGTCCCGTACCATCTCTTCGTCCTCTACCAGCAGAACAGTCTCGCTTCCTTTTAACAATTCCGGCTTAACGGCGTCGGAGCAATTCTCCGCCACTGAACCCGGGACACAAGGCAAATAGATTTTAAAGGTCGTGCCTCGGCCAATTTCGCTATACACCCAAATGCTGCCGCCGCTTTGCTGAACTATTCCGTACACCGTCGATAGGCCCAAACCGGTCCCTTTGCCTACATCTTTAGTAGTAAAGAAAGGTTCAAAGATGCGAGCTTGAGTATCTGCATCCATCCCGCATCCCGTATCACTAACAGCCAACATTACATATTGACCCGCAGGTACGGAAATGTGGTTGCTGGCGAAAGCCTCGCTAAAATTCACGTTGCTTGTTTCAATCGTCAGCTTACCGCCTTTGGGCATGGCATCGCGCGCATTGACCGCGAGGTTCATTAAGACTTGGCCAAGTTGGTTGGGATCGGCTTTGACTTTTCCCAAGTCCGGCCCCAGACCCATCAGCAGGTCAATGTCCTCACCGATAAGCCGCTGCAACATCCTATTCAGCTCAACGACAATCTGATTTAGATCGATCACTTCCGGTTGCAGAATCTGTTTACGGCTAAAAGCCAACAACTGGCGTGTCAGCGCCGCGGCGCGGTCGCCCGCCTTCTTTATTTGTTCGACCCGTCGATACAGCGGGTCTTCTGCCGCTAGACCTCTCAAGCACATTTCACTGTGACCCGTAATTGCCGTCAGCAGATTGTTGAAGTCGTGCGCCACTCCGCCGGCCAGCTTGCCGACCGCTTCCATCTTCTGGGCCTGGCGAAGTTGTTCCTCGCTCCGATGGAGTGCCGCCTCGGCCTGTTTACGTTCGGTAATATCATTCGCGAGCACCAGCCTGGCGCGGCGTCCTGCGAAACTCAGGGGGTAGGAGGTTATTTCAACATCGATGCTTGTTCCATCTTTCCTGGAATGTCGCCACTCGCCCGAGTCGTTGCGGCTTAATGACGTCTGAGAGAGTTTATCGATCAAAGCCGGAACATCCTGCGGCGGCCTGATGTCCTTGATGGTCATGCTCAGGAATTCTTTCGGCGAATATCCATAGCGGCTGACTGCGGCTTCGTTGACGGCCAGGAAGGCCAGCGTTTCGACATCGTAAACCCACATCGGAAACGGGTTGCTTTCGAAGAGCAGTCGATATCGTCCTTCCGAAGCACGCAAAGCTTCTTCTGCCAGCTTGCGTTCAGCCACTTCGGTTTCGAGTTCGCGGTTGGCAGCGGCCAGCTGTGCTGTCCGTTGTGTCACATGGACTTCCAGATGGTCGGTGAGGTTTTCGCTCTCTGCCGTCCGTTGTGCGATGTCCAGCATCTCGCTGACACTACGCTTTATCGCAATCAGGAGAAACGTATCTTCAAATAGTACCCAGCCGGCGTGCTCGATCCAGCGCCACTCGCTCGCGGTGAGCACGCCATAAACCGATTGGGGCCAGAATATCCCACGAAAAAAGTGGTCGGCAGCAACGATCAGAGTGGCTGGAATCAGCACGCGCCAATCGCGATAGAACGACAGGAAGGCCAGCGAGCCAAAGACATGGAAATGCGTTTCGATCCGCCCTCCGGTGAGATGAATCAGCAGGGCGCCCATCAACATCTGGCCGACGGCGATCACGTATCGGGTTGAAACCTGTCCCGGTCGGGTGATGGCCAGCAGAATCGGTAACGAACTAATCGCGCCGCCCAGAAACACGGCTGCCCAAACATGTACGTGGACCTGGCTGGTCGTGCCGACCCAGGCCCGGGGGGAAATCCATGAAGCGGCAATGATTCCGCCAATCCACTGCAGCGTCATCAAGACGGCGAACATGTGATCTGTGCGCTGACAAATGTCCCGTTGATGCTCGTCAAAGAGTTCCGCGGCGCGAATTGCGGTAGCTTCATTGGCCATCGGCCTAGTGTTTGTGTTTTTCATTTTCTGCCACTCGACATTCAGATTCTGGATTGAACAGGGGGCAACCGTATACAGAAGTTTCCGTGCGATCGGGGACGCCGGCGTTTACGAGAGAAACAATCGCGCTGCGTCCGGCGTTATCGCCTGAGTGGCCGCGCGAGCCGGTAATTCCCCCGCTGAAAAGCAGGAGCCCCTGAGGATCATAGAGAGCGGTTTGGCCGGATGTTGCCGCATGAAACAGACGCGCCTCGTTGCCATCGCCATCGAGCACGGCTGTGACGCCGGGAATGCGCGACGCACTCTGCCAAAGTTCGGTTTGTTCCCACCCCGGTGCGAAGCCATCGGGCTTAAGGAACAAGACATAAGCAGTCAGCCGCCCCTGGCTGTGGGCCATGATTGAGGCGAGTTCACCAACGCTGGCCCTGGTACACGGGCAATGCGGATGCGCGAACATCACCAGGGTCGCATGATCACGCGCGGATTGAATCCTGCTGTTAGCGGGCCATTGACGCGGAGTAGCCGCTGCAACACCAGGAGCGTTTTCGTAACTCCAAAGCAGCGCCACGCCCACACAGACGGCTAAGAGCCAGCCGAATGCGCCGATGATCATCGCCGCCCGACCCGCTCTGGAGCGCCTTATAAAATCTGGAAACGTCGATAGACGTGAACGTTTTAATATTGAATTCACCTGGATTTGTCCAAGCGAGGAATACTTATGACGCCCAAAAACGGCGACAGTTGAAGTGACTTTGGAATCAAGGATGAGGCTAAATCAGAACTGAGAGCGCGGATGAGGAAAACTCAGCGGCATGAATAATACCGCAGGCCGGCCCCGTCAGGCAATAGAAATGATTTTGAGGTATTGCTCCATTAAGGTGTTGCCAAAACAAGGGGACGGTGCGAAGGCAATGAGGTCAGTACCACCTGCGGTAGCGGGTGGGTTGTCGTTGGAGCAGCAATAACGCCGAGAGGATCTGGTTTGCCCAGCGATCTTGTTCGGGAGCAGACCCACCCGCTACCGCAGGTGGTA
>JAOAPY010000043.1 GCA_025463135.1 Acidobacteriota bacterium
TGATGATGAACACCGAGCATTAATAACCGCACTCCGCGCCGCCATCGCGGAAGACCGTTCATCTTCGCGTGAAATGAGTGTTCACCTTCACGTGAAATCACCGTTCATCTTCCGTGAAATACGCACCGGGCAGACTGGAGTCGAGCGAATATTGGGCATCTTGAAGTCGCGGCTTTTCCCACTTGCGGTATTCATCAAGCGCCTTACGCATCACATTTACTACATCAGGTGAGTAGTCAATACGAATATCGACGTATGCGCCCCACGGCTGGGGTTGGTCTGGCCTGACAACAATTAAGAAACACGAGTAAGAGCCTCCGAGTTCACCACCCGCTTTGTCACCGGCAGCACATCCAGCAAGCAGTCGATCCGCCAGCTCGCCCGAAGCCGTTTGAAATCCTTCTGACATTGCGCCTAACACCTCCTCTCCCGTCAGAACGTTCCCGGCTGCTATAAAGTCGGCTCCAGCTAAATGGCCCTTAAAGTCCTTCGTTGCACTACCCGTAAACGCTGCTCTTTCTCCATTGCCATCGATAATCGCGATTTGGCGACACTCAATGTTCGTATCATTCTCTCTTGTTGCCGCAAGACATTCTTCAGGTGACAATCCTAGCGAGAGAAGCTTGATGCAATTTTCACCATGATATCGGTTAGACATTCCCTGTGTGGTGACCACGCCGACGCCTTTTAAGAAATGCGGGCACCGTTGCCCGTGGGCAGGACTTGACGTCACTGAGCAGATCCCGATCGACCTCGTTGCTTCGTCGAAACCCAGAAGGGAGAAAGTCATTCGTTTTTCCTTATGCTTGCTTGTATTCGCTGCTTTCTATCGATGCGGACTACTTGGTTTTGCCGGATTGCAGTTGTTACTACCGGGATCTCACGGTCTCTTGAGCGAATGTTGCGCCATACGCTCAATCTGCCTCACGGTCGCAGCATCTAAGAAGCGTATCCCGTTATCAACTGCTTTAGTAGCGTACCAGAGCGTCGTGTATGCAATGAAGTCGAGCCACGTAAGTCTAGCATCGGTGGTGAGTCTGTTCGGTTCCAGCGGCGATAACAGTCCAAAGAAATGCTTGTTGCGTCTCTGAATACGATTCCAGAGTTGATTGATCGTCGGTTGGATGGATTGCTCCGGCACCGAAGCCCCGCCGACGAAATCTAACAGCATAGAGAACTGAAGCAATGAAGCGATGCGGTAGTCATCTCTCTCTGCGTCGGTGACCGCAACTGGGGCGTTCCCGTGAGCTTTTTTGTGCCGTATGATCTCTAAAGCGCGCGCAATAAGGTTGCGCGTCTCGCGCGGAATTATTAGATCGGGAAAGAGGCCAAAATCAGGGTTCGTAATGTGAGGATCTCTGAGAATCTTTTTTGGGACAAGATTACCCTCTAGGATTTCCCATGGAATCGAAGCGAAATCAAAGTGCCGTGTGCCTTGGATGTAGTCCATGAAATGCTTGGCTAATAGAACTCGTAGGTCACGTCCGTCTAGGCGCGGGAGCATCCTACCAGAGTCAACACGGCGCGGTAGTAGAGACTTGTTGACGTGTCCGGACGGCGGAATATTATAAACTTTCAACACTCTTTCTCCTCCAGCTCTTCCTTTCGAGGAGCACTCAAATACCGGCGAAATCTTCCACGCGAAACCAATCAGTCGCGCCCATATCCCCCGTGCCTCGTGCAACTTGACAGCCCCGACAATGGCACGCTTGAGATCTTCCACCGATTCAGCTGCTCCCCTCTCCTCTCCGTAACCGCTCAGTATGGGCTTTGCGAAATCTGCGAATATATTCTTTCGATGTGAAATCATCTGAAGAATTGATCGCTGGTGAGTACTGCTAAACAGGATGATTGGAACTGAAGGATCGTAGTAGCTAAGCAACAGCGGCAGGAGAACAAGGGACTCAATTTCACTAGTACCAACATCCTGGGCATTTGCGATTGCCTCCGCCCGCTCAAAGGCTCTCTTAAATGCCGGGTCTGCCAAAGGTGTCCCACGGTTTCCCCTGTTCGAAGCCCCGAGCTTTTTGCATACCTCAATAAGCCGCGCAAGAAAGCGTCTTCGCTCCTTGGCATCTGTCCACAACCTCAGGTCCAGAACGAGGATATCGACAGGAATGGAGAGTTGAAATAAACGAGGCTCAAGCCAATCGCTTACTGGAGCGGCCAGAGCAAGAGCCTCTATGATCGCTTCTGCAGTGGCTACACAACGCAGAGCGCCTTTAGTCTTTAACTCAAACCGCCATGAAGTACCATCGTCAACCGCTTTTGCCGGATCGTAGTGTTTGCCAAAAAGAATGGCGGAAAGTATGTGCTGATAGCCAAGACGGAACTGATCATCGACCAAAAGCACATTCACGTTTGAACGGCGGTCGAAGATGTCGGAATCGCTCTTCAAGGACTGGAGTGTTCCTTGATCTGGCACGCCCGCCTTCTTCGTTGACGCCGCACCTTCCAATCCTATTACATCGACGAGTACTTTCAGTGCATTATGAAGAGAATTGTTTTTGAGGAGGCTGTTCTCAATTTTCCTTTCCAAGTCACCCGGCAGTCCCTTTGCTAAGAGAACCGGCGCCAGGAGGTTACCGACGTGGTGCCTGTCGCCCGGACGAACCAAGCTGCTCTGCCACAGGTGTGTTAAGGAGTCAACAATTGGGGACCGATCGCGCTCGGTTTGGGCGGCTCGCAAAGAGAGGCTTCGGGAGGCCTCGCGACCTTCATCGTAGGTCAAAATATCGGCAAATAGCGTTTCGAAGCCGAGAGCCCCCGGGGCCAAGGCTGACCTAAGTTGAGCCATCGCTTCGTTGTCAATCGTTAGCAACGTCAACAATTCATGTCGATCTGTCTGAGTTGGCCGATAAACCTGAATCCACGGTAATGCATGGCCCACGGCCAAGAACGTGTTGCAAGCGAATGCTCCAGAATGTTCTTGCGAATCTAAGTCAATTATAACGAGCCGCAGCAGAGGCAGAACAGCCGAACGGTCAGAAGCTCTACTGGCCGATAAGGTGATCTTAGAGCAAATGAAAGCCCAATCGAAAGGTGTCACATAGTCGGCGACGTTGATTGAAGTATCGGGCGATTCGGGTATCTTGTCCCAAACTACAAAAATGGTCCGCAGAGAATCGCCTCCGGATACTATCCAGTCGATAAGGCTTCCTTTATTGCTCCTGTCGAGTCGCCATAGGTCAGCAAAATCCTCACTGTACGATGTTATTAATATGTCTAAATTGGCTTGATGCTGTCGCTTTGCGACTCTGTTCGGGAAAATCGCCGCCAAGACGCTCGCGAATACTTCTGTTACCGGAGAGTTCCTCCACGTTGATGAATTCATTTCGTTTCTCGCTATTCCGAATCAACTCCCTTATCTACAAGCTAAGGGATCGACAGGGCTCCGCGCGCATTAATCGGTGAGACTACTAGTGAAGTGAGTCAGGAGGCGTTTCAACTTTCTTCTTAGCTGCTCGTCGACGCTTCTTGGCCCAGAGGACGGCGAGTCCTACATTCGACGACTCTGAGGGTTCTTCAATAAAGATTTTAGAAAGCCTGAGTAAGTAGCTGGCGGCTTCAGTAGAAGGCAAGTCTTGCTTTCCCAGTAACCGCTTCAGCGCACTCGTTGGCTGCAGATCTCCTTGTTGATCTTTTGTCTCCTCCAACGCGGCTTCGAGCAGGCGAATCATCAGACGAGCACTGGCATCTTGTACTTTGAAAAGTTTTCCGTGAAGACCATTCCGTGATCTTGATACTTCCGCTCCGTCCAAGACTCTAACTACTTCATCCAAACTAATTAGTACTTGGTTTGTGGGCTTCTCTGTTTCCTCAGGTTGCATCGTTGCGTTGGATTCTGATGTTTCCAGTATTGGTAAATGCCTGGAGTTGACTTCGTCCCAGTTCTTGCTGTTTTTTGCGACTTCTCGTGCCGCGCCTTTTAGTTGGGCGATGTTCCCCGGCCAGGTGTAGGCCTTCAGAATACTTATCAGCCCGTCGTTGACTTCCTTTGGCCAGACCCCGCCCAATTCGTTTGTAGCACCTTCGAGATAATGCATAAATAAGACGCCAATGTCGTCAGTACGCTGTCGCAGACTCGGAAATTGGATTGGTTTCTCATACTCTTCCGCAAGTCGATAATAAAGATCATCTCGGAAACCCGTGTCCTTTCGATAACTTGGGTCATCGATTCGAGCGTTCGTCGCGGAAATAAGAAAAACATCAACGCTAATTTCCTGGGTTTGACGGTTGTAGTCGCCAATCAAACTTTCATTCGCCTGCCTAACAAATTCGGCGCGAGTTGGAAAATTCCCCAAGCGCTTGAGCTTTCGCCGTCCGTCATTATGTAGCCGGCAGTACTCAAGAAGGAGTCCCTGACTAGGCTTGGGTAGGTTACCGATTTCATCGATCAATAGTGTACCGCGATTGGCACGTTCTCCCTTTCCAGCCTCACTTTGGTCCGCAGACGTAAACGCGCCGTACCAATACCCGAACAACTCAGAATTCAGCCCACTAGGTTCGTAACCCTCGCTAACTGTGAATTTCTGGAGTTCATTTCCGGAACGAGGCGAGTGCTTATGAATGTATTCTGCCAATACAGTTTTCCCTGAGCCAGTCTCACCTAGAACTAATAGATTGCCACGAGAGCTTCGAGCTACTTCTCTGGCCCTGCGAAGGGTTTTAAGCAGCGGAAGACTACGACCCACGAGTAGGTTTGAGTTATCTTCGACGAGCCCGTGCTCACCCAAAATGTCTTCAAACAGATCTTTGTTTAGATCGAGTTTCTCGATATAGGCGCGCGCGCCCGCTCTGCCCGCTGATCTGCTCGCCTCTTCCTTTGCAACTCTTGACAGCATAATGATAGGAACGTCGCAGTTTCCAGTTGCCGCGTCTGGATCTGGCCATTCTCTCGCGAGGCTTTCAAGGATTTCTAGACCAAACTTTCTGTTCGCTTGTTCAGGCCAGTTTGAAATAGGATCAACCGGACCGTCCGCGACCGTTCCCTCGTCAAATTGAAGATCCAGAAGAACCAGAGCCCAATTACGATCCAAAGCAGAACGATCGTTCGAATTCCAACCTGTTGCGACAGCTCTTACCGCTTCTTCGGTGCTATTAATGATCTCATTACCGATACGACGCTGTCCGGGCTGGAAAACCGCTTCTGCCACATAGTCACCGTCAAACCCTCCGCCTTGATCATCAGTCAGGTCCGCAAGCCCTAGTCTGTGGCACCAAAGACGTCTGTCCTCTTTGCTCCAAAAGAACAGATCATCGATCACAAGGATGCGCGGTAGATTCACGGAAACACAACCTCTCGTGGTAATTCTCTTAATGAATTTCTCAAACGTATCCCAGCGGCTTCCAAAGTATCAAGCAATCTCGATCTCGTTTCGACTCCGCATTGCCAATCTTGTCTGATTTGGTTAGCGATCTTGTCCACGTCATCCGCTGCGGCCCTAATTTCTTGAACCAAAGGTGGGACAATTCCGAGTTCAAGAAATGCGTGATGTACAGCTTTCTTGATCAGATTTCTAAACTCCTCATTCAGTGAGGAAAGAGGGCCAATATCGACAAGTTGCGCAGGGCTAAGACCTTCGGTTGCGTCATCAGTAAGCTTGCGCACTTTTTCAAGTTGCTCATGAATGGAAGCGAGCACGGTGGGAAGCCTGTTATCCTCGGAATTCGCCCACATGTCTCGCATTGTTTGGATGTGCAGTAACAAATGGTTGTCTAGCCACGTATGCCCTAGAACCGCGCGACGCCCATCGATTTTACTCGGTATGAACACACAATTAAGGATTAACTGAAAAACTAGCTCGAAGCACTTCAAGAGCTTTGGCCACCGTTGATGAATTAGCTAGATCAAAATCGTTTCGTGAATCGTCCGTATCAGGTAACCCTGCAATCGTCCACGCGGCCTTGTTCAAATTTCGTTCGTCGCAATACTCTACCCAAGCATTGGTTAATAATTGTCGTCGCCATTCAGGATCCAATTGACGCCAAGCGTCACGAATATGTTCAGCCTCACTCGCTGAAGACTGAATAGCTACTAACAATAAATAGAGCGCGACAAGGTTCTCGGGCCATTTTTCTGGCTCAGCCTTTGACCAAGGAATAGCTTCCCCAGCTTCCAGTTTTTCCATGTCGAGCAAGAAATTACCTATTCGAGAGATAATCTTGTGTGACTCGCTCGAAACTGGGACTCTCAAGCAATGTATACGCCGCTTATGCTTTCGTTCTAAAGCTTCGGCATCGGCCTCCGATTCTTCGCCTGCGTATCGTGTACCCTTTATGAATAGAATTCCTCCGCCGTTAGCTAAGCAGCGTTCAGCCTCTTTAACATAATCTGTATCAGTCAAAAAGTTGCTCGCGCTATCGGCCGGATGAACGACCCAGAACCAGGGATAAGCCGCCTCTTGCAGATCTACCCTAGCCTGTTCATAGTGCAATCCAGGCAAACGGCCCCCCACGCTTTCAAAGTATATCTTCACGTTTAGCTCTCAATTGGTAATCGAATCTCCAGAAGTCTTTCTTCCGTGCTAGATGGGGACACGGATCCTTTCAAGTTGTAGATCGAATGTAGGGAACTGGTAAAGTTGCCGCGCGACTTTCCCTGATCTTCCAATGGTCTGAAATTTAAAAGGTCTTCCTGAAATATTCTAAATGTGTCTTGGCTTGGCACTGGCAGGCTCACCTGCACAGTGACTAGTTTAGACCGCTCGTTTAGCACAGTCTGAATTTTCACACCAAACCGATTCCGGCTTTCAAACATAGCGGTTTGATTGTCATAAATGTCATCGAGCAATGAGTATATTTCCTGAAGCAGAGCCAAGTCAGGCCAGCCACTTCCTTGACGTGCTCGATCAGTAAAAAGCGCTTTTCGAACATCGGAGGTAATAGATTCCGGGCCACCGTGTTCAATTGCCCAGAGTGCCAATAGTGGGCCTGTTAAGCGTTCCGGCAGTTCGGCCCCGAATTCATCTCTAGTTTTGAAGGGATAGTGAAAACATCCTTTGAGTGTTCGGAACACTCCAACGTCCTCTGAATCCCAAGAATTCACCTGCTCCTCATCTTCAAGCTTACTGAGAACAGTTTTGAGTGTTGGAATCAAAGTCAACAGATCTTCTATTTCACTTGTCTTCTCTTGTAACATGTACCAAGGTTCTTTCTTATTCCATTCCACACCATCAATCGGCAACGGCACATCAGCACCGGCATAAGCAAGAAGGACGCAAGCTAACTGGGCTTTGAATGATTCAGGAGATTCAAGTATTTCGTTTACGCGCCAACCGTGCATAAACTCCCATCTACAGAAATATCTCATGTGATCTTTTTCAGGTATATAAGGCACCACCCGTCTGTAGGTTGAGATTAGCGCGTCAGGAACAGGTCGAAGTAACCTATTCAATTGGTCGAGGCGTTTAAAAGCTGGATCAAGATCTACTGCGAGTTGTCGAGCTATGTCATTCGCTCGCTTAAACCGGTCAAGCACTTTCTTCTGCTGCTCATGCACAGCCTCTTTCCGTGCCATCTTTTCTCTGTCCTTAAGGAGTTGCGGATAGCCCCATGACATCTGAAACTTTATCGATAGTGCTTCTGTCAAATAGTATAAGTCTTTCAGCGCCTCGTATTTGGTTTGAGCGGTCGCAGGCAACTCGATCCCTATTACAAAAGCGGCTGCGTAATAAGCTCTCGGAAAGGCTCTCGGTACAGGCTGAGACAGCAAATACGGAGTTGTATACAAGAAGTCTTCCAAATCTATTTCTCGAGCAGTCGGTGTAACTGCGCCCGCCTGTGCTAACTCCTGGATGGTCTTAAACACGCGGGAGGTCTGGACGATATACGGTGCTATGAGGAGATCTCGGTTCTCCCGTTTATGCCACTTAGTCAGAGAACCAAGTCTTTCATGCAACCAATCCATCAACTCAGTCTGCGGTGGAGCTTCAGGGAAGAACTCTTCCTTGCCAACGTCACTCCTAGATTTCCGCATGCAAAGCATCAGCGGTTCATTACCTTGCACGTAGTTTGCGCAGGCCATGAATAAATCATCACCCCAAAACTCGAAGACTTTCTCCGCGAACGAACTGAAAGAATCAACTACAATCTCAGGTTCCGGAAAAAAAGGTTCTTCCAACGCCCCCATCTCCATTGTGAAGGCATCTTTCCGAATTAGGTCCCTGATCATTTGGGGGAAATATTTCATAGATTCGACCTGCCTTTGACGATGGCTAACACCCGGTGATTGACGCACCGAGGCAAATGGCCCGCGCAGCAAGATTCCAAATCTTTCAGAGTGTAACTGCCACGACCCTGTGGGTTAGAGAATCGTCGTGTCGCTTCAGAACATTTTGTTCAGGCAATCAAGTCAACCGAACAAGCTGATGCCAGAACAAACCAAACGAGTTGAGAGGGAAAAATATACGCGGTTTCGCTATGAAGTCAAACCATTTAAGACGAGCGCATTAGCGAAGGTTAGTTTAGTCAGCTTACGATTCCGGCGGAAATCGCCTGTTTGAGCCGCTGGGTCAATGCAAGGAACTCCGGCTGTTGGCGTACCCAATCACCACGATGCCGAACAGAAATTTGAGAGGCGTTTGCTCCCGCCAGAGATTCGATTTCGGATAAAGCCTCGTATTGGGAAGGGTCGGCCGCCATTCGTTCAATAATCTTCTTCTCAAGTTCACGTTCGGTATCGCACTCGTAAATTACCCGGGCTGGCATTCGGCTTAGAACTAACACTCTCTCGCCCAAAAAAGCGGCTTCTGCGATATCATGCGTAACAAACAATATGGTGCGACCCGTTCGTTCCCAAATGTCCACTAAATCTGCTTGCATCGTTTCCCGAGTTTGAGCATCGAGCGAAGCGAATGGCTCGTCCATCAGTATTATTTCGGGCTCTGCAGCCAGTGTTCGTGCGATCGCAACCCGCTGCTGCTGCCCACCTGATAGATCGCGAGGGAAGTCATCCCTGAAATCCTTCAGACCTACTTGGCCGAGATAAGCTTCGGCCCGCTTATACTGTTCTGTTTTGGGAAGATTCATGAATTGAAGTCCAAACCGCACGTTCTCTAAAGCAGTCAGCCACGGAAACGAAGTATAAGCTTGAAACACAATATTTCGTTCCGGACTCGGGCCTTTAATTGAACGTCCATCGATCGTCAAGGTATAGTGATCGTCGTCTGGAGTAACTAGACCGGCAACAATTTTAAGGAGCGTTGTCTTCCCGCAGCCCGACGGTCCAAGGATAACCACAAATTGACCTGCGGGAATGCTCAAATCAATCCCCCCAAGCACAACTCTGACCCCCTCTCGGGCGAGGTATGTTTTCTTGATGTTCTTTAGAACTAGGGGTCCCATGTGTAGAGCAGAGCGATCCTCAGAAAGTTGGGGAACTCTACTGCGCCTCTCCAATCTTTTCAAAGTCGTCTGAATAACACTTAGGGCAGGTGTAATTACTTGCGCAACAGCGATCGCAGTATAG
Source organism: Acidobacteriota bacterium (assembly GCA_025463135.1). Lineage (GTDB taxonomy): Bacteria > Acidobacteriota > Blastocatellia > Pyrinomonadales > Pyrinomonadaceae > JAOAPY01. The sequence goes on from JAOAPY010000043.1 coordinate 9,470, forward strand.
CTTTCCGCAATTGTTGCATTCGTAGATATTGCGAAAGGTTAGGCTGGTGGCAGTCGAATGACAGTTGGGGCAATGCCTATAATATGTCATGGATCGCCTCCAGATTTAGAGCCATCGGAATATCTTTTTCTTCGGCAACCTGAAGCAGAGGTCGAAGAAAAGGCCGATCATTCCGATCATCAGAATTCCGGCCATTACGCGAGATGTTTGGATATATCGTTGTGCCTGAATAATGACATGTCCGATCCCTGACACCGCCGCGACCAGTTCCGCGATTACCAAATATCCCCAAGCCCACCCTAAGGCTACCCTAAGATGATCATAGATCGTGGGTGCGCACCATGGGAAAATTACTTTGGTAAGCGTTTGCCAACGCGAGGCGCCGGACGTGTAACCCAAGTCGATAAGGTTCCGGGGTACGTTTGCGGCGGTGTCGGCGACGAGGGGGATAACTTGGAACACAGTTCCTATGAAAATGATTAGTATCTTTTCGGCATCTCCAATTCCGACCCAAAGAATACATAGAGGAATAAACGAAGGTACTGGAAGGTACCGTGTGAAGTCATTGATGGGTTGTACGAGCCGATCGATGAATCTTATCGATCCAGCGAGCAAGCCCAGCGGAACCGCGACGAGTGCGGCCAAAAGAAACCCAGCTGTGACTCGATAGACGCTAGCGCCGATGTCTGCTATGAAGTTTTCATCTCTGAATAGCTCCCAGAGTGAACGGATGACTGCTATCGGGGGCGGGAGAAAAACACTGCGAGGTCCAGATTCGGCACTCGAAAGCTGCCAAAGAACCAATACCAAAACAAACGGCACCGCCGCCGTAATAATCGGAGTCCATTTTCTCGCCATACGGAGTGATGAGACGTATCTGGGGGACGCGTGTCGTGTGCGTGTGGTTTCACTGCTGCGCGAGAGGTCCTCCGCATTCGTCAGCTCCGTTGTTTTTTGCGAGGACGTGGAGTTGTCCGAAATTATTTCCACTCCTATACTCGTATAACGACTGTTTATGAGTTGTTCCGGCGGGTGTGAGTCACTTTTTCGCCGCTTCATTTAGGACATCAAAAGCGACAAGCGCCTTCGGATCTACGTCCTTCTTAATAACATCTGTCTTTCGCCATAACTGCGCAGCTGACTTGGTCGTCTTGTACATCTGGCCGGGATTATCGGAGGTACCGAAGAAAACTGCGTTCTCGGGGAGGGACATAAAGCCCATACCTGCGACGGTGTCTCGCTCTTCTTCTGGTGAAAGTTTCCAAAACTTTGCCATTATTGCGTCGCCTTCATCTTTGTGAGTTGCGTACCAGTCTGTAGCCTTCCCCATCGCCCGAATTAGTTTTACAACATCTTCGTGCCGACTCTCAATCGTGCTTCTATTCATATAGAGCACGTCGATAATGAGTCCTGGTCGATCTTTGCTGGTTATGAAGACTTTGCCGTCGGGTACCCCGCTTGCCTTACCGATCCATGGTTGCCAAGTAACAGCCGCGTCGACGTTGCCGGAGACGAAAGAACTGCCGGCTAACCCAGTCTCCATCGGCACGATCTGCACGTCGCTTGGTTGCATCCCTGCTTCGTCCAATAAGGTTAGAAAGAAAAAGTGTCCGGTAAATCCGGGCTCCAAAGCGACTTTCTTACCTTTCAGATCTCTTATTGAATTCACATACTTCTTGGTCAGAATCCCGTCGGCACCCAAAGAACGATCGAAACAAAAGATGATCTGACCGTCGACGCCGGAAGCGGCGCTAACTACAGCGGCGTCGGCGGTGTGGCCTACAGCGTCGACATCGCCTCGGATCAGTGCGGAGTTCTTTTCGCCGACGCCTTCCAAAAACGATATATCTGCGTCTATTCCTTCCTCTTTAAGGAAGCCCTTTTCCTTTGCGATTAAGAGCGGAGAGTAGCCGACCCAGGTGTTAAAAGCGACTTTGAAAGGTTTACCGGGTCCGCTGCTCTTGGAATTCTTACAGGCGCCCCCGAGAAGGAACAAGCTGACAAGTATTAGCGCCAGTGCGCATATGATTCGTTTGCGGGGGATTGTCATTGAAAGTTTGTCTCCTATCCGTGTGAGAGAGCACATTCTATGCCACGGTCCTCAGCAATGTCTCTGTGAGTTTTGTGGATCGGCTTGTAGCAGCCTAGTATGCGCTCAAGAACCAGTCTTACGGTGTAACCACGCTCTTGCAAATCTTCACTTAATCTCGTCGATACGAAGAGACGCCTAGCGATTGTTCGTGCCGTGGCTGGCGTGTCGTAGTAGGAAGTGCAGATCAGTTTTTGGTCCGTCCGACGGTTCTCGATCATCTTCTGCGAACGGTACTCGATCGTCTGTTGCACATCGACGCCGTAAGTGCTTAGAATGCGCCCAGCTTCCTGCATGCTAATTCGCGGCGTCGTTTCCCACCCTTTGCGTTCAGTGTCCTTCTCCAAAATAAAGTGAATTTCAGAGTTTGGCGTATCGATAAATTTACCGTCTTGCAACTGGAGGTCTTCACGCGACCACCGTGGCGGTTCCGAAAAACTAACGCTTGCTCCGCCGTCTCCGTCCTTCTTTCGTCGAGTCAAATAGCCGAAAACGCTTTCGATCTCGAGTCGAGCGTCTTTGATGTCCATGTTTGCGAGCGTGGAAATTACCCATTGTGCCTCGACTAGCAGATCGTGATCTGATTCGTCTTTTCGGAGTGAAAAGCTCTTTGAGATAAGATATCTCAAAGTTCCAGGTACGTTGTGAGGATCAACCTCGGCTGACTCGCTATATACCGCGTCGACCTCAGAGCAACTCCAACCTTCCTTTTCCTCTTTGTTAAGTTGAGCTACGAAGTCTTTGGCTGCTGTTTCCGAGTTCTCCGGAAAACCTACGTGCAACTCGAATTTGCGTGACATGATTACACCCTCGTTCTGAAATAGCCGTCAAAGGCTATAAGCCAGCCCCTACCCGATTCTTCGTCGGGAGAGTCCAGCCTAAAGCTGGTTGACCCTATTGCATTCACTATGCCAAGGGTCTGGCATGGGCTATCAGGGAAGGCTTAGGCTGTGAGCCTGCACGCCCAAACCGCTAATACGAGCGTACTTGATGCTGACCGGAGCAGATCGAGATCAAGAATCTTTGCTGAAAACGAGGTCTAGACAAATCTCCTTCGACACTATCAGTAGCAATTTTGCTACTGAACGTAGCACAAGCTATGAAACCAGACGCGCTCCAGGCAGGACAGGGAAGATCACCAAAATCTAGTCTCCTTGCACTCTACCGGCACGCTGCCGACTTTGTTTACGAATTAGTTTATCCGCATAAGCGGTTGGGAAGGCTAAGCGAGGAAACGAGCCCCAAGAACGCCCTCTCAAATCCTAAACAAAATGCCTCGGGCTTGGTGACCGGTAGAAAGCGAGATAGCAACTCCATATAGGCTCACTTGCTGGCGGTACTCATCAAGCCGTTCTTTGATCTCAAAGTCAGTCTTGTAATCAATTACAATCCATGCACCGTCCTCATGATGGTCATGGAATGCGACGTCAACGATGCCTTCGACCATTATCCCATCGTCAATCTTCAGAATCACCGGAACTTCTCGGCGGCAGTTACCTGAAGCCATGGCAGCGGCGGCACGCTGTAGGAGTGGATGTTGAAGAGCTCTTTGTGTCGTCTCGACCGCAGCCACAATTTCCTCGTCTGTTGCCCCTAATACTCGCCCTTGAACATGCGCAACCTCTTCAATGCCTTGGCGATCAGAATCCATCGGCACGACAGACAGCACAGCATGGACCAACGTGCCAAAACGTTTGCCGTGTGGTCGGGTAAAATCGATCTCGATCGTTTCAACCGTAACCTCTGGCATGAGTCGAGGTTCAGCGTCCTCCGTAACCTTTGGCTCTTCTCGCTCGACATCAGATGGCTTCTGAACGGCGAAAGTGGAGGCGTAAGAAGTCGCCGTTACAACATTCCATTGAGGCTTGGTCCCAAGTGCGCGAATACTCGCTCGTTGCGTCCGCCATTGTTCGTGCGCTCGAATTCCCTGCTCCGAACGAACCTTGCTCTCATCCTCCTTGAGATAATTCGTCAACCGTGAGCTCGTGCGAGCCAGGGTGGTGGGTGCCGCCAGAATGGAAGGATCCCACCAAACAACACCATGCTTGCCGGCCTGCGGCCGGTGCAGACCGGGGCTTACCGAACCCTTTGGACGCGCCGCGTTCTTGGGTCGCGCAACAACGGTGTCGTCTCCAAACTCAGGACTGCCTGGAGGCTGTTTTGTCTCGGGCTTAAAACTGAGAGCCTCGGCTGGATATAGCACCGGATTCAAGATGTCTAACCATCCCTCGTAGGGATGATCTCCTACTGCACAAACAACCAGGAGATCGCGAGCGCGAGTTGCTGCCACGTAAAGAACTCTCGCTGCCTCTTCCTGCTCGATCTTCATCTCTTCTTCGGCGTGTTCCTGAACCTCTATTGGTGTACAGCCAGCTAGCTTTGTAACACTTAGTCCAGCCGCCTGATCGACCCATTTCGATGGCTCACGCGTATCCTTGGCCGTGATGTCCACCAACACCACGACCGGAAACTCAAGCCCCTTCGCCTTGTGCACCGTCATGATTCGTACACCATCGACGCCCTCTTCCATGATCGGGGCATCTCCGACGTCACCGGACTCAGCCTGTTCGTCGAGCCAATCGACAAATGCGCGGAAAGAGATCAGTCCGTTGCGCTCGGCCCTGCGGGCCATGTCGGTAAGGCGCATGATGTTGGCCAACGCCTGCTCGCCAGTGGACCAGTTGGCAAATCCCGCATGGGCCCTAGTCGTAGCAAGCAGTGTGCTGATGGTCTCAGCAATCGGACGGCGATTTCGTTTGCGATGAAGCTCGCGAAGGATCGCAAATGCAGCAACAACTTCTGTCAACGATTCTGGCAGGTCATCCGGAGGTTGTTTGAAGGGATGCAACGTCGAACATATCGTGCGATACGACAGCAACTGAGCGTCAGTGAAGGCGAAGAGCGGGCCGCGCAGGGTTGCAAAAACCGCGAGTTCATCATCCGGCCACTCCACTGCGGAGAGAACGTTGCGAATTGCCTCAACCTCTTCTCTTGAATGGAAGGAACTACCGCCAACCAGAAGGTGGGGGATTTTATAGGCTTCCAAAGCCTGCACGTACGCCCTGGTGGCATCGTACGGATATCTGCTTAGACGTTGGCGTCGAAACAGGAGACAGATGTGTCGTGCCTGCAAAGCTACTCGCTCTTCGGAGCGCCCACGCTCGGTTAGCGTCCAACCACTCTCGTTAATCAGCCAATTTACAAATGCTGCGACATCACCGGGCAACGACTTATCAATTTTCCAGTCAACAACGTTGCCGAAGTCGCCATACGGTTCAGAAACGGGCAAGGCAATAATCGCAGGTTGGGTATTAAGTCCAGTCCTACTGGGAGCCAGCGGAACGTAATGGGCTTGTGTCAGTGATTCTTCTGCCATCTCTGGAGCAAAGGCGGCATTTACAGCCTCCTGAATTTCCGGCACCGCCCGAAAACTAACATTCAGATCAACCAGCGCACCTCCCGATGCGATTACCTGTCGCTTCACCTCCTGATAAAGAGCTACGTCGGCGCGACGGAAGCGATAAATCGATTGTTTCGGATCGCCAACTATGAAAAGCTTGCCGGGAAGCGGACGGACTCGGCGCCAGTCCTGCTGATTCGGATCATCCGAGCCCAGCAGCATGAGAATCTCAGCCTGCAGAGGATCGGTATCCTGAAACTCATCCACGAAGATGTGGGTAAACCGTCGCTGGAGTTCAACTCGAATATCGCGGTCGTCTCGAACTAGATTACGAGCCCGCAAGAGCAAATCAAGAAAATCGAGCACGCCCGCACGCTCTTTGAGTTGTTCAAAGCCCTCGACCACCTGCCACAATTCTTCGCGGAGTCGTGGCGCCAGGTCAGCGCCTGCCATGTCGACAAACGCCTTGACGCGGGTCTTGAGCTCATCGCGACGATTCCTTAACTCATCGGCGGGAAAATCGTCTTTGGTGAAGTAGGCTTTCCAATCCTTTCCCCTGCCCCAGCCCCCGAGCAGACCAAACAAGTGTGCTTCGATCCCGTCATAATCTCGAGACTCGCCCAGCGACTCAACTCGCGTTGCTTCCGCAGCGAACCGTTTGAGGTAAGCGAGTGACTTTGTCAGCCATTGATCCTGCTGGCCTCTTTCAGACCAGTCGCCAAGGCCCTTAATTTCGACTATAAGCGCATCAATTTCGGAGTCGCGATCAAACCCCTCGTACCGTTTCCAGGGCGCAGTAAAGTCGCGTTCCTTTACCAACTCCAATGCGGCTCTTCGCAACATCGGTTTCGGACCACTCTCACTCGGCCTACTGACTAATGTGGCACTGCGCCCACCTCCGAATTGTCGTCGCTGAGGGATTCTGAGAATCCTTCGCACGCCCTCCCCCGGATTCTCGAGCTGTTTTTCAAACCAGCGTTCAAAGGCCATATCAAAAAGCGGGTAAGTAATGTCCTCAGTCGCAACTTCAAACAACGGATCGATTTGCGCCTCTACTGGATGCTCCCGCAAGAGGTCGGCGCAGAAGGAATGAATGGTTCCCATTCGCGCCTCTTCAAGTTCCTCCACGGCCTTATTCAGATGCTTCGCTATCTCCGCCGAGCCTTCGTGTTGTTGACGCGCATCCTCGATTGCGGATCTGAGACGGAGTTTTAGTTCACCCGCTGCGAGCTCTGTGAAGGTCACAGCGGCGATGTTCGCAAGACTGACACGACCGGAAATGATGCCGGACAGAATCCGGCCGACGAGCGCGCTCGTTTTTCCAGTGCCGGCTGCTGCTTCAACAACCAGGGTTGTATCCAGGTCGTCGCGTATTCGATCCCTCGCAGCCTGATCCGCGAGCGGAGCGGGAGCGGGAGGAATTTTCTTGACTCTTTTCGTCATGGCAAGTCTCGCAACGCTTTTAACTGCACCAATCGATCGCGGGGCTTAATGCGAGTTCGAGTTTCTTCGAACGTTCCACACACGGCAAGAAAATCACACCAGTTACACGCGTCATCGTCTGGAGCGGCCGGGAGGAACGCGTCCGCGAGTCCCTGCCGAATCGCAATCAACACGGTATTGAGAATGTGCAGATTCTCTTCATCGAGAGTTACAACGCGCTCCTCATAACCCCCATCTGCCGTGCAGTAGTAGAGTCGACCCGACTCTACCCGTCCGTCGAGTAGTTCCTGACATGCAAGCGCGTAGAGCAAGGGTTGCAGGTATTTTCCGCCGCCGACGATGGTTTCTTTATCTGCTCGTGCCTTCCCCGTCTTGTGATCGGTGACGCGAAATCTGTCACCCTGGCGTTCGACCATATCAATTGACCCTCGTAGCTTGAGGTCGCCGATTATTCCAACGGGATCGGCGACGCTCGCCGGGTCAGCCTCTCTTGGACCACGGTCGCTCAGACCAAACGACAACTCAAACTTATCCGGTATCCATGCATGCTCGTCTGTCATGCGGCGCAGCCACTCTCGCAAATCAGCCCGAATACTGTTGATGCCGTCATGCCAAACCCGCGGGATCGCCGGTGCAAGCCGGTCCTCGTAGTCCGACGCTAAACGCCCAAGCCCACGATCAACCAAATCAAACGCCTTCCCCAGGGAGGCTGCCTGGAGCGGAAGCAATCCGGCAGCTCTTAAACCCGTCAACACCTCAAACTGCGTTTCATGAAACAACGAACCGCGCGTCAGAGGGTCGATCACTTCGATGGCCGCAGGCTCCTGGCGTAGATTGAAACGAAGGATCGCGCTAAGAAAGAACCTATAGGGACAACTGGCGTAGTTCTGAAGGGCTGTTGCTGAGAATGACCGCGCGGAGAATTGATGTTTCGCCAGACTCTCCCGGCCAAGTTCATCCACGTCAACTAAGCCGTCGTTTGGCGTCCACCGGCGTAGCCAGCGACGACTGCGAGCACGCAAAGCTCGAGCAAGGTGAGTGTTCGCTGTCAGCAAATAATGTGCTGCGCCCGTAGCCTCCTCCTTATTCGACTCAACCAAATTCGCAAGCAAAGCCAAGTCATACTCTGCCTCATCAATAGCAGCATTGGGGCGTTCTGGCGCAGGCCAACCAAGGCGCGCTCGCGTCTTTGACTCTGCCCGAGAGGCTATCTCCTCGAAACCAGGCAAGACCCCTTCGGCAGCGCGTAAAGCTTCCAGAGCATAGAAGGATGGAACTCGAGGTCTTGATTGCTGAACGTCAATACGCGGATATGAAAGATAAACCCGGTCTCGGGCGGCGCCGATAGCCAGCCTCAAAGCGAGACGCTCGACTTCCACTCGGTCACGTCGCGTTGGAAGTTCAGTGTCCTTCCGCTGCACGTCTGGCAAGATTGGATCTTCGACAATCTTTCGCGGAAAAATTCTTTCCGCCAAGCCGGGGATAAAAACTACCTGAAAGGAAAGCCCGCGGGCCGCGTCAACCGGTCCTATGAAGACACGACCATAACGCCGTTTTGGTGGCTCCACTCCCAAGTCGTGAAGGCGGGGCTCGAGAATGAGTTGCACTTCGTAGAGATCGACTGGCCCAACCGAGCCCATTGGCTCCAGTTCCGCGAGCGTAGCCATGACACCTCCAGGTTGGCGCAGAGCATTCACAGCCAACTCCCGTAGGTGCGCGAGCCACTCATTCCAATTCGCTTTGACTGGGAGGTCAGCTAACCGTCCAATAAGCGGCAAAGCATATTCTCGCAAAGCGTCGAGGTCGCGAATATCCCTTCTAATAGAATCAACGCGAGCCTCCTCTTCAGACGCAACGTCTTCAATCCGGAGACGAAACTCATTCGCGAGTCCTTCGAGTCGTCGTGCCCAGCGATCCTTGCCTCCGATCACGGCTGAATCGACGAGCAATCGCTCCCAACGCGCTGGGGCTCGCAAGGCTCCATCAACAACCGCACTCTTCTCGGGCTCAGCGACAAGATCCGAATCCTCGATCTCGTTTGCTGTCTCGCTGTTTTCAGCCTCTGTTGTACTTGCTGCCAGCTCATCGATCGGGGCGACCCACTGGGATTCCACATCTTTCTTCGCTGCAGGCGCCGGCATTTGGCCCAGCGACAGGTACTCAGCAAACCGTTTCGCCGAGAGTCCATCAGCGGCGCATGCCAGAAGCGCGAGCATGGCACGACCAGCCGGGTCGGGAGCGGTTGTGCCGCGCACGAAGTAAGCGGGAATTTCGGCCCGACTGAATGCCTCTTCGAGATGAGATCTGTACTCGCCGGGCGAATTGAGCAGGACCGCCATTTGATCAAATGGCACGCCTCGCTCTGCCTCGGCCTGAATGCCTCTAACAATCTCAACACATTCGCGCGGTTCCCCAGGCCAGTTCTGAATCGTCACACTCGACTCGAGCGGAGTAATCGGCGGGGAAGAATTCTCGAAGAGATGTTGTTTGGTGAGGGAGAGAGAATTTGTGCCACTCGTCGCACTTGCGTTGCCACGCTTGCAGCGAAATGACTCTTCCAATGATGAGACTGTACGCTCATCACCCTGCGGCACCGTTGCCAGCACACGCGGCGAACCAGCCGCCAGTTCCTGGACTAATCTGCTCTCCAAGCGGCCGCGTATAGCAACGTCGAGCAACAAAAGAGGCAGCCCGGCGTAGGGAGCGTTCTCTGGCGAGCTAATTGAATCAATAGCTGCCTTGTACAATGCGGCCCGGTCGGAGAGTTTCGACTCCAGTAGCTCCTGCTCGACGAGGTTTGCAATCGCAGCGAGATCTTTGCCCCCGCGATCTAGTCGCGCGATCGAGTCGGCGGCGACCTCATTCATGCGCAACTCTTCCAACGTCTTTGCGACTGCAATGGGAAAGCCCGGCCGTGTTGCCACTCGCTCGAAGTAACTCAGTTCGCCTTCTGATTGGAGCGAATGAATAGCGCGCGCCACAACTGCCGTGAATGTGAGATTACTAGCCGGTGCAGTGCCGGACGCAGCAAGAGCATGTTGTGCCAGCCGCGATGCAAGAACATTTAGAGTTAGACGTTTGATTCCAAACCAAGCTGCGGACGAGTTCACTACGCCGAGTTGAAAATCCGAAGCGGCTTCCGTTGAATTTGCAACAATGAGTATTTCAGTATCGGCGGGATAAGCTAGGACCCAGTTTCGAGCAGTTTGAAGGCGCGCGGCCGCATCACTGGAGACTTCGATTCGCTTTCTCGCGCTTTTAGTCATGAGAACTCGGATTGCTCGACTACAGGGTAAAGGACGTTCACGCGCCGTCAATGCTAAGGTTAAAACTTAGCTCTTCTGAAATAGCAGTAGGCAACTGTACGGCGCAACTCGACTCCGGCGTTATCAACCGAGCAACCGCATCCTGTCCCATTACTACGCGAAACCACCTCTCACGATCTGACATCACTCGATACTGCCGTTCGTCGGCTGTGCCTGCCAGGTATGGGAGATACACAACTATAGACTCCTTGCCTTCGGCTTTGCAGCCCAGCCGGTCAATACGTCCGGTACGCTGTTCGATGTTGCTCGGGTTCCAGGCTAGATCGTGGTGAATAACGTGCCGGCAAAATCGCTGCAAGTCGACGCCCTCTCCCATCACTTCACTGCAAACAAAAATATCAGGGAAGAATGGAGTATTAAACGCTCGCATCAAGCGGGCCCGTGTTTCGCGCTTAGTCGTGCCGGTGGCTACCTGCACGTTGGCGAGCGTGAGTTTGTCACGATGAACATCGGTATTGCCATCCTCATCATCGGAAACTCCGATGGTTCCTGTTTCAGTTTTCAATGCCGCTTCCAAATAAGGCTCGCGCTCTGACTCAGAACATTGCTGAGTTAAGAAATCAATGAAGTTATCAAAGCGCTCGCGCCAGGACCCTGCAGATCCCTCGACGTGATCCAAGGTTCTCGCCACCGCCTCGGCTGGCTTGATTCGATCAACGTCCGCTAGTGGAAAACACCTAATTAGCGTGGTAGAAACGCGCATAAAGCGACGCATCACGGTTATGAGAGACTCGCGTTGCTCGTCAGACATCTCAACTTTATCAAGTGAAGCAAAATGCCGTTGCACAATCTTGCGGAGTGCACGATCAAGTGCTTTCCTACCGGGCGAATCAACATCGTCAAAGAAACGTTTTCGTATTCTCTCGAGGAGCCGCTCGACGTCGCCGTCGTTAATATCCTGGCCCGCAATCCGCAGTGCGTTTCGTGCGCGCACAGCTATGCGTCGCTCAATTTCATCGCTGATATGAATGCGTAGCGCGCGGCAGGTATGCCGATAAAACGCGAAAACAAGTACCTTCTCACCCCCCTCCCACAGATCGACAACCCTTCGCACCGTTGCAGAGATTTTTGGATGGCCCGCACCACTTGTGCGTTCCAGCGCACTGTCAAATTCAGTTAGGTACCAGCGAGAGTGTGACAGGTCTGCCAGCCTGGAGGCGGCCTCCTCTTGTTCATCCAATCCAGCTTCCTTACTTTTCCGAGTAAATCGAAATGCCTCGTAGGAGGAACAGAGCGCTTCACCCAGCACATCCTTGCTGGGACGGGCTGCACTTCGCGCCGCGAGAAAGAAAGGCAGCAATTGCCCGGATGGGATTGTCAGGCCTCCTGTTTTCTCAAGTACGTCGATTGCGGCGCCATCTAATCGTTCGCGACGACTAATCTCCGTATGTGGCCAACATGGAGTCTTGTTGTGTCGCACTATCCAGGGTCCCAAAGCTTTCTCTGCCCACTGTCGACTACTCTTTGCCGCTTCGTAAGCATCTACTACCGCGCTTTGATGATTAGTGAGAGATTCTCGCGGAGAACCAAGGAGAGACTTCCACCACAAGTCAACGTCATTGTCGACATCACAATCTTCCGGCCGCAAGCAACTCCAACGTCGCTGCAATGCAATCGCGCTACGTTGGCTCGCGGTTAAACGCTCTCCCAAATTGTCTAGGGACTGTTGAAAAGCTTCGCGACTACCCAACTCAAGAGGTTCCCAACGTATTCCTCCGAACCTTTCCAGAACGCTCACCAGTTCATGATGTCCAAGTTGAAATGGCGTCGCAGTAAGGAAGAGCATTCGGTCAAAGGCATTTGCCATTGCTCCATCGCCGGTGTGCAGGTCGCGTTTTGAGTCTGGCGACTGGAGTTGGCGGGCGAGGGCCGTACCAGGATTCTTCAGATGGTGCGCTTCATCAAGGACCAAAAGCGGCGACCGCCAGCGCGTCTGGGCAAGAACTGCATTCCAAAGCGTTTTCTCGACTTTCAGCAACGTTCTGCGCGCATCACTGATTCGCTCCGATAACCGCTCGCTTGTTCGCAATGGCATCTCTGCCAGCGCCTCCGCGATTGGCCTCAGATCAATCCTGCTGATCGCTCTACTCACCGATTTCGGAACAGGATCGTCTTGTAACTGGCGCCGTTCGTCTCGAAGCGTCGCGTTGTAAATGTCTTTCCAAGCTTCAGGACCTGTTTGCAAGAGTTTCCGCCATAGCTCATCTCCCCAACCGTGAGCACGCTCTTCACCAATCGCCCACAGTAATTCACCCAGGAATCGAGGAATGTGTTTCTTAACTTGAATGAGTTTGTTCGCGTTGCCGCGAGCATGGCGCCGCAGAGCTTCCGCAATTAGCGACAGCCGAACCCACTTGTCTGACTGACTCCGACTCATCGCGCCTTGGGCGAGAAAGATAAAGTGACAGCGCTCACGCGGTGAATCATCTAGCAATTTCATTAGATCCACGCTATGACGGGCCACTCCATATCGAACCGCTGTCGGACGTCTTAACTCCTTTAGTGTTGCTTCGCCTCTCTGTACAGGTTCGCGATCCTCAAGGTACAGACCGCAAAAAGCATTAAGGTCCTGGACCCACTTATCGATAAGGTTAGCCGGTACCATGACAACTACTGGACCAGTCTTTTTTCGAACAGCGACGCCATAGGCACACCCCAATGCAACAAACGTCTTTCCCATGCCCACTTCATCGGCCAGGATTACCCCCGGCTGACGACGAAGCCGTCGCATAATCTCTTCCACCTCTCTCCGTTGCCGCCTTTGATCAGCTTCAGGCACCCGCTCGTTTATTCGAGTGCCCAAGACCAATTCGGATGGAATATCGAATAATCTTTCTATCCGTGACATTCTTCCAACACTCTTTCCCAGAAACGAATCAGATCTTCCGCAATTCGGTGACGTTGCGGCTCGATCAGGGAGCGAAGCTTACTCGCTAGCGAGCCGAGAAAAGGACGGTATTCTTTCTTAAACTCAGATTCAGATAAGGAGCCTTCGGCCGGCTGATACTTCACTTCACGCAGCACGATAAGGAAATCAACGAGAGTCAATACTCCCTCATCGATTGGTCCATCGGCAGTTACGACCTCACGCACCAGGCGGTCCGCCAACGGCTCAACACCCAACAAACCTCGCAGCCTCCATTCCAACGCCAGACGACCGTAGACAGGCCGTTCCAAATTGGCGCGAAGCTGTGCGAGGATCCGCGCCCGTCGACGGACCCGATGCAGAAACGTAGCCTGCAGGTCATATCGCCGAAGTGGATCCAAGTCTATCGGGGTCGCCGAGTCGAGATCGGCATCAAAACCTTCAGGTGGTTGTTGCTCTTTAGCCCAGGCACGGAACGCCGCGCTAGGATCGGCTGCCGCGATAATCAATAGCATGTCATCGGCGGTCATGTTCTCCAGTTCCGCGGGTGGCGGCAGTGCCTGACTATCTTCGACATTGAGTGACAAGAAGGCCTCTCCTTCAGCCCACCTCACCAACAGTCTCGGCGGTGGTTGAACTTCCTTCCATGCAAGTTCGACTACGGCTGCGCTGCTTCTTTCTCGCCAGCCTCCGGCCACTAGCAATTCTCGCTCTCCCGATCCGGTCACGTAAATTTGCCATTCTTCAGGCAGACGATCAGAGTCGAGATGTAGAATGATTACGCGTTCGTCACCCGCTCGATATGTCGCCGAAAGAAATCCTGCAGGTAACAACGGGGCCTTCGCCGTTTCTTCCTCGTCGAGTTCTGGTCTAGGACCCAGCCACTCCGCGGATTCTGGATCGAGAACCTGCTCCATCTCGGGCCAAACCGAGTCCAGTTGCACTGCCTCACCTTTATTCGTCACGCGATTTACAACGGTGAGAAGATTTGCCTCGGCATTACGGTACCGATCCACGCCCATGCCGGCACAAGTGAAATTGGACGAGCCAATCATCAGGGCGGAGTAATGCTCTGAGTGAAACGCTACCAGTTTGGCGTGCCATGGGCGCGAGTTCTTATCTCCGTCAAGCGCCGGCAGCATCTCGACTGTCACATCGCCTTGATAGGACAACGGTATAAGGAGGAGAGATTTTGGCGCGGCGAGACGCGGCAAGGCAGATGGGTCACTATCGCGGATTGCGGGAACGCAGAATGCGAGTTTCCGTCGCACGCCGCGCGCCATAAATTTGCACAATGCCGCCGTTACTCGACTTGATTCATCATAGACATCGAAGAATGGTGAAGCGATCCAGGCAGTACTCGGTGAGGACCCGCGACTCCGGCAAACCTGAATCGCTTGTTCGAGACTACTCTGCGCTGGCTGTGCTGGTTCCACAGATGGAAGTGTAAAAACGAGTTGTCGCCGGATGGGCTGACGCTGCCTGTTTGGTTTCCACTCACCAATCAGTCTTTCTATCTGATCTAGAAACGATTGAGCTCGTTGAACTTCAGGCAGCCGATCGCTGGCGCCAGGAACAAGTCCGAGTAGGCTTCTCAGGAATCCTGTTGCCTGCGTGAATATCTCGACATTTCCATCGGCCGGCGTAAGATCAACGCTGCCGGCAATCTCCTGATTAAACCTATAACCAAATTCCGTGAGATTAGCCGATGCAACCATGATGCGCACGTGGTGATTCCAAGCAAGCAGGCTAAGCTTAGAGTGCTGTTTGCCCGATCTGAGCCGCACCCGCAACACATCCCAGCGTAGTGAGTGTTCAACTCCACCCTGCGTGTGATCCACCAATACGCCGGCGTAGACACCACCTAGCCGGGACTCACGCTCGAGAAGGAACGCGAGATCCTCGCGGTCCGGCTCGGATTCAATGTCAAGAAAACGGCCAAGGCACTGTTCATCAAAGAGGCCGGGATCAAAAGTATAAGTGGAAGCAAGGCAACCGATCGGATCGCCTGCATCTTGCGGCGGCCGCCACAGATCAAGCATGGCTCCGCTGACGGATGTCTTGCGCTTGCTCATGTGAGGTCGCTATGGAAGCGTTGGATGGGCACGCTCCTGTAATCATGAAGATACTTGTTCGGTTGAATATCGCGTCTTTTCTCACGATAGGCATGTCGCATGTAGATACGATCCGGGCCAAGTCGATCGAACCAGGACCTCTTACCATTGGCAGATTTGCCGCGCTGAATCTCTTCGTGATGCGCGCACAGAGCCAAGGCGCAAGCGCCGGCATCGATCGGCTCTGCAAAAACCCCAAATCGATCATCGAAGAGATTCTGAGCCGACACGCTGGTTATCTTTATTTCACCAAGGGCATGATGTGCCGTCGCGAATCGCTTGTGTAAATCTTTCACGCTTTGTAGAAAATCGGGATCATTGGCGATAGCAGTGACTTCGAACCCACGCGCATCAAGGCTGGTTGCCGCAGCTCTCATGAGATCAAATGCATCTTGTAAGGAACGAGCGAATGCTTCATAACTTCGAATCGCGTGTAAGAGTGAAGCACACGCCGGCTCGCGCTCTTCCAGTAAGTCGTGCAACGACTCTTCCGGTAACTCTCTATTCTCTGACTGTGAAAGGAGTTCCCAGATGGTTGGTAAAACTCCCAGTCGTCGATCGCTATCGGCAGTTAGCAGATTGCGCAGGGATCGTTTCTCTTGAAACTTGGCACGGGCGGGTGCGAATGCCTCCGCCAACTCCGTCCATGCTTCATTTGTCCAATTTGGTTTCGTGCGAGGCGGCTTCTCATTGAGACTGCGTCTTACTGCTGCAGTCCATCTCGAGAGAATTGGTTTAGTCTCACTCAGCCCACGTAGTCCTAAACCACGCGCCCAGGCGTCGACTAACCCCGCGGCATTCGGACCCGCACCGAGGTGCACATCTACAATTCCGAGGCGTATGGCCAGCCGTTTGTAAACGCCATGAAAGCCAAAAATTCGAGGTGTCTTTAAATAACTTCGGGAGTCAAGATACCCATGTTGATTAAGCGCACGCCGCGCGACCAATGTCCCCGGTATTCCCCAAATCCCCGGATCTTCTCCTTTGGTTCGAATCAACGCTTCTACAACTAGCCACTCCCACAGAAGGTAAGGCGAAGCATCACGAAGTTCTGGTTTGTCCTCAAGGTCTTCGGTTACGAGCGAACCTACAGCCATCGCGGTAAGAAAACGAATTCGTTGCATCCGTTCCCGCACACCCGGCACTAGTTGCACGGCTAACTGGTCGGCAATCTGATAAAGTCCCAGCGGATCAAGCGTACCCTCGCTCGCGCCTGGAGGATCGTAGCTGGAAAGAAATGGGAAGGCGGAGAACATGTGCTTTTGATCCATCGACGTTGTTACCAGTCCTTCAGGGTACTCATGGATCACCATAAGGCGGCGCCCAGGCAGAGGCCGCTGCCTACGCTGATGCTGGCAGGAACCGTAGGAACGGGCTGGGGCTGCCGAAAGAGGTAATGATCAATCTGTCACGGGCTCGCGTAGCTGCGACAAACAGGAGACATCTTTCTCTGACATCGTTTTCAGTTCTCGCAGTGGCGTCATCTTTGAAAGACGGGGACCAACGCGGCAGCACTCCGTCGTTCATTCCGGCTAAGAGTATGCAGGGGAATTCCAGCCCTTTAATGCGGTGCATCGTGGACAACCGAATGCCGGGAGTTTCTTCCTCGTCAGCGTTGCCCAGTACGTAAAAGGGAATGCTCATTTCTTGCATGAAAGACTTATAGGTCTTCACCGCAGCGTTACTTCTCGCTACAATGCACACGTTCTCTGGTGAGCGCTCCTCAAGCAACACTCTTATCGTCTTTTTGACAAAGTCACCCTCCGCCTCCGCAGTTTCAAAGTGACTCACCTCCGGTGTCGGCCCGGAAAGCAGTGATATGTATCCGTTGAGGTCGTCGCTCCCACCGTCGAGATTGTCGAAGTCGGTTTTCCCGAGCAGTTTGACCGCCCAGTCGCGGATTTGCTCGGTTGTTCGGTAATTTATGTTCAGCCTGCTGATCCTACCGAGCACGTCAATGCCACACTTTCCCAGAACTGACTTTCGGTCATAGATGCGCTGGTGGGCGTCACCTACCATAAAAAGGTCATTGGGACCTTCGCGTACTAACCGCCGTATAAGTCGGAGCTCCTCGGGATGCAGATCCTGCGTCTCGTCGACGACCACAGCGCGGTACGGAAGAACTGGCTTGTTTTTTTCCAGGTAAATGCGTGTATCTCTGATCACGTCGAGCCAGTCACATTTGCCCGACGCATTGATAATCTCCTGAAAACGTTCGAACACCTGCCAGATTCGTGCGCGGTCGGGTCTTGGAAGCGCCTTGCTGCTTCCGACGCGTGAGAACCGCAGATACTCGTCTTTGCTCCTTATATCATTTGCTCTAACGATGCGTTCCCATTCTTGCCGAATGAAAGCCACGTCCCAGACCTGCGCACCGCAGTCTTCTACAGCTTGCTGCCAAGCCAGTCGTAGATCATCTTCGTTAACGATTTCAAACTTGGCCCCCATGCCACGCATGAAACCAACAGCCCATGAGTGAAGATTGGTGACTTCGATTCTTGAGGCATAGCTTCCACACAAACTTTTAACATTCTGTTCGACGTTTTTCGCCAAGTTGATGGAATAAGTCACGAACAGGACACGGTCTTCCGACGCGGGAAAAACGCGAGACGCCAGGTATTTGGCACGGTGCATGGCTACAATGGTTTTACCTGTACCCGCGCCTCCAAGCACTAATGCTGGTCCTGAGAAGTTCGCATTCACTAAATAGACTTGGCTGGGGTGAAGGAAAACTCTCCACTTTTCCAAAGGCGCGTCGAGCATCGCGGATAAGTCGTATTGCGACTCAACCGTGGTAAACCTCCGACGCGTGTCTGGATTTTGTAGCGCCTTGTCAAAGTCTTCAGTATCGATCTTCTCCGTGGGCGCTGTCCTGAGTGCCGCACGCACTTCGTCGGGAGGAACGCCTTCGGATAACCATATCAGGGCCTCTGCAGCCTCGGTAGGGATGTGCTGCGTCAACGCAAGCATTTCTTCTTTTGTTCGCACAGCGCGCACCGTGGGAATCAACACCCTTGGCACGCCGAATGAGAGTAGAAGCTTGGAGCTAAACTGCGGGAGCAATCCGTGCTGGCTCGGTTCCGACGGGCGGCTGATTGGTACGATAGTTTCAACGGCTGAGACGCTATACACCTGCAAGGCGCCCGTAGATGGATTAATCTCGAAACTCTTATCCTTGGCCCAGGCCATCGCCTCGTCATGGTGGTCCACCCAAACCAGCACGTAGACATCGCCGGTTTCGGGGTGCAGGACAATTGCCCGGTAGCTTAGACTGATCCGAACTGTGCGGACCCTCTTGTCTTTCACCCCGTGGATCTTCTCGTAGTTAATGCTTGGGGCTTTCGGGTTGGTACGGAACTTCTCAGTGAATTCTCGGACCTTCTTCTGCTGCGAGAGGGGGATCCGCGCCAAGGAGTTAAGGAAATCCACCGATAGCGCTACCGTCGGCATTTCAGTTTTCTTCCTTCAGGTGTGTCGCCAGTAAGGAAATGTTTGCGGCGATATCGGCGAGCATAAGGATTTTCCAACCTTTGGCTTCAAAGGCGGGTGTAGACTCAGACTGTTCTGGAAGGAGTACCGCAAGCTTCTTGTCTAACCAGGCGAGTTCTGCTTGGCCCATGACGGACCCGTTTGCATCTACCAGTTCATACCCGACGTCCGGAAATGGAAGCCCATTGTGTGAGCAATAGTTGATAGCGTTATGGCATCGCTCGTCGCAGTAGGTTCGTAACTCCACGGTTCCCTCTCGCTGGTCAGATCCATTTGCGTTAGCCCATTGAGGCGTTTCAATTCCAATGAACCCGCCGAGCCACTCGAAGACTTTGCTACGCTTCAAGCGGTCCCAGTAGAACTGATTGCTGTAGCTCCTTAGGCAGGTGTAGCAACTCCCTTCAGCGTCGCAGAGCGGATTATCGCAGGAGCGAGTTCGCTCAAGCGAGCGCTCAAGAATTCTCGGCAAGCGCTCGATGATACGCCGAACGTAACCCGCGCCACCCGGGACTCGGTCATAAACGATTAGCTCGCCCGAAAGGCTGGTACTTGATTGCGATTGGTAGGTGGAGTCAAGGTCTGATCTCGGAATCGATAGGACTTCCGCCGCCGCAGATACGAACGCCGTCTGGAATGAAAGCCAGAAGTCACGGTCCGTCACATCAGGGGTATGAAGGCGCTCCGCAGCAAAGCGCAATTGCAGTGTGTCGGTTTCGAACTCGTGCGCTAGGTGGGTGCGGAAAATGATCCCGCTGCAATTAGTACCCCAAGGAGTCTGATGCGGACGGGCAGGTGTCTTGATATTCTCCTCAAAGTGAACGCCGCAGGTTTTGCAGAGGCGGAACTGCTGGAAACGGTAACCCGGGTTAGCACGAAAGAGCTTGCCGTCCTTCCGATACCCGAATGTGATACCGATGCCGCTATCGTGTTCTTTGAAATCCTCCGGTCTAGCTCCACTCACAAGGAACAATTCTGTATTTGAAGGAGGGCGTCTTCGATATAGGTTTGGCTCTGGTACGTCGTCGGAGTAGAACGTCTGAAAGCCTTGAGGCTTAATGTAAATTTGCGGCTGCGAAGGAAGTCCGCATTCACAAACTCGGTCCATTGACTCGCTTTCAAGTTTGGTGACCAGGCGCCGACATTGCCTGCAGTAGCTATACTTCCGCACATCAAATCCCTGCGTCGGTCGAAGCACGCCACGACTAGCAAAGAGCCGACCGTCCGCAATGATCTCGGCACCTGGAGCATATTCCGAAATCCCTACTTCACGGTCCCGCTCTAATCTCATCTTATTTGACCAATCCTTCTGGCGCACAAGGAGACGGATCGTGTCCTGGGGAAAAGCGTAACTAGGAAGCCAATGAGCACTTGAGAGAAAGTCTATCAAGAACTCCGCCTTCAGCTGACTTATTAGTCTCTCCACCGACTCTTTGGCCCCTGCGATTCTCCTCAGTTCCTGAGTGGCGGCTTGGCCCTGCTTTGTTGTGAGTTCAGCGAGCTGCAGCTCAAATTCCGCTAACGGTCCGAGGACTCTTTCCTGATTAACCGATTCCATTTGCCAGCACGACTTTTCAAGACAGTCGTTTGGCGTAAGGTCTGAGCCTTCGGGCAAAATTCGTCGAACGGAATCCGCAAGCGGCGTACGATTATTTTCCACGTAAGCCCTAAATCGCGCCGCTGGAGCCTCGCACTGATTCGCAGCGCAGAAGAAGTCGGCAACCTTTTCTCCTAGCTTAGGATTTGCAAGTTCGCGAAGGTAGTGACCTAACAGAAATGAATTTACATGTCTTTGCGCAAGTCTTGTGTTGTTCAAATTGATTACGGGTGCCGGCACCCTGCCACGAACGATGTCACGGGGGTTGTGGTAATAATACTGATCATGAGGAATAGAGCGCGAGTAGGTTACAGCGTAAGCGGCACCGTCACATCGTCGTCCCGCTCGTCCCGCCCGCTGAATGTAGTTGCTTGCCGTAGGTGGGACGTTTCGTAGGAAAACAGCTTTGAGCGCGCCGACATCCACACCCATTTCGAAGGTCGTGGAGCTGCTGAGAACATTGATCTCACCTTTGACAAATTTCTCCTGGTACTTCTGCCCATGGATGTTGGTCAACTGCGCCGTGTGTTCAGCCACTTCGAGGGCTAGCGGCTCCTTGTTGAGGAGGCGGTGGCGGTAATGATGATTCGCAAACTTCTTCTCGAGTTCAGTAGCATTGTACGGTTGTAGTTGGCCTTCACATCCGGGAGCGACACACGACCCAGCGACGTTGAAGATGGTAGTCCGGCCACAGGAGTCGCAGACTAACCAAGGCTTGGCCGTCGTCACATTGATTCTCTCAGAGTCAACTTGGTATTCGCCGCCAAAGCTTGTTTCCATCAACACCGTAACCCGAAGAGAGTCCCATATTTTTTGCATCAATCCGTCGAGCTGCCGCTCGTCCGCCTCCAAGTCGAGCCCGAAGAACTTGGCACAAACATTCGCAATGAAACTTGTGGGGATCGTCCGCTTGGTGCGGCGCTTAGCTGTGTAGGGGTTCCAACGGTACCGAGCTCTCCCTTCAACCCTGTTGTTGAATTCGTAGTGGAACGCCGCGAAACTCGGCCCTTCGCCGATGTCTTCAATCAAAATACCTGGCTCATCAATGTGGAGAGCGCGACGCATCAGGAAGAGCTGCAGTAGTTGCTGGATAAAATCGAAACCAGATTCCTCACCCCGTTCGAATACTTCAGGCAGTTGGGCCGGAAGATCTTCGATGTTCCCGTCGGTCAAATAAATCTGCGCAGCAGCGATGCCCACGCCTGGCATGTTTAGCCGCTGCCGTGTTGAAGCGCAGAAATGCTGAAGAAGCGACACGTAAGCTTGACGGCGCAGATTCTTCTTGTCGGCTGGGAGCAGTTGTCGCGTAGGCTTGATCTCATAGCTCAAGACATCGCGCTCCCGATCGTAAGACCGTATCAAAACCAACTGGCGCTTGACCGCCTGACTTACGAACTGGTTTGCCACGTCGCTCAAGCCCACGGGAAGACCCCCGTTCAATTGCTCCTCCAACTTCACCGCGTCACATAAAGGCTTCATGTACTCAGTCTCGGCGGTGGTTCGCTTCAGATAGGGCGCGAAGAAAGCGGCACGCTGCCGGCTGTCGGAGAAAGCGAGAAGACGCCGACCTCTAGCAGGAAGGCTTTCAGGGCGTTCTTCATCTTCGGGCAGATTCCGCATGACTTCCTCAGCCAGTACCGCTGTGGCCGCATCCTCACCGCTTCGGAAATCGCGGAGCACGCTTGGGTAAGGACGTGAAGTGGTTCCGCAGCGCGAGCAGACCTTCAGTTCGCCACCCTTTGGAGTCAAGTTACGCAGACTCACCCTAACGGGAGACTTGCAGCACGCTTTGCCTTTCTCCCCCTCATTGAAGCAACCGCAACTCAAGCAAAGCTCGACCTGATCCCCCCCTGAAGATTCAGCTTCTTCATCTGCTCCCGCTTCCGAAATGGAATTGTCCCAGGTCAGCGAGAGGCGGCGGGCGGCCTCTTCCGGTTGGTCAGACGGCGGCAAGGCCTGCCAAGTGCTTTCCTCGGTAACGTAGACAGAGACAGCCGGCATGCCACACTGGAAACAGGTGCTAACTGGCACGAGCAAGCTTCCGCAGTTCTCTTCACATCGCGCCCGGCTTTCGAGGTACAAGCGACTCCAGAAAGTTTTTGGATGGTGTTGCCGCCCATTGCAGGATGGCGCTATGCACAGCGAAGCCCCACTCAACCCGCGAAAGAAGAAATGGAACCTTGCCGGAACCAAGGGCGGCGCATCATCGCGCTCACGGGCATGAGAGCTGAGAATGAGCAACCACTCCAATGCAAGATGAGTTCGATCGCTATCTTCCCCCCATAGGAGTTGACAAAGCGCACCCAAACTATGCGGCCTCTCGCAAACGGCGTCATGGATCTTTTTCAATGGCAGCCAGTCCGCAAACAACCGATGCAACATATGGTAGCTGGAGGCTTCGGCGACTGCCTGGTCGCTGTTTGGCAGGGTGGAATTCTCTATTAGTTTCCGTAGTTGAGTCGGCTCATCGAGCGCCGCGATCCATTTGACCAGAGATGCTTCGTCAGGAACCACCTCAAAGATTTCCTCAGGTTTCACCTCGGACAGTTCAGCAGTAAAACTGTGAACGGTCTTTCCAAAGATGACATCATCAGGTTCGAACTTGGTACCAGTTATCGACTGGCCGAATTCCACAATCGCCGCTCGCGACTCGGCGCTGTCTCCCTCTGAGAGAGTTGCGCTCGTCAATATGAATTGAAGGTTCCTCTTCTGGTACGTTTGCCGTAGCCGTCGCATGAGCAGTGAAACGTCAATTCCCTGCGCACCTGTATAAGTGTGCGCCTCGTCAAGCACCACATACCTCAGAGATTGGTGGCGGAATAGATCGGCATCCCCGGGCCTCAGCAGAAGGTATTCCAACATCGCGAAGTTAGTAAGTAGGATATGTGGCGGCTGTTCGCGAATTTCGTTGCGTGAATATCTCTCGTTGCGGGCTAACTTGCCTTTCGCATCCTCTGATAGCTTCAATCGATCCCAGGGAGTGTCGCCGGTGTAACGGCCAAAAGTGATCTCAGGCAGGTCACGAAGCAGTTTCCTCATTCGATCGAGCTGGTCGTTCGCAAGGGCGTTCATCGGATAAATGACGATAGCCCGTACTCCCTCACCCGGATTCCTCATAACGTCATCGAGGATTGGGAGCAAGAAACACTCCGTTTTGCCGCTGCCCGTCCCGGTGGCGACAATTAGATTACGGCCTTGCTGGGCCTTCTCGATAGCTACCGCCTG
The DNA here is from genome assembly GCA_025463135.1 of Acidobacteriota bacterium. Classification (GTDB taxonomy): domain Bacteria; phylum Acidobacteriota; class Blastocatellia; order Pyrinomonadales; family Pyrinomonadaceae; genus JAOAPY01. Next base: position 33,016 of record JAOAPY010000043.1, read on the forward strand.
GTGTTCGTAAAGCGACCGCGTCAAGTCGAATTCTCTTTGGTTGAGTCTCTCAAGTCCTTTCGCAAACCGAGGTACCTCCTTGCGACCAATTAAGTCCACACCGGTGGGGCCTTGTTTGTACGCGGGAATGCTTGTCACCAAAGGACGTAGTGAGAACACATCTTCCTGTTGGAGTGCCTCCCAAAAAGCTTGGCGCAACTCAGGCTCCGAGTCGGCCACCATATTGGTCGTGAAGAGATAACGTCGGTATGTATCGATCAGCGCGCTTGAAAACTGGTGGACATTAATTTCGCGCATAATTCAATCCTGATGCTTGAGGCCATAAACGATGAAGGCTGATAGTTCGCTGTCGGAGTACAGCCAGTCGGCTGTTGGTGCCACCCGCACAACGATCCTCGTTCTAGGTTGTTCCGTTGAAAACTCCGGCAGCACCCCACGACATGATTGGATGGCACCAGAGAGAATCTGCTCCCACCCGGTGGTCCGTGGGTGGCCGGCTAGTATCGAATCCGGAATGAGAACTGATCTCACTGGTGTTGAGGATTGTGCACAGCCCGGTTCGCTGCACCGGAATTCAACAACATCACGAAAGCTGACTCCAATGGGGATACAGTCGCACCGAATACAGCGCAGCTCCCACTTGATTGTGTTCAGTTGGCGCTGAGTCAACTTATTCTGACGGAACAGCGCAATAACCTCTGAGTCACTGTGACGGCGGTGTCCAGCGGGTATTCCATACATACCTAGTAGCTTCCCAACGGCACTCTCGCCTCGTACCTGCCCTAGGAAGGCCTCATCATTCTGCAAGGCGACCGACCTCTTACGCAGATAGACGTTGGATCTTAGCTTCAGATTTGATCTCAAGGGTTCTCCTGCGAAATGTCAGAACCGGGTACTTCATACATCCATCGAAGCATGTCATATTTGAAGGACCGCTTCCGTTGAGGTTTTGCTTCGCTATCGGCGTTCGCTTCGAAGACCAGATCCGAGGTAATGTGGCAATCCAATTCTATGAGTTCATCACGGAAGCCAAAACACGGTGTGTGCAGCTCACCAATGTGGGTTGCTCTCTCATCGCCATTGCGAGCAGCGAAGTTAAAAGTAGCTGTGGTGGCGTCCTCTACCAAACCAAAGTGCAATGTTGAACGCGCGCTTTCTTGTTTGGTATTAACAGGGAAGATAGCGTGGAATTGGTCATCTGACAGAACGACGCCGATGCTCTCTGCCATCCGGTAGCAGCCCGGATGGGCCGCCACCCAGGCGGCACCGCGCGCTATATCCCAGTCAGCTTCTCGAGGAAAGATGATGTTCGGGTGCGGCCAACGCTGCCGCAGCTCTCGCTGCAGCAGGCTTAGTTGACTAGTGCCGCCCACAACAATCAGTCTGCCGATCTCTTCCTGCGAGACTCGGGCCGCCTCCACACACTGCAGTAGCATCTCGAGAGCGCCCGAGACGACATCCTCGAGAATACTGTTAAGCGTCGCTTTCGTGAGAGTCTGAGCGACGAGTGTTAAGCCCGCGTAGCGCCCCAGTTCAATCACCGCCTGCGTGGCATCTTCTTGCTGCAATTGCCGTTTCGCCTTTTCAGACTCATTTAGCAGGATGTGGCGCTCTTCGGGAGCGACATTGTCGAAACCGATAGTCAGGCCATGTGTCTCGGAAATTTGGCTATGAAGCCATCGCGCTAGCAGATCATCGATGTAATCACCTGCCTTGGGCGAGCCCGCAGTATACCGTTCGATGATGCAGCCACTCTTCACCTCGAGGACTGATATGTCCAGCGTACCGCCGCCCCAGTCAAAAACCACCGCGTATCGACAGTGGCGCAATTCCCCAGAGTGGGCAATGAAGGCGGCTGTGGGCTCGGAGATGAATGAAAGGACTTTGACGCCGGCAGAGTCCGCAGCACTTCGCAAGGTGGCACGTTTGTCCGCATTCATCCCGATCGGAATGGCGACCACAGCCTCGCGGAGCGGTGGATTGTTGTCCTCTTCGGCGCGTTGCGCCAAAGCCCTGAACAGCTCACTGGCAATATCTCCGGCGCGCCACGTTCTGGCGGGAGTGGTCCACAACTGGTCTGAGTCGAGAATGGTTTTCACCGACTCAATTACGAGGTGCATACCGCCTTCGCGAAGGGTAATGATCTGGTCTTTGACCTTTTGCCCTGCAGAGACTTCTTGGGTGAGGTTGTCGACTGCGATCACGGAGGGAAATGGGATTGGACCCTTTTCGCCAATTCTAGTAAAGGACTTTCGCTGGTCATCGTAGACCACAACCGCGCTGTTAGTAGTTCCAAAATCGATGCCGAAGTGTTTTGCCATCACGCGTCCTTCGAGATGTCCACACCCGCCTGGTTAAGCTGCGCCTCGACCTGGCCCAACCAACTTCGCAGGAACTCTGAAAGGCGTGAACTCGGCTCTTGGTCGTCGGTAGTCCTCTTGTTCTTAAAAACTGGGCGCAGAGACCGCGCCAGTTGCGCCTTGAAGCCCTCAAGTCTTACCGCAGCTGTACGTTCGATCTCGTCCTCAAGCTCTCGTCTCTCGCTCGCCCCGGCCAGTTTCTCTTCGTCAAGTGCTTGCTGCACCTCTTCCCTCTCATGGGCCAGAGAACGCGAAAGCGCCTCAGCAGTCTGTTGAGCTTTCCGGGTCGACGCAAGCTCGGCCTCAAGCCGTGAAATCGCTGCCCGTAGACCGTCCGCCTTGAGTCTAATTTGTTTGAGTTCGGATTCAAGCTGGTCCTTACCCGCCTCTGAGTTTTCCAACGCTTGAAGCATTTGCTCTAGTAGTTCAATTTCGCTTGTCACATAACGAACGTCGTTCTGCAATAGCTCAACACTGGAGTTTCGCAGCTTAACTTCAGTTTGCTTGCGAGTTATTAGTGCGGTCACAGCGGAACGGAATGACTCTTCGAAAGCAGAATCTGGCGTGCCAGCCTCAGGTACAGGCGCCTCTGATGTTGAAGCATCTGGTAAAGCGTCTGTCGTTACTTGCTGAGCAGTCGTGCGAGTCTCGTCGAGGTCAGGTGCGACATTATCTAAATTGGACACGCCTCGTTGGTCCACATCGCTCGGAGAAGGCAAACGGCGAGTCATCTCTGAAGGTACTTCTGCAGTCAGCTTCGCCAGCTCCGTCTTCCATTGCTGAGGAAAGTCTTTCGCTATCTCCTTCACCTTTTTCGTCACAAGTTCCCGATCAGCAATATCTATGCTGATGCGTTTCACATTTGATAGAGCCCACCTAGAAAAATCATACGCAGGACGCTGACTCTTCTTCGCCTTTCCCCCATCCGGCTCAGTCATGGCCTCAACAAAACCCGCCATCAAAACTCGCATCAGAGGCTCTTCCGGCTCGTCGAAATAAACCCACTCTTTATTTCCGAAACGGCCTCGAAGCAGCTCCTTTTTTTCCTTTGACAGTTGTGGCCAGAAGTCCTCCTCCTTGCCTTTCTTGCCTCTTGAAATCAGACCTTGGAGTATGTATGCGGCGCTTCGGCGGTCGGTTCGCGCGACCTTGTCCGCAACGGCTGCTTGTCTAGTTTGACTTTTCTCCGAGGTTAGCTTGAGCAACTCGGAAACGAGTTGATCTTTTCTATCCGCTGGCAAACTCTGCCAGTGTTTCTCAAACAGAGACTCAACAATTGGGATCGGCAGATCCTGCGCCAGTGAAAGGATGTTGCCTAGCTCCGCTTGGGTAGATGTGGGAGAGAGCAGAGCCGCAGCCATCATCTCCTCCGCAGCTTTCGCCGATTCGGGTGGCCATGTCCGTTTTCCACGCGAGACCTCAATCAGAGCGTGCAGCTTGGACAGTGTGGTGTCGTCAGTTGCAACTTGCGCAGTAGAGGTTGGTTCCGCCGCGACGTTCGATTCAATCATGGAGCAGTGCCTCCTCTAACTCGATGTCTTTCTCATGTGGTGTAATGTCTGACAAGCCGAGAGAATCTTTGTCAGAGTCATAATCGCTGTTGTTTCCACTAAGCTTGCTAAGAACGATATGCAGTTTACCCCAGTGACTGCCTAGTTGGCCCACCAGCTTCTGAGACTCAGAAAAGAATTGCGGATGATGGGTGTGAAAAAAGATCATCAAGCGCAACGCCGAAGCAATTTCCCAAACGAGCCCCTCAACCGCCACATTGCAGGTCAACTCAAGATCCCTAATCGAGCTAAAGAAGTACTCATTAGATTTCTCAACACTGTGGTTGCTGCGGCCTTCGAGGGCATAGTGGTAGTCTTCAGCCGCTTTGGTTAGGATCTGCCCACCTTGCAATCGACCAATTCTGCTTTGTCTAGCGGCTTGCCAGCGCTGCCGCCTGCAGTGACCGGTCCATTCCACGACCATGCGCTTGTAATCGCCGAAGCTTCTGCGGTTCCGTAAAGCTCTTATGACTTGCGCGCAGTTGTTGCGCCAGCGCCAGTTCGGCGTGCTTCTGGATTTGGCGATGACGCGACGCAGTTGAGGCCTGCGACTAAGCAGTAGAGCTGCCATGGCTGGGTTGACGTGCCTATCCTCCTCGACAAAATAACGAGCCTCAACATACCAAGTCAGCGAGCTGCGCAGATCCCCCTCCAGGAGATTAGAGAGTTCCTCCGACCCTTGCTGCCAATCTAAGATCCGGGCACAGATTTCATAGAAAAGCAGGAAGACATGCAATTGCTCTGGAATCACCAGACCCTGGAGCGAGAAAGGCTTCACAGGCTTCGAGTGCATGTCCCTCATGGCATTAAGAACGACCCGTAGATCGTGTGGAACACACTCAATCCAAGAACCAAATTCCTCGTCAGGGTCATCGAAAAGTCGTTTCTCGATCAACCTGTCATGGAGAAAAACGATGTCTGAGCAAACAACTCGATCGTGAGAAACCCGAACTGCTAAGCGCCCTGCGAGACGGGCGCGCGTTTGGAAAGCATCTCTAATCGAATCGGTTGATACTTCAAGCCGGGAGTTGCGAGGGACGGGTCCCAGGTCGATGCACTTCACAAAACCTTGCCGGTCCGCAACCCCAAGATCAATTCTTCGGCCGCACTCCGCCGAAGACAGCGAAAGAGAGACAGTCGAGCGGTCCCTCAGACGATCCTGCCAGACTACTTGTCCTTGAACGATATCGCCTTGAACCGTAAATCTGTGAACTGCCCCAGCAACGTGAAAGCTAACCGAATTCTGGTATGTGATCTGTCCATCGACGAAATCCAACTTTGGAGGGACTCGCCACTGTCCAGGCCCAATTCTTTCGACGGAGATCTGCTGCCACTCTGCCCGGAATTTGTCGCCTGGTTCAAGCTCGATAATCAGCGACTGGTCAGGACCATTGAGGCCTATGGGCCACACGAGTTTGGCCTTCGGTAGAAGGACGTAATCTATTGGGCTTTGCCAAAAGCCTTTCGGAGTTCTTCCCTTAGGCTCAATGTAGATTCGGCCTTGGAGCGGTGGCGAGCCTAACGGTAGATGAAAAGTGTCTTGTGAACGGTACAAATGCTCGGGTACTCGATGCTGCCTGGTACCGTCCTCCTGAATTAACACATACCTCTCCGCAAAACCGAGGTTCCAGTGCTCGATCCTGATTTCCGGCAGTTCCCCGACGAACGCATTGGTCGTATGGGGCAACGGAGGGATCGAGGAGACGAAGCTCAATTCCGGAAAACACTCAGACACCGAGTCGCCTACCGCGAAACCAATCGACGGCAGCTCAAAACCAGGTGGCAGATCACAATCAAAGACCTTCATGACTAAATGATGAAAACCTGGCAAGTAGAGATCACCTAAAACCTCGATCACAAACTCCTCAGGAATAGACTCTGCTTCCGGCAAGGCAACAAGGTGTCGGCCCGCCCGAACCTTTCGCATGTTAGAGTCGATCGAAGATATCTCAAGGCTGCCGTCGTTATTGCGAAACACTGCCCACGATCGCTCTTCAGGCCGCCAGGGCACCATCTTCCAAGTCTCAGTTTTACCGCTAGGATAAACAATCTTGCCGCCCAGCGAGCCTCCAAAGTCATGCTCCTTGAGCATGTATCGCTTAGCTCTGACTTTGGTGCCGTCGAGCCACTGATATCTGCCTTCTAGTCCTTTCTCGGAGAACTCAAGTGCCAACCTGAGATTGATTCTGTCCAAAACAAATCTAGGCATCGGGAGGTTGTCAGAGCTTGCGGCAACTGACGGGAGGCGCGCCATCACCATTCGTATTTTCTTCACCGTCAGCCTAAAGCGAGGCATTAACGTCGAAACGTCAGATTCGTCGAATATACCCTTTTCGAGGTTGCTGATAATCCGTGCCACGTCTCGACAGTACTCCCAGCCGTTAGTTCGCAAGAAGCTTTTGAGCCAAGGTGACTGCACCGTGGTCTTATCGCAGCCCTCCCTGTAATCACTTTCTGAAAACCGAATGCCGTAGGTGCGGATGAGTTCGACAAAGAAGGCGGCGAAAGCGTTCCCCAGTCTGGCCGGCACTCCTGCCTGTAGCATGATTGGTCTGACGTAGCGGAAAGGTCCGGGGAGATCTTCAACGTAAAAGTGTCGGCTTAGCAGCCTAAGGATCGGTCCTCCAATTTCTTCCTGCCAGAGATTGACGTCTTGCAAGGGGCGGCCGAATAACTTGTGAAGCACTTGCCAACGAAAGCCTTCTTCGATTTCATCGGGTGAGTAGTAGGCTAAATTCACGACAACAACTGCTAAGGCCGCACAAATCTCGTCATCCCAGCCCGCACGCCCAGTGTACTTACCCACCGAGGGAGCCAGTTCACTGATCTCGTGTTCTGAAACCTCTAGGTCGCCGACGAACCCTACATCACGGAACCGGCTAATCCACTCCTGTCCGCGGGTCTTTATTGTAGCCAGGTCGTACAACTACGTCTCCAGTAAGAGTAAACAGCACGCAATTCAACAACACGATGAGACGATCCTTTGGCTCGTTAGTCAAAAGACCCGTGGAATTTTTCCGCACCAAGCGGAGCGCCTGTGCTAGCCAATCGGAGAAGACATGATAGCGGTAAGGCGCACGCCCAAATCCCAATTACCGCTCTCCTGCAACCCTGGAGAAATCAATATTCTCTAGGTGACAACCATCAAGCGCGACCCATTGCCTTAAGTATTCGTCGCGGGTGCGGATTAATCCGAGCGCGTTCATCGTCGTTCATGGTGAACCCTCCAATTCCGTTCAGCTTAGCACCCGTCGGGCTACCCCGCGCATTAGGGAAGCAGCCGAAGCGCAACTACATCGAGTTGGTGAATTGAATTCATCTGTAATCTCCGTTATCGAGACGACGCGTTTCTATTCGACTCTCCCCCCATCATCCGATAACAGCAGATTTCGTCCTCCCCAGGAAGGCGCCTGGACGGTTGCCCTCGCTCGCTTCCCTCCCGCTCGGCGCGCTTCGCAGGGCAACACTTCGCTGACGCTCTCGCTGCCCAGTTGCTGATTCTCTCCAGCGATCAAAAATTAAGCGGAAGCCAAGGCAATGGACACTTTCGAACAAATCGAAGGGTCAGGGGAGATCCGTCTTCCAAAAGACAAAACTCTGAAAACAGCTAATGGAGTTCTCACTGAGAACTCAGCATCGAGGACAAATGTCAGTTCATATTTCTACCAACCAATGCAGGATCCTCAACTTTCCGCAGCGGCAACGAATCGCTATCAACGGCTTTTGTCGAGTCAACAAACACCGACGATGCCGGGTTTGCAGGAAACCCGACTGGTGCGGTTTCACCTCCGACGAACAGACCTCCATTTGCATGCGGATCAGCAATGGCTCCAAGGGCACTGCTCGCAATGGCGGCAATATTTTCCACCACAACCGTCTCTTCCTGGTTGCCAGCCCTCGATTAGCCAGAAAGCAAGCGCCGCCTCCAATTGAAATCGCTCCAATCGAGGTTCGAAATGCGGTATACCAAGAACTGATTCGAAGGTCGCCTGCTCTGAAGTGCTATTCCCAGCTTATCCATGGACCAGGAGGGCTCTTATCAAGAGGACTGCGTGAACCAGAAGCCCAAAACTACGGGGCTCTTCCTCGCACGCAGAAGGAACGTGCGAGTCTGGCTAGTACACTGAACCAATTTGTTAAGGTCAGGTTTCCTGAGTACGCGCGTCGGAGTACGCTCGTTGCCATAATCGGTGTGCCAGGATTTTCGCAAGACGAAGCAGGCAACGTTCAATTATGGAGACCACATAACTACAACATGCCGCTGCTAGTCATCCCCTACCGTGACGATCAAAGCCGAATCCAAGCCTGCCAACTCCGGCTTCATCAAAACGATCTTCGCACCGGCGAAAAGAAATACCGATGGCTCGCATGCCCGTTTCCATTTCGGGGCGCGAGTTCGGGGACGCCAATCCACTTCACCTTTAAGCCGGCTGATTTGTTGTCGGGGAAAACGGTCATCATTACCGAAGGAGCTCTCAAAGCTGAGGTCCTGATATGTCTCAGACCGAAGGCGCGCGTTATTGCTACCAGCGGCGTTAGCTGCTCCCACGGGGAAATTATCGAGGCGGCCCGCCCTTATAACGCGCTAATCGCCTTTGACGCTGACTATAAAACCAACCCAGCAGTGGCACGGCAACTCGCCCGACTGATTGCAGCCAGGGAACAGGACATCGCGGTCCGCAACCTCAAAGCCACTACGAGAATCGTCACCTGGCAACGATACAAAGGGATTGATGACGCCATTCTTGCCAACACCTCAATCGAGACAGTGAATATTCTTCAATGGATTTCGACTCTCGAAGGGAGAGCGCGCAAGGAAGTGCAAGAAGTCTGGGAACACATGCGGTACAGGCCGGCACCAGTTACACCGACCAATTAGGATCATCCTCGCGATTCAGATGAATCAAAGATTGCGAAAATGCCCTCGGAGTTTTGTGTATAGAGTGGAAGTAGGCGGTTTCAGCCTAATGAGCCTGAGTATTCTTGTGTATTGATAGGCGGTTTCAGCCTATACATAATCAGATTCTAAATGCCTTCTTCACTCTACTTTTTTAAAAGACAGGTGGAATCGGTAAGGTGCGGGGTTTCCCCCCAATGGCTAAGTCGTAAATTGCGGGGATTTCACGCAGTGGTCGCCAATTCGAGCGCCGGTGTGAACACTATTCAGCTAGGCCACCATGATGTCAGTTCCTGGTATGACCTTGAATCCGAGCGAGGCATAATATTTTTTCAGTTTCGCTAGACTCCTCTTATGATCTCTGCTGAGCTTTCCGATCTGCATCTTTCTGCGCCAAGCAGGATCGTCCAGTTCCGCACCCTCGAATTGTAAGGGAAAACACTTTAGGGCCACGACGCCGCACCCGTGAGCATACTGTTGCAAACACCGCCGCAGGCACTCCAGTCCAATGTTATTCCCTCTAAACTCTGGAAGAATTTCAATGCGATCAATGATAAGTAGGTTCAAATCGATAATGTAATCGCCCAGGATTTCTTCCAAATCTGATTTGAATTCCTTAGTGTCATGATCGATTAGGGCTGAATAGAACGGCTCTGTTTCTCCCCGAATATCAAAAAGGTCAAAGAGACCAATATTCGTTTCGAGTATGGCACCCATATCCAGATAGTAGAGTCGGACTTTACCCACGAGCGTGTCCTCATCGCTCGTTTCCTCATAACAGCTAATAGTGCCCTCAATAGAGGTTGCGTAATCCTCGATCTCGTCTCCGGTAGTCGTTGACGAACTAAAGTGGATCTGCACGTCAGAAACTGTCCGCGCTGTTGTTGCGGTGTTACTCATTTGTTTGTTTCTCCCGTTCGAATGGAACTTTCAAGAGCGCCGGTCTTTGACCGGCTGTGATCGGCTAGCACATTCCGTGCCAGTTCATCAGCTCCCTCGACAGCAGAGAGAAGAAGCGGAAATTGCAGGAAAAACCAATGGTGAGCTTGAACACGGATCCAAAAAGCAAGTCCCATAGCGGGTTTTCCCCGCACACCGAATCAGCCCACTTCCTAGATCGAGGCTTTTAACCTCCGTGCCTGAAGGTCGAGCGACCCTTCCCTAACCCAAAAGCTCCGCTTATCAGGTGCCGGGCTTCTCCAACGGCCAAGAAGAAAAGGGGCGGCTGGTTAAATCCGAATTTCAGATTAACCAGAAAGATGGAGGACAAACAGATGAATGAATCACTTCTTATGAGCTTTGAAGAGGCCGCACGGTTACTCGGAGGGCTACACCCAAACACTCTGCGCCAGCGTAAGGCGGGCACGGAGAACCTTACACACGTTACAGGTTTCGGCAGGCGAATAATGCTGCTTCGGGAAGAAGTTAACGCTCTGATTGAGCTGAAGATTTCCCAAGCACATGCCGGTGAAAGAGATCGTCGGAAAATTCTTCGTATGGTGAGCTAGTCCAAGGAGGAGCCATCATGATCAAACAAGTCTATTCCCGTCGACTCAAGAAAAACGTTTACCGGCTTGATACGCGGCTGACTCATGGGATCAGGTTTCGGAGATTCTTTCTGAAGCGTTCCGACGCTGAGGCTGTCGCCTACAAGATCAAACACGACGCGACAACGCGACGTTTTGGATTATCCGTAGCCTTAGATCGCCCGATGATGTCCGAGCTGGCCGAGCGATACGCCGACGACATTCAGAACCCTCGCGAGCAACAGAGGGCAAAGCGAGTACTTGCGGATTTCTGCAAACTACTCACGCCTGGTCTCTGCGTTGATGAGGTTACGAAGGCTGATTGCAAGAGGTACATCGACAAGCGAATGCGAGATGACTTGAAGCCGCAATCAATCGATCGGGAACTAAGTATTGTTGTGGCTATGTTCAATCAAGCGGAGAACTACTTCCCTGCCCTGGACCAATGGCGACCGCCACGAATTCCCAGACCAAAGATCATCGACGGTCGGAGAGAAAGAACGTGGAGCGAACATGAAATCAAAGTGGTCCTGGGCGAGCTGTTTGCACCCAAGCGCGAGGATGAAAACGTGCAGTCAGCGATTGCCCGCAATAGGGTTGGCCGCAAAGTTCAGTTCTGTCTCTTGAATGGAGTGCGACATAGTGAGATGAATCTCATACCGAAGACGGGCATTGATTGGGAAGCTCGCCAGGTGCGAATCAGACAGGGCAAGACCGGCAACTACAAAATCATCGGTCCGCTTGGGCCAACTTCGATGGAAATTCTGCGCGAGTTCTACGACGCATCGAAAACAGATCTGGTGTTTTCACGTAGCGCCAACATCACGCCAAAGTTCTACCGGATTCTCCGAGAGGCTTGTGAACGCGCAGGCGTTCCATACGGCCGTGGCACGCGTGATGGCTTGGTCCTTCACGATGCCAGACACACCGCCACAACTCATCTGCTTGAAAGCAATGTCAGTCCTAAGACCGTTCAGGAGTGGATGGGCTGGTCCGACAAGGCTTTTGTTCTCTATTACTCGCACGCCAGTAAAGGATCCAGAGAACAAGCCGGGCAATCGCTGGAGAGGCTTGCAGGGCGGAAGACCGCATGAGAATTGCGGGCGGATAAGAGCGCGGCTCCAAACGCTTTCTCCGATAACAATCTTGGCCCGAGAGACAAAGGGAAACTCACAGTTCACCAATAGATTGCCACAAACTCTGAATCCAAGAATCGCTTTTCAGAAACGTCGGGCGAGGTGCTGTCAGCTAATCCCAATGAAGTAGGCTTTCCCGACAAATCCAGACCGGCATCTACAAGAGCGACAGCACGGTACTGTGCGATAACTATTCGGTCCAGCTCAAGGTTAAGACGGGCACTTAGGAATGTTGCGATCGAATCGAATGCGTTGCGTCTCTCTTCCAGACTGCCAAAGGAATTGCATTGCTTCTCTGAGAGAAGGCCAGCTTGTGATAGTTCGTTGTCACTAATAGTTTGCCCCTGATGGTCTGCCAACAACTTGGCATAACCGATCAGAGCATCGCGCATGAGCTTTTTGCGGTCAGTATTTTGCTCCGTCTTACTAGCGTTCACCATAGAAGCGAGCACAACCGAACCAAGGTTGTCTACTTCCTTGCCCAATCCAGGTCTTATTAAGTCAAGAATGTGCGCAAGCTTTACCGGCGTCCATGAATTCTGAATGTCATTTTGCGCTAACCTACAAAGAACCCTAAAACGAGCATTAGCAAATAAGATGCGCCGGACGTCTTTCCAGAAGAGTGTTTGATCTGCAACGCCAACCAAATACAGTGGACGCGTAGACAGTGCTTCGGTTTCTGATAGTGCTTTTAGTAGGTTCCGATGAACAATCCATTCTCGATCATCGAACTTCAAGACCATATAATCGACAGCCAAGCCTCTGAGCGGTACGAGACCTACAAGTAATTTTTCGAGAACGCGCCCTACAGCTTTCGCTTGAGCTACATTCTTATTTTCAACTCCGAACATTTCGGGATTTGTTTCAATAATTTCTAGAATAGCTGAAACCACTGAACTCACCCGAAAAATGTCTTCCGCTTCAAGTTGAACCTCAACTTCTAACAACTGCCCTCTCGCGAGTTTCGACGGATCTACTATCCAACCTTCAGCTGCTAGTATTTCCCTCTGGTACATAAGGTCATTCAGACTATTCACTTTGGGCGGCCTCTGCTTTTCAGTGATCGGCCGCATCGCGAATGAGTTCATTTCAAGTTCATAGAGTTCCTTAAAGGTGGTCTGTACGGTAGACTTTCGCAATACTTGAGAACCGAGTTCATAACTACCACCCGCACCCGCAACTTCCGCCTTCAAGGATGCTCGTTCGGTTTCGGTAAATTCCGTCGCCACAGGGCCTAGGCGGGACGCGATCAGACTAAATACGCTTATTTCGTCCAGGTAAACGAATTCGCGTAGCATCGCTTGCTGTCTCTTGGCTGCGTGCTTTCGCCGTCGTCGTCGTAGCCAAGCCCGGAAACCAGTAATCCAACTCAAGTGAGATCACCTCCCAGCACTAGTAGACCTAGTCGGTTCCTATGAGCAGAAACCCGCTCAAAGCCGCCGACGTAATCCTCGGCAATAATCACCGAGCGGCTATCCTGAACGGCAAGAAGGGCTGCCTCGCTCCAGATTGCTGCGAGTTCTGCTGCCGACCAAGACTCCGTGTTTTGGGCGACTTGCCTATGAGGAAGAAATCCGTTGATCTTTAGATTGCGAGCTGACGTCTGAAGAATGGCTTCGCGGTCATTACAATTAGGCCAAGGGAAATTAACTTCCCAATCCAATCGACCCGGTCGTCGAAGAGCTGGATCTATGTCGTGCGGACGGTTGGTTGCAGCAATCACGATGACGTTGTCATTTGGAGTAAAGCCATCCATGAGTGTAAGGAGTTGAGCGACAACTCTCCGCGAGGCCTCGTGAGAGTCATCGTCACGTTTGCCCGCGACACTGTCAATTTCGTCGAAGAAGATAATCGCTCTACTTTGCTTAGCTGCATCAGCGAACAACATCCGGAGTATCTCTTCGCTCTGACCGTACCATTTGCTGAAAATCTCGGGACCACTTATCTCGTAAAATACCGCATCCGTGCAATTCGCGATGATTCGTGCAAGCATTGTCTTCCCTGTTCCAGGCGGGCCTGTAAAAAGAACTCCTTTAATTGGCCGAGCACCAATTGTTGACAATTCACCCTTGTACTTAAGGGGTATCTCAATGAGTTCTCTAGCTCGATCAACCACTTGTTGAAGCCCGCCGAAATCTTCAAAAGATTCCCGCTTAGATTCAACCTGCGACCTGAACCTAGCGATAGTAGACTCATCGACAGCCGGCAGGTCGACATACCTGATTGGGTCTTCCGCAAGAACTCGCAATATTCCAGAATCACGACACTCAACAGTGTTACCCTCACGGTATGTGACATCGTTGCTTGTCGGAAGCATCTTCCAACGTCCATTGGCATCTACAACTGTATTATCCGGTCGCTTCACCTTAACCACGCCGACCCACGTTTCCTCTGGCCATAGCTCATTCGGCGCTAACTCAATGTGGTTATCTTCGTGCCGAACGAGTACTACGGAACCGACATCAAACCCATCGACTTGGCTGCCATGGGCCGTAGCATTTAGCCCATTGCGAAACTCTAAGTAGAGGATTTCACCATTGGGATCAATTGCTCGGACGCGCGCCACAGTGCTTGACGGGCTTATCTCTTCAAACGTGCTCATGGTATTGATGTCTTATCGAGCGCAATTCAACCAGCCTATTCGCGAGTTCGGTGTCAGGGCTACGTCACCATGAATTACTGTGCACGGTGAGTTTTCCAAGTCTTAAGCTCAAAGAGTACCGCGCAATCGCCATCCTTATTCCAGATTGTTCTTCCTAATTTCCAATAGAACGTATGCGTGCTGGTCGCTCTATCATTAGGAGTTGTCGTGTTTTGACCGTCCTTTGTGCGCAGGGCAAGCCAATCGCCCTTCTTAACCAACTTGGTAGGGAACCAGTAAATGTGCCGAAGCTCGTTTGATATATGACTGCTGTCGGTGTAGGTAGTGTCGCAAATCATGTAATACGAGAGGTCGTGAACGTCTTCAATCACTTCTAACCAGACGACCTCCTCATCCAAATTACCTTTGTCCGCAATTGAATGGATCCTAATGTTCACCTTTACAACCTCCGTTTTGAAAGACTGATATATCACACGCTCGCTGTGGATGCAACGCCGTTGCATGAGTGCAACGTGGGCTTCGCTCTTCGAAAAGGAATCCGCGCTTACCCGGATACTATGTCGAGCTGTTTGTTGATCTAAGCTAGTTCTTCTCGCTGAGATGGTTGGATCTCTGAAGCTTTGTGAAGTAACGAGTACTTGATCGACTTACTTCGATTCGATGTATCCTCCAAGCGATGGATCGGGTTTGGATTTGATGAATGCCACTCATATGACTTTTCAACTCGGCGATAGGATTATTTCTGACCGACACCTTAAACTTGCGGGCCGTCTTTCGGTGTGTCGGAAGCATTACCAGAAAGCTGGCTTCTTGGATGACAATCAACCCGACAGTCCGCTAGCGCAGCATTTCCAATCGAGTCAAGATGCACTTCGACGCGGGGCACTCGACATCGCCGAAGTGGAGATATTCAATTTGGCAGCAAAGTTGATGGAGCTTGGCCAGGTAGGAAAGTATGATCCCCAACTCTTAAGGCGATTCAAGCAGCGTCTAAGAACCCACAGGCTCGATGATTATCTGGGGGTTCAGTGCGAGATTGCCGTTGCTAGCCTTCTACTCGCGAAGAGATTTCAGTTCACTTGTCCCGATCCTCCAGATTTTCAAATCAAAGTGGAGGGCTCAGAACAACCTGCATGTATTGAGTGCACGAGCGTTCATATTGAAACGGATTCGGATAGAGAACTCATCTACAAAGTAGGCTCGGCGATTAACGCCAAAAAGAAAAAAGAATATTGCCGGGCAGACAGCGCCTTGGTCGTAGACATCACTAATGTCATGTATCACAGCCATAAGGCCGGATGGAACTTGAACCCCAATGCTATCAAGGAAAACTTTGCCGACCTCGCCTCGGATTCTGGATTTGGGGCAGTTTTGATTTTGTGCGAGGTTGGAAATCTTGAGAAGGGCCGCATGGAAACTCTATATTCGCGACTGGCCATCGAAAGCCCTTCAGTCGAATTGCAGACTGTACTCGATCAGTGTTTCACCGACGGAGAATACTTTGTCACACAAGCGGTGTTCCCTCGAATCAGCTGAACTTGCTAGTGTCACCGCCGGCACGCGCGGAATGCCGTCACTCCTTCACTAATCGATTCGAGTCCTACAGCTTTAAGAAGCTGGGAGAGTCCCACTGGGGGACTCGAAATAAAAATTTAAGCGTTGGCGCTAAAGAGACTTAGAGGATCGGCAACTTTTGCGTGTCACAACTGAGTCACACGATTTTGGGTACGGAAAGCACACAATGCACGTAATGCTCTTAAAGCACGTGTTTGGGAACTCTTTTCGAGTCCCCCTGTCGGACTCGCATGCCAATCCAGAAAAGTCCGCACAAAATTCGCCCTGAAAGGTGACACAAATGGGCACTAAGCGGACACTAGATTGAAATTTATGCGATTTTGCTGAGGAAAATGAAGATTTATGGTGCCGAAGGGGGGACTCGAACCCCCACGAGTTACCTCACACGCCCCTCAAACGTGCGCGTCTGCCAGTTCCGCCACTTCGGCTTAGGTTGTCAGATATCTATTGCAAGAGCCATCTACGAATCGACCTGAACTCTGGTGAGGAGTTGTACTGCCTGCCTACCTTGATTTACTGCCTGCGACCATTAGCGATTGATACCGTTGCTACTTAGGCGATGTCTTAGGCGATGCTACTTAGGCGATGTCTTTGGCGATGCCTTGGGCGATGCCTTTGCTGCCGGGCTGGCCGCTGGAGTCGACGCCGGTTTCTTGTTGGCATCGGCCGCAACTGACGCTGTCGGAGAGGGCGACGCTATGGTTGCCGGAATGGTTGCCGGAGCTACAGACGGCTTTGGCGACGGTGACGCCACCGGCACACTTTCCGACTGCAAAACTGAATGCGTGCCGTTTACTCCCGGCAGCGACAGCGTCAAGGCAATCAACATAAATGCGATCGCAGCACCAATAGTGACCTTCGCCAAAATGTTTTGCGTGCCGCGCGGGCCAAACGCCGTGCTCGAGACGCTGCTCGTAAACAGAGCGCCGGCATCCGCCTTGCCCGGTTGCAGCAGTATTACAACGATAAGCACCGCACAGGAAAGGATAAACAAAGCGAATAAGGTATAAGCTAACAACTGATTCTCCTAAATGCCGGAAACTGGAAGCCGTGAACCGTAACAAGCCGATCCTAAGCGCTGTGAACGGTGAACGGGAAACCGTAGAAGCCGATCTCAAACCTAATGTCGTGCAAGCCGCTCAAAAATCTCGCTATTTCCGTTACCCGTATCCGGCTTGTCACCGTTTACGGTTTACGGTTTATTGCTCGTCACGATTCACGGTAATTCACTATCTGCGCGAAGCTGTCGGCTTTCAAGCTGGCGCCCCCAACGAGTGCCCCGTCGATGTCCTCCTGGGCCATCAACGCGCCAACGTTATCAGGCTTTACCGAACCACCGTAAAGTATTCTTAGAGCCTGGGCCGCGTCTCTAGAGTGCCCTTCCGCGAAAACGCGCCGGATAAACGCGTGCATTTCCTGCGCTTGCTCCGGCGTCGCTGTACGTCCCGTACCAATTGCCCAAACAGGCTCGTAGGCAACGATAATACGGTCGAGGTCTGAGGCTGTCAACCCGCTAAGTCCGCCAGTTAACTGGCCCTTAACCACGGCTTCGGCCGTTCCCTGGTCACGCTGTCCCAGGCTTTCGCCGACGCACATGATAGCTGTCAGGCCGGAAGAAATTGCCGCCTGGACCTTGCGCCGGACCATTGTGTCGGTCTCCGAATAATGTTGGCGGCGTTCGGAATGCCCAATAATCACGTAGGCCGCTCCCACATCGCGCAGCATGAATGGCGCAATCTCTCCGGTGTGGGCACCCTCTTCAACTTCAGTGGAGCAGTTCTGTCCGGCGACCTTGATGTTCGAACCATCGAGTCGATCGACGACTGTTTTAAGGGCGGTAAAAACCGGAGCGATGATTACTTCGCAGTGATTGGCGTTGGCCACCAGCGGTTTTAGGGCAAGTGCCGTTTGCACCGATTCACCCACGGTCTTGTACATCTTCCAGTTACCAGCAATCACGGGCTTGCGCATAGTAGGAAATCCTTTTCGATCTTTGGTCTTTGGTCTTTGAGTTTTGAGTTTTGTCAGCAGGCGGTACTGACCTCACCGCTCTCAGTTTAGAAATCGCACTTGTGCGCCCCGTTATGCAAGAAACACAAGAGGGACCGAAAATGCATCCTTCCCACTGCCTGGCGGACAAGTCCGCTTCCTAAACAAAATTCAAATCTCCACGCGTTCAAGAAACCAAAGATCAACGACCCAAGATCAAAGACCTGAAATCTCAATTTCACTCTTTCTCGCTCAACGCATTGACACCTGGCAGCTCTTCTCCCGCCAGGAATTCGAGCGTGGCGCCGCCGCCGGTGGAAATGTGTGTGATGCGATCGGCGACGCCGGCTTTGGTCACCGCTGCTACCGAATCTCCCCCGCCCACAATCACAGTCGCGCCGCGATCCGCCGCTTCAGCGACGGCGTGCGCAATGCCGATAGTCCCCTGATCAAAAGGCGGCTCCTCAAAGACGCCCATCGGCCCATTCCAAATGATGGTGCGCGCGTCGCGTAGCGCATTGGCAAAGTGCACCACCGTCTCCACGCCAATGTCCAGGCCCGCATGTCCGGCGTTGGTGAACTCGATGGGGATGGTCTTGGAGAGAATCTGTTGTCCCTTGATTGGCTCGTAACTATCCACGACCTGATGATCAGTGGGCAAGAGCAAGTCGACCCCAGCGGCTTTTGCGCGCTGTTGGATTTGCGCCGCGGTGTCGAGCATCTCGTTTTCGACCAGCGATTTTCCCACCGTAAACCCTTCAGCCTTAAAAAAAGTGTAGGCCATCGCGCCGCCGATGAGCAGGCGATCAACCTTCCGATCGATTAGAGCGTTAAGTACAGGAATCTTGTCGGACACTTTGGCGCCGCCGAGAATTGCGACGAACGGATGTTCGGGATTGTTGATAACGCGCCCCAGATACTCGAGCTCCTTTTCCATCAAGAGCCCGGCTGCCGACTGCGAAACAAACTTTGTAATACCGACAGTTGAAGCATGAGCGCGATGCGCGGCGCCGAAAGCATCATTGACGTACAGATCGCAGAGGCTTGCCAGCTGTTGCGCGAACGTATCGTCGTTCTTTTCTTCTTCGGCATGAAAGCGCAGGTTCTCAAGCAGGCAGACATCCCCATCCTGCAAGGCCTTTACTTTTGCTTGCGCCGCGTCGCCAACACAATCCTCGGCGAAGGCGACCTGGCGACCAAGCAGTTCCGAAAGGTGCGCGGCTACCGGCCGCAAACTGTATTTATCGACGCGCTGTCCTTTGGGCCGGCCCAGATGCGACGCGAGAATAACTCGTGCGCCCTGTTCGATGGCATAGTTAATCGTAGGCACGGCGGCGCGAATGCGCGTGTCATCGTCAACCTTGCCATCATGTAACGGCACATTAAAATCCACGCGAATGAAAACGCGTTGATGGTGAAGGTTGAGATCCTTAATTGAGAGTTTTTGCATTAGGACTTTTGTCTTTGGCTCTTCCGTTCTTGACGGCTCTCAGTTTAGAGAGCGCACTTGTGCGCACGTCGCACGCAATATGTTATGCGGTATGGCATCCGCCGGTTGGCGGACAAGTCTGATGTTCTAAACGAAACAAAACCTCAAAACGATAACAGCCCCAGCGCCAGACCCGGAACACAAGAACAAAGGCCAAATACCTGAGATCAAACCAAGCCCTGCCGTTTACAGACCCTTTTCCGCAACGTACTTGATCAAATCCCTTACGCGGCACGAATAGCCCCACTCGTTGTCATACCACGAAAGGATCTTGATCATGTTGCCGCCGATCACCTTGGTGTATTCCGCATCGACAATCGAAGAGTGCGAATTGCCTTTGAAGTCAGCAGAGACCAACGGCTCTTCGCAAAACGAAAGTATGCCGCGCAGTTCGCCCTCGGCGGCCGCCTTCAGCGCCGCGTTGACCTCTTCGGTGGTGGTGTCCCTCTCAACGTCAATGACAACGTCAACCAGGGAAACATTCGGGGTCGGCACGCGCACCGAAATCCCGTCAAACTTTCCCTTTAGTTCGGGCAGCACGAGGGCCACCGCCTTTGCCGCTCCCGTCGAAGTGGGAATCATTGAGAGCGCTGCTGCTCGCGCGCGCCGCAAATCTTTGTGGGGCAGATCCAGCAATTGCTGGTCGTTGGTATAGGAATGAATGGTCGTCATCTGCGCCGATCGGATGCCAAACTTTTCGTGAATTACTTTGGCCACAGGCGCCAAACAGTTGGTCGTACACGAAGCGTTGGAGATGATATGGTGCTCGGCCGCATTGTACTTTTCCTGGTTGACACCCAGCACAATCGTGATGTCTTCGTCCTTGGCAGGCGCGCTGATGATCACTTTCTTTACGCTGCCATGCAGATGTTTCCTCGCCTCTTCCGCTTTCGTAAAGATGCCGGTCGATTCAATCACAATTTCCGCGCCCACCGATTCCCAATCAATAGCTGCGGGGTCGCGCTGGGAAAAGACTCGAAACTCTTCTCCTTCCACGTTGATCCCTGTTTCCGTGGCCCTTATGTCGTGATTAAGGTTGCCGTGCACTGAATCGTACTTGAGCAGATGGGCCAGTGTCCTGGTATCCGTCAGATCATTCACCGCTACAAAATCGATGTCGGAATCTCCCAGCGACGCGCGAAGCACGTTGCGACCAATGCGTCCGAATCCATTGATACCAACCTTGACTGCCATTCTTTTTCTCCTTTACCGATCTATCTGAAACGATCCTTAGCGCAATCTGACGAGCCACATCCCGGAAACGGGACGTCTTACATCCCAATTCCGAGATTCGAAAGCCGGATGGGAAATCTGCGTTGAAAGATAAGCAGGAAGATTATTCGTCACATCTGCGAGTGTCAAGTGAGGTCTCGGTGCGGCTCAAGGCGCTAATTTTCCGAGCCTCAGTAGTGCGCGGTCGACCTTGCGACTCAGACGCACGAATAATCAGCAGAACGTTCTGAGTGGCTCGACCCTTCCGTCGGCAGGGTTTGCACGACATGGGCCGAGAGCACACCATCCGCAGAATTTGGATCAAGGCCCGCCATGTCTCCAACAGTGCAAACAACGTGTATATTGAGGTGAACTGTCATTGGCACGCAGGGTGCTGTTGGGATCGCCTGGTGCGGCATGTTTTTGAAACCGCAACAGTGTATTAAGCGTAGTATGACTTGATTCAGCGGACTCTGTCAGCGCTGAGCGTATCCCTGACAGCACCCGCTTTTCCATCATTGATTCCAAGGAGTTTCGGTCCGATGCATATGTTTGAACCAGGTAAAGTAATCAGAGTGTTTGTTGCCAGTGCGGTGCTGCTTGTGCCGAACGCCGGTGTACTTGCGCAAACTCCGTCAGCTACACCACCGCCGCGCAACCCTGCGCAACGCGATGCGACGCGCCCGCCGGGCTCGGAACAGAACCCCACAACTCCGCCGGAAACGCGCCCTAACACTCAGAATCCAGCGACACCTCCGGGTTCACAGCAGCCGGCGCCGCAGACGCCGCCAGGATCAACTATTCCACCACAGACTCCGACGCAACAGAATCAACCGGCGACGGTGCAACCAAATGCTGTTCCCGGGGCGACCCCTTTGCCGGCAGATCAAGTAACCCAGGAACCCGTGGAACCAAATTTTCCATCGGTGGAACCGCGACCATTACCGCCCATGCCGAATCTGACGCGACTGGGTGTGGTGAGCGGAAACGTGGTGACCATTTCTCTTAACGAGGCGATACGTCTGGCGCTTGCCAATAATAATGATATTGAAGTTTCGCGCGATGATGTGCGCATCGCGGAATCACAACTGCGCGCTTTTGAAGGTGTCTACGATCCGTTCTTTACCATCACACCGCAGATCGATACTCGTGTCACGCCAATTCAGAACGTTTTCAGTGGTGCGCCCACAGGCAAGTTGTCAACGAGCGTTTTCTCGCTGAGCCCGGCAGTCACCAAGTCATTCAGCAGGGGTGGTGGAACCTACGAACTAAGTTTCAGCAATAACAGGAATACGACCAGCGCCACCAGCAGCACGTTGAATCCCTACTACTCTTCTAATCTGGCTTTGACGGTCAGTCAGCCACTGCTGCGTAATCGCTCAATCGACAATAATCGGCGCCAGATCAGAATACAAAAGAAGCGCGTCGAACAATCGGATGCTGACTTTCGGCGGCGCACCATCGATGTGATTGCCCAGGTGCAGAGTGCGTATTGGGATCTCGTGTTTGCGATGCGCGATCAGCAGGTCCAGTTGGACAATGTCAATCTCTCGAGAGAGAACCTGCGACAAATTGAAGCGCAAATCTCGGCTGGAGCCAAGGCCCCGCTTGATCGCTCTGAGGTTCTGACCGAACTTGCAAATCGTGAATCGGCGCTTTTATCGGCTACGCAGACAGTGTCGATCGCCGAGAATACTTTGAAGCAGTTGATGCTCAAAGATCCCACGGCCCCGCAGTGGTCCGCACAGATTACGCCGACAGATACACCGGTGGTCGACACGAACCCGGTAAATCTGAATGACGCCATTACCGAAGCGCGCAAGAACCGCCCCGAACTGCAGCGCCTGCGCCTGCAACGCGACATCAACGGCATCGACTTGCAGTATTTTAGAAATCAGATCAGGCCGCAGGTTGACCTGGTGGCCACGGTGGCCTCGACGGGACTGGCTGGAACGCCATGTAACGCTGCGGTGACTACTTGTTCCGGAAGTCCACCACCGTTTTTGGTTGGTGGTTACTTTAAGGACTTGGGAAATCTGGCCAAGTTTCAAACGCGCAACATCACGGTCGGCGTGGCGATTCAGATTCCGCTCCATAACACAACGGCGAAAGCAAATCTGGCAGGCGCGCACATTCAACAGGAGCAGCTCGAGGCTTCGGTGCGCTCGACTGAACAAGTGGTCGAGGTAGACGTGCGCAACGCAGCGCAGAGTGTTGAGTCCGCCAGGCTGCAAGTGCTCACCGCCCGTGATGCGCGGCGCAATGCTGAAATTCAACTCGAGGGTGAACAACGACTCTATTCAGTCGGCCGCTCGACCACCTATTTATTGATCCAGCGTCAGAATGCGCTGGCCAACGCGCGTGATGCTGAAGTGAGAGCTGAAACCGGTTACAGCAAAGCAGTCTCGAGCCTCCAGCACGCGACCTCAACTACCCTGCATGCCAACAACGTGATCGTGGACAACCCACTTAAGCCATAGCGGTACCGCGATCCCAAAGCGGCGCTCTTTGATCTTGGAGTGCGAAGACAACAGTCCGTTGCCTTCGCACTCCATTATTTTGTGTAGGGGTCGTGGTCGAGGCTGTGTCAAGATTCTCTCTGATTCGTGGGACAATGGAACTGCCCAGTACCACCTGCGCAAGCGGGTGTGTCAAGCGATTTGTGAATTACGAATGCGGAATTGTGATTAACTTAAAGAAACGAACAATCCGAAACCGGTATGAAGACTTCTTTAAGCTGGATCGTTTTGCCTTTGCGCATCACACTCACGCTCTTTAATTGAATCACGCGAAAGAAGATAGTAGGCAGTCTGCATCGGCCGATATACAATGCTTCAGGAATGAATCCATCTTTGTCATCGCTTCTACCCGACACGCCACTTCCCTTGCCTTTCCTGTTCATAATAACCGGCGTTTTTGGCGCCATCATCGGCAGTTTCCTGAATGTGGTAATCCATCGATTGCCGCAGGAAGAGTCGATCGTCTTTCCCAACTCGCGTTGCCCTTCGTGTACGGCGGCCATAGCCTGGTACGACAACATTCCTGTCTTAAGTTATCTGTTGCTGCGGGGCCAATGCCGCTCATGCAAAACGGGGATCGCGATTCGTTATCCGGCGGTAGAGTTATTGACGGCCTTGCTATATGTAGCTGTCACCTGGCGTGACGGCCTTTCTTTAGCGCTGCCGTTTGATTTGATCTTCGTGAGCGCGCTGGTCGCGCTAATTTTCATCGACGCCGAACACATGTTGCTCCCCAACGCGATCACTTATCCGGGGGTAATCTTCGCTTTGGTGGCGCGGCTGGTGATTCCTCTAGGCGGCGGCGCGCCGCACTTTGACGATCTGGAGCCCTTAACCCGAGGCTTCCTGCACGGCATGCCTTTGTGGGCCGCTTCCGTAATCGGCGCTGTAATTGGTGGACTAATCGGTGGCGGTTCCCTTTGGCTGATGGGTTGGACCTGGGAAAAACTCCGCGGCATCGAAGCAATGGGACTAGGCGACGTCAAGATGATGTTTATGGTGGGCGCTTATCTTGGCTGGCGTTTGACGATTCTGACAATCTTTTTCGGGGTGCTGTCGGGCTCGCTGATTGGGATTGCTTTGATGGTGCGCCAGGGAAGACGGAATATGCAGATGCTTCTGCCCTTCGGTGTCTTTCTCGGCATCGGCGCTATTGCCGCCCTGCTTATCGGCTCGCAAGTAGTCGTGTGGTATGCGGGACAGTTTGGGTAGGAAGGTCATTGGACTTTGGACTTTGGTCTTTGGTCTTTGGTCTTTGGTTTTTGGTTTTTGAATAGACGGCGCGAGGTCATTTTTTAGATTGTGTGTTTATCCCGTTGCGTTCAGTCAATACTATTTGCATCCGCGGGTGGATCTAAACCTGGGGGAATCCAAAAGACCAAAGGCCTAAAACCAAAGACCAAAGACCTAAGACCCAAGACCTAAAATCAATGTCCCGCCGCACAACATTTGGCGCTTCGCTGCTAACCGTCTTCTTTATCCTCGCGGCAACGTTTGCGGTCTTCCTTTACGCGTACGCGCCGGCAACGCCGAATGTACGTGGTCCAATTCTGTTATCGGCATTCGTAATAATTCTGATTGCCAGCCTGCTTTGCATCCTCTTCTTCCTGCGCTGGATGCTGCGCCCTTACCGGCAACTGGTCGGCGAGGCCGAGCGGGCGCCCGTCACCTCTCACGCCCACAAGTCGCAGGACGAAGCGCAGTTTGTGCTGGAGACCTTCCAGTCAATCGTGGCCCAACTTCAGGCCCAGCAAAAAGAGCTCGAACGATTGAGCGAACAAGCCAGCCAGCGCGCCGATTCAGCCGAGCGCTTCAGCGAGCGAATCGTGGCCAGCGTTCCCTCGGGTCTTATTGCTTTCGACGGCACTGGTCACTCGCTGGTAATCAATGGACCGGGCCGGGCGCTGTTGGAAATCGAGGGAGAAGGTGTCGGTCAACCTGTTAAAGAGTTATTGAGAAGCCTGCCGCAGCTGGCTGATATCGTCGAGACCTGTCTGCAGACGGGCATGCTTTTTCGCCGCGAAGAAATCCAAACAATCTCTGAAAGTGGTACCGCCAGGCGATTGGGAGCGACTGTTGCTCCCATCGATCTTACCTCCGAGCGCGGCGCCCTCTGCCTGTTGACAGATATTACGGAGGTGACCCAACTGCGAGAGCAGGTGGCGCTCAAACGAAATCTCGAAAGCCTGGGCGAGATGTCGGCCGGCCTGGCTCATGAATTCAAGAATGCGATCGCCACACTACACGGCTATGCTCAGCTATTGCAGAACCTCGACTTAGACAACGCGGGTCGCTCGGCAACTTCATCACTGCTCAATGAGGTCCGTAACCTTTCCGAGATGGTTACGTCTTTTCTGAACTTTGCGCGCCCACAGCCGCTCCAGCTCGAAGAAATTTCGCTGGCGGAACTGCTGGAAGGCTGCGCCCTGGAATTGAAACCGCTTTACGATACGCAGCGGATAGCATTGAGAATGGAAGCGGTGTCCACAAACCAGGCGCGACAAATCGTCATACACGCGGACGAGCGCATGCTGCGCCAGGCATTATTGAACCTTTTGCGCAACGGCGCCGAAGCGATTCCCGAAAACGCAATTGAACGGCAGGTGGTTGTCACGTACTCCAGCGGCCAAGATGCGGGCGGTAATTCATCCGTGGTGCTTGAAATCAAAGACACCGGCACAGGGATTCCGGCTACAGATCTGCAACGCATCTTTTTCCCTTTTGTCACCACCAAAGCCAACGGGCACGGTATCGGTCTGGCGCTCGCTCACCGTGTAATCACCGAACACGGCGGAACGTTAACCGCGGCGAATGGGAAAGAAGGCGGCGCCGTATTCACCATTCGCCTGCCAGCGTCGCCTTTGGCAGGTTAGCAGGGATTTCATTCTGGTCACTGATCCTGTTAGAAGCTCACACAAGGGGTTACCCTGGGCTAAGATTTGCGAACGCCTTCGGCGCAAGCGAAGGCCGTACTTGTACGGTGAGTAAAACAATTTCGGGAACCACGCGAAACCGCACAGGCAAAATGCTGGTGCCGATGCCGGTCGTTACAAATAGGTGATGTTGGTTCTCAAAGACATGGCCCGCCGCATAACGCTGTCCAAAATTTGACGGTTCGACCGGTCTTCCAATAAAGGGAAAGCTAACCTGGCCGCCATGCGTATGTCCGGCCAACGACAAAGGCACGCTTTTAGGCAGGCGCGGAAAGATGTCGGGATTGTGGGTTAACGCGATCACCGCCGCACCCCTGGGAACTTTGTCTATCGTTTCCTGTATGTGTTGTGGTCGCGTCCACAAATCGGCGAGACCGGCAAGCCAAAGAGAAGTGCCGCCCGTTTTCAACTCCAGGACTTCGTCGTCAAGGACCTTGATTCCCTGGTCCTCGAGGGCCCGTCGCACTTTCGTGCCGTTGTACCACCAATCATGGTTTCCCAAAACTGAGTAGACACCGAGCGGCGCGTGCAGGTCTTTCAAGAATGCCGCAGTTACTTCGGGCTCGACGCGGTGGCTGTGCCAACTGTTCGGCGACATATAGTCACCAAGCAGCACTATCAGATCAGGTTGCAGTTGATTTGTTCGGGCAACGATCTGCCGCAGCTTCTGATCGTTGATGAAGGGACCGCCCGTATGAATATCTGAAATGATCGCTATCTTGAGACCGCCAAGCTCTGGCGGCCAATTCGCGATTTGGACTGTCTCCTGATGTATGATGAGGCGGTTAGGTTCGATCAGAAAAGCATAGAAGGCCAGGCCGCCAAGCAACACCAGAATCGTCGCCAGCGCTACTCGAATTCTTTTTTTCCACACCGGAGGGCGGCCCCATTCGGACGGCCCGGGCCGGCTACGCAGCTCATGAAGAAGAAAAAGTACCAATCCCAGCAGACCGGCGACGCCGATTACAAACGGAATGGTCATAACAATTCAAGGCCGCCTGAATGTTCGACAAACTTCGGTTTGTCGCGGAGTCGCAGCGGCTTCCAATCCAAACTCACACGATTAACAACCTCATCATGGACAAACTGAAGTTTGTCGCGGAGTCGCAGCGGCTTCCAATTCAAACTCACACGATTAACAACCTCACCATCGACAAACTGAAGTTTGTCGCGGAGTCGCAGCGGCTTCCAATCCAAACTCACACGATTAACAACCTCACCATCGACAAACTGAAGTTTGTCGCGGAGTCGCAGCGGCTTCCAATCCAAACTCACACGATTAACAACCTCATCATCGACAAACTGAAGTTTGTCGGACACTAACCAAAATTTTTAAAGCCCGTTCGGAAAGTATTCACGCCAGCGATCATCTACCCGTTCCCTGATATCGTCGCGCACCAATAACTCATCGGGAAATCCGGGCTTGGTGCGCGCGTCGATGATTATGGGTCCACTGTAGGCGAGGTGATGCCGGACCACCGTAGCTTTGGCAGAATGAATATCCGCCGCCGGTTCGAAGCGCGTCCAGGTGGTCCACAAAAAATCTATGGTCGAGTGGGCCACGGCCACATCATCATGCAGCACCAACAGCGGCCACTGGGCAAACGCAGGTTCTTTGACCAGCCGCGCCGCCTGGTCCGGGTCTTGATCGTACGGAACTCCCTGAAGCACCAGACAGCCCGCACAAAACGCCGCGGCTTTGGAGACGGCGTGCGGCAACTCACCATGAAACTCTCGCGGCAATTCGCGCCGTGCCGCACCGAGCCCGAGCATGATCGCCTTACTGCCCTCGTTCACCTGGCCGCTGGTGTAGTCGAGAGTGTCCATGGAAACGTTTGCCAGGACGAACAGATCCGTTTCCGGAATAAATCGAGCCAGCACATGCTCAAGCAAGGCAGGAAAATTTCGCAGATCCTGCTGCGTGTCGGTCAGGATCAAAAACTTCGTCAAGGAAAGTTGACCCTCTCCCAGGATCCGAAATGCCGACACCAATGCTTCTCGCCCGTAACGCTCCTGGACCACCGCCGCGCATAACGAATGGAAACCGGTTTCACCATAGGTCCAAAGGTCGCGCACGCTCGGCATCACCAAAGGGAACAGGGGCGACAACAGTTCCTGAAGATAATCGCCGATAAAGAAATCCTCCTGTCGCGGTTTCCCTACCACGGTCGCGGGATAGATCGCATCATGACGATGAAAGACGGCGTCGACGTGAAAGACCGGATAGTCATGTCTTAAGGAGTAGTAGC
Organism: Acidobacteriota bacterium; assembly: GCA_025463135.1. GTDB lineage: Bacteria > Acidobacteriota > Blastocatellia > Pyrinomonadales > Pyrinomonadaceae > JAOAPY01. The sequence continues at coordinate 61,053 of JAOAPY010000043.1, forward strand.
CGTAGTGGTCGCCAAATGGTCCTTCCGCTTTGCGCTCATGCGGTCCTACCTGACCAACGAGGGCGAATTCCGCTTCGGCAGCTAAGCGGTGCGCCCCACCTAAAGGGTTCTTTGTCATCCTGATTTTTTCACCAGCGAGCAACGAAGCCAGCACCAGTTCCGGTACGTCTTCCGGCAAAGGCGCAATCGCCGCGAGGATCAGCGCGGGTGGACCACCGAGAAAGACCGTCACGGGCAAGGGCTGGCCCAACCTTTCACTTTCGTTGTAATGAAAGCCTCCACCCTTTTGAATCTGCCAGTGCAGACCGGTTGACTGCGAGTCGTACACCTGCATTCGATAAATGCCCAGATTGTGTTTTTTGGTGGCTGGATTTTCGGTATAGACAAGCGGCAGAGTAATGAACGGTCCGCCGTCTTCCTGCCAGGTAGTCAGAACAGGAAGCTCATCAAGTCGCGCCGGCCTGTCGACTACTTCGGTGACAGGCGCACGCGAGGTGTTGCGCGTTCCCAGTTTGAGAAACTCAACCGCCAGCGAACGGTGCTGCCAAAGCTCAGCCGGTCTTGGAGGCAGCAGGGACTCGGCAATCTGGACCATCTCGCGCACCAACCGTTGAGGCTTGGGGCCAAAAGCCAGATCAATTCGTTTCCTGGTACCGAAGAGATTGGTAACAACCGGAAAGCGACTTCCTTTCACTTTCGTGAACAGCAAGGCCGGGCCGCCTTGTTCAATTACACGGCGGTGGACTTCAGCAAGTTCGAGATAAGGATCGATTTCGGCTTCAATAGTTACGATGTCTTTTTCGTGAGCGAGGACGTCGAGATATGTGCGAAGACTGCGGTGCATTAAGTGAGGGAGTATACCCGCTGCCAAAATGTCCGACAAACTTCAGCTTGTCGTTGAATGTACTACAGGCTGCCAGCCTGTAGTTGGACCCTGCACCGATGCTGCTGCCTATATTGCTCAAATCGACAAACTGAAGTTTGTCGGACGTTTCATCTATGGCTGATCCGGAGTGCCGATGGTGCGCGGCCGGGTCTTGGCCGGCGGCTGGGTTTCATCCAAACGATGCTGAATCATCCTCGTCGACGTTCGGGCGGCGTCTGAGATTTTCGGATCGAACGAATCGTTAAACGGTTTGATTTGATCAAGCGTTTCCGCATTGCCTAATCGGCCTAGAACGTCCAGCAACCGCGGCAGAACTTTCGGCGGAACGTTTTCCTGTTGCAAAAAGGGATAGAGAAGCGCGGGACTCTCGAGCTGAGTCAAATATCCGGCGGCCTGCTCATGCCGTGATGAATCGAGATCGCGGACAATCTGAATGAGCACGAGTGACTTGCCCATGCGGTACAAAGCCCAGTTGAGGGCCAGCCGCACACGCTTGTCTTTCTCCTGCAGCGCATAACCCTCGACCAACTTCTTTTGTTCGAGCGCAACGAGACGGGCCAGCGCTTCTGCAGCCGCCTGACGGGTGGCCGGATCGAGGCTCGCAAGTTCTTTGGCATATCGCCCAGAAGCGTTTTGATCAGCCGCGTCATCTTGCCACGTCGAGCGGGCGCGCGCAGCAAACGCCGAAGAGAACAGCAGCAACCCGATCAGGAAGTAAGAAACCCAACCTTTCGTTTTCATAAGAATCTTCTCCGGGAATAAGGCAGTTAGTTGGTGGCGCTCGGTTGGATGCCGAAAACGGTACCAGCGATAGCAACTCCGCAGTACGCTGGCCGTTAGATAGCACACTTGTGCGCCTAACGTTGAATGCCGTGCAAGCCAGGCGGACGCTTGCTAAACGAAATTTATTCTATCTCCCAATCTTACTCGCACGGGTCCGGCTCTTGCGCAGGCCGGCGCTGTTCAAATCAAGCTCTGCGATGGGGATGACCTCGACACCCTTGAACTGTTTTTTTAGCTGCGGCAGAAACTCTTTGGCGTTACCCACCACTACTATACTTGCTTCGCCGGCCTTCAGGTGCGTGGCTGCGAATCTCTGCACGTCACTCGCGCTGACGGCTTGCACGTTATTTACGAACTGATTGGTCTCATCGAGCGAAAGGCCCAGCATGGCGAGAAACCCCACGTCGTTCACCAATCCATTTAGCTGTTCCAGCTCGCGCGAAAAATTTCCAACCAGCACAGCTTTGCGCGGTACTAACTCAGTTTCAGAAATTGGCGCCGTTGCTAAACGGTTCAACTCACCCAACAGTAATTCTGCCACTTGCGCGCCGGCGTCGTTCCTGGTTTGCGCGGACGCTACAAAGGGGCCGACTTCGCGGCGCGAGTCAAGGCCGCTCCCAACGCTGTAACTGAGTCCGCGTTTGATGCGAATCTCCTGATTGAGACGCCCCGAATATCCATCCAGAACCGAGTTGGTAACGATGCCGCTAAAGTAATCCGGATCGCGGCGACTAATGCCGGCGCGCGTCACGACAATGGCGGCTTGCTCGGCATCAGGCTTATCGATTACCAGCACCCGGGCTTTGCCGTTCAGCGAACGCCCTGCATGCTGTTGACCACTCGGTCTTAACCGCAGGGCCGGCCTCTTCCAGTCGCCGAAATACTTGCGCGCGAAACTGAAAGCAAGGTCTGCGCGAATGTCCCCTCCGATCATCAGAATCGCGTTGTCAGGCCGGTAGAGGTTCCGGTGCAGGCCGACAATGTCCGCGCGCTTAATCCGCGTCAACGATTCGGGAGTGCCGCCCAGTGGATGGCCATAAGGTGCGGCGCCGTAGAGAACACGAGCCGCGACAAAACTGGCGATGGCGCCCGGCTCGCTGAGTTGAACATTGAGATAGTCGATGTATTGCTGTCGCAACCTTTCGATCTCGTCAGCTTTGAAAGTCGGATGGCGGACCGCATCGGCGAGTATCTCCAGCGCCGGACTTATCTTTGACGACATTACGCCGACTGAGGCAGCCGAGGCATCCCAGCCGGCTTCGGACGATTGCGATCCCCCCAGGGCTTCAATCGCTTCAGCAATCTGTGTCGCGGTCCGCGTCCTGGTACCCAAAGTCAACAGACTCGCTGTCAGATGGGCGAGTCCGGCGAGTGAGGGCGGATCAACCTCAGCGCCGTTCTTGATTATCAGTTGAGCTGAGACCAAAGGCGTGCCGGCGCGCTCAATGACGATGACGCGCAAGCCGTTTGTAAAAGTCTGCTCTACCGCGCGGGGAATTTGTAGCGAACGCGGTGCTGCGGGAGGCGGCGGCGTGGCCTGGGGAGGCTGTGCCTGTGCCTGATCGCCCGCAAAGAAGGAGAGCTCGAGAACAAGCACGGCAAGGACAAGAAACACTTTTCGACTGACGCGCACTGTTCACCTCCCTTCTGGTTTACTCTTTGCCGGCTCAGGCAGGTAATACAGCACCAGGCGATTCTCGCTGTTGAAATACTTTTTCATCACCCTCTGGACATCGGCGGTGGAAACGGCTTGCAGCCGAACCAGGTCCGTGTTTACGCGATTTGGATCTCCCAGGAGCACCGTCGCCGTACCGAGGGCGAGTGCTTTGCCGTCATTGGTCTCTCGCTCCAGTAATTGACTGGTAACGATTTGATTGATGGCCTTATCGAGTTCGGCCTGTGACACCGGAGCGTCCTGCATCTTTTTCACTTCGGCCAAGAGTGAGGCTTCGACATCTTCCGGCTTCCTGCCGCTGGCGGCAATTGCATTCAGATGAAAGAGACCGACATCCTCGAGCAAATTGGCGGTGGCACTGGCGCTCTGCGCGATCTGCTGCTCATAAACCAGTGCGTGATAGAGTCGCGATGACTCACCCGCCGAAAGAATTGTCTGAGCGACGCGCAAGCTCTCAGCATCGGCATCGGTGATTGGCGGAGTCAGGTAAGTTATCCCGACGGCAGGCAGTGGTACGTTCGGCCCGTTCTCGGTGAAACGCACTTCCTTTTTTCGCTGCGGCTCTTTGACAGTGACGCGAGGCAGGGGCGAACCTGGTTTGGCAATTGGCTGCAGGTACTTGTCGATCCAGGTATCGAGCTGCTGCTGATCAAAATCACCCACCACAACCAGGGTGGCGTTGTCAGGTCGATAGAAGCTGGCATGGAAAGCCTGAACATCGGCAAGTGCAGCCGCGTTCAGATCTTCGATACTGCCAATCGTTGGCCGTTTATACGGATGAGCAGTGAATGACTTCTGCTGCAAAAAGTAATCAAGGCGACCATAGGGTGGCGCAAGGACGGTCTGTCGATACTCTTCCTTGACAACATCACGTTCCGATTTGAAGTTCTGCGCATCGACATTCAATCCGGAAAGGCGATCGGCCTCCGCCCACAATAACGTTTCCAGGTAGTTCGACGGCACCACCTCGTAGTACACGGTGGTGTCGTCATTGGTGAAAGCATTATCAAAGCCACCGATGTCTTCCGTAAGCCGGTCCATCATTTCCGACTTCATGTTGCGAGTGCTTTTGAACATCATGTGCTCGAACAAGTGCGCAAACCCGCTGCGACCCGCGGGATCATCTTTTGAACCCACGTGATACCAGACCTGGATGGCTACGGTTGGACTGGTTCGATTCTCGGCGCTCACAATCCGGAGCCCATTCGCAAGGGTGCGCTCGTGAAAATCGAGACGGGGCATCTTGACTTGTCCGCTAACAGACTGGCCCGCAACCAATAGCAGCAAGAGACCAGCCGGAACACTTATGCGCCGCAGCCTTGACAGGCGTCGCAACGATTGCGGACAAGTCTTTCTGAACGAAGCACAAGCTTCTTTATCGCGGACAAATGTTTTGTGCATCGCTCTGGGAAGGTCCATCGGCACGGGCATTGGATGAGCGGAGGGCAGACCGGTGTTGTTCTTCAGGAAAAGTCTTAGGGCCTGGTTGGACTAATCGAGATCCAGCGGGTTTCGATAAATCCTCGTGTCCTTCTCGGCGCGTTTCTTGGCAGCCTGGAACTTTTCTTCCAGAATTCGATCACGATCCTTCATGGAACTGAGTTCCTGGGCAAAGATCTGCTCGCGAACCTGTTTCTGTTTATCCAAACCTTTAACCATGTCGTCGAACGACGCCAGCGGCTTAGACTTCTCTTCGTGATCGATCATGGCGCCGGTCTCAGCGTCAATGGTCAGCGTTGCCTCGCAACAGGGACAATGAATTGTGAACCGAGATGTATCCATGACTGAAACTCCCGCGGACAGAATGTATCTCAGCGCCAGCGCTTACGAGTATAACATCCGGGCTGCCCGGCAGGCATTCCTCCCGATGTCCGGCAAACTTCAGTTTGTCGCGCTTGACGTAGCACAGACTTCAGTCTGTGATTATGGTGGCTGAAATCACAGACTGAGGTCTGTGCTGCCACCTGCCCGTTGCGCGTGGTTTGAATACTGGCCGCCACAATGCTTCAATGAGGCGAACCAAAATTCGCCCCCTGACCAAACGTTACTAAGACGAACAACCCAAGGAGTCACTATGAAACAAAGAGTCATGAAGTTCTCGATGCTGGCAGTGTTGGCAGTTTCTTTTGCCTGCGCGTCGGCGGCGGTGCTGGGACAAAATAATAATACCAACACTGCCGGCGGCCAGATGAAACAAAGCGGCAAAGAGACCAAAGAAGCTGGGAAGAGCATGGGCCGCCACGTTAAGCACGGCCGGATAGTGAAAGGTGGCAAACATTTTGGAAAACACATGGGCCGCGCCGGAAAGCATTTTGGTAAAGGAACCAAGAAGGCCGTCAAGAAGGCCGTCTCCTAACAACAACTGATCGGCGCTCCTCAAACCCTCCTGGCCTGAAAAAAGGCAGCCAGCAATTCTGGCTGCCTTGGCATGGTCCTTCGTGCGCCATTGTTAGGGAGACACTGCGCGCTTGATTGCCTTGCCGGCTTTCTTTGCTCCCGTAGCGGTTTTCTCGGCGACCGTCTTTGCTCCTTCCGCGGTTTTGTCTCCAACCTTTTCAGCGGCTTCGCCGGTCTTTTCCGCTGCGGTCTTCCCTGCTTCGACGCCCTTCTTTGTTCCCTCCACGGTTTTGTCGGCGACGAACCCGGCAGCACTGGCGATGGCATCACCAGTAGCGTCCAGGGCATTGTCGACCTTGCTTGCATCTCTCTCTTCACCGTTGCGCGCATAAACGCGAGTAGTACGCGTGCCGTTGCGTGTGGTAACCACAACCTTTGATACCCGCGAGTTATCCCTGAAGACACGGGTCTCTGTCTTCACGCCGTTAGCGTCAGTGGTTGTCGTGATTTCGGAATTGTCGGGCCCCAGTCTGGTTGTCGTCTGCGCCACAACTTCGGAGCCGGCATTCGCATTAGTGTTGGAAGCTTCCTGGTTAGTAGCGCAGCCGGCGAGAAAAGCGCTGGCTCCCAAGAGGCCAGTGGCGAGTAGTAATCGTTTGCTCAAATTCGTATCCTCCTCGGACTTATCATTTACCGAGTAAGGAGCAACCAACGTGCCGCGGAATCCTGGGACCGCACGCGTCCCGCATGCTTAGGCGACGTTAATAGCCTGTTACAGCGCGCCGCGTCTGTGTCGAAACCATTGCACGCAGGATGCGTGCGGTCCCGGAAGTTCGTAAAACGGTACGTCTGAAGAGTCGCGCGTTCACTTACAATACGCGCATCTCGTGCCTTTACTTCAACCACTTTACGATCTCGTCCATGACGAGTTCGTAGACCTGGTCCTGCGGCAGACTCGCGCTCTTTAGAACTTTGAAAGAATGATCGCCTCCCGCCACTTCATAGACAGTGGCAGGCAAACTTAGTGTTCTTATCACATCGCGTATTTCATCAGTGGTGCCCAAAGCGTCCCGCGAGCCCTGCATAAAGAGCATTGGCGCGCGAATATTATTCAAGTGTTCGGCCCGGAGTTTCTCGGGTCGTCCGGGCGGATGAAGCGGATAACCGAGGAAGACAAGACCGGTCAAGTCAATATCATTCGCGGCCGCCACCTGCGAAGCAATGCGTCCACCCATCGATTTGCCCCCAATCACCAGATCGTTGGCTTTCAGTTTTCGGTGTTGGCGGGCAGCCTCGATAACAGCGTTATAACACAACTCGAGTTTCGTCTTGTGATCGGGCACGCTCCGACCTTGCTCTTTGTACAGAAAGTTGAAAGTGAGAACATCGAGTCCGCGGGTCGCGAGGCCACCTGCAAAGAGACGCATGAAACCGCTGAGCTGATTGGCGCCCGCTCCATGTCCCAGTACGATCGTAGTCCCGATCTTAGTTTTCTTTGCCGCAACGTAGAGCAGCGCCGTAACGCTGTCGCGATCAGCAACGCTAACACTGAACGATTCCGGTTCCGTCGTCATTTAGCTGACAACCTCCAAAAAGCGATTCGGGCTCACAGGTTCTTGACAGGTCGGTAAGCTACGAGTCCGATCGCTGGTTGATGTTGCATCAGGATAACGCCGAAGCGGCATTCATGGTAAGCGTTGAGCGCCGTCAATGACGCTCAACGAAGGTAGCGGGGGAACGTTGCATTGCATAAGATAGATTTTAAGACGGTGTGAAGGCGAGACTATGTAAGGGACCGCTCATTCGCTCCAGGCGAGCCAAAATGGCAGTTCGCACTACGTCAGTAAACGATTCGCCATTTTTCCAGGAAAACCTGATCGAACGCAGTCTGCTATCGTAGAAAGGGACCTCGTATTGACCCGGGCCATCGGCATTGACCTTATAGGCAGTCAACTCAAAAGGAATCAGGTGAGCGCTAAAGAGTTCGTCAAGGGTTTCCTGCACTCTTAGCGTGATGTTGGTTCGGAGAAGATCTCCGTTGGTGTTGTAGGTGGTCAGCTCAAAAGGCATGAGGTGTTCACTGGAAAGTTCTTCAAAGCTTTCTTGTAGCAGTAACCTTGTGTTTGCTGTTTTCATGTTTACAGGATAGTAGCCACGGCACTAATAGAGGTTGCGACTGAGTTGCGGCTCTGTGTCGGGTAACATCAATGTGACCTGCACTTCTTTCCGTTTAGAGAGAACATCAGACTTGCCCGCCGGCGTCGGGCACAAGTGCCCTTTCTAAACGAGCATGTAGAATCAACCCTTCTCTCGCAGCAAATTTTGTTGACTTTCCAAGCATTTTCGACTAGAAGCAAAAGACGAAAAATTGATTGATTAGTCCTTCCGTCATCGCTTTTTGCGGGCTGGCATTATGCCCATGATCCTGATTGCCGCTTAATACTTGAATCAAGCGAACTCGACAACTCATCTCAGAACTCTCCAAGGAGCCTTAATCATGCGTAGAACCCTCGTCGCCCTTTTGTCCATAACGTTATTAACGGGTGCCCTTTTAGTGTTCCCGGTTAACCAAAGCTTTGTCGCCAGGGCCGATGTTACTGATGGCGAGCGACTGGCCATGTATAGCAAACCAGCGGTGGTTCGTTTGATTGTTGGCCCCGAAGGGACCTTCACTTATCAGGATCCACGGTGGAGTTCCGCACGCAACCTGGCATTCAACTACGTGGTCTCGGGTTCCGGGTTCTTTATCAGCTCCAATGGATACGTCGCTACCAACGCGCACGTCGCGCAGATGTGGCATGACGGCGAGAGCAAAGCCAAGGACCTGCTCCTCACACGATTCATTCTGGCGGTGGGCCGCGCCTTTTACAGTTTGGATCCTCAGAACATGACGCAAAGTCAGTACGATTACATTCGCAAAAATGTCTCGGCCCTTAACAACTTCAACATGTATCACCTGGTAGTCATTCCGGACGGTACCGCCATGCCGTTCGAGGACAAGCCTTCCGGCTATGGCGCGCCGACCGGTGAGAGCGAGAGCGCGAAAGACGTAGCCATTGTTAAGGTCGAGCTCAAGAACGCGCCGGTGATGATTTTCGGCGATTCAGACAAAGTAAAGGTTTCCGACTCCGATACCGTCATTGGTTATCCCGGTGTCGCCGACATGGGCGAGTTCAAAAACATTCTGTCACCCAAGGCCCAACTCGAGGCCACCTTCACCTACGGCCACATTTCCGCCAACAAGTCGGCGGCCAGCGGGGCTTCGGTCCTGCAGACTGACGCTAATATTGACCACGGCAATTCGGGTGGGCCGGTCCTAAATGAAAAGGGCGAAGTGATTGGCCTGGCGACATTTGGTAAGGATTCGCAACACAACTTTGTCGTTACTTCGAACACAGTGATGGAGTTCGTGAAGGCTGTCGGCGTCGCGAACGAGTTGGGACTGACTGACAAACTTTATCGCGAGGGACTCGATCTCTACTGGCAAAGTCGTTTCCAGGATGCGAAACCCAAGTTCGAACAAGTGAAAAGGCTTTTCCCGCAACATTCGGAAGTCGACAAGCTGCTGCAAACCAGCGAACAGGCAATCATTGACGGCAAGGACAAGTCGGGCTTTGGCATGGGCTGGTTGGTTGGCGGTGTGCTGGTAGTTCTCTTTCTGATCATCGCCGTCGTCATCATCGCCGTTGTAGTCTTTCTCTTCCTGCGTAAGCGCGGCAAGAAACCAGTTAAGGCCGGGGGGATGTCACCAACGTCATCTGCCGGATCTTCTCCGGGGATGAGCAGGCCGGAACCACCCAAACCCAGTCCTGCGGCGTATTCGCCATCACCGGCAGTTGCGCCAAAGCCACCTCCGGCGCCGGAACCGTACCGTTCGGCGGCAACTCCCAACCCCAACCTGGATCGGACCGTTGATCTTTCACAAACGGTCGCCATCGTTCGGCCCAGCGATACTGCACCCATCAGTTATGGCTCGATCAAGTTTGTCTCCGGAGTACTTACCGGACAGAAGTTTGAGGTCAAGGCCGATGGCGCTTGCGTAGGCCGCGACAGCACTTTGTCGCAAATCGTAGTGGCTGACCCACGCATTTCCAAACGTCATGTCTCGATCGGAGTCAAAGACGGCCGCGTGGTGGTCACGGATGAGGGTTCGCGCAACGGGACTTTTCTCAACGATCCAAAGTCAGAGCGGATTACCGAAGCGGTGTTGAATTCCGGTGATACGGTGATCCTGGGTGAGTCGGACGTAGCGCGCTTTGAATACGAGAAGTAGTAAATATCGAGTGCGCCGACCTGGAGGCGCTTTGGCCGGTCGCGGCCAGTCGCGACCGGCGTTCGCTGGAATAAAGAATGTACAGCACCGGCCTGTTGCAGATGCGTTAGGCGCAACCTTGGAGTCTGCCCAAAGCCGCAGGCTGGCAGCCTGTCGTACAAGGTCGTCCTTCTATCGTGTCGATAACTCCGCGCAATCCGCTCGCTTTACCGCGTAGCTCCCGTCGATCAACGAAGGACGTTCCCTGACGATCAATTCGATCTCCTGTGGACTCTCCGCGTAAGCACACACTTGACGCGCCAGTTGGCGGTACACCCTGACCTCCGGATATGGAGGAACATTCAACTCGGCCAGCGACCATTCATGAAAGGGCAGCATCAAATCGCCGCGCTTCGTGGCAAACACTTGCTGCTGAGCCGGCAGCGGCAAACGGCCGCGTACCTGCTCTGTGATTCGCATCACGGCGACGGCGGTGTTACCCGAATAGAGCGCTGCCGACAGGTACATGTCCCACCAACCAAAGAAACTCGAGGCCGGCAACACAGCGCATATTACTAGAGCAACTTTTGGCAGATAACCCGGAACATTCAGACGGCGCCAACGCCAGATTTCCGGCGCAGGCGAATGTTGAGACCGCCAGAAGAGCAAGACAGCAGTCGCCATCATGGCGACATTCCAGGGCCACACCACGCTGTTGCGTCGGGCCCCGATAAGCAGAATCAGCACGGTGAAGTGGATGAGCAGTGCCAGCACGACACTCGCCTGACGCGTGCGCCTGATCAGCAATCCAACACCCAGCAGCAGCTCGCAAAGCGCAATAACCAGGGACGCAATGGGCAGGTAGCGCCAGAGGGTCGCCGGCAGATAGGTGTGCGCCGACTCGAGCAATCCCGGCACGACTTCATGGCCAAAGAACCAGTTCAATTTTTGTACGCCGCTCCAAAAATAAAGCATCGCGACTATCAACTGGTTTGCTGACAGGATTGTACCGGCGACTTTCTCGTCGTTCTCGTGGCGCGTTCCCGGCTGCCAGAATGCAAGCACGGTCAGCATCAGGAGGTACTCATAGACCCAGGGCTGTAATCGTGTCTGGTCGACCACGACCAGCAACGCCGTAAACATCACCACGGCAAGGAGGTAGCGACTGGGCCGCTTACTCACCAGCGAAAGTATGAGAGCGGCGAGCAGTAAAGCCGAAAGGAGATAATCATTGGACCAAACGAAAGCCGGCAAGCCGTTCACCATCGGTACTCGTGGAAATGTTCGCCCCAACCCAAACCACAATCGCAATGACATCAGCATGCCGCAGAGATAAGCGCCGGCTATAACTCTGCGCAGATAGCTTAGACGCACAACCGTGGTCACTTGTGTTTCGCTCCGGCGCTTTCAAGTGTCGTGGTGAGCTTGGCGTCGCCAATTTCTTTGGCAAAGATCAAAGCGGATCTACCGTAGCGATCAGCCGAATTCACATCCGCGCCTGCCTTGAGCAGCTTTCGCACCACCTCATAATCGATCACATTTCGGTGCGCGTAGTAGAGGTAATACAGCAACACCCTGCCTCCCGGAGTGCCATTGCTGCGTACATCTGCTCCCGACGCGAGCAGTGAGTTGATGATTTTCAAATCACCCGTCTTTGCCGCCCACAGTAGAGCTGGAATGCCAAATTCATCTCTTGCGTTGGCATCGACGCCGGCTTGCAACAGCCTCCGAACGGTTAGCACATCGCCTTGTCTGATAGCCTCGAATAATTCTCGCTTCTGTAGTTCGCGCGCCACGGCTTTGCGTTCCGCCGCGGTAACTGGCGCCCTTAGCAGTTCAATTCTAAATGGTCCGTAAATGTTATATTGAGAATTCTCAGCCGGGATTAAATAATACCTATCGCGACCAAAAAAGGATTTGTCTTCATAGGTAACGTAACCTGGTTTTGAAATCCTCAAACTCAAGGTGTTGTAATCACCAAATTCTACAGGTAACTTCTCGACGCTGCCCTTTTCATCTGTTTGGTGAGTGCTCGTATTAGTTTCGACCCTGGCGTCGACCACTGGTTTTCCAGCCGTGTCCAACACCGAAAGAAAACGATAATCAACCGCCCCTTGCGCCTTCGCGACGGGTAGCGGCAGCAAGAGCACGAACAGGCCGGCAATGATGAAAATCCCGTGACTTACCTGCATGGTAGTTTCTCCCGGCTTTCCTACTCGGCACCCCGCAAACGGAGTGGAGGTGGGGTTGGCCGCCCGCGCGACCTCTCCCCTAACCCCTCTCCGCTTGTGGAGAGGGGAACAAATTCTCTCCTCATTGCCTTCCTCGGTGGCCTCGACTTAGTGCGCGCCTTGCCCGGCTTTGGCTTTAGCCTGGATAGAGCAACCAACTTAATTTTTATTTCGGTGTTGTTGTAGTGGCCTGAAGGCTCAAACACGCTCTCATACGTCTGGTAACCTGATTTGATAACACGAATGACGTAGGACCTCTTTCCATCAACGTTCTGAACCAGGCGGGCGCGGCCGCTCCCATCAGTAATCGAGCCGCCCACCTCCGCACCCGACTCGTTGTAAACGACAGCCGCTGCGCCAACAAGTGGCTTCTTTGTTTCGTCGATTACCTCGGCGAACGCGTATCCCATCGTGGGTAATTGCGCTGACGCGACTGTGGCGCACGCCAACAAAATGCAGGCCCAAATCATTCCCATCAGCAAGCGCTCGATCCCACGCATTGTTTCTCCTCCTGGAAAGTAGCAGAGGCTCGTTACAGAACCCGGAGCGGGTTGCGACCGGATCCTTCTTTCAAATGAGTTGCTCAAACAGCACTTTCGTGCGAGCGCATGATTGAAGGTTGATTGCAGGATCCGGTCGCTACGCCCGGTTCTGTAATGTGCACCGCCACAAGTTCCGCGCGCTTACGGTTGCGCTTTCTGCCTTATCAGATCGATCAGCTTTTGGTTACTACTCTTTTCCGCGAGCGCAAGAGCGTTCTGACCGTCTTTGCCCGTTGCGCCGGTGTCAGCCCCGGCGACGAGCAACGCTCGTATGACTTCCAGGTCTCTGCGCAGCGCATTCTTAATGAAATCGTTTTCGCCCGGCTGGTATTCACGGACCGCTGCGATCAAAGCGGTGTCGCCATTGATGTCCTTCGCGTTAACGCGCGTCCCCGCCTTTAGCAACGCGCTTACGACGTCGAGGTTACCCGATTCAGTGATGGCAGAAATCAAAACCGATCTACCCGCCTCGTCGACTCCATTGACGTCCGCGCCCGCCGCTACCAGTGCGTGCACGACATTGGGCGCGCTATGGCCGGCGGCCCGTCGAATTGCCGCCAGGAGAACCGCAACTGGCGGGCGCCAATGCGAGTCGTCGTGTTGCGCGCTGGCGATCAGTCTGTTGATGATCGGCAGACTGCCAGGTCCCGATTTCGCTGCGATGATCGAAAGGGCCGACTCGCCGTCTTCGTTGACTTCCTTCACTTTGGCGCCGGCAGCAATCAACTCCGTCAGGATGAATTCGTCTGGCTCTGATTCCCTTCTCCAGCGGTCTCCATCCGAGCCGTAGCGGCGAGCTGCGATGATCAGGGGGGTATCACTGTTATGACTCCGAACATCCACGGTGGCTGACGCGTGGAGCAGAAGGTCCACCATTTCACGACAATTTTTCTCCTGGTCACCATAGGTCCAGGTTCCCGGAGCGATAGCGACCATAAGTGGCGTGCGGCCCTCCTTATCACGGACGTTGATGTTGGCCCCGGACTTGATTAGGAGGCGCACGACGGCAGCTCTTCGGCCACCCGCGGCCGCCAAATGCATTGGGGACGCACCGTCCTTATCGGGCACGGTGAGGTTGGCGCCGGCGGCGATCAGGGTTCGAACTACTTCGTCGCTGCGGTTAAGTATCGCCTCGTTCAGGGCTGTCTTTCCCTGCTTATCCCTCATGTTCACGTCGGCCCCGCCGGCAATCAAACTCTTCAGCAAATGGAGCTTGTCTTCTTCGGCGTAGACGCCATTACCCCCATCTCGAAAGAGATCCTCCAGAGCATGCATCAAGACGGTCCTGCCCTGATCATCTCTGGCGCTTGGATCGGCTCCGGCGGCCATCAACGCCTGGAACAGAGCCTCTCTCTCGGAGGGGAACCGAAATAAACTGTATCCGCTGTAAGTATCAAGAGCGACGTGTAGCGCCGACCCTTTATTCGGGTCGGCACCGGCTGCGAGCAAAAGCTTAACTGCCTCAATTTGATCCCTGAAAGCCCCGAGGGGATCTCTCCAGCTGCCCTGAAAGGGCTTTAGCGCATAAAGCAATGCCGTCGACGTGTCATACTGCGCGTTGACATCGGCCCCGGCGGCCAGCAGAACTTTCAAACGCCTCATTGAGCCTTCGAGCCGCGATCCGCCGGCCGCCATCATCAAGGGCGTAAATCCATTTCGATTCGAGTTGACGTTTGCGCCTGCCTTTAAGAGAAGATCTATGACCTCAGCCTCGGTTGCCCGAAGGTTGCTGGTGGTCCCCTCCTTTAGCTTGCCCTGAACCATTTGTCCCGTCATGGTTGCGTAAGCCAGAATCGAATCGTTTTTCATATTCACGTGGGCGCCGGCGGCGATCAGCAGTTTGAGGATGCGAACATCGCCGGTCAGAATCGCAGCATCAACCGAGTGATACATGGGAGTCTGACCTCCGTTGTCCATGCCGCTGGTTTCCAGATCCACGCCGGACGCCAGCAGCACCTTGGCAAGCTGAAGGCGGGCATCCATCTCGGCCTGAAGTCGTGCGGACGCGACAGTGCTCTGGACTTTCTCGTCCTCACTCTGCAGCGCGCTGACCAGCTGTAGCATGGTGTAGTACCCGACGGCATACTCCCAGATGTATCGCCCCACGTTGTCCCTGGCATTCACATCCGCTTTCGCAGCCAACAGCAACTGGGCAGTCCGGGCGTCCCCAACTCGCGCGGCGATCATCAGGGCAGTTGCGCAAGTCACCATGTGAGGCTCCCAGCCCTCGAAATTGATCTCTGCGCGCGCATTAGGATTCACTCCGGAAGCCAGCAGGTCTTGCACGCTCGCAGAGTCCTTGAGCTTGATCGCGGCAAACAACTTTTCTTCATTTTTGTTTGTAAGGCAGGCCAGTTCGGCCGCGGCTTTTGAGCCGCGGTTGCCGGGCTGCCTCTGCGCATGGACGCGCGTCGAAATCCCGAGGGCGATCAGGATGAAAACACACTTGAGCTTATGGCTCGCCACCGTGCCTCACTTTCTTTTCACATAAACATCGTCGACCAGAGCCGAGTCAACAAAGTTAAAGTTCTTCCGTGTGCGGATAGCGAAAAAGATTTGTTCACAAGCGACTACTCCATTGAATGTCTGCAAATGAGATTCTTCCGAAACGAAATAAACTCAGCCGAGCCGAAGAAGGTATTGCTGCTCAGATTCATTAATCACGAGAATGGTGGCCCAGTACATAACGTGGCTAGAGCGGACAAGTCGGGAAGGGGACCCTGTCCGCATCTCAAGTTGCATCACCATCAACCTGCGAGCCAGTATCAACTCTCTGGATAGTTAGGGAGTACAATCGGTCATAAATGTGATGCAACTTGAGGCGGGGACAGGGTCCCCGTCCTGACTGCCCTACACCACGGTGACTGCACGATAGCTGGCCTCTTAGCATTATCCGAGATAGGATCGCGCCATGGACAACGAGGCTTCTCTCCAATCATCCGCCATTGCGAGGTTTCGAGCACTGCACGAGTCAGGGTGTTTTGTATTGCCGAATCCGTGGGACGTGGGCACAGCTGTTTATTTGCAGCATCTGGGGTTTGCGGCGCTGGCCACCACTTCCGCGGGGTTTGCGTTTTCGCGTGGACTGCCGGACTCGGTCACGGCGATCTCGCGTGATGCGATGCTCGTGCATATCCGGGAAGTCGTGCGCGCAACAACGCTGCCTGTTAACGCGGATTTCCAAACAGGCTACGCTGACCAACCTGAAGGTGTTGCTGAAAGCGTCACTCTCTGTGTTGCAACCGGCGTCGCCGGTCTCTCGATCGAAGACGCCAGCGGTGACCTTACTACGCCGCTTTACGAATCGGGCCTGGCCGTCGAACGTATTCGCGCCGCACGTAACGCAATCGACGACTCGGGGGTTCCGGTGATCCTCACCGGCCGTTGCGAGGCCTGGCTGGTGGGTCACGCTGATCCCTTCAGGGTAGCTATGGAACGATTGTCGGTCTATGCCGAAGCGGGGGCCGACTGCCTGTATGCGCCTGGTGTATCCGAACCGAATGAGATCGCCGCCATCGTGAAGGCAGTGGCGCCGAAGCCCGTAAACGTGCTGGTCGGCGGACCAAACCCCGCCCTAACGGTTTCACTCCTCGGCGATCTCGGTGTGCGTCGGGTGTCTGTCGGTTCTGCCCTGGCGCGCGTCGCGTGGGGTGCCTTCATGCGCGCCGCGCGAAACATCAAAGAGGGAGGTTCTTTCGATTCATTTGCTGATGCCGCGCCGTTCAATGAACTGGACGATGTCTTTCGCAATAGACAATAGTCATTGTCGTAACGGACGAATGCACGTCCACAATGTTCCAAGGAAGTGTCACGCTGAATTGTTAATCGAGGTAGTTGTTTACTCTGCCTGGTACCAACACAATCATTGCGTAAATACCAATAAGAATCATCAGGACGTGAAAGGCAACAAGCCCCCTATTGCCTTTTGTTTGGGTGATCCTTGGTCAGAAGCAAACCCACGTTTAGACCAATCAGTAATACTCCACCGATTGATGAGTAATTTAGTGAGCGCGCCGACCAGCGCACTTCACTTGGGCTCTGCCAACGTTATTGCCGCCAGGCCCGACGCGCGCAGCTCCTGATTTAATGCCGGGACATCCTGTGACTTGATCGCCTGCCAGCGAGTGACGAGCATTTGCGCGTCAGTCTGCAGTTCAGCGACAGCCGTCGTCAACTGAGGCGTGGGTGCCACATCGACATCCTGAAGCATGTTCAGCAATGTTCGCAGCTTCGCGGTAGTGCTCTGCAACGAGAGTTTGCCGGCTGGATCAGGACGTGCGCTTTCTGATCCCACCAACGCCTCAAGCTTCTGGCTCAGTGCGTCCAGATGTGATTTCAGATCTTGAGCTGTGGCATGCGAGCGGGCCTCCGCAAGCTGCGATCTCATTGCCTTGATCTGATCGCTCGAACCGGCGAAATTGAGCCAGTGATCATAAAGCTGTTTCGACATGCGGAATTGCTCTGCCAGATCGCGAGTGGGCGTCTTCACGCGCGGATCCATCTGCACAATCAGCGATTGTGTGTAGCTCCTTCCATCCACGGTCAAAACCACCGAGTATTTGCCGGGCATCACCCAGGGAGAGGTTGGCTCCGGCGCGGTGTTCCGATACACGGCGGCGATTGGATAAGCAGGTCTTATCCCGGGGACGGGTGCGTAGTGCATGTCCCAGAGAAAACGGTGCATACCCGGATTGCCCGGCAGTCCCTGCTCCGGTCGCACCCAGTACGCGGGAATCGCCAGCATCGGATCAAGCGCGGGCGCCGGATCAGTGCTCGAATAACGACGCACCACTTGCCCCGCCCCATTACGTATCTCCAGAGTTACGGGACCGGCGGTCGACCGGCCCAGATAGAAATCAATCACCGCGCCATCGGGTGGGTTCTCTCCCGCGGGTTCATCAGGCGGCAGAGGGGTATCGGTGTTCAAGTTCCAACGGACGCGCCACGCGGTCTGAGGCCGGAACAGAGTTGTGTTAACAGACGCCGCCGTTAGCGCTAGTTGGCGCAGCGGCGTGATGTTGTCGAGGATCCAAAATCCCCGCCCATGAGTGGCGGCACATAAGTCATCGTCTTTGATAATTAGATCGCGCACCGAACTGGGGGCCATGTCCAGGCGCAATGATTGCCAGTGCTCGCCGTCGTCGAAAGAGACATGCACGGCGCGTTCGGTGCCCGCAAAAAGCAATCCCTTTCTTTTCGGATCCTCGCGCACTACATTTACGTTCTCGTTACCTGGTAGCCCGTTGATGATTTCGGTCCAGGTAGCGCCGGAGTCTCGTGTGCGATAGATGTGTGGACTAAGGTCATCCAGTCGCAGGGTATTGACAGCCGCATAAGCCGTTCCCGCATCGAAATGACTGGCATCAATGATCGAAATTTTCTGCCAGGGCTTGATCTGTTTAGGCGTGATATCGATCCAGTGCGCGCCGCCATCAGTAGTCAGATGGACCAGCCCGTCATCCGTTCCCGCCCAGATGCGTTTGCTGTCGAGGGGCGAGGGCGCCACTGCATAAATAACACCGCGTTGAGTCGGTTGCGCGGTGGGTTGCGAGCGATACTTGCCGACCGTTTCGGGAACTTCAAAACTTTTACGTGTGAGGTCGGGACTTATCTGCTGCCAGTTTCGACCACCATCTCTGGTCTTCCATAAAGTGTTGGCGGCAAAGTAGAGAACGTGCGGGTCGACGGGCGAAAAGATAACCGGCTGAGTACGCAGCATGCGAAAGTCCGGCGCGCGGAAAGGCTTGGGCAAAATATTTTGCGCCTGGGCCGTGCGGCGATCGTAACGCGTGAGCTTGCCCCCATACACAATGTCCGGATCAAGTGGATCGGCCGTAACATAGCCGTACTCTTCTGCTCCCACCGGATGCCATTCGCGGAAAGTGATCTCGCCGTCGTTACCGCGGCTCGCAATACAAACTGAACCACTTTCCTGCTGCCCGCTGCACAGACGATATGGAAATGCGTTGTCGGCACTCACATGATAAAGCTGTGCCGTCGGCTGGTTGTACCAGCTGCTCCAGGATTTCCCACCGTTGACGGTAATGATTGCGCCCTGATCATAGCCGAGCAAAATCACATCTGAATTATGCGGATTGATCCAGATGTTTTGCGTATCGTCACCACCCGGAGCGCCCCGAAAAGCTGTCCAGGTTTTGCCGCCATCCGTCGATTTCCAACACACCGTGCTGGCCACGTAGATCACGTCGGGATTCTTTGGATCAATACGTGGTACCGACAGATCGCCGCCGCCGATCCGTCCCGCCGGACGGCCATCGGTCGTAGCGATGGTCCAACTGTTGCCGCCATCATCCGACCGGTAAAGGTTAACCAGGCCGGTCGAAGCCACGGAGGCAAACAAATGATTGGGAGAGCTTGCTGAGATCGCCAGGTTCGCCTGGATTATTCCTTCGGGCAGTCCCTTTCTTAGTTGCTGCCAGCTCTTTCCGCCATCGGTGGTTTTGAATATGCCGCCACCAGTGCCGTTCCAGGCAGCATTTTCCCAGGGGCCCTGACGCGCCTCCCAAAGGGCCGCATAAGCAGTTTCAGGATGCGATGGATCGATCAGCACGTCAGCAGCGCCGGTGTTCTCGTCCTTATATAAAACTTTAGTAAAGCTCTTGCCGCCGTCGGTCGAGCGAAAGATGCCGCGCTCTTCATTTGGTCCGTAAGGATGACCGGCGACGGCCACCAACAGGTGATCGGGATTACGCGGGTCGACGGCAATCTGTGGGATCTGTTGTCCATCATGCAGCCCCAGATGCGTCCAGGTCTTTCCCGCATCCGTGGATTTGTAAACGCCATCGCCGACAGAAAGATCAGGTCGCTGCAGTCCTTCTCCACTGCCAACATAAATGATGTCCGGATCGGAGGCGGCGACTGCTATGCAACCTACGGATCCCGTCGCTTGCTCGTCAAAGATCGGAAGCCAGGTGCGGCCATAGTCGGTGGTCTTCCAAACGCCCCCGTTGACCTGCGCGATATAAAAGACATTGGGTTGCGAGGGCACACCGGCGACAGCGCGTGTTCGACCACCGCGAAACGGACCAATGCTGCGCCAGTGAAGCGACTGCAACATGCCGGGATCGACCTGAGCTTTTGCAGATGGAGCGATAGCTGACACGATCAGTATCAATAGCGATAGGTTTACAAGCTGCTTCAGAATTCCTGATTTGTTGCGCAGTAGATCTGACGAGTGGTTTGTCATGGTCGTCGAGATGTCTCCGTTTGTTTGGCTGATGTGGTGCGGCAAAATATTATCGCCACAGCTTGTCAATGTCGAACCACCTGGGACCGCACGCCTCCGGCGTGCCTGTTACACGAGAAGACTCGCATGCTTGAGTGAAGGATCCGGTCGCTACCGAGACTGTGTGGAAACTCCGACTACCGTGTCATGAAGTCAGTACCACCTCGCGGTAGCGGGTGGGTAAGTGACGGGGCAGCTATAACGCCGAGAGGATCTGGTTGTGCCCAGCGATCTTGTTGGGAGCAGACCCACCCGCTACCGCGTGGTGGTACTGACCTCATACTGCCGATCCGACGGACCTCACGACCCGCGTGGTGGTGCTGACCTCATTGCCTTCGAAGAGGTGCGAGT
>JAOAPY010000054.1 GCA_025463135.1 Acidobacteriota bacterium
GAACATTCCCGCTTGCTGAAGATCGTCTCCGCGCATTCGTTTCTGTTCTCCTGGTTGCGAGGTTCGACTACTCGCTACTATTACGTTGGTCCATGTAGCAAGGTTACTTTTTCAGCAGCCTGCTAGGGCTACAAATTTCTAATTCAGTATCGAACCCGCCACACAGCAGCCGGCGAGTGCGAGCAAAGTATGACCGCGCATTTTTGTGAAATCACGGTTGCCGCCTGAAGAATTTCCGGGACGAATCCATCGGACGGCGAGCAAAACCGGAAGCACGGCCAGAAGGGCCAGCGAGGTCCGTGGTCCACGCCAGGCGATCAAAACAAATAGTAGAAATACCAGGAAGGCGCCACTGAGCAATCGCAATGCTTTCGCCCGATTCTTGGCTTGCTGCAGCCGGGTTTGCTGTTCAGCGGCGAAACGCGCCGCGTCGTAATCAACCGGGGCGCCGCAAAAACGACAATTGCTCGCAGTCGGACTAATGATTTCCCGGCACGCAAAACAAGGAAACAGGCTCAGGTGTTCGAGAATGTATGGAATTTCGCTTTGCACTTCCTTCGTCCTATCTATGACCGTCCTTTGCATGATTGCCGGCAAGCTCATCGTGCCGGCGCCCGGAAATAGAAATGGATGAACACGAGAGACATGCCTTATAATTCCTCGGTCGGCCAGCCAACCTATCAAAGGGCAAATCACCTGAAAGAGAAGGGCGGGTAACACACCGTCACTCGACCTCCTGGGGACTTGTGGTCATTCCTGGTTGGCGTTTCAATCGATGCTGACACTGCCCAAATCCGGCTTCAAAAGCCAATGGTTTTTTGCCTTCTATTTATCTACGCGCAAACCGCGAGGGAATCGGCTCACGGGGAAGAGCCGGCTGGCCTCTAAGTGAGTTACGACGAGGAGACTGGATGCCCTCTGATTCGGACAATGTGAACAGGTTGCTGCTGGAATGGAGTGGCGGGGATCAGCAGGCGCTGCAGGAATTGCTGCCCCTGATTTACGAAGAACTACGCCGGTTGGCGCATAACTTTCTTTATCGCGAACGTCCTGACCATACGCTGCAAACCACTGCTCTGGTCCATGAAGCCTACCTCAAGCTGATCGATCAAAGAGACGCGCGCTGGCAGAATCGGGCGCACTTCTTTGCGATTGCGGCGCAGGCAATGCGACGCATTTTGATTGACAGTGCCCGCAAGCACATTGCGGTCAAGAGAGGGGGTGGGGGAGAAAAGCTGTCCCTCGATGAGGCGGCGAGCATTTCCATCGAGCCTGATACAGATCTGCTGGCGCTCGACGAAGCCCTAACTGCACTGGCCCAAATTGACGTTGAACAAAACAGAATCGTTGAACTGCGTTATTTCGGCGGATTGACTATCGAAGAA
Organism: Acidobacteriota bacterium; assembly: GCA_025463135.1. Lineage (GTDB taxonomy): Bacteria > Acidobacteriota > Blastocatellia > Pyrinomonadales > Pyrinomonadaceae > JAOAPY01. The sequence continues at coordinate 1,386 of JAOAPY010000054.1, forward strand.
ACTGCGGCAGTAATGAAGCTATCCCCCGCCACGATCAAACGCGAGTGGGCCATGGCCCGCGCCTGGCTGCATCAGGCATTGAGGGGAGAAAGCGTACCTCCGTCGCCCGACGCGTCGCGGGAGTCGACCTACGAGATCGACCAGTCCCTGTGAGCCAAACCCTTCGTCTGTTGCGCGTAGTTTAGTAGAGGAAGAGGTTCTGTTAATCCAACTGATGGCTATGCCGAAGGTGTTCGCCAAATACTTCCCTGGACAATGAACCCTGAAACCTGGCAACAACTAAAGAGCGTGTTTCACGCGGCCCTCGATCTGCCGCCAGAACAGCGGGCGGCATTTCTCACCGAGATCTGCGCCGGTAACGATCCCCTGCGCCAACGGATTGACGGGCTGTTGGCGTCACACGAAGAGGCGGGTCCATTCCTGCGTTCGCCGGCCATGGTTGACGCGGGTCTGGCCTCTTCGGCTGAGCATTCGCTGGCGACTGAGGAAGAGGAAAGGGCGGGTCAGCGCATTGGTCCTTACCAGATAATCCGCGAACTCGGTCACGGTGGCATGGGTACGGTTTTTCTTGCGGTGCGCGCTGACGATGAGTATCGCAAACAAGTGGCTATCAAGCTGATAAACCGAGGGATGGATACCGATCTCATCCTGCGCCGCTTCATTATGGAACGGCAGATCCTGGCCAATCTGGAACATCCGAATATTGCACGCCTGCTGGAGGGAGGCTCAACCCAGGATGGGCTCCCGTACTTTGTGATGGAGTATGTCGAGGGTCGGGCGATAACCGAGTACTGTGATGAGTTGCGACTCACGATCGCGCAACGGTTGGAATTGTTCCGCGAGGTGTGCGGTGCGCTGCAGTACGCGCACCAGAATCTGGTGGTCCACCGTGACATCAAGCCCAGTAATATTCTGGTCACGGCTGAAGGCGTGCCTAAGTTGTTGGACTTTGGAATTGCGAAGCTGCTGAATCCAGGTTGGGCCAGCGAAACCGGAGAGGCGACGGCGAGCATGGTGCGCTTGATGACCCCCGAGTACGCGAGCCCGGAGCAGTTTCGTGGTCGATCGATAACTACGGCCAGCGACGTCTACAGTCTGGGCCTGGTGTTATATGAACTGTTGAGCGGGCAACATCCTTATCGCTTGTCCAGCCGCCGACCGGACGAAGTCGCCAAGGTCATCCTGGAAGAGGAGCCGGAAAAACCCAGCGATGCGATTTCGGATTTCGCATTGCGGATTTCGGAATTGAAAGCCAAAGGAACCTCAACTTCAGAACTATTGCCGGACAGACAAACCAATCCGCAGTCCGCAATCCGCAATCCGAAATTCCTCCGCGGCGATCTGGATAACATCGTGCTCAAGGCGTTGCGCAAAGAGCCGCAGCGTCGCTATGCCTCGGTGCAGGAGTTGTCGGAGGACATTCGGCGACACCTCGAGGGCTTGCCGGTGATAGCCAGTCCGGACACTTTGAGTTACCGGGCCGGGAAGTTCATAAGGCGACACAAGGTAGGAGTGTTGGCAGCGGCCGTGGTGATTATCGCTCTCTGTGCAGCGACTGCCGTTACCACCTGGCAAGCGCGGGTTGCCAGACGTGAACGAATAAAAGCCGAGAATCGTTTCAACCAGGTACGTAAGCTGGCCAAGTCGGTTCTCTTTGACTATCACGACGGTATTGAGAATCTCCCGGGTTCAACTCCGGTGCGTGAAAGAATGGTGAAGGATGCGCTCGTGTATCTCGATAATCTCTATGCCGATAGTGCGGAGAACTCCGAGCTGCAAAGCGAACTCGCTTCGGCTTATCAAAAGGTTGGGGACGTACAGGGATCGCCGTTCAGCGCCAATCTGGGAAATTACAAAGGGGCGCTGGCGAGTTATAAAAGGGCCCTGGCGCTACGCGAAAAGCTGAATTCAGCTGCGCCGGGAAACTCGCAAATCCAACTCGACCTGATCCGTAGTTATGAAGCGGTGGGCGGAATGTCTCAGGTGACGGGAGACATTCCCACTGCTTTGGACAATTATCGCCGCGCCTTCGCCGTCTTTGATTCTCTCAAAACAGAAAGCACGCAATCCAAATCGGAGCGCAGTATTTTGTATCGACGATTGGCGAAAGCGCTGGCCCCCAGCGGCAAGCTGCCCGAGGCTTTGGACAATTATAGAAAATCGATCGCGCTGTCAAACGAAATTATTTCTTTGGAACCGAATAACCAAACATTCAAAGGCGACCTGGCCAGCACCTATATTAGTCTGGGCGACGCTTTGACGGACTCTGGTGATTTGAAAGGAGCCCTGGCTGAACACCGCTCAGCATTTGCCTTGCTGGAACCATCGATTACGTCAACCAGCGTACAATCCCGCCGCCTGATTAACGTCGCTTATTCACGTATGGCACGCGTGATGGCGCGCATGGGTGATCATCGTGGCTCACTGGAAATTGAATTGAAGTCTCTGGCTATCGATGAGGAACTCGCCAAAGCAGATCCCGCTAACGCGCTCGCGCGCCGCGATGTCTATATTGACTATCTCAAGGTGGCCCGTCAGCAGGCGGCAATCGGCGATCTGCAAGCTGCTCTGGTGAATCAACACAAATTTATTTCTTTATGCGAAGCGGAAATAGCGCTCAATCCGGACAGTTCAGAATTGCGAACTGATCAGGCCGTCGGTTACCAGCGATTTGGTGAGCTGCTCGAAAAACATGGCGATGAGCGTGAAGCCCTCAAGGCATACAAGAAGTCATTGTCAGTACAAGAGACTTTGTCGGCAGCCGACCCTGCAAACATGCTACATCGCGCCAATTTGTCGGAAATCCAGGCCATTGTCTGCGATACATCCGTGAAAGTCGGCGAGCGGACCGGTGTGCTGGAAGGCTATCTGAGAGCGGCGGCAATCAGGGAAGGGGTAGTGGCAAAGAATCCCGGAAACCCTGACAGCCGCGCTATGTTGTCGCTGGTCTATGAGAGTCTGGGGGCGTTCTACTCAAAGCGTGCGGCAACAGAAAATCATAGCGAGGACTGGCGAGAAGCAAAGAATCGTTATCGTCAAAGTTATGAGATTTTGAATTCGCTGAAAGAGCAGGATAAGCTCCCACACGAGTATGCGAATAAGCCAAATGAAGTAAAACAAAAGCTGCTGAAGGTTGAGGCAGCTTTACGAAAGTGAACCGCCTTCAGCCGCTTTTGCTAATTTGGCCGTGAGGAATGCTTCACGCACGAGCTCATTAAAGCGTTCCGGATGTTCCTGTTCGGGCATCATCCGGCAATAATCAAACACTTCCAGGCGGGCCCGCGAGTTTGATCTCAGCAGTGCCATCGCGTTCTCCACCGGCGTGGTCAGATCCTGTTTACCCCAAACCAGAATGCTCGGTTGGTTCAGACGCGCGAACGCTCCCCGCATATCAGTGTTCAGATAGCCGGCAACGAATGCCGCGATCGCGTGCTGGGCGCCGGACTGATGACTAGTGGCGTAAAGGTGAGCGACCAGTCGGTCAGTCACGCGTCGATGATCATAAAAGAGATGCTTGCGCGCAAAATCCCTGATGCTGCGCTCGCTCGCCATTACATTGTGAAAGGACGTTCCCAGTACCGGCGATTGCAGCAAACCATAAAAGGCTGCGCTGGCCACACCGGGACGGCTGCGGAAACTGTCGCCTGGAGCATTCAAGACCAGCGCGTTAATGAGTTCGGGATGTTCGTCCGCTACGCGCACGGCATAAGCAGCGCCCAGCGAGCTGGCGAGGACATTTACCGGATAGCCGCAGACCTCGCGAATGAAATCTGTGATCAGCTCGACGTAGAGATCGGCGGAATAAGGCGCCGAACCGGGTTTTTCCGAGAAGCCAAAACCAAGCAGGTCAAGAGCAAATACCGAAAAGTCCTCGGCGAGAACATTAAAGTTCTTACGCCACATGAAACTCGAAGAGCCGGCGCCGATGCCATGGACAAACACAAGTGGCGGGCGGGAGCTTTCGGGCCCGGCGGTCTTATAAAACACCCGGCCATACTTCCAATCAAAGAAATGTGGCTGGCCAAAGAGAGCACTATCATCCGGCTCGCTGGCCTGACGCCGAATCGCCGCATTCACCGCGGCCAGGGCGGCCATACCTGCGCCCCCGGCCAGCACGCTCTTCCAAAAACTTCCCAGCTTACTCATTGAATAAAGTCCGAGAATAAAGTCCGACAAACTTCAGTTTGTCGTCGTCCTGGTAGCACAGACTCCGATGGTTCCTTCAGCGGCCGGCCTTCGCTACATAATCGACAAACTGAAGTTTGTCGGACACCAACCCGTACAAAATAGAATCACAGAAACGCGAAGTCGAACTGCTCCTGATGAATGGTGGCATCGCTGGTGACATCGACTGGTCCAAGATAATCTTCGACGGCGTTCAGGACGTCTCGCTCAGGACCTCGCAGGGTTTTGGCAACCTCAGGATTTATACGCAGCAACACCTGCTTGTTTTTGAGATCTCCCGATCGCGCCAATCGTCTTGCGTCTTCCAGAATCTCATAGCAAACGGTCTGCGGAGACTTTAATAACCCTGCTCCCTGACACGTTTGGCAGGGCGCGCACAGGGTGCGCTCCAGCGACTGCTTCACGCGCTTGCGCGTCATTATCACCAGACCAAAATCATTGAACGACAGTACCTTGGTCGGCGATTTATCATCGCGCAGGGCATCCTGCAGCGTGGTCATCACTCGCTGGCGGTTACGTCGCTCTTCCATATCAATCAAGTCGAGAACGATAATGCCACCGAGGTCGCGCAGTCTGATTTGTCTGACGATTTCTTCGACGGCTTCAAGATTAGTGCGCGTAATCGTGTCTTCCAAACGACCGCTGCCGCGACCGACGAACTTGCCGGTGTTGACATCGATGGCCACCAGCGCTTCCGTTTGATTGATCACCAGATAGCCGCCCGACTTTAGCCACACACGCGGCTTGATTGCCTTATCAATTTCAGTCTGCACACCGAAGGCCTCCAAAATCGGAGTTTCGCGAGTGTAGAGTTTGACCCGCTTGACCATGCGCGGATGGATACGATTTACGAACTCCACAATGCGTTCGTATTCCTCTTCCGAATCCACGCGGATGGCGCTGAAGTCCTCTGATAGCTGATCGCGCAGAATGCGCTGCACCAGATCGAGGTCCTTATGGACCATCGTGGCCGGCTTGGCCTTTTCAGCAGCGGTGCGGATATCGAGCCAGGTGCGCACCAGGTAACGCACGTCTTCGCGCATTTCACTTTCGTTGATGCCGACACCCGCGGTGCGCACGATGAACCCTCCCGACGGAATCTCTTCCGAGGTGAGAATCACCTGTATTAATTTTCGCAGCCGGTGACGTTCGCTGTCCGACTCGATCTTGCGCGATACACCTACATGTTCAACTGTCGGCATGTACACAAGAAAGCGGCCGGGCAGGGCTATGTGCGAAGTTATGCGCGCGCCTTTTTTGGCGATCGGTTCCTTGGCGATCTGCACCAGTATTTCCTGGCCTTCCTTGAGCAAGTCCGTGATTGTTGGTTGATGTCGCTCTCGACGGGGAACGTTGCGATTGCTACGACCGTTGGTCGGTCGCCGGTCGCGCTGTTGGCGATCTGGCGCAGGACTAGCGGCAGGCGCAGGCGCCGGCGGCGGGGCGACTTCGACCGGTTCTGGAGTCACCATTTCCGGCAACGCCGGTTCATCAAGTACCGCGATAGCTTCGATCTGCCCGTCGGTGGCATCGATGGCGCCGTTACCCTCGGGTTTTGGCTTACTTCCCGGACGACGGCGGCGGCGTCCCCCGCGTCGCGTTGCGAACTCGCCGCGCGAGCGACTATTGGTGACGCGGGCCTCACCATCTTCGTGCTCGGCAGTGGTCTCTGTATCAGCGGCAGCCTTGGCCTTCTTGCGCGGCGCCGCGGCTTTTTTAGTCGCCGTCGGTTTCTTCTTGCTGGCTTTGGTGATCGCCGTTTTGGGACCGCCGCGTTTCTTTTTCTCGCGGGTCTTTTCGGCCGCTGCACTTGAATGGGCTACCGTTTCAGAGGCCGCGCGGGCCTCGGCGGCTTCTTCGTCGTCGCTCACGCGTTCGAATGAAGCCCTGCCTGTAAGTGGCTCGCCCGCTTCGTCCGTAAAAAAATCCAGATGGGCAGCGACGGGCGTGATGGGACGACGCTCTTCAGCCTGAGAAGAAACGTCGCTGTCGTCGATTCTCTGGAAAGAACTGCTACCGTAATCGGCCCGCAATACGGAACCGACTTCGGCGGTGCGCAAGTCTTCGCCGAGATTGAATTCGCCGGCGTGGATTTGGTCAAAGAGTCGCTCCTGCAGGCGCGCGTCCTTGAACATCTCGCCGTTGACGGCAGCTTCCTCGTCATCGACGATGCGCTGAATGGAAGGATCGGCGGCCACGAAAGGTGTGTTTATGATTTCGGGTTCAGGACGCGTTGCCGCTTCCGACTGTCGCGGCTCTTCGAAATCCTGGCCACGACCACGGCGCCGGCCGCGGCGGCCACGACGACGCGCTCCGCCTGCTTCGCCTTCGCCGGCATCTGCCGGTGCTTCGGATGCGGGTGCTTCAGAAACGTCGATGACCTCGCCCGCCTGTTCCGCTTCGCGCAAAGGCTCGACGCGCTCCTGCGTTGCTTCGATGTGATGTTCGCGTTCGACCCGGCCCTGGGCGATTTGTTCGGCGGCGGCCCGTTCGGCGTCCGCGCCCTCACCTTTCTTGGCCTTGTCGATTACGATACGTTCGAACTCTTCTTCTTCATCGAAAAAGTCTGAGACATAAAGGAACGCATCGCGCTCCAGGCCGACGTCGACAAAGGCGGACTGCATGCCCGGCAACACGCGCATCACGCGCCCTTTGTAGATGTTGCCGACGATGCCCTGTTCGGTTTCACCGCGCTCAATATAGAATTCGGTTACCTTTTCGTTTTCAATGATTGCGATCTTCTTCTCGCGTCCGTTGACGCTGACGATCAATTCTTTTGACATGCTGAAATGTTTATCTCCTGAACCCCAATCCACTGGGCTTTAGATTTGCCGCCGCGCGCAATGAGTTATTGATCCCGCGCGGTCCTGGCTTTCGCTTCACGACAGTGGTTGGTTTTGTGTAAGGGTGGTGCGGTTGCGCAGTGTAGCCATCAAGCCTGGGGGCGAGGAACAGGCGCAGCGCGCGAAAAAATGGCCGGCAAACTCTCGCCTGGCGCTGCCCGAAAAAGTAGTGACTTTCGCGGACAGCGACAAACCTAAGTCTGTCGGACATGTTGTGTGTAGAGCGCGGGAAGCGGACCAGATATGGTTTGGCGGCCTCCACTGCGCGACAGTGGTTTGAACTCTTCAACAGTTAACCTGCTAAATCTTTCGGCTTAACTGCCAGCTTTAGAATGCGAACAGGGAGCTCATTTTTCGGTCAACTGACGGCCCAAATAGGACCCGTAGCTACCTCGATGTGCTCGGCACCTGTTGCCGGCGCTAGCCGTTGTCGGACTTTACTCGAGAGTCGCCTGCGTGATTGCCGGCGCGAATCGCAAGAGCATTTCCGATCCAGCGTAAATAAAATTTCAATAGGTCGCCTGAAATAAGCGACCAGGAATCCGCGTCTCGTCCCTGAGAGCGCACGGACAAATCCCTGTGCGTACCTGCATGCTTCTCGATAAATCCGGTTGGAAAGCGTGCGCCGAAACAAAAACTTCGGCTGGACGAGCTGGCTGGAGTATACCTGAGAGTGACTCAAAAGGGGAAATTAAGGTCCGGCGGTCCGACAGACTGCAATTTGTCGTTGGTATCACAGGGCTGCCAGGCTGTCGTAGTTGATCCACAAACCGAAGGGAGCGGTGGATAAGTTCGGACGTTCTCTTGGCGCCTACCGCGAAGCAACTACGACCAACTACCACCTTCTTCACTGGTGCAACCAGCCAGTCGTGCGTAAAATGATTCCTCTGGGAGCAATCACAATTTGAGCATCGCCGAAACTGCCTGTTACAGTACCCCCGAAGAGGCTGGGTTACGTGTCGATACGCTTCCTTTTGAGCGCATCCCGCACCAGACTAAGCTTTATCTCGAATACCTGCGCGACCCGCTAAGGCTGCGGCAGTTCTATCCGTCCGCCGTGCGCTTTCATCATGAACTGCCGGCGCGCGCCCATGAAGTCCTGGCCGCGCAGCAGACCGACCGCGACGTCTTGTGCGACGCGCTCAAAGAAATGAACACCGCGTGGGGCGCAGGGGAAGCCACTCTCGCGAACATCGAAAGCCTGCGCCAGGCGGATTGCCTCGCAGTCGTGTCCGGACAACAAGCCGGTCTGTTCACGGGCCCGCTCTACACCATCTACAAGGCGCTCAGCGCCGTAAAGCTGGCGGGTTGTCTGACGCAGCGCAACACCAAAGCCGTGCCTGTCTTCTGGATCGCAACCGAGGATCACGATTTTGTTGAGGTTGCTAAAGCAGAGTTCATCAACCGCGAGTGTCAACTTGGAAGCGTCGAGGTCGCGACGAATCTACATCACGAAGGGCAGCCCGTCGGACAAGTATTTCTTGACGACTCAATCACTGAAGTCATCGAGCAGTTGACCGTCCACCTGCCGAATTCTGAATTCATTTCCGACCTCAAGGAAATTCTGCGCAACGCCTGGCAACCGGGTCGCGGTTACGGTGAAGCGTTTGCGCGCATGATGACGACACTCCTGGGCGTCCACGGTTTGATATTTCTTGACCCGATGGACGCGCGCTTGAAGCAACTGGCCGCGCCGCTTTATGCGGAAGCCGCCCGCCAGGCTCCCACGATTGCACTCGCAGTCGAGACCCGCAGTCGCGAGTTGGAAGCGGCTGGCTATCACGCACAGGTGGTCGCGTCGGCAAATTCTTTTCCGCTTTTCCTGCACGACGCTGAAGGTGCTCGTCACGCGCTGACGCGCGCGGACAACGGCAAGTATCGCACCAGGGCGAGCGACGATGAGTACACTGCCGATGAATTGGCTGAGCTTGCCTTGAGCCGGCCGGAAAGTTTTAGTCCCAACGTTACTTTGCGCGCTGTGGTTCAGGATTATCTGCTACCCACCATTGCCTATCTCGGCGGCGCCGCTGAGATTGCGTACTTTGCGCAAACGTCAGAGGTTTATCGAGTGCTGCAACGACCGGTGACGCCGATTTTGCCGCGGTCGAGTCTGACAATGATCGAACGCCATACCGGGCGCGTGCTTGAGCGCTATGGTCTTACTCTGGCTGATCTGTTTTCCGGTCTGGAAAATGTTTCCAAGCGGGTCGTGGAAGAACATCTGGGTGCGGAAACGGCGCAGACTTTTACGAAGTCGGAAGAGGCTGTCAACGCAGAGCTCGATAAGCTAAGGGAACAGTTGAGTACTATAGATCCCACCCTGGCCGATGCGTTGGAAACGGGCCGGCGCAAAATCAACTATCAGCTCGAAGGTTTGCGCACGCGCTTTCATCGCGCGCAGTTGTCTCGCGACGACGCGGCCCAGCGACAGTTGAAGCGCGCGCTCGATCAGCTATATCCGGAAAAGGATCTGCAGGAGCGTCATATCAACATCACCTCCTTGCTGGCTCGACACGGTCGCTATGTAATTGATTGGATCTTCAACGCGATCAATCTGGAATCGACTGAACATCAGATCGTCTATTTGTGATTGTCCGACAAACTTCAGTTTGTCGCTGTCAGGCGGGCGTTCAACTATCGTAGCAACCAGGTTGTAGAGGAAACGACAAACTGAAGTTTGTCGGACATCAGATCCAATGTCCAAAATTCGTGTTCTCCCCGACCAAATCGTCAATCAGATCGCCGCCGGAGAAGTGGTGGAACGGCCGGCGTCGGTTGCCAAAGAGTTGGTCGAAAACGCCATTGATGCCGGCGCTACCCGCCTGGCCATTGAGGTCGAAGCAGGAGGGCGGCGTCTGCTGAAAGTCTCTGACGATGGCGAGGGGATGATGCGCGACGACGCGATCCTCGCCTTTGAACGACACGCCACCTCAAAGATAACTCGCGCCGAGGATCTGACAGCTATCGGCACGTTGGGGTTCCGCGGCGAGGCGCTCGCTTCCATTGCGTCGGTGGCCCGCATCGAACTGATCAGCAATATGGCTGATAGCGGCGCCGGCACACGCGTCATTATTGAAGGCGGGCGCATGCGCGATGTTAAGGATGCCGCCCACCCGCGCGGCACCACCATCGTAATGCGCGATCTGTTTTTCAATGTGCCCGCGCGACGCAAGTTCCTCCGCTCAGAAGCAACCGAAAGTTTCCATCTCACTAATCTGGTCACGCACTACGCGTTGGCGCATCCCGAGATAGCCTTTACCCTGACCAATAACGGCCGCGAGATTCTTCGGGCTCCCATCGCGAAGGACTTGCGTGAGCGTGCTTACCAGATCTTTGGTGAAGAGTTTCTGGAAAATCTTTTGGAAGTCGATGGCGGTCACTCGCAAGTGGTGCGGGTGCGCGGCTATGTTTCGGCGCCACGCGACCGGCGAACTTCCCGCGATGCCCAATACCTGTTCGTCAATGGCCGTTTTGTTCGCGATCGATTAATCAGCCGCGCACTCTCGGAAGGCTATCGCGCGATACTACCGCACGGCGTTTACCCGGCAGCCCTATTATTCTTGACGACGCCGCTTGAAGAAGTCGACGTCAACGTGCATCCGGCGAAAACTGAAGTGCGATTTCGCCGCAATGCGGCTGTGGCCGATGCTGTCCGCGAGTCTGTGCGCTCCGCATTGGCCAGCGCGGGGTTCGTTCGCTCCGAGGAACCCGCGACCGTTCCTGCGACCGTCCCTGGGACCGCGGGCATCCTGCCTGCCGCGAGCGCGCCGGCGCGAGCAACACCTCTCTCGACCAGCATCGATAGCCGCACCTCTAATGATGCTCAAGAACCCCTTGGCTTTCGCTCTGTTCCCCCATATGACACCGATCGAACTCCAGCCACTGAAGCTCCTGCGACTGCCAGGGCCCGAGAGATAAACGATCCCACAGGCGCGTTCGAGACTGGCTCAGAGTTTAACCAGGAGCCGTTGGCCACGCGTGCGTCGCTGGAGCCGGACGCTATCACCGCAGATGACGTTTCTGCTATGTCATCACTGAGTGGGCAGTCGGCTGCTCAAGACGTCAGTGCGCTGCCGCCACTTGCATCGGCGGAAAAGTTTGTGCGCGAGGTTCCCGTCGAATCACTCAATCCCGGCATCCGCCCACTCGGACAACTTGATGAAAGTTTCATCATCGCCACCGACGGTGACGGCCTGCTGCTTATCGATCAGCACGTGGCCCACGAGCGGGTCCTGTTCGACAAATATCGCGCGCTCGAAGCCAGTCGTCCCGCTGAATCGCAAAGGCTTTTGCTTCCCGAGACCTTCGATCTCACACCTGCACAGGCGGCGGTTTTCGATTCAGTGTCAGGGGAACTGGAGAACTATGGGTTCGATTTAATGAGATTGTCCGGTCGCACCGTAGCCATCAAGGCCACACCTGCCGACCTGCCGGCCAGCGAAGCGCGCAACATGCTCGCTGAAGTTCTGGATACGGTCGATGCTGAAAAGAAAGGCACGGCGCGTGAGACCGTGCGGGACGACATTGCGGCCTCGCTTGCTTGTCATGCGGCGATCAAAGTGAATATGTCCCTGACTCCGGAGAAGATGCGCTGGCTGATTGATCGGCTGCTGCGAACGTCGTCACCTACTACCTGCCCACATGGCCGCCCGGTAATTCTCCGTCTGACGACGAAAGATATTCTGAAAGGTTTCCATAGGATCTGAGCGTGTAGAACGGGGTGAGTCGGGAACACCTGGTCAAGATTCCTTTGCGCGCTTTGCGTCTTTGCGGGAGGTGTTCAAGGGTGACAAAGAATTTCCCGCAAAGACGCAAAGCACACAAAAACTTAAGATCGAATTATGAAAAGTTTCGAGAGGGCCTATTGATATGAAATATCGCATATACACAACTGCTCCGCTTTTCGCTCTAGCTATCCTCCTATTCGCCAGCGTAGCGCATAGCGCCGAGATGAAGAGCCATTTTGCAAAGTTCGGCAGTGCCAGGGTTCACTATCAAATGAGCGGCAAGGGTGACGAAGCTCTGATTTTCGTTCACGGCTGGACCTGTAACGGAGATTTCTGGCGTGGACAAACCGGCGCTTTCCCGAAGATGCGCGTCATCGCCGTTGACTTGCCGGGACATGGCCTGAGCGACAAACCGCAAACAGATTATTCGATGGATTATTTCGCGCGCTCAATCGAAGCGGTGATGATTGACGCCAAGGTCAAGCGGGCAGTGCTGGTCGGGCACAGCATGGGCACTCCGGTGGTCCGGCAATTCTATCGGCGCTACCCGGAAAAGACTCTGGCACTCGTGATCGTCGATGGCGCCCTGCGTCTTTTCTTTCCCAAAGCGCAGATGGATCAGTTTCTGGGCAACCTGCGTACGAATTACAAGGCGGCGGCGCCACAAATGGTCGATGGCATGCTGGCGCCAATCAAGGACGCGAAATTAAAGGCAGATATTCGTGCGGTGATGCTGGCGACACCCGATTATGTGGCCATCAGCGCCATGTACGCCATGGCCGAAGAGAAGGTCTATGAAAAGGATCCGATCAAAGTACCGGTCCTGGCCATATTGGCGAAGGGACCGTTTTGGTCGGCGGATACCGAAGCGTTCCTGCGCTCACTGGCGCCGAACCTGGAGTTTCACATGTGGGATGGCGTGAGCCACTTTCTGATGATGGAAAAGCCACAGGAATTCAATGAGACAGTGCAGGGCTTCCTTTCAAAGAACCATCTTCTGAAGCAGTGATTGTCTACCCACAAGGTCAGCAACTAAGTTGGAATTAGTCAACTAAGGCAACTCACAAGTTGGGAAGGGGACCCTGTCCCCGCCCAAGTTTCATTAACACTAAAGTTGTAATCAACCTCCCAACTTCGGCGGCGGGCCGCATACTGCTGGTTGAGATACATTGAAGATGCGTGGCTCTGAGAGTTGAGCGGGGACAGGGTCCCCTTCCCAACTTGTCAGGTGGCTGACCTGAGTCGCTGACTTCAAAAGGGATAGCTATGCGCTGTTCACTTCTCGCTCTTGTTGTAGATCGGATAGGCCGGCCGCTTGTACTTCGGCGCGGGGTTCTTCTTCAATTCCTCCAGCACCAGTTCCACCGCGCGCTCCAATTGCGGATCGCGCCCGGCGCGCCAGGCCGCCGGATCAAACTCCACTTCCACGTCGGGCGCGACGCCGCGATTCTCTACTTCCCATTGGCCCTCCAGTCCATAGATAGCGGCGTCGGGCGCGGTCACGCTGCCGCCGTCCATCAGCTGTGGCATTTGGAACGCGGCAATCAATCCACCCCAAGTGCGCTTGCCGACCAGTGGACCAATCTTCATCTTGCGGAAATACCAGGGCAGGGCATCGCCGCCTGAGCCGGCCAGTTCGTTGATGATCATTGCTTTGGGACCATAGATAGCGCCCATCGGCGTCGGCACGTCGCGACCGTCGCGGAAGTTGATGAAGTTCAAGAGCGGACGCGACAGGTATTCAACAATGTAATCGGCCAGCGCGCCGCCACTGTTAAAGCGCTCATCGATGACCGCGCCCTCTTTTTGTGTTTGCGCAAAGAAGTAGCGATTAAAACTCTCGTAGCCCGCCCCCGAAGTATTCGGCACGTACACATAGGCCAGGCGGCCACCGGTCAATTGATCGACCTTGCGACGATTGCCTTCGATCCAATCAAGAGCGCGCAAGCCCTGCTCGGTTGGGACCGGCACGACGGTTACTTCGCGCGCGCCTTTTCCCCTGGGATCGGCGCCGACTTTGATCAGCACCTGCTTCCCGGCTTTGCCTTCAAAGAAGCTGTAAATATTATCTGTTGCGTTTACTTCGCGTCCGCCGACAGCCAGCAGGTAATCGCCGGCCTTCACATTAACGCCAGGTTGCGTCAGCGGCGCGCGCAAATTTGGATTCCAGCTTTCACCGTTATAGACCTTGGCAAAGCGATAACGGCCATTCGCGATTTCATAATCCGCTCCTAACAATCCGCCGCTGACCGCATTGGGGCGTGGCGAGTCGCCGCCACCAATGAACATGTGACCCACGGTAATGTTGTTGAGCATTTCGCGGAAGAGATAGCTGAGGTCAGCGCGATGCGCGACCGAGTCGAGATAAGGTTCATAACGCCGCTTCATCGTGGCGATGTCCAGTCCGTGCAGGTTTGGGTCGTAGAAGAAGTCCCGCTCGCCGCGCCAGACTTCATTGAACATTTGTCGCCACTCAGCCCTGGGGTCGACATAGACTTCCATATCGGCGGTCTTGAGAATGCCTTCGCCCGGTTTGAGCGGCTGCGCGGTGGGCGCGATGATCCAGTTGGGACCCTGGCGGAAAAGCATCTTCTCGCCATTGGCCGACACCTCGAAAGAGTTGACGCCTTCGACCACTTTGTCGAGCTTGCGTTTTTCCACATCGAACTTTTGCACCACGAAACCAGGAGCAGCCGGACCACCAGCGCCGGCCGGTAAAAGCTCGTACACATAAAAAGAGTTCGCCTTGCCCGCTGCTAAACCCACGTAGTTGCGCGAGGGAATGGGTAACGCGACGATCCGTTGTTCCACGCCTTCGAGGTCGATGCGTACTGGTTCGGGCGCCTTTTTCGCGGGTGGCTTTCCGGCAGGGCCGGGAGCTGCGGGCGTTTCGGGTTTGTCTCCCTCAGGCTTATCGCCGGCCGGTTTGTCCCCCTTGGGTTCGTCCTTCTTTTCCTCTTGCACCTTTTCTTCATCGCTCTCGGGCTGCAGCGGCGAGGGCTGATCGCTGCGCAGCACGATTGCATAAACGCTGCGCGAAGACTGGAAAGGGAAGTTGGACATCTCGGCGAAGCTGAAAGCCGGACCGAGATTGGTGCTGGCAGTGAAGTAAAGATACTTACCGCCTTTATCGAAATCCGGATAACGCGCGTCGCTCATTCCGTCGGTGAGTTGGTGCGAGCGGCCCGCTTCGATTGAGTAACCAAAGACGGCGCGGAGATGGTTATCAAGCTGTTTGGTATAAGCAATCCACTTGCTGTCCGGCGCCCAAACGGGATCCATCACATCGGATTTCAATCCGTCGGGATTCTTGTCGACCTTGACGGGCGTGCCTTTTTCAACATCGACGTACCAGAGGTTCAAGCGCTTATCGCTGTACGCGATCTTCTTGCTGTCGGGCGACCAGGTCGGAGTGAAGAAAAAACTTGGTGTACCGAGGTTGATTTTTTTTACTTCACCCATGCCGTTCTGCGCTCGCAGGTGCAGAGCGTACTCACCCGACTCGTCGGAGAAATAAGCAATCCATTTGCCGTCCGGTGACCAGGCCGGATCGCGCTCCATCACCCCGACTGTGTTGGTCAGATTGCGCACGTCGCCTTTTTCGGCAGGCACACTCAGAATTTCGCCGCGCGCTTCAAAAATGGCCCGCGCTCCCGTCGGCGATAAACGCGCATTTGCAATGCGTGGGCCTACTTTCTCAAAGCGCGGTCGCAGAGTCCCCACGTCGCCGGCCACGCGCACGGGAACTTTAGTGGCCCTCCCGGTTTTCAGATCATAGAGATTGATTGAGCCGAACTGTGTGTAGACGATCGCATCCGGCCCCGCGCTGGCTGACTTGATGTCCAGACCATCGTTCTTCACAACCTCGGCGACGCGTTTGCTCTTTGTGTCAAAGGCGTACAACGAAGCAGAGCCGCCGCGGTCGGAGATGAAGTAGATCTTGTCGCCTACCCACATCGGGTAGGTATCGTTGGAATTCTCTCGGGGTAATTTCTCGATGCTCGAGTCCGCCAGATTGGCCAGCCATATCGGCGAGGTTTGGCCGCCGTGATAGTGCTTCCAATCAGGTTGCCATTGCGAGAGCGGCTGGTAAGCGACATGCGATCCGTCCGGTGATAAGGATCCTCGCAGTGCCATGGGCAGCGGCATCTCAGCGGGAAAACTCTCGTCGAGGCCCACCGTGAACAGGCGCGCGAAGTTGGTATAGCTCTTACGCGTAGACGAGAAGAGAACTTTCTTGCCGTCCGGCGTCCAACCGACTGCCTGATCATTGCCGGGATGGTACGTCAAACGTCGCGGCACGCCGCCCGCGGCAGCCATCACGTAAACGTCGACGTTGCCATCGTACTCGCCCGTGAAGGCAATCCACTCTCCGTCGGGCGAAAAGCGCGGGTCGGTTTCGATGCCGGTGCCCGTAGTTAAGCGACGCGCGTCGCCGCCCGCGCGGTCCACCGCCCAAAGATCGCCAGCATAAGAGAAGACGATCTGGGTGCGGCTGACGGTCGGACTTTGCAGCAGGAGCGGCCGGTCGGCGGCGCCTTGCGCCAGTGCTGCGGCGCTCAATGAGACAAGGAGCATAAAGGCGAGCGTGATTCGTTTCATGGGGGTTTCCTTTTCGTCGATGACGGTTAACGCAATTTCGGATGTTGTTACGCAGTGTCGGTAGTCGTTGCAAGTAATCTCATGGCTTCAACCAGGTCGCTTTCGGCCTGGGTCGAACGTCACGATACAATAATTGTCTAAGGCGGAAAATTCTCTGAGCCTGAAAGAATTCAAAAAGTCGATCGGAGGTCTAGTACGAGTGAATCTGCTCCGGTGTTTCGCGGATCAACGTTGATTTCTGACCTTTTTCCGGCTTCATCTCGTTCTCACCCTGTTTCAACCGGGTGATCGAGCGACAAGCGATGTTAACCCCCGAACAGTTCGACGCGTTGTAACGCAGTACGCCAATTGCCATCACAGCCTCGCGAGCGTTTCAATCACCGCATTCACATCGGAAAGATCGGGCAGCAAAGCGTCAGGCTGATAGGCGAGTAGATCCTCGACGCTATACATCCTACTGGTGGCGACGATCAAAGCGCGGGCGCCGAAATGGCGGGCGCAGTCGATGTCGTTGGGAGTGTCGCCGATGACGATGAACTGTTCGGGGGCGAGATCGAGTTGCAGATGTTCGCGTATGCGTCCGGCGGCCAGCGCGGGCAGGTCTCGGCGATCGTGTGATTCATCGCCAAAGGCGCCGGGCAGCGTAAAAAATTCTGAGAGCTCAACCAGTTCCATCTTCAAGTGCGCGGCGGGTTCAATATTTCCGGTCATCAAGGCCGATTGATAACGCGAATGGTGGGCCAGAGCGGTAAGCGTCTCGCGCACTCCCGGCAATAACTGAAAGTGCTCACTGCCGTTTCCGGTGATGCCGCGCATTGCCGTCATGTATCGATCTCGAACTTCATTAACTCTCGCGCGGATGTGCTCATGCGTGAAGCCTTCATCGCGCAAAGCCTCGCCGACGATTTGCAGATCGGTCATGCCGGACACACGCATCTCGGGCAAGCGCCCAGCGGTGCCAAACACTTCTTCCAGCATCGGAATTGTATAATCTTTGAAAGAGTCCGGCCGCACCGAACGAATCAACGTGCCGTCAATGTCCCAGAGGAGGATGCGCAAGGATGAAGACGGAAGGATAAAGGATGAAGCTGTTTGGTTCACGCTAGGCTCTTTTGCGAGCCTTGGAGGGCTTTGGCATCGCAGCAATAAGAGCACGCAACGCAGTATTCACGGATTCTGGCGTCGAAAAGACTTCACAAACATCCGCGTCAATAAGGACCACTAACTGGTGCTTATCGATTCGCCCCGCAAATCTGTTCGGACGCGCCTTTGCGTAGTCAAGCCTATATTCCGGTCGCAGATCATCCCCGTTGTTCCGTTGACCTTTAATTGTGGTTGGCTTCTTCATAGTCCTTACGTTCTTTCCTGGTCATTCTGCGAGCGCTGACGATACTAATCACTTCTGCAGTTCGTTCATGGAAACAGACCAACAGCAGACGGCCATGGATAGAATGGCCAACCACATTTCTCGATGCTCCTCCAGAGATTGATGCGGGTCATCAAATATCCGGGCAAGCGGATCATCGAAAACTGTTATCGCTTCGTCAAAGCTTACCTCATGTTTCCCGAGATTTGAGGCTGCCTTTTGCCCATCCCACTCAAATCGTACACTCATCTGGAATCCTGCTCAAGGTTGTAAGGATGAGGCGGAAGGCGGAAGGATGAAGAAGAATATTTCGCGGGTTTTCTTCAGATCGTGAGGAATTTCTATTGACAGTCTTTGAAACCTCGCTCCCCGGTCGTCGTATCACTTCATCCTTCATCCTTCATCCTTCATCCTTCATCCTTCATCCTTCATCCTTCATCCTTCATCCTTACTCTATCACCGCCAGCACATCGCCGGCGTTGACCGTTGCGCCTTCTTTCATGTTGAGCGAAACAACGATGCCGGCTTTCGGCGCTTTCATTTCGTTCTGCATCTTCATGGCTTCAACCACAACAATGCCGGCGCCGGCTTCGACCTGCGCGCCAACCGCGACCATCAAGCGCACAACCTTGCCGGGCATCGAGGCGATGATTTCGGCGGAGCCGTGGTGATGCACCCCTGAGCCGTGGGACCTGCTTAGTCGCCGCGGATCGTGAACGTTGATTTGAAAGCGATGTGTTCCAACATGCACGACCAACTGGTTTGGTTGTTGCAGACGATTTTCCACGCGGCAGTTGTGAACATGCGTGCCTGCGAGCAATAGATACTCGCCCTGCGAGGCGTTATGGACTTCCAGTTCGTAATCGCGGCCATCGATCTGGGCGAATACCATTTCGCCCTCACGGCGAATGATCAGTTCATGATCCTGGCCCTCCAATTCGGCTTTGATTTTCAATCAGCCTCCGTCGCAGAGGGTTTGTTAGCGAGCGCACTTTTGGATTCCAGTTGGGCCACCCGGCCGCTCATACGCCAGCGACTGGGAGTGGATAGAGTGGGAGTGTCTTTGAGGGAATCGGTCTTGCTCTGCTGGGAGTGAAATAGCGCTGCGGCGATTAGGGCGAGGTCGCGGGTTTCACTGCGGGGAGATTTATCAGGTGCGTCAGGCAGGCGGGGATGCGTGCGGTCCCAGAAGCGGGCAATGAAGCCGGTATCGAGGTGACCGTTTATGAACTCGTCGTCGCGAACGATGCGCCGAAAGAAGGGCAGCGTCGTCTGTATGCCGTCAATCTGATATTCGTCGAGGGCGCGCCGCAAGCGATCGATGGCTTCGGTCCGGTTTCGACCCCACGCCGCCAGCTTGGAGATCATCGGATCGTAGTGAATCGAAACCTCGGAACCAGCTCGCACACCGCCATCATCCCGAATACCCGGTCCGGCCGGCACTTGTAAAAAGGTGATCGTACCGGGCGAAGGGAAGAAATTATTTTCCGGATCCTCAGCGTACACGCGACATTCAATCGCGTGACCGTTCCAGCGAACGTCCTCCTGCTTGAACGAAAGCTGCGCTCCGGCGGCAACTGTGATCTGTTCGCGCACCAGGTCGATTCCAGTGACCAGCTCAGTTACCGGATGCTCGACCTGCAGCCGCGTATTCATCTCGAGGAAATAGAATTCACGGGTGGCATCGGCGACCAGAAACTCGACCGTGCCGGCGCCCACATAGCCCACGGCCTGTGCGATGCGCACCGCCGCTTCACCCATGCGTATACGCAACGAAGGATCATCGATTGGAGAAGGACATTCCTCGATGACTTTCTGGTGCCGTCGTTGTATCGAGCATTCACGCTCGCCCAGGTGAACAACGCTACCGTGAGTATCGGCAAAGATTTGAATCTCAATATGACGCGGGCGCTCGATGGCCTTTTCCAGGTACAGTTCCGGATTGCCAAAGGCGGCCGCAGCTTCAGATTGTGCCGTCTCGAATGCCGATTGCAGTTCCTCAGTAGCGCTGACGAGGCGCATGCCTTTACCGCCCCCGCCGGCGGAGGCTTTCAACATCACGGGATATCCAAAGCGTTCGGCAACCTCTTGCGCTTCCGCAAAGGACTGCAGCGGTTCGACTGTGCCGGGCACGACCGGGACGCCCGCCGCCGCGGCAGCGCGACGAGCGCTGGTCTTTGAACCCATGGTCTGCATTACATCCGGTGTAGGGCCAATAAATTTCAGCGATGCCTCACCGACGGCGCGTGCAAAGTCTGCATTCTCGGCAAGGAAACCGTAGCCAGGATGAATCGCCTCCGCGGCAGTCGCTTTAGCGGCAGCCAGGACAGCGGCGATATTCAGGTAACTGTCTACCGATGCAGGTGGGCCAATGCAAACGGCCTCGTCAGCCAGACGCACGTGCAATGCGTCAACATCCGCTTCTGAGTACACCGCGACCGGAATGATATCCATGTCGCGGCACGCGCGAATGATGCGGACGGCAATCTCTCCGCGATTGGCGATCAGTATTTTGCGGAACATAGAAGGAAGTAGTCAGTAGTCAGTAGTCAGTTGTCAGTTGTCAGTTGTCGGTAGTCGGTAGTCGGTAGTCAGTAGTCGGTAGTCAGTTGATGTGGTTAGTAACGCCGACCTTTGATCCCGCTCACCAAAAACCAAAGACCAAAAACCAAAGACCAAAGACCAAAGACCAAAGATCAACTGACTACTAACAACTGACTATTAATAACTCTTACACAACAGCTGAATTCGGAGGCTGGCGCGGATCGTAACGGATGGTCACTCGCACGCCGGGAATGTAGCGATTCTTGAGGCGTTGCTGTTCCGGATTAAGTAACTGCGAGGATTCGTAGTCAACCCCGGAAACGTTATAGCTGTAGAAGACTCGGGTCACGATGCCTTCAGCATCTTCCTCCACATCAACGACCCGGCCGTCGACGATACGCCCACCGAGCAGCAGCCGGGCAATACGCGATGACTCGTCATCCTTCTTGCGTCGGAAGCGATCCAAAAAGCCCATCGGATTAATTGTTTATCGTTTGCCGGCGCGCACGGGCGGCCTTACAGGAATCGCGTCCTTAACTTCCGAGGCTTTCCGGATAATGCCGTCGCGAATAATCAGGTCGTCGGCGGTATTCATGAGCTTGTCTTCCCCGGGGAGGCGCAATTCATAGTTGGTGAACGAGAGTCCGCCAGCCTGTGGATCTTCGGAGGCCACCGATGCGTTTTTCAACGCCGCGCCCGGAAGTGTGCGACTCTTACTATTTGGCAGGACGGCGATATCGGCGCGCGGTTGGTATCCCGAATTGTCGGGGTCGATGTCGGCCAGTGCGGCGGCGATTGAGCCGTCGGGATCAGGCAGGCTCCCCAGGTCCTTAACAAGATCGGAGGCAATAGTGTCGTGCAGCGCACTGTACTCGAGCTGCGCCCGGATCAGTGTGTAGGCCCGAGCATTTATTCCGGCTTCAATCCTCAGGTGCCTTTGCCGTAGTCGTGACGGAACTGTTACGCCTACCAACGCTACAATCAACACGCTTACAAATGCCGAGGCCAACAGCGAGCGCCGCGCTATCTTAATTCCCACAAAACGCGATGGTGTCAGAGTCATCGAGCGATAGATGCGTCGACCTCCCCACAAAACTTGCAGAGTTATCGGTATCGCAATCCATTTCAGTTGCCAGGCAGCGGTCTCTCCCGCTGCAATCCAGCTCCAGAAACCAAGGGAGAAGGGGACATTTTTTGCGAGGGCAAAGATCGTTTCGGCGAGGAACCCGAGAACCATTGCCGTGCTCACGACGGCGATCAAGAGGGAACGACCGTAAGCCGGAAGCTCAATCTCAGGTTTCGGGAGCGGATCACCGACTGAGCGAGCTCCGCAATCCTGGCAGCCATTCCGCAGGTCACCTTCGAACCTGAAGCCACAGCAAGGACAGATGGTCACGTATGTATACCTCTAACTCTGGGAGACTAAGTTCTGGATATCCAAATAAAGTTTGATTGCGAGATACTAACCGGTCTTATGCGCCAATCTTCTCTCGGCCCGTCGTTCCGGTGAGCCTTCAGGTTTTGCATAAGCGGCTGGCGTCGGCACTTCCGGCGGCGCTGTTTCGACCTTATTCAACTCCCGCCAGGTGTGATACATGCGGTGCGCAAAGGTCCAATAGGAACCTACCGCAAGCACCCACAAAACCGCCGGCATCCGGTTCGCGAAAAAATTATTCGAGCCCGGATGAGTGGAAAGAGCGCCAATAATAAAGAGCACCACACGCTCGGGACGTTTGAGAAAGCCTACGTCACACTTGGGAATCAAACTTTCCGCTCGCGCGCTGGCGTAGCTTACCATAACTGACCCCATTAGTCCTGCGCCAGCCAGAAAAACATTAAGGGTCGAATGAAACTCTGTGTCACGGGCATAGAAGACCATCAGCCCTACAAATACCACCATGTCCGAGAGTCGATCGAGCGACGAGTCCAGGAATCCGCCAAAACGCGTTACCCGGCCGGATAAGCGGGCGACCTGGCCGTCGAGCATGTCAAAAAGATTGGCGATGACGAGGACTATGCCGGCCCAGAAAAAATGACCGAGTCCAAACAGCAAACCACAACCAACGTTCAGGGCCACGCCGATGACGGTAAGTATGTTTGGATTGATGTGGCCGTAGGCAAGCCAGCGCACCATTGCGTCGATGATCCGCTGAGCGCCTCGGCCGATTAATCTTGCCCCAAACATGTCGCGTTTCCTCTGCAGGGCATTATGCCCAAAACGGATCCAACTGAACAGTCAAAAACAACTATGCGGACCACGCGCTGCGACCCGAATTGAGCGACTCGTCACTCAATTGATTTGACTGGTCGGTTGGTTATTCAGAAGTGGCCGGTTGGTCGTGCAAAGTCGTTAACCGCCGGATCTCGAAATTGCGGGCGCCGGCGGGAGTGCGCACCAGGACTTCGTCCCCTTCTTCTTTGCCCATCAAACTTTTTCCGATCGGCGAGGTGGTTGAGATAAAGCCCTCCTGGGGATTGCTCTCCTCAGAAGTGACGAGCCGGTAAGTGACCTCTTCCTTTCGCTCAGCGTCGTAAAGGACAAGGGTCGAGCCATACGCCGCCTTGCCTTCCGGAATGCGCGTGAGATCGATCGAGCTAACCTCGCTCAACCGTTGGCGCAGTTCGCGGATCCGCGCCTTGACCATGTTTTGGCGATCCAGGGCCGCATGATATTCGGAGTTTTCACGCAGATCTCCGAATTCCAACGCTCGTTTAATTTCCTTCGGCAGATGGACGAACAATTCGCTCTCGAGTTCATCCAGGTCCGCCTGCAAACGCTTCTTAATATCCTCAGACAATTACGTTATTCCTTTGCTCGAGCAATTCGATTCAGATTCAAAAGAGCGTCATTCAACCTTTGCATTGAATACTTGTAAAAACATCCAAAGGCTCAGCTTGCAAATGACATTTCGCTTCCTGTGGTGAGCCGAATGAGATGCCCGTGTCGCGCGCGGTCTGCACGAGTTGTCCGTTCGGTGGCACTATTTTCGTATTCGCAATCGCTTCGGAAATAGGCACCGTCACCACATCGGCAGCTTGTAAGGCAACCATCACGCCGTGTTCACCCTTGGCGAAGGCGCGCACAGCGCAAGCGCCGAAGTTGGTTGCCAACATACGATCAAAGGCATTCGGTCTACCACCGCGTTGCAGGTGTCCCAACACCACGCACCGGGTTTCTTTACCGGTCAACTCCTCCAGTTTCACCCTGCAATATACACCGATTCCGCCGAGCCGTGCCGCATGATATGCGTCACCCTTGTCCTGGTAGATTTGTTCGTGCCCGACCTCGGTCGCCCCTTCGGCAACAACGATGATGCTAAAGTTCGAACCAGACTGGTCTCGCGATGTTACTTTCTCAGCCACTGATTCCATTGAGAAGCCGATCTCCGGGATCAATATTACATCGGCCCCGCCGGCGATACCGGAATGCAGCGCGATCCAACCAGTATGTCTTCCCATGACTTCCAGAATCATTACGCGATCGTGTGATTCCGCGGTCGTATGCAGGCGATCCAGGGCTTCGGTGGCGATGTCGAGGGCGGTGGCAAACCCGAACGTCAATTCCGTGCAGGCAAGATCGTTGTCGATAGTTTTCGGAACACCCATAACCGGCAAGCCAAGCCGGTCGAATTGGGCCGCGAGCCCCAGCGTGCCTTCGCCGCCAACCACGATGAGACCCTCAATTCCGAGTCTTTCCACATTTTCGATCGCCTCTCTATAAACATCATCCAGCGAGGATTTGTCGGCGCCGGCTGGAGCTGAAAACTTACCGCGATTTCGAGTGCCCAGGATGGTCCCGCCCCGGGGCAACAAACCCCGCACGTCGGCAAAGGTCAGTTCGCGTGTCCTGGTTTCACCCAACAGCCCTTCAAAACCGTCTTCGACGCCAATTACTTCCATGGCATGTTCGCAGACAGCGGTCTTGACCACGGCGCGAATAACAGCATTGAGACCGGGGGCATCGCCGCCTCCGGTTATGATTCCGATTCTCTTGTACATGGCGATTGTTGAACTCGTGACAAGCTTACGCTATGCCAGCCGCAAAATAAAAGTCTTGCTTGACGGGGCACGCGCATCCCGCGAGTGATTGTTACCGAAGGAGACTGGTTTGCCTGAGGGCGCAGCTTGCGCGCAGTTCACGGGCGGGGCGCCCGCGCCACAATTATGAACACACTTTGTTGACCAGTTTGAGGGCCGTCGCGTAGCATAGCCCTGCAAAATTCGAGAGTGATATCAGGCTCGCGTTTTGGTTGGAAGTTTCGCTGGAAAAGGCGGCCGCGCATTGGAAATTGACGATCGAGCAAAAGAGATAGTGCAGGAGATTGGCACCGCCATTAACGAGTCCGTCGAGAACTCTTCCAAAGTAGCAGAGGCGATTGAGCGCTTGCGAGATGCCGGCTATGAAATGGAGCTAACCTTACGCCTGGAAATCGGCCTGCGGCCCAACGCCGGCGACGAAGAGACAGATGACGAAGAAGCGGCACTCAGCCTCACAGATGAGGACCTGCAAATCCTCCAGCGCATGAAGATCCGGATCGATCCGGATTAAGAAGAGCGTTTACTCCACTCTTCTTCTCACTAGAATCCTTGTAGCGCAAGACTTGATGCAAGTGAGTCAAGTTTTGAATCGGACTTTCTTTGCGTGCTTTGCGCTTTTGCGGGAAATTCTTTGTCGCCATTGAAGAGCCTCACGCAAAGACGCAAAGCACGCAAAGGAATCTTGTCGGTCTGAGGCGTAGTCTCGCTAGTAACCCTGCTCAAATTGCACTTTTTTGATAATTCCGTCACTCCTTTCAACGAAGGTTTGAGAGCGGACTTGTCCGCCCGACCGGGGCCACGATCGTTACAGAACCGGAGCCGGTAGAGACTGTGTGGAAACTCCGACTACCGTGTCATGAGGTCAGTACCACTTCGCGGTAGCGGGTGGGTCTCGTAAGCGATCTGTGACCGTCGGCGGTATGAAGTCAGTACCACCTCGCGGTAGCGGGTGGGTCTCGTGAGCGATCAGTGACCGTCGGCAGTATGAAGTCAGTACCACCTCGCGGTAGCGGGTGGGTTGTCGATGGAGCAGCTATAACGCCGAGTGGTTCTGGTTGTGCCCAGCGATCTTGTTGGGAGCAGACCCACCCGCTACCGCGTGGTGGTACTGACCTCATACTGCCGATCCGACGGACCTCACGACCCGCGTTCTGTATACCTATTGCATTTTCAACTACCAGCAAACTGCACCAGTCCCTGTTTTCCGACCCTC
>JAOAPY010000055.1 GCA_025463135.1 Acidobacteriota bacterium
GAACATTCCCGCTTGCTGAAGATCGTCTCCGCGCATTCGTTTCTGTTCTCCTGGTTGCGAGGTTCGACTACTCGCTACTATTACGTTGGTCCATGTAGCAAGGTTACTTTTTCAGCAGCCTGCTAGGCGAGATCTTTGAGCGTGACGCTCGTAGCTATAAACATCCCGCTCCTATTGGAGCGATGACGACTGCAGCTGTTGTACTTCCAAGTTGAATTCATTAATGATCAATTTCTCATTTGTCATCTAAAGATCACAGGCCCACTGGACCTTTAAACAATGCCTGCAATAGCGAATGATCAATGTCAAATGACAATTGGCAAATGATAGGTTCTCCAACTAAAGATTGATGCCTACCCCCATCTTACGGGTCATGACATGACTGCCGCTCACTGTTAATCTGCGCCGCGTTAGACGTCAGTTTCCCAGTTTCCGGGTTCGTTGATTCAAGGGTCCTGATTCCTACCTACTTGTTGCACAAGCGAAGACCCTGAGTTGGCAGATTTGAACCCGGAACTGGGCTCACCCTGTAACAGCGCGGTAACCGCGCAAAAATACATTACGAGGATGTGGCGGTACTCATTGATGGAGCGAAGGGTTTCTAAGCTTTCACAATTCGAATAATTGCGGCTTCATTCGAGAAGCGGCGCGGAGATCTGTTTATGATGATTCGGAAAATGCTCTTGCTCTTATTGGTCGCCATCGCGATCTTTGGTGGTTTGGCACCCAGGGCGTCGGCTCAGCAAAACACAACCGCGACCCTTAGCGGCGTGGTTAAGGATGCCAATGGAGCCCTCGTGACGGGAGCACAGGTGGCTGTGACTCAGAACTCGACCGGCATTCAGCGTGAAGCAGTCACCAACGGGGATGCGTTTTTTGTCATAACAAATCTGGCGGCGGGGGTTTATGAATTAAAGGTCCGCGCTAAAGGATTTGCCGAGAAGTCGATTCCCAGCATTGCACTACAAGTGGGGCAGACCTTCCAACTGGAGGTACCGCTGGCAGTGACGGTGCAGGAAACTGTGACTTTGGACGACAGATTCAACTATGACCTCGTCAATAGATCGACAGCGGTCGTCGATGGCGTAATACGGAATTTTGAAATCGAAAACCTGCCGCTGAATGGTCGAAACTTTCTGGAGCTTGCACTACTCATCCCCGGAAACTCACCGGCGCCGAATTTCGATCCGACCAAAAGCAACACGGTAGTCATTTCTTCCGCGGGACAGCTCGGTCGTGGCGGCAACATCACCGTAGACGGCGCCGATGACAACGACGACGTCGTGGGCGGGCAAGTTCAAAACATTTCGCAGGAAGCGGTGGAGGAGTTTCAAATTGCCACCAATCGCTTCTCTGCCCAGTTAGGCCGGTCTGGTTCCTCGGCAATCAACGTCGTAACCAAGGCGGGCTCGAACTTTTACCACGGGTCTGCGTCTTTTTATTTTCGCGATCGAGTGCTGCAGGGACTTCCCGCCACGTTTGATCGCAGCCTCGGTCAAGACCCGCCTTTCGATCGCGAGCAGTACGCGTTTACATTTGGAGGACCCATTCGCAAAGATCACGCGTGGTTCTTTGGCTCGATCGAATATCGCAACCAGGACGGCGCGGCGCTGGTAGGCTCGAGAGATCTGGCGACCCGGAGCATCAAGCGTACCTTTGCGGCCGCGCCGTTGAATGATCTTTTAAGTACCGAACGCGTAGACTGGCAGCCCACCGATCGCGATCACCTGTTCTTTCGTTATTCACTGCAACGCGAAGACGACGTTGCGCCGAGCACGCTCGACCGCGCCATTGGTTCCGCTTCCCAGCGACAGGCCGGCGCCAACAATACGCATTCCTTCCTCGCGAACTACACGCGCGTGTTGACTACGCGACAGGTGAATAGCTTTAACTTCAGTTACAGCACATTCTTCAACGATATTGAGCCCGTTAGTCCCGGGCCGCAGCTTACCTTTCCCAGCATTCAGGATGGCGCATCGTTCCGCGTGCCCCAGGGAACGAAACAGCGTCGCCTGCAGTTGAGCGACACCTTTTCGATGGTTCGTGGCAATCACACTCTGAGTTTTGGCGGCGAGATCCAGCACGTCGCAGCGGACTTTGATCTGCGCGTCTTTCAGACGGGTCGCATTGAAATGATTGAAGACTTTCCGGATTTCGATCGCAATGGCGACGGCAGAGTCGATGACAACGATCTGCTCTTTTCGGTCACTCTCCGCAGCGGTAAACCCGCGCAGCCTCTTCTTATTCCTAATGCGAACAGCAACTACCTGGCGGGTTTTGTTCAAGACGACTGGCGTGTTAGTTCGCACCTTAGTTTGAATCTGGGATTGAGGTACGAAGTTGACACTGACGTAAAAAATGTCAGCCGCACCAGCCAACTCAATCCGATAGTCCTGCCCTTTCTGCACGGCCAACGTCATCGGGACAGCAATAATTTTGGTCCACGGATTGGCTTTAACTATGCAAGCGGCGATGGACACATGAGCGTCCACGGCGGTTATGGAATTTATTACGATCGCATAACCCTCGAGATTCAATCGTTGGAACGCGGATTGGACGGACGCGCACTGCCGATCGAAGTGAAAGCCGGGCCCGTGTTTTTTATTCCGCCCCAGTTCTTGTTTGATCCTGTCAATGGAAGATTTCCGCCGGGAGCGCCAACTTTGGCCAATCCGTTTTCAGGTTTTATCCTGACGGGCGCGGGCGCGGCGGGCATCAACATCATCGACAACAACATGCAGAATCCGATGGTGCAGCAGTTCAATATCGGATTTCAACGCGAGTTCGCGCATGACTATGTAGTACGAGCAGATTATCTCCACAACTTTGGGACGCATTTCATCATTGGTCGCACCATTGGCAGCGTGTTCAATCCCGTGGTTGGTGGTCCTGACTCAGTCACAAATCTGGAGTCAAGCGTCAAGACAAAATATGACGGGTTACTACTGAGCGTTGAGAAACGGCTGGCCCATCATTATCAGTTTCGTGCTTCCTACACCTTGTCGAAAGCGTTCAACTACGCGAACGACGATCAAATTCCCTTTTCCAACGGTCCGCTGAATCCCAGCGATTTACAGTTGGAATATGGACCGACTCCAAACGATCAGCGGCATCGTTTCACTTTCTCGGGTTACGTGGAGTTTCCCCACGGATTCCGCCTCGCTCCCATCCTAACGCTCGCTTCGGGAGTGCCGAGTGATGTGCTTGTCCCGGGCGGCGGTCAAAGAATTCCCCAGCTGCAACGTAATGCCGGTGGCAGACTATTTCACACTGGGGCTGAATTGAACGCCTTTATCAAACAGGTCAACGCAGCCGGGGGATTTGGCGGGCAGCCTTTGCCGCTGGTATCCGACAATGCCCGCTTTAGCGACAACTTTAATTCGTTTGACCTGCGTCTTTCCAGGATCTTTAGGATCGGCGAGCGCCTGAGGATTGAGCCGCTGGTTGAAGTTTTCAACCTCTTCAACGTTACGAATGTATTGGGAGTTTCGAAGTCAAACTATGCGGGGTTCTCTAACGTGCTGGTGCGTGACAGCAACGACCCGAGCAGCAGCGAGTTTCTGCGCTCTTCAAGTTTCGGTCAACCCGTCACGACAGCCGGCGGAGTCTTTGGATCCGGCGGTCCACGAGCATTTCAATTTGCAGCGCGCCTTACGTTCTGAAGGCACTAACTGATCGATGCTAAACGAACCCATGAATGAAGGTCGCGGCCCGTTTTGGAGTGCGCTGACCTGTCAGCGCTTTGGCCGGTCGCGACTCGTCGCGGCGAACGGTTCACGAGAATCTACTGCAAGGGCAGGACGGCAGGCCGCCTCAAGACCAAAGCGCTAACAGGTTAGCGCACTCCAAAGCAGGGTTCGTTTAGCTAGTGCGCGGTGGATTGCGGCGTGGGCGTGGGTGATGGCGCCGGTTTGCTAAACACGATCGGTGTCGCGGTAATAATTCCCTTCCCTTCCTGGATCACAATTGATTGGTTCGCCTTAACGTCGGCAATGGTCTCCTTCACACCGCCCGGCCAGGTGATTTCCAAACTCAAAGCCCTGCCCTCCTCCGGAGCACCCAGGCCGAACACGAGCGGTAGTTCACTCTGCGAGCAATAGCTCGAACCTGTCTTGACCATGCTGAAAAGTTTACTCTTCGCAGTTTTCAAAGTGACCTTGGCGCCAATACCGTCGCGGTTCGCTTTGGTGCCGACCAACTTCACCCTGACCAGATCATTCTGATTGGCATTGTCGTTTCGCATTAGTCGGGCTGGTCCATTGTTCGATGTAATCAACAGATCAAGGTCGCCATCATTATCAAAGTCACCGTAGGCTGCACCGCGTCCAACAATGGCCCGTTGCAAAGCACGTCCAAGCCTGCCGGTCAGCTCTTCAAATTTCTTTTTGCCTTTGTTATGAAAAAGGTGTGGCGGTTGAGCGTACCTGACGTTCGGTTGGACCACGCTGATGTCATCGGAAACGTGGCCGTTCGCAGCAAACACATCGAGCAGCCCGTCGAGGTCGTAATCGAAGAAAAAAACCGCGAAGGTCAATGATTGCGCGGACAATTTACCAATCCCTGACTTGGGCGCTTCATCTGTGAACAGGCCTGACCCATCGTTTGAATATAGCGCCATGCTTTCGTTGGTGAAATTGCCGACGACGATGCCGGGCCGTCCGGACCCATCAAAGTCGCCCGCATCGACACCCATTCCAGCGCGCGCCGTCCCGGCCTCGCTGAAGGCCACGCCCGCCGTCACAGCTTCGTCCGTGAACGTCCCATTGCCGTTGTTCTTATAAAGCTTGTTGGGCTCTGTGTCGTTGGCCACGAAAAGATCCAGCCAGCCATCGCCGTTGTAATCGAGCAGAGCTACGCCCAGTGACTTACAGGTGGGATCGTTGAGACCCGCCTGTTGTGTGACGTTTGTAAAAGTGCCATTGCCCTTGTTGTGATAGAGCGTGGGGCTTTGGCCTTTGTACGATTGCGGTGTGCAGTAGGATTTGTTTTTCCCGTCGAGGGAACAGAACTGATCTTTTTCAACCGACCATTCAACGTAGTTCGCGACAAACAGGTCGAGCTTGCCGTCGTTGTCATAGTCGAACCAAACCGCGCTAGTCGAGAACCCCGGATCGCCAACGCCCGCCCTGGCGGTTACATCCACGAATTTGCCGCCTCCCAAATTGTGAAAAAGGTGGTTTGGTCCGACGCAGGTAACATAGATGTCTTCATTCCCGTCATTGTCATAATCGGCCGCGGCGACGCCGATGCCGTACATTTCCACCCCGAGACCGGCCTGGTGAGTAACATCCGTGAAGGTGCCGTCCTGGTTATTATGATAAAGCGCGAGCAAGGACTTCGGAGTTTTGCGTTCGGGCCATGCCGTGGAATTGACGATCAAAATGTCCTGCCAGCCATCGTTGTCGAAATCAAGGAAGGCACAGCCACCGCCAAGCGTTTCCGGCAAATACTTTTTTCCGAAGGCCCCGCTGTTATGCTTGAAGTGTATTCCCGCCGGCGCTGAGACATCAGTAAATTCGATCGCGCCTGATGGTCGTGGCACGCTCGGACTGGGAGACGGCGAAGGCAATTGATTTGCAACTTCGGCTTGCGGCGTGGCTGCTGGAGTTGCCGCCGGCTGTTTACAACCTGAGCACAAAATAAACAGGGCGAGTAGGCAATAGATGAATAGATGACGTGGCATTAATATTGAATTTTCTCCATTGCGATTGTGACCAATAATCGCTGAGTTGGCACCATCGGCGATCAGCTAATTGAAAATGTGCTCGACCCGGGCTTCAGTTCCCGTAGGGACGAAATATTTATTGAACCAGCAGCCCACAGAACCTGACAGCTCCGAAGGAGCGAATGTCGGGTAAATTGGGTCACCTTGGGCTCCTCCGAAGCGAGGAGCTTATTTGGGATTCTGCTTCTATAAACATTGCGTCCCTCTGGGACTCAAAAACCCAAACTGGAACAAACCGGCCGCTATTGTTACGGGCAATTTTAGATACGCAACTTGCTTTTGCTGCAGCCCTCACGCCGTCTCCGTAGTGCCAATCCTTCTCCGCGAATCCAGCCAGATTTCGATCAGATTGGCAGCTGGTCCAACGAAGAAAAGCGCAAAGATTGGCGCATAGACGACCTGGTCCAATCTCAGAATAAATTCAGCCGCGGCCACACAGAAGGCAACCACGCATTGGCCCATCTTCGTGCGCACAGTTGTCTTCGGATCAGTAATCATAAAGAAGACAAAGAGCTGATACATGGGGCCGGTAATCGGGGCCACCTCTGCCTGCCACGGGTCACCGGTAATCCAGCTGCGCAGAAACGCAAACAGAAAAAATGAAACAACATAGGTGGCGCTGATATGAAAACGGCGCGCGCGCCAAATAATGATTGAGCCGAGCGTCCAGATGACTACGATCGGCAACAGGTTGTTGCCCCATTGAATGCTGAGCACGGCCATAATCTCCGGCGCCAGCAACAGCAACACCGCGATGCCAAAGTTCGACGGATTCCAAATGTGCCGCCCCTTCACCCGCAACACGTACTTCGACATGATCGAGATCACGCTGCAGAGGGCGTAAGGCCAATAAGCCGGGGAACGGACCAGAATACCCACACTAATTCCAGTGATGTATGCACTGGCGAGATTCAGCCATTTGCCGAAAAACATGCGACCGAGTATCAATTCGGTGATAATGGCGGCTGCGATCGCCAGCGCGGTTTTCTTGTAGCTTTCGAGGATGCCGTAGGAAAGGTGACCAACCAGCAGGATGCAGGTAATAAACAGAGGCGCAACGTAACGATTGTCGAAACGCATCCGGCGAGGTCCGGCGGTCTCGAGCGGCGGTGTCATGACTGAAGACTGACTCATGCAGGCTCCTTAACCTTATTGATTTGGCCGGGCAGCGGATGGTCGATGTTCTGAGTTTTCCCCGACGGCCAACGAATCACAGCCTTCTCCACTTGGGTGTTCTTACCCAACCCGAAATGCAGCCGTCTTTGATTCTCAGCGCAGAAGCCGCTACCGCCGGAGACTGTCTGCGCTTGCTGCCGGCCATTCCAGAATAACCTGACTTCAGCGCCCAGCGCGCTGCGGTTACTGGCGGTGCCTTCGAGCTCAAAGTCGATCCAGTTGTTCTCCGGCGTCACAATATTCTTGTAGATCAGGACCGGACCGCGCTGGTTGGTGACGATCACGTCCAGCACGCCGCGATTCCAAAGATCGGCGAAAGCTACCGAGCGTCCGTCGAAAGTGTCGGTCACGCCGACGGACCGGGCCACGTCTAGAAACTTGCCGGCCCCGTCATTAATCCAAACCCGCTTTTGCTGGTAGCCGGAAAGACTCCGTCCTTCCATCGCCGGCCAGTTCGCGGCATCTCCGATAATCGCGCTGTTGCCTCCCGCGACTTTGGAAAAGTCGTACCAGTAACTTTTTTCCCGATCTGCTGAGACATAGCCGTTGGTCAAATACAGATCAAGGTTGCCGTCATTATTCAGATCGCCGAACTGCATTCCCCAACTCCAGCCGCCCATTTCGACGCCCAACTCTCGGGCCAGGTTTTCGTAACGCAGAGAGTCCCCTGACGTGCCTTCTTTGGGCACCCAAAGGTTGTTGCCCTGAATCAGCACGCCATCTTCGGAGATGTTGGAGACATAGATCGAGTATTCACCCTGGTTGAAAATGTCACCGAAGGCTGCGGCCATCCCGCTCTTGGGCGCGAAACCGACGCCTGTCTCCTGGCCAACCTCGCGAAACTGTTTACCATTATTGAAATACAGTTCCGAAACGCCATAGTCGTTTGCGATGAACAAGTCCTGATGGCCGGCGTGGCCCAGGTCGACAGCCGCGACCGCCAGCGCCCAACGCCGGCTGTCGATTCCCATTTTCGCGCTTACTTCTTCAAACTTTCCAGCGCCGAGGTTGTGATAAAGGTACTTGCGTCCGCCGTTCTTTGCGTACTCAAAACTCTCCGGCATCATGCGCGTCGTTTTCAAATGCCAAAGATCAATATCTTCGGAATAGTAGCCGCCGACAAATAGATCCAAGAGACCATCGCGATCATAGTCAAACCAGATCGCCGTGTTGGCATTTATCCAGGGAGCCAATCCGGCTTGCTCGGTGACGCGAGTGAAATGGCGGCCACCTTCATTCCGAAACAGCTCCGGACGCCCCCATTTGTAAATGAACAGATCTTCGAAGCCGTCGTTGTCGTAATCTCCCCAGACAGCACCCATCGACACACCCGTTCCCTGCTGATTGACATCAGCGATACCCAACTCCGCCGCGACATCCCGAAAGGTGCCGTCGCCCATGTTTCGATACAAGCAGTTCCGGCTGCCTTCCCCGCTGTTGGTCAAATAGATGTCCTGCCAACCGTCTCGATCAAAATCTACAACTGAAGCGCCCGCGCCCATCGAGGCCACCTGCGGCATGATGTGATCCAGTTTATGGTCCAAGGTCGGCGCCTGGTGAATAAAACTTATGCCCGAGGCCTGGGCGACCTCCTGAAAATGAAAGCCGTAGCGGACCAATGCCTGACTGGCGTCCTTTGCTTTGCCAGCTTCACGCCGCGCCGCCAGACGTTTGAGCAATAGTGGCGTGGCCAGCAGCCCAATGAAAATAACGGCAAGCAGAATTTTTGCTGGACGAGCTAATGCCATTCTATCTGCTCGACCTCAAAGCGTTTTGGAAGACCGCCGGTGTGACATAGCGCGTATGGTAGTTTTGCCAATCCTGAGGATGTTGTTTGTAAACCCACTCGTCTTCGAGCTTGCCCGGCGCTGTGGTGTATTCCTGCTTGGCGTGATACGGCAGCGGCAACACTGTCTTTGAAAAAGTCGAGTTGTAGTCGCCGTCCTTGATCCAACCATCGCCCATGAATACATAGTCTCGCACCCAACCTGCGGGTGGCGGCGGCCGCTCGGGGAAACGAAGTGACATCTCATCACCCGAAGCCACTATCACATAACGATCGTCTATATTCTGCAAGAGCTCAGTGACGTCACCGTAGCGCGTGTAATACCCGATCAAGTCGCGCCAGCTCTGCTTGCTTGCCGCGAGCTGACCGTAATCGGGCACTTCCGGCGCGGGAGCGCCGGTAACAGGTTTATGGATAACTGAATAACCGCGATAATGCAGGTCCGTCACAGCCGGACTCAAGCGGACCGTCTGTAACGGAGCGTTGGGGAGGCCCTCGGCCCACTCGATCTGATCCCAATAAATCTCCAGGTTAGTTCTAATCCGTACGCGATGCGGCGTGCCCGGGCGAAAGACATCCGTAAGATTGAAGAGCACTGTTTTCCTGCGCCCTGCGGGAAAACCGAGGTTGGGTTGCGCGACGATCCAACCCCCTTTGCCATCCGGCACCTCAAGGCTCAACCCGTGGGCTTTCCAGCGGCTACCCTGTGTGATAGCGACATTGAGTGACGACTCAGTGTCGTGTATCGATCCCTGGGCGATTAGATAGAGCGGACCGCTCTTCGGTGCATCATCACCCAGTTCCACCTCGAGATAATGATCACGCGTTAGGCCTTGATACTGGCCGCGACCAAAAGAGGTCAAAGAATTGCCGTCGAGGGCTTTTATCGTTTCCGTTACGTCGTTGCCATTGTCATCTACAGCGCGCGCGATCGGGTGCGGTGTAGCAACGGTGGTGAAACCGAGCTTCGCGGGCGGCACAACGAAGCGCTCGTCCACAAAGATTTCAGTACCGGCGGGATGATCAATCGGCATCAGCGCGACGTAATCGTAATAGTAGACTTCCCACAGTTCTGCCGTGATGCGAATGTCGTAATAACCGTCATGGGGGATGAGCTGGTCCCGACCAATCTTGTACCATTCTCCAGTGGCCGCAATTCTTGCCGACCCCAATGTGTTGATGCGCAATCCAATCGCAGAGCCCCACGGGGCAGCATCCTTGATGAACTCCATACGTTTGCCGTCATAGGCAAAAAGAAACGGACAAGACGCTTTCAGACGCTGTTCAGTGACGACTTCCTGATCGCCTTTGACATCAAACTCGGCGCGCACCGTGCCGTTGGGCCAAACAACGCGCACCACATCCGCGCTCGTCTGCTCTCCCAACCCGAAATGAAGTAAAGGTCCAGTGATCGGTTGTTTCTGCAGCATCAGGCCGGCCCGAACCTCCATCTCACCACCAACACCGAATGGATTGATGCGCTGGTCGCCGCTTGCCTGGCTCGCGTGCGGTCGCACAACCTGCCAGTGATAGTTTTTCGTACCGTGGTTGATGGCCAGCATCGGTTGGCTATCACTCCCTGCCAGTCCAATCAGATCGAGGAGACCGTCACCATTCAAGTCAGCAGCATCAAAAGTCTCCGCGAACCCAACAGACTGCTCCATGAGTCTGAAATTTCCATTTTCATCCCCCAGCCAGAGCAAAGCGCCGACCGTCTTGTGGGGCTCAGAAGTTGATACCAACAACAGATCGAGCCCACCGTTGTTGTCCAGGTCCGCGATGCGTAACCGAACCTCTTTTTCGGGTGCCAGTCGAGCGTCACGAACGTTCGCGAGCGTTGCTGTCTGCCACTCCTGTCCCTCGTTCTTGTCCGCAAGTCGAATGATTGGTCCATCGACTTGTACAGCGATCAGATCCATGACTCCATCACTATTGATGTCTGCGACATTGATTGCGCGCACTGGCTGCACGCTTGCCGGGATTGGACGCTCGCGGAATTGACCCTGTCGCTCGTTGGAAAAAACATGAAGCTTTCCGGCACCGTCAATCAGCGCGGCATCAGGATCGCCATCGGCGTCGAGATCGGCCCACGCAAAGCCCTGCAAGCCAGAGATTTCATTGAAGGGATGGATCTCAAGGAAAGTACCATCACCATTATTTCTCAGAACAGAGGGCGCGCCCTGTAGCGATCCAAGCACGATGTCCAGATCGCCGTCGGCCTCAATGTCCGCGGCCCAGGCGCCGGTGTAACCGGCATTTGTGACTGCGGGAGGTAGCTTTGTCTGTGCGGTTACATCAGTAAAAGCCTGCGGAGTGTCCTGTCGCATGAGCCGCACACCGCCGCTGCCGGCCAGCACCAGATCAGTCTTGAAATCATAACTGAAGTCGATGGGCAAAATGCCATCCGGACCTGGTGGCGTCGCCGCTGCCCCACCGGGAAAGGCGAAACTCGCTCCGCTACCCAGAAGTACATCCCGCCCGGTAGCAATTACGATAGTTGGCGCGCCGCTGCTTCCCAGGCAAATGGCGCCAGCCCAATCCCCACGCCCGTTTTTGAAATCAGGTACCGGCTCTGATACGAACGTCAGCCCGAGGTCTGCCGCAGCGGGAGCGAATGTTGGAGACTCCAGTTGTAGAAAATGCGTGAAGGGTGTGGCTTCCTCACCGGGAGGTGGTTTGATCGCGCTGAGGTCACGCCGGTACGCCAGAACACGAACCAGTACATTTCGCAGGAACGTAATCCGCGTCGCTGCCTGGTGCGGGTCCGTCCCGACCGCGGCTGCCTGTACCGCGCTGAGTTGCTGCTGCACTTCCTGAGGCCAATCCGAAGCGTGCTCAGAGATCTTGCTTACCACACGATGTAATGTGTCAGCATCACCGCGCTTGGCCGCGATGCGTCCCAACTCGAGCAAGACTGCCAGATTGTCTGGTTGAACCTCCAGCATCTTTTGGATGAGGCGTTGATATTCCGCTTCGCTATTCTCATCACCCTGCCGCTCGACCTCCTCCGCAAGCTTATAAGTGGCTATCAGATTCTTGGGATTGATCTCAATTGCTTTACGCAGCGCCGTCACCGCTTCCGCCGACCTTCCGCGACTGCTTTCGAGCAGACCCAGAAGATAATAGATTTGATCATTCTGAGGCGCGAGCGAACGGGCGCGCTCTAATCGTGAGGCTGCCGCATCGAAAACTCTTTGACGCAGAGCGAGCAAACCCCAGTTGGCCCAGCCTGCGGGTTCGGCAGGTACGAGCTGCGTTACCTGTGCCAGCATGCTGTCCGCGCGCACGTCATCACCAACCTGCAACGCCGCCAGGCCAACATAAAATGCTCGGGTCACGTCGTTGTATTCTTTGGAGGATTTCGGAGGTAGTTTGCCGCTCCGGCCGCAAGCCGTTATCAGCAGCATCCCGAATAGTATGGCCGCAGCGATTTGATGGTTGTACGGAAGTCTAATTTTCACTTCAGGATCTATGCGAAGAGATAGGGGCTTTGACTATTAAGAATAGGGCCAACCGCTGTTTTGACCAGGAGCGTCAAGATAGCATACGAGTCGTTGGTGTGCGCTGCACCCTTTGGACGATTCGAATCTCCAACTAAAGTATGAGTCGCCGATTGCCGAGACGCGCTACGCTCTCGCGCGGAACACTTGTGTAATACAAACTGTTGGTTTGCGACTGCGTTGAATGCCAGCCACGCTTCGCAAACCCGCGGTCCCCGGCGGGGCATCTCGGCTGGGGTGCCATACCCGTTTGGGGTGGCCTTACAGTTTGCATTACAACTTGAGACACTACCCCCGCGGCGCATGAACTCGCGCAGTAGGCGATCGTCGTGCGACTATAGAGGCAACGCTCTACGATTAAGAAGTGAGGAAAACAAAATGTCGACTGATGAGGTATTAGCGAACCAACAGACAATCATCGCGAATCAGCAAACCATCATTGAGAATCAGGACCAGATCAAGAGTAACCAGGCAAAGTTGGATAAGGCATTGTCGAACCAGGCGACGATAATGTCGAACCAGGAAACGATTCTTTCGAATCAAGCAAAGCTGGATAGAGTTATCTCCAACCAGGAGCAAATCCTGGCCAACCAGGAACAGATACTGGCCAAATGAGAGAAGGAAGAGCCTGTTGTGGAACGAGTCTTCCCGCGGGGTCCTGAGGATCGTTTCTTTCCCCGCCGGCAGGCGCCCAAATCACGGGCAAAGTAATTTGGCGATCCGTTTCAGTCAGGACGAGCTGACCCATTTGCCTGCAACAAATTCATTTCCTGGATTCGCGTCGGATCGCTCGCTTCCTTATGACTGAAAAGCCATTCACGACAGGCACACGCCTGCTTCCCTTAATAGTGCTCTTTGCGGCCATTGCCGTCTGGTGGGCACTCTGGCAATTGCGGGTCTTTCCG
Organism: Acidobacteriota bacterium; assembly: GCA_025463135.1. Taxonomy (GTDB): domain Bacteria; phylum Acidobacteriota; class Blastocatellia; order Pyrinomonadales; family Pyrinomonadaceae; genus JAOAPY01. The sequence goes on from JAOAPY010000055.1 coordinate 13,093, forward strand.
GAATCAGTATTTCCCTCTCCCCTGGCGGTGGCTAAGGGTATCGGAGAAGAGATCCGCACCGGTCGACTGGGGAATGATCTTGTCGCTTCGCTCTTCCGCGTTACGACCGGTTTCATGCTCGCCGTGCTCCTCGGTGTGCCCGTAGGTTTATGGCTCGGTAATCATGTTCGTTCGCGTTTGGCGTTGCTGCCGGCGATAAATTTTTTTCGCAGCCTCTCTCCTCTTGCCTGGATACCGTTCGCCATTCTTTGGTTCGGAATTGGCGACCTGCCGGCGATCTTCCTGATCTTCATGGCCTGCTTTTTTCCGATCGTCGTCGCCACACTCGCCGCCGTGGCCAGCATTCCCTCGGTCTATTTCAGAGTCGCCCGCGATTATCGTTTCAGCGGCCTTGAACTATTGACGAAGGTGACCTTGCCGGCTATTGCGCCTCAAGTCATAACTTCTCTACGAGTCACGGCAGGTCTCGCCTGGCTGGTTGTGGTGGCGGCCGAAATGATCGCGGGACGCGACGGACTGGGCTTCGCAATCTGGGACGCTCGCAATGGATTGCGGATGGACCTGCTGGTCGCGGGGATGATCGTTATCGGGGTGATCGGCATGGTGATCGATCGCCTGCTCATGAGACTTACGAAGATTCGCAGTGTCAGTTGGGGATATGAAGGCTAAGCCGTTGCTCATCAAAGAGGCCTCTGTTAGCTTCGGTTCCGTCGAAGTATTCCGGAACCTCTCTTTGGAAATATCCCAGGGTGAATTCGTCGCCGTGGTAGGTCCGTCCGGATGCGGCAAGACAACGCTACTCAATCTGTTTTCGGGCTTTCTGAAGCCATCCCTCGGAAGCGTTGTGTGCTCAGGCCGCGTGCGCATGGTTTATCAACACGATGGTCTTCTGCCCTGGCAAACGGCTGCTCAGAATATCGCGCTGGGATTGCGCGATCTCAGCAGTGAAGCAGAGCGTAAGCGACAACTCAATGAGATGCTGCGCCTAATAAATCTGGAAGAGTTCGCCGGGCACTATCCGCATCAACTCTCGGGTGGTATGCGCCAACGGGTGGAACTGGCAAGGGCACTTGCGGGAGATACGGACATCCTGCTACTGGACGAGCCATTTTCATCGCTGGACTATTTAACGGGGTTGCGCTTACGGCGAGAGTTGGCGCGCATGCTTGAAGAGTTACCTCGCACGGTTGTGCTGGTCACACATGATATTGAAGAGGCGGCCCAACTAGCGGATCGCATTTTGGTACTCTCTGACCGCCCCGCTCGTATTTGCCGCGAATTGAGAATGAGCCTGCCGCGCCCGCGTGAGCTTACGCATCCGCAAGTCGTAGAGACAGTACATGCGGTGCTGGCGGAATTCGGGCTCGAACAGGATAAGGTTGGGGTTTAGGTCTTTGGTATTCGGGATTTGGATTTTTGCAGTGGTCTCGAGTCTTGGTTTTTTGTCTTTGGAACTTCAGTTTTGTTTTAAGCTCCAGAGGAGCCGAATGTTTATAGTTGCCAGCTATCCGTTCGCTATCACGCTCCGTAGGAGCGTAACGTAATTCGTCGCGCGCCTCTGGGGGTTCATTAAAGTCAATTGAGGCTTGGCGCAGCTAATAAACATTCCGCTCCCTCCGGAGCTTAAGACAGGACCTAAAAACCAAAGACCCAGGACCAAAGTCCCCTACCACAAACTAACAGTCAGTCTTACAACTGGAGAAACCTTTTATGCTGCGCTCGCCGATAACTCGCTGGTTGGTTGGGGTCTTCGCTTTCATTGCCGTACTCGGTGTATTGAGGTTGAAGCCGTGGCACTACGGCTCTGTCAGAGAAATGCTGGGCGCCAAATCAAAACAGTCGCGGCAAGATTTGAAAGTCGGGTATTTACCGGTCACCTGCCACCTGACCTGCCCGGTGACTGACTTCGCCACCAGGACCAGCACCGCCAATCGGTTCGAGTCACAACGCTTTACTGATTTTCCCACTGTTGTTGAATCAGTTAAGGGCGGACGTTTGGATGCAACCTTTATGATTGCCCCTTTGGCTATGAAGTTACGCGAACAGGGCGTGCCGGTTAAGATCGTTTATCTGGGACATCGCGACGGCTCGACGGTGATTGTGCGCAAAGACCTGCCGGCCCAAAACCTGCGCGACCTGCGTGGTAAGACCTTCGCTATTCCCAGCAAGTACAGCAATCAGTACCTGGTGATTCTCAAACTGATGGAGGATCAGGGGGTGCGGCCGGAAGAGATCCGGTTCGTCGAACTGCCGCCGCCTGACATGCCGGGGGCGCTGGCAGCTAAAGCAATCGACGCCTATTTCGTGGGTGAACCGCATGCGGCAAAGGCCGAACTGGACGGCAGTGGTCGCGTTCTCTACCACGCGAAAGACATCTGGCCACACTTCATCTCCTGCGTGTTGGTAGTGACAGAGAAACTGATCCGCGAACGGCCGGAAGTGGTCCGTGATCTCGTCCGCGGCATCGCCGAGAGCGGCGAATGGGCCGAGGGTCACCGCCTGGAAGCAGCCAAGGTCGTCGCACCTTACTTTCGCCAGGATGAGAAAGTCATACGCTACGTGCTGACCCAGCCGCCGGATCGCGTAAGCTATAGAATGCTGACGCCCACGGATGAAGACTTGCAACGGATCAATGACATGGCTGTCAAAGCGGGAATACTGGACAGGCCAATCGCCATGAAGGACTTAATTGATCGCCAGTTTATCCCGGCCGACATCAAACCTGCGAACATCGATCCCGGGCAGTAGTGGTACAGACTTCAGTCTGTGTTTGCGGCGGCAGATTAAATATCGGATTTCAAAAGGGTCCGAGCCCATTCGGCGCCCGGCGCTCTTCTCAGTCCGGCTAACCAAATCAGGTTTGGTCATTCATCATTGAAACAGTCCATGAAAATCTTTCAAAGGTATATCTTCGTTATTCTTTTAGCCGGCCTTACGGTGTCAGTTCTGTTTCTGTCCAAAGCGTCGCCGGCCGGTCGGCCGGCCCAGGTTGCCTCAGCGGCGACTGCCCGCGAGGATGCCTATCGCGCGAATAACATCGGTGTCGCACTCCTGGAACAGTTCAAATACAAGGAAGCGGTGGACGCATTCAAACGTGCGCTGCAGTTGTATCCGAAGCTTAACCTGGCGCACATCAATCTGGGTATTGCGCTTTTCAACGTCCCGGATCTACCGGCAGCGCAGCGCGAATCTCAAAATGCCGCGACCCTCGAGCCTCAGGCTCCGCAGCCTTACTACATCCTCGGCTTGATTGCGAAACTGCAAAGTAAGCCCGAGGAAGCCATGGCCGCTTTTCAACGGGTCCTCAAAATTGCGCCGGACGATGTCGGGACGAATATCAACGTGGGCCAACTCTTTGCGCAACAGCGCAAATATCCCGAGGCAATCGCGGCCTTCAAAATTGCGCTCGCTGCCGAGCCCTATAACGCCACAGCGCTTTACAACCTGGGACAGGCTCTATTGCGCGCCGGCCAACGCGCGGAAGGCCAGAAGGTCACCGAACATTTTCAGCAGTTGCGCGAACGCGGCAGCGCCACCAGTGTCGGACAGAACTATCTTGAACAGGGTCGTTATGCCGAGGCGATTCCTTCCACCGGCGTCGAGCCGGAGTTGGTTGATCGAACCACGCCCACAGTTACTTTTGCAGATGCCACCGCCGCCCTGATGCCCGGATCGGCAAGCGTTGTTCGTGGCCCGGCCGCGGTTACGCCAACGTCATCCATTTTTGGTCGTCAGTTCAACTTAAGTAATTGGAATGATACGAGCCGGCGAGAGTTAGTAACCGCTCTCGGCGGCAGCGTAACGCTTTTCGACATGGACGGTGACGGTAATCTGGATCTATTTTGGTCGACTACTACAGAGCAGCACCTGTACAAAAACGCCGGGAGTAAATTTGTTGATGTGACCGCACAGTCCGGTGCCCTGGCCGCGAAATTCAACGGCACACCCATTGGTTCCGTCGCGGGTGATTTTGATAACGACGGCAAGACCGATCTGTTCGTCATCCGGGACGGAAGTCTTTCGCTTTATCACAATGATGGTGGAGGCAAGTTTTCAGACGTGACCAGTGCCGCGGGCATTCCCGCTTATCCTTTCCTGCCATCGTCGGTCGCCTTTGTTGACCTGGACCATGATGGAGACCTCGATATCTTCATCGCTGGCTTGGCTGATCTTTCGCAAGCCCCAAAGGGTACAACATCGATCATTTTCCCGGATGACTTCGCCGGCGCTCCCAACCTACTGTTGCGAAATGACGGCAATGGAAAGTTTACGGATATCACGGCGGCTGCGAAGTTGAATTTTGTGGGACACGTGGTCTCGGTCATACCTACAGACTTTAACAACCGCCGCGACATGGATCTGCTAGTCGTCAGTTATGGCAAAGCCCCTGAGCTTTTCAGCAACCAACGAGACGGGACCTTTCGCAATGTCTCAAAGGATGTGGGACTCGACATCGAAGGTCACTGGAGTTGTGCCGCGGCAGGCGACGTAAACAAGGATGGCTACACAGACTTCCTGCTGGGGCGGGCCGATGGACCAGCGCTGCTCGCTATCAGCGATGGCAGGGAGAGGTTTAAGACCACTCCCCTGCCCGCCGGTTCGGAAGCAGCGCGATCTGCGCAGTTCCTCGACTACGACAATGATGGTCTGCTCGACTGCTTCATCGTCACCGATAAAGGTGTCCGCGTATGGCGGAACGTTGGGGACGGTTGGACGGATACCAGCGAACCCGCGGTCGCCCGTGATTTTGCAAGCGCCGCATCAGTAGCCGGCCGTCTCTTCACTGCCGGAGACATAGATAATGATGGAGACACGGATATTCTTTTTCTTAGCGGCGGGGGAGTGCGGCTCGGACGTAACGACGGCGGGAACAGGCATCACTCGTTACGCATAAAACTGACCGGCAAAGTGAGTAACCGCAGCAGCATCGGCACGAAGATCGAAGCGCGATCGGGCAGCTTGATCCAGAAACTGGAGACTTCGTCGGCCAGCCCCGCAGCCGCCCCCGTAGACATTCTTTTCGGACTTGGCCAGCGGTCAACGGCAGACGCGGTGCGCGTAATATGGCCCGCCGGCATCGTGCAGGCAGAGACGCAGATCGCCGGCGCAGGTCCCAGCACCGCCTCCTTCATGACTCTCAACATTACGGAACTCGATCGAAAGCCTTCTTCATGTCCTTACCTTTATGCGTGGAACGGCGAACGGTTCGAATTCATAACGGACTTCATGGGTGGTGGCGAGATGGGTTATCTGGAAGAACCCGGCCGCCATAACACTCCCGATCCGACCGAATACGTTCGGATCCGCGCCGATCAATTGAAAGAGCATAACGGACGCTACGAGTTGCGCGTCACGAACGAGTTGGAAGAGGCGCTGTTCGCCGATCGCTTTCAGCTGATCGCCGTGGATCATCCCGACGCTTTTGCGGTCTATCCTAATGAAGGGATGACTGATCCGCCTCGGCCTTTTAAACTTTTTATGACGCACGGCGCCCGGGCGCCGCTGAGCGCTGTAGACGATCACGGGAATGATGTCCTGTCGCGAATTACCAGCATGGACCGCCAATATCCTGATGACTTCCTTCGCGATCGCATTCGTGGATATGCGGCTGAACATTCGCTCACCATGAAGTTGGCAAACGACGAAAACCGCGCTCAAGGTCAACGAATGGTGTTGTTGCTCACCGGTTGGACTGACTATGCATGGTCCAGCGATAACGTTGCGGCAGCACAAAGCGGCAAAACCATGACCCTGCCATCGCTGCAGGTGAAAGATGCAAACGGCAGTTGGCGCACCGTGATCGAAGACATCGGCATTCCGGTCGGGCGACCGCAAACCGTGACCGTGGATCTCACCGGAAAGTTTCTCAGCGCCAGTCGTGAAGTGCGCATAGTCACTAATATGCGGATCCTGTGGGATCAGATTTTGGTTGACACCTCAGATGGGCAGGCTCCAGTGCGGATGACGCGGCTGGATCCGGTGGGCGCCCAGCTTCATTGGCGCGGCTTCTCCGAGGAAATTACACCTGATGGCCGAGAACCATTTGGTTACGACTATGATCACGTCGCCTTTACTTCTCCCTGGAAAGTAATGCCGGGAAGATATACGCGCGAGGGTGATGTACGCGAGTTACTTCTCAAGTCAGACGATATGTTCGTAGTATCGCGCCCGGGCGATGAGATAAGCCTGTCGTTTAGCGCCGGCAAATTGTCACCGTTGCCGCGCGGTTGGGCTCGCACGTTCCTGCTCTATGCCGACGGCTTCAGCAAAGAGATGGACATTAACTCTGCCAGTCCGGATCAGGTGATGCCATTGCCCTTTCATGGCATGACGAAATATCCCTATGCGCATCCCGAAGCGTATCCAATGACGGCAGCGCGACGGGCATATCTCGATAAATACAACACGCGACGCGTAACTGCAGAATTGCCCTCGATCGATGCTCTGCTGAATTCATCTAGTGGTCCAGTTCCGCCAGGCGGCAAATGAATCCCCATCCGCCGCCGAGTTCGCTGACCGCCAGCATCAGTTCGTTGCTGCCCTTCTTCAACTGCAGGTAGACGGTGTCGTTTTCCGGATTGACGATGCCGAGGAAGCCAGGGTCGCGGAAATTCTGAGCGCTGCGGCCGCGGAAGAGAATCTTGCCATTGAGGAACACGCTGACATCATCGCTGTAGCCCAGGTAGAGCTTTTTCACCTGGTCGCGGTCGGACTCGATGCTGGTCCGTGCATACACGACCTTGGTTCCCGGTTGCGGTTCGAGACGCTTGGAAAAGTCGTTTGCGAATGAGACCCGCAGATGCGGGGCCTCGCGGTAGCGATAGACGACGACAAAGCCCGGCGGTTCCGCCTCCACATCCTGCCAGCTCATGGCAGCGTTCTCCTGGGGCGTGAGCGATAATTCGAGATTACGCGCGAGCGCATCGTACGAAGGCGACAAGCTCCACTTTGTCAGAGTGCCCGGCGGCATCGGCGGCAAGTGCCGCTCCCACGGCGCATCGGGTGTAGTCCGTATTTCGAAATTCGAGAAATAGGTGGCGCCGGTCAGCACATGCAGGGCCACCTGCCCTTTCTGAACGCCGCTTTTCAGATCGTTCGTCACGAGCACGGGCTTTGCCATGTCCTTGACGTACAACTTTGCTTGCGCGCCCACCACCTCGAGACGCAAATGGAACCAGAGATCTTTCGGGATATCGACAGCGCCGGTGAAGCCTGGTCCATTGTAGATTTGCCAGTTGGCGCCGGTATTAAGAACAGGCGTGTACTGCAGGGCGTCCGGATATCCGGACTTGTGCTGGCGAAGATAAACCCACTCGGCGTTGGCGCCGTCGTTGGCAATCCGAAACTGAAAACCGAAAAACCCGCGACTGGCGGGAGTTGCCACATCCACATCGATAACGCCGTCGCGAAGTTCAAAGTCCTTCAAAATCGCGGCCCCACCATCGACGAAAAGGCTCTTGCGACCCTGGTATTCAGTGGCTTTGGCTTGTCCTTCCAACTGCCAGCGCGCGGAGTCCGAAGGAATGGAGAGAGTCTGCGGCGCTTGGGGCGTCTGGTAATTGGCCGCGGAGGTAATCGGCTCAATCGAAAAAGCGAGACCTGTCCGCGACGCCGTAAAACACGCTGCGACCAGAACGAACCCCAGAAGACAATGCAATTTTCTTCGCGTCATTATTTTGAGAATCAGATCATACTGCCGAATGAAACGCGAGACTCGCGGTAAGGGACAAACCGGCTCAGGACGAGGACGAAGGGGCCGCGCGCTTATTGGCGCGCTTGTCTTGTTGTGAAATCGGCACGAAGCAACCGACCGCGGTCTGCCGAGTCCAGATCCGGGAGCTTTGTCATCATGGCTTGATACTGTTTGTCGCGATACACAGCAGCGGCGCGCCGCATCAACGGGAACAAAGTCTCTGGTTTCACTGCACCGATTTCCGGGTATTGCCACTTCTGCTCTCCAAGTGCAACCGGCGTAAGAAAGTCGAGCGCCTTGCGAATGCTGCGTCCATCGGACGTTTGAAAATTCCAAAGATCGACTCCAGCGCTATCACCGAGCGAAGCCAACAACATCAAGCCCTCGAGATTCATGTTGCTATAGCTCCACGCTTTGGTGCGCGCCAGTTCCAGTGGTTGACGACCATCAGGCTCGACCTGCGACGCAATACGTTTTCCTCTGGCGTCCTCGAGAACTCGCGTTGCCAGATCTTTCTTGCCAACGAACAACGCAAAGGAAGCGACCTGAAGATCGTAATAGCTTCCATGATTATTTTTCCGCGCTGCTTCGTCACGACCGTTCTGACTATCGAGCATCCACTGAAGAAATTTTCCGAACCAGTCCTGCAACCCGCGTCGATCGTTTTCAGTTAAAGCCTTTGATCCCGCCAGCAACCCGATCGCGTCAATCACGTTGGGCAATCCACGGGTTTCAATCAAGCCAATGCCGCGGCCAGTGTTCACTCCCGGAATAAACTGCGCGTACTGCAGATTTGGATTCATCCTCGTCGCTGGATCGAGAAAGAATGCGCGCAGTAAGGAGACTGCTTTGGCAGCGTACGCTTCGTCGCCTTTGAAATAGTAAGCAAGGGCGAGTGTTTCTACCGACGATTCCAACTGATCGAGGCTGTGGTGATCTGTGATTTGGTTGATCTCCGGATTGCGTTCGCCGTCACGCGATATGTAAGGCAAGCCATTGGGTGATTTCGGGTTGGGCCAGAAATAAGGCGCCTGGCTCATGTAATCGTGTTTGTCTCCGCTCGGCGGTATTGCTCCTTTGGTGATGACCGAAAACGGGGCTGACGACATCGCTTTCTGGGCGTCGCGCTCAAGCCTGGCCCAGGCCGGAGATGCATTCTTGTCGCCGTCATGAATCCGCTGTCGCGTTATCTGCAACCGCCTTGCATCAAGCAAAAACACTCGCGGCGAGGTTCCTACCCCTGCTTTTTGCTCCTCACTGTTTGCTGCCGACGCGATCGCAAGTAGCAAGATGGCTACTAATGACTTCGATTTATTTTTCATAAATAATATTGTGAACTCACCTGCTGGTTCCCATTAAAGACCGCGGCAGCGTGAGCTTGCCACGCAATTCAATCTGCTCGGACGAGCGGCCTACGAGTACATTGAAGTCGCCGGCCTCCGCGCGCCATTGTTTTACGTTGACGTCATAATAGGACAGGGCGCGGCTGTCGAGCATGACCGATACCTTCTTTGTCTCGCCTGGACGAAGACTCACTTTCAAGAATCCTTTCAACTCCTTCGCCGGCCGCGGGACTTTTTTTTGCGTGTCGCCGACATACACCTGGGCCACGTCGGCACCCTCGCGTGCCCCTGTGTTCTTAACATCGAACGAAACTTCATAGCGCGAACCTGATTCGCCATTCGATACTGGTTTGATGGACAAGTTGCTGTACTTGAAAGTTGTATAGGACAGTCCAAAACCGAAGGGGAACAGTGGCTTCGCATTGTTGTGCTCGTAACCACGATAGCCAACGAATACTCCTTCTTTATAGACGACGCGCTTCGTGCCCGCCTCAGGATAGTAGCTGTCATGGACCGGGTTATCTTCCCAGCGGCGCTCGAAGGTTACCGGCAGCCTACCGGAGGGATTCACATCACCAAACAGAATCTCGGCCAGCGCCGTGCCTCCTTCCTGTCCGGGATACCATGCCTGGACCAGCGACGGAACGCGCTCAAGCCAGGCGTTCATATCCACACTGCCGCCCGCAGTCATGACGACGATCGTGTTCTTGTTGGCCGCGGCCATTTCCTTGATTAACTCATCTTGTCCAAGCGGCAGCCGAAAAGTTCTGTCGGCGCTTTCAGCTTCAGACTCGGCGTCGAAACCCGCGGCCACTACTACCACATCCGCGCTCGCGGCAAGCTTTCTGGCGTTGGCGCTAACAAATTGTCCAGCGCGGACAATTCCCATCCTGAGGCGCGCCGCCCGTCTAAACGCCCGTCCGTGTTGCTCCAGAACAATCTTGTGGGCCCCGGGTTCGAGACGAAGCGTGCGAAAGTCAGCGAGCGCGGTAAGGGTGGTCCAATTGTCCAGGACGAGTTTGTCATCAACATAAAGACGATAAGAGCCGCCGACCTCTCTCGTCGTTTGCACGAAGATGTCGTAGGAACCGGCATCTTGCGTAGTGTAATAACCGGTCCAACGCGACGAAAGGGTCCCTTCCGGAAACAACAAGCGCGCGGCGGTACCGAAGTCAACATGCTCTTCGGTGCGCGTTATCAACGGAGTCCCTTTCAGATCTATGCTGTCAAAGTACTCCGCTCTCAGTCCGGGTTTCCCATCACTCTGCGATGTAGTGAAATTGGTCGCGTTGGCCAAATCGCTGTACGGCAGCACGCCGCGATCGTAATAAACCTGAAATGCGGCGCCCGGATAATTACTCAAGCCCTCCAGATAACTGATGGCCGCGAATGGCTGCACTTCGGCGCTGCCGCCGCCGACAGGCACCGCCGGAAAAGCATCTGGGCCAATAATCAGGATGGATTTGATTTTGTTCTTACTCAGCGGTAACAGACCGCTGTCGTTCTTCAGCAGCGTGATGCCCTCACGCGCGGCGTTGAGCGCCACCTGGCGGCCTTGCGGGTTATAGCGCGAAATAGACAGCCCGGTCTGATCACGATCGAGCCAGCCAAAACGCGCGGCCGTTCTCAGGATGCGGCGCACCTTGTCGTCAATAGTGGCGACGGAAACTTTGCCCTGTTCAATCGCGGGCTTGAGGGTCTGCGCGTTCATATGTAAGCCCGAAGGCATTTCGAGATCCTGACCTGCGTTTGCGGCCTCGACCCCGTCATAGGTTCCGGACCAGTCGGACATGATCAGGCCGTCGAAGCCCCATTCCTTCTTTACCACATCAGTGAGCAGATACTTGTTCTGCGACATGTGCAGTCCGTTGGTCAGGTTGTACGAGTCCATGATGGCCCCGACGTGGGCCTCCTTCACGGCCGCCTCGAAGACGGGCAGGTAGATCTCGCGCATGGTCCGCTCGTCAATGATCGAGTCCGTATTGTGGCGATCGAACTCAGAGTTGTTACCCAGGAAATGTTTGATCGTCGCACTCACGCCCTGGCTCTGTACGCCATTGATGTAACCGACTGCAATGCGCGAGGCGAGGAAAGGGTCTTCGCCGAAGTACTCAAAATTTCGTCCATTCATTGGAGCACGATTGATGTTGACCCCGGGCGCCAGCAGGAAGTGCACGCCTTTGGCGCGAGAGTCACGTCCGAGTTCGCTCCCGACAAGTTGCGCCAGCGCCGGATTCCACGTAGCGGCCAACGTTACGCCTCCGGCAAACGCCGTCGCTGGTCCAAAGTTGCGGACGCCCACTGGTCCATCGGCCATCTTCAGTCGCGGCAGGTTAAGCCGCGGAACATCGCGAATGAAAAAGCCGTCAACACCTCCGAGCAGAGCAAGCTTTTCTTCGAGCGTCATCTGGGTAAGTAAGGACTCGATCCTGTGCTCCAGCTCCGCGGAAGACTTGAGGGCAGACGTGGGAACCTGAGCTGATGCAGAAAATACGGTGCAGAAAATCAAGGCGGTCATTAGACAAAGTCTTCGCATAGAATTTTCCTTTATAGGCACAACTTAACGACCGGTATCCCGCAAAGATATTGATTGCCCTCGTTCCAGGTTTGAGACTCCCGCCGCACTGACATTGCCAGCTGGAGAAACAGCATGATCAAAAGACCCGCGACTCCAACGACAATGATTGCACCGCGTCCAGGCTCCGTTTTGATCATCAAGGCCTCTCCTAATAACTCTGACTACCTCGATGGCTAACGAACTGCGCACAAATCGATGCGAAGGCATCATGTTCACGCACGAACTTGGGTACGCTCTTAGCGCCACCACGAGAACGCCGTCACGTAACATCCAACCGCCGTCATCGTGATCCCGGCGACGGCGGTCAACGCTAACAGCCACTTGCTCATTCGATAGACGGCCGGCAACTGCTTCCACTCCACCCAAATCATCGCCAGACACCACAACCCGCATCCCAGGACCCCGGCGAAAGGCGCGACAATGCCGGCAAGGACGACCGTCTTAAAGCCCGTCCAAAGGAGCAGCAGCGCGCCCACCGCGGTATAAAGAATGACTTGCAAGCGCAGTCTATCAAAATCCCAACTGCGTTTGGGCCAGATGGCGATCGCCAGTTCGTATGTAGTGCGCGCGTACACTGGTAACATGCCGTAGATCGCGCCGAAGATGGCAAAAAACACGCCCGCTTTATAGACACTGATCAACTGCGGGTGGATGAGACCAAGGAACTTGGATTGCTGACTGTAAAGGTCGGCATCGGTCGGCACCAGCCTTAAAGGATGAAGCACCGCCGCGCCAAGGATCATGAAACATATCGTTATCAGTAAAACACTGCCGAATGAAATCGTCGCATCGAGGGCCGGTGCTCGCAGCCAACTTAGGCCGCGCGCGACCACGCCTGGTTCGTGACTGAGTTTCCTCGGGCCCTCGCTCGCTTGCCCCGCTGCCCCCCAGTTTTTCTCGCGAAGGAACCCGACATATCCGAGGTAATCCTGCACGCCGCCGCCCACTGCTCCCATCAGCACGGCCATCTCAAAAAAAACCGTGCGTCCCATAAAGTCAGGGTATTTCGCAGTTACCCACGGCTCATAAGCCGGAAGATGCGGCACCAGCATGCCCCAAAGCGCGGCGGCCCAGTCAGGTTTAACGACCAGGATTGCGAGCAGGATGAGGCCCATTTTCAGAACCAGAATCAAAGTCGAAACGCGCTCCACGAGGTTGTAAGTCTGAATCAGACTCAACGTTGTCGCCGTCAGAATGATTGCGGTGCCCCACAGTGGCCGTCCCCAACTCGACTCTGCCCCAATACCCGTAATCCAAATGCAGAGGCTGGCGAGAGCATCCGACAACGCGGCCATCCACATGGGGAATGCGATGATCGAGACGATGCCGAGCAGCTTGGCCACCCACGCACGGGGTCCCGGAATACGCGACCAGGCGCGCAACGGATGCTCGCCTGTGAGCACGATATATCTGGCGCCGGCGTAAACTTGCGCGGCCTTGAAAACGACCGCGGCCAGAGGCACCCAGAGCATTGCGTAGCCGAACACAGCGCCGACGCGCGGCGCAAAGATGGTCTCGCCCGTGCCCACCGTCACGGAGGCGATGATTGCTCCAGGTCCAAAGACACGCAAGAGTCTCGTCCAACTACCTGACAGATCAGGGCTGAGCGGAGGGTACTTTATGGTCTCTTGTGGCAATGTTTTCAGTCTTGGGGCTGGTGGTCGAAGTCCGCGGTAGTGCCCGATTTGGACAGGCGTTCAGAGTACCGACTCAGTCGGGTTTTTCTCCCAGCAAAGCCCGCCGGGAAGGCGGTACTCTAAACAACTGTCAATTGAGGGCACGGCGCCATCACACAGCACTCAACGGCAAGCTGCGATGTCGTTTCCCGGTTAGTCTTGCCAGGGCGTTGACTACTGCCGGCGAGATCACGGGCACCGGTGGTTCGCCGCACCCGGTTGGCGCTTCGGTGCTGGGAACGATATGCACATCGACCGTAACCGGCGCATCGATCATATAAGGTGGCGTGTAGCCGTCGAAGTTTCGTTGTTCCACGTGACCATCTTTCAAGGTAATCGCGCCCTGCGCCATTAGTTGGGTGACACCGAAACCAAGCCCTCCCTGAAACTGACTTTCAATTGTCAGAGGATTCACGGCGAGACCACAATCAGCCGCCACGGTTACTCGATGGATCTTTGGACGTTTGTTTTCGATCGAGACGTCCACGGCACAGGCTACGGCGGTCCCAAAAGCCTCGTGACAGGAAATACCTACGGCATGTCCCTTCGGCAAATGGCTTCGCCAGCCGGCGCTCTGGTGGTCCATCAGGTCGAGCGCGGCGCGCAATTTCTTTGCATCAGGTTTCAAGAGCTTGCGACGATAAGCAATCGGATCTACTTTCGCCCGCGAGGCCAGCTCATCTACCAAAGTCTCCATGACAAAAGCATTGTGAGTATGGCCGACTGAACGCCACCAAAGCACCGGCACGTTCACGGTTGGATGGTGAGCCGAGACGTGAAAATTCGGAATGTTGTAGCTGGTGTCCGATGTTCCTTCGACGGTTGCCTGGTCGACACCGTTCTTAATCATCATGGCGGCAAACGGAGTGCCCGCCACCAACGATTGTCCGACCACAACATGGCGCCAGGCGGCCGGCATTCCATCGGCGCCGATGCCAATCTCGACGCGATGGGCATGCATCGGGCGATAATAACCACCGCGCACATCGTCCTCGCGCGTCCAAACAAGCTTAACCGGCGTGCCGCGCAAACGCCTGGCAATCACCGCCGCTTCGCGCGGCACATGTGAATCGATCACCGCGCGCCGGCCGAAACCGCCGCCGGCATATTCCGTATGGAAAGTGACTTGATCCGGCTTTAGCCCGAGCACTTCGGCGATCGCCATCTGGTCCAGGGTCTGAAACTGAGATGGAACCCAAGCCTCGGCGCGATTGCCCTCAAAACGGATCGTCGCATTCAGCGGCTCCATGGGTGTGTGCGCCAAAAACGGGAATTCGTACTCAGCAGTTAATCGTCTGGCCGCGGGAATGCGATCCAGCGACTTGTCATCACCGCGCGTGACGGCTAGGTTGCCCGGAGTCCGAGCGAGTTCCTTATACCTGGTCCACAACTGCGAGCTGTCCGCCAGTTCAAGGCCGGATAAATCCCAATCGATTTTCAAACGGTCGCGCGCCTGCTTTGCCGTCCAGAACTTATCGGCAACAACTGCCACACCACTTCCCTTCACCAGTGGGATTTCGAATACTTCCTTTACTCCCGCGAGGCTGCGAGCTTCCTTGTCATCGATGCTCTTCACGCGGCCGCCGAATACTGTTGGATGAGCGACAACCGCGATCTTCATTCCGGGAAGATCGAGATCAAGTCCGAACTTCTGCGAGCCATCACACTTTGCTGGACTATCGAGCCGGCGAATTTTTTTGCCGATCAGGCGGAACTCAGACGCGTGCTTCAGACTAACCTTTTCGGGCACTGGCTGGCGCACGGCATGATCCGCAAGTTCGGAATAGCGTGATGATTTTCCGTCCGGACCAAAGACGACGCTATTTTCCGTGCGGCACTGGTTGGGTGAGACGTGCCAACGATCCGCGGCGGCCGCAATTAACATCGCGCGCGTTTTCGCTCCCAGCTCTCGGTACTGCTGAAACGAATGAGCGATCGAGCCGGAACCGCCAACCATCTGAATGCCAAAAAGCGGATCCTTATAGACATCCGCGGCGGGCGCGAGCTCACCCACCACCTGCGACCAATCAGCGTCCAGCTCATCGGCCGGGATCATCGGCAAAGAAGTCTGCACGCCTTGACCAAACTCAAGACGGTTCACCGTGATCAGGATTTTGCCGTCAGGCCTGATGTGCACGAACGCATCCGGCGGATAAGCTTTCGGCGGCGGTGCTTGCGTTCCTTCGCGCGCAAAGGCCGGAAGATCGAGATACAGAGAAACCAATAGGCCTCCAGCCGCAATCGTAGACGCGCGCAGAAAGCTGCGCCGGTTCAGATCCGGATCATTCTGACGCTTAAGTGCTGCTCGCATTTGCTTGATCTCCTTTACCGGCTCCTTTGCCGAATGTGACACGCGCGTGATCTTCAGCGACAGGTAACAACATTTCTTCCGCACGATCTCACGGGCGGGACGCCCGGGCCACGCTCAAATCTGCTCCGCCGCGCTCTTTATGGCTTCACGAATTCGTACGTAGGTGGCGCACCGGCAAAGATTGCCACCCATCGATTCTTCGATGTTCTGGTCCGTCGGTTTCGGCGTAGCTTTTAGCAGCGCCACCGCGCTCATAATTTGTCCGCTTTGACAGTAACCGCATTGGACCACGTCTTTTTCCACCCAGGCATCCTGCACCACGCGACCCACCGGATCCTGTCCAACACCTTCAATCGTGGTTATCTTCCGATCACCAATCAGCGCCACCGGAACCACGCACGAGCGAGTAGCTATGCCGGCCAGGTGGACGGTACACGCGCCGCAGGCGCTGATACCGCAGCCATATTTCGTGCCCGTCATTTTTAGTTCTTCGCGTAAGACCCAAAGCAATGGGGTCGATGGATCAACATTCACCTGTTTCGGCTGGCCATTTACATTTAGTTCATAAGTTGTCATGGCTTGTCTCCTATTTAAGGCGCGGGCATGGGGTGCCGGCGTCAACCCAGCGACGAGTTGCGTTGACGAATTCGGCATGGGTCAGCGGTGGCAAAGTTCGCGTCGTCCCGTCCGGCCGCCGGCCCGGATTCCACGCCCAAAGAACCAACGCCGCTTCTTCGTGATGCTTCAGGAGGGCGTGCCCGTCCATATTTTCGTTCCGCGATCGATCGGTCACGGCTCGACACACTGCCCCACTCGACAGTGGACGATCGTTCGTGTCCTGCCATCGCATCGACAACGGCGCTAAATGCCAATTGGGTCCGCCGGGCACTCCCGTACTGTCTGCGTTAGCTGCCTGATGACATCCCACGCAATTCAGTGCGGGCACGCCTTTTCCTTCCGGACCGCGAATGACATTCGCGAAGTGCCGATGGCGATCGTCGCCCTGCTGTGGATAGTTTGTCGCCGTGTGACAGTTGATGCAGCGCGGCGAAGTTAAGACTGAATAGACCTGGTCCCACGCGGCCAATCCATCGGCGAGTTTAGGATCAGGCGCAGAGACTGTGCCTCCGCGCTCGCTGCCCGCTCGCGTCGAGAGGGCAATACCACCCACGCATACAACCAGTATCAAAAGGAAAACCGGGAACAGCAAACGATGGTTCGCTAACATAGTTGCCTCCCTCCAACACGATCACTCGAAGATCGCGCGGGCGCCAGCTTTAATCCGAACTAAGGGGGATTTGATCCCGATAATAACACGCTCTTTCTTTGGGGAAATTATTTTTTTTCTCCGCGTACAGTGGCACGGGCGTCCCCCTCGTGAGCGTCGCGCTACAAGACTTCCTCGGTTCTGCCCTGATCGATCAAATCCACCTCCTGTCCTCAAGGATCTGCACTGGATGGAGCACGGCATACATCGGTTTGTGGAATAGCCGGGGCTTGTTCAACTCAAATCACTCGAACTGATTATTCGTTGAAAGGTTTTGTGTTGCCAGGGTGGGCAAAGCTGGTAGATCATGAACTGAAATTTGATCGTGAGGAACAAACCCGGAGAGTCGGTAAGGCGGTGGGTCTATCTTGACGGCAGTTGTTGAGCGAACAAAGACGAGTGGCAGACTCCGGTTTTGGGCCTGGAGAATCTTAACCAGTCCGTTTGTCATTCTTGCAGCTATTGTCATCCTGATTGAAGATTGGCTGTGGCAGGATCTTGCGCGACTCGCTGCCGCCATCGGGCGACTGCCGATCCTGCGTTCTGTCGAGGCTTTCATTGTCAGCCTTCCTCCGTATCCAGCCCTGCTCTTTTTTGCAACACCTGCCCTGTTACTCTTACCGTTGAAGCTTGTTGCCCTATACTTCGTTTCTCACGGACAAGCCACCCTTGGAGTGCTGACTATTATCGCTGCGAAATTCGCCGGCACTGCGGTGGTCGCGCGCATATTTACTCTGACTCGTTCACAGTTGCTGCGAATCGGCTGGTTTGCGTGGCTGTATCAACGGTTTCTTGCGTTCAAAAATCACATCTATGGGACGCTCAAGTCTACCGCCATTTACAGAATCGTTCATGAGCTACATCTGCGAATGCGCGAGGCACTCAGAGTTTGGTGGAGCAAGCGACGCAGTCGTCGGGCTGGGTATTAAGAACCCCCTGAATGGCGATTGGATTCTGACCCGGCACTAACTGTCGTTTTCGCTCCAGAGGAGCGAGATGTTTATAGCCGGAAGAGGAGGGCCAAAGATCTCGCTCCGTTACGTGCGGAACCCGGGCTCAACGAGGAACTGGCAGCTCACCTCAGTTATCATGATTTGCAGGTGGCGGACTTTGGCCGGCCCTCGTATGCTACAAGCATAGCTTTTGCGGCCCCAGCGGCCCGCGTCTCAGATATTGAATGAACAAAGGAGATAGATCATGGCGGATTACATAGAACGAGCTAACTGGAAAACTTTTCTTGACGAGTTCAGCCAGCGTAATCAATTGCGCGCCACGCGACTGGAAGTGGTGGGCGAAACTGGAGCGCAGGAGGAAGAGCAACACCTGCCGTTAATCGGCGTGAGCTACGAGACTAAGGGAGACGCGGCCGGCGGCGTGGAAATAATTCTTGGTGGTGAGAGTCCCGCCGATCCCCGACACATGACCCATCGCGTGGCGGCTGTAGAGCGCATTGCGCCTTTGCTGGCAGCCACGGGTCTTGAAGAAGGGCTGGGCATCGAAGACAAAGACGGCGGCAAGGCGATCCTGAGGTTCGAGACTCTGCCCGAGCTTCCTGAATGAGTAGCGCAAGCTGCCAGCTTGCGCTTGCGTGGGCCGTGCCACGGGCGTCCCGCCCGTGAAGGTGGGTTGGCACTCACGGCTAAGAGTATCAATCGCCCCTGACGACAACAGCCTGCCAGCCTGTTGTTGTTCCCGCGGCCTTGCTGTCAACCAAACTATTCATCCGGCCCAGCTCTGCAGGCTGGCAGCCTGCAGTACATCGTGGTCTGGCAGCCGCATATGCGCGTTATCTAACTTCCGACTATTGCGACTCTCTAATGGCCTTGACCAGTGCATCCAAAGCTGGTCGTTCGGCGTAGCTCACCTGAAACAACTTGGCGCGGACAATACCCTTTTTATCGATGATAAAGGTGGCGTGGCGAGCGACGCCATCATCACCACCTCTAATGTTGTAGGCGTCGATGGTCCTGCTGCCAGAGTCTGACAGCAGCGGGAAACTGATCCTCTTGCTCGCGAACCGCTTCAAGATAGGCAGCGAATCGTAACTGATTCCCACTAACTGCGCACCGCCGGCTTCGATCTCTTTGAGGTTCCGTTGCAGGTCAACCAACTGTTGCTTGCAATAGGGACACCAATCGGCGGACCGGTAGAAGACCAGGACCACCGCGCTTTTTTGGACCAGGGACTGGAGCGAGACATCTCTCCCAGTCTGATCTTTCAGTGTGAACGAAGGCGCACGCTGTCCAACCGGCAATCCAATTTCCTCGGATACCGGCCGCTTCACATCAGTATCGAGGGGTGTATCGGCAAGACTTATCTTGCGCAAGATGCAAAGGCGGTCGGCGCCTGCGTTCGAGCTGGGGCCAGGGAGAGACGGGACAGACGTACCGAAGCCACAGCTGAATAGAATGACGCCTGCCGTCCCCACCAGTTGTGACAGGAATCTGCCTCTGGCCGCAATTCGCACAATTCCGGATCGCGTTGTGGGCGCGCCAACCTGCAGATAAGAGTGTTCGGCGATTTGTTTCCTGCTCATGACTATACTTCCTCTTCACCTCTTTCAGCGCGCAACGCGCCGCCTGTACTCATCCGACAAGAGAAACGCCCTGACCATCTCTGCGTCCTGAGAATCTCCTGCGAACCGGTTCATCTTGTCGAGCCAGAACCGGTAGCCGCTCTCATCCGGGTCACGCCGCAAGTAGCCAAAATATTCCATCATCACAAACGCTTCGTTGCGCCTGGCATTAATGAATTGCTGGTTCTCGGTGATTCGTTGCAGCGCTCTGGATCGAGTCAGCGTGCCTCCGGTTAGGCCGTCCACCAAAGCCCGTCGCTCGCTCGCACTGAAGTCAACGCGTGTGTGGGTTATTAGCGAATCGACATACATATCGTTCGACATACTGTCGAAAGCAGTATGGAAAGCCGCGCGATTGACAAAGGCGTCGACAAACGCCGTCTTGTTCGTAACCAACTGCCGTACGTCAGGCATGAACTCTGCATAAAGCGGTCTGCGGTCAAACGATGCACGATAGAGTCCATCCACCAGGCCACCGGTCTGCTGAAATTCTGTAGACAGGAAGAAAGCAGCCGAGACATCGATTCTTCGGCGTTCGATACAAGCGGTCTCGGCGCCGCAACTCTCGATGTTCCTGACCCAGAAGTTAAAACCCGCTTCATCCGGTTCACGATTGAGAAAATCAAGGTACTGCTGACGCACAAAGAATCCTGAAGTGTCGAGTGGGTTTAGCACTGGCACGGCGTCAGGAAGCGCGATAAACGTTGCGTCTGTCACATTCGCGAGTAATGAAAAGCTTCGCTGATTTGGAGAGAACAAATAGTTCGCCCGCTCGGGTGCCACAGTGTAAAAGCTGTTCGTATCGACGCCCGCGAACGAGTAGACACCCGCGCTGTTGGTAATGGCCCCGCGAGTCTGCGATCCTCCGCTTAACGCGACGACCACGCCGCTGATTGGCGAGCCAAACGCATCGGCGACATGACCTCGAATCGCCGCGGGCGCGGCGCTGGGCGCTCCCGGCAGGATTGTGACCTCCGACATCATTCCCAGGCCCGCATGGTGGAAGATATGACAATGGTAGACCCACCTCCCCAGTGCCCCACCTGTCAATGCGTCCGTACAGGGAGCGAGGACTGGGCCGGGCGGGCCTCCTGATTGGTCACAAGACTTGGGACGATCGTCGATGCGGATTCGATAGACGAGAGTCTGCCCCCCGTAAACATCGATCGTGTCGATGAACTCGTCGTAATTCCAGGTAAAGAGTGTATTCCCCGAATTATTGTCGACGATTCGCACGGGTTGCATCGAAAAACCATGCATGTGAAATGGGTGAGCGGCGAGTGTCGAATTTCTGACCGATAGTTCGAGTGTTTCTCCCACGTGCGCGTACCGTGCGGTCGGCGGTCGTCCGATCGTGAGGAAATCTCCATTACCGACGTTTGAGTCGAGCATGGCCGAGTAACCGTCGATAGATGGAAGCGGGGTCGCGCTGGGCCTGGAATTCGTGGTGCGAATCGTCAGATCACTGGATCCTCCAAACGGCGCCGGAGAGATGAGCCGATTGACTGGAGTGGCCTTGATGTTCTGGATGTCTTCGGCAGTGTTGGCAAGAATCGGATCCCCTTCGGCTGGAGATGTATCGGCCGACGTACCGCTGATTTCGAAAAAGGCGATCGGATAGTTGACGGGATAGGCTGTGTCACCCAGAAAAGGCGGCCCGGGCAGGCTGTTGCCGACCAAACTAACGATCGATCCCTGCGGGCCCGAAGGGACAACAATGACGTCAGCACGGTCGCCGGAACCCAGCACGACTTCTCCCAGATCGTAAAAGGTGTTCCATGACCCTTGCGTGCCGCCCTCTACCTTAACGCGGTCGAGCAAACCGCCCTCGCCGCCAATCCGGTAGAGTTTGTTATCACCGCTGTTCAGCAGCTTCAGACGAAAGTGCCTGGATAGTGATGCGTCGAAAAGACGTAGTCGGATTCTCTTGCCGGATGGGACGACGAACTTTGGCGATTGTGCGCCCGCCGTCGCGTTGGGGTTCTCACCATTCACCAGCACAGTTGAACCGGCCAATATACTGCACGCGTTACGATCGCCGCCGGGCTGGCCCTCAGCATCCAAATGGCACAGTTCGATGAGCTCGTTAATCGTGGTCGTGGTGTTATTGAAATCCTTGCCCACCTTCCCATTTGCGTCGTAGTCAATGTCGCTCAGCACCAGATTGTGAGTGTCGGCGTCGAGCGGCAGCACCGTGCCTTTGAGGCTCGGTTCAATATTGTTCTCAATGACGATCGGACCATACATTCCTCCGAAGGTCGCGTTGCTGGGCGCCATGTGTGAGTGATACCAAAACAGGCCGGGACGAAAGGTCTTGAATCGATAGGTGTAGCTCTGTCCCGCCAGCACGGCATCCTGCGTTACGGCCGTACCGTCACTGTCGTTGTCCAGCTCGATACCGTGCCAGTGAATACTGGCGCTCGCGCTCGGCAGGTTGTTTTTGAAGTGGATGATCACGTTCTCGCCAACCTTCACTTTGATCTCAGGAGCTGGAATGCCGGCGCCCGATGAAGTGAATGGCAGGGGAGGATCATCTTTGTAGACCATCGCGTGTACAGTCTGTCCGGCGATTGTCACATCCTGCTCTTGCGCAGTCAGGTAAGCCTCAAAGATATTCGGGTCAGGATTAATATCAGTCGCCGAAATGATCTGAGCCTTCGAAGAGCCAATGAAATTTGAAAGAATAAACGCGCCCGTGATGAGAACTGCGCAAACCAGCAAGATCAAGAGTCTGCCCATGGTTTCAGACCTCCATTGGTTTCGAAGTTGACGCTTGGTCTCTGTGCCTTGCTCCGATCCACCGACCCGCACCGAAAGAGGATCGCGCAGATTAGAAAATGATGTGAATCTTTGATTCAGTCAGACCCCGGAGCAAGTGGCGTGACTCCAGCCGACAACAATCTTTAGCAGAAAAAGTTCGAGATGGAGAGTAGCAGATTTCCGCTTCGGATCGAACCGTTAATTGAGAGCGGTGCCGAATGGTGCTGCAGCGGAGAAATCAATGGCGGCCTCAACACATCCCCACCGCAAACCTTCAATATCAATATCAACCCGGCTGGTAATTTCGTTAGCTTCAGCGCACCAACTCTCCTGACAACGGAAAGCTCTGGCTTTACGACGATCACTGTGAAACGCGTAGGTGACACATCGTTGCCGGTGACAGTTGACTATGCGACCAGTGGGAACAGCGGCGTACCATGTTCGACGGTGATCGGCATGGCCTCTCCAAAATGTGATTTCACTGAAGCGTTTGGGACTCTCAGTTTTGCCGGCGGCCAGGATACGAAGACATTTAGAGTCTTGATTACACAAGACTCCTACGTTGAAGGGTCCGAAGATCTGACCCTGACGCTGTCGAACGCTACAGGGTTCGCCGCACTCACTGCGCCGCTCGCTGCAACCCTGACCATTAATGATGATGTTACCGAGCCGTCGACGACCCGATTGACGACGCGATGAATTTTGTTCGCCAGCACTACCATGACTTTCTCAGCCGCGAACCTGATCAGGTCGGGTGGGATTATTGGACCAGCCAGATAACGCAGTGCGGCAGCGATCAGAATTGTATTCGCGCAAAGCGGATCGACGTTTCGAACGCGTTCTTTTACGAGTTGGAGTTTCAACAAACCGGCTCGTATGTCTACCGGTTGTGTCGCGCGGCCTTTGGCAACCAGCAACCGTTTCCAAACCCGGACACTAATCCAAACTATCCGGCAACAGAACGGCTAAAGGTGCCGCGGTATTCAGTTTTTGCTCCTGACCGCGCACAGGTAGTAGGGGGGGCAAATCTAGCGCAAGGGCAACTGGATTTCGCGAATGCATTCGTGCAGCGACCTGCGTTCCTGGCCAGGTATCCGGCGAGTCTGGATGGACCAGGCTTTGTCGCTGCGGTGTTGGCGGCCATCAAGAATGATATTGGCCCAGACCTGAATTCGCAGAGCGATGCGTTGATTAATCTCTACAACTCGGGTGGGCGCGGCGCAGTGATCTATCGGCTAGCGGACGACAATCTGCAGACGAATCCAATCAACAACCGGGCCTTCATCGACGCGGAATACAACCGGGCGTTCGTCGCGACACAGTACTTCGGGTACCTCCGGCGCGACTCTGATATTGGCGGCTTTCTGTTCTGGTTGGACCAGGTCAGCAATGCTCCATTGCGTGATGTTGCCAGGCAACATGCGCTGGTATGTTCATTCATCACTTCGACCGAATATCAGCAGCGCTTCAGTTCCCTCGTTACACACAACAATACGGAATGTACGCAATGAGTGGTTGAGTTTTAATTGATAGACCTGAAGCTCTGATCAAGTAATTTGGACGCTACACGTCGAAGACACTTGTTCAGAGAACGGGTTGAGGGCGTCTTATTTCGAGCTTCCGCATGCGGGCGTTAAGGGTGCTGCGATTCAATCCGAGGCGCGCAGCTGCGCCGGCTACCACCCACCCGGAGTCGCGCAAGGCTTGCAGAATATGTTGTCGCTCAAACGCTTCCAGAGTCGATCCTCCGTCGTTGCTGCCGGAAGTCGCATTGTTGGGCTGTTCCAACTCCGTTAACGGAATCTCCAAAACAAAGCCACGTGAGAGAATTACTCCGCGCTCAATCATGTTTTGCAACTCACGCACGTTTCCCGGCCAGGGCCAATCCACCAGTTTCTGCATGGTGGCAGTCGGAACAGTTTCAATGCGCTTACCCATCCGACGTGCGTATTTCTCCATGAAGTATTGAACGAGCAGCGGGATGTCTTCACGGCGTTCGCGCAAGGGCGGAATGCGAACAGGAAAAACGTTCAGTCGGTAGTACAGGTCGCTGCGAAATTCGCCCTGCTTCGTCATCTCCGTCAGATCACGGTTCGTTGCAGCCACGAGCCGAACGTTCACTTGTCGAGTATGAGTACTGCCCAGGCGCTCGAACTCCTGTTCCTGGAGTACACGCAGCAGTTTGGGCTGCAGTGCCGGCGGAATATCGCCGACTTCATCCAAAAAGAGCGTGCCCTTGTCGGCCATCTCGAAACGACCGATCCGTTGCGCAATAGCGCCTGTAAACGCCCCTTTCTCATGACCGAAGAGCTCGCTTTCCAGCAAATCAAACGGAATAGCCGCGCAATTCAACTTTACGAACGAGCGTCCGCAGCGCGAGCTGATGTTGTGAATCGCGCGTGCGATCAGTTCCTTGCCGGTGCCTGTTTCTCCCTGGATCAGGACGGTAGAGTCCGTGGGCGCAACGCATTCGACTTGCTCGAACACCGCCTCGAGAGCAGCGCTATTACCGATGACCTGTTCGAATCGTCGCTGATCATGCTCCCGATCACCGTACTGTAATTTTTCGACAGCTTCCACAGAAGACCTCCCGGGGGAATCCGGTTGCAAACTTCCGTTACCTGCTCAACTTTGAAGAGCCGCGCGAACAGAGTCGAGCAGGGCTTCGTCATCGAAGGGCTTTGCCAGAAACTCCACCGCGCCCGCTCTCAACGCCTGCATCCGCATCTTTGCGTCTCCATGTGCCGTGATGAAGACAATCGGAATACTGCAATGCTCAGCATTCAGCTTTGCCTGCAGTTCGAGACCGGACATACCCGGCATGCGGATATCCGAGATCAGACATGCAGTTTGGCGCTGTTGGCCTGACTTGATGAATTCCTCTGCCGACTCAAACGCGCGCGCGGTCAATCCGGCAGATTTCAGAAGACCCTCAAGTGCGATGCGCACTGAATCATCATCATCAACAATCGCGACTAGTTTGTTATTTGCATGAATGGCCATAGCGGAAAGCCTAGCGCGGCGGGAGCAAGCGCACAATTATACGTTGGTATAGGTTTGGTAATACGGACCCAACGGAGAGGCGGATCAGCCACAGATGAACACAGAATTACACGGATCAGAGAAGTATTAAGCAGGGCCCTTCGCTTTCTTCTTTGTCTGATCCGCGTCTATCGGTGTTCATCTGTGGCTGATTTCTTCCGGTGGGATCTCAAGCTGGGTCGCCATCCTTACCAATTCCGCCAGTGATCCAGCCTGCATTTTGCTCATCACATGCCCGCGATGGACCTTCACGGTAATTTCGCTGGTCCCTAACTCAAAAGCTATTTGCTTATTGAGCAGGCCCGAAACCACCAGGACCATGACCTCGCGCTCGCGTGCGGTCAACGATTCATACCGGTTCCGCAACTCAGCAAGTTCACTCTGGCGTTGGCGCGTAACCCGGTCGCGATCAAATGCCTGATTGATTGCATCCAGCAGGTCCTGGTCGCGAAAGGGTTTCGTGAGGAATTCCACTGCACCGGATTTCATGGCCTTCACCGTCATGGGAATATCTCCATGCCCGGTGATGAAGATGATCGGAATGCGGAACCCTGCTTCGGCCAACTCGCGCTGAAAATCCAGACCGCTGATTCCGGGAAGTCTCACATCCAGAACAAGGCAACTTGGTCCATCAGGTCGCTTCCTGAGTAGAAACTCGTGCGCCGTCCCGAAGGACTCGGACCGCAAGCCCACCGACTTCAACAGACCTTCGATCGATGCGCGCACACCGGCATCATCATCAATGACGAACACTGTGGAGTCTTCCGTGGACATCATTCAGGCGCCTCGATTTCGGTGGGCAACGTGAAATGAAAACTGGCGCCGCGGGGAGAGTTGTCGGCAGCCCACAGGCGGCCGCCATGCGATTCGACGATGGAGCGACTGATGGATAGTCCCATACCGGTTCCGTGAAGCTTTGTGGTAACGAACGCATTGAAGATCTGGTCCAACTGTTCCTGCGGCAACCCCACGCCCGTATCGCTGACAGACACCAGAAGTTGTTCGTTTTCAGCCAGCTCCGACTTGATGGACAGCTCGCGCGTCCCCTCCAAATCCTTCATGGCATCAATACTGTTCATAATTAGGTTCATCACAACTTGCTGTAACTGCACGCGATCTCCCATGAACTGAGGAATATCTGCCGAGAGCTCCGACCTGACAGATATGGAGTATCGCGTAGCCTCGCCCTGCAGGAGTACGATCATCTCCTGAATAACCTCGTTTGCATCGACCATCTCGCGTTCTGGAAGGCCCTTCTTAAAGAGCAATCGAATCCGGCTGATGATTTCTCCCGCGCGCGTTCCATCTTTCACGATTCTCGCGGCCGCCGCACGCGCTTCGTCCAGATCGGGTTGATCGCGCGTTAGCCAGCGCAAGCAGGTATTAGCGTTAGTGACAGCCGCGGTGATCGGTTGATTCACTTCGTGCGCCAGGGAGGCAGTCAGTTCTCCCATCGTCGTCACTCTGTTGACGTGTGCGAGATCCGCTTTCGCTTGGCGCAGTGCTTCCGCGGCGCGCTTGCGCTCGGTGATTTCACGGGCAATCTTGGAAATGCCAACGACCTGGCCGTTAGAGTCCTTGATCGGTGAGATGGCTAAAGAAACGTCGATCCGCCGGCCGTCCTTCCTGACCCGGACGGTTTCAAAGTGGTGAACGCTCTTTCCCCGCCTGAGTCTTTCGATAATCTGTAACTCCTCATCCTGGCGGTCGGGTGGGATCAGAATCGTAATCGGTCGGCCGACGGCCTCCTCGGCTGCGTAGCCGAAGATTCTTTGGGCGCCGGCATTCCAACTGGTAATGACACCTTCGAGCGTCTTGCTTATGATCGCATCGTCAGAAGAGGCGACGATTGCGCCCAGTCTTAGCTGCGCCAACTCTGCCAGCTTGCGCTCAGTGATATCACGGTTTGTTTCGAGTACCAGGCGACGGCCGTCAGTTTCGCTCATCAACACATGGCGGCTTTCCACAATAATTTTCCGCCCGTCCCGTGTCGTGTGTGTCAGCTCCCCGGTCCATTCTCCGTCGCGCTCCAGCGCCTGCTCGACCCCAGTCATAGTCTGCGGATGTTCCGTGTGGAGAAGTTCGTGGGAAGAGCGACCAATCGCTTCTTTCCTGGAGAAGCCATAGAGCTGTTCCGCGCCTCGATTCCAGTAGACGATTGTTCTGGGAAACTCCCAGACCAGGATCGCGTCGTGCGCCTGTTCCAACAGACTCGCTTGTTGTTGCAGCGCCTGTGCCGCCTGCGCGCGTTCAAGTGCAATACTGGCAAGATGGGTGATCTGCCCTATGACGTTAGAATCTTGCGGAGTGGGGCTGCGTGCTTCGCCGTAGTAGATCGCGAAGGTCCCTAACACTCCGCCGGCAGACGAAAGTATGGGCGTGGACCAGCACGCTCGCAGCCCGTGCGCCAGGGCCAACTCGCGGAAATCAGCCCACAGCGGATCGGTAGTTATATCGGAGACGATTACTTGCTCTTTGCGGTAAGCGGCCGTCCCGCACGATCCGACCGACGGACCGATGACGATGCCATCGATTGCTGCGGAGTACTGTGGCGGCAGGCTGGGCGCCGCGCCGTGCCGAAGACAGTTGGTATTCGGATCCAACAAGAGGATCGAAGAGAGACAACCGCCGGCAAGTTCTTCGACGAGCCGGCAGAGGGCATCGAGGATGAGAGCGCGAGAATCACCCCTGGCAATCATTTCTAGAAGTCGCTTCTCTCCGCCCAGCAACACCTCCGCCAGCTTTCGGTCCTCGATATCGGTAGCCGTTCCATACCATTTGATGATGTTTCCCAAGTCGTCGCGCAGCGGGAGGGCGCGGGTCAGAAACCAGCGATATTGCCCGTCGGCTCCGCGCATTCGGAGCTCATGGTCGATATGTCTCCCCGCTGCTCGAGTCGCGCTCCACCTGGCATCGCTCCCCTCGAGGTCGTCCGGATGGACGACGGACCTCAAGCCCCCTCGCGCAGAAAGCTCTTCCCAGGAGCAACCGAGGTACCGCAGCCAGGGTTCATTGATGAAATCGAATGCGCCGTCAGGCAGACCGCTCCAGACCATACCGGGGATTGTATCGATGACGAGTTGAAGCCGGCCCTCTGACTTCTTGATTTCGTCAAAAGCCTTTTCCAGATCCGCCCTCGCCTGGTGCTGCTCGGTGACGTCCATCACCGCTCCGGCAAACTCGATGCCGCCCGATTCGTCTGTTAAGGCATGAGCCACAACATGAACGTATTTGACGGAACCCTCCGGCATCAGCAATCGATATTCAAAATCAAAATCTTTCCCATCCTGCGTCGCGCGCGCGATCGTCTGTTTTACGAAGGCCGCATCTTCCGGATGAACCCGTTGTAGAACAAGCTCCACGGTCGGTGTAGTCGTTCGGTCATACTGGAAGATTCGAAAGGTCTCCTCTGACCAGAGAACCTCGCCGGTGGCGAGCCTCCAGCCGAAACTGCCCGTATGGCTTAACTGCTGCGCTTCGGATAAATAGGCCTCGCTTTGCTTCAGCTTCTCCTCCTGCAATTCCAGAGTTCGGACAGCGAAGCGTTTATCCAACCAGGACGTCAGTAGAGCCAACCCGAGAAGAATCAAGGTGACGGCGGCAATTCCGAGGGTGCCCAGTGTGGAGATGCTTACGGCATGAGACAAGTCGACCGGCATGTCAGAGAGGGTGAAACTGGCGGCCTCCATGCCGGTGTAATGCATGACGGGGATCGCGGCGCCCATCACGACGGCGCCGGCAGTCTTTTCCCAGCCGCTCCCTGCTTTCTCGTCGCGGAAGTGAAAGGTGATCCATAGCGCGGCGAGGGAAATCAGAACCGCGGCCACGACGGAGAGGACCACGAGAAAGGAACTAAAATGGCACATGGCCGGTAAGCGCATGGCGGCCATGCCGATGTAATGCATGCTCGCAATACCCGCACCCATCAGGACACTGCCGGCGAGCGCTCGAAACGCATTCATCATCCGGCGGCTCACCACGTAGAGCGCAATGGCCGAAGCGACAATCGCCGCAAACAGTGACAGCAGAACGGTTGGCCAATGGTAGGCCACGGGAACCGGCAGGATAAACGCCAGCATTCCAATATAGTGCATAGACCAAATGCCAGTCCCCATCGCAACTGCCCCGCCCAGCAGCCACACCGCGCGAGTCCACCCGAACGCGGCCATCACGCGGCCGCCAATGTCCAGAGCGACGTACGACGCAAACATGGCGATCAACACCGAAAGCGCCACGAGCGCGTAGTTGTATGAGTAAGTCAAGTTCACGGCAGCCATCAATGTGCCTCGACTCTGGTTGGCAGGGTGATGTGAAAGCTCGCGCCGCGCGCAGAGTCTCCGTCAGCCCATAAGCGGCCGCCATGCGATTCAACGATCGAGCGGCTGATGGACAGTCCCATCCCGGTCCCATGAAGCTTCGTGGTAAAGAACGCATCGAAAATCTGGTCTGCCTGTTGGGGCGGCAGCCCGACGCCGGTATCGCGGACGGACACCAGCACCTGCTCGTTTTCCCATCGCTCGGATGTGATGATGAGTTCGCGCTTAGCCTCGACATACTTCATCGCATCGATTCCATTGAGCACAAGGTTCATGAAGACCTGCTGTAATTGCACGTGGTCACCAATGAGTTCGGGCAGCGCTGTCTCCAGCTCCGTTCGCACCGAGATTGAATATCGCGCTGACTCGCTTCTCAGAAGAATGACTATCTCTCGAATAACTTCGTTTATGTCAACCGGTTCCCTTACCGGCGTACCCTTCTTGAAGAGCAGTCGGATACGACTAATGATGTCCGCCGCACGCGCTCCATCTTTCGCGCTTCTGATCGCAGCATCCCGTGCCTCCTGAATGTTGGGGGTATCGCCGGCGAGCCAACGCGTACAAGTATTGGCGTTTGTTATGGCTGCCGTAATAGGTTGATTCACTTCGTGCGCCAGGGACGCGGTCAATTCACCCATCATCGTCACCCGGCTGACGTGCGCCAGATCCGCCTGTGCCTGATGCAGTGCCTCCTGGGCCTGCTGGCGCTCGGCGTTCTCCGCTTGCAACGCGTCGTTGGTTCTCCTCAGCTCTTGCACTGTTCTGCTCAAGTCGTCGCGCGCGATCCTGAGCGATTGCGTTGCGCTCTTTTGCGCGGAGCTCAGCGACCCGACAAAAAGGGCTGACAGCAAGAAAATGATAACGCGGGGAATCTCATTGATCGGCAAGGACAGCGAATAGATCGGGGGCACGAAGTAATAAACGAAAGCCAGCAGCGAGAGCGCCACCGCGAGCAATCCCGGACGAACTCCACCGTACCAGGCACTAAACATGATGGCGCAAAGAAACAGCGCTACCGGAGCGCTTACGAGATGGACATCCAGCAAGCGGGCGATGATCAGCGCGACCGCAACCGACAAAACAGCCGCTCCATAACTCAAAATCGCAGGCGGCTCGGACCACCAGAGAAGTCCAGGCTTCGACAGATTCTCCGGGATATTGCCAATTGGCTCGGGTGGTAAGGTGATTGGTGTAGGAAGACGATCTTCGCCCGTTGTAGATCGAGAGGTTTTACTCTTGTTGGTTGTTCCCATCAGACCTCCGACAATGGCCTTCCGGCCTGATTGTACGACGGTGATCTACCGACTCAAAACGTTATGTCCGCTTTTTACCGGTAAGAACCCAAAGGCGCGGGATACGGTAGTTCTATTTTACCTTTACGACGATTAAAGTGATGTCATCATGCTGGGCGGCCTGGTCCTGCCACTCTAGTACGCTCGAGATCACTTTTTTAGTCGATTCGCGCGGGGGCAACCGTAAGGAGTCAACCAGGACCGATCGTAGTCTCTCTTCACCGAATTCCACGCCCGCTGGGTTCAGGGCTTCCGTGACGCCGTCGGTGTAAATGATCAGGGTATCGCCACTCTGCAACTGAATAGTTTCCTGCTCGTAAGGTCCACTCAGGAAGGTACCAATGATCGGCCCTCCGGTTGTCAGCCGGCTAACCACTGGTCCCTCTGCCACAGGTACGGCGAGACCAATACTTGTTCGAGCCGCTATGTTTGATAAATATTGCGGAGGCCGTGCTGCCTCAACCCACGCTGCAGCTGCACCCAGCGGAGTAAGTCTATCGCGCACGAGCATAGGCGGATTGTGCCCGGCGTTAACATACGTCAAGCCACGCGTCCCTTTATCAAACTGCGCAAGAAAGAATGTCGCGTAACTCCCGTCGCCGGTCGATCGTTGAAGCAGGCGATTCATCGAAGAAACGATATCGGCTAAGACTTTGTCCCCCGAGGTAAGTTGGCAGCGCAGCGAGGCTTGGACCGTGGACATCAGCAACGCGGCGGCAATCCCCTTGCCGGCAACATCGGCTATAGCGATACAAGTACTACGATCGTCCGTTTCAAAATAATCGTAGTAGTCACCCCCAACGCCAAGAGCCGGCAGGCAAGTGCCGTAGATCTCCAGGGCGCTATCTTCGAGTCCATCAGCGGGAAAAAGGTGTCGCTGCACTTCGGCTGCCATCTCGAGTTCGCGCGCAATACGCTCTTCCTCGACCATGCGGCTGATCAACTTCATGTTTTCAATGAACGTAGCCATTTGGTTGGCGACTACCAGCAAAAGCCGCTTGTCTTCTGCTACATAAGGCAGATCTGAGAGTCGCTGGCCCAGCGAGATGAGTCCATATAAACGACCATTGGCGGCGATGGGAATCAAGAGTGTCGAGCGCGTTGCGCGCAACGTTTGGCCATCGTGATCGGACGGGACACTGTCAGGCTTCAAACGCGGGCCAGGCGGCGAGCGATCTCCTTCGATAGGCTCTACCGCGGTCAAAACCGACTTTCTTAACTGGCTGATGGGCCATTCGTCATGACGCAATACCGGGCTGGGAAGCCGAGCTGGCAATGCGGCGCCCACCCTCGATGCAGCGGACGAAAACGCGGCAACATAAACACCGGCAACTTCGTCATTCAGGAAAATAGTTACGTTTTCGGGATGCAGTGCGTCGCTGATCTTGTACGCTACAAACTCGATCAGTTGTTTGGTTTTCGAGAAAGTAGGAATCGCTTCACCAAGTTCGGTCAAGATCAGTTCAGCATGATATGCCTCACGGAAGAAGCGTCTATCAATGGCGGTCATCACGCGCCGGTTTAGCACAGTCAGCAGTGCTATTGTCGCAACAGTAACGAGGATTGCAGCGACGATATCCGCTCGGTTGCCAAACTTGTCGATGAAAGCGATGCGACCGCCCGAAAGCACAAAACTCAACACTGCCAGTACGACCAGGGCCTGGAGGAGGCGAAAGCCGTGCGAGACGAGCAGATAGCGCACGCTGCGACGGATCAGGAAACTTACGGGAGTGGTCCGGAGTAGTGTCATGCCATCGACCTCAGGCGCGTTGCCGCGCGCCTCTTACAAGACGCGCAAGAACGCGACCAGATCCCCTTTCTCCTGCTGCGACAAATTAAGTTGCTGCACCAGATTGAAAAACTCCACGACATCTTCGAGCGTCAGTAGTCGACCATCATGGAGGTACGGCGGCGACTCTTTAATGCCTCTCAACGGAAAGGTCTTGATCGGTCCCTGCGCGGTCATCATCATGCCGCCTTCCATCCGTGGCTTGAAAAACCTTTCGACTTCAAGGTCGTGCATCTGATTGTCCGTGTAGAAGGGCGGCGTATGACATGAGCTACAATTGGCTTTGCCGAAAAAGAGATCTTCACCTCGTGCTTCACTCTCAGTCGCTTTCGTGCGGTCGAGCTTTCCGTAGATATTTAGTTTTGGCGCGGGCGGAAAGTCCAGGATGTCTTCAAATTCCGACATGAAGTGAACCTGCGAACCTCGCTCCAGAATGTTCACGCCTTTCTTGGTAGCAATCACGGGATCGCCATCAAAGTAAGCAGCACGTTGTTCGAATTCGGTGAAATCCTCGACCGTCTTGAGCGCTCTCTGCGATCCGAACAGCCGTTGAATGTTCACCCCGCGCAAAGACGTTGTCTCAATCCGCCGGCGATTTTCCTGGGGACGGATGTCGCCAACTTCATGGAAGGCCCCCGAGGTGTGCCCGTTGACATGGCAATCGAAGCAAGCGACACCCAGCATGCCGTCCGCTCTTTCTGTTTTCCGATCGGCCGTGGCGTTGAACTGCTGCTGTGGAAACTGAGTGAGGAGCAAACGCAAACCCTCGAGCTGTTTGGGGTTGAGAATGCCGTTGAAGAGCTCATAGTAGTTGTTAACCGTGATTAGCTGGCCCTTCGAAACATCGCCCAGATCCTTCCGAGTAGTTAGAAACATCGCCGGCGGAAATTCCGGCAGAAACTGGTCCGGCAGATCGAAGTCCAGATCAAACCGTTGCAGCCGCGCCAGGGCTTTGATCTCTGTCTGCGGAAAGACCATGCCGCCGACTGGATGGTTCACGTGCGGGAGAGGCAAGTACGGAAATACGCCCTTGTCCCTGATCTCATCCGGTGACATGCGACCAAGCTGCTCCCAGGTCACACCATTTTTTAGTCTTGCCGTTGGGCCAACCGGAATAGGTTTGCCGCGAGTCATGCGCACGTTTTCGTCAACGCGCCGGCTGAGGTTGTAACGCTCTTCGAGCAGCCGTTGATGCGCCGCCATTACACCGGCCTTGTTTGCTTTGTCCCGAGCGCGCACGACGTCGAATGGCTCTTCGTTGACGGACATGTAAGAAGATTGTTGCTGAGAGCTCTGTGGCTGCTTTTGCGTTGATTGGGCGTCTGAATGCGGACTGACCAGAATCAACGAGACACTGATCGTCGCCAGCACGGCCACGAACACCACCTGTATGCGTCTTGAAGTCTTCATTGGTTTGCTCCTATCTCTTTTGAATTGGCCCAACTTGCCTGACGTTATCCTCCAATGATTGGAGGCACTGCGAGTAAACGCTTGGCCCCCTG
The DNA here is from genome assembly GCA_025463135.1 of Acidobacteriota bacterium. Classification (GTDB taxonomy): domain Bacteria; phylum Acidobacteriota; class Blastocatellia; order Pyrinomonadales; family Pyrinomonadaceae; genus JAOAPY01. The sequence continues at coordinate 47,237 of JAOAPY010000055.1, forward strand.
CCCTGCGCTGCTTTTGACTCTGCTCGCCTTACCAAGTGAATGGAACTGCGATTTGCCTCAGAGCAATCCGCTTGCCACTCTTTCCTCCTTATGTCCGATATGCTTTTTTAGCTTGTCGTTTTCTGGCGATGAAATCTTCATTCGACAGTCAACGACAGCTAACGCATACCGGACTTATCAAATGCTTGAAGTGCAAGAGTAAGTAAGTGGTGAAAACACCGAGGTCAAGCTGGCGGTCACATTTCAACACTTGGCAACTTATGGCCGCACAACCGATGTTACAGCTTTCGAATAAATCCATTTCCCTCGAAAGTCCTTCGTTAATTGGTTTACCTCAGCGGTTTTGATGTCCCGGAAATTGTGGAACAGTGGATGCTCTTACCTCGAATCGAGGTTTAAGAAGATGCAAACAAGACGATTGGGCAAGACAGACCTATTCATCACGCCTCTGGGTTTTGGAAGCTGGGCTGTAGGTGGCGGCGGCTGGCAATTCGGTTGGGGCTCTCAGGACGATCGCGAATCGATTGCGGCGATTAATCGCGCGCTCGACCTGGGCATCAACTGGATTGATACCGCGGCGGTCTACGGCCTGGGCCATTCTGAAGAGATCGTCGCGCGAGCCGTTAAGGGACGCGCCGTGCGTCCGTACATTTTTACGAAGTGCTCGATGGTCTGGGACGAGAAAGGCAACATTGGTCACAGCCTGAATCGTGATTCAATACGGCGTGAGGTTGAGAACAGCTTGCGCCGGCTGCGGATTGAGGCAATTGATCTTTACCAGGTTCACTGGCCGAATCCCGAAGCGGATATCGAACAGGGTTGGAGCACGCTCGCCGATCTGAAGCGTGAGGGCAAGGTCCGCTACATTGGAGTTTCAAACTTCAACGTTGAGCAATTGCAGCGCGCGATGGCGATCGAGCGCGTTGACACACTTCAACCGCCCTACTCTCTCATCCATCCGGAAGTCGAGCAGGAAATCCTCCCTTTCTGCGAAACGAACAACATAGGCGTAATCGTTTACTCGCCGATGATGTCGGGGCTTCTCAGCGGAACCATGACGCGCGAACGGGTCACTAATTTCCCTGAAGACGATTGGCGCAAGCATAATCCGGAGTTTCAGGAACCACGGCTTTACCGAAACCTTTGGCTCGCCGAGTTGTTGAAAAACATCGGCAGGCACGATGGGCTGTCGGCGGGAGAGGTAGCGATTGCGTGGACGCTGCGATTGCCTGCTGTGACCGGGGCAATCGTTGGCGGAAGAAATCCTGAACAGGTTGACGGGATTGTGCGCGCAGCTGACTTTCGGTTGAGCGAAGGCGAGATTGACGGAATCGACAGGTTCGTGCGCGCGAATGTTTGGGTGAGGGAGGAGGCGGCTTAAGGCGAGACCTCGATGAGATCTTCAGTGATTGGCGGTGGAATGGGATCGCCGTGTGCAGCGAGACTTTCGAGGTAAAGCGCGATTGCTTCCTTGATGTTCGAGGTAGTGGGTCAGTTTCGCAGCAAATGTCCCACAAACTTTAGTTTGTCGCGGCGTTACGACAAGCTAAAAGCTTATCGGACATCAAACTCACCCACTGCCCGTCCATTACGATTCCAGCTTCAGCCGGTTGCTTCGCACCCTGATTTCGTTCGTAAACACCGGCGGAGAAAACCGGGTGGCCAAATATCACCACCTGGGTAAACGTGGTCATCCTCACTTATAAATCTTTTCATTCAATTCCCTGATCCAGCCACAGCTTTGGACGCTCTCACCGTTTCCGGCCCACGGCACAGTGTGTGCAGTTACCAGTCTCGCTACTTTCAGATCTTGCGGTGTCAGCAGCGTTTGGTTAGGCAATGCGGAATCGCAAATCCCGCCGTGTCGGGGACTTGCTTTACGGGGGCGTAATCATGATCAGAGTCACCATTGACGGTGTGGTCCAGGAAGCACAGACCGGTGAACGCTTGATAGATCTCGTGAATCGCACGGGCAGCAAGGTTCCGCAGGTCTGTTATCACCCACAGCTCGGACCAATACAGACCTGCGACACGTGCATGGTCGAGATCGACGGTCAATTGTTCAGGGCCTGCGCGACTCCTGTTTCAGATGGACTCATTGTCGATACAAAATCTACGGACGCTGACGCCGCACAGAGAGAAGCATTCGACCGCATTCTCGGCAATCACATGCTCTACTGCACGGTCTGTGACAACAGCAACGGCAACTGCACGGTCCATAACACAACGAAGCTCCTCGCTGTCGAACATCAAAACATTCCGTATCAAACCAAGCCCTACGAAGTCGACGATACGAATCCTTTCTATCGCTACGATCCCGACCAATGCATTCTCTGCGGTCGCTGCGTCGAGGCCTGCCAAAATCTCGAAGTGAATGAAACGCTTTCGATTGATTGGGAAGACCCACATCCGCGCGTGCTGTGGGACGGCGGTTCGACTATCGGCGAGTCGAGCTGCGTCTCTTGCGGTCACTGCGTAACCGTTTGTCCCTGCAACGCGCTGATGGAAAAGTCGATGCTCGGTCACGCCGGGTTTTTCACGGGACTGCCGAAACCCGCGTTGCAGGGAATGATCGATATCGTCAAAGGCATCGAGCCCGAGACCGGCTACGGCACAATCCTGCGCGTATCCGAAGCCGAAGAGGGTATGCGCGAGTCACGCATACGTCGAACTAAAACAGTCTGCACCTATTGCGGCGTCGGTTGTAGCTTCGATGTCTGGACCAAAGACCGTCACATTCTCAAAGTCGAACCCCTGGAAGGCCCGGCGAATGGAGTCTCAACCTGCGTCAAAGGAAAGTTTGCCTGGGACCACATCAACAGCACTGATCGGTTGACCAAGCCGCTTATTCGAGAGGGAGACAGCTTTCGCGAGGCCACCTGGGAAGAAGCTCTGAGCCTGGTGGCTCGGCGCCTGTCCGAGATCAAAGCGAAGAACGGGCCGGATGCTATCGGACTGATTGCTTCCTCGAAGTGCACCAACGAAGAAAGCTATCTGATGCAAAAACTGGCCCGGGCAGTGGTCGGCACCAACAACATCGACAACTGTTCGCGCTACTGCCAGTCACCGGCGACGGTGGGTTTATTTCGAACCGTCGGGTATGGCGGAGACTCGGGCTCGATCACGGATATATCCCAGGCTGACCTTGTACTCATTGTCGGCAGCAACACCGCGGAAAGCCATCCGGTGATCGCAACTCGCGTAAAGCGGGCACACAAACTACACGGGCAAAAGTTAATCGTCTCGGACCTGCGCGAGAATGAAATGGCGCGGCGCGCTGATGTCTTCCTGCACCCAAAGCCCGGAACCGATCTCATCTGGTTATCTTCACTTACCCGCTTTCTGATCGACAACGGACTCGCGAAAACCGACTTCATCGAGAAATGGGTGAATGGCTTCAGCGAGTATCGCAAGAGCCTGGAGCCTTTCACGTTGGAGTTTGCCTCTGAACGATGTGGCTTGCCGATTGAAACCTTGAAAAAGGTGGCCCACATGATCGCCGAAGCAGAGCGTGTCTGCGCTCTCTGGGCGATGGGTGTCACCCAACACAGTCAGGGTTCCGATACTTCAACTGCTATTTCGAACCTGCTTTTAGCCACCGGCAACTACATGCGGACGGGAACCGGCGCTTACCCTCTGCGCGGCCACAACAACGTACAAGGAGCAAGCGATTACGGATCGATGCCGAACAACCTTCCGGGCTACCAATCGGTTGATGACAAGGAAGTGCGGGCGCGTTTTGAAGCGGCTTGGAAAGTCACTCTTCCGTCCAACAAAGGTCTCGACAATCACGAGATGGTGGATGCCATTGAGCAGGGTAAGCTCAAGGCAATGTATCTGATCGGCGAGGAGATGAGCATCGTCGATTCCAACTCAAACTATGTTGGCGACGCATTCTCCAAACTCGAGTTCTTCGTCGTGCAGGAAATCTTTTTTGGCGTCACTTGCCGGTACGCCGATGTCGTTCTGCCGGCGGCGCCAAGTTTGGAAAAAGAAGGTACCTTCACCAGCACCGAGCGGAGAATTCAGCGACTTTATGAAGTGTTCGAGCCGTTGGCAGGATGCCGGCCCGATTGGCAGATAATCCGGGACGTTGCGAATCAACTTGGCGCCGATTGGAGCTACCAGCATCCTTCGGAAATCATGGCGGAAATCGCCTCGCTAACTCCTTTGTTCGCGGGTGTGACCTATGACCGTCTTGAGGGGTACCGTTCATTGCAATGGCCTGTCGCTGCCGATGGCAGCGATCAACCGCTGCTCTACACGAAGGAATTCTTTTTTCCGGATGGCAAGGCGAGACTGTTTCCTTTGCAGTGGTTGGAAGCGGCTGAGCAACCTGATGCCGAGTTTGATCTCCATCTGAACAATGGACGCCTGCTTGAACATTTTCACGAGGGCAACCTGACTTATCGCACCGAAGGCATTCGCGAGAAAACACCGGACACGTTTGTCGAAGTCTCACCGGAACTTGGCGTGGAGCGCGGGATTCAAAGCGGAAGCTGGGTGCAGCTCACATCGCGCTACGGCAAAGTCCGCGTGCGCGCTTTGGTGACCGACCGAGTTAGCGGCAAAGAACTTTATATGCCGATGAACTCAGTCGAGAGCCCCATCAATCGCTTGACGAGCAGCCATACCGATCCTGTGACTCATACACCGGCATACAAAGAGACTTCGGTGAGGATGACGGTACTGCCGGAGATTGGCGAGAGCCCTCTGCCTCGAAGCAATTCACGCTGGGGTCATCCGACGCCGCAGCGCGGAGTGGAAGTGGAACGCAAGTGGAAGCGTACGGACTATCGCACTCCGGGACCTCAACTTGTGCAGATCCAGCCGAGGCAGGGCTCTGGTAACGGTGCGCAGAAAGCTGCGGTGATTCGACCGTCCGACTTTGATGGTAAAGCACTGGACTCATCTCATTCACACCCGGTTTCAACCGGGTGAAGGAAGTAGCCTTGGATGTTCGAACCGTTTCAACGGTTTGCGAATACTTGAGGCGGAAAGGTAAACCGTTGAAACGGTTCAGGAGAATGAGATTGGCATCTAATCACCCGGTTGAAACCGGGTGTGAATGAGATTAGAGGAGACAATAACAATGGCTCGACCGATTCCTTTACATCTGGCGCCGCGGGATTCGCGCGATGAACTCAACTCGCGTCTTCAGCAAGCGCCCATGGACCACGCCGAAGCAGTGTTGGCCGCGTACGAGGTGTTACAGCTCCTGCACGATCGCGGCGTGCTCGAACTGATGCGCGGCACCCTTGGAGGCAGCGAGAAGATTCTCGAGCAGGTCGTCGCGGTGGCCAGCGGGCCTGAGTCCATTCGTGCGACACGCAACTTGCTATTGCTGGTCACGACGCTTGGAGAGATCGAGCCGGGCTTGCTCAGCGATCTTACGCGCGCGATCCCCAGGGCTTTGGTTCAGGCCAACGCCGAGGAATCCAAACCGCCGGGATTCTTCAAACTCATGGGCACGTTCTGGAATAAGGATTTTCGCCGCGGGCTGGCCGCTTTCAACGATCTGCTGGTGGCGTTCGGAAGAAACTTAACGGATAAGAATCTACGGCACTAATCAAAGGAGAATTTATGCGCACTCTTAATCGATGGATCATTGCTGCGGCTGGAGTATTCATGCAGGTTGCCCTGGGCGCAGTGTACGCCTGGAGCGTCTTCCGTGCCCCGCTGGTAAAGCAATTCGGCTGGAGCATTTCGGAAGTAACGTTGACGTTTACGATCAGTATATTTGTGTTGGGCATCGCGGCCTTCTTTGGCGGCCTTTGGCTGAATCATAAAGGGCCGCGCGTTGTCGCGATCACGGGGGGAATACTGTATGGGCTCGGGGTATTTCTCGCCAGCTTCTCTGCCAACAAACTGTGGTGGTTATACCTCAGTTACGGTCTGATCGGAGGTGTAGGGTTAGGACTTTCTTACATCGTTCCCGTAGCTGTCCTGGTGAAATGGTTTCCGGATCGCAGAGGACTGATTACCGGGATCGCGGTGGGTGGCTTCGGCGCCGGCGCTCTGCTCACGGCCCCGGTGGCTACGCGACTCATTCAGAGCGTTGGTGTATTGAACACGTTTGCATATCTGGGCATTGCATATTTGATCGTGACTGTTGTCGCCAGTCTCTTTATGCAGAATCCGCCAGAAGGTTGGCGACCAGAGGGTTGGACGCCAACTGCTTCTCAAACTTCGCAACGTGCTGGAGGCGATTACACACTGGGCCAGGCACTCAAAACCTGGCAGTGGTACGCGCTCTGGCTGCTCCTGTTTCTGAATACGTTCGCGGGCATTTCAATCATCTCGCAGGAAGCGCCGATCTTTCAGGAGTTGATTGGAGTAAGCGCGATTACGGCGGCGAGCATGGTGGGAATAGCGAGCATTGGTAATGCATTCGGACGGGTCTTTTGGGCGTGGGTTTCCGACCTGCTAACCAGGCGAGCTACATTTTTTGTGATGTTCGGCCTTCAAGTTTTACTCTTCTGGTTTCTTCCCAGCGTTGCCACCGTCACGGTAATGACGATCGTCGCGTTCGTCGTGCTCATGTGTTATGGCGGCGGCTTTGGCACCATGCCGGCGTTTGCGGCTGACTATTTCGGCTCGAAAAATGTTGGACCAATTTACGGGCTGATGCTGACCGCCTGGGGCTGCGCCAGTATCGTCGGCCCCGGGATGATCGCCTACATGCGGCAGACAACCGGCTCTTATGGCGGTGCGCTTCATATCATCGCTGGTGTAATGGCGATCTCAGCTCTGGTTCCAATCCTCGTGTCGCGGCCCAGCGGTGGCGTAGTCGACTCGGGAAATCAAGCCAAGCGGCGCGGGCCCGCTTCGGCGATTCGTCAGCATTAGTGCATCAGCCGTGAATCGTTCGCGTCGCGTGGCGGCGCCGAAATTGAGGCCGAGCCAGAGGCGAAGTCTTTAGAGGTGAACAAGATGACAACAACTGCTTTGGGAAGCGCGGTGCGTGCAACCGTCGACGGTACCCGTAAGGCTCCGCTGATTGGCAAGGAAACCCACAGCACGAACAACTCTCTGAGAGACGTGATCCTCGGAGGACAGGACGGCCTCGTCAACATGCTCGGTATCGCGCTGGGTGTAGTAGCGGCTGGCGGGTCCACTCACGTTTTGATCGTAACCGGGCTTGCGGCAGCCATAACAGAATCGATTTCAATGGGCGCCGTGGCGTATACGTCTTTCGGTTCGGACCGTGACTTTTATCTGGCCGAGAAATCTCGCGAGCTAAATGAAATCGCAGCGCAACCCGATGATGAGCGCGAGGAAGTTAGAGAGATATATGCGGCCAAGGGTTTCAAGGGGCAGCTGCTCGAGGATGTTGTCTCTACGATCACGTCCAATCGTGAAACCTGGGTGAGCACGATGATGAATGAAGAACTGCATCTGCAACCAGTGGCCCAGCAGAGCCTGGTGCAGAGCGCCGTGGTTGTCACGGTGGCCACGCTTATCGGCCATTTCATACCCATCGTTCCCTTCATGGTCGTGGCCCGCACGCCGGCTATTATCGCGGCGATAGCCCTCAGCACAGTGACTCTCTTCGCCGTCGGTGTTTATTCTGCCAAGACTCTGGTTGGGGATTGGCGTAAGAGCGGTTTGCAAATGGTAGCGATCGGCCTGGGCGCCGCGGCGGTCGGCTTTTTGATAGGACGCCTGTTCCACACAGTTGGCGGATGAAGCCAGAAGGCAGAAAGCAGAAAGCAGAAAGCAGAAGGCAGAAATCAGAGGTCAGAAATCAGAGGTCAGAGGTCAGAGGTCAGAAATCAGAGATCAGAGATCAGAAAATCAGAGATCAGAAGTTAGGATCAGCGATAGCAGCGCCAGAGGTGCGACCTCTGCCTTCTGCCTTCTGCCTCCTCCCTTCTGACATGACCATACACAGCCAGATGGTGAGATATGGCCAGTAGTCTCGACGCCCGTGCCCGCACTTTCTTCTCTTCTCAGCCAACTGCCGAAGCAAATTCTGTTTTGACACTTCGTTGATTCTGGCAAGACATTTGCAGTCCTTCTCATCAGGTTCTAAGAGATAGATTCGCAGGAGGAGAGAAGATGAATTATTTTTTTAAAAATCGAGTTCTGGCCATACTAGGTTTGGTACTAATCCTGGCTTTCCCGGGCCTGCCGGCGTTTGCACAGAAAACAGGCAAGAAGGCCAACGAAGCCACACGTCGTTCGAACGATGCCGCCACGGCCTTTAACGAGATTATGGGAGCCGCGGACAACGCGATTCCAAAGGAATTGGTTGACAAGGCACAAGCCATCGCAGTCTTCCCGGGAGTATTGAAAGCAGCTTTCATCTTTGGTGGACGCGAAGGAAAAGGCGTGATCAGCCGCCGAACCGCTCAGGGTTGGACCACGCCGGCCTTCTTTAATTTGGGAGGCGGGAGTTTCGGAGCGCAGATAGGAGCAGACAAGACTGATTATGTTTTGCTCATAATGAATGACAAGGGATTGAACGGGCTGTTAGGTGACAAGTTTCAGATCGGCGGTGAAGTAGGCGTGGCGGCGGGACCTGTCGGGCGCGAGGCAAGCGCAGCGACGGACGCTCAACTCAAGGCCGAAATCCTGACCTATTCACGCAGCAAGGGACTGTTTGCGGGTGTGGACCTGAATGGCACCGCGATCACTCCCGATAACGATCTGAACGAAGCCGTCTACAAAATGAAAGCCAGGGATGTTCTAAATGGAGCGGTAGGCCGTGTCCCAACGTTCGTGAGCATTTACCCGGAGACTCTCAGCCGTTACTAAGTCAGGAGTCCGACGAACTTTAGTTTGTCGAGCGTTGAGACAGCACGACGAAACGACGGAATTAACCGTCACAAATGTTTATTCGGAGCGCAACACTCAGCCGCACCTGACGACAAACTGAAGTTCGTCGGACATTGCGCCTTCACTACGCGCGATCTGTCGCAGAGTCGAAAATCGAGAGGAAGGAGAGTGAAATGAACGCGCTCACTAAAGAAAATACCAGGCTGGGTTTTATTGGCATCGGCAACATGGGAAGCCGCATGGCCAGGCGTTTGCTCGACCACGGCTACCAACTCATCGCTTACAACCGAAGTCCTGAGGCTGCCGAGGCATTGGTTAAATACGGCGCGACAGTCGCCGGCAGCATCGCTGAACTCGCATCAAAGTCTGACTTCATCTTGTCGTCTCTTACCAATGACGATGTCGTCAAGAGCGTGTACACGGATCCGCAAGGTGTCTTTGCCTACGTGCGTCGCGGCTCAGCAATCATCGAGATGAGCACCGTGCTTCCCGCGACTTCACGCGAACTGTATGACTTGAGTCGCGAGGTTGGAGTGAAGTGCCTGGACTCGCCGGTCTCCGGCAGCACTCCTGCCGCTGAAGAGGGCAAGTTGACGCTCTTCTGCGGGGGAGACGAAGAACTTTTTGAAGCCGCCCAACCAATCTTCAGCGCGATCAGCAGCCAAAACTTTTATCTCGGAGGCAGCGGCTCGGGGACCGCGATGAAACTCGTCGCGAATACTTTGCTGGGAGTTGGCATGCAAGCGATTGCCGAATCGGTTGCCCTGGGCCAGAAGGAAGGCCTCGATCGCCATCGACTGCTGGAGGTTTTATCGCACACGGCGGTCATAGCCCCTGCACATCTGGGCAAACTTTCCCGAGCGGATGCACGAGACTACAGCGCCCAGTTTGCGATGCGGCTGATGAACAAAGACTTCGGTCTAGTTCTCGAAACGGCGGCTGCCGCGAAGGTGCCTATGCCGGCAACTGCGGCGGCGTTTCAAATGAATGTCGCGCAATTCAGTGAAGGCAAAGAGGAAGACTTCTCGGCTGTGATTAAGTTGATGGAGAGACTGGCGCGGCTGGAAACCGGAGGAGCGACTAATCGCGCATCCCCAAATATTTCCAGCCGGCGCTAGGCGAACGACATACCACCACCGGTATTTTACCTTTCCCCTCAAGCGTTAACAGTGACATTAATAATTCCATAGGCCATAAGTTCACCGAAGAGTTGGTGAACCATGGCATCAAGCTTGTCCTTTTCAAAGCTGATGTAACCAATGTCCTTGAAGTTTGATGGAAAGTCGACGCCAACTTCTTTGAAGATAATGATCTTATTGTAGAGAACCGATGCTGCTCCAAGTTCGAACACTACGTTTTCACTCGGCCTCCAAATCACTTCACCCTCAGGGCTTCGCATTTCTTCATCAGCGGTAAATATGAGAATGCCGGCTCCGCAATCCCGCATGACATTGGCTACCTTTTCGGAAATTGGGCGAAACTTGTTTGGCTCATCAACTGCGACCTTATAGGGTATGTGATACTTTTCCAAAATCTTCTTAAGTTGATCCAGTGGAACATGATTTTTTCCGTGCCCCAAGAAAATCGAATTTTTGGGCGCTCCGTCTGACTGCGGAGTCGGACGAATTGGGATCTCCGATACTGGCTCTTCCTCCGCAGTCTTCGCTCCGTTACCGTTGCTCGATATATCAGGGTCCCGTGTTGTTACTCGACCTTGATTGCCGTCTGATGCAAACCACTTGCCGCTGGTGGTGTTTTTGATGAGTCCTAGATACTCCATATTGGAGATGAAGATCTCGACACATAATTTTGCGTGCTCTCGCGGCACCCCAAATTGACGAATGACGGCGTTTTCAAAAAACGCGGTATCTGGGACTTTCTTTCCCTTATAGTAATCAAAGATCGCCAGAAATGTGGGAGGCGTTAGAGCGGCTTGCATCAAAGCTCTCTGTCGCTCCTCGGCACTGGTGGGCCTTACAATCTCTTGTCCCAAAGGCTCCAAGCTGATCTGTTGAACGTTGTAACTACCGGCGGTTAATCCGTACCTGATCGATGACGAAAGAATAATTTTGAACTGCGAAGCGGCCGGGCTGCGTCCCAATGCGATCGCCATATCGACCGGTGGCAGGGGCTGACCTCCGTTCTTTTCTTCTAGGGCTTGCGGTACGCTCATCGCCTCCAAGAGTGTGTGCTTCGGAAAGTCACTACTTAGCTTTCCTCGATTCGAGGTCTTTTCGAGTTTCTCTTCGGTCGCCCCCTTGGTCCTGGTTGCGGTTGACTTCTTCATCTTCATTCTCCTTTAAATACTGGGCAGTGCGCAGATAATAGCACGAGGAAATCCCAAACGGCAATGGATCCGGGAATGCACAGGAATCAAAAAGGAACTGTAGCTTTGATGGGTGTGCCTGTTTCATTGTTGGCTCGTTCCCGGCATTTGCGCCGCGAGCGGAGGTCGAAGTTATTGTAGAAAGAGATCCAGACGCTACCTGTAACGTCAGGTGATGGAGAGACTGGCGCGGGTGGAAACGTCAGATGCCAGGAATCCATGATCGATAATGTGCTCCGACGTTGAATGTTGTCTTAAAGCCCGCGAAGCGGCTTCGCGGGTTTTGGACGTGAGGCGCAGTTTGTAGCTCGACCCGAAAGTTTGAGACGTTCTGGATGACGGTTGCTATGCCGCCGGCACTGGCTCGGTTACGGGAACCCCGATTTCATACAGGAAATCAGGAGACATGTCAGCGCCATTACTCCAGACAATCGTATCCAAATCAGAGTTGAGATGAACGCTTTTGAAGTTGCTCAAGTCCTTCAGCGGCTCGAACACTTCTCCGTCGAGGTGCGGCGCTAAATCAACCTGTCGTAAGCTGCCGTCGTCAAAAGTCAGCAGTAGCTTGTATTTAGACAAATACTTTACGTCCTTTACGAAATGCACGTTACCTCCTACTCCAAAGGCGCGATTGACTGCAGCGGCATCTGCGCGACCGCCCGTTGCCAATTCTCCAGCAACTCGCTCCGATGCTCAAAGGACCACTCCAGCACAAGGCCAACCACTCGTTTGGGTAAACGGCCTTCAATTAGCTCCAAGTCAACAATTGAGAATACGCCGGTCTGGCCACCGTACTTTGCGTGAAAGTGCGGCACGCCGTGTTCCTTGTAATAGATTGCAATTACAATTCCAAAAAATCGGCTTATTTCGGGCATTTCAACGGGACCAATTATACCAGCCCGCGCGCGCGCACCACCAACACTCTGAACCACTTCCGCGTCGCCCGGGTCCTCTCGGGCAAACTACCTCTCGTCGTCGTGATCATCCAGAAGATCCAATTGCCGCTGCTAACTCACTTCAAGTTTTGAATCGGACTTTCTTTGCGTGCTTTGCGTCTTCGCGGGAAATGCTTTGTCGCCCTTGAAGAGCGTCCCGCAAAGACGCAAAGCATGCAAAGGAGTCTTGTCGGTCTGAGGCTTAGCCTCACTGGAAATGTTAACGATCCTCATCAAATCCTTACGCCGATAGCGCTGCCTGCTCATGCCACTTTGAGTTGACACTTTTCTGCCGCGGTTGATAGTAGGTCCCATAGACACAAGGACGACAAAGCGTGATTCCGTCGGGAAGACTAATTTCGCGTCCGTCGTTGACACCCTCGCCGCATTTGTGACAAATCACTCGCGAGCGAGGGTGGCCAGGCAAATCCTTCTCACGCACGTGAACCTCTACGTCTGTTACGCTAAATAACTCCTCTTCAGCGGCCTCGCGATAGGCCCTCATCTGGCGTTCGTATTTGTCCTCGATTTCCGGATGGCGCTGATCCGCCAAACGCCGAGACGATTCAAGCGCTACTATGCGTACAGCCTCGCCGGTTTCTACGTTTAAGAAAGTTGCGGCCAGCTTCCCATAGTCGAGGAACTTCAACGTTCGTTTGCTCAGCCTTGCACCAGTCACTACTTCCACCGCGTCAGCCAGCCAGCGATCTATCTCGATCCACACGATTAGCTTGTTTCGATCTGCGCCGCGAGGATCTTCTATACCTGCCAAGCCACAACCAAGCACTGCCATGCGGAGCCCGAGCAACACGCCGGGACACAACTTGCCGTGCGTCAGCTCATATTGTTTCAACAGCTCGTCAATCGACTCCATGATTTCCTCCGTGACTTTTTCTTACCGCTAGAATGCGAACGAGAAATATACGGCGCCAATGATCAACGCATAGGAGACCAGGTTGTTCCACTTGAGCGTTTGGCCAAAGAGCAAATAAGCGATAGCCGTGAATACTACTAAGGTGATGCATTCCTGCATTATCTTCAGCTGCATCAGGGAAAAAGTTTGGGCGCCGATGCGGTTCGCCGGAACCTGAAAGATGTATTCAAACAATGCCACCGACCAGCTAATCAAGATCACCCACACGAGCGGTTCCTGTCTATATTTGAGATGGCCATACCAAGCGATGGTCATGAAGATATTCGACACGATCAGAAGTACAACCGTCTTCACGAGCGACGTAGAGAGACTGTGAATACCCGTCAGGTCTGAAAGATTTTGCAAAGCTCAGCTCCTACTAAAAGGTTTCTTCTTACCCACTTAGGTTTTCAACACGTACCTAGAAAGTAAATATCGTCGCGAATTCCGATCGCACATTGTGACTCGTGTAGCTGGGAATCCCGCGAAACAGAGGCAGCCCACCAAAGTCCGACGCGGACCGATTAGCTGCACGGGTTCGGTAGTATCCCTCTTCGAAAGCAAACGTCACCCACGAGTTCAGTTTGTATTGAATGTTCCCCGAAAAGAGATCGCTCTTGCCGCGAACTGGCACAAACCTTCTCGCGTCCTGCGGCAGCGCCTCGTCAAAACCGTAATAGAGATAGGTGGTCCAGCCAGCGTTTCGACCTTTCGGATCGGCGTGAACCAGACGCGAAAGCGGGAAACCCAGTTGCAGAAATCCGCCTTGTCCGCGAACCGGTCGCTGCGGTGCGATGCTCGGTACCCCATTCAAGAGTCCAAAGATCACAGTAGATGCGCCGTCGATTGATGAGGCGCTCGCCGTCGAAGTCAGTCCGGCAGTGTCATTGAAATTAGATAGAAGCTGGCCGCCGAGGAAGAATCGCAGGTCCGAGCCGGAGTAATACTTCCCCGAGAGCGTAACGAAACGCGTCGGCAGTTGGAGTTCCAAGCTATAGGCGTCGCTGTCGCTGCTAACTTCCGCGCCGGAAGGAAAGGCGGATCTGAACTGGGCCGGTACATTCGCCGCAGTCACGATTGCAGTGCGTCGCGCATGTTCAAGGCTCACTATGAACTCGGCCGGCACGACACCCGCCGCTCTATCGAGTTGCCATTGCACGACAAACCTACCCTGCAATCCCGGACGACTTGAATCGGCGCCCTGGCGCTCGCCATAGCCCAACTGGTCGGCGACGTTGGCGGGCACATTCCCAAAAGCCGGAAATACGATCGCGAATTCGGGAGCTAATTTCACCGATCGCGCGCCGCCCAGGCTATAACTGAATCCGAACCGCGTCTGCGGTACGCGCTGATAAATCGCGCCGAAGCCGATGCCGCCAAAGTTTGTGTTCTCGATCATGTTCGGAAGAGTCGACGAAGCGAATGGCGACCAATCCTGACCAAACAACGCAAAGCCGGCGAGCTTATCGTTGAAACGCCGGTCGATGCGCGCCCAGGCTAGACGAAGCGATGGCTGGCTCGATCGAATCGAAGAAACGTTTCGATTGTTTGCCCGGGTAAAGTCGCCTTCGAAATCAAACTCGAGACGACCGGTGATCACAGTCTTCGGAGCTGGGTCGAGCCACTCGAAGTTGACTCCCAACCGCAGCGCACGCGCCTTCAGATGAAACTCCGGCGAGCCGCCTGGTCCAGTGTCGGCCGCAAGCAGAGGGAGAGGAAAGTCATTGCCCAGAGGTGACGAAGAATCGTGAATTATGCTTGTCTTGAAATAGCCGTAGGGTTTGACCCTCGCTCCCGATCCAAGTTGGAGGTCCGGAATCAATCCCTCGCGTGGCTGAGGCTCTATCGGGAGGAGACGGATCGGCGCAACCGCGGCGATTATGGAAGGCGCCGGAGCGGCTCTCTTGCTGCCGGCAGACGGCGCCGGCACGGCCGAACCATTCGAACCCGTAGCTTTGGGAGATGCCGTGCTGACCAGCAACGCATCGAACTCAGCGGTCGAAATCAATCCCTTGTCCTTTAATAGAGTCGCCAGTCGATCGCGCTGCTGGGCGGTCGTACCAGAACTGAGAACCACCGCAGCTTCCGCTGTCGTCAGTACACCCTTGCTGACCAGGAGGCGAAGTAACGGATCTTCCGTGGGCGCCGGAACCGAGGTCGACGGTTCAGAAGTTCCTGTTGGACTCTGCCCAAATGCCACGGTTTTCAATCGAGTAGGATTACTTATCAAGAGAATCCCGATTAAGAGAATGCGGACTGATACAACTCTCATGATTGCCCTCCTTGAAGTCTTCCGGCGATAGACAGCGGATCAGTACCATCTGCGCTAGCGGGTGGGCTCTGACGCGCCCATACCCGCCCGTTACCGCACGCGGTACTGACCTTTCTTCCAATCGCATGAGTCTGATTGATCCGTTCCAATAATTTAGGAAAGTCGCCCCTTGCGTAGGCCGGCAGGACCGGCGACCCCAAGCGGGCAGCCTGCTTGGCGTGGAGGGAACGCTGTAGGCCCACAGGACCGAATTTTCTGTTTAGCAACTCGACGGTTTTATTTGGGCTGGTCTGATTGGTCTGATCAAAAAGGTAAACGGCGGATGCCTTTTGAAAGGCCCAGCGAGCAGAACTTTTGATCTTTGTGTCCGCGCCGCCGGTCACCAGTACAGCAAAGTCCACCTCGACGAACTGTAGAAAGCTGTTCCCCTCGATCAATACTCCCGGCCCCTTGACGCGCTCGAGCGCCAGCTCTATTCCTCGCTCCACTTGTTCATTGGTGACGATCACCCAATGCACGTTGGCAGCGCCCGCGTCCCAGTAACGACCCGTGTCTTTGTCGGAGGCGTAGGTTTGTCGAAAGCCCGATCGGATCAACGGCTTATCGCCGAGCAGGTGGCTGACGCAGCATGCGTGTGGATCCTTTCCGCAAGATCGATAATGGCCACGCGTCATCTTGATCGCCTCCCATCCCGGAAACTCTCGAAGCAAATCGCATAGGAGCGTTGTCTTGCCCACCTCTGACGAAACCCCCGCAATAGCGACCTTGGTGAAACTCATAGTTGAATACCGAACCCGCAGCGATAGCAACGGGCTGCTGCCACTTACTTGAAGCTGGGATCCGGTCGCTACTACCACCCCGGTCCGCTCCCAGTTCTGTAACGTAACGATTGCGGCGAAGGCCCGGCGATCGCCCCCCGTCGCCGAGCTCGCCGTCGATGGCCTTCGGAAATCGAGCTTCGATTTCACACCAGGCCTCTCGTCTTCTCTGATGTGCACTCGCTGTGCCGTTAGAACAAAGGCAGAGCTGTTGGAAGATCAAGTGGAAAGTACAACTGCCGGCTGATTCCATCCGCGAAGAGTGTCCATAAGTAGCCAGCTGGTGAGATTTGGCCAACCGTTCCAAACACAATTGCCCTCATCTGCGGATTCTGTCGAATCGTGACTATGGATTTTCGATTTCTTGTTAACCGAATGAGGAAGTTCGTAGATCCGAAGGAGCGGAAATTGATAGCCCCGTTCGTGAGAGCGGGGCAGCTGCGAGTTATCTGGTGAAGTTGGATAACAGGTTGTGCATATTCCGTTACGCGCATCCCTGTCCTGATGCTCACCAGGATTGCTATCGTTAGACCAGTTTCACTGCCATCCTCCGCCCAGCGCCTTGTAGAGCTGCACCAGTGAAAGCAACTCATTTCGTTTCGTTTGCGCCAGATTCAGTTCAGCGCTGAATAGCGAAGTGTCGGCGAACAGAGCATTGAGCAGTGTATCTACTCCACCCTCGTATCTCAGATGGGCCAGACGCGAAGCATCCCGCAGGGAACCGACCAGCAATTCCTGCTGGGTGCGAATTTCTCTTACCCGTCGATACTGGACCAGCGCGTTGGACACATCGCTAAACGCCGTCTGGATAGTTTGTTGATATTGTGCGAGCGCGTATTCGCGCTGGGCCTTTTCAAAATTCACATTCGACTTAAGTCGCCCAGCTGTAAAGATCGGTTGGGTGACCTGCGGAATGAAAGTCCAGGCACGGCTTGGACCACTAAATAGACTCGCGAGAGAATTGCTTTGAAAGCCAAAGGCGCCCGTAAGGCTGATGGTCGGGAAATATGCTGCCTTTGCAGCAGCGACCAGAGCATATTGGGAAATCAGCAGTTGTTCGGCGGACCTGATATCCGGCCGCCGCTCGAGCAGCGAAGAGGGTAAACCAGCAGGTACTGCCGGTAATTCCTTCTGTTGGGCCAGAGCAGGACCCCGCGCAATCGGTCCAGGATTGTTTCCGAGAAAAAGGCTAATCTGGTTCTCAGTCTGTTCGATCAAGCGCTCTGTGTCGGGGATAGTTTGCGATGCCTGGTATACCAACTCTTCACCCTGGCGCACTTCCAACATTGTTGCGAGTCCACCCTGCTGTCGCGCAGTGATGAGCCGCAACGACTCCTGTCGGGCAGTCAAGGTGCGCTTCGCGATCTCGAGTTCCATATCCAGTTCGAGCAGGTTGAAATAGTTGGTAGCTACGTCACTTACTACAACCGTGGCCACGGTCTTGCGGTCCTCTTCGCTGGATGCCAGTTGCGCGCGCGCTGCCTTTGTTTGCTGACGCCGGCGACCCCAAAGGTCAACTTCAAAAGTGAGAAGATTCAAAAAGACTTCGCCGAACGACCGGCTTCGCCCCCCTTGCGTGGCAGCTCCACTGTTGGCGGATGTGCGCGTAGTAGTCAGATCAGCGCCGACATCGAACTGCGGGAATTGATTCGATCGAGCGAGGCCCACATTGGCACGCGCCGCGTTGATCCTGGCGACGGCCAGGCGCAGGTCGTAGTTCTGAGCCATTGCTGTACGCACGAGATTCTGTAGCGCTTCGTCCTGGAAAACCTCGAACCATTTCAGGTCGCCGATCGAGTTCGCGCCGGCCGGAGAAGTCGGCTCGGCGCCGCGAAACTCCTCCGGTGTTTTGATTGGAGGCCGCTGGTATTTCTTTTGGCCCACGACGCTAGCCGAGATCAAGCTGAGGACGAGCGTAGCGCTTATTAACTTCTTTTTCATGACTTCCTTCTTCCCTCAGAAATCACGCCGAAGGCGTTCGCCAATTCCAGCCCAGAGTAACACCCTGGGTAAGCGCGATGAATGTGTTCTGCCACCCTGAAAGGTTGGCGAACAGGAAGGGCACGTGCTTAGCTTCCAAATAACTCGCCAACACTTTCAGCGTTTTCATGACTAATCAACTACTTTCCCCAGGGTGTTACCCCTGGGCTGAAATTGGTGAACGCCTTCGGCGTTAATACCAACAGACCGCTTAACCGGTTCGTTGAAGACACCTAACTACTCATCCCATTTCAGTCTCCTACTGCCGGCGCCGGCTCCGCTTGCGAGGGGTCGCTTCCTGTTTCATGCTGCCTGCCGAATCTCATCGAGAATTTTTCGATCACGTAAAAGATTGGCGGAATTAGAAAGATGCCGATGCAGGTTGCGCTGAGCATCCCCACGATGACAACCGTACCCAAAATGCGCCGTCCCGCGGCGCCTGAACCTGACGCGATCCACAACGGAACGCAGCCCGCGATGAAGGCAAACGAAGTCATCAGAATCGGTCGCAGACGGAGTCGTGCCCCTTCGAGGGTGGCGTCGACCAGCGTCTTGCCCTTCGCCAATTCACCGCGGGCAAACTCGACTATTAGAATCGCGTTTTTGGCGCCCAGACCGACCAGAACGATCAGACCGATCTGCGAGTAGATATCCAGATCGTATCCCCGCAACATCAGCCCGATGAAGGCACCGAAGATAGCAACCGGCACAGAAAGCAGAACTGAAAACGGGAGCGACCAACTTTCGTAGAGCGCAGCGAGAATGAGAAACACGAAAACGAGCGAAAGCGCAAAGGAAGTAGTCGCACTACCCGACGCCTTCGTCTCCTGATAGGAGAGATCAGCCCAATCGTAGCCTATTTCCGGCGGCAGAGTTGTACGCGCAACTTCATCCAGAGCAGCCAATGCCTGTCCCGAACTATAACCCGGCGCTGCGTTTCCTATTACCTGGGCAGCACGAAAGAGATTAAAGCGATTGGTATACTCCGGTCCCGTAATTGGCTTCGTAGTCAGCAGCGCAGAGAGCGGCACCATATTGCCGTCGTTATTGCGCACGTAGTAACCCTTGATATCTTCTGCCTGCAAACGTTCTTCCCCTTCGCCCTGCAGGAACACGCGCCACTGTCTGCCGAAGCGATTGAACTGATTAAGGTATAGACCGCCAAGGTATGCTTGCAGCGTCTGGTACACGTCGCTGATGGCCACGCCCTGCTTAAGTACTTTATCGCGATCTACGTCTGCGTAGATTTGGGGAACTGCGGAGTTGAACTGCGAAGTAACACCCGCCAGCTCGGGGCGCTTGCGCGCAGCATCCAAAAACTTTTGCAGATTCTGATCGAGAAACTGAACCGTACCGCCGCTGCGGTCTTGAAGGTACATTGAGAATCCGCCCGCATTGCCTAACCCTGGAATTGCGGGTGGCATTAAGGCGATGCAGTTTGCTTCCGGCACTTCGGCGGCCATCTGCTTGTTCAAAGTGGCGACAATGCCCTGCACCTGTAACTGCGGAGTGTTTCGTTCGGCCCAGGGTTTGAGCGCGATAAAGAAAAACCCCTGGTAGCTTGCCGAAACGCGAGATAGATTGCTGAACCCGCTAACCGTGGTGTAGTACTGGACCCCCGCTGTCTTGCCGAGGATCGTTTCCACTTTTTTCAAGGCCTGATCGGTCCGCTCCATGGATGCTGCCGGCGGCAGCTGAACATTCACATACATGTAGCCATAGTCCTCCGTCGGCAGAAAGCTGGTCGGAAGCCGGTAACCCAGGACACCCGTAGCTACTGCGAAGCCAACCAGAATCAGAATGGCGATCGCCGCTTTGCGAATCAGGGCATGGCTCAAGCTAACGTAGCCGTGCGTCACTCTGTCGAACACACGATTGAAGGCGCCGAAGAACCGGGCCAGCAGACCTTTCGACTCTTTTCGCGGCTTAAGAAGTAACGCGGCCAACGCCGGTGAGAGTGTCAGAGCATTGAAGGCCGACAACAGCACGGAGATGGCGATGGTGAACGCGAACTGTTTATTCAGGCTCCCTTGTATTCCGCCCATTAGACCGATTGGCAGAAACACCGAAGAGAGGATCAGGGCTATTGCCACCACCGGGCCCGACACTTCTTTCATCGCCTGGATTGTCGCGTCGCGCGGGCTTGATCCCTCTTCAATGTGGTGCTCAACCGCTTCCACTACAACGATGGCGTCATCCACGACCAGACCGATCGCCAACACCAGCCCGAACAGCGACAGCGTATTAATCGAGAAGCCGAGATAGGGGAAAATGACGAAGGTGCCGATGAGTGACACTGGGACCGCAATCATCGGAATCAGTGTCGCGCGCCAGTTCTGCAAAAAAAGATAAACAACAAGAATGACGAGGATAACGGCGATGATCAGAGTCGTGACGATATCCTTGATACCCTGCGTCACTGCTTGCGTCGTATCCAGCGTGACCGCGTAGTCCAGGTCATCGGGGAAACGCGTCTTCAGTTGGGCCATCGCCGCCTTGACTCCGTTAACCACAGCCAGCGCGTTCGAGCCGGGCGCCTGGAAGACGCCGATGGTTGAAGAAGGCTCGCCGCCCAGGCGCGACCTTTGGGCATAACTCTGGCCACCGAGTTCGATTCGCGCGACGTCCTTCAGTCGCACGATCGATCCATCTGGTTTCTCCAATACAACAATCTGTCCAAACTCTTCCGGCGTCTGCAGGCGTCCCTGCGAACTGACGGTGTAGGTCATCTCCTTGCCGGTCGGCGCTGGTTCTGCACCCACCTGCCCTGAAGGGTTGACCGTGCTTTGCTGTCGCACCGCATTGGCTATGTCGGTTACGGATATCCCCAGCTTGGCCAGTAGGTCCGGCTTGACCCAGATCCGCATCGCGTATTGCGTGGCGCCAAAAACATTGACATCACCCACCCCCGGAACACGGAAGAGAGTATCCACAACATTAATGTTGTTGTAGTTTGCGAGAAACAACGAGTCATAGGTCTTGTTAGGTGAATAGAGCGAAATCAGCAACATGGGGCTGCCGGTAGATTGACGGACAGTAACGCCAAACTGGCTGACGTCGGTGGGCAGACTCGACAAGGCCTGTGATACTCGATTCTGGACATTCACCTGGTCGATGTCCGGATCGGTACTGATGTCGAAGGTGACGGCCAGGTTTTCCGTGCCGGCATTAGCGTTGGTCGACAGCATGTAAAGCATGCCCTTCACGCCGCTAACCTGTTGCTCGATCGGCGCTGAAACCGATTGTTCAATGGTGATCGCGTCCGCGCCCGTGTAAGTCGTTGAGACGTTGATCTGCGGCGGCACTATTTGCGGGAACTGGGCCAATGGCAGTCCGAGCAGCGCCAGGACACCAAGTATTACCATCACGATCGCGATTACCATCGCGACGATCGGCCGGTTAATGAAAAAGGTTGGGATCATTAGTCAGTCTTCCTTCGCTTTCCCTTATGCTGTCGTGCGCAAAAGTTCGTTAATTGTTCGCTGCCAGCGTTCCGGCGAAAGACCTGGGTATTACGGTGGTGCCGGTCGTAACTTTCTGCGTGCCGTCAACCATCACGGTTTCTCCTGACTTCAGACCGTTCTGAATAATCCACATTTGTCCCACGGTGGGACCGGGAGTGATCGTTCTCATCACCACTTTGTTATCACTCCCCACGACTGCCACGCGGTACATGCCTTGTAGCTGACTGACTGCGCGTTGAGGTATCAGCAATGCACTGGCTTGCGTGCTGGTGGCGGCGCGCACGCGGCCATACTGGCCCGGGCGCAGCGTGTTCTCAGGATTCGGGAAAACTCCAGCGATACGGATGGCGCCCGTTTTGGGATCGACCTGGCGATCGGCTATGTAGAACCTGCCAGTGTGCGTGTACGTCGATCCATCGGCGAGGAACAATTGCAGATCGAGCTGCTTTTGCGCCGCCGCGCGTTCTGCCGGATTAGGATTACGGTTGATGTAAGCCAGATATTCCTGCTCGCTAAGAGTGAAATAAACTTTGATAGGATCAACTGTTGAGACAGTGGTTAAGATTCCACTGGTGGGGTTTACCAGATCACCTACCTGAGCCAGGGCTATGCCCACGATGCCATCAATTGGGGACATGATCCTTGTGAAACCAAGATTCAATTCCGCGGTCTTGACCGTGGCCTGCGATGACGCCACCTGGGCCTTGGCCGCGACGATTGCCGCCTTGGCCGTTCCGACGCCTGCGCCGGCCGCTTTGATCTGTGACTTCGCTACTTCCACCTGGGCCTTCGTCGCGTCATTAGCCTGCACTGCATTATCAAAGTCCTGCTGCGTTACTGCTTTCTGTTCTAGGAGTGGTCCATATTTGTTAACGTCCAGTTGGGTCTTGCGCTGGTTGGCTTCCGCTTGCATCAACTGGCTCTTCGCTTGAGCTAACTGGGCCTCGGCTTGATCCAGTTGCGTAATAGCTTGCTCGACTTGGCTTTCATATTTTGCCAGGTCTCCTTTGGCTTGATTAAGCACTGCCTGAAGCGGCCGAGGATCTATTTCGAACAACGACTGCCCCTGTTTTACGAAGGCCCCTTCCGTGTAATCCTTCCTGAGTAAGTAGCCCGAAACTTGAGCTCGAATATCAGCGTTCACCATCCCATCGGTAGTACCGATCCACTCGCTGTAGATAGGAACATCCTGCTGCTGAACCTGGACCACATCGACCTGGAGAGGTGCAGGCGCGGTCTGGGCCGGCTTCCGTGTTCGGCCGATAACCACGGCGATAATCACCACCGCGACCACAACGCCGAGAGCAGCGGAGGCCAGGACCTTATGACTTCGCAGGGTGTTTTGCAGTGAAATCAGTATGTTCCTCACGACGTTGATTTCCCCTCTCTACTTCAAGTTCTTATTGCTATCTCAATAACAACCTTTAGCAACTGGCCTGCCACCGAACTCCGGCAAACGGACTACCTAAATCCGGCAAAGGCGATTAATTTGTAAGCGATTGGGAAGTCTGATGAGGTCGCAGTGTCCAAATAGAACCACGTGTCGTGATGTGGCCAGATGGGCTAAGAAAACGGATGTGTCTAACCCGCAAAGCGGTACCAGCATTAAAGCCTGGGGTGTAGCGCAGCCGAACCCCAGGACGTTAGTGGAAAAGCCCCGAGCCCGCGCGGGCCAGGCAGCGTCAATGCATATGGATGTTTCAGCTCTCTCTCGCTCTCTACTGCAGCGCGGTCAGAATTAGCTTGTTGGCGGTTCTTGTGTGGTGTTCCTCAGTGCGGCGTCTTTCTTTGTATTCGCTGATCCACAGCTTGATAGTGCCGGTGATTTCTCGCGTGCCCTGACGACCGGCTTGTTCCTGTTGGTCGAGCTTCGGCTCGTTCGGCGTCAGAGTTCCATATTTGATAATTCTGATCTTTTGATTCATGACTTGTCACCAGTGGGGCTGTGATCTGCTCGATCGCCAGTCGGCGGTTCTTGTGGCCTCATCGCCAACAACGACCATCCGTTTACGGGGTAACGACAAACTCGATTGTGTTTGTCTCGATCAGCGGCCCATCGCAGCAGTTCAGTCGGCGGCGATCCGACAACGCATATTTGCCGGGCTGCAGCGGCTCATACCAAGCGTCATCATCGACCGACGACGCTCCTTCCGCTAAAACAAACCAATCAACAACCACGGGCTCATTTGGGCGCAGCAGGATTTGCTGAGGTAGGTTGTCTCTGTTACACGTCCCATCCTTCTCCGCTGTCTGCATCAGCGATTGCGTAAACGAAAGGTAGCCAACCGGCTTGCCATCCTTTAGAAGCTGCGGCCGATCCTGATAGAGCGTGCCTGACTCACAAACGTAGACTGGCTGGCTGCCCGTATTCGTCATGGTGATGACGACCGGCACACGCTGCCCCACCCGATAGGTGTTGCTTGCGGGCCCATACGGTCCGCCACCGGTTGCGATGGTTATCTTGATCCGGCTGCCGTCTAATTGGCCGCGCTGAACGCTCGAGGGGTTAGACTGCTGAGTCGGTTCCAGGGAAACACAATCTGATCGACCTGCGCCGATACTTCCTGTCAACATTGTCAATAACACTAAGGCTGCAATACTCATCTCTCCTCCTGTTCGACCATACTCGTCTTTCCTGCTTTACCAACCATTCCGCGCTTTCTCTAGCAAAGCCTTTGCCACGATAAGATTCCTTTAGAAAGTGTACTTGTGCGCCGCGACGAGTTTACTTTCAAGCCCATTCCCCCATGGTTGTTTTGGTTTTGCTGATGGAATCTGTGAGAGGTGGGGGCTATCCGGATCATGTGACATGAGCGTTTACTAAAACTCACATGACCAAATAACGACAGGTGATGAGGTATGGTCACCTAATCCGACTAACCGCAGGGGCCGTGAAAAAATCCATCCGTTTAGAAAGCGCACTTGTGCGTGTCGCTGACGACACCACTCAACTAATCGTAAAGGTCGATGTCCTCACCAAGCGACCTAATCGCGAGCGAGGCGCACAAGTTCTCTTTCTAAACGAATGGACTAAACGGATGGATTTTTTTCACAGCTTCTTTCGCTGGGATTTCAAATACTTTGCGCTGCTCAAACTGGGACCATAACCAAAAGGAGTTGCACGCGTCTCGTGTTCATGGCCCACGCCTTGCACGCGGAGGGTCCTGGTATGTTAACGAATCTTCAGAAGGAGAATTGAAATGAAAGTCTTTCGCGTTACAGTCGCCGGTGCGCTGATCCTATTTGCGGTCACCGCCGGCTTTGCTATGTCGGTGAAGTCGGACTACGAAAAGAATTTTGACTTCACCCAATTACACACCTTCGCCTTCAAGACCGACCGAGCCAGCAATGACCCACTCATTACGAATACGATCGAGGCGGGCAGGATCCAGAACGCCCTGACTGCGCAACTGGAGGCGAATGGGTTCACGCAAGCGACGGGAAACCCGGACTTTATCGTCGCGTTCTACTCGCGCTCAAAACCGAAGACGCAAGTCCAAAGTACGGGCGGATTTGGTCCTGGCTTTGGCGCAGGCTTTGGACGCTTTGGTTACGGGCGAGGATTCGGTTGGGGTTATGGCATCCCAGGGCCCGGGCGTTGGCGCTACGGCTTTGGCCCGGATATTTGGACTACGAATTACACCCAAGGCTGTGTGATGGCCGACATTATCGACCCGCGAACCAATGATCTCGTGTGGCGTGGAAAGGTTACGGATACCATCAATGGGGTCGGCCAGTCTGAGAAGCAAACTGATCAAGCAGGCAAGGACCTGGTCAATAAATTCGTAAAGGACGCCAAAAAAGTCGACAAGAAGCTGGCTAAGTAAAATGCATAGCAGTTGGCACAGATTGCGGAAGAGTCCCACCGCTCTTCGCGCCGCTTTCAGAATTTATTGATGTTGCAACCCTGAGGCTGGGGTAGTGGTGCAGTTTGATTTAGTAAGACGCATTTCCCATTGTGGGCCATTGTTACAGAACCGGGAGCGGGTACCCGCTCCCGGTTCTGACCTCATCCCCCCACTCGCACCTCTTCGAAGGTAACGAGGTCAGCACCACCACGCGGGTCGTGAGGTCCGTCGGATCGGCAGTATGAGGTCAGTACCACCACGCGGTAGCGGGTGGGTCTGCTCCCAACAAGATCGCTGG
>JAOAPY010000018.1 GCA_025463135.1 Acidobacteriota bacterium
CAGGTAATGGCCCAGTTGGTTGGCCCGCTCATTCAATTCCGCATACGTCACCCGCTCCCTGCCATTCACCACTGCCACCGCTTCTCCGCGCCGCTCCACCTGCTCCGCAAACAACGCCCCAATCGTCGCGTCCCGCGGATACTCGCTCCCGGTTTGGTTCCACTCGTACAGAACCATCCGTTTTTCTTCAGCGGTTAGCACGGCAAGGTCTGAGAGTTTCTGTTCCGGATTCTCGACCATCCTTTCGAACACTTGCCGCAGTCGATCCAACATTAAAATAATGCTCGAGTCTTCGAAGTGATTCTGGTCGTAACGAACAGTCATTAGAAATTCGTCTTCACCGTATGCTGTCAAGGTCAACAGGTAGTTTGAGCGCGCTTGAAAGGTGTGTAGTTCTCTGTTTTGCCACTCCGGCGCGCCTTGCTGGCGGAGTACCGTGTTTATCTGAGCATTGTCATAAACCACAGCACTTTCGAATAACGTCGATCCTCGCGGTAGCTCACTCCACTCGAGAATCTTGAGCAATGGCGTGTGTTCGAAATCTCGTAGTTCAATCCATTGTTGGCGGATGGTCTTCAACCACAGCAGCAGGGGTGAGTCGGGCGACACGTTTACACGAACGGGTAGTGTGTTAATAAATGGTCCAACAATCGAGCGAGCACCCTTAACGCCTAAGGCAGAACTGCGACACCTTCTGACACCTCCAAACACCACATCAGACTTTCCGCTGTATCCACTCAACAACAAAGCCCACGCGCCGTGCAGCATCGTGTTGAGCGTGAGATCATTCGTGTCAGCCAGCGTTTTCAATTTTGTCGTCAATTCCGCTGACAGCTTTAACGACTGATCTCTCAGTTCTCTGCTCGAATCTTCTTCGGTAGCCGACACCGTACGCATGGCCAAAGGAGTCGGCTCGGTAAAGCCCTTGAGTAGTTCCCGCCAATATGCTTCTGCTCGCGAGTAATCTTGCGTGCGTAACCACTCGCAGTGTGTGCGATAAACGGGAGGACTCTCGGGCCGGGGTTGCTCACCCCGGCATAGGGAATCGTAAAAGCCAAACATTTCTTTGATGGTGAGGACGTCAGAGTAGGTATCGCTTATGACGTGGTGAAAGGTCCAGATCAGTCGGAAGTCTGCATCGTCGAGACGGATGAGTTTCAGGCGCATCAATGGCGCGCTTGAAAGATCAAAACCAACGCGCTTCTCCTCCCAGAGGAGTTCACGCAGACGCTCGTCATAGTTGTTTAGGCGAAGCGTTTGCCAGTCATGCTGCTCAAACGGCAGGTCGAGATTTGCGTGTATTTCCTGAACTGGCTCACTAAGACCTTCCCAACGCAAGCTCGATCTCAGAATCGGATGTCTTTTGAATTGAAGCTCCCACGCTTGTTTTAATGCGGATACATTCACAGCCTCTCGAAGAACGAGCATGATCTGCCGCACATACATGGGCTGATGAGGAATGTAGAGAGAGTGGAAGAGCATCCCGGCTTGAAGCGGCGAGGCGACGTGCGAGTCTTCCAAACAGACGGACCGGCACGGAGCTTCCTGAGTAAGGGGTATATTGGCGCGCACCAATGAAGACATACGCACTTATCTCCTGACAGCTATCGAGTAAAGACCCGGGCGGGAGACCATTCGGGAAATGAAAATCGATAGGAGTGCACACCAAAACTCGTCGCATGCACTCGCCTTAAAGACTTGCTAATAATTCTGAACGTGAAGAGAGACAGTGATAAGTGCTGTGGGCACTCAACCAGCTTCATCCCTTTTCGTGAATGCGGTTGAGCTTTGAGCTAACATCAGCGCCGCACAACAAAAACGCAATATGCGTTGTATGTGTCTCCGATGGGCCCCTTCGTGACCGCCAAGTTTCTGAATGGGGCCTATCGTCTCTTCCGAACAAATAATCTACGAAATCGAATAGAAGATCGATACGCTAATCGATATTTATTTTCACTAGATTTGCTCCTTCCAAATTAGCTGCCGGGGAGCCTTTATATTCGCCAAGAACCGCCGTCGTTTTTTAGGTAGTTCTACGCACTCTTTCAGCGACTGTCGGGAGTTAAATGCTGGGCAGTTTTTGCGACCCTGGGGGTGTTGTGGGTCACGCAATTAGATGTAAGGACTAACTTTAATGTGAGAGTATATTGCACCTGTAAATCCTTGGTAAAAAACCTTCCCACCCAATTGCAACTTTGATCTGTTATCGATTTTGAGGAGCCCATGATACACGCATAAATACTGTTGTCAAATAGAATCTCAATCTGCGCAATCCGAGTTCTGGGATGCGTTTCTGGTTGTATTCACCCTCATTTATTTCAAGACCGAGGTTAACCGGTGATGGTGTGTAGTGCAGGCTGAGTGATGGAAACTCAACGGACCTCCAACCCATTGCCATTGCCACGAGAGAAGCTCGTCGTGTCCCACTCGACCAAGCCATCGACTGTAAGAATGGCTGCGTCTTTGAGTCAATCCGCCTTCTTCGAGACAGTAGTTGAACGCGCGCTTCGGGATACCGGCATCATGTTTGCGACGCGAGAAGCGTTCTTCCTCCACTGCCGCAACCAGAACCTCATGCTTAAGGAGGCAGCAGGCCGCGGCGTGAAAGAAACACGAAATTCCTATGAGGTTGGTAGACATGCCTACCCCTTCTTGCGAACCTGCTACCGCGGAGAACGGCCCGAGGGAGACCGCTCTCGGGGAAGGGATCGACCGGAGTACACAAACTCGCAGCATGCACTCACCTTAAAGACTGCTAATAATTTTTTAACGTGAAGAGAAGAGGTGCCGATGGATCGGTCAACCGAATTTTTGGAAATTAACTACAATATCTTGAATGCGGTTGAACTTTGCGCTAACATCAGCGCCGGCACGACAAACGCAATATGCGTTGTATGTGTCTCCGATGGGCCCCTTCGTGACCGCCAAGTTGTGAATGGGGCCTGTCGTCTCTTCAGTACAAATACCTCCTAAGAAAATCGATAGAAGGATCGACTTATTTCGCTAGATTCACACTCCTTCCAAAGTGCTTCCCGAAAAGCACTCTACGTTCTGCCAGTTAATCGTCTCTTTTACCAGGACAAGCGGAAAAACCGAATGTTTTGGGGGTTGATCGAATGCTTTGGGAGTTGAATGCTGGGCTGTTTTTGCGATCCTGCGAGCGTTGGGGGTCACGCAGTTAGATGTAAGGAGTGAGTTTAGTGTGAGAGTGTCTTGCACCTGTAAAATCATCGGTGAAACCTTCAACTAAATCGCAATTTCATCTGCAACAAACGTTGCAAGCACCTATAATACACGCATAAATACTGTTGTCAATATGCCGCAATCCGAGGTCCGGATGCGCTTTTGTTAAGGTTCGAGTTAAAAACTTTGCGAGCTAGATCTTCCGCTCGGTTCTGAGAACATTCTCTGCGCAGAGAACTCACTATCTTCAATCACCTACTTGTCAATAGTCAGGAACGATACTAGAATGTCGCCTTCCCGCTCAACCTCCCCGATATCGCTGTTCCGAAGGTAAGTCTGCCCAGTTTTGGAGAACCGTTTAGGGTCGTCAGTTATTTTGCACCGTTGGCCTCCTACGTGTTTTGAGCAGAACAGGAGCACCTCATGTCTTTTTTCAGCAGACCATCCCTCGTCGTTGCCTTAAGCGTGATTCTAATCGCAATGAATCCGTATACAACTTCAAGCGCACCGGGCAAGACCAGACTCGAGAGGATCATCTATTTCACCTTTCAGCCAGGTAATTGGGACATTTATCACTTTCCCAAACGGGGCGCCGAACCGCGCCGTCTTACAGCCGATCCCGGCCTTGAATACGGAGCTGTAATCTCGCCCGACGAAAGATGGCTCGTGTTCTGTTCCGAGCGAACAGGTAACGCTGATCTATACGCACTCGATCTAAAAAATGGTGGGCAGCCGCATCTCCTACTTGAGAGTGAGGCAATGGAGGATCAGGCTGCGCTCTCTCGTGACGGTAAAACTCTCGCATTCGTCAGCACACGCGACGGCAACGCCGATGTCTTCACTATTCCGTTCCGGCCCCAAAAAACCCAGAACATCAAAAAGGCCATGAATCTCACGCGCCATCCCGGCGGAGATTTTCGGCCTTCTTTTTCTCCTGACGGAAAACTGCTTGCCTTCTCCTCCGATCGGGATACTGCACCGACAGGAGATCCGGCCGCGCGCCGGCGGGCGGGCGAGATCTACGTTATGGATATTCACGGCCAGAACCAGCGCCGTTTGACAAACCAGGCCGGCTGGGATGGATCGCCCGCATGGTCATTGGACGGACGAGAAATCTATTTTTACTCAGGCCGCGCTCGACGCTATCGGATTTGGGCGATGAATCAGGATGGCAGCTCGCCGCGCGCAGTCTCTCCCATGACCAGCGAGGTCGCACTGTCGCCTACTGTAATGCCCGATGGTCGCGTTGCATACAGCGCGCGCACCGGACCGGAAGAATCTGCGCGCTGGAGAATCATGTCGGTAAAACCCGACGGCTCAGATGAACGCGTTGAAAGTGAAGAGAGCAACAACTACTGGCAGCCCTCGTTTGGTCCCAAGACAGGAGAGATGTTCTGCCATGGGGTTGGCCCAACGCCAGAAGGCGCTCCGGTGGGATCGGCATGGCCCGGTCGCATGTACCTCGGTCCTGGTCCACTACTTCACAGCGGTTATCCGAAGAGAACTGATCTTCCTGATCGTCAAGTGGAGCTCTATCCGATCCGCGGTTTCAGTGGCGTGCCGCACCCGAATAGAGATCTACTGGTCCGTACTGAACTTCCGCAACTACATCTCGTGCTCTCGAATATGCGTGGAGACTCTGCGCAGCAAATGACGCCAGTGCAAAACGGAGAGCTGCCGTGGATCGGGTTATCCTGGTCGAGAGACGGCAACTGGATCGCCTATACGGCGGGGGAAATGTTCTCGCCCCCGAAGGCCGAGGCCGACGTTTGGAAAATCCGCCCGGACGGTAGCAAGGCCATCAACCTAACCCCGCACTCACCCGGAAATGACGGCTTCCCAAGTTTTTCCAGCGACGGACGCCGCATTGTCTTTCGCAGCGGACGCACCGGTAATTTCGACATCTACATTATGAATTCCGACGGTAGCGGACCATCTAACTTGACCAACAACCCGGCTGACGATACCTTCCCCGCCTTCTCCCCGCTAAACGACGAGATCGCTTTCTCATCCAACCGCGACGGTGAGTTGGATCCTAAAACGGGGAACCGAACGTTTGAGATTTACACAATGAAGCTTAGTCCCGATGGCATTCCGGGGAGCCTGCGCCGTCTCACCTACACGCACGCCCAGAACGCTCATCCGCAATACTCACCCGACGGAAAGTGGCTCATTTTCACATCCGAACAGGCTGGTATCAATGACGAGGAGCCACTTATAAACACCGTGATCTTCAGCCCACAGATCTACGGAGAGCTTTACATCTGCCGACTCAAAGACGGCAAAATCTTCCGCATAACCAATAACAAGTGGGAGGATGGTTTTCCGAGCTGGGCATCACCCGTGGAATGACTTTGATCGACGCGAGAATCTTCCCGAGGTGAACTCTGTACTTACCGACGCGGCGGACGCCAGCCTCTGTGCTGGTCGCATAAAAAACACCAACAGAAATCTTCGTAAGTCTCGCCCGGACGACTTAACTGTTCAATAGTTGATCACAGCCATCGCAGTGTCGCCTGAATCCAACGTAGATCTTGCATTCGCCCAGATATATTGAACGCGCTGACCTGAGGGCGCCGAATTCTTATGTTGACAACCGTTATGGTAACTTTTTACGGGAACCCCCTGGCGAGGGTGATGAGCGGCCCCCTTGATGGCGACAGCCCTGGCGTACTGATGAAAATTCTTCACCACCACCTGCTCTTGCTGCGACGAAAGTCCATTGAAGCTGTTTACTAATGCGCTTCATTGTTTGCAGCTTTTCTTTAAGGTAGCTGTGGGGAGAAAATAATAGTGATCGAAGCTGTCAGTGTCATGAGTTATTTGGATCGCATTTTGGTCGATGAACGCCAATCGAATACTTAGCCCCTGGCTCGTCCGCTGTGCAATACCGCGGCCGCGAATGCGACTCTTTTGTTTCCCTTACGCGGGTGGGGCCGCGCATGTTTTCCGGCAATGGCCACAGAAGGTGGGATCCGACGTTGAGATATGTGCGGTGGAGCCACCGGGACGGGGCACTCAGATCCGAGAGAATCCTTTCACGAATCTCTTAGAGTTGGTCGCCGCTGCCGCGCCAGTGCTCGCCCCCTACATGGATGGTCCATTTGCTTTTTTTGGGCACAGCATGGGGGCTATGATCAGCTTCGAGCTCGCCCGCTACCTGCGTAACACGGGTAGGAAGGAACCGTCGCACTTGTTTCTTTCAGGCTGTCGGGCCCCGCAACTCTCGGATACTCGCGCCGTCACTTATGACCTGCCCGAACCGGAGCTTGTCGAAGAGCTTCGGCGCCTCAAAGGGACCCCCGCCGAAGTGCTTGGCCATCCGGAGTTATTGCAATTGATGTTGCCGCTACTGAGGGCTGACTTCGCCGTCACTCAGACCTACAGGTACGCAGAAGAGGCCCCGCTTAGTTGCCCTTTAACGATCTTCGGCGGCTTGGAGGACGATGAGGCAACACGAGAGAACCTAAGTCCCTGGCGCGAACACACGACCGGAGCTTTTTCCCTTCACATGCTACCTGGTGACCATTTCTTTCTTCATACGTCACAAAATTTACTGTTTGAAGTCGTTGGGCAGGAGTTGGGGCGAATCCCGACAGCGATCCATGGCAACGCTCCACAATGACACATTTTGTGGGTACCGCATCGGAAGCGTCACTTCGTTTCGAAAAATGGGCACGACCCAACCGCTGATGCTTCCGTCGCGGAATACCGATCCGAGCCTGGGGCCTTCCTATTAAATTGATCTACTCAGCTCCCGATCAAACGGATTCGCAACCATCGGCGTCCGCCGTGGCAACTAATTGATAGTAGACTACCTCTACCGTGAATTACACTCACAGTTAACCTGAAAGGAATGCTTTGAGGAACCCGTTCAGCGTTTTTGCCGGTCAGAAAAGGAAGCGGAGTCCAGTTCACGAGTCAAATAGGAAACACCGCAAGCAGACCTACTCGATTCAACTCCGCGGCTCTGCAGCTTTGAGTACCTGGCAAACTTTTTCGAAGGCTCGTTAGCGGAGTTGAGGAGTCGAAACTCGGATATTGGAAACGGAGTACCGGCGTATTGATGCTAATCAGTTTACCGCCGCCATTTATGTTCGGGGCTCCGAGATCAGCAGCTGCCGCATCCAGCTATCCGATGAAAGAAAATGTTTGGAGGAATTCTTTATTCATCTCCTCGCGCCGGAGGGGGCCTCAACGAGTCTTTGAGCATTGTTGACGATGGCTATGGGATGTTCTTAAAACCTTTGGGTTTGAGCTGGATGGGTGGCCATCGTCATCAGAGACTCACGTAAGCCGAAGAAGGTCTTTCACAAGGATCTCCTTTCGTGATGTTGTCTCTCGAATCTTCTGAACCGATCTTAAGAAAACTTTAGCCTCATCGACCCGCCAGCCGCTGGGCTGGGTATGAACACAAGTCAGGGCGTTTCCGAAAAGTTAACTCTGACGACTACAGGCAAATGGTTTTCATCGGCAATTCAAAGGTCTAACGTCCTACCGTTAGGCCTTTGCTAGTTTCTGTCTCTCACCTCCCTTCCCTAAACTATTAATTTCATCAGTGTGTGACGGCGGATTGGTTTGCTCTTTCAAAGAGAGTTCGCCGCCACGGAATTCGATAGGTTCCTTCGCGATCTCTTTCCTGGAAAGGAATCTGCTTTGGGAACTGTCGCTCAAGGTGGAAAACGCGCGATTCAAGCAGAAAACCCAAATAGATGGCCCCCCCCCAACCATCATAAAAGCCAACTTTTCAAAAAGTATAGTGCATCGAAAAAATCTTTCACTGCACAAAAAATCAAAGAAATGCGATCATCGAGAAAAGTTTGACTGCACAAGAAATGCTGGAAATGTGTCATCGGTGCGGGCTTTTCAGTGCACATAAAACACAAAAAATATGTTTATCGAGCCGAGATTTGACTGCACACCGAATCGCAAAAATCCATTCAGCCGGATGAGTTTTCACTGCACATGGAAGCTCCGGAATCGCAACTCGAGGTAGGATTAGAGTCCGTTGCGCACATCATTTTTCTTCAAATTGCTAAGGAATCGCGCATGTTATAAAAACATTGACTTTATCCCTTGACGAGAATATCGTTCCATCGCTCATCAATAGGCTGAATTCTCACGAGCTTGCTTTCGTTGCACAGTCCCTGAATCTAGCCTCGGAACATTAGCACCCTCGCTGTGCATACATGCGGATGAGGCTGCCTGGCGAAAGCCTCTTGATCAATAGAAGAACGTGATGGAGAAATATTCTCTTGCCGCCACGCTGGCGGGTATGACTTCTAAACTCGAACCTGCTCCGGGGGTTTCCCGGGATCAGCTTGAGCTGCTTAGAGTACAACTAAGCGAAATCATACCGCAGCAAGACATTTCTACTATGACAGCGGGCAGTACAGCCCGCTTGGATGCGCTGAGCACACAACCGGGTATTGTTGATGAAG
This sequence comes from Acidobacteriota bacterium, assembly GCA_025463135.1. Lineage (GTDB taxonomy): Bacteria > Acidobacteriota > Blastocatellia > Pyrinomonadales > Pyrinomonadaceae > JAOAPY01. The sequence goes on from JAOAPY010000018.1 coordinate 8,625, forward strand.
GCCTGCTCCAGGCACTTGAGGCGCAGCTCAGTGATCTGTCGACAGCCGTTACGGACGCTTCACCTGCCGATGCAAGTGGACTGCGGGCTTTCAGAAGGGAACTTCCTGTTAGGACCAGTCAGCACCCCGCTTCTGTTCCTGCGTGGGCCGCTGGAATGGAAGTGAACCACACGCTGGGTCCTTTCATAGATCACACCGGCAAATGGTATTGGTTCGACTTTTTCAGGAGGGTGCACAGTGTCACCGTGGCGAGAGGCACGGATGTATTCCTGAAAATTCCGGTGCGTGGATTTTTGTCACGCCAAAGTCACTACGAATTGGGAGCGGGAAGTGTATGGATAAGATCCCAACTGCTTACACCCGCTTCTCCTGCCGGCGCTTTTACAGGCCTGAAAATAAAACGCGGTAGTATCTCTTTCAATAACGCGGTCACTATTTCAGGCAGTAGCATCGTTATTAATAGTCCAGACACCTGTGAACTGAAGCTGGAGTTGGACCAGCCACTTGCTGATATAGCCACCGACACAACCGCCGGCACTGATGCAAAAGATCTAGTCGTTAATCTCCCGGAACAAGTAACCATTAGCTGCCATCCCGGAAGTGCCATCGTCCAAAATGCGAGCGATGGGAGCCAGCAACTGTATGGAGTCTCTTACCAGTATACTAAGTTGGCAGGCTCTGCTCTTTTCGACCCGCTCCTCAACCGAATACTCATACCGTATAGCTCCAATTCAGGAACCGTTACCGCCCCCTTAGTCGCATCTGATCTGATCAATCTTTCAGGCGCAGGTGCTATCAGCGCGGCCTACTGGGCGCTGCCAGTTACGATTGCAACCATAAGCCAACTCGGAAATGCAGTGGGCGCAGGCGCTTTTGCCATGCTGGTAAAGAAGGGAATGAATGCAAAGTGGTTCGGTCTCGCAAAAGCGCAGTTGCACTTGATGGAATTTTACATCCTGACAGAGCCCGGCCGTATAGCCGTTACGGCTGCGCAGGGTTCTGCGCGAGGTGGCCGACAGTCTTTTGACTTGTGGGATGAAGATAACGCCGCTAAAGAAATACGTTCACAGGTACATCTGAAATACGCTTCCTCCTTTCTATTTCTCTATAACTGTTTAAGTATCGGGGTGGAAACCATCGTCATGAACAAGGTGACGATGGATGCGGGCGTCGACCGGCCCTTGACGGCCGATGGTCAAAGACTGGCCATTCATGCACCGGCGGCGAACCTGTTCTTGTTTAAGATCAAAGCCGACCGTTTAATATATCTACAGGCAGTAAATATCCTCCAACAGCTAATGGCCGCTCACCAAACAAGCGGCCTCAGACCCATATCATTTGCCCTGCGTAACGCTTTTATTAAAACCACACCGGTTGACGATTTCTATTTGATCGGCGCCTGGTCAAGCGCGACGCAAATCAACAAAGGATTCCTGCTGCTGGATTGTCCACTTTACTTTCTGACGCCTACCTTGCCGGATCCGTACGTTACTAATTACAACCCGCTGCGTTTTGGGCGACAGGAACTAGCTTCAAACACTCGGTCGCAGTTAAGCCTGACGGGAATCGTGCAGTGGCCTGAGCCGGCTAAGCCCAAACTGCTTTTGATGCTCATTCCCGACAGCACATCACTCGATGTGTTCACAACTATTGAGAACGCAGTCAGCGGCTCACCCAAGCCGGCAAACATCAATGATCAAGACGTCCGGAATTCAGGTGACCAACCACTTGTTGCTGCGGGCAAGAGATTTGTCTATAGCTATGCCGCTGCCAGACAAAACCAAATCGCGGAAGTGCAGCAGGAGGATGCGGACAATATCGCCGCGCTCCGCACGCTTTTTGACCGGTCGCTGCAAGTGGGCGGTGAACAGATCTTCTTACTTGATGTCTCTACCAATGCTGATTTGTTTGGGGTAGGCATCGGAGTTACTAAGCGGGAGAGGCAGACGAAGATCAATTCAGGATTTCCTTTTTTTGTGCTCGATATGGACTTGGTAACCTATGCCTTCAATACAAGGATCTATACACTGCCGCAAGTCCAATGGGAACCCGTCCAGACTATTCAGAACCCGGATGTGAAACCTTATCCTTTTCCTTCTCCGGCTACGTCGCCTAACACGGGCGACCCTACGATCATTGCTACGGAATCCTATCGGTTGGTTCCCATCACACCAAAGCAAGTAGTAGATACCTTCATCGCCGAATATAACGAACCGGACTCCAGGCGGATGGCGGCACGCTTTTCGTTGCCGTTTGGCATGGAATCAACTGCCCTGTTGCAGAATCCTCATGACGCTTCAAAGCCGGGCGCCCAGGTGGCTTACAACGGTCCCGATTTCGACGATCCCCAGGTCTCGGGTGGTTTGCAGATATCTATTATCGCCACTTCCCCCCAGATAGGACCCGCCTTTGAGTCACCGCATTTTAAGGGCGCTACCATTCAAACTCGTAACCTGATTGAGCTGCTTACAGGATCCATTCCTTTAGATGATGATGGGAAGCCGTTAAGCGTCTTGGGGCCGGTAGTAGATACCATTTTTAACGGCGAATTCAGGCCCGCAGGTAACAACCCACGCGTGCCCCTGGAACGGATGGATCTTTCCGGTTACGGCGCCAGCATATTTAGCAATTGGCTAAACCCGAATGCACAGATAGCGGCTACCAGCCAGACCCGGTTTGACGTCATGATCGGGCGCACCTCCCATGAAATCATTCAGGTAAAAAGTATCCTGTACCCATGGGGCATAGCCGTCGTGCGTACCATCACGATTCAGCGAACCGCAGGCGGTGGGGTGACCCGCTATGACAGCGGCTGGAGAGCTCAGGGACCGGGACTATATGATTTTTCTTATAGAGATCAAACCAAGACGCTGCACGCCAATCCTTTTGAATTCCACCCGGGCATCATCAAGGGGATGTATGACGTTACCGAGATCAGGGATACGGGCAGGACCTACCGCCAGCCAGCGGCCAATCCTAATGATGACGTAATCATGCAGGAGGTGTTTTTTAATGCCGACGTATTAGTCGAAAATGTGGTCACTGGCGCGGCTCATGGATATGTGCCCAGCAAGAAGCAGCGAGGATTCGTTCAGTTATCTCCCTATCAGAAACCACTGACGCCACAGCAGTTCTATGATCTGCTGGTTGCCGAAGGAGCATTGGGGGGACCGGTGGATTGCGTCGTGAATGTTGGCGCGTCGGGCGAGCATATGGGCATCGTGCGCGTGGATGTTAACGGCGTGGATGATACAGGTGGAAAAGTATTTGTGTCAGCGGGACACGGGTCACTCGCACTCCCCAAAGAAGGGGCATGGTCATTAGTAAAAAGAAAAAATAGCAGCAATAAGATCATCACTCTCGATGAAGATGGGGCTTTACCCCTGATACGGGAAGGTAAACTGACAATAATAGCAACGCAGCCTTATCGTTTTGCGGATCCTGCCGACATTAAGCAAGCCCCTTCACCAGACACGGATTATGGCTTGCTCCATTCCACGGGTTCGCAGAAAGTATTGTTCCTCAGACCCACCATCGCGCAAAACGATCCCCATATCAAGAGCACCATCAATCCGTTTTTTGCAGATAGCTATGCCCTTCTGGGTTCCAAAGGGATCTTTCCGTCTCTCGACGCAACGTTCGGCTTGGGAGGCGGCGGAACTAGTCTCCTCATACTGGGAAGCGGGAAATTACAACTCACTTCAGGCGGTAACTTCAAAGCTCCTGCGGGCCGGACGAGAGACCTGTTGAATTCCGGCGGCTCCAGGATCTATGTGGACTATTCCGATGCCGGCGGCGGAGCCAATACGTCTGACGTGGCATATTTGTTTGATTCAACGGCGCCTGTTCCCTGGAAGGCGAGTGTTAAGACCCACAGCATAGTAATTGACCTGCTGGCGTTTAAAGGATTGATTACTGTTACCTCCGACTTTAAAGCTGAGGCCGGCACCAAGCCGGGTATGACTGCTCCGGTGATGAAATTTGGTCCCGTCCTTCAGCCTATCGTAGATCTGCTCAGCTTCCTCGGTGACTTTAATATGGCCCAGGCTTTCCGGGTTTCAATGGGTAACGCCACAACAGACAGTTGGCAACCCAAATGGAAGGCTTCCCTGCTGGGACTGAAGATCGAGTTTCCGCTATTGCAAATCAAAGCCTTCGGTGTCTCAGTCGGCGGAGTTTCTGAGGCTGTACAGGATGCGTTCGAAATCGCTACTCCGTTACCTCCTCTTAAACTGGGATTCGAAATAGAGATCGAAGGGCATTACAACATGCGGCCCTTTAGTTTCACTTCCAACGATCCGACGACCGACATAGCAAAAGAAAAAGACGACATGTTATCGGTCGGCGCTTCTCTGAAGTTCGGAGGTGAGATCCACATTCTTTGCGTGGCTATTTCTCCTACGCTGGGGCTGTATTTCTTCGGCCTGCTGCAACTTGAGTTCGGGATAGATTCCAAAGAGGGGAAGTCGTTTGAATTTAAAGTCGGAGTCGGGTTGGAATTGGCCACCAAGTGGCCTGTAGTAGGGAAAGTGGCCATTTCCATGGCCGTAGCGCTGGACATGGAATTTAAGGATACCGGCCACGGCATGTTTGTGCTGATGATCTTCAAGGGGGAAGCGGAGCTGTTGGGCGGCCTCATCGCTATCGGTATTTCGATCGAGGCAAAGGGAGGACAGGAAACAGAAACTGATGCCGGGGTGGACAAAACGTTTGGTGTATGCGAAGTGGAGTTTGCCGCCGAGGTGACAATCGCGTTTTTTATACACTTTGAATTTGATGTTACCTGGCAGGAGAGAAAACAGTTGTCATGATGTTGTACCGCCGGACCAAAGTTGTTTCTTAGAGCTATTATGTCAGTCTCACCCACCAAATTAACGATCATGCCATTTCCGCAGGAATGGGACGGCAGTCACCTAAGACTTAACATTCTGGTCTTGCCACACGAAGATCCCCTGGCTCCTTTTGCGGTAAATATACCGTCGGGCGTCACGGCGCCTTCTTTTGCCACGGCAACCCTAAAGCTGCGGGCCATGGTGATCGACAGCCTAGACCTGATGCCCAAGGCCGCAGACGTGACCCATAATCTGGCGTTGACGACTACAGCTCCCGCTAATGCCGTTACCCTGTTCAAGGAACTGGCCAAGGCTTTTAAGATTACGAAACCTTCGAATGTTCCCAACATAGCGACTGCCAATACATACATACAGAAATATCTGCCAAAGAGTTATCGCAACAGTTTTGCTTTTTCGCAGCCTCGCACTCGTTACGCCAAGACCGATGATAGCTACCATTGTGAAATGAAGAAGAGGCGAGATGGGTTGCCGAAACCTATTTACAGCACTGATGAAGTCAGTTGGGGAAAAGTATTTGCGTTCGCCTTGCGGCAACCGGTGCTGGCCACGGAGCTGGGATTTATCTACCACGTAAGCTTATCTGTTCCGACCGGAGTGTTGAAAGATGGTGGCTGGATATATGTTGACCTGGACTCGACTAGCGATTTTCATCAGCAGGTAGTGGCCAGCCCGGACATCATCAAACGGTATTCGGCACGTATCCCGGCTTTGTCAGTAAAGCGGTCGTTGTTTGCCGCCGTGCAGTTTCCGGTGTCTGATGTTCCTTTGCTCGGTAACTACGATCCAATCTTTATTGAAGCTGAAGATTATGATGATGGTTTCGCGAAGATTGTGCACAGTATGCAACCCGTGAGTGCCAACCTATTGCTGGAGCCAGGAGACGAAGGACAGGGTCTGTCCCCCACGCGTGATTTCGGTGTCCGCATCGGGTGGGATGATGAGCAACTGCTGATCTGGCAGAACAGGCAAATGACAATTGATCCTGACATCGGCCAGAGGCTGGATGCACCAATGGGAGTACTCAATTACAGGGTCGATGTGCGGCATCACGCCGACGACGATTCCAAATGGAATTCCCTGATGAAAGTGCAAGGCGACCTTAACTTAAACGGCATTGACCTCGGTGAGATTAATGCGGAGTTGGGTATCGAAGTTGGACCCACGCAGTTGGATGGTCAGAAACAGGGAATTTTCTGGTTACCTCTTTACTACACGCAGTGGGCGGGCACTTCCCTAGCCCTTAAAGATGCAAAAGCGGCAAAGCTCGCCGGTACCGAGGATCTGATCAGGAAACAGATGTCTCCGGTAGACGATGAAAGAGTGCTCTTAGAATATGGAAAGAGTTATGACTTCAGAGTGAGGTTCGCAGATACGACGGGTGGTGGACCTAACGAGAAGAATGTGCCGGTCAACGGCGGTCCTTCTCCTTTTGCCACGACCCGATTCAGACGTTACCTGCCGCCACAGAAGGTGGCTGTCAAAGAGATTCGCCCGGAAGGGCAAACCGCTCCGTCTCCACCCACTGCCTACGAGGTTTCCCGACCTTTTTTGGGCTATCCGTCCCTGTTGTATACGGGCTTGGCTAATGCCTTTAACTTGTTGGTGGCTGACTTACCGAGCGCGATGGCCGCAAAACGGGAACCAGGGTACTGGGATCCGGATGTTGCGCAGATACAGATCGATGTGTCCGTTAAGGCGCCGGAGATGGATAATCTTGCTTCCAAATCCGGCAAGGAATCTTATTACCATTTGTTTACCACCCACCGTTCATTTCCTGCCGACCTTACGCAACCAATTGGCATAGACCTGGATTATCAGGATGCCCCGGTTATTAAGTTCGGCGATGAAGCCGACTTGGGAGACCTGCCTTTGACGACAGGCTCTTCGCCTCTCATGCTTCCAACAGCCCGCGACATACGCATCCAGATAACAGCAGTCGGTAAGGAAGACAATACGCTGGCTTATTTCGGCAACCGGGTGGCCAGATTCAGCAAACCCGTCATCCTACATGCCCGCGCCGCATCGCAGGACGAACGATCGCTTCTTATCAATGAGAGCCCAGCTAAACAATTCCAATCCCTATTATTGCAACCTGATCCTCCGCTTACTCCGAATCTAATTGCCGCGATGACCGTAACCGGCAGTCCATTTGAAACGCCTGCGAACCTGATGCAGCGCATGGCCGATCAACTGGAACTGGATACAACGGGCATGACCTTGTTTGGGAAACCGGGCACACGCGTTTTGTTTGGTTGTTCAAAACGAATACGCCATACGCTGGCCCCCGATCATGGGAGTATTACATTCGCCGCCAAGGCTGACCTGGTAGGACAGTGGATCACGGTCATCAGTCTGGATGTTAACCGGGACTGGTCCTGGGATGCGCCGTCTCACATCGCTTTCGTGATCAAACGAGATGGGGTAGAGGAAGTGGGCCAACTTGAATGGCAGGACATTGTTACTGCCACTGCACTGATTGGTGCGGATCGCTCGCATACACATATCGTCTTTTTTGATGCTGTAGATCCGAAAGAGTTTTCAGGTCCCTTTCCAGAACCGCAGAAAATATCCTACACGGTCGAGCCCGCGTTTATCGTAACTCCATTGCAACAGGATCCGGTGAAGAATCTACAGATGACACTCCCGGTTGCGGTTCCTCCGGCACAGGTGCCTAAAGTGATTTCCGCAGGAATCGCCTTGAGCCCTTACGATCATACCGATGATTATTCTTCCACGGTCGACCGTAAGAGAGTCTTGTGGATCGAATTTGCCGAGCCTGTTGAAAACGCTGAAGATGATTATTTTGCTTTCGTAAAAGCTTATGCGCCAGATCCTATCCTGTTGTCAGGCGAAACAGCCGTACCCGATCCCAAAGAAAACATACCTTACATGCCATCGGAATTGATTCGGGTGATTACTGCTGGTGAGTCAGACGACCAGGCTGGCCTCAATACGTGGCAGCGCCTAATACCCTGTTCAGAAATGTCTCCGCGGCATTTTATTGTGCCGTTGCCGCCGGGATTGAATGCCGATTCGAATGAGTTGTTCGGTTTCTTTGTTTACGAGTTCTGCGCCGGACACGCGCGCGTGTGGTCTACGGCGCACGGACGCTTTGGCAGACCTATTAGGCTCACAGGCGTCCAGCATCCCGCGCCGGGATTGACCTGTATGACAGATCGCAACGACGATGGCATCTTTGTTTCGGCTCCCTATGCAACGGCGGTTTACGATGGACAGTCCCTGCTTCCTTCTCCACCACTGACCGAAATTTGGGGTGTCTTGTATACACAAGTGCTGCAGGCAGACGGAAAAGCACACCGAAATATTTTGTTGGGAGAAAGAAAGCTGTACGGCAGAAAACGAGAGTGGGGCCAATTCGGCTTGTCATCCGAAGCAACGGTCTATGGCACGTGTTTTTGGTCGCAGGACGAAGTTCAGGCCTTGCTGGAAGCTCTAGCTCTTCCTCCAGATTCCCCTTTGAGCGTATTGGCAACTGAGCTTTACAGGAACTATGAGCCTGTTGGACAACCGATCGGAACCGACTTGGGTAAAATGCGGATATACAGAGCGTCTAGATTGCAGCCAGTTCCGTTTAGATGTTGCGGTTAAGGTGGATTCTACTATGTGACAATACGTGGACGAATGTAATTGCACGTGGGCCATATATGGGATATAGCGAATATAAAGAAAGTAAAACCTAACTTTTTGGACTCGACCTGAGAATCATCCGGTCCACTTTACGAAAAGATTCTTTGCCTGTCTCACCGGGCAACTGTGACGTCGAAGTAAATCTGACCGCATTGTTCAAGCCCTCATGCCGTATCAGGCACCTGAAACAGGTTGCGAAGCGGTGAGCTAGATTGGACGATAGGGTTGGATCCCACATTTACGCAATTTCTGGGAAAGACAGAAGGGTTCTAAGGATTTTGAGAGACGTAAGCTCAGGCGTTGGGCCGGTGAATGTGGTCAGCGACTCAGCGGGACGGCTGCGTATTTCACACCAAGTTGAACACCCATTTCACGGGAAGCTGAACACCTGTTTCACGCGATGATGAACACCTGTTTCACGGGAAGGTGAACACCTATTTCACGGGAAGGTGAACACTTTTGGGGTAGTCCGTGAAATCGATTTGAAAACTGCGGTGGCGGTGCTGGAGTGCTAACTCAAGCGCCCGGATGATGGTTTCCATCTTGAACTTTGGGAGGAAACCAACATGCCGGCACGGAGGCACTCCATGCGTCTGGTCAGTGAAGTACTACGTCTGAAACACGCCGCCAAGCTGAGCCATCGGCAGATCGCCAGAGCGCTGCGGATTGGCATCGGCACCGTTACCAACTATCTGGCCGCCGCTGAGCGAGCGGGCCTCTCCTGGCCCTTGCCGGTCGAACTGGATGAGACCGCGCTGGCCGCGAAACTCTGGCCGCCGGCGCCCACCAGCGAAGCGAAGTTCGTTACTCCTGACTTCGTTTACATCCACGAGCAACTGAAGCAGAAGGGTGTGACCCGGCAACTGCTGTGGGATGAGTATGGCCAGCAGCACCCCGGCCAGGCTTACCAGTACACCAAGTTCTGCACACTCTACAGCGAATGGCGACGGCGGTTGAAAGCCACCATGCGGCAGACGCACCGGGCCGGCGAAAAGCTGTTCGTCGACTATTGCGGCCCGACCGTTGCCGTGGTCAACGTCGTCACCGGCGAGATCAAAGAAGCCCAGATCTTTGTCGCTGTGCTGGGCGCTTCCAACTACACCTATGCCGAAGCCACTTGGACGCAAGGGCTGGCTGACTGGATCGGGTCGCATACGCGAGCTTTCTCTTTCTATGACGGCGTGCCCGCGCTGGTCATCCCTGACAATCTTCTCAGTGCCGTGAGCAAGGCTTGTCGTTATGAGCCTTTGCTGAATACTTCTTACTTCCAGATGTTGGCCCACTACGGCACGGCGGCGCTGCCAGCGCGTCCTTACAAACCCAGAGACAAAGCTAAGGCCGAAGTGGCGGTGCAAGTGGTCGAGCGCTGGATCCTGGCGCGCTTGCGCCAACAAACCTTCTTCTCGCTCCAGGAGTTGAACCGCGCCATTCACTACCTGCTCACAGCCCTCAATCAACGACCCTTCAAAAAGCTGCCCGGCTGTCGGCGCTCGCAGTTCGAGGCCTTGGACCAACCGGCGCTGCGAGAGTTGCCGGCCCAGGCTTACGAGTATGCCGAGTGGCGCAAGGCTCGGGTCAACATCGACTATCACATCGAAGTTGAGCGGCATTATTACAGCGTGCCGCACTCCCTGTTGCGCCGCGAGGTGGACGTGCGTCTCAGCGAAAAGACGGTGGAGATCTTCCTGGCCGGCAACCGCGTGGCCGTGCATCTTCGCTCGCAGCGCCAAGGCTCACATTCAACAAATGCTGAGCATATGCCCAAAGCCCACCGCGCTCATCTGGAGTGGACTCCCGGCCGCTTGCTCAACTGGGGCGTGCAGATTGGTCCGCACACCCGCGACCTGGTCAAACATCTGCTTTGGAACAGGCCCCATCCGGAGATGGGTTATCGCAGTTGTCTGGGTTTGCTGAACCTGGCCAAACGCTTCGGTCGCGAGCGCCTCGAAGCCGCCTGTCAGCGCGCCATACAACTGGGCTCACCCAACCGCCGCAGCGTCGTCTCGCTTCTGGAGCAGGGCCTGGACCGCTTGCCGCTGCCCGAGCCCATAGTGACCCAACCACCTTTATTCCACGAGAACATTCGCGGTCCTGATTACTACCAGTGAGGAGGGCGTGGTCCATTCGCGGCCGCGCGCTTAACCAACAAATGAGTTTATCGCTTTATGGAATACCGGACGGGCAAAAAAAAGGGCAGGGCGCACGCGCCCCACCCGTCCGTACATTCACCGGCAGTGGCGCTCGGGTCGCTCTCCAGCGTTGCCCTATCCTCCGCGCCGGCAGCCACCACTTTAGCACCAAAAGCAATGCCAAGGGGCAATCTTTTCTGAAGCTGTAAAAATGGCTTTGACGCTAAAACGATGCAAAAACTTGGCGCGCATTTGACCCACAAGCGATTTGCGGCGCCGACCCCGACTTACGCCATGGCCGTCCTGTGGGTGGGTGGATTCTTTCACGCCTGCTCATCGCTAACCAATCTACGAAAGGAAAATGATCAAATGCTTGTCAATCAAACTCTTGACCAACTCCGCCGCTTCCGCCTCAGCGGGATGGCGGCCGCCTTCGCTGAACAACTCGAACAGCCGGAACTCCAGGCGCTTTCCTTCGAAGAGCGCTTCGCCCTAATGCTCGATCGCGAAGTCACCCAGCGCGAGAACCGCCGCCTGAACCGTCTCCTGCAGCTCGCCCGCTTCCGCCAACCGGCCTGTGTCGAAGACATCGACTACAAACACCGTCGCGGTCTCGAACGTAGCTTGATGATCTCATTGAGCACCGGCGACTGGATCCGCGCCCGGCACAACCTGCATCTCACTGGACCAACCGGCACCGGCAAGTCATGGCTTGCCTGTGCTCTCGGTCACCAGGCTTGTCGTCAGGGTCTCTCCGTTCGCTATGAACGAGTCGCCCGGTTGCTCGACAGCCTGCGCATTGCCCGCGGTGATGGCTCCCTGGTCAGGCGCCTGGCCCAAATCGCGAAAACCGATCTCTTGATCCTCGACGACTTCGCGCTCAAGCCTCTGGCCCAGAGCGAGCGTCATGATCTTCTCGAAATCATCGAAGACCGTCATGCCGGCCGTTCCACTCTGGTTACCAGTCAACTACCCATCGCTCGCTGGCATGAATACCTGGCCGAACCGACCGTCGCTGACGCTCTGCTGGACCGTCTGCTCCACAACGCTTTCAAAATCGAATTGAAGGGAGAATCGATGCGGAAAAACAAGCCGCCCTTGACATGATGATGAACACCGAGCATTAATAACCGCACTCCGCGCCGCCATCGCGGAAGACCGTTCATCTTCGCGTGAAATGAGTGTTCACCTTCACGTGAAATCACCGTTCATCTTCCGTGAAATACGCA
>JAOAPY010000032.1 GCA_025463135.1 Acidobacteriota bacterium
CAACAAGATCGCTGGGCACAACCAGATCCTCTCGGCGTTATAGCTGCTCCATCACTTACCCACCCGCTACCGCGAGGTGGTACTGACTTCATGACACGGTAGTCGGAGTTTCCACACAGTCTCGGTAGCAACCGGATCCTGAAATCAACCTTCGCAGTAAAAAGTTGGATGCCACGGCGCAAGGCCGTGGCATCCGTTCCTGATTTTCACACAGACTCTTTACTACCTGGCTATTATCATTCGTCCCCTTTGCTGACCACCTTATCTGAAAGCCACACGTCACTAGCGAACCAGAACCATTAGCTGAACTCCCGAAGGTGCATCCTTGCGGTGAAACACCTGTTCCATTGCCTTCTTAAAGTCTTCAGGGCGCGCGTCGGGAATCTCCCCAAACGTTTGCGGATTGCGGTCCACTAGCGGAAACCATGAACTTTGGATCTGTACCATGATGCGGTGTCCCCTGCGGAACGTGTGATACACATCCGGCATCATGAAGCTAAGCTGGGACACCTTTCCCGGAACCAGGGGCTCGGGCTTTTCCCAACTGTTGCGAAACTTTGCCCTCATCGGCTCTCCGCGCAGCAATTGTTGATAACCACCCATACGAACAGATGGTGGTCCCAAAACTCGCTTACTGACATTGGCAACTTCATTGTCCGGATAGTCGTCCGGATAAACATCGATCAGTTTCACGACAAAGTCCGAGTCCGTCGCCGTAGAGGCCACATTCAATTTTGGAGAAACAGGACCGGCAATCGTGACATCTTCGTCCAGGGTTTCGGTTTGATAGACCAATACATCGGGACGGCGCGCGGCGAATCGCTGATCATCCACCATATATCGCTGTGGGACACTGGTGGCTATGTAGTTCACGAACGGCACGGGATGGGCCGGGTCGCTTATGTATTCGTCCCACCCTTCGTTTTCATTTGGCGGATCGAAAGACAGTTTGCCGCCGGCATGCAGATAGAGTGTTTTGGCATGCGACTCCGCTGGAGGCCACTGATCATATTTGCGCCAGACGTTCGTGCCGGTTTCAAAGACATAGGCTTTCGGAAGTCCGGAGCCTTTGCCCTTGAGGTAGTATTCAAAGAACGGAAACTGAATGTTTGCGCGGAAGAATTCCGAGGTCCTGGCGTTGAACTGCACATCTCCCAGATGATCCCCATCGCCGCCGGCCCAGCCACCATGGACCCACGGTCCCACCACGAGAGTATTGGGAATCGCGCGATTGTTCTGCTCGATCGCCTGAAAAGTTTTGAAGGGCCCGGAAAGATCTTCGCCATCAAACCAGCCTCCCACGGTCATCACCGCGCACTTGATGTTCTTCATATGACGAGAAAGGTCGCGCGCCTTCCAATAGTCGTCATAGGTTGTGTGGGTTATCTGATCGTTGAAGAGAGGGTTGCCTTCTTTGAGGTACAGTTTGTTCAAGCTTCTCAACGACCCCACCCGCAGAAAAAAGTCGTACCCGTCCGGTGTGCCAAAATCGAAAGGCACTGGGGACTTTGGCGGCGTCGCCGGCTCCGGCAATGGTTTGAACGATGTGTAGAAACCGAAATTCGCAGCGAGCATGAAAGCGCCGCCGTGGTACCCGTCGTCGGTAAAGAACAAATCCGTCATCGGCGCCTGTGGTGAGGCTGCTTTTAATGCCGGATGCGAGTCGATGATGCTTGCCGAAGTATAAAATCCGGGATATGAGATTCCCCAAATGCCGACCTTACCATTGTTGTTGGCCAGGTGCTTGAGGAGGAACTCAATCGTGTCATAGGTGTCCGAACTCTCGTCTACGTCACGGGCGGATTTTTTCACATCGAGGTGCGGATTCATCTCGAGGAACTGGCCTTCGGAAAGATACCTGCCGCGCACGTCTTGATAAACGAAGATGTAGCCCGCCTTTTCGAATTCGTCTGAGGGTCCGAGATGCTCTTTGTATTGGTCCTCTCCGTAGGGCCCCACACTGTAGGGCGTGCGTTGCATGAGGATCGGATATGGTTGGGAGCTGTCTTTGGGAACATACACTGAAGTGAATAGCTTCTTGCCGTCGCGGACCGGGATGCGATATTCGTATTTCGTGTAATGAGCCTTGACGTAGTTTGGTTCCTTCGGCGCTTCTTGCGCGGATGTGGACCAGTAACTCACCTGGCAGCTCACGAGTATAGCCAGCGCCATGAAGATCCAATTCGGCCGTCCCCTCAGCTTCATCCTCAGCTCCTCTCATCGCATCAACATTAAATTTAGCGAGTTGCCTTATATCACCGACACTAAACAGCGGGCAATGGCTGACCTGGAGGGCGACAGAGCAACGAATCCGAAGCGCTGAACGCCAATGGTTATTAAGTCTGCTCACTTACGACTTTCCGTTACAAATGGTGAATTCAACCTACGACGAAACAGCTGACTTCGCTTGCGCTCCAGAGGAGCGAGATGTTTATGCTAAGAGCCTTCGTCCAAAGATCTTCGTAGGAGCGAAATCCGGCAACCTTCGCCGGGATGGAAAGCGATTCCGCTCTTACGGAGCTTCGGAGTAAATAACGACCGCTAAGCTATAAACATCTTGCCCCTCTGGGGCGAAGCGACAAAAATGTTCTGTCGCACTTCGAAGTTGAATTCAAGCGTCCGACAAACTTTAGTTTGTCGCGGCGTTACGACAAGCTAAAAGCTTATCGGACATCAAACTCTACCCGCCAAGCAGCATCTCTGGAGCACTTCTCAAATTTAGTGCAGAATACATCGCAATAAAATGAAGTCGAATAAGGAGCAAGATGATCCGAGTTGAAAACCTCGTGAAGCGTTTTGGTGATCTGACAGCAGTAGACAACATTTCCTTCGAGGTCCAACGCGGAGAGATTTTTGCGTTTCTCGGACCAAACGGCGCCGGCAAGACGACCACGATAAAAATGCTCACGACCCTGCTGCAACCGACCAGCGGATCGCTCGAGCTGGACGGACTCGACCCCACCGTCCATCGCGACGAAGTGCGCAAGCGCTTTGGCGTAGTCTTTCAGGATCCCAGTCTGGACCAGGACCTTACGGCATGGGAGAACATGGAAATACACGGCGTGCTCTATGGCGTGCCGCGCAAGGAGCGTCGCGAACGCGCCGCCAGTCTGCTGCAGCTGTTTGAACTTTGGGAGCGACGTGACGCATTGGTAAAGACCTTCTCAGGAGGTATGCGCCGCCGGCTCGAGATTGCGCGCGGACTTCTGCATACGCCTAAGGTCTTGTTTCTCGATGAACCAACGCTGGGCCTGGATCCGCAGAGCCGCAATCAGATGTGGACCCACGTCAAAAACTTGAATGAGACCGACCAGGTGACGGTGTTTTTGACCACGCACTACATGGACGAGGCGGATCGCGTCGCGCATCGCATTGCCGTCATCGACCACGGACGTGTAGTCGCGATAGGTTCGGCGCGCGAGTTGAAGGACCAGACAAATACCGAATCACTCGAGGATGCGTTTTTGGCGTTGACCGGTACGTCAATCCGAGACGAGAGCGCGAACTCTGCCGACAGCATGCGGCAGATTGCGCGGATGTGGAGGAAATAGAACAGTGCAAGTGATCTATATTCTTTGGCTTCGAGAAGTGAAGAAATATCTGCGCTCACGCACACAAATCATCGCCTCGTTGGGATCGCCAATCATGTACCTCGGGGTGCTTGGCTTCGGTCTGGGACCGATCTTTCGCAAGGCCGGCGAGGGCAGCTACTTGCAGTTCATGGCGCCGGGCGTGATTGGCATGACGATTCTGTTCACTTCAATGTTTTCGGGGATTGCTTTGTTATGGGATCGACAGTTCGGCTTCCTCAAGGAAACATTAGTGGCGCCCGTGCCGCGTCTGTGGATCATGATCGGGCGGACGTTGGGCGGCGCTACTGTTGCCATACTCCAGGGACTGCTCATCTTCATTGCTTGTTTCATCGCCGGCTTTCGCCCCGTCAGCGTTGCGGTGATCCCACTCGCGCTACTTTTTATGGCGTTGATTGCTGTCGTCTTCGCTGCGCTCGGAACAGTGATTGGCTCCAGCCTGAAGGACATGCAGGGCTTTCAGTTAGTGATGAACTTCCTGGTGATGCCGATCTTTTTTCTTTCGGGGGCGCTGTATCCGCTCACAAATCTGCCCAAAGTGCTGGCCGTGCTGACGCGAATCGATCCACTCACCTATGGTGTGGATGGTGTGCGCACGGTATTGACTGGCGTAACACACTTTGGTGTCGGCATGGACGCGTTAGTGCTCATGTGTGCGGCGATAGCGCTTTTGGGTGCGGGCGCCTGGCGCTTCTCAAAAATCGAGATCTAGATGCGGCCCGCTCATCTCGATCTTAGGGCGTCTTGCGCTGCCGGGTTTCGATTGCGACGGAAGAGGTGATGGTGATTCGGTTTGCCCTGGTAATTGCAATCTGCGCACTGCTAGTCTCGCGACCTGGCTGTTGCACCGCGGCTGCGCAAAACGTGTCGCCGCTCGCCATTGGTGAAACCTTCACAATTGATTCCAAAGCTCTCGGAGAAACACGCCGCATAAACGTCTATCCCCCGCCCGGCTATAAAGAGTCCCGCGATGTGCGCGTGCCGGTACTCTACATGCCCGATGGTGGCATGGCGGAGGATTTCCTGCATGTCGCGGGCCTGGTTCAGATATCCGTGACCAATGGAACTATGCGGCCATTCCTGTTGGTAGGGATCGAGAATACGCAGCGTCGTCGCGATATGACTGGTCCAACTGAAAACGAAGATGATAAGAAGATCGCTCCACGGGTGGGCGGCTCTTCAGCATTTCGAAAATTCATTCGCGATGAGCTGATGCCGGCGATACGCGCGCGCTATCGCACTACGGCGGAGACTGCAATTGTGGGCGAATCGCTTGCTGGTCTTTTCGTGGTGGAGACATTTCTGCTGGAGCCCGATCTGTTTGACACCTATATCGCGATTGACCCAAGCCTTTGGTGGAACAACGCGAAACTGATTAAAGGCGCGGCCGATCAACTTCGCGCCCGGCCCAAGCTGGCGAAGACTTTGTATTTTGCCGGCAGCGATGAAAAGGGAATCGTAGTCAACACGGAACAACTTGCGTCGATATTAAAGACAAATGCGCCAGCCACTGTCCGTTGGCACTATGAGAGCATGCCCGAGGAGCAACACTCCACGATCTATCACCCCGCGGCACTCAGAGCCTTTCGTGCTGTGTTCAAGCCGCGCTCTGGCGGCGATCAGTAATGAAAAACGAAGGGTGCCTGATTGAAAGCAATTGGCTCTCAACCTAACGCCGTGCAGTGTTGGAGAGAGATTCTTAGACGATGAAAAACTTTTGCATAGCTTTTCTGATCTGCATTCTACTGGGCGCGGTTTCGCTGACAGCCGCGCAGAGCGTGCCGAAATGTTTTCAGGCTTATTGGCTGCAGGGCGAGCGCCGCGTCAATCTGAAAATTAACGGCGGCAAAGTAACAGGAATATTTTCGGTCTTTGGTGATGATGCGATGCGCCCGAGCGCCACTTATGAATTTAGCGGAACGCTCAGGGGCAACATCCTGACAGTCGCCTTTGCCGGTAACAAGCTGCCCGATGTCGCTCCCTCAGAGATGAAGAGTTTGATTTGGACCCTCGTGAAGACTCGCAGGAAAGAGTTATTGCGTATCAAATTCTTCGGCAAAAACTACGACACGAGTAAGTACCAGGTTTACTTTGCTGATTTTGGGCGGTGCGATGAAGATTATGCGACCCTGGCGGCGTCGGCAACGAGAGTTCAATTTGTGAACGCTACGGAATCAGCGACGTTTCCCGTGGCGTTTAAGACAACGCATGAAAGAAAAGCGTTCTTGCTCAAGTTGAAGGCAGGGCAAAAGATTGCCGTTGCCGCTTCCGGATGCGGAATCTCTTTTTATTATCCCGACCAAAAACCTTTTGCAGGAGCGGTGGTGATTGACACTTGGAGTTCGGACCCCTTGACGCAAGGCGGAGATTATCTCTTTGTCATCCAACCGATATTGGAACCGGGCAAGTGCTCGGCAACCTTTAAGGTGGGAAATTAGTTTTGCAAGCGCCCAGGGCGCGGAAATGTGAAGACTGGGCCGGCGGCCGGCAAAGAAGTGTGAAGATTCTGCCGATATTCTCCGATAATAGTAAACATAATTCCGTTTCGAGCGTCTTAAATACCAGAAGGCCGGAGAAAATGTTGTTAGGGAACGTGGGCCGGCGGTGTTTGACTAGTAGAGATTTTGTATTAACTGAGCAGGGGTGATTATGTTGAAAGTACACGTCAGAAAGTTGGGTAATGTTGCTTTTCTTTGCTTGCAGGGCCAAATCGTGAGGACTGAGACGGAGGCTCTGCGTGAGGCCGTAAGATCCCAATCAACCGTCCAATCAGATGTGAGCACAATCGTTCTCGACCTAACGCAGGTGAGTATCATAGATGCCGGCGGCCTGGGGATGATCTTGGAGTTGCGCGAACAGGTCCAGGGAAAAGGAATCGACTTCAAACTAATGAACGTGAGCAGGCTGGTAGGCTGGGTGCTGGAAATCTCGCGGCTGGATTCTGTTTTCGAAATTACTTCCGCACTGGAGTTTTCCCCCGCGGTCTCGCGGCAACGGCCGGCTTCAGCGATGGAGCTTGCGTCCTGCGCATAAAAGGTGAGCCTCAGGCGGCGCATCCGGCGGCAGAACAGTTGTTCCCTAATCGGCCAGTGCTGAGCGCGCCATGCCGGCAGGCCTTTGCGTCAAAAGCGTTTCGATCGTAACAAATACGCCAGCGGCTGCTGGGGGATCTTTCAGGTCCAACGGTCCAACCCAAAGACACCAAGCTGAATTTCTTTTCAGAATACCTCCTCAGAATACCTCCAGGGGGAGCCCGGAGATTTTTCAGTAACACCTTGACGAGGTTGGATCTGAAGAATCCCACCACTGCCGCTGGGGGTATTGTTTTGAAAGAAAGACCTTTGCTTTTCGCATAGAGCCGCATAAACTGAACACCCTTTCTTCGAAACCTTTGCCGAAAGAGCGTTAACAGAGACAAAAGAATATGTGGAAAGCATTATTGATAGCTGTACTGTCCGGTTTGCTTGTTAACCACCCTGCGGACAATTCCATAGCGCGGTTCAAGCCTGCCGGCCAGGAAAATCAAACCGGCACGCTTGAAAAGATGATAGTGGCCAGTGGCAGCGTGGCGATGGATATCGATTTGGGCCGGATGAATGTAAGTGGCTCCCGATCGCAAATGAGCACGCTACGGTTCTCAGTGGCGCCGAATTCGTTCTTCACGGTGCTTGTTTTCAACGGCGAATTGCGCGGGCCCGAACGCGGATCAATGGCCCTTATCGCACAAAACTCCGCACTCCTTCCCGCCGTCTTGAATGCTTCCTTAAACCAACTCGTTATTGAAAGAGTCGACTGGACTGAGGACTTTGAGTTGGTTGTCCGCGATAGCAAGACAGGCTTCACTTTTTTCAACATTGAGGGCAATCAATACGACTACGATGCCAAGTCAAAGTCGCTCAGCATCAAAGATGGCAGGCTGCTCCTCGCAAACGAGTTTGCGGCGAAGCTCGGGCGAAAGGCCGGGTCGCCGGCAGGAAATATTTCCATCACCGCTGAAATGCGCGCCATTGAAATCACGCAGGTCGTGGAGGGCGAACCCAGATCTTCAGTAATGCCACCGCTGGGTCTAGCCGCGCCGACGCTCGTCGCAGGACCCGATGTCATCGTGGGAGATCTTTCAGGCCTGGCCCAGTTTGGCAGCAGCAGCGGCACCCAGGTGGGCCTCGCGGTCGGCACCGACTCTTGCAATGCTGGAGCTGTGCCGTTGAATTGGCTCGCCCTGCCAAACAACGACCATCCGGTGATCCCGCAGAATCTTTATCGGATGAGCGGCGGCGCCACCAACGATCAGCGCTTCGAACAGGTTGGCCAGTCATCAGTGAAGCATGCGTTCACAGCATTACAGCAAAACATCTGTGGCTTTGGCTGCCAGTCCACTCCAAGTACGACCCTGGGCTCGGGGTGCTCAGATCCTTACACCGCGAGTTTGAATGCTGGAACCAATAACGCGCTGGGATCACGCGCGTGGATCAATCCCTTTACTGGTGCTTACCCGCGGGGAGATTCGGCTACGCCGCCGAACACTCACACCGGCCACGCACACACCGGACCCTCGCACCGAATTCTGGTGGAGATGAATGACCTGAACACCACGCTGAATCCCGGGGCGACCTACTATGCCGAAGCGCAATATGTGACACCGCATGAGTATGCCTGGTGTCGGGCGCATCCCGGCCAGTGCAACATGGCGAACAACGCTTCTTTTCGCCAGTACAGTGTGAGCGGCACGACAACGTATACGTTTTCACCTGTCGGAGCGACGGTCCGCACCAAGCCGGCGATTACCGCCTGGACCGGAGCAACAGTCAACCAGTTCGAACCTGATCCCGGTAACGATGGCATTGGATTCGTTGGCTACAGAGTGACCAATCCATCGGCGGGAGTGTGGCATTACGAGTACGCGGTCTATAACGAGAACCTGGACCGCGCCATTCAATCATTCAGCGTGCCTTTGGGCTCTGGCATTGCCGTAAGCAATACGGGGTTTCACGCGCCTCCGCAGCATCCGGGATGGACCAGCGATGGCACCGTGGGGAATGCCGGCTTCAGTAGTACACCGTGGACTCCAGTGCAGACGGTTGGTTCGCTCACCTGGAGCTCGGAAACCCTGGCACAAAATCCCAACGCGAATGCCATCCGCTGGGGCACTCTTTATAATTTCCGTTTCGATTCCGACCATCCGCCGCAAACTACAAATGCGACGCTCGGCTTTTTCAAGAGTGGAGCGCCGATAACAGTTCAGGTTCAGGCCCCAGGTCTGCCCACTCTCAGCATAAATGACGTTTCCGTTACGGAAGGGAATTCGGGGACTAAGTTACTGACGTTTGCTGTAACCCTCTCGTCGTCAAGCACTGACACCATAACCGTGCAGTACGCGACCGCCGATAGCTCAGCGAGTGCCGCTTCGGATTATGTAGCAGGTGCGGGCACGGTCACTTTCAATCCGGGTCAGGTCACGCAGCCCGTTTCCATCACGATCAACGGCGATGGGCTCGAAGAGCTGAACGAAACGTTCCTCGTGAATCTGTCCAACCCGGTCAATGCCACCATCCTGGATGGACAGGGTGTGGGCACCATTACCAACGATGATTTGCTGGCTACATTGCCCTCCGGTTTTGCGGAAACACAGATCAACGGTCTTTCCAGCGCAACGTCGATGGCAATTCATCCTGATGGCCGGATTTTTGTTTGCGAACAGGACGGCGCCTTACGGGTGATCAAGAATGGCGCATTGCTGGCGACACCCTTTACGACGCTTACAGTCAATTCCAGCGGCGAAAGAGGTTTGCTGGGCATCGCTTTCGATCCAAACTACGCGACGAATCGTTTTGTCTACGTCTACTACACCGCGACCACGCCGTCGATTCACAATCGTGTCAGCCGCTTCACTGCGGACGCTGCGAACAAGGACGTTGCGTTGGCGGGTAGTGAGGTGGCTCTGCTCGATCTGGAAAATCTCGGCGCGACCAATCACAACGGCGGCGCGATACATTTTGGTCCCGACGGAAAGCTCTACGTAGCAGTGGGCGAGAATGCCAACTCCGCCAACTCGCAATCCCTCGGAAACAGGCTGGGTAAAATGCTGCGCCTCAATGCCGACGGCACGATTCCGGCGGACAATCCGACCAGCTTTCCAAACATAGCCGGCTCTCCTACCGGTCTCAACCGCGCGATCTGGGCTGTTGGTTTGCGCAATCCCTACACCTTTAGCTTTCAACCCGGCAGCGGACGCATGCACATCAATGACGTAGGACAAAACACCTGGGAAGAGATCAATAACGGAGTGGCCGGGTCGAATTATGGCTGGCCGACCTGCGAAGGTACGTGCGGCACAGCGGGGATGACGAATCCGATTTATCAGTACTCTTCCGCGACTGCGTCGGAATGCGCGATTACGGGTGGGGCTTTTTACAATCCTACGACGGCGACATTTCCTGCCCAATATATCAGTAAGTATTTCTTTGCCGATTACTGCGGTGGTTGGATCAAGAGTCTTGATCCGCTTAGCCCACCGGCGACCGGCGCCGCGACGGACTTTGCAACCGGCATTTCCTCGCCGGTAGATATCCAGGTTGCTAATGACGGCAGCTTGTATTATCTGGCTCGCGGGACCAACTCCGTCTTTCGCGTGCAATACTTTGGCGGGTCGACGCTTGCGATAAGCGATCTCACAATCACCGAAGGCAACGTCGGAACCTCGGTGGCTAATTTTAACGTGTTGCTGTCACCGGCCAGCTCGCAAACAGTCACCGTGCAGTACGCGACTGCCAACAACACGGCGTTTGCGGGGACTGACTACGTTGCCGCCGGCGGTACCGTGACCTTTGCGCCCGGTGAGACGTCAAAACCGGCAAGCGTAACGATCAACGGCGACACGACTTTTGAACCTGACGAAACTTTC
The DNA here is from genome assembly GCA_025463135.1 of Acidobacteriota bacterium. Taxonomy (GTDB): domain Bacteria; phylum Acidobacteriota; class Blastocatellia; order Pyrinomonadales; family Pyrinomonadaceae; genus JAOAPY01. The sequence continues at coordinate 10,492 of JAOAPY010000032.1, forward strand.
AACGTCAATCTTTCGAACGCCACGAATGCGACCATAGGTGATGGCCAGGCCATCGGCACCATCATTAATGACGACGCGCAACCAACGATATCAATTGATGATGTAGCAGTTACGGAAGGCAACGTGGGGAACACCACGGCCACCTTTACCGTTTCTCTTTCCAACACCAGTAGCCAGACAATAACGGTGAAGTACACTACCGCGGGAAACACAGCCACCTCCGGAACGGATTTTCTATCAGCCGCAGGAACGGTAACCATTACGCCGGGGCTGCTGTCCCAAACGGTGAGTATAACGGTGGTTGGCGATACGGTGTTTGAGCCGAATGAAACTTTCTTTGTTAATCTCACTAATCCCACCAACGCCACGATCAGCGACAACCAGGGCGTCGGCACCATCAACAACGACGACCAGCCGTCGATTAGTGGTCACTTGAACTATCTGGATAGCACTACCGGGGCGCCGAACGTCACCGTGACATTGACCGGCACTAACGGCTTTGTGACACGAACGACGACCACCGATACCAATGGCGACTACACATTCGCCGGCGTACCGACCGGTAATGACTATGTGGTGACGCCTTCACGGATACCTGAGGGTCATGACGCAAGTATCACCGCTTTCGATGCATCGCAAGCGGCGCGGTTTGCAGCCCAGACTGTGACCCTCACGGCTAATCAACAGACGGCGGGTGACTCGAGTAATAACGGCTTAGTCACCGCTTTTGATGCTTCGCAAATTGCTCGTTATGAGTTGAGCATTGCTTCCGCGGGCAGCATCGCGGGCAGTTGGAAATTCACACCCGCAAGTCTTAGCATCAGCAATCTGAGTGGTAACCAGTCTGGTCAAAACCTGGCAGCAATATTGATTGGAGATGTCTCCGGTAACTGGACGCCTTCTGGTCCAACTCGCCTCGGCGCAACATCTCCGACCGGAGTTGTGATTCCCGTCTCGCTGCCTATCAAACAGGATCCGCCTGGCGGCCCCAGCACCATTCCTATTACGGTAGGTGACACTACGGGGCAGGGCATCGGCGCGTATGCCTTCGACATCAGCTTTGACCCCACGGTATTGCAGCCGCAGGCAACACCCTACGACTCAACCGGCACGCTCAGCAGCGGCTGGTTGATCACGCCGAACACGTCGACCTCTGGTCATTTGATCCTCAATGCTTTCAACACCAGCGACCTGACGGGTCAGGGAGTATTACTGAAGCTTAAGTTCAACGTAGTCGGCGCACCGTTATCGACTTCGCCCTTGACCTGGGTGAACTTCACTTTCAACGAAGGCACGCCGGCCGACAGCGACATCAACGGCTCGTTCACGGCGACGGCGCCGTCGGCCGCCCCGGCGGGCATCAGCGGCCAGACAGTTGACGCCGCTGGTCAGCCGGTGACCGGCACGACAGTCACGGTAATCAGTGGCTCGCGCACTATTCGAACGATTACGGACAGTCACGGATTCTATCGAGTAGAAGGTTTGGAAGTGGGTGGTTTCTACACGGTGACACCATACAGAGCGAACTATGTGTTTGCGCCGGCCAGCCGTTCCTTCTCGCTGGTGGGAAACAATACCGATGCGATGTTCACAGGCACAGGCACTACACCTACCGGCAATCCGCTCGAGAGCCCGGAGTTCTTTGTCAGACAGCAGTATCTGGACTTCCTGAACAGAGAGCCCGAACGGAGTGGTTTGGATTACTGGAGTGAACAATTGCGCGCCTGCGGTACTGATGAAGCGTGCCTGGGCTCGCGACGCCTTGGCGTTAGCGCTGCCTTTTTCATCGCGCAGGAGTTCCAACAATCAGGCTTGTTTGTCTATGACGTTTACGCGGCCGCCCTGGGGCGGAAGCCTTTCTACGCTGAGTACGCAGCCGACCGCGTGCATGTCATCGGTGGCGCTAATCTGGAATCGGACCAGGCTGCGTTTGCCGAAAGCTTCGTGCAGCGCGCTGAGTTTCAACTGCGCTACCCAAGCGGGATGAGCGGCGACTCATTCGTCGATGGCCTGTTATTGAACATCCAGCAGGCCTTTGGAGTTGACCTGGGCGACCAGCGCGCCAATCTGATCAATCTCTATAACAGCAGGTCTGACTTGACTCAAAGGCGCAGCGCGGTCGTGCGGAGCCTCGTTGAAGCTGACGCTTTCAAGCGGACGCAATACAACTCGGCATTTGTGTTGATGGAATACTTTGGGTACTTACACCGCAATCCTGATCGCGAAGGTTATGAGTTCTGGTTGAACATCCTGAATGATCGTGAGCCGAACAACTACGGGGCCATGGTCTGCTCGTTCATCACCAGCGAGGAGTATCAAAAACGGTTCAGCCCGGTTGTAACCCGTAGTAACGCTGAATGTTCCGCAATCGGCAACCTGGCGGCGGCTCGCAAGTCTGACGGCGTTGCCCGGCGTTGAACTCCTCATTGCCCTCCGAGCAAAACATTTTCTCGCCGAAGATCACATTTCGCTCCTCTCGAGCGAAGCAGTTCTTTTCGGCAACGTCTCTATTAACATTGGCAATCCCCGGGTGACATTCAGCTTTCATTTCGTGTTCACTTGAACTTTCGTCGAGAGCTCTCCCATCCTCCGCAGCAACGGTTTAATGGTCAAGCCCTGAATCAAAATCGAAAACGCCACAACCGCAAAAGCCACGCTAATGATTTCCTCACGCTGAGGTATTCCAGCAGGCAGGCCAAGCGCGAGCGCCAAAGCAAGCGCGCCGCGAAGACCACCCCAAAACAGAATGTGCTGATGTCGCGCTTTGATCTTCAGCGCTGATCGTGCAAAGAGCAGCGAGCAGGGATAAATCGCAAGTGCTCGGGAGAGGGTAACCAGCGCGATTGCGATGGCTGAGGGTATCAGTACAGATGTGAAGCTCTGATGAGCCACTCGCATGCCAATAAGCAAAAAGATGAGAGAGTTCGCGACAAAGGCCGCATATTCCCAGAATCCTTCAACTGCTTCGCGCGACTTCGAAGAAATTCCCAGGTGGCCTACGTTTCCGATGATCAGACCCGCTGTGACCGTAGCCAGCACTCCGGAAAAATGAAAACGTTCGGCCACGAGGAAAGAACCATAAGCCGCGATCGTGGTGAAAGTGATTTCAACCAAATGATCGTCCGTGGCCCCAGCCAGAAGTAAGGCTACTCCTGCGACCACTGCCCCGCTCAGCACAGCGCCGACGATTGTAATGGCAAGAGTTTTCGCCCCGGCTCCAACGCCTACAGTTTGTCCCGAAGCAAGCACAAGGGCAATTGTGAAGGCGACGGCTGCAGTGCAATCGTTGAAGAGGCTCTCTGCCTCGACCAGCAATCGGATGCGGCCTTTCGCTCCGGCTTCCTTGAATGTCGCGATGACTGATACGGGGTCGGTAGCGGAAATCAGTACTCCAAACACCGCTGCGCCGGTCCATTCCCATTGAGCGAGATAGCGCATCCCGAGAGCCGTTGCCGTGGCGGAAAGCAAAACACCGACAGTTGCCAGGGTGAGCACGACCGCAAGGTCTTTCCGCAGGTCTCGCCAATGTAAGTAAAACGCCGCTTCAAAGATCAACGGAGGCAGCAAGGCTGTGAAGATGAGTTCTTTCGTCAGTTGGATGTCCGGAGCGAAACGAATCATCGCCAAACCGATACCGGCAACCACCAGGCCGACGCTGTATGGCACGCGCAGCCGCCGCGCCAGCATCGCAACTACGGCCGCAATCAGCAAAAGGATTTCGATTCGTTCAATGGTCAGGGTCATGGATTTTTCTACTGGAGATTATCAGACCAATCTTAACTTAGAACCTTTGTTCTGTTTTCTTTTTCCTGTGAATCTTCAGACGAGTGGTAATGACGTAATTCTGCAGTGATGGAAGATGCCGGAGGTTGTTTCATGCTACATGGGCCATAAACAGTTGGCTGCTCTGCGGCCAGTGCACGATTGTGGTTAGAACTTCAGATCCAACCTTGACGGTTAGGGTAACTCAGGGCATTGATATACTACCCGGCATGTGGAAGACGCTCTTTGAAAACAAGTTGGCGGGATATGTTGCCGCTGTGCTTGGCACTGGCGCCGTCACCGGCGTGCTGAAGCTGTTGGGAGAAGACATTAACTCGACAACAGTAGCCCTCGCTTTGCTCCTCGTCGTGCTTTTCATCGCCACCGGATGGGGTTCGCGTCCCGCAGTGTTGTCTTCGCTGTTAGGCGTTGTGTGCTTCAACTTCTTTTACCTGCCTCCGGTTGGTAGATTCATGATCGATGATCCAGGCAACTGGATTGCCCTGTCGGCCTTTCTCGTTACCGCAGTCACCGCGGGACAGCTCTCGGCACATGCAAAACAGCGGGCCGAACAGGCTAATGCGAGCCGGCAGGAAATTGAGCGGTTATACAAAGAGTTGCAGGGCGCTTTCGAGCAGGCAAGCCATGCTGAAGCGTTGAAGCAAAGCGAGCGATTAAAGTCCGCCTTGCTGGATGCAGTCACTCATGACCTTCGTACACCGCTTACTTCAATCAAGGCGTCCGTAACCACACTTCTTGATGATTGGGGTTCCAGGACTCACGATCGAGAGTCCGCTAAGCTGGGCCGCGAAGGACAGCGAGAGATGCTTGATATCATAGACGAAGAGAGTGACCGGCTTAACCGCTTTATTGAAGGCCTGGTGGAAATGGCACGCATCGAAGCCGGAGAGATGCATCTGCGCCGGCGCTGGGGATCCGTTGAAGAGATCGTCACGACCGCGCTGGAACGGGCCGCGCCTCTCATTAACGATCATTCGATTGTCGTCCGCCTGGACGATGGTTTGCCCGCAGTGCGCGTGGACAACAGATCCGTTGCCGAGGTGGTTTTCACACTGGTAGACAACGCCGCGAAATATTCGGCCTCCGGAACTGAAATCAAATTGGCTGCAATCACCCTCGATGACCAAACGGTTCAACTGAGCGTCGAGGATGAAGGGTCGGGCATACCGGCAGAGTTGCGCGAGCGAGTTTTTGATAAGTTCTTTCGCGCAATGAGAGATGGGGACTCGAGCACCCATCAACCGTCGGGTACGGGAATGGGGCTGGCCATTGCCAAAGGAATTGTGGAAGCCCACGGTGGCCGCATTTGGATCGAAGACACTGTCAATAATCGGGGGAGCCGCGTCGTCGTCACGCTTCCGATTGGTGACGAGGACTGACAGTGCAATTGAGCAGCTGATGATCAGATCCAGAAGAGTCCTGTTTGGTGAAACATGAGCGATAAGCAGCGCATCCTTGTTGTCGATGATGAACCGCAGATAACGCGCGTTCTACGCCGGAGCCTGACGTCGCACGGCTATGATGTTCGGGTGGCGTCGGATGGTGTGGCTGCGCTGCAGACGTTTGGCGATTGGCCTCCCGACCTCGTAATCACAGACCTCTCCATGCCCAATATTGACGGGCTCCAACTCTGCAGGAACCTGAGGGCGATTTCGCAAATTCCGATTATCGTCCTTTCAGTAAAGGGCGAGGAAACAACGAAAGTCCAGGCGCTGGACGCTGGGGCAGACGATTATGTAACCAAGCCTTTCGGCATGGACGAATTGCTGGCTCGCATCCGGGTGGCCCTAAGACGAGCCCAGGCGGAGAAATCGGATGGTGAAGTTTCATCGGTACTCAATGTCGGCGACTTTCGCCTTGACCTTGAAAATCGCAGCGTCGTCGTGAAGGGAATGGAAGTTCATCTGACGCCCAAGGAGTATGACCTGATGGTCTATCTCGTCAGCCATCCGGGCAAGGTCTTGACGCACCGTACTCTGCTCGCGGCCGTGTGGGGTGGAGAGTCTGTGGAACAAACCGAGTACCTCCGCGTCTTCATCGGTCAGTTACGAAAAAAGATCGAACCCAACCCCGCCACACCTCAATACATTGTTACTGACCCGTGGATTGGTTACCGCTTCCTGCCGGGATGAACTGAAACCTCAACTTGTGAGAAGGGTCAAGCAGTTCAGTGATTCGTTCTACCTCAAGTTAGTTTCACAAACCTCCATAGAGTCTGTGTGATTAGCGCGACGACAGTGACATGAGGTCAGTACCACCTCGCGGTAGCGGGTGGGTTCTGGACGCAGAAGCTGTCAATCCAACAGCTTATTCGTCCTGCCAGGAAGCGACCTACTCGGCCGGCGACCCACCCGCTACCGCGAGGTGGTACTGACCTCATGTCACGCAACGCAGAGTTTTCACACGGGACTAACTACCCTCCCCTGGTCCACCTCGACCCTTACGATCTTTTTATGAACCTTTAACACACTTTTTATGTCCGCCCCACTAAGATCTAACAGTCTTCGAAATTGCGAAGAGACTCTTAGGATGAAAGGGATTAAGGAGAATCTGTTGAAGGTCAATCGCAGAATTTTGAATCTGTCAGTCCTGCTCGTTTTCTTTTTCGGCGCTCTTTCGCAGGCGCATGCGCAACAGACAATCTTCAACGTTCCCACCACGGATGTACTCGATAGGGGCAAGGTGTATGCGGAAGTTGATATCAGTTTTAAGCCAACTGACTCGGATGCAGTAAGGAAGTTCTCTTCATTTGTTCCTCGCGTTGTAGTCGGGGCTGGCGGCAACGTTGAGGTTGGATTGAATATCACGGGCAACATCCAGCCCGGCGCCGACTCAACAACTCTCTCACCGACCATTAAGTGGAGACCGTATCAGGGGAAGGGCAATGGCGTGGCCATCGTCGTCGGTGACAACGTGTTCATTCCGGTGCGCAATCGTGCCTATCACGCCGGCAACTACTTTTATGTGGAAGTCAGCAAGACTTTCAAAGGTGGGACACGTTTGACTGCCGGCGGGTATGACTTCACTCGAAGTGTGGTCGCGTCCGCGAATCGCGCGGGTGGGCAATTCGGCTTCGAACAGCCACTAAACAAGAAAGTAACCCTCGCGGCCGATTGGTTTACCGGCAGGCACAGTGCGGGCTATCTCACGCCGGGTGTCGTGTTCAAAGTCGGGCCCAGGGTAACGGGATACGCGGGTTATTCGATCGGCAATCAGAATGCTGCGCATGGCAACCACTTCTTCCTTTTTGAGGTTGGCTACAACTTTGACTAATGAACAGCCCTGGGACCGCACGCATCCTGCGTGCTGCCCCGGTGCGCAAGAGGCATCGAGATTTGAGCAGGGCAACTTTGGGAAACTTCGGCACGCTGGAAGCGTCTCGGGGGGTGAGGAACATGGAAAACTTTACACTTCTAGTTGCAAGGCAAAACCAGCGGAAGCGGGCCCTGCCGTTTGCGGATGTTAAGAGGAGCTGGTCCAACTTTTTCGGGGACCTTAGGCTGTTCGCTTCGCTTCAAATTGCGCGACTGATGGTCTGGCGTGCGTTGCACCGGCGTCGCACTTTGTCGAGAGCAGAAGGTTCTCAGAAATAGGATTGGAGACTCAGATGTTAGACCTGATGTTTATTGCGGTCACAATCATCTTCTTCTTAATCGCGCTCGCCTATGTGCGCGGCTGCGAGAAGTTGCAGTAGCACAGACCGAAGGAAGCTCCGAATAAGTTAGACGTAGAGTCTTCTTCAACCCGCGATAGCGGGTGTCAGCATAAAGCCTGGGGTGACGCGTAGCGAAACCCCAGGAAGAGAACGGAATTGAACCCGAGCCCACAAATTGGGCGACAGAGTTTGCATGAAAGCCAATGAATCTTGAATCAATCTTGGGCCTGGTGGTGGCTACGCTGCTGCTCATCTATCTCGCATATGCGCTATTGCGCCCGGAGAAATTCTAGGAGCAGGAGGCAGGAGCAGACTGCAGGAACCGGAGAAAGAATGTTTCTTCCTGCCGACTGCCGAGTGAGGTCTTATGACTGCGAACGGCTGGTTACAAATCCTGTTCTTCTTTGCGCTGATCCTGGTGGTGACAAAACCGCTTGGCGTCTTCATGGCGCATGTTTTCAATCGTGAGAAGACCTTTCTTGATCCGGTGCTGCGTCCCGTCGAGCGATTGATCTACAAACTGACTGGCGTGGACGAAAAGCGCGAGATGCGTTGGACGGAATATGCCGTCGCAATGCTTTTGTTCAGCGCTGTCTCAATGCTGGTGCTTTATTTGATTCAGCGGCTGCAGGGCCACTTGCCGTTTAACCCACAGCACCTGGCGGGTGTCGATTCGAGCGGCAGCAGTACCGGGTCGTTTGTTGGTTCGGCCTTTAACACCGCGGCGTCGTTCACGACGAACACCAACTGGCAGAGCTATGTGCCCGAAACGACGATGAGCTATCTCACACAGATGGCCGGGTTGGCTTATCACAATTTCACTTCGGCGGCAGTCGGTATCGCGCTCGCTATTGCGTTCATTCGCGGCATCGCGAGACGTGAGATGCAAACGATCGGCAATTTTTGGGTGGACACGGTGCGCGCAATGCTTTGGGTGCTGCTTCCTTTCTGCATCGTCGGCGCGCTGTTGCTTGTATCTCAGGGCGTTGTACAAAACTTGAAGCCATACGATACGGCTCAATTGGTCGAAGCACAGAGTGTAGAAGTTGATAAGAAAGATGCCGACGGCAACGTAATCAACAAAGTCGATGGCCAGCCGGTTAAAGAGACGCAGACCATAACGACGCAAACAATTGCCCAGGGGCCGGTCGCGTCTCAGGAAGCAATCAAGATGTGGGGCACGAATGGCGGTGGCTTCTTCAACGCCAACTCGGCGCACCCTTTCGAAAACCCCACGCCCTTCTCGAATCTCCTGCAGATGTTTGCGATCTTTGCCGTTTCGGCTGGATTGACTTACACGTTGGGCCGCCTGACTGGATCGCAGAAACACGGTTGGGCCGTCTTTGCCGCCATGGCCGCGCTGTTTGTGGGAGGCGTGGTCGTTGCCTATTGGGCAGAGGCGCGGGGCAATCCGTTGCTGGCAGGAGCCAACCAGACAGTAAGCGCAACCCAATCGGGCGGCAACATGGAAGGGAAAGAGGTGCGCTTTGGCATAGCCAACAGCGCGCTATTTGCCACCGCGACCACCGATGCGTCCTGCGGTGCCGTCAACGCGATGCACGATAGTTTCACACCGCTCGGCGGGTTGGTGCCGCTCGCGAACATCATGCTCAGCGAAACGATCTTCGGGGGCGTGGGCGCGGGTATGTACGGCATTTTGATTTATGTAGTCCTGGCAGTGTTTATCGCAGGATTGATGGTGGGACGTACGCCCGAATATCTGGGCAAGAAGATCGAGTCCTATGACGTGAAGATGGCGATGTTGGTGGCACTCGTCTTTCCCCTGGTGATTTTGACCTTCACCGCTATTGCCATCGTCGAACCCAATTTCGGGACTTCGCAATTGAACAACGTGGGACCGCACGGCTTGTCGGAAATCCTTTACGCCTACACATCGGGGGCCGGCAATAACGGTTCGGCGTTTGCGGGCATTTCAGCGAACACCTACTGGTACAACACGACTATCGGCATAACGATGCTGGTTGGGCGGTTTTTCATGATCATCCCAATGTTGGCCATTGCGGGAAATCTGGCGCGTAAGAAGATTGTGCCGCCATCGCTGGGAACGTTCCCAGTGACGACGCCACTCTTCAGTACATTGCTCGTGAGTGTAATCGTGATCGTGGGCGCGTTGACGTTTTTCCCTGCGCTGAGTCTGGGGCCAATCGTCGAACACTTGCTGATGAATGCGGGAAAGACGTTTTGAAGAACAGTGATGAGTAATGAGTGACGAGAAAAAAACTTTGACTCTAGCGGCTATGCCGCCCGATTTGCGGAAGGTCTACGACCTTCCGTTGCAGGCCCTCTTGGTATCGGGCTGCGCCCCTTCTCTAGTTCTGTGGGAGCAGACCGCGTTTCAAAACTCCTGGGGCGTAGCCCCTCTTTGAAATTTGACTTCCGTGCCGGTAGGGCTCAGCCGCTACCGCACATCAGGCGGCAAAGCCGCAATAGGATATGGTTACGAAGAAAGCTATTTGGAACGCGCAGATCGTAAAGCGCGCGATCATCGAATCATTCTTGAAGTTGAATCCGCGCGCGATGATGAAGAACCCGGTAATGTTCGTGGTCGAAGTCGGCAGCGTCTTGACAACCTTTCAACTGATTCGCGGTCTGGTGGCGCCGCTGCCGGGGATCACGCATACGGGATTCGAGTTACAGATCACTCTTTGGCTCTGGTTCACGGTGCTCTTCGCCAACTTTGCCGAAGCCATGGCCGAAGGACGCGGCAAAGCTCAGGCAGACAACCTGCGAAAGGCCAAAACCGAAACTACGGCCAAGCGTCTCTTGCCTGGCGGAAGTTATGAAGTAATAAACGCACCTTTGCTTCGCAAAGACGACATTGTGCTGGTAGTGGCAGGCGAGTTCATTCCCGGCGACGGCGAAATCATCGAAGGCGTAGCCTCTGTTGACGAGTCGGCCATCACGGGTGAATCGGCGCCGGTGATTCGTGAAGCCGGTGGTGACCGTTCGGCCGTTACGGGCGGGACGCGGGTCCTTTCCGATCAGATCAAAGTGCGCATTACCTCCAATCCGGGTGAGACCTTTATCGATCGCATGATTGCGCTGGTCGAAGGAGCTGAGCGGCAGAAGACGCCAAATGAAATCGCGCTCAACATTCTGCTCGCGGGCCTGACAATTATTTTTCTGCTCGCCGTGGTGACGCTGCAGCCGTTTGCGATCTATTCAACCGCGCCACAAACAGTTTTCGTGCTCGTTTCGCTTCTCGTCTGCCTCATTCCGACAACCATTGGCGGGTTGCTCTCCGCGATTGGCATTGCCGGTATGGATCGCCTGATCCAACACAACGTGCTCGCGATGTCCGGGCGAGCAGTCGAGGCGGCGGGCGACGTGAACACGCTCTTGCTCGATAAGACGGGCACGATCACTTTAGGCAATCGGCAGGCGGCAGCCTTCATTCCATTGCCGGGAGTCGATGAACAAGAGTTGGCCGAAGCCGCGCAATTGTCTTCGCTGGCGGATGAAACTCCCGAAGGCCGATCGATAGTTGTGCTGGCGAAGGAGAAGTACGGGTTGCGCGGGCGTGAAATTGCGCCGCACGAAGCAACCTTCATCCCGTTCACGGCGCAAACGCGAATGTCCGGCGTTGACTTTGACGGCCGTGAAGTTCGCAAAGGCGCTGCCGACGCTATTGAAAAGTATGTCATCTCATTCGGCAGAACTGTGCCGGTTGAGCTGACTGCTATCGTTGAAAGTATTTCCAGAGCAGGCGGTACTCCTTTGGTTGTGGCCGAGGACCGCCTGGCGCTCGGCGTCATTCACTTAAAAGACATTGTGAAAGGAGGAATGGTCGAACGTTTCAATCAAATGCGGCAAATGGGCATCAAGACGATCATGATCACAGGAGACAACCCGCTGACCGCAGCCACAATTGCGCGCGAAGCTGGTGTCGATGACTTTCTCGCCCAGGCAACGCCGGAAGACAAAATGGCACTGATTAAGAAAGAGCAGGCCGGTGGCAAGTTGGTGGCGATGACGGGCGACGGCACCAACGACGCGCCGGCCCTGGCCCAGGCCGATGTTGGCGTCGCTATGAATACAGGAACGCAAGCAGCGAAAGAGGCCGGCAACATGGTCGATCTCGATTCGAACCCGACGAAGTTGATCGAGATCGTCGAGATCGGAAAACAACTACTAATGACGCGCGGTGCGCTTACTACCTTCTCGATTGCGAACGATGTGGCGAAGTATTTTGCGATCATTCCCGCGATGTTCGCCGGCGCTTTCCCCGTATTGAACGCACTTAACATTATGGGATTGCGCACGCCCCAATCGGCCATACTCTCAGCGGTAATCTTCAATGCCCTCGTCATCATTGCTTTGATTCCGCTGGCATTGCGAGGCGTCAAGTACCGGCCCATGAGCGCAGCATCACTGTTGCGACGCAACCTGCTGATTTACGGATTTGGCGGCTTGGTGGCGCCGTTCATCGGCATCAAGATCATCGACGTGATCGTTCACGCGATTGGGCTTGCATGAGTGAGAGTAATCAGCAATCAGTGATCAGATTTTCGTGTCGCAAAGGGATTACGAACCAGCGACTCGCGCGGAAGAACCAGAACCGGAACTGCCGTTGCTGACCACTGATTACTGACTACAGAGGACTGAACATGAAAAACCTTATAACCGCAATTCTAATGACTGTCGTGACGACTGTCCTTTTTGGTTTGATCTATCCGCTGGCCGTTACCGGTATCGCGCAAGTGATCTTTCCCGAGAAAGCAAACGGGCAACTGATCAAGCGTGCGGACGGGACGGTGATTGGCTCACGCATCATTGGCCAGCCGTTCTCGACGCCCGGCTACTTCCGTTCAAGACCGAGCGCAGCGGGAATTGCGGGCTACGATGCCGGAGCGTCGTCAGGGTCAAATCTTGGACCAACAAGTCAGAAGTTGATTGACCGCGTGAAGTCTGAGGTGGAAAAAGCGCAACTCGAGAATCCTGGCAAGCCCGTGCCGGTCGATTTAGTGACGACTTCCGGTTCAGGACTTGACCCCGATATCTCACCGGCCGCCGCCGACTTCCAAGTCCCACGCGTCGCGCGCGAACGCGGGGCAGCTGAGGATGAGATTCGCCGGATCGTGGCGATGCACACTGAGAGCCGTCAGTTTGGCTTTCTCGGTGAACCGAGAGTGAACGTGCTTGAGCTTAACGTTGATCTAGATAGTAAAAGGCCGATGAAGAAGTAAGGAGTAGTCAAGTCAGTAGTCAGTAGTCAGTTGTTAGTAGTCAGTAGTCAGTAGTCAGTTGTTAGTAGTCAGTTGTTAGTAGTCAGTGTCCCTATTTTTGTCCTGGAGCGAGACCGAGATAAAGGTGCAAGAAAATCAAAGACCAAAGACCAAAGACCAAAGACCAACTGACTACTGACCCACGTATTAATGGACCACAACGGTAACAGCAAATCCCCGGAGTCTCTGCTCGCTAAGCTTCAAGAGGGTGAGCAGGCGGGACTGCGTGTCTATATCGGAGCCGCTCCTGGCGTCGGTAAGACCTACCAGATGCTTGAAGATGCGCATCAGCTCGAGCGTCAGGGCGTGGATATCGTCGCCGCGGTTGTCGAAGCGCACGGTCGGGAAGAAACCGCATCGTTGATCGGAGACCTGGAGTGCGTGCCGCTCCGGCGTATTGAATATCGCAACGTCACGCTCGAAGAAATGGATGTTGAGGCCGTAGTCGCGCGCCACCCTGACGTGGCGGTTGTGGACGAGCTGGCCCACACCAACGTTCCGGGCTCGAAGAATCGCAAGCGTTACGAAGACGTGATTGAACTGCTGAACGCCGGCATTTCAGTGATCACTGCGGTCAACATCCAGCATCTCGAATCATTGAACGATGCAGTGGCACGTACAACTGGTGTGTGTGTCAGGGAGACAATCCCCGACTATTTTCTGCGTCGGGCCGATGAGGTGGTCAATGTCGATGTCTCCGTTGAAACCCTGCGGACACGATTGCGCCAGGGGAAAATTTACGACGTCGAAAAGATTGAGCAATCGCTCCATAACTTTTTCCGCAAAGGCAATCTGTCTGCACTGCGAGAGTTATCACTACGACAGGTGGCGGCGGATCAGGCCACTAAGGCGCATGACTATCGCGAGCGGGAAGGTCTCGAACAAGCCGTCATTCCAGAGAAGGTGATGGTCTGCATGGCCTCGCGCGGCAGCGCCAAAAAGCTTTTGCGGATGGGTTCGCGTATTGCCGGCCGCCTGGCAGGTGATTGGTATGCAGTCTACGTTGAAACGCCCCGTGAGGAGATGGGCAGGATAAAACCAGATGACTATGCAGCCTTGCAGGAGAACATCCGCTTTGCCGAAGACCTTGGCGCGAGGGTCGTCAAACTCAAGGCGCGCCGAGTAGCCGACGCCTTGATTGATTTTGCGCGGCGCGAGGGAATCACAAATGTCGTCTTCGGCCAGTCCTCGCGATCGCGCTGGGATATTTTATTGCACGGCTCGGTTATCAACCGTTTTCTGGACGAAGTACGCGACGCGGCGGTCCAGGTTGTACCGATGAATCAGAAGTCGGAAGTCAATGGTCAGTAGTCAGTTGGTTTTGGTCTTTGGTCTTAGGTCTTAGGTCTTAGGTCTTTAGTTCTAGTCTCTTGTCCCAATGTTTTTGCTCTGAAGCGAGACCGAGGTGAAGGTCCAAAAAACCGCAAAAATCAAAAATCAAAGACCAAAGACCAACTGCCAACTATCTTATGAACTTACGCACCAAGCTCTTGGCAAGCTATCTGATTTTTGTTCTCGCACTGATCGTGCTCGGCGGGTGGAGTGCATTACGGCTGCGCGAGATGGGCGACGTCTCGCGGCGCATTATCTCGAACAACTACGATTCAGTGATCGCCGCTCAGGAAATGAAAGAGAGTCTTGAGCGACAGGACTCTGCGGCAGTTTTTGCGCTGCTTGGCGCGCGGGAACGGGCAGTAGCGCAGATGCGCGAGCATCGAGCACGCTTCGACGCAGACTTTAAGAAAGCCGCCGATAACATAACCGAGCCAGGCGAGTCCGACGTGATCGAGACGATTCGTCGCGACCGCGATGCTTACTACCGGATGTTTGATGTTTTTCTCACCAGGGTTAAGGCCACGGAGGATGGTGCTCCGCCGCCAAATGTCTTAGAGCGCAGCGAAGAATCAGCCGAGCGCAGCGAATATTTCACGCGGCTCGAACCGCAGTTCAACAAGTTGCGTGCTGACTGCGAGCATCTCTTGCAGCTTAACCAGCGTGCCATGCTTGCCAAGTCGGAGTCGGCCCGCGGCGTCGCGCGCCGCTGGTTTTATCTTACCTTGTTGATGGCAGGTTTTCTTGTGGTCGCGGGTCTTGCGCTTGCATTTGTTCTTGCCAGCCGCATAGTGAAGCCGCTTCGCCAACTGACAGCGTCGACCGTCCGGATCACAGGGGGCGATCTCGAGGCCAAGGTGCAGGTCACTTCGCATGATGAGATCGGCGTGCTCGCTGCCGAATACAACCGCATGGCTGAGCGCATCCGGCAACTACGCCACTCGGATATGGGCCAACTCATCATCGCGCAGCAGACCACCGAGGCGGCGATAGATTCTCTGTATGATCCCGTGATTGTTACCGACGCCGAAGGCTGCGTGACCAAACTCAATCCGGCGGCGGAAGAGATTTTCGGATCGGAAAGCGAGAACGCTGGTAAGCCCGTCGGGGAAATTGCGCGCGACCAGCTTATTGCCGGGGCGGTCGCTGAAGCCTTGCGTTCGCAGCGTCCGGTCGCGGGCGAAGGCGCGGTCTCGGTTTTGCCGCTTGCGGTTGATGGCTCTGAGCGCGCCTTTCGCCTGCGCACGACGCCAATGCGCGACAACGAGAAGCATTTGGTCGGCGCGGTCACGCTTCTTGAAGACATCACGCACCTGCGCGAGATTGATCGCCTCAAGTCTGAGTTCATCGCCACAGCGTCACATGAGTTGCGAACTCCTCTAACGAGTGTCCAGATGGGCGTCTATCTTTTACTCGAAGGTTCAGTGGGAGAGTTGACGGACAAGCAGCAGGAGGTGCTCGAGGCTTGTCGTCAGGACTGTGATCGTCTCGATAAATTGATGCGTGACCTGCTCGACCTCTCTAAGATCGAGGCGGGAGAAAGTCAGCCGCAGCTCGCCTCTATTAGCGCGCGTGAGTTGATCACGACCGCCGTCAAAGAATTGCGCCCGCAAGTAGAGGCAAGAGGCTTGCAGCTGCTGGTTGACGCTCCAGTTGATCTCTCGTCCGTGATGGTTGATCGCGCGCAGATCGAACGTGTGATCAGCAATCTCGTCATAAACGCCATTCGCTATACAAGGCACGGTGAAATCAAAATCAGCGCTGAGCAGCGGGACGCTCACGTGGCCGTGTCTGTGTCCGATACTGGTCGTGGCATTCCGCCCGCGTACCTTCCGCACATCTTCGATAAATTTGTACAGGTGCCGGGAGCTTCAACGGGGGGAGTGGGATTAGGACTCACCATCTCGAAATCAATCGTAGAAGCGCACGGCGGTCAAATCAGCGTTCAGTCGGCAGCGGGGCGAGGTACGACTTTCACATTCACTCTGCCGCTGAGGAGTGGATCCGGATGAGCAAACGCATTCTTATTATTGATGATGAAGAGAACATCCGTCGCGTGACCCGCATGACGTTGGAGGCGGTGGGTTATGAAGTTTACGAGGCCGGCGACGGTGAACGAGGCCTGGACTCTTTCGGGGATGGCTTTGGTTGGGACGCGGTTCTGCTGGATCAAAAGATGCCCGGGATTAACGGCCTCGAGGTCTTGCGCCGCATCAAGGAGCGTCGACCGGCAGCGCGCGTCATTATGGTGACAGCGTATGCTTCGATTGAACTTGCGGTTGACGCAATGAAACTCGGCGCGACCGATTTCGTGCGTAAGCCAATGACGCCCGAGATCGTTCGCCACGCGGTAAAGGCTGCACTGTCGAAAGCTGAATCGCCGTTTTCCGCGACTGGTGCGCCAGCCGAGTTGGAAACGCACTCTCGACCGCTTATTGATACGGTGACGCTGAATGGTTTTCACATCTCACGCTCTTCGGATCTAGACAATGACACGCAGGACGAAGCGAAGGAACGGCGCTTTATCGTCACGGATCCAAATGGAAGTGAGCACGCGGTAACGGTAAAGATAGAAGATGAATCTGTGAGCTACGTCGAGCGTATGACCCGCCGTAGTCTCCCGCCGGAGAATTCATTCTGGACCCAACGTGCGGAAAGGACCCTCGCTGAATATTTATGGAACGAGGGACAGACACCGCCAAATGGAACGTTGACAGTCAAACCGGTTCACCCGGACGAACTGCCCATGGCCGAACGTTGGACCAGCCATTGACCTTGACCCCGATGGATTCAGAGCCTGTTTCTTGTCAGTTTGGGGCGTAACCTCGCGAGTAATCCTTCGGGCAAGGCGCTCTCTCCGCTCCAGAGGAGCGAAATGTCTATAGCCAGGAGCGCACTCCTGGAGATCTCGCTCCGTCAGGAGCGAAACCGAGCAGCGGAAGCTTCGCCATAATGGGCAAAAGGGATTACGCTCCTTCGGAGCTTTGGAGTTAGGAAGGCGCTGGCTATAAACATTTCGCCCCTCTGGGGCGATGCTACCGACGTAACGGGCGTGCTGATAAGCTAAGTCGCACAGACTTTTATGTCTGTGTATTTGGGGTAAAGAGAACAAACTGAAGTTTTCTACATCTGAAGCGGGGCTAAGCAGCACAGCTTTCTAAGATGGTGCGGGGGTCTTTTGGATGACGATGGAAATTATTCAGACTGGTGATCCGGTGTTGAGGAAGGTGGCAACGCCGTTGGCGGTCGATGAGATCAGAAGTGTCTCGACCAAACATTTGATTGAGCAGATGCGCGACACGATGCGTGCCGCGCCGGGTGTCGGTCTGGCAGCTCCGCAAATTGGTGAGTCGATTCAACTCGCGGTAATAGAGGATCGCAGCGACTACATCAAAGACATTTCGTCCGAGCAACTCGCGACGCGCCAACGATTACCGGTGGATTTCCACGTGATTATCAATCCGAAGATCACTATTGTCGGCGAAACAACGTTAGACTTTTTTGAGGGTTGTCTCAGTGTCGCAGGCTTTGCCGCTGTAGTTCGTCGCGGCGCCAGCGTACGCGTGGAATATCTGAACGAGCGAGCCGAGCCAATCACAATAACCGCGCAAGGTTGGTACGCGCGTATCTTGCAGCACGAGATCGATCATCTGAACGGAACGCTTTACATCGATCGAATGCAGACGCGTTCATTTACCAATATTGAAAATGTTGATCGGTTTTGGAAGAGTAGGACCATCGAAGAAGTACGGGAAGACCTCGGCATCGATGGCTGACATCATCCGCAGATTACACAGATGTCGCAGATAAAAACAAAAACGATCTGTGTAATCGGCGAAATCTGCGGACTGATTTTGCTGCTCTCAGCTTCAAGTTATTGTTCCATGATGATTCCCGCGTAAACAAAAAGCGGCTTCGACTCGTATTGTGTTTGCTTCTGATTTGTAAACCACCGCACCCTGAACGAGCAACCGGAAAAACATCCGAGAATATGATGACTACACACTGGTCCAAACTAAAAACCAATCGCACCTTGAAAAGCCTTTACCTTTTTATGCACGTAGCCGGCATGTCGTGTGCGCTGTTGTTCGTGTCACTCCCAGTTCACGGTCAGCAGAAAAACGATCACGGTCAGGATATGCCCTGGCCGCAGTTCCGCGGGCCGGAATCGAATCCGGTGGGAACGCATGCGCGCCTGGCGGAACATTGGTCGAAGACGGAGAACGTGGAGTGGTCGCAAGAGATACCAGGCCGCGGGTGGTCATCGCCAATCGTGACCGGCGGCAGGGTGTACATAACCACCGTAACCACCGAAGGCAAATCGAAGCCGCCTCAGACCGGCACAGAATACAGCAACGAGTACGTCGCTGAATTGCAAAAGCAGGGACTCCCTATAGAAGAGGTGATTAAGCGCGTGACCGAACGCGACATCGAGCTCCCGAACGAGGTGACGCTGCACTACTTCATCTATAGCCTGGACCTGAAAAGCGGCAAGGTGGAATGGAAGACGGAGTTCCACACCGGGCATCCACCCGGTGGACGTCATCGCAAAAACAGTTTTGTTTCAGAGAGTCCGGTAACTGATGGCAGGCATGTTTACGTGTATGTGGCGAATTTGGGGTTATGGGCGTTTGACCTGAAGGGCAAGCCCGTTTGGAACACGCCAATGGAAGCGAATCCGATCTATCTCGACTTCGGAACAGGGAGTTCGCCGGCGCTGGCTGGGGACCTGCTGGTTATCTTGAGCGATAACGAGAAGCAGCAATACATCGCCGGCTTCGATAAACAAACGGGCAAGCAGGTCTGGCGTACAAATCGGGACATTGGCGGCAAAGAACAGCCGGTGACGCGGTCAGGATGGGCCACGCCCTTTGTTTGGCGGCACGCGCTGCGCACAGAAATCGTGACGGTTGGACCAGGAGATGCTGTTAGTTACGACCTGGCGGGTAAAGAATTGTGGCGTATGTCGGGGATGGCAGCTACGCCTATTCCAACGCCCTTCGCTTATGAAGGCTTACTTTATATTGATGGCGGGCGAGGACGTCCGTTGTTCGCGATTCGCCCCGGCGCTGCGGGCGACATTTCACTCCAGAAAGATCAGACGTCGAACGAGTATGTCGTTTGGTCGCAGGCGCGTGGTGGAACTTATCTGCCGTCGGCTTTGGCTTATCAAGGTGGCGTTTATTCGCTGACTGAGACCGGAATCCTGAACCGCTTTGACGCCAAAACGGGAAAGCAGAGTTACAAGACGCGGATTGATCCGACGGCGACGGCTTTCACGACTTCGCCCTGGGCCTACAACGGCAAGCTGTTCTGCCTGAGCGAGGAAGGCCAGACGTTCGTGATCGCAGCGGGCGAGGAATTCAAGTTATTGCACGTGAACGAACTCGATGACTTCGCGCTGGCTTCGCCGGCACTGGTGGGCGACCGCTTGTTGATACGAACCGAACGCCGGGTTTATTCGATCCGCCGCAAAACGTAGATGGCTCTGTGACGAGCCCAGCGATCTTGTTCGGGAGCAGACCCACCCGCTACCGTAGGTGGTACTGACCTCATTGCCTTCGAACCGTCCCCTTTTTTAGCAACACCTTAATGGAGCACTGCCGGAAAATTAAAAAATAACGTCGAAGCCGCCGCTGAAGAATCGATGGTAGGGGGCAAAGAATTGCCGAAAGTTGGGATCCCCCGTATTGGCATGCACGTCACGTGGATTGAAGTGATCGCTCAAGTTGAAGCTCCGCACCGAAAGCCGTACGCCGTACTTCTTCGTCACCTGAAACTCTTTCGCCAGTTCGGCGTCGAACGAGACAAAGGCGGGAAAGCGCGTTTGGTTCGAGTTGCGCCGGCCAACAAAGTTTTGTTCTGCATCTTTGATTGAATAGGGAAAGCCGCTGCGGGCCTCAAAGATCGGCGCGATTGTAATGCGATGTGGCAGACTGATTGTCCCGAAGGCAAGTAAGCGGTTGGGAACGTCAAAGGGCAAATTTGAATATTGGTTGGGCCGGATCACCGGCGCGCCAAAGTCGCCAAAGTAGCTATTGAAGTCGTTCAAGTCGCCCCGCGCATGCGATCTCACGTAGGAGACAACGAACTGATCCTTGTGAGGCAATCGCAGACGGGCAGTCAACTCCAGAGCGGTGTAGGTGGCTTGTCCGGCTGAACGCAACACTATGCCGCTTCGTCCCCGGAAATCGAGCTCAGGGTTAACGATGTAGATGTGGTCGGTCCGGCTGCTGGTGAAGTTTGCGCGCAGATCAAGCCAGGCTGTGACGATTTGGTCCACTTGGATATTCCACTTCAGATTTTCCGGAACGAAGCCGCCATCAGGATTTGTTCTTTGGCGGAAGTCCAGTGGCTCAATTGGAAGCGTGTCGACCAGCACGTTTACAAAGTGATGGCTATCGAGGACCGTCACGCCGTCCAGGGCGAAGCGCGTAACGGTGCGGGAAGGGTAGCGCGCAAAACTGCGAATGTTGAGTGGTACCTTATCGTAGAAGAGGCCAACGCCGCCCCGCAACACGGTTCGATCACTCTTAAATGGTGACCAGGCGAAGCCGGCCCTGGGAGCAAAATTACTTTCATCGGCGATCCGTTGATCTTCGAATCGCAGCCCAACATCAAAGCTCAGGTTAGAATGAATGTGGATCCGGTCTTGAGCGAAGCCAACGTACTCGCGGTTGCTGGTGCTGATTGGTCGCACGCTGCGGAAGACGATCCGCTCAGCGAGTGTCCCGTCCTCACGCAGGATGTTCACGGGCCGGGCGGCGTAATTCAGATCGTTACCTACACTGTTGAAATCGAAACCACCTTTGATCTCGTGCTCTGTGTGTAAGAACTTTTTGGTGGGCGCGGCGTACACTTCGAATAACTCCAGCCGGTGCGAATGGCGCGACTGAGTTGCGAAATAGTTTCCCTGCTCCTCCGTTGGAGTCAGCGTTTGATCCTGCTGGCCCTGGCCCCACACGTTCGCATCGAATCGTTTGAAAGAGAAGGCAGTTTGCAACAGGCCCTCGCGCAGTTGATAATGATCGCGCACGCCTAAAACAAAATCCTTCTGTTTGTAGTTCGGGGTGACCGGTTGCGGACGAAAGAAGTCGAGATTCACGAACTGATCACGCTGAGGGAAATAGCCAAAAGTGAACGACTGAGTGTGACGATTGCTCAAGATCACATCGATTTGAGAGAAGCTGCTTTGCGATTCAGTCTTAGTCTCATTATCAGGGAAGCTAAGGCCGCGCACCGGTTGTTTTGCGATATTGTAAGAGAGTGACTGTGAGAGAAACAGATGATCCTTGATCAGCGGACCATTGAGGTTCAGCCGGGGCGTGTCCTCGGCGATGCCCATTACATGGCCACTGTGGAAACGCAGATCAGGAAGGAAGTCATTGAACTCAAATTTCCAGTGCTCGCCGCCGCGCCGAGTCTCTACTGCCGTTACTCCGCCTATGAACGCTCCATATTCGGCTGTGTATGGATGCTGAAATACTTGTACCGACTCAACAGAATCAACCGGTAGGTTAAGCCGAAAATTTCCACTCGCCGGGTCCGCTGCGTTAAGACCGTTTACCAACAATGCGCTTTGTGGTTCGCTGGCTCCTTCAATACTGATCTCGCCGGTAGCGGACCGTATGACACCAGGGATCAATGGTAGAGCTTCATCGACGCGCGCGGTAGCCAGGGGCAGGCGTTGAAGGGCCTTGCGCTGGATAGTGCCGGCGGGCGTCGATGACCCGGTTTTGACAGTCGCGGCTTCATTATCAGGTTCTGCGATAGTGACGGACTCGCTTACCTCCGCAACCATTAAGGAGACCACGATCGTGGCTAGCCCGTTTCCAGCAACGGTCACATCGATTCTTGTCAGCGTCTTGAATCCTTCGTGCTCGACGCGCAGCGTGTAAGTGGAGGGCGCAAGCGTCAGGAAGGTTGCGACGCCCTGGTCATTAGTAATCGCGCTGAACTGTTCAGACTCGGGCGAGCGAAATAGCAAACATTGCGCGCCTGGCACCGGCTGTCCGTGCGTGTCCCTGACCAGGATTCTCAACGCGGGTTTACTAAGATCCTGCTGGCCGTGCAAGGTCACGAGAGCCGGACCAACGATAATACTTAGCAGGCACAGGACATGTATGGCAGAGCGAAGCCTGCCGGACGGTGCGCGCTTAGGTCGGGGGATAGAAACTTGTACCATTGCGGCTTGTTAGTTTGCGTTCATCCTACGTGTGAAAGATAATCCGGTCTGAGCTTAATCAGGATCTCAACGATACAGCTGTAGCTATTCAATTGACCTTTCAAAACACGCTTTTGGCGAACACGCTCTGACTTTCCTGTTTCTAACATAACAAGTTCGAAACGGGAAGCTCTGAATAGACCAATAACCTGATGCGACTACGACTTAATCTTCAATGGAAGGTCCTGCTCCTGGTGGCCGGGACGATGGTTGTAATCGTTCTGGTGTCGGCCTACCTGCATCAAGTGATTACGAAATCACTGATCGAGGAATACCGCTACGACAATGCAGTCGGCCAGGTGGTGACCGTCGCCAAGCGCGCAGAGACGCACGGCTATTTCGGCTCGCCGGGAGATCTGCTGCAAGAAATTCAGTTCCTGGTTAACTCGCGACCCGACTTCAACCAGCTCGACGTTTTTCAAATAACACCGAACGGGGTCAAGCTCGTAGCATCCACCGCGCCGTCTGGCCAGCGCCTTCCTTATCTAACGGAGCAGAGCCAGGACAATGAACTGGGAGAAATGGAGCGGCCGTTACCCGATGTTGTATCAGTCGAGGTTGAGCGCGAGGGGCGTCGATACTGGATGATTACGGCGGCGATTAATGAAACCGAGGGCAACGGGTATGTAACTGCTCTGGTGCAGAAAACCTCGCGAACTGACTTTGTTAGTCGCTTACAGTTTCAGCACAACATGGTCTTAAGCGGCGGGGCGATAGTATCCATTGCCTTGCTCTATTGTCTGTTTGCTTTGATGTTTCGGCGTCCGGCCCAGGACATTGTGTCGGCAATGGCCAGGGCGAGCACCGGTGATTTAGCGGCTCGCGCCGTGGTTCGAAGGGATGACGAGCTGGGAGCAATTGCGCGTGGCTTCAACCGGATGATTGATGACCTTCGGTCACGCGACGAGGAACGTGAACAACTATTACTGCAAGTTAAGAATTTTAATAACCAGCTGCAAAACGAAGTTTCCCAGGCCACTGGCGAATTGCGGGCCTCTAACGAAGCGCTCTTCGAAACTCAACAGGGCCTGGCCCGATCAGAAAAGCTTGCGGCAGTGGGCCAGATTGCTGCTTCCCTGGCACATGAAATCGGCACTCCCTTGAATGCGATCTCAGGTCACTTGAGGTTGCTGGCGCGCAATCACAGAGACGATGAGACGACTCAGCGTCGTGTGGCGATTATCAATGCCCAAATAGATTCAGTTGTGAAGAGCGTAAGGAGTCTGTTGGCCCGCACGCAACGTCCTCGACCCACAATGCAACGACTTGATCTAAATGAGCTGATCGAAGAATTAATATGGCTGGTGCATCCGACACTCGAAACCTTGGACATCGTGGTGGTTACCAGTCTCGATCATTATTTGCCGCTGATTTGGGGCAGTCACGACGGACTGCTGCAAGTCCTTCTTAATCTAACCAATAACAGTATTGATGCGATGCCCAGGGGCGGCAGAATTGAGATAACGACTCGATTTGATCGCATCGGTCGTAGTGCGGAGCTGTCGTTCAGTGACAGCGGCAGTGGCATCGCTCCTTCCGCCGTTGAGCACCTCTTCCAGCCGATGTGGACAACAAAGGAGGCGGGCAGCGGTTTCGGACTGGCAATTGCTCATGAAACTGTTCTTGAACACGAAGGGAAGATTGAGGTGGTCGCCGATGAGCGCCAGGGCGCGACCTTTCGCTTGACGCTACCTTTGCGAGTCGAGGCGGCTTTGACCCAGGAGGTTGTCACCAGTGTCGCTTGAGTCACCGCGCTTGATGATCGTCGACGACGATCCCGTAACCTGCGAGCTGCTTTGCGAGGTGTTTGCCGCGGAGGGTTTTACTTCCCGTTTCGTCCAGAGCGGCGAAGCTGCGATGGTCTCGCTTGCTGATGGGGCGCTCGACGTACTGGTAAGTGATATTCGGATGAAGACTCCCGTCGACGGGCTGGCATTATTGGACCATGTGAGGCATGAGTACCCGCGGTTACCGGTAGTCTTGATGACAGCGTTCGGATCTGTTGAGACGGCGATCCGCGCGGTGAAACAAGGCGCCTTCGATTACGTCAGCAAGCCATTCGACATTGACGCACTGGTGGCGACGGTGCGCCGGGCCCTTGCTACAAGTTCCAGCGTTCAATGCGCGCCGACAACTATTGAAGACGCCGAGCCACAGACGGCCGGTCTGGTAGGACGCACACCACCAATGCTGGAGGTGTACAAGATGATCGCAAGGGTGGCGGATTCACCGGCCGCGGTACTCATTACCGGTGAGTCGGGTACCGGGA
The DNA here is from genome assembly GCA_025463135.1 of Acidobacteriota bacterium. GTDB lineage: Bacteria > Acidobacteriota > Blastocatellia > Pyrinomonadales > Pyrinomonadaceae > JAOAPY01. The sequence continues at coordinate 35,001 of JAOAPY010000032.1, forward strand.
AAGAACTGGTGGCGCGAGCCATTCATGTGCATGGACCTCGGCATAGCGAACCATTTGTAGCCGTCAATTGCGGTGCTCTCACGGAGACGCTGCTCGAATCCGAGCTCTTTGGGCACGTCAAAGGATCTTTTACAGGCGCTGTCGCCAACAAGCCGGGCATTTTCGAGCAGGCCAGAAGGGGCACGGTGTTCCTCGATGAGATTAGTGAAATGAGTCCCGGGCTACAGGTGAAGCTGCTGCGCATTCTGCAGGAACGCGAGTTGGTTCCAGTGGGCGGGGCCTTCCCGATTTCTGTCGACGTCCGCGTAATCGCCGCCAGCAATCGCGACCCGGAGATGTTGGTGGCGACCGAAAATTTTCGCCGCGATCTGCTTTACCGTTTGAACGTCATAAACATCCATCTGCCGCCGCTGCGCGAACGGCGCGAGGATATATCCTTACTGGTTACGCATTTCCTACACAAACACACGCCTGCTCAGCGAACCCCACCGCAACTGGATAACGCCGCTCTTGCTTGTCTAAACAGATTTCCCTGGCCGGGTAACGTTCGTGAGCTTGAAAACGTTATTGAGCGCGCCGTTACGCTGAATCGAAGCGGCGTGATCGGACTTGCAGATTTGCCGCAGAAGGTTTGCGGCGCTGAACTGGAGCCACTACCTTTAGCGCCGGGCATCGAACCCGGAACCTTGTTTGCGGAGCTACCATCGCTTGAAGAAGTGCAGCGCCGCTACCTCTTGTGCGTGCTGGAAGCAACAGGCGGCAATCGCAAACGTGCGGCCGAGATCATGAACGTCAACCGCAAGACGCTATACCGCATGGCCGAGCGCTATGGAATCGACCGCTAGTGTCCGGTTCCCAAAGTTCTCATCTCATAAGCATCGGTTTATCCGCTGTCTCTGGTTTTGTAACGCAAACTGTTAGTTGCGCGCGTTGAATGCCATTCAATCTGCGCAAGCTCACAGTTTGCCTTACAACTTGTTGGCTCAGCTTGTCCTAAAAAGCCCCACCGGCAAAAAAGCCCCACAGGAAAAAGCCCCACTAACCATTATTAAGCATCCGCGACTCGCCGGACTGTGCATAAACTCCAATCTTTCGGTTTAGTAATATTATTTCATATCGCGGTACACGCCTTGCCCAACCGTTTGCGATCTGATTCGCCATCCGTACGACATCATTGCTCAGCAGGACGTTCGCGATTGATGAAACAAGCCAAGCTTCTGGCGCACGGCTTTGTGATTGCGGCATTGTTGTGCGTTTGCGGCGTCGCCTGTCGTTCAGAACGCCGGGTTGATAGCACCAACAATCTTTCTGAGCAACACAAACCGTCCGACTCGCCGAAGCCGTTACCCATAACCTGGAATGAGGTAGCTGCCAGCTATGATCGCTTGAGCGACTACGTCTGTCTTTACGAGAAAGAAGAGCGCGCCATTTCCAAAGGCGAACTGCAGACGATGCGCCTCTCTTTTCGCAAGCCGTTCGACGTACGGCTGGACTGGCTGGATGACAATGGGAAAGTGGATCAGACTGCGGTCTATCGCCAGGGGCAAAACAACGGCAAGGTGCTCGCGCGCCAAAGCGGCTTGCTCGGCGCACTGGCCGGTAAGCTGCAGCTCGATCCGAATGAATCACTGGCACTAGCCGATTCTCGCCATCCGATCACGGAAGCCGGCTTCGGGAAGCTGATTGAACGCGTGCGACGCGATGCAGCGAATCCCGGAATCACATCCCGCTTTTCGGGTGAAGAAGTCCTCGATGGACGGCCCGCTTACAAGTTTGAATTCACGGCGAGCGGGGACCAGAGCGTAGGTGGGCTTGCCGCTGCTCAACAATCCTTTCTCTGGATTGACAAGGAATTGAAGTTACCCGCAAAGCTCGAGCTTTACGACAGGGCAAAGGTGTTGCTGGAGCGGCACCGCTTTAAGGATGTGAAGGTTAATCAGAAACTGAGCGACAAGACTTTTACGCTGTAGATCCGCGCTAGGCCGGCTGATGAAGGGATGAAAGGGCTTTGAAAAAAACTCTGATGGCTCGGAACGCGCTGCGACAGTTGCGGCACCGTTTCAACCGTCCCTTCATGGTGATGTTTGAAACGACGCTGCACTGCAACATGAAGTGCGGATATTGCGCCATCTGGCAGAACCAGCAGCCCGAGGACCGCGCCGTTCGCGATCGCGTCTTTGCGCGCATGGACGAAGCGGCAGAGTTCGGCGTTTTTGCCTGGAGCTTCTCCGGCGGCGAGCCGCTCATGAATCCGCATATGCCGGACTACATCGAATACGCCGCACGTAAGGGCTTCTACACATCGATGCCAACAAATGGATTGGCATTGAAAAGATATGCCGAGTCCTGCGTCCAGCTCGATCAGTTGGAAGTTTCAATCGACACGCTGGACCGTGAAAAGTTCGCGCAGCGAAGAGGTATCGATGGCCTGCCCGCGATCCTGAGCGCGCTTGAACATATCAAAGGCAATCTGAGACATAACACGATTCAGATAAATGCCGCGGTAGATCTCGAGAACCTGGACGACCTGCCTGCTCTGGCCGAGTACTGCGAAGAGCGTGGCTTCCTCTTACACACTGAAGCCGTGCACAACGTCGTGCGCACAACCTGGAAGACCGAAGATGTTGAGATGCGGCACGAGGATCTGGATCGGATTGCGGTTTTTGTGTCTGAGTTGAAGCGGCGGCATAAGTGCGTGCGCTTTTATGGTGATTATTTCAAGTTCTACCGCAATGACGGATTTACTGAAAAGTTCCCTTGTCGCTCGGCCTCGCATCTGGTGAATATGCGGCCCGACGGTTCAATACAATTTCCCTGCGCGTTCGTTTCACTCCATCGCGGCGCACCAGAGATGAGCCTGCGAGAGATTTACGAGTCACCGGAAGTTAGAAAGATCATTCAACAAGCGCCGCGGATGTGGGACTTCTGCAAAGGCTGCAAGATCGGCTGTCCTTACGAGGTATCCGCTTATCGCAACAGTCCGCTGACTGCGATCCGCGGCGCTCTCGATTTTCTCCAAATGAGCTAACGGTCCTTTGATCGAGTGACGACCTTTGACTGCCACCATCGAAAATTTGTCCGCCACGGAGATCGAGTATACGAGCGCTGCGCCGGCGACCGCGGGTGTTCAAGCTCCCTGCGATCCGGCAGTTAGCACGCGCTGCCTGGTCAAGCGGTACCGGGACGGCACCGAGGCTAATCGCGGCATCGATCTGGACGTTCGGCGTGGCGAAGTGGTTGCCATTCTCGGGCCTAACGGCGCGGGCAAAACGACTTTCTTGCGACAACTTACGACTGAATTGAAGCCCACATCCGGCTCAATCAGCGTCTTTGGCGTAGATGCCATTGCCGAGCCTGATCGCGCCAGGCGCTTGATGGGAATAACGCCACAAGAGGCCGGTGTCTTTGAGACGTTGACTGTCCAGGAGCATTTCGAACTATTCGCGCGCCTCAAGCGACTTTCCAAACGCGAAGCTCGCGAGGGCGCCCGGGAAGTAATTGCGGAACTCGGTCTGAGCAATGAAATCCACAAGCGCGTCGGCGCGCTGTCTGGCGGCCAGCGCCGTCGCATTCTGATTGGGCTGGCACTTCTGGGCCGTCCGCCATTGCTGATTCTTGATGAGCCTACAACCGGGCTCGATCCTTCATCGCGCTGCGCCGTTTGGGGAGTTATTCGACGCGCGGTAGCCGACGGGGCGACAGTTATTCTCTCGACTCATTACCTGGAAGAGGCCGAACGTTTGAGCGATCGGATCGGCGTCATCAAAAGCGGGAGCCTGATTGCCCTTGGTACGTTGGAAGAGCTCCTCGAGCGGGTCAATCGAAGCTATCGGCTGAGTTATCGCGATCCGTTTGATCCGGCCGGCGATTTACGTGTGCGTCATTACTCGAGCTTTGCCCAGGCGCAACAACACATCGCACGCGAGCTACTAACTGAATACTCCATAGCTCGGGCCACGCTCCAGGATGTTTATTTCGCGCTCACTGGCGAGCCGTTTGATCAAGATGAAACGGAGGTCTCAGAGGTTACGCGATGACTCGACTAACAGACATCATTTGCGTTTTCCGTATACAACTCGCCGGCATGCGTCGCGATGTAGGAGCATTTCTCTTGGCCGCGCTGATCTTCCCGTCGGCCACATATATTTTCGCCAATGCCGTCGGTGGCTCTGGTGGGGCGCCTTCGCAAAATCGTCTCCGTTTTTTGGCCGGTTCGATCGTCTTTTCCCTCTCACTGACTTCGATCAGCTGGCTTGGCTATCTGTTATTGGAAAACAGATTCACTGGCCGGCTCAAGCTCTTCGCGACCTTGCCGCTGGCGCCATCGTCTTACGTTTTCGGCGTGCTCATTTTTGCGCTGGCGCAAGCGGCATTGGGCACGACGGCGTTATTACTCGTCGGGCGCGCGCTCGGCGTCGAAGTACACCCCAACTTTCCGCTACTGGCACTCGTGATTGTTTTGACGATTTTTTGTCTTTGCGGGCTCGGCGTGGTAATTGCCGCTCGGGCGCGCAGCTTTAGCCAGGGGTCGCTCTTGACTGACACGCTCGGCGCCGGGCTTGTTTTTCTTGCTCCGGTTTACTACGCCCCGGAAATGATGCCGCGCGGTCTGAGTTTCTTTGCTCAGTTTCTGCCAACTACTTTCGCTGCGCGGGCTTTGCAGACAACGCTGGCGGGTGGTCACGCCATTGGCGGCGAATTGATTGCGCTTAGCCTGACGGCAGTTGCGGCACTCACCCTGGGATTCAGGTTGATGAAGTGGCGCGAAGAGTGAAGCGATTTCGATGAAGATTCTTGTTCTCACACTGTCATTCGGTTCCGGGCACGTTCAGGCGGCCCATACGATCGCGCGAGAATTGAGACGACAAGCGCCGACCGCGGACGTTCGTGTGCTTGATGCGCTCGCCGGTTGTCGCCTGCCATTCCGGGCCGCTTATGTATGGCCGTATTGGCTGATGATTCGTTACGCACCATCGCTTTGGGCTGGTCTCTTTTCCAGGCGCATGAACCGCAGAACCGAGCAAACGGCGCCGGCCCTGGCTTTCCGCTGGGGCTGTCCCAAGGTCTTCAAAGTCATCTCTGAGTTCCGGCCGCACACAATCATTGCGGTTGAGGTCGCGGCCTGCGAGATGGCAGCCATCGCCAAAAAATCCGGCTTAACCCCGGCGCGGATCATCAATGTAATTACGGACCATGAAGCGGAGCCGGCCTGGGTCAAAGAGGAAGTCAACGATTATCTGGTTCCGGATCGGGTGGTGGCCGCTCAGTTACATGCCTGGGGGGCGCCTGCATCAAGCATTGACATCAGCGGCATACCTATCAACTCGGCTTTTCATGACAGCACCAACGCCCGCGAGACTCGGTTGCGCTACGGATTCTATGACGATGCGCCCCTGGTCCTGCTGATGGGCGGCGGTCGAGGCCCGACAAGTATGGATAAGGTTGCAGCCGGTCTCTGCGAGTCCGCCACGCGGATGCATATTGTGGCGCTCACCGGAAGTGACACGCGAGCATTCCGCAGGCTGACACGATTAAGTGCGACGCCGCCGGTAACATTGAACGTCCTTGGCTGGTGCGATGACGTTGCCGCGTTGATGCAGGCTGCGACGCTGTTGGTAACGAAGCCTGGCGGTCTAACTATTACAGAAGCAGTTGCGTGCGAGCTACCGGTAATTCTGTTTGATGCGATTCCCGGTCCGGAACTACGGAATGCTGAACGGTTAGTTGAAGCAGGAGTGGGAGTAGCTACTAACGGAACAGAACAGACTGTGGCCGCCGTGCTGTCGTTGTTGCGAGACGAGCGGGCGCGTTACGCGATGTCCCTCAATGCCCGAGAACTAAGGCCTCCCGCTGCTGCAGCCGGAATCGCGAGGCGTGTTCTTAACAGCCGTGACGAAATAGCGGATCGGGCGACTGGGAGGGCATCTGCATGAGGCAAAGACCCATGATCGATCCTCGTTCAGACCGTCCCGTTCTAATCCTGACGATTGCCAACGGAGCGGGCCACATTCGCACGGCACAGGGGATCGCGGCGGCAATTAACGCGACTCAGCCCTCCTTGCCTGTGATGATTGCTGATGTGGCGGATTACATGACCTCGGTCGCGCGGTTCACTCACGTGAGCGCATATCTATGGCTCGTCAAACATGCTCCCGCCGCCTGGGACCGTATTGATCGCTATCAGAAACAACAAACACACACTAGTCCTGAATGGTTTTATCGGCGTGGCTGTCGCAGCATTTTCGAATTGGCCCGACGTGTTCGCCCGTGCGCGCTGGTCGCAACTGAAGTTGGTTGTTGCGAAATCGCGGCGCTGATGAAACGCGATCTCGCGCTCGACGTTCCTTTGGTTGCAATCAACGATGATTTTGATGCGGACCGGGCCTGGGTCCAACCCGAGGTTGATCTCTACTGTTTCGTGTCTGAGCAATACGGTGGAGAGTTGGTCAGATATGGCGCGGAGCCTGAGCGCATTGCCATCTGGGGCGCGCCGCTTGCCGACGGTTTCGATATTCCTCGTGATCACAAAAAGGAACGCGCGGAGGTCTGCCACTGGTTGGAGCTTGATCCGCAGCGACCGTTAGCGTTGATAGCGGGCGGCGGCGAAGGCCTCGGGCGGATCGAAGCAGCCACAGCCGCGCTATTGCAAGCGGATTCTGCATTACAAATCGTCGTGCTGGCCGGCCGCAACGAGAGACTTAGATCGCGCTGCGAACGCCTGGGACGCAATGGCGCCGGCAAGCGACTGCGAGTCCTGGGTTGGACCGGGCCTGAGCACATGCCGAAGTTGATGCATGCTGCCGATCTTATGATCTCGAAACTCGGAGGGATGTTCAACGAAGCTATCGCCGCCGCTTTGCCAATAGTGGCGCTTGAACCGCCGCCCGGATCTGAGCGTGTTCAATATCAGCTGCTCGAGGAATGGCAGGTTGGTTGCCCGGTGCATACCCTTGGTGAGCTGGTCGCCACGGTTAAAGGTCTAATTGCGCATCCCGAGAGGTTGAGCACAATGCGCGAGCACGCGCGCGCCCGACAGAAGCTTGATGCTTCGAGGCGCATCGCCGCCTGGTTGGTAGGTAGTGGGTCAGTTTCGCAGCAAATGTCCGACAAACTTTAGTTTGTCGCAGCGTTACGACAAGCTAAATGAAACTCAACTTAAGGAGCAAAACTTTTGAGTCTTAGAATTCCACCCGCTCGAGTTCACGTTCCCGCCGAGGACCGGCTTGCCATCCTGCGAGAGATCGACGAAGCACTCGCGACCGGCCAGCTGACCCTGGGCAAGCACGTCAAGCTATTTGAGGAGAGCTTTGCCCGCATGGCCGGCACTCGTTTCGCAGTAGCGGTTAACAGCGGCACCAGCGCTCTGGAAATTCCTCTTCGTATTTTGGAAGTCCGCGACAAGACGGTGCTTGTGCCCAGCAACACCTTCTTTGCTACCGCCGCTGCTGTGATTCATGCCGGCGGCCGGCCGCGTTTCGTCGATGCAGATCCGGCAACCTTCGGGGTCAGTCTGAACGCGATCAAAGAGCGCCTCACCGACGACACAGCCGGTGTGATCGTGGTCCATATTGCCGGGATCGTCACGCCCGAAATGCCCTCCATCCGCGAGTTCTGTCAGGAGCGCGGACTCTTCCTGCTCGAAGATGCGGCACATGCGCAGGGTTGTTCGGTCAATGGACAGCCGGCGGGCACCTTTGGCGATGCCGCGGCTTTCTCATTTTATCCGACGAAGGTTATGACCAGCGCGGAAGGCGGCATGATCGTAACTGACCGAAAGGATGTTTATGAGGAAGCGCTGGCGTATCGAGACCAGGGCAAAACCGACTTTCTCTCAAACTTCCATACCCGGCTTGGCTACAACTGGCGCATGAGCGAACCGCATGCGATCATCGGCCGCTCGCAGCTCAACCGTTTAAATGAATTCATCGCCGTACGCAACCGCATCGCACGCATCTATGACGAGGGTCTGAAAGACTTGCCGGGTATCACTCCTTTGTCGCTGCCTGATGGCTGTCACTCAAACTATTACAAGTACATCGCACTCCTCGACTCAGACGCCGACCGCAAACCTTTCAAGCAGTTGCTGCGCGAGGAATTCGAAGTCGGACTGAGCGGTGAAGTCTACGACACGCCCTGCCACCTGCAACCGATTTTTGCTGAATTTCGCACCGGAGAGTTTCCCGGGGCGACAGACATCTGCGGGCGGCACGTCTGCCTGCCTATCCATGCCGCAATGAAAGATGAAGATGCGCATTACGTAGTTTCCTCGGTAACCGAAGCAATAGAGAATCTCTTGAAAGGAACACTCGTATGAAAATTGCTGTGACCGGCGGTTCAGGCTTTATCGCTTCCCACGTGGTCGATCATTTGATTGCCGATCGCAATGAGGTGGTTGTCATAGACAACCTGCCTCCCCATCGCGGTGATGTGCAATTCGAAGCGGCGGATGTGCTGGACCTCTCGGCATTAATCAATGCCACCCGCGGCTGTGATTACCTGTTTCATCTGGCCGCGGTCTCTAACGTGAATCATGCGCACAAGAACCCTGTCTACACCGTCGACCTCAACATAAAAGGAACGGCAAACGTCCTCGAGGCGGCGCGCGTGAACGGAATTAAGAGAGTTTTGTTCGCCAGCACGGTTTGGGTTTATACAGGCGCGCGGAGCAGTGGGTCGCTGACTGAAGAGGAGCCCTTTCATCTGCCCGACACAGGGCATATTTATACCAGCAGCAAGATTGCCTCCGAGATGATCATTCACAACTACTGGCAACTCTACGGGCAGCCGTTCACTATCCTGCGTTACGGCGTTCCTTATGGTCCGCGTATGCGTGATGAGTTGGTGATTCCGATCTTTATTCGCAAGGGCATGCAGGGTGAGCCGATTGTCATAGAGGGAGACGGTAGCCAGTATCGCAACTATGTCTACATCGATGATCTTGCGCGCGCCCACTTGCTGGCGCTGAGTGGTCGTGCCGAGAATCAGGTCTATAACCTCGAAGGCCGGCGCCGGATCACAATCAAGCAAATAGCTGAGACCATCAATGAGGTGCTGGGTGGTGGGGTGAAAATCGAATACCTGGCGGCCCGGCCCGGCGATTATGCCGGCAAGGAAGTCTCTGCCCAAAAGATCCTCCGCGAGTTGGAATGGGAGCCAAAAATAGATTTCGAAGAAGGGATGAGAAGGACCATCGAGTGGTTTCGGCCGCTGTATCAGAGAGTTAGGGGCGCCGGGGACCTCGTTCTGAACGAAGAAAGGGCGCAGGAGTCGTATGCTTAGTCCCTTGCCACTGATTGCCGGCGCGATCTGCTCGGCAGGTGCGGCGTCGATCTACTACGCGACCTACTCGGTGCGATCGCAATGGCTGGGGGCCACGGTCTGGCGCGGCAGTCCGGATACTTCGGCGGTAGCTCTTACGTTTGATGATGGACCTGGACCAGATACCGAGCGGATTCTGGATGTGCTCGGCGAGCAGCATCTGTGCGCAACGTTCTTTATGATCGGCCGACATGTCGAACGCTTCCCCAAAACAGCAGCGCGAGTTGTTACCGAGGGCCACGAGGTGGGAAACCACTCCTATTCCCATCCGATTTTTCTTTATCAGAGTCGTCGACAGACCAGCTACCAGTTGGGACGAACGCAAGCCGTAATTGCCTACGAGACAGGTACCGAGCCGGAACTTGCCCGGCCTCCCTGCGGCGTGCGCACTCGCGCCTATTTCCGGGCCACGCGCGAGTTGGGATTGCGAACTGTCCAATGGGACGTCGCAGGGTTCGATTGGCGGCATCGCAATGCCGATCAGATTGCTCAGTCAGTACTGTCTCGGGTGTGTGCCGGTTCGATCATTTTGCTGCACGACGGTGATAGTGAAGGGAAGCAGGACCGCCGGGCGACGGTTGCGGCGCTACCGCTGATTATTGGGGGTTTGAGCGCCCGAGGATTGAGTGTCGTCCCGCTGCGAAGACTGCTTGGAGACACAAAGTTTGAACGCGCAGCTTGAGGGAAACCAATACATGAGCGAACTGCAAACTCCCAAAGCGATTGTTTTCCTGGATTTTGACGGCACCATAACTCGTCGCGACGCCATTGACGCCATCCTGGAAGTTTATGCCGATCCGCAATGGGTAAGTCTGGAGACAGACTGGCAAGAGGGTCGTATCGGATCCCGAGACTGCTTGCAATCACAGATGGCGCTCGTGCGCGCCACCCACACGCAGCTTGATGCTTTGCTTGACGAGATCGAAATTGATGAGGGGTTCGAAGCCTTACTTGAAACCTGTGTCGCGAACGGCGTGGGCGCGCACATCATCAGCGATGGGTTCGGCTACTGCATTAGCCGCATTCTCGCGCGCCTCGGCCACGAAGTCGCGGCTCAGTTGGCCGGCATTTCAGCGAGCCGGTTGGTATTGGAGGGAGATGTCTGGCGCACGGAGTTTCCGTTCTTTCATCAATCGTGCGGGCACGGCTGTGCGACTTGTAAACCAGCCGTAATGCGACTGCTGAACCACACGAACGCTCCGGTTGTTTTTGTCGGCGACGGATTATCAGATCGCTACGCGGTTGAGTGTGCTGATCATGTCTTCGCAAAAAGTGGGCTGGCCGCTTATTGCCGGAACAATTCGATAGAACACACCGCCTACCAGTCCCTCGAAGAAGTAGCAACCGTACTCGATCGCCGGCTTTTGTCCGGCAGGTTCCTGGAAGCTGAAAGGAAGACCAGAGCCAGCGCTTAAAAATTTTCATCTTTAACTTTTCATCCTCGAGCTTTCATCCTAAACAAAGGGGACGTTCACAATTATGAGCACAGTCATCGATGGCATGTTATCCGCACCGGCGGCAAGCGAGCAGGAACTGATGGAACTGGAGAGCAAGTACTGCTCGTGGGGGGATACAGTTCACTATCTCGAGCCTCCGAAATTCTTCGAGCGCGCCGAAGGCCATTACCTCTATGACCGCGAAGGCATACCCTATATGGATTTGCAGATGTGGTATTCGGCGTCCAGCTTCGGCTATGGCAACCCGCGCCTGAATGAGGCGCTCAAGAACCAGATAGATAAATTGCCGCAACTTGCGTGTCAGTATTTACATTCGGAAAAGGTTGAGTTGGCTGCGGCAATTGGGCGACTGAACGAATCCAGGTTTGGCCAGGCAGGGCGAGTGCATTTCAATGTTGGCGGCGCCCAGGCGATTGAAGATTCTCTAAAGATTGTTCGCAACTCCACCGGGAAGAATCTGGTCTTTGCGTTCATGGGCGGCTACCACGGACGCACCCTGGGAGCTTCGGCGATTACGTCGAGCTACCGCTATCGTCGTCGCTTCGGTCACTTTTCCGATCGCGCCCACTTTGTCCCTTTCCCCTATTGCTTCCGCTGCCCCTACGGAAAAAAACCAGAGGATTGCGAACTCTACTGTGTCGATCAATTCGCCAGGAATTTCGAGACGGAATACAACTCTTTCTGGGACGCGAAGGCAGGCGAATCGGAGTTCGGAGCCTTTTATGCGGAAGCGATACAGGCGACGGGTGGGTATGTCATCCCTCCTGCTGGATATTTTCCAGCGCTCAAAAAGGTGCTGGACGAGCGCAATATTCTGCTGGTTGATGACGAGATTCAGATGGGCTTCTACCGTGCCGGAAAGTTTTGGGCCATCGAGAACTTTAACGTGGAGCCCGACATCATTGTTTTTGGAAAAGCTTTGACCAATGGGTTGAACCCGCTCTCCGGTCTTTGGGCGCGTGAAGGATTGATCTCGCCAGACGTATTTCCTCCCGGATCGACGCATTCGACCTTCTCTGCAAATCCGTTAGGCACCGCTGTCGGTTTGGAAGCGGTGCGCATGATGGAAGAAGAGAACTATGAAGAGATTACCCGTCGTAAGGGTGCTTATTTTCTGACACAGATCAGAGAACTCCAGCGACGCTATCCGAAAGTAATCGGGGACACCGACGGTATTGGCATGGCTCTACGCATCGAGATTTGCCAGGAGGATGGATACGAACCGGACCGCGAATTAACCGAACGCATCTTCGTTGAAGGCATGAAGGGAGATCTCGACGCGCGCGGACGCAAGACGGGCCTGGTCCTCGATATCGGCGGTTACTACAAAAATGTGTTTACCCTGGCGCCCTGCTTCGATATGTCTGAGGAGGAAATCGACCTTGCTGTCGAGCTTATTGAGCAACTCATCAGGCGTTGTGCGCCGGAGAGGATATGAGAGCAAGAATCAAGGATGAACTGCCGGGATTACGTTGTCGTTTTCGAAATCAACGATGAATATCCTTAAGAAATGTTGACGAATATCATCGAGCAGATTGAGCGCATAGTGCTGCATATGGAACCGCGTCACTCTGTGCGATTCCTGAATGTATCGCCGCCGTGGGCCATCGAAGCGATGCAGCGTGCGCGCTTTCGCAGGACACTGCGGCTTGTGGCGGAGCGATCCAGGTTTTACCGAGAGCAGTTTCGCCGGCGTGACATCGATGTGCGTCGCATCGAACATCCATCGGAACTGGGTGACTTCTACACGACCGGCGAAGACTTGCGCGAGCATGGCGCTGAGGCTTTTCTCACTGGCCGGGCGGATACGGCTTTTGAAACTACAGGAACGACCTCTCCTGTTCCCAAACGAGTTTTCTTTTCCCAACGCGAGCTCAGCGATATGGGCCGCCTTTCCGCGATCGGTCTTTATCATTTGGGGATTCGTTCCGACGATCGCGTTTTGAGTGCTTACGATTGTTCGTTCTGGGTCTCGCCGGCGGTCCTGCGGATGGGTTTGCGGTATCTAAAGTGCTTTCATGTGGAAGCGGGCAAGATCGCGCCGCAGGACTTTTACCAGCGGGCCCGCGAGTATAAGCCGAATGTGATTTTCGGTGAACCTTCATGGCTCGTGCGACTGGCGGAGTTGGCCCGCGAAGGTGGCGCCTGGCCAGTCAAGCTTCTCTTTGGCGGCGGCGAAAATATCACCGAAGAAGCGCGCCGGATCGTTGAGAGCGTGTGGGGCGCGCCGCTTTATCTCAGCTATGGTCAAACTGAATCGTTCGGCACGCTTGGCGCGGAGTGTAAACGCAAAGATGGTTATCACCGCAACGATCTCTTTTTCTTCTTTGAGACGCCGGAGACGGATGTTGGAGGTTATAGCGAGCTTGTCTATACGACACTCGTGCGGGATGTAATGCCACTGATCCGTTATCGATCAACCGACTTGACCCGATTGATCGACGAGCCGTGCGCCTGCGGTCTGTTTGCTAAACGCATCGCAAAGGTCCGCTCGCGCACCGATGAGATGGTTGTGTGCGGTATGGGCAACGTTGGCCCGTGGGTATTCGAGGAAGTCTTGCGCAATGTGAATGGCCACGGCGCCGAATGGCAAGCGGTGATCAAGCATGATGGAAGGCGAGACGTTATCGAGTTATGTGTTGAGTTGGCGCCCTCTCATCATCAGGGGGATGTGGAGCGAGTTGTGCTCGACAACCTGCGCAAGGGTTTCAAGGATTTTTGGAAGAATTATGAAATGAAGCTTTATGAGTTTCATGTTGTTCCGTGCGAGCCGGGTAGCTTGCGTAATGGCAGGAAGTTGAAACGTGTGGTGGACCAAAGACAAATGGCCGCGCTTACCGTCATTCAGGAGTAAAACCGTGGCACGGGCGTCCCGCCCGTGGTTCGGTTGCGGAAGTGACGCGGGCGTTCAGCCATTTAATCCAGGTAGACAGATCGTCAAGCGGATTGTGCCCGCGAAGCAATGTCAGGTTTGCCATGCTTATTCGGTCGTTTCAAATTGCATACTGGAGTGAAAACCTGCTCCTGCCCTTCATTGCGGCTGCGGTTGTGGTGCTCGCAATTTCCGGCAGGAAGCGGTTATCAAAACCCGGGGCGTATCCAATAAGGTTAGTTGCCGCCCTGTTGATTGCCATGATGGGAGCTTATATAGGTTCGCCCTGGCTGGGAACGATCATGGTCTCGGCGGCAACCGGTTTACTGTTTCGTTATTGGTAGAAAAAGAATCGCAACCGGCCGACACAGGTTGCCCGTAAACGATATGGATTTGATCTCATGAACGCATTACTGGTTTATCCGGAATTTCCCGACACCTTCTGGAGCTTCCGCCACGCACTTAAGTTTATCGGCAAGAAGTCTGCTTTTCCGCCGCTGGGTCTGCTGACAATCTCGTCAATGCTGCCTAAAGAATGGAATCGCCGGCTGATTGACATGAACGTCCGTGAGCTCAAGAGTGCGGATCTGAAATGGGCGGATGTAGTCTTTGCCAGCGCCATGTATGTTCAGAAGGAATCGCTCAAAAAAGTTATCAGGTTATGTAAGGCTGAAGGTAAGACAGTAGTCATGGGTGGCCCGTATGCTTCGATGGGCCTCAACGACGCGATTGAGGCCGACCACGTTTTCGTTGGCGAAGTGGAGACGACATTCCCGGGTTTCTTAATTGATTTTGAGCAGGGCGTGGCGAAAGCAGTTTATCAGGCTCCCGAGCGGCCGGCGCTGGCTTTGACGCCGATTCCTGATTTCGGGCTGGCCGAACTGGGCCAGTACAGCGACATGTCGGTCCAGTACTCGCGGGGCTGCCCCTTCAATTGTGAATTCTGCGACATCATAGAGATTTATGGCCGCGTGCCGCGCACGAAGAGCAATCAACAGATTGTGAACGAGCTGGACGAACTCCTTCGGGTTGGCTGGCGCGGCGAGGTCTTCATTGTAGACGACAATTTTATCGGCAATAAGAAAAACGTCAGGCTACTGATGCCGGAGTTGGCCGAGTGGTCCGCGCGCAACAAGTATCCGTTCGCCTTTACCACGGAGGCCAGCGTGAATCTCGCTGACGATGACGAGTTGCTGGACCAGATGCGAACAGCGGGATTCAGACAGGTCTTTATCGGGATCGAGACCCCAGTCGTTGAAAGCTTGAAAGAGGCGCAGAAGGGTCAGAACACACGTCGCGATCTAATCGAGTCAATCAGGCACGTTCAGAGTTACGGCATGGAGGTGCTGGGAGGCTTCATCGTCGGCTTCGATAATGATCCTGATGATATCTTCGAGCGGCAGATAGACTTTATTCGTGAGAGCGCGATACCCGTAGCGATGGTCGGACTATTGGCGGCAATTCCCGACACGCAACTGTGGCGGCGACTGGAGCGCGAAGGGCGGCTCATGGGGGTTGAGGATCACACGGGAAGCAATACGGACTGCGTGCTCAACTTTGTGCCGAAGATGGACGCCGGTGTCTTGATCGAAGGCTATAAATCCATCATCCGAAATATCTACAGCCCGCGCGAATACTATGAGCGTTCGCTCAACAGCCTGGGCCGGGTCATCCGTGATGATGCGCCCCGGATTGGGGCTAGTGGCACGAAGCGAGAAGACATCATCGCCTTCCTGCACATCATCTTTGCGCTCGGAGTGCGCGATAAGTCGCGCGGAGAGTTCTGGCGGTTCATGGGTCGAGTTGTTTCCGAGCATCGGGACAAGGTTGAAGATGGTTTGATGCTGGCGGCCCTCGGTTATCATTTTCGGAAACTTAGCGAAACTTTCTCCTATTAGAGCTACTCGGCCCCAACTCCTCATTAATCTAAACTAAGTCAAAGTAAAGGCTAATAGATGGTACCTTGACTCTCTGGCGAGGCTACGCCTCAGACCGACAAGATTGCTTTGCGTGCTTTGCGTCTTTGCGGGAAATTCTTTCGCCATTGAAGAGCCTCCCGCAAAGACGCAAAGCACGCAAAGAAAGTCCCAATTGAAGGTGTACCCTCTGAGTCCATGTTTCATTTGGGTATAATTCGTAGTAAGACTGTTCGCACATCCCTTAACCGTTTCTTAATGAAGAAAGCTGAATAATGAGGCTACGGACTGACATCCTCTTCATCGCCTGCAAAAGGTGGTCGCGTCATGACGGCGGGAAGTACGAGGTCCACGGTTTCGGAAACGGGCTAATGAGAAATTGATATGAGGCTGTTACTGGTTGAAGACGACGATGGAATAGTTAACTTCCTTGAAAAAGGAATACGTGAAGCAAAGTATGCCGTGGACGTCGCCAGAGATGGCGACGACGCGCTCTATAAGGCCGCTCTCACTGAGTACGACGCCATCATTCTGGACATCATGATCCCGGGACCCGACGGTTTGGAGGTCTGTCGCGAACTGCGGCGATTGGGTTCGAAGGTTCCGGTGATCATGTTAACAGCGCGCGATGACCTGGAGGATCGCATCCGCGGACTGGATACAGGAGCGGACGATTACTTAACCAAACCATTTCAGGTCTCGGAACTTCTGGCCCGCCTGCGCGCACTTATGCGCAGGGGCCACGAGCTAAAACCCGCCGTGCTCACCGTCGGTGATTTACAAATAGACACCGCAGCGCAGACAGTAAGGCGTTCGGGAAGAAGCCTTGCGCTCACCGCGAGAGAATATGCGCTGCTCGAGTATTTGGCGCGAAACGCCGACCGCGTCGTCAGTCGCTCTGAACTAATGGACCATGTATGGGACGAGCGTTTTGACCCTTATTCCAATGTCGTGGATGTGCATATCAATCATCTTAGACAAAAACTTGTTCGCAACTCAGAACAACCCTTGATTCATACACGCAGAGGCGCGGGATACATCCTTTCAACTATCGTCGCTGCGGTTGACGACGAATAAGAGGCGTGGCACGGGCGTCCCGCCCGTGTGTCGGGGCGGTCCTCGTGTGAAGGCTGGAACAGGCATGCTGCAAACAATGCGGGCAAAACTCACGCTGTGGTACACGGTGGTTCTCGCTATCGTCCTCATCGCGTTTGCAGCTGCTACGTATTTCTATTTTGTTAGAGCCACTGCCCAAAGGACCGACGACGCGCTGTTGGAGTCTTCCGATCTTGTAGTCGCAAGTCTGAACTCAGAATTAGGTGAGGCGGCGGAACGAGGGAGTCAGACCATTCGTGAAGTGGTCAATGACTTTCAGTTCAGAGATCGGCAAATCATTGTCTTCGACGAGAATCATCAAATCGTGGCATCGTCCCAGCCGCCGGAGAAAAACCGAAACCCCAAAGACTGGCCGGCGCCGGAAGTGTTCGCCAAAATTCCTGGTCTCATAACTAATAACGGGCGGGCCTGCTCTACGCAATCTGGCGGTCACGGGATCCGCTTTTGCGGAGTGGTACTGCAAAGCCCTTCCGGGACCTTTGTGATAGTCACGGCGAAATCTCTGCTTGATGAACAAGAGACTCTGGAACAAGTGCGAACGGCGCTGGGCATAGCCATTCCGGTAGCGCTGGCCCTGGCTGGTCTGGGCGGTTTTCTGCTCGCAAAGAGAAGTCTGGCCCCGGTGGTGCAGATGGGCGATCAAGCGGCGCGAATTTCTGCGACGAACCTGCATGAGCGACTGCCAGTGAAGAGCGAACGAGATGAAGTGGGACGCCTTGCCATTATCATTAATGATCTCTTGTCCAGGCTGAACCAATCGTTTGAGCAGCAACGTCGCTTTATGGCGGATGCATCGCACGAACTGCGGACTCCATTGTCCAGTGTACTTGGCGAAGCGGAGGTGGCTTTATCCAAAACACATAGGGACGAGATTGAGTACAGGCAAAGCCTAGATTCCGTTTACAAGGAAGGGACGAGGATGTCGAGAATCGTGGAGGACCTGCTGAGCCTGGCCCGGGCCGACTCCGGACAACTTGCGGTAAGGCCGGTCGAGTGTTTTCTGGGAGACCTGGTTGAAGACTGTATTCGGGCGCTCAAACATGGCGCCGAGAAACGTGAGGTGGCACTCTCGTTCACGCGGCCGGCAGTCGAGTTAGTTGTTCAGGGCGACGCGGAGCTACTGCGCCGATTGTTCATGAACCTGTTGGACAATGCGATCAAATACACGAAGCCCGGTGGCGTCGTGACGGCCGTGCTGTACCGGCGTCAGGCGGAGTGCATTTTCGCCGTTCAGGACACCGGTCGGGGAATTGCCGTCGAAGCGCAGGCACATATATTTGAACGCTTTTATCGCGAGGACAGAGTTCGCGGGCGAAATATTGAGTCCCAGGGAAGTGGCGCCGGGCTGGGTCTTTCGATCGCACAATGGATTGCCAATCTGCATGGCGGTCGCGTGACTCTGGAGGACTCATCTGAAAAGGGAAGTACCTTTTCTGTGCGTCTGCCAGGTTCGCTACGCGATTAATCAAACCTTAATCTGCGATCTCTTATGATGGTATTTCAAGGCTTTTGTACTGCAGGCTGCCCGCAGCAGATCCCGCGCAGGCAGCATGCTACCCGGACCTTCGACAGGCCGGCAGCCTGTCGTACAATGAAATTACAACGTGGAGAAAGTTAAGTTGATGAAGCGCGCGGCATTACTTGCAGCCATTATTCTTTTTGGCTCATTCACCGGACGCGCGCAATCGACCCCAGCGCGCCTTTCAATTTCAGGCACGGTCCAGGATCAGGTTGGAGCTACGATCAAGGGCGCTCTGATCGAGTTAAGCGCGCCAGACACAACCCCGTCTCGCTCAACTTCCAGCGATCAAGCCGGCCATTTTGAATTCAAGCAAGTCACGTCCGGCGCCTATCACCTGCAAGTCTCTTTCGAAGGGTTCGAAGCGGCTACACTCGACCTGACGGTAGGTTCCCAGACTCCCGCGCCTTTGCAAGTGGTACTGGCCATCGCCAGTTTGCGTCAGGAAACAACTGTCACCAGCGAGCCCGCCAAAATCAGCACGGAAGCCAATGACAATAAAGATACCGTCGCCTTAACTGAGCAGTCCCTGAGCAACTTGCCCGTGTTCGATCAGGACTATGTGGGCGCGATGTCGCGCTTCCTTGATCCCGGTAGCGTCGGTACCAGTGGCGTCAGCCTCGTCGTCAATGGCATGGAGGTTAACAACCTCGGTGTCTCTCCCTCAGCAATCAAAGAGATAAAGATCAATCAGGATCCATACTCCGCTGAATATCAACGCCCGGGCCGGGGTCGCATTGAGGTAACCACAAAACCCGGCTCGCCTGAGTACCACGGAACTTTCAACTTTATCTTTCGCGATGCCCACCTCAACGCGCGCGACTCATTTGCGCTCACGCGACCACCGGAGCAGCGGCGAATCTATGAAGGCATTCTTAGTGGGCCGGTGCGCCGCAGCAAGAAGACTTCATTTTTGGTTTCAGTTAGTCGCAAAGAAGAAGATCTGCAATCGGTAGTGGTGGCCCAGGGACCTTCGGGAGCAATCAGGGCCAACGTCCCCGCGCCCTCGCGTACTTTGCTGCTAGCCGGTCAAATCAGCCATTCGCTCAGCGACACCAACACGTTCTCCATTCGCGAATCATTGCTGGTCGAGAGCGTCAATAATCAAAGCGTCGGCGGCACTACGCTTCCGGAAGCCGGGGTTAACTCTCACAATATCGAGGAGGAGATCACTTATAGCCAGCAGACAGTGCTGTCGCCAAAGTTGGTTAATAACTTTCGTCTTTTGCTTGGAGTTGAATCGCAAACCTCCACCAGCGTCACGCGTGCTCGCAGGATCGTCGTGCTTGACGCTTTCACCGGCGGCGGGGCGCAGGCTGATTATCTGCGTACGGAATATCACGCGCAGTTGATGGAGACGCTCGCTTACTCCTCGGGTAAGCACCTGATCAAAGGCGGCATCAACATTCCGGATCTGAGCCGCCGTGGTTTCGACAACAACCTCAACACCGCGGGCACTTTTTCGTTCTCGACGTTGGCCGACTATGCCCAGGGACGTCCTTTCTCATTCGTGCAGCAACAGGGAAATGGGCACATCGTTTTTCTGGAAAAGCAAATTGGGTTATTTGCCCAGGACGAATATCACCCACGCAAGAACCTAATGCTCTCAGTTGGGTTGCGTTATGACTGGCAGAATTATTTTCACGATCACAATAACCTGGCGCCGAGATTTTCGTTTGCCTACGCTCCGGGAAATAGTCAGAAGACAGTCTTGCGTGGTGGCGCCGGGATTTTTTACGACCGCTCCGGCGCGCGGCCGATTCAGGACATACTATTATTCAACGGATCGAGACTGCGCCAGTACGTGCTCGTGAATCCTGGCTATCCTGATCCGTTCGGCGCTAATGGAACGTTGACTGCGCAGCCGGTTAGCGTCACGCGACTGGCACCCAACATAAACATTCCCTACACCCTGCAGTACAGCTTTAGCCTGGAACATCAGCTGCAAAAATCAACTTCACTGGCTATCACGTACCTGGGTTCGCGTGGTGTCGATCAATTTCGTTCGCGGGACATCAACGCGCCCTTGCCGCCGAGTTACTCCGCTCGACCTGTTCCAGCAATCGGCGTACTGCGCGAGATCGAGTCCGAGGGACGACGCGTAACCGATTCGCTCGAAATTACGCTGCGAGGGAAGGTGACTCGTTTCTTTAACGGCATGGCGCAATACCGTTTGGCGTCGGCCCGTGACAATACGAGTGGCATTACTTACTTTCCCCCCAACGCTTATGATCTTTCAGGCGAGTGGGGGCGTTCTGACTTTGATCGTCGCCATCGGTTCGAGCTGCTCGGAACCATCAACCCCGGAAGACTATTCAATCTTGGTGTCTCGGTGTCGATGTATTCCGGGCAGCCTTACACGCTGACTACCGGCCTTGATCAATTTCACACCGGCACCGCCAACGCACGTCCGGCCGGGGTACCCAGAAATAGTTTGCAGGGCCCGGCGTATGCTGATCTCGATCTGCGCTGGTCGCGGGAGTTTTCTTTACGCAAAGGCAAGCAGAAGGACGACGGAGTGAAAGCAACTGTCGCCGTAGATGCGTTTAATGTGCTCAACCAGGTGAACTACAGCAGCTTTATCGGCAACCAAAGTTCGCCTTTTTTTGGACGCGCGATTGCCGCGCAACCACCTCGCAGACTGCAACTCTCTTTTCGATTGAAATTCTAGGTTTTTTGAGGCTGCCGATAATTGTTCTATGATCAGCCGCGAGCATCACATTATGTTTTGTTTACCCACGGAAACGCTGATTGAGTATTTTCGACGAGTAACGCCGAAGATACTTGTTCAAAGGTTAACCTACGTCTTCAGGAGAAAATCATGAGAAGTATCCGTCTATGCGCCTTTTTTTGTTGTCTGTTTCTAATCTTCCAGAGTGTCGTCCTTAGCGCGGGCCCGTCCGGTTATCACGTGACGAAGAAGACCGTGTTGGGCGGCGAAGGAGGCTGGGACTATCTCACGGTCGACAGCCAGGCGCGTCGTATCTACCTCTCGCGAAGCGGCCACGTCATGGTTGTCGACGCCGATAGCTACGCGGTGGTGGGTGATATTCCGAACCTGAAGGGAGTGCACGGAATCGCAATCGCATCGGACCTGGGTAAAGGGTTCACGAGTAATGGTCGCGACGGCACCGTGACGATCTTCGATTTGAAAACCTTGAAAGTCCTGGGAACCGCGGCCGCAGGCAAGAATCCTGACGCGATAATTTACGATCCCGCTTCCAAACGCGTCTTTGCGTTCAATGGCGGCAGCAAAGATGCAACGGCGATTGATGCGGCAACGGGTGCGGTCGCCGGCACCATTCCTTTGGGCGGCGCACCGGAATTTGCGGTGGCCGATGAAAAGGGCCACGTCTTCGTGAACATCGAGGACAAGAGTGAAATAGTACAGTTCGATTCAAACAAACTCACCGTGGCGGATCATTGGTCCATTGCGCCTGGCGAAGAGCCGAGCGGACTGGCAATAGATCGCAAGCACCGAAGACTGTTTTCGGTTTGCGGAAACAAGTTGATGGTGGTTGTGAACGCCGACACCGGCAAAGTCGTTACTACGTTGCCAATCGGCGCCGGCACTGATGCTGCCGGTTTTGATCCGGAGACGGGATATGCCTTCAGCTCGAATGGTGAAGGAACGCTTACGGTCATTCACGAAGACGCGCCGGAAAAATTCGTGCTGGTGGAGAATGTGCCCACGCAGGCACGAGCACGCACCATGGCGCTCGATACCAAGACCCATAATGTCATAACGGTCTCTGCTGACTTCGGTGCGGCGCCTGCTCCAACGACCGAGCAGCCGCGTCCGCGACCGCCCATGGTGCCGGGAACGTTTACGCTGATCACTGTCAGTCGTTGATTCAGCGAGGTGCCTCAGCCCGCGAACGGGCGAAAGCGTAAAGCCTCGCACCCCAGCCGAGATGCTCGGCTGGGGACCCCGCCCTGGGGTGGAGCGCAGCGGAACCCCACGACGCAGCGCGCAAATTAAATCTTTGAGTCCGCGAAGGCGCGACAGAGAAGCCTATCAAAACTTTAAAGTCGAAAATCATCCTACCGGCAAGTCAAATTAGTTGACTGCAAATTCCAACGCAGTTAGTCTTAACGTTCCTGACCGCTCATCTCAATTAATAAGGATTAAATATTGTGAAAGGACCCATACTCACTTGGTTGCCTGTCCCTACCGAGCCTATCGCGAAGATGATTCGTGCAAAAGTCAGGCGCCCACTCGTAAGCGGTCGCCTGGGCCGACTTGGTTTAGCGCTCGTTCTGCTGTTCGCGGTGGTGACCGGCACCCTCGCGCAACGCCTGCCATTTCCCCAACCGGAACCCGACACCGCGGCGCGTGCGGAGGCACAGTTTGCGGCACGAGCCACAGCGGTCATTGAAACAAACGCCTGCGGACGTGAGGATGACTACCTCCGAATTCGCGGCGAAATGCAGCAAGGCAATTTCAAAAGTCAGGGCGAAGATTTGAGCCACATCCTTGTTGCCAAGATGGCCTACATCCGCGCACATGTTAATGCCCATGACCGCACCCCATGCACCAGGCAGATATTGCGCGTGCGAAGGGATTTTGAAGAGCACAGCCGTCTCGTACAACTATTTGGCCCGACAGCTTGTTCGATAGAGACACATGAGAACCTCGTAAACCACACCAATCCAACTGAGGCCATCCCGGTTCAGGTCCGCGTATCGCTGGAATGCATGTCGGCGCAGGTCAACGACGCAATTATGGCGATGCAAAAGAAAACGCAAATGGGCACCTCTGGTTTGCCCTGCATTACGAGCTTGAAGTTTATAGTCGAAGACAATGGCGAGTGGGACGTCAACGTTCGCGAGTTAGTCCGCATCCTCTATCTCAACGGGACGGGCGGGCAGCGACAAGGCGGCATTCTCGCCCCGTCCACAATCGACTATATGTACCTCCATCTGTTGGCCGCGCGGGGCAAGCTGTCTGACGCCAGCTATCCGACTATTTTTGGCTGTGACGAACCGGCTGGCGACGAATTGGGTAGCCCCGAGGACACGGCGGATCGTCACTCGTGGTTCAAGGAGATGTTGCATGACCTCGGTGACTTCTTCGAGTGGGCGGTAATCACCTACTTGACCTACGGTCTGGTGCCCGGGGGTGGCGCATTAATCGCCGCACCTTTTCTGCTTACCGCCGCCGGGGGCGGAGGTCCGGCAGATATCGCTCTTTCACATTGGGACGTCCGCATACCTGAAAGCGAGAACCACCGCCTAATGATCGAGACGTCCAAGTTCCTTACCAACGCAGACATCATTGCCCGGCTGGAAGCTGAGAATTACGACTTGGTTGGCGAGGTACGCGACGATCAGGCCGGGGTGCGCGACTGGCTGATGCAACGCCTCCAGGACATTGCTCGGAATGACTTTCAGGAGTACAACGCCCGGCCCTACAGTCGTTACAGCCTGAATGCCATTCTTAACCTGCATGATTTTGCGGCCGTACACGGTGACAAAGACTTGGCGCTGGCCGCGCGCATAGTGCTGGACCTTGCGGAAGCTAAGTTTGCCGCTACCTCCAATCGGGGCCGCCGCATCGTTCCGTTCCGACGCTTGAGTGACGACGATGGTGACGAGAACTCATACTTGCACGAATCCCTCAGTGGTGCGGACCATGAATTGGCCCGTGCGATGCTGCTATCCGGTCAGACCCAGACCCTCGACAAGAACCGCACAATCATGGATGGTCAGGGTAAAGAGGTGCTGCTGTTTCCTTTCCAGGTTGCGTCGCTTACTTTGGCAGAGATGGTGAATGCCGCAACCAGCGATTATCGGCTTCCGCCGCCGGTACTCGCCACAGCTGTCGAGCGGCGGCAATTCGAACAAACCATGAAGCATACAGGCGTCGAACGGGTGGAGCAGTCGCCTGCCTTTACCATCAGTGCCGGCGGAGTTCGTACCGAGCCCACCGGAACCGTTCTCGGCATGGGTCGGGACAAGGACAAAGGCGTCGCGATGCCGACGGTGATTATCCCCACAATCGCCGGCTCGTACGTGCACGACCTGTTTCGGTTTGAGGGCGTTGGCGTCCATCACGAACGCAGCGCTAACACCTGCGTCGCCCCGGGCTTTGCGTGCGGCCTGCAGCCGAAACTCTCAACGGTGTTTGACGCATGTACCAAGCGCGAAGTGACAAGCACAGAGACACTGTTCTTCGTCAGTTCCGCAGTCTGCTTCCCGGAGTTGCCCGGCCCACACTTCTACTTAGCGGGGCGAATAGTCGAATGTCCCGTCGCCTTCTGTAATACCCAGTGGGGTCTAATGGATATCGTTGAGGCCACTCCACCCCCCGCCAAGGGGGTCCCACCGAAGGCGGATAACGATCCGGCATATCTCCTATTCCAGTCCCAGCGCCGTGCCGCGCTCAGAGCTGCTACTCTGGACGGCGGCGGCAGGGGCGTTTACACAAGCGCCGACGGGCGCGTGATTGTTTTCAGCCTCAACGGCGCAGCCACCGTTGTCTCCATTGACGGCAAGCCGTCGCCGGATTGGATCACAGCCGGTGGGGCCATTGACGCTGACGGCGCCGGCCGCGCCACTCTCAAAGGTCCTGGCACACCAGTCGTTATCGACTTTTCAGACCGACTCAAACCGAAGCGCACTCCATGACAAAGTCTAAATTATTGCTGGCCGCTACCGCGGTCCTGATCATGGTGGGCATCGCCAGGGCGGACCCGCCCGGGCCCGTCAAGGCTTGTACCTCTGATACGCAAAAGGGCGCCGGGCTCAACCTCGCTCAGGCGCTGGCGGCGGGCGGCGTTATTCGATTCGCGTGCCCAGCCGGTACCGTCATCCGCGTTACGGGCCGCTATGTCCTGACAGTAAGCACACTCATCGAGGGCGGAGACTTGGTGACGTTGGATGGCCATGGTTCATTCGGACCCATGCTCACCAGTTCCAAGACCATAAACGTCATTCTGCGGCGACTAACCGTGCGTGGGTTCGCCCTGAAGCTACGACCGACCGGTGGTCTCGGCCGAATGATCTTTGGCTCGATCCTTAATGCCGGAGGGGACGCCGAACTCGATCGTGTCAATATCGAGACCAGCGACTTTCCAATCGATGTGACAGGTAACGCCACCGTTAGGGATTCTGTGTTTGTGGGAAACCGCGGCGGTGCGACTCTGATAGTGGGCGGTGTAGCCTTCATCGAGAATTCCCGATTTACCGGCAATAGTCACGCGCTTTCGATGGGTGCCGGTTCGGTGCGCAAGTGCGTTTTCAACAACCAAACCGGAAGCGCGGTGAGCGTGCGCCTCGCTACCGGCCCGGTGGAGATTCGCCACTCAACCTTCTCTGGTATCCGCGGCGGCCCCGCTCTGACGCTGTCGCAGCGCGCGGGTCGCGGTGGTCCACAGACGATTAAGGTTCGCGCTAATGTATTCCAGGACAATGACGGCGGTGCCTCTGCCGGCGCAATAGCCTTTTCAGATGTAGTGCAAGAGGCGCGCGATCGCGGGTCGTCGGCGTCGGTCATTAACGCACTCTCCGCCTTACCACCAGCCGCATTCGTGCTCGGCTATAACCGCTTCAGCGGCAACCACGGAGGTCGCGGGGGCGCCATCGCGGCCGACCTGGCACACACCCTCGGCATGGTTTCCACCGGCGATCTTTTCACTGGTAACATCGCCGGCGGGGATGGCGGCGCAGTTGCCGTATCCGGCGGCGTCTTGCAAATTAGTCATGCGCTATTCAAATCCAATCGTGCCGGCGGTCGTGGTGCTGCGCTCTCGGTAGGTGCGGACGGCTCGGCGTCCATAAGCAACACGCTGGTCGTCAAAAATGAAGGCCCCACTGGCGCCGTTGTCGGCAATGCGATCACTCTAACCAACGTCACTATCGCGGACAATCTTGCCGTTGGATTGCTCCTGTCAACTCCCGCAGCCCGTGTCGGAAATATTTTGCTTGCGCACAACCGCCCTGCCGATTGTGCCGGGCTTCCTGCTGGGGCCTTCCGTGGCGGTGGCCTCCAATCCGACGGGAGTTGCGCGGGCATCCCCGTCGGCGATGCGTTTCTTGATTTGTTCTATGTGCCCGCTGCCAACAGTCCAGCTTTGAGCGCGGGCGATCCGTCTTTGTGCCGCGGCGCTCTGGTCGGCGGTGTCGACCTGCCTTTTCAGGCCCGCCAAAATCCCACCAGCTGCGCGCTCGGCGCGTTCGAACGCCCACCTCTCAACAAATTTTCAGCAAAGACAGAACAGCAACCCGTGCACGCAGATCCGAAGGATGAGTTCTCCGATTGCGATCCGTACCGACCGCCTCCAACTCTGGAAACTCCGACACAACCGCGCACCACTCCAACCACGTCAACAGACACAACCATTACTCCCTGTGCTCCCGAAACCTCTTCACAAGGTACTGCCGAGACTGCACCCATCGATAGCGTGCTCGCGGCCCTGAAGGCGGAAGAGGCCTCACCTATTGAGCGGGTGCGCGTCTTCATAACGCGCGGCAACATCGCGGATGATTATTACATCGACCGAATCAACCCCGGCCGCTTCCGAATGCTCGTGAACCCCCGGCAGGGTGGTCCGGAGCGGATCATCGTCGACAAAATGCAATGGGCTCGCAGCGGCGTGTCGGCGCCCTGGCTCAGGACCCCGGTTCAGGAATCCCCTGGGTCCTTTCCATCCATGTCGGATCTCTTTCGCAACGGTCTGAGTGGGACCGTGGACAAAGCCGCGCCGGATGGCAGTCACAGCATTGAGGGCGTTATTCAATGGACCAATGGAACTTTATGCGCGGGCAAAGTGCTCCTCCGCATAGACGGCGCCGGCCTGCCGTTGCTGTTGCGGTTTGAGGGCCTGTGCGGAAGCACACCCCTGCGCTTCCGAGAGGCCTTCTCCTACAAGGGTCCTGTGACAATTGCGGCGCCTGAATGAGTGAGTGAATTACCAAAGGACTCAGGAGGCTCAACCTCCCGGTTGCGTCGCGGTTTCAACCAGGGATTCGCCCAGTGCTTCTATTTACGGGATTAATGGTGAATTCAGATTGGACTGTGATCCATCGGTGACTTTTCAGCTATAGATCCAACCTTGACTTGCGTACTTGTTGACTTTCCCCGACACGTCAAGGGCGAGAAGTTGGCCCGGGCATTGGTGTTGGCGGCGCGACGGGTCCCCTGGGTACTGGTAGTGGCGTCCTGGCAGTCAACTCCTTAGGTGTCGGCAGCTGAGACGTGTTCCATCCACCACCGAGCGCCTTGATCAACTCGACGCTTGCCGTCATCTGCTGCGCGCGCAGGTTCACGGCTGTCCGCTGATTGGTCAGCAGCGTGGTTTGGGCCGTGATCACGTTAAGGTAACTATCAATTCCGGACTTATAGCGTTCGTTGGCCAGCGAGAGAGTTCGCTCGGACGATTTCACGGCGGCCTCCTGTTGCTCGAGCTCATGCGAAAGAATGCGCAAGGCGGCGAGATTGTCTTCTACTTCTTGAAAGCCGGTCAACACTGTCTGCCGGTAGTTTGCGACTGTACCGTCGTATTGCGCGCGCGCTTGTTCGGTGACGGCCGCGCGCCTTCCTTTATCAAACAGTGTCTGGGCCAGCGACGGACCAACGGAGAAGAATCGCGCAGGCCAGGTAAACCAACTCGCGATCGAAGTGCTTGCCAATCCCGCGGCCGCACTCAACGTGAGTGCCGGGAAAAAAGCTGCTTTCGTTACACCGATTTGCGCGTTGGCTTCGGCAACGCGACGTTCAGACGCGGCGATGTCCGGTCGCCGTTCGAGCAGTTGAGACGGAAGACCGATCGGAATCGGCGGTGGTGCGGCTTTCAAGGGGGCGATGGAAAGTGAGAACATCGATGCCGGCTGACCCGTCAAGAGAGCAATCGCATGTTCGAGTTGAGCACGTTGGATGCCGAGGTCGGTCGCTTGCGCCTGGGTGGTTTCCAGTTGGGTTTCGGCCTGCGCCACGTCTTCGTCCGAAGCAATGCCGGTTTGAAATCGAACTTGTGTCAGATTGAGTTCCTGTTGGTAAGCTTCGACCGTTGAGTCCAACAATTCCTTTTGCGCATCGAGCGAACGAACCTCGTAGTAGTCGAATGCGAGTTCAGCTTCGACACTTAAGCGAACGTTCTCCAGATCTGCGGCGCTGGCCTGCGCTTCGGAGGCGCTGGCCGAGACTGTGTTTCTAATGCGACCCCAGAGATCCGGCTCCCACGAGGCGTCAAACGGAAGCGAATAAGTTGTGACCACACGTCCCGCCGAGTTATTGGACTGAGTTGTTCCCGACGATGCGCGAGAGACAACAATGGAAGGATTGGTGGTCACGGTCGGGAAATACTGCGACCGAGACTCCTTAACCACGGCGCGCGCGACACGGAAATTCGCATCCGCCTGCGCAATGTTCTGATTGGAAATGTTTACCTGTTCTTCCAGGGAATTCAATTGCGGATCGTTGAACATCTCCCACCATTTGCCGCGGATCACATCGTCCTTCGGCCGCGCGAATTTCCAGTTGTCGGTCTCCTTGAAATTCTCAGGCGGAATTTCTTTGTAGCTCGGCGGAGTTTGTACGGGAGGCGTCTTATACTTCGGCGCCTTGTCACATCCTTTGAACAGTATGAGCCCGATGAGTGAAACGGCAAGAATTTGAAAGTGGTTAGACATTTGTTAAGTCAAGTTGGCAACGGAGCTTGTCGAACCCGCGCAGCGGATGGCAAGCATAAAGCCTGGGCTGGGCAGCGGAACCCCAGGCCTTATGCTGTCGCCCACATCGCGGGCTAAGGCAATCGCAAACCCCTTTCATCAGTTTCATCATCCTAAAGTCTCCTGAGGCAAAGCCCTTACTTTTCTCTTCCGCAGCCGTTGCCACGCCAGTCCCAGCCGATCGAGATAGAGATACACAACCGGCGTAGTGAAAAGCGTCAGCATCTGGCTCACGATCAGTCCACCGATGATCGAGATGCCAAGCGGTCGCCTCAGCTCGGAGCCGGTTCCCGTGCCCAGGGCCAGCGGCAATGCTCCCAACAGCGCGGCCATGGTGGTCATCAGGATCGGACGAAACCGCAGCATACAAGCCTGAAAGATCGCGTCATGCGAACTCTTGCCTTCGTTCCGCTCGGCCGCAAGCGCAAAGTCGATCATCATGATCGCGTTCTTTTTCACGATGCCAATCAACAGTATGATTCCAATCAATGCGATGACGCTGAGATCGGTGCGCGTAAGCAGCAAAGCAAGCACCGCGCCCACGCCCGCTGATGGCAAAGTCGACAGAATGGTGATGGGGTGAATGTAACTTTCATAGAGAATCCCCAGCACAATGTAGACCGCCAGCAGCGCTGCAATGATCAGAAAGGGTTCGCTCGCCAGCGACGATTGAAACGCCTGTGCAGTTCCGGAAAAGCTGCCATGAATTGTCGTCGGCATGCCGATGTTTTGTTCCGCCTGAGTGATTGCCTGAACCGCATCGCTGAGGGCTACGCCGGGAGCAAGGTTGAATGAGAGCGTTACCGCGGGGAATTGTCCTTGATGGTTTACCGCCAGGGGCGCTGTCGCCGGCTGCTCATGCGCGATCGCGCTTAAGGGCACAATGCCGCCGGCCGTCGGGTGGAGGTAAATGTCTTTCAGGCTTTCCGGACTTTGCCAGAACCGCGGCTCGACTTCCATCACGACGTGATACTGATTCAACTGCGTGTACATAGTCGACACCTGCCGTTGCCCGAATGCGTCGTAAAGCGTCGCATCGATCGCCTGAGGTGTGATTCCCATTCGCGCTGCCGTCGCCCGATCATAGACAAGTGAAGCTTGAAGCCCGCTGTTCTGCTGATCGCTGTTGACATCAGTCAGCGTCGGCTCCTTTCTCATTTGCTGGAGCAAGACAGGTCCCCACTTATCCAGGTCTTCCAGGCTCTCGCTTTGAATTGTGTACTGGTATTGCGCATTACCTCCCCTGCCACCGACACGCAGATCCTGCGTGGCCTGTAAGTAGAGCGATGCTCCTTCCACCGATGCGAGTTGACGCCGCAAACGGGCGATGACCCCATCCGCGCTAATCTTGCGTTCAGCGAGCGGTTTCAATGAGACGAACATTCTGCCGGTGTTGGTCGTGGTGCCGCCGCCGCTGCCGGTGAAAGCTACGACGTTGGCAACCGCCGGGTCGGCCTTAACGATATCCGCGAAGCGGGTCATTCTTTGCTTCATCGCGGCAAAGGAAGAGTCCTGCGCTCCCTGAATTCCGCCGGCCAGACGACCCGTATCCTGCTGCGGGAAAAATCCCTTGGGGACAATTGAGAGCAGATACACATTTACGCCAATCGTGATCAGCAGCACCACCAACGTCGGGGCCGGATGTCGCAGCACCCACGTCAGGCTGTATTCGTAGCGCCGCAGGATCCAGGCGAAGACCCTTTCGCTCGCGCGATAGAGTCTTCCGTGATCGTCCGGTTGCCTGGCTTTCAGCAACCGCGAACACATCATCGGTGTAGTGGTCAAAGAAACTACGAGGGAAACGAGAATTGCCACCGAAAGAGTAATGGCGAACTCTCGGAACAGGCGGCCAACGATGCCACCCATCAGAAGCAATGGAATGAACACGGCAACTAACGAAATACTGATCGAGAGTACGGTAAACCCAATCTCTTTAGCGCCGAGCAA
This sequence comes from Acidobacteriota bacterium, assembly GCA_025463135.1. Lineage (GTDB taxonomy): Bacteria > Acidobacteriota > Blastocatellia > Pyrinomonadales > Pyrinomonadaceae > JAOAPY01. The sequence goes on from JAOAPY010000032.1 coordinate 65,817, forward strand.
GGCGGCCTGGAAGGGAGGCAAGCCCTGCTCCAGGTGGCGCATCACGTTTTCAATTACCACGATCGCATCATCGACAACGAAGCCCGTCGAAATCGTCAAAGCCATCAACGAAAGGTTGTCGAGACTGTAGTGACACAAATACATCACGCCAAAGGTGCCGATTAACGAGACGGGAACCACCACGCCGGGAATGATTGTGGCGCGCGGATTTCTCAGAAAAACAAAGACAACCAGAATCACAAGGGCGATCGAAATCACCAGCGTGCGTTCGACATCATTCACCGACGCGCGGATGGTGGTGGTTTGGTCCATCACTACCGTGAGATCGATGGCTGAAGGAAGCGATGCCTTCAATTGCGGCAGCGCGGCGCGTACGCCGTCGACCGTCTCAATGATGTTGGCGCCTGGCTGACGAAAGACTATTACCAAAGCGCAGGGCTTTCCGTTTGCCACGCCGGCTGACCTCAGGTTTTCGACCGAGTCTTGCACCTCGGCAATGTCTGACAACCTGATCGCCGCGCCGTTGCTGTAACCCACGACCAGGGGACGGTAGTACTCGGCCTTTAGCAGTTGATCATTCGTCGCCAGATCCGAAGTCGTGGAATTGGTTGCCAGCTGTCCTTTGGCCTGGTTTGCGTTCTGCAGGCTCAGCATGTTGCGGACGTCTTCGAGACCGAGCCCGGTCGCGTTCAGTTGAGTCGGGTTCACGTCAACGCGTACCGCGGGCAGGGAACTGCCTCCAACCGCCACCTGACCCACCCCACGCACCTGCGAAAGCTTTTGCTGCAAGACCGTCGAGGCCGCATCATAAATTCGGCCCTGGTCATAGATGTCCGAAGTGAGTGCCACGATCATGATTGGGGCGTCGGCTGGATTCACCTTTCGATAAGTCGGGTTGTTGGGCAGGTTGGCCGGCAGGTATCCGCGTGCGGCATTGATGGCGGCCTGAACGTCTCGGGCGGCTGCATCGATGTCCCGGTTCAGATCGAACTGCAGCGTGATGCTTGTTGAACCGAGATAACTCGCTGAAGTCATTTCTGTAACACCGGCGATGTGACCGAGTTGCCGCTCGAGCGGTGTAGCTACTGACGAAGCCATAATCTCGGGACTCGCTCCGGGCAGATTTGCCTGGACGGAGACTGTAGGAAAGTCGATCTGTGGCAGGGGTGATACTGGCAACAACTTGAACGCCACCGCACCGGCGAGGACTAGCGCCGCTGTCAGTAGCACAGTGGCTACGGGCCGATAAATGAATGGCGAAGAAAGACTCATGCCGGCTCCGCTGGAATCGTCGCCGCGACCGTGCCTCTGCCGCGAAAAGCTGAGAACCTTCCGGCAACCGAGTCGAAGAAGAGATAGATCACGGGAGTCGTGTAGAGCGTAAGCAACTGGCTGACCATTAGGCCGCCAACCAGGGTGATGCCGAGCGGCCGGCGCAATTCCGAGCCCGTTCCCGAACCGAGTGCCAGGGGCAAAGCCCCCAGCAACGCGGCCATGGTGGTCATCATGATGGGCCGAAAGCGTAGTAGACACGCTTGATAGATTGCTTCCTCCGGACTCTTACCGTGACTGCGCTCTGCCTCGAGCGCGAAGTCGATCATCATGATGGCGTTCTTTTTCACGATGCCGATCAGCAGGATGATTCCGATGATCGCAACCACGGTCAGCTCTGAGCGGAAGATCAAGAGCGCGAGGATCGCGCCTACACCGGCCGAAGGCAGTGTCGACAAAATAGTGAGCGGATGAATATAGCTTTCGTAAAGAACGCCAAGCACGATGTAGACGGTAACTATCGCTGCCAGAATCAGCAGCGGTTCGTTCGTCAGCGAAGCTTTGAAAGCCTGGGCCGTGCCTTGAAATGAAGCCTGAATACTCGGCGGCATATTCAGCTCGGTTTGGGCTCGTTCAATCGCGGTGGTGGCTTCGCCGAGCGAGGCGTTAGCCGTCAGGTTGAACGAGATGGTAACCACGGGAAATTGCCCCTGATGGTTTACAGATAGCGGCGCCGTTCCTGACTCGAAATGTGTGAACGTGCTGAGCGGCACCGGGCCGCCGCTCGTTGAGCGAACGTAAATGTCCTGCAACTTCGCCGGGTTCTTTTGAAAGTCCGGCATCGCCTCCAGGACAACGTGATATTGATTGGATTGTGTGAAGAGGGTCGAGATCTGACGTTGACCGAAGGCGTCATAGAGTGTCTGGTCTATAGCCTGCGGCGTGATCCCCAGCCGCGAAGCCGTGACGCGATCAATGACCAGGGTGCTCTGTGCCCCGCCGGTTTGCTGATCGGTCGCGACGTCCTGCAGTTGGGGCAGCGTCTTTAGTTTGTTGACGAATTGGGTAGTCCAGGTGTTCAACTCGTCTGTATTGGGATCCTCCAAAGTGTATTGGTACTGCGTGCGGCTCACTCGATCTTCCACGGTCAGGTCCTGCACCGGTTGCATGTAAAGAGTGATCCCGTCGACCTGCGCCAGAGAGGGCTGCAAACGGTTCATCACCTCAGTTGCATTGATCCGCCGCACGTCCAGCGGCTTGAGATTGATCAGAATGCGACCGTTGTTCAACGTAGTGTTGGTGCCATCGACGCCGATAAACGACGAAAGGCTCTCGACTGCCGGATCTTTGAGAATGACTTGTGCGAGAGACTGCTGCTTTTGGGCCATCGCGGGAAATGAAATTCTCTGTGAGGCTTCGGAGATGCCCTGGATGACTCCGGTGTCCTGCACCGGGAAGAATCCCTTTGGCACGATCACATAGAGCCAAACCGTGAGGACAAGCGTTGCTGCCGCGATCAGGAGAGTCACCGTGCGATATTCGAGCACCCACCGCAAAGTCTGACCATACAAGTCGACGACCTTTTGAAATACGCGTTCCGATGCGCGATAGAACCGTCCCTGCTGAGCCGCGGATTTTTCGCGCAACAGTCTTGAGCACATCATCGGCGTCAGCGTCAGCGATACGACCGCGGAAACCAGGATGGTCACGCTCAGCGTGATGGCAAACTCGCGAAACAATCGCCCCACAATGTCACCCATGAACAAGAGCGGAATGAGCACCGCGATCAGTGAAATTGTCAGCGAGACAATCGTAAAGCCGATCTGCTCGGCGCCTTTCAACGCGGCTTTCATGGGTTTGTCGCCTTCCTCGATATAGCGCACGATGTTCTCGATCATCACGATGGCGTCGTCCACCACAAAGCCCGTTGATATCGTCAAGGCCATCAGCGTCAGGTTGTTCAGGCTGTACCCAAACAGATACATCACCGCTAAGGTGCCCACCAGCGACAGCGGTACGGCAACGCTGGGAATGATCGTGGCCGCAAGGTTTCGGAGAAAAAGAAAGATCACCAGCACCACGAGCGCCACGGTCAACATCAGAGAAAACTGGACGTCTTTGACAGAGGCGCGAATCGTTACGGTGCGATCCGTTAAGATTGAAAGCTGCACGGCCGGAGGCAAAGTGGTTTGTAATTGCGGCAAGAGGGCCTTTACTCGATCGACCACTTGAATGATATTGGCGCCCGGCTGCCGTTGGATGTTGACGATCACCGCCGGCACGTCGTTCATCCAGGCTGCCTGCTTAACATTTTCGGCGCCGTCAACAACGGTGGCGACGTCAGACAGCATTACCGGCGCGCCATTGCGATAGGCGACCACAATCCCCCGATAGTCCTTGCTGGATACGATCTGATCGTTGGCGTCAATCTGGAAGGACTGTTGTGGTCCATCAAAGTTTCCCTTCGCCTGGTTGACGCTGGTTTGTTGCAGCGCGGTCCGCACATCCTCGAGGTTGATGCCGTATGACGAGAGCGCGGTAGGATTTGCCTGTATGCGGACGGCCGGCTTCTGACCGCCACTGATATTCACGAGACCGACGCCGGGCAGCTGCGAGATCTTTTGCGCGAGCCGCGTATCGGCCAGGTCTTCAACCTGGGTCAAGGGGATCGATCCGGAGGTCAGTGCCAGGGTCAACACGGGCGTGTCTGCCGGGTTGGTCTTGCTGTAAATCGGCGGCGTCGGCAGATCATTCGGCAGCACACTTTGAGCCGCATTGATAGCCGCCTGTACTTCTTGTTCCGCGACATCGATGTTGAGGTCGAGCGAGAATTGCAGAATGATAATTGAGCTGCCGCCCGAACTTGTCGACGTCATCTGATTCAGACCCGGCACCTCTCCGAACTGTCGTTCGAGTGGCGCAGTGATAGCCGAGGCGACTACATCCGGACTCGCTCCCGGATAAAAAGTAACGACCTGAATAGTTGGATAGTCCACCTCAGGCAGCGCTGAGACGGCAAGTTGCCGGTAGGCAACCACGCCCGCAAGGAGAATGGCCGCCATCAACAGAGACGTGGCGACGGGCCGCAAAATAAAGGGTCGAGAAGGACTCACTGAGTCGCCCTCCCGTTCCTGTTGTCAGTCGCCTTGCGCACGACTACTTTGACCCCGCTTTGCAGTTTGTCGAATCCGTCAACTGCGAGGATATCGCCGGCTTTCAATCCCTCGACCGCTGTCAGGTTGCCGTCTGTTGTACCTACTGAAACAGGCTGCGATGCGACCGTCTGATCAGGTTTCATGACGTACACGAATGCGTCCTGTGCATTGCGTTGGATTGCGGCCGTGGGAATCAGAATCACTCCGCGTTGCGTGCTGACCAGCAGCCTTGCATTCACAAACTGATTCGGGAAAAGTGCGTTGTCTTTATTGGTGAAAGTGGCCTTGAGTTTGATCGTGCCGGTAGTGGTATCAATCTCGTTGTCAAAAGTGATCAAGGTGCCGGAGGAAAGTTTATTCTGCTGCGCCCGATCAAAAGCATCCACCGAAAGACGATTGCCCTGGCGCAACTGCCGCTCTATCTGCGGTAAATAATCTTCGGCCACGCTGAAGAGCACGCTGATCGGTTGCAGTTGGGTAATGACCAGCAGACCGTTGGTGTCTGCGGCATGAACAATATTTCCCGGATCAACCAGGCGCAAGCCGACCCGTCCTGAAATTGGTGAGGTGATCCGGCAGTAGCCAAGCTGCACATTTGCGTTGTCGATCTGTCCCTGATCGTTTTTGAGTATGCCTTCGTACTGATGGACCGTCGCCTGCTGTGTGTCTAGTTGCTGTTTGGGAATTGCATTCTTGCTGAAAGCCATTTGGTAACGATTCAGATCGTTGTTCGCATTTTCAAGGAGGGCTTTGTCTCGCTCATATTGTCCTTCAACCTGAGTTAGCTGAGCTTGAAAAGGGCGCGGATCGATCTCGGCCAGTACATCGCTCTGATGGACCATCTGACCTTCGCGATACTTGACGCTCATCAGTTGTCCGTCGACACGGCTCTTGACCGTTACGGTGTAAAGCGGCACCACAGAACCCAGAGCATTCACGTAGACTCCAATATCGCCTTTGCTGGCGGCGGCGGTGGTAATTGCTACAGCACTCGCGGCGGGCGCTGGTTTGGTTGCCTTCGCCTTTCCTGAGTTCACTCGTTGGAAAAACAGGAAGGCGGCGCCCAGCAGAAGCGCAAATACAAGCAACAGGATGAAGCGACGGATTCTGCCGGGTCGCCACCGCGGAATTGAAGCGACCGCACCCTCAGAAATTTCCTCGTTGGGTAGGTCTTTATCCAGGTTGTCTGGAACCTCTTCGTTCATGATGGATTCTTCCTGAACAACGGGTGGCCAACGACACCAATTAAGGGGACTGTTGAGTATTGCAAGAGGCGGCAGCAAGTCGGAGGATGATTCTTATTGCTGCCGCCGCTCGCAAAGCGTTTATTTGTGTCGACCACCGCCGCCGCCGCGCGAGCCTCCACCACCGCGCGAGCCTCCACCGCGCGAGCCTCCGCCGAAGCTGCGTCCTGCACCGAGGCTCGGTCGCGCACCCGCGGGTCCGCCGCGAGGGCCTTGTTCACGGCCTACTCCGCCCGAGCCCGCGCGGAAGGAAGTTCCAGGACCCGTGCCTGTGCTTGCGCGCGGTGCACCGGGACCACGATTGGCCCAACCGTTCCCTAAACGCGTATTCGGCGCGACCGCGGTACGATTGTTAAAGGTTTGATTTGCTCGAGCCGAAGGCCCATCTCGTCGCGGCCCTCCCCCGCCACGCCCTCCGGCAAAGGGCTCGCGATGGAAGTATTGACTGCGTGAGACGTAAGTGTTGTGATGGAAGACCACGACTCGCCTCCCCCAGTTGAAACCCCAGGCCGGCCAGCCCCAACCGTATCCGCCAAAGAAGCTGAGACCAATAGCCGGACCAAACGAAATGAATGATGGTCCATACCACGGATCGTAAAAGTAACCGGGATAGACCGCCAGCGGCGCGCCGTACACGATCCACGGATCGTAGCTGGGCAGGTAACAGACATCTGGCTCGACGGGTTGGATCACAATCGTCGCGCCCTGACTAACTACTGTTTGCTGCGACGTGCTTTGCAGATTCCCCGCGGCCTCCGCTCGCCGGCGCATAATCTGAACAGCGTCGAGTACGTCTTCCTGCTGATTGAAATAGGCATTGCCCAGCGCCTCAGTCCACGACAAATTCTTGTCCAAATTTCCCAACACTGAAGGGAACGCAGTTAAAGCTTTCACGCTTGGATCCCAGGATTGCCTATCCGCCGCGCTTGCTAATTGTTCGCCTTGCAGGGTTGGGTGTTGCTGTAGCCAGCGATCCGCTTGAACGACTTCGGTTGGATAGGTGGCTGCTGCCAGTATCTGGGCTACGAGTGCATCCGGATATAAGGCAATCGGTGCCACCAGTTGCTGCAATTGTTCCGCACTCTGCGAAGCCGCAGGTGTTGTTTCCTCGGGTAGTTGTTGAGCGGCGACTGGCAGGCGAGGTGTCAAAGCGAGGACCAGGACACCGGCGAGTACCGACGTGATAACTAGTCTTTGCCATTGCCCGATCATTTTTCCAAATCTTGTTACTTGCATAACGTGCCTCCTTTAGTCACACAAACGAGGAGAGCCGTTGGATTTCAATAGTTGGCAGGCTGTCGGCAACCCGAAAGCCAACGTTCTTTCGGGTTGCCGCACAGCGTGGAACGACTTGCCTCTGCCAAAGACCGCGCTCAATATGCCGCCAGCGCCACCGTTTCCGCCTCGGTCTTATTACTGGCCAGTTCACGTCTAAGGCTACGCTCCTCACGGGAAGGGATTAGCTCACGTCCCATTAGATCGCCACCGGCAAAGACTTCTGACAGGAAATACTTGTCGCCATAGCGATGGAAGACAATTTCAGCATTGCCTGACCCTGTCCCTGCCTCGACGGGTTCCGTCTCGAATGCAGCGTGCTCGTGTCGGCCATTGACGCTGGAGATTACGAGACCCTCTGGACCATCTGCGATTCGCTTGACCTGATAAATGCCGGCCGGAAGAATTTTGCCCCTGACGCTGAAGTCAAAAGGAATTGACGCGCGCACCGCCGTTCCCGGCATTTGCGCGTAAACGTTTGCGGCCGCCATTACTGCCAAAAGCGTGCATGTAAACGCGGCACTGAAGACTTTCTTTTTCATCACCTCTCCTTTAATGGCTGACGGCTTCGAAGCGATCGTCAGCCCTGTTCTCGAGAGTGGAGCCGGCCGTGTAGACCAACTGCTTCGCCACTGTTTGGTCGACTTTTCATTTATTGCGATGGAACCTCAAATAGTTTCCAGACGCGACACTTGAAATCGCCGTGCCACAGCACAGACTGTTCACCGATCTCAGAGACTCCGGGGCAGTGAGTCGAGTTTGGTTCAGGCTTCTGCCGATAGGAAACTACTGGAAGGGAGACGTCGCCAAAGCGCGTCAAAACCCGCTGGGGATCATTTGTTCATCTCAGGGTGAGCTTCGCAGATCAACCCTTCCCTGTGGCTTTCTTTCTCACCAAAGTAAAAAGGCCACACGCTCTCCTCTGGGAAATAAAGAAAACTTTTGAACACGGCGGAAGATCGCGTTGTGCGTGCTTGCGGGTTGGCATGATGCATGTCCGGTAGGTTCCACTCGAGGCGAGACTCTTGTCGCCTCGCATACTAATCATGGGGAACAGTGATTGGGAAATCTAATAAGATCGCAGTGTCCAAATAGAACCACATGTTGTCATGTGGTCAGGTGAGCCTGACCTGCGAAGCGCGTGGCAGTATGGATTCTCTCTCAGGCCATTGGGCTCGCGTTGTTTGGTTATCTCTCGAAGTTTCTAATCCGGATGAGGCAAAGGGTTGCGTGTACCGGCAGCAATCGAAAGCGCGCTGCAGAGATACTGGGCATCAACAAGACTCTCTACCGCATAGCGGCGCGATTTGAAATCGAACCTGGATTGCAAACCGCAGCGGGAATTTAGCCACACCGGGAAACAATGCCACACCTGGGTCTGTCGATTCGCCAGGACGCTAAGGGCCTTCTCGTCGGAACGATTGAAGTGTGTTCGTTACACCTCACATACATCGAGTTTTCATCATGCAAGCAAGGAAGATCAGCATGGCATATCTGTTGCACTAGACCTCTACGCTGTTTGCAAAAAGAATGAGGGCACGACGTGGAAAAAATGTGAGCACGTGGGAATCCGGGGGCCGATATGGGCAAAGCTACCATAATATTGATCGCGATGATTTCTGTTTTGAGTGCATCGACAGGGAACTCGAAACCGTCTCTTGCGGCAAGATCGCAACTGCAGGTAAATGAGACCAATCAGCCGAGCGGGATCGACTTGACTATCGCCACAGTTGGTCCCATGTTGGGTCCACCGACAGACCATTACACCGTTGGTGAGCAGGTGCTTATCACTATTTCCATGACCAATAGGTCAAGTCAGTCGACCTATGCTTGTGTCTCGAGCGACTTCTATCAGGATCTGCCAAAACTCACAAAGAACGGTCAGTTAATACCGTACACGAAATGGGAAACCGATTTGCTGCGCAATACCCGGAACGAACAGACTTGTGAACGCGATGATTTACCGGAAAAAATGCTGCTGAAAGCAAACGAGCCAACGGTCGTGGACTTTCTCGTCCTCGTTGATGATCTGCGACTTCCGACCGGCGCGCAGGCCTGGTACGACCCGCTAAAGCCGGGTGTCTATGAAATGTCGATGCAAAGACGAAACGGCTGTTGCGATGGGCCCATGATTGAGTCGAATAAGATTAGATTTGAAATTGTGCCCTGAGTCCCACGGAAGGGAGACTGGAGGTCCGTCGACTTTCTATCCTTCATTTTCCATTTGACATCGGAATCAATCGACGAACGAGGCTGGTTAGAAATGATAAAGCTGAAATGGAAAATGAGAATTGGAAGATCCGGCTTTGGACTGTCGGTTTGCCTCGCGTGTCTGCTTCTCGCTCCCCGAGTCTCAGCCCAGACGGCTTCTGCAAACAAGAATGACGACCCACTGCACCAACTCAACAACTCCGTCCGTGCCCTGGTAAAAAGAGTAACGCCGAGCGTGGTCCAGGTGCTGGTGACAGGATATGGTCCCGTGCAAGGAAGCCGAGGCGACACCAACCTCGTGCTCGGCAAGCAGCAAAGCATTGGCTCAGGCGTGATCGTCGACCCGGACGGCTACATCGTAACAAATGCGCATGTGCTCCGTGGCGCGCATCGTGTGCAAGTGAACATTCCAGCAATGGACAGCGAAACTCCAGGCGGGACACCCGGCGGTAGGGGGCGCACCGTGGAAGCGCGCATCGTCGGATCGGACTCGGAAATTGATCTCGCGCTTTTGAAGATCGAAGGTAAGGGGCTGTCAGCTCTTCCACTTGGAGATTACAACAAGCTGCGTCAGGGCGAGGTAGTCTTTGCCTTTGGGAGTCCCGAGGGCTTGCAGGATTCGGTGACGATGGGCGTGGTGAGTGCTGCCGCGCGCCAGCGCGACGCTGACAGCCCCATGGTCTATGTCCAAACCGACGCGCCCATTAATCCCGGCAATAGTGGCGGACCACTGGTAAATGTTGACGGCGAGTTGGTTGGCATCAACACGTTCATCCTGACGCAAGGCGGAGGGAACGAGGGTCTTGGGTTTGCGATACCCAGTGCGACAGTGGCGTTTGCTTATCCGCAATTGCGGCGCTATGGCCACGTGCATCGTGGCGAGACGGGTCTTGGCGTTCAAGCCATCACTCCCAGCCTGGCGGCCGGCCTTAAACTCGCTGGTGACTGGGGTGTGATCATTTCTGATGTTGGACCAGGCAGCCCCGCTGCCGCTGCCGGGTTGAAAGTGCAGGATATCATCACCGGCATCGACGGTAGGCCGGTAGACAATTTGCCCTCACTGGGAACTCGTCTTTTCATGCGGCGTGGCGGAGAGAAGATCAAGCTGGATGTTCTTCGTGGCGCCGAAAAATTATCGTTCGATGTTTTAGTAGTTGAGTTGCCTCATGACTTTGACCGTTTGGCCGATCTCGCCGATCCCGATAAGAGTCTGGTTGCAAAGCTGGGTATTGTCGGCCTTGAAATCGATCCGAAACTGGCTGCAACGTTGCCTGGATTGCGAGTGTCATCAGGCGTGATCGTTGCCGCCAAGGCGGCTGATCCGAGCGTCGATACTTCGCTCGACACGGGCGATGTGATCCATGCTCTCAATGGTGCGCAAATCGAAAACATGGCCGAACTTCGCTCCGCTCTGGACCATCTGGCGCCAAACACTCCGGTCGTGCTCCAGATCGAGCGCGACGGCAGATTAATGTTTGTTTCATTTGAAATAGATTGAGTCGCCGCCCTTTTGTAATCCGTTCCACGGGTAGACACTCAGGACTGGGTCGCGGATGCTAAGGAAAAATACTATGAACTCCCCTGATGCTTGCATCCTGTATGCAGATGACGATGCGGATTCGCGCGAACTTGTAACTGTGCTTCTCGAAAGTCATAACTGTCAGGTCATAGCTATCGAGAGTGCCGGTGAAGCGTTGCGTTTGGCGCGCGCAGAACATTTCGATCTCTACTTAATTGACTACTGGATGCCAGGTACCTCAGGAGTAGTGTTGTGCGAACAGTTGCGGGAGTTTGACCAGCACACGCCCGTTCTGTTCTTTTCCGGCGCAGCATTTGAAACGGATAAGAAGCGCGCCCTGGAATCCGGAGCGCAGGGATACCTCGTCAAACCGGTGGATGGCGACCAATTAGTAACCGTAGTGTTGCGACTAATCGCTGACTCTCGACAATCCAGGCCCCTTAGCGCCACTGGGAAGAATCCTGATCTGGCATCGCCGGCAATTGTTTTTTCTTCCGCTCTGGCGGCCCGCGATTATACGGCTTCAGTTTCGGTCGGACCCGGCCCGATTCCAAACAAGCGTTGACCAACGGATTTTCACATCAAGGAAGGCAAGTGTGACGCTTTCGTCGCCCGTGCGCCCGCGCCACACCTGGGCCGCGACTCTGCTCGTCAAAATCCCGCAATTCAGTGCAGCTTGAGCGATTTCCCACCGTTCGTCCCGCGGCACGTTCCTTGCAAATTATGTGGACAGGAAGCTGACACTCGTGCGGGGTCGCTTTGAAAGCGGGGCTCGACGCGAGACAGTCAACGATAACTAATAGGGTCTAGAGACGAGGAGTAACAGGATGAAAAACAGAATCAAAATTATGAGCGGTGCACTCACGCTCACCTTCATGCTGCTTTTTAGTGCAGCAGCATTCGCAAATAGCACGAACAGGAGCATGGCAAAGCCTGCGATGAACTCCGCCGGAATGCCATCAGGGATCGGTGAACGCCATCATCGCCATCATCGCCGCCACTGGCGTAACCGTTACCTGCGCCGTTAGGCCCACAGCAAAAGTCGAGAGTCGCGACGCAAAGTCACCGAGCTTCGTTGAGCATCTCGCCGTAGAACGCGAACGGGCAAGTAACCAGCTTTCAGGTTGTGTCCTAAGCCAGCCTTGCCCGCTCGTCTTGCTCTTAGGGTGACCCAAGGGTTTGTGTTTTGATTCCTCAAAATGTGGTGCGCCCTAGCGGCGCTGGCTGCTGAGTCCCAGGTCTGAAGGTGCGATAGAATAATCGCCATGCCCTCGCTTCGCTTGCACACAAAGACAACGCTTCTGGCTTCAGGGGTCACGGTTGCGATTATCGCCGCACTCTTGTCGCTGGTGAGCATCCGCGTTGCCGCCTTCGTCCGGGAAGAACAACGCCAGCTTGCCGAACTGCAAGCGACCAACTTCGCAGAACACATTGCCAACTCTCTCGCCGGTGCGGATGCCGAAGCCTTGCAGCGCGCCGCGAACCTTGTGCGCGGTTCGCGCCCGAACATTCTGACGGTGCGCGTCTGGCAACGCACCGGCGGAGTTTTTTCGGAACAGATTGCGGCGACGGGCAGCTTGCCCGCAACCGTGATACCTCAAGACACCCGCGCCGCGCTCCGCAGCGAGCTCGAATCACGCGAACGTCAGGCGACCGGACGTGAGGCGAATGGTTCGCTGTATCGCGTGTTCGCGCCCATCGTCATCGGAGATCGCATGAGCGGCGCAGTTGAGATCGTCGAGCGTTTGGACGATGCGCCGGCCATCGCCGTGCAGTTCGAGCGTACCGCGTTCGGTTTCGCGCTCGCGGCTGTGGCTTTGATTACTATTAGTCTCCTGCTGTTGTTCCGGCGCGTCGTCTATCGCCCATTGAATGCGGTGCTGGGCGCGATGCAACGCGCCGAAGCCGGAGACCTGAAAGCGCGCGCAGACATCCGCGCCAGCGACGAACTCGGCGCCCTCGCAGAAGGCTTTAACCGAATGATCGAGCGGATAAACGAAATGACAAACGAGCGTGACGGGCAAGCGCAGTTGTTGGCGGAGCGCATTAGCGGAGCAACCAGCGAACTCGGCGCGCGCAACGCGGAACTGCAAGCAGCGAACCGTGAACTATGGCTGACGACGCAGCGGCTGACGGAACTCGAACGGCTCGCGGCGGCGGGACAGACCGCGGCGCAATTTGCACACGAGGTTGGCACACCTTTGAACTTGATCGGGGGTCATGTGCAACTGCTCGAAGCCGGCGCGGACGACGCGGCGAAGCGTCAGTCGCGGCTTTCGTTAATCCGAGCGCAGATCGAACGCATCTCCGAAATCGTCCGCCTGATGCTCAACCGCACACGGCCCCAGGAAGTTGAGATGGAGCCGCTCAACTTGAAAGGTTTTCTCCGGCACATCTTTGAGACGATTGCGCCGCTGCTCGCCAGCCGCGGCATCAAGTTAAATGACGAAGTGGAGGTGGGCTTGCCTTTGATCAACGCCAGCCCGGACCGTTTGCAGCAGGCATTTATCAACTTAATCAACAACGCGCTGGATGCGATGCCGGACGGCGGCGAGTTGACTATTACCGCGCGCGCGCGGGCGACTGCGGAAGCGCGAGCGCAAGTCGTCGTTGAAGTCAAGGATACCGGCATGGGGATGACCGATGACGTGCGCACGCGGATCTTTGAACTGATGTTCACCACAAAGCGGCGGGGGCAGGGCACGGGTTTGGGTCTGGTGATCGTGCAACAGGTCATGCGCGAACACAAAGGCGTCATCGAAGTTGCGAGCGTACCAGGAGAAGGAACGCGCTTCCGCTTGATTTTTCCCGCCCTCGATACGCTGAGGTCTTCCAACGGTATCAAGGCTGCGACGGCCTCTGCCTTTGAGTTCGAGGCGGAAACCGGCGCCGTGGGCGAGCGCGCGGCGGCCAGAGAGGCGAAAGAGTTATGAAGCAGATTCTTGTGGTTGATGATGACGCCGCATCCGGCGAGCTGCTCGAGGAGATTTTCGCCGCGCAAGGCTGGAGAACCCTGGCGGCCCAGACTCCCCAACGCGCCCGCGAACTCGCAGACCAGGAGCGGTTTGACTTAGTCGTTAGCGATATCAATCTCGAAGCGGCCGAAAACGGTTTGGATCTATTGCGCTCTTTGCGCAATGGGTGCCCGGTAATTCTCGTGACCGCCTTCGGCTCGCTCGAAACGGCGATTGAGGCAACTCACGAAGGAGCATATGACTTCATCTCAAAACCGTTTAAGGTCGAGGAAGTCGTCGCCGCCGCGCGCCGCGCGATGGGAGGAACTAAACACGCACTTAACCCGGGTTTGGATGAAACACACGCCGGCGCTCAAGGCGCTGCTGAAAACGAAATCACCGGACGCTCCCCGGCGATGATCCGGCTTTATCTGGAGATAGCCCGCGTCGCGCCGTCGCGCGCCACTGCGCTGATTACGGGCGAATCCGGTACGGGCAAGGAACTCGTCGCGCGGTCGATTCATCGGCACAGCCCGCGCGCCGCGAGTGGATTCGTAGCCGTCAATTGCGGAGCGCTCACCGAAACGCTGTTGGAAGCTGAGTTGTTCGGTGCGCTGAAAGGTTCATACACGGGCGCTAACATAGACCGCAAAGGCCTGTGGGAAGAGGCTGACGGCGGCACACTTTTTTTGGATGAGATCGGCGAGACCAGTCAGGCGATGCAGGTTAAACTCTTGCGCGCCTTACAGGAAGGAGAGATCCGTCCGGTTGGCGCAACGCGCAGTCGCCAGGTGGACGCGCGCATTATCGCCGCGACGAACAAAGATTTGGAAGCCGAAGTCAAAGCGGGAAGATTTCGCGAAGATTTATTCTATCGCTTGAGCGTCGTTACCCTGCACCTGCCGCCCCTTCGTGAGCGCCGCACGGACATCCCGTTACTCGCGGAGAACTTTCTGCGCCGCGCGGTGCCGGAAGGGGAACGCTCTTTTCGACTGTCCGACGAGGCGTTGGCGTGTCTCGTCGCTTACGATTGGGCGGGCAATGTCCGCGAGCTGCAATCTGCCATTGAGCACGCTGTCCTCCACGCGCGCGACGGCGAAGTTACGCCGGATGATCTGCCCCCAAGACTGCAATCAGAAGACGTGCGGCGCGCGGCTCAACACTCGCCGCTCTCAGCACTTTATGCTGACTTGCCGACGTTTGATGAGATGGAACGCAGGTACTTGCTGCACGTGATGGAGGCGACGGGCGGCAACCGCTCCCGTGCGGCAGAGGTCTTAGGCATTAACCGCCGCACGCTCTATCGCATGGCCGAACGCTTCGGAATCAATTTGGAGGGTGAATCAGACTCGAGTTAAGAAGATCGAGTTCGTCGCTGATCGAATGGAGTTGCGCCGCGCTCTGTTGGTAATCATTGTGATGCGCGGACCGTTCAGCGGCGTCAAGCTTGTGCAAGTCGCCCATGAGGCGTTCGCGAGTCGGGTTTGAATTCACGTTCGCATTGCCGGTAGCGCGGTTGAGGCGGCGCGTGAGTCGCGTGCGTGCCAGGTCCATGTAGTACAACGCCTCGTCACGCCGACTGCCCTTCAAAGCGACCATGGCGTGTGCCAGGGCGTCTCCGGCAGCCTCCATCTCAGCATCAACCCCGGAAGGAGCGGAACGCGCTTTGAGGTCCGGCGTCGCTTGCGCCGGCGTCATGGTGGGTCGCGGCGCGACCGTGACGGTCTCCTGCACCTGCGATTTGAAGCAACCAGAGGCAAGCAAAGCCACGCACGCGGCGAGTAGTGCGAGGAAGAAGGAAGCTCGCCCAAGGGTGGCTTGCTGTAGCTTTCTCACTTTATCAATGTCTACCTTCATCCTTTGGCTGCCTTGTTTTATCAACGGCGCGCGCCTCAGCCTTGTCTCAGATGCGTTGCTGCTTTTCACCCATACGTTTTGAGTTTACCTTTAGGGTGTACAACAGGCTGCCAGCCGACTGCTGTTGTTGAAAGCAACTCAAACGTCTGCAGGCTGGCACCTGTAGTACAAGCATTACGGCTGGATGAATGAGAGCAAGATGGATGCCAGACACTGGCTGAACCATCTGCATGAGATGACAATCATTTCGCCGAAGCACACACTGACCCGCGTGTGGCAAAAGTGCGAACGCGCGCATGTGCGCCACAGCTTCAACCTGTTATGCCACGACGGTTTTTCACCTAATCCGGCAGGCAATCCAGCGAAAGCCGAAGAATTGTATTTGCAGTCAATCGTTTTGCGGCGCCTTGTTAAAGACCGTCGCGGCGAAGCCGATGTGCTAAACAATCCCGGACAAGTTTTCGCCCAACGTGACGAGCACGCCAAAGCAATTGAATACCTCGCTCAGGCACTCGTCATTCGACGACAACTCAAGGATAAAACGGGCGAAGCGATTACTCTACGGAACCTGGGAAAAAGCTACGTAGGTTGGCCGATAAGGAAAAAGCGGCTGAGTATTACGAAGCAGCGAACCAATTAGCGAAACAACTCGGCGACCGCCGTGTCGAAGCCGAATCAACTTACGGTCTCGCGCTTGCCGAACGCGAACGGGGAAATTTCCAGAAAGCGATTGAAACCGTGCCCAGCGGTCTCGCTCTCATCGAGCAGATTCGCGGCGAACTAGTCAGTCCCGAACTCCTTCAGCCGATAGCAGAGCGCCAAAATCGGCATCACCAGGTTCAACAACTCAGTCAGGGTTCTCGCAAAACATGCCATGGATTCCTCGCCGGTGCGAGGCCTAATCTCACGGCCATTTTCACCAAGTCGGCGAGAGAGTCGGCCTTCATCTTTAGCATCATCTTGCCTCGATGGGCCTTCACCGTGATCTCGCTGATGCCGAGTTTCAAACCGACCTGTTTATTCAACATGCCGGAGACCACGAACTTCATGACCTCACGTTCGCGAGGCGTCAGTGATGCGTAACAGTCGCGGAGTGCTTCTACTTCTCTTTCATCACCAAGGGCAGCCGAGCTGCGCTCGATAGCGTGGCGAATGGCGCTCAACAGAACGTCGTCGTCGAATGGCTTCGTCAAAAACTCGACAGCTCCCGCTTTCATGGCCTGGACCGTCATAGGAACGTCGCCGTGCCCCGTGATGAAAATGATTGGCATGTCGATGCGATCAGGTGCTATCAGTTTCTGCAGTTCGAGACCGTCGAGATCCGGAAGAGAAACGTCAAGCACCAGGCAGCTCGGAACCAGCGGCCGTGGGCGAGCGAGAAATTCTTCCGCGGACGCAAACGTCTCTGGTTGCCAGCCGACAAAGCGAATCAGCAATTCCAGCGACTCCCTGACAGAGATGTCGTCGTCAACAACGAAGACGATTGAGGTGGCCTCCGACTTGGGTGAACCCGATTCGAGGCTCTCTGCGCTCGCTGACTTCATATTGTTCCCCATCGTACAAGAGTGTGTCCGACGCTTCGGCTCACGCAAGTGCGGCGTTTACCGCGTCACGCAAAGCCGTATCGCTGAATGGCTTCAACAATAATTCCGCCGCACCTTGTTCGAGCACCCTGGCACGCACCAGCTCGTCTCTTTGAGCGGTGATGAAGATGATCGGAATCTCCTTGCCGAGAATTTTCAATTCCTGCTGAAGAGCCGGACCCGTCATGCCCGGCATGGCTATATCGAGAATCAGGCAGCTGGTCTGATCGATGCAATCGGCCGCGAGGAAATCTTCCGCCGATGAGAATGCCCGGACTGCATAGCCGAACTCCCGTAGCAAGTCCGGGAGCGACTCGCGCACGGATTCGTCGTCATCGACTACTGAGACAAGTGAACGTGTTATTGACATATTTTTTACGCGCCGCACTTACTGCGACAGGCCTTGGTTGAGGAAGCCATTGTTACGTCAGGGCGTGTCGTCCATACCAACCGGGGCAGCGCGCATTGATGATGCGGCCCTGCTCGTTCTTCATCGCGGCTTTCATGGCAGCACCCCCTCCGGCAGAAGGATGCTTCAATCCAGTTCAGAGCGTCTATAGTACTTTGGTATTGGTGTGGGCACCCAACTCTATTAACAAAAACTCTTGTTCTCTGTGCCCGGGGGTCAGTTCACGGCACCGGCGCGCTTGGTTCTGGGATCAATACCAATACCAAGGTATCGATCGATACTTTGGTGCAATAGATTCGCCTTTTCACCTGTGTTGTACTCCGCATTTGTAATGAATCCGAATGAAATCGCAGGCGTTCGTTAGCGAGTCTGTAGTCGAGAACACCATGACTCAACTTGAAAAAGTATTCAACAGTGAGCAGCCCGAACTTTCGCTGAAGCGCTCGGGGCCGCGTTTCAGACTGACGAGACGATGACCACCCAACCGACAATCCGGAACTACTCGAAAGGAGCACACAATGAGACAACCAGACGACAGATCGCGCCGTCGCTTTCTCAAGGCGAGTTCGATGTTGGGTCTGGCAGTCGCGTTCAGCCCCGGGACGATCGCCGAGGCATTTGCAGGTTCGAAATCCAAAATCAGCCAAGAGGAGGACAGCATGACCCAAACCAGTGCTACACAACCGGCCGGCGAGCAGGCAACTGACAAGACCGCTATTCGTCCGTTTCATTTCGAGGCGCCGCAATCGGACCTCACCGACTTGCGCAAACGCATCACGGCGACAAAGTGGCCTGACCGCGAACAGGTCGCCGATGCAACACAAGGCGTGCAGCTCGCGACGATGCAGAAGCTCGCGCAGTATTGGGCGAACTCACACGATTGGCGCAAGTGCGAGGCAAAGATCAACGCCGTGCCGAACTTCATCACTGAGATCGATGGCCTCGACATTCATTTCATTCACGTGCGCTCCCAGCATGAAAATGCACTGCCGATGATCGTCACACATGGCTGGCCCGGCTCGATCATCGAGCAGATGAAGATTATCGAGCCTTTGACCAATCCGACCGCCCATGGCGGGACCGCGGCGGACGCCTTTCATCTTGTGATTCCGTCTCTGCCGGGCTACGGGTTCTCAGGCAAGCCGACGAAGCCGGGATGGAATCCCGTTAGCATTGCGAAGGCGTGGGCGACGCTCATGCAACGCCTCGGCTACACAAAATATGTCGCGCAGGGTGGCGATTGGGGCAATGCAATTTCGGAGGTGATGGCTTTGCAGCAGCCGCCCGGATTGCTCGGCATTCACACCAACATGGCGGCGACAGTTCCACCCGATGTTTCGAAGGCGCTTTCCGCGGGTGGCCCGCCGCCCGCCGGCCTTTCGCCGGAGGAAAAGTACGCGTGGGATGGGCTCGATGATTTCTATAAGAATGGGCTGGGCTACGCCCTCGAGATGAACAACCGCCCACAGACGCTTTACGGCATCGTCGATTCGCCGGTTGGCCTGGCGGGCTGGATCCTCGATCACGACATTCGCAGCTACCAGATGATCGCCCGCGTTTTCGACGGCAAGGCTGAAGGGCTGAGCCGCGATGACGTGCTCGACAACATCACGCTCTATTGGTTGACGAATACCGCGATTTCTTCGGCGCGTCTCTACTGGGACACGTCGCATAATCTGCCGGCAGGCGGGTTCTTCGACGCGAGAGGCGTCAAGCTTCCGGTCGCCGTGAGCGCGTTTGCGGAAGAAATTTATCAAGCGCCGAAGAGCTGGGCAGAGAAAGCGTATGTGAAGCTCATCCACTACAACCGGCTCCCCAAAGGCACCCACTTCGCGGCCTGGGAACAACCAGAGCTATTCGTCGGTGAAATGCGCACGGGGTTCAAATCGCTAAGATAAAAAACCGAATGGGAATATTCCGGACCGATGGATTTGTCGGTTCGTTTAGTCCCTCGAGTTACTCGATAAACTTTTTTGCAAAGGAGAAAAAATCATGGCTCAAATTTCAGATGGCGCCACCAAAAATATCGTGCTTGTTCATGGAGGGTTTGTGGACGGCTCGGGCTGGGAAGGCGTGTACCAAATACTTAAGCGTGACGGTTACAACGTAAGCGTTGTTCAGAATCCAACGATATCGCTAACCGGTGATGTCGCCGCGACAAGAGCAGTGCTCGATTCCCAGGATGGTCCTGCAGTTCTTGTAGGTCATTCATATGGCGGAGTGGTTATTACCGAAGCCGGCAATCATCCAAACGTTGACACTCTCGTTTACATTACGGCTTTCGCCCCGGGCGCGGGGGAATCGGTCGGGACACTGATCGCGAATCCGGCGCCCGGCGCGGCCGTGCCGCCGATCCTACCGCCCGTTGACGGCTTTCTCATGCTTGATAAAGCGAAATTTGCGGAATCATTCGCCGGGGATGTACCGCCCGAAAAAGCCGAGTTCATGGCGAACTCCCAGGTGCCCTGGGGATTGGACGCTCTCAATGGACCCGTTAGCACCCCAGCGTGGAAAACCAAGCCGAGTTGGTACCTGGTCGTTACCGAGGACAAGATGATACCGCCGCCGGCACAACAATTTATGTCGCAACGCGCCGGTTCGACGGTCAGAGAGGTCGGAGGCAGCCATGCCATCTACGTATCTAATCCTCAAGCAGTTGCGGACATTATCAAAGAAGCCGCAACCGGGAGTTCAAAGGCCGAAGCGCAAACGTCTTAAGAATTTTAGCTGGGCGTGTCTTGGCGTAAGCCCACTTCGGGGCGTGGTACCTGATCGTGATGATGAGGCCGTCGCAAGTGGTGACGGTGCTTCATGACCGTGCCAGGGAGCTGGACGAACAAAGCGGCGGGGTTGGCCCAAAATATTGAATCCTGAATAGGTCCGTGCGCCGGCGAGCACCGAGGTGAAAGAGATTCAATGGAAGCGAAAATAAAAATGTCTGAAGAAATGAAATTCGATCGCCGTCATTTTTTGGGCTCTGTCGCTATGACCATCGCTGCTGCAAAGCTCACTATGATCTCTTCGGAGGCAAAGTCCAACGATTCGTCACAATCGATCAACGTCAAGCCCGCAACGAACGGATCCTTCGGCCCGCTGAAGCAGATCGCTGCCGGAGTTCTGAATGTTGGTTACGCTGAAGCCGGCCCGGCAAACGGTCCACCTGTGATCCTTCTGCACGGCTGGCCGTACGACATTCACAGCTTCGTCGAGGTAGCACCGTTATTAACCGCTAAGGGCTATAGGGTGATAGTCCCATACCTTCGCGGCTATGGCACGACGCGCTTTCTTTCAAGTGAGACATTCCGAAATGGTCAACCATCGGCGCTCGCTACCGACATCGTCGCTTTCCTGGATGCGCTTAAGATCCGGAAGCCGGTTATCGGCGGTTTTGATTGGGGCGCGCGGACGTCCAATATCATCGCGGCGCTTTGGCCGGAGCGCTGCAAGGCGATGGTCTCGGTGAGTGGTTATCTGATCGGCAGCCAGGCAGCCGGACGTGAGCCTCTGCCGCCAAAGGCCGAGCTCGAATGGTGGTATCAATACTATTTTGCGACGGAACGCGGCCGTGCCGGCTACGACAAATACCGCCGCGACTTTGCGAAGCTCATTTGGCAGCTCGCTTCGCCGAAGTGGAATTTCGATGATGCCACCTTCGATCGCAGCTCAGCTTCTCTTGAAAATCCTGATCATGTTGCCATCGTGGTCCACAATTACCGGTGGCGCCTTGGTCTGGCCGAAGGCGAGCGGAAATATGATGATCTGGAAAGGCGGCTTGCCGCAGGTCCGGTAATAACCGTGCCCACGATCACGCTTGAAGGTGACGCGAATGGTGCGCCACATCCAGACCCGAGTTCTTATGGGAAGAAATTCTCGGGCAAGTATGACCACCGGACTATCACGGGCGGCGTCGGACATAACCTGCCGCAAGAAGCACCGCAGGCTTTTGCAAAAGCAATTGTCGATGTCGACCGTTATTGATCGGCGGTAGACAACGCGCGGACCACATCCAGGCTCTTAAGCGAACAGGGGCTGCGATCAGGGCGGGCTCGAGGCGCGGCAATTGAGGATACGATCTAATGAACCTACGAAAGAATATGTTGATCGGAATCGTTGCGGGCTTCGTTATTGTAGCGGCGTTCGTCTACGCTACGGGTTTGACAAAGCTAATTCTAGCCCCCTTTGGCAGCTCCACTGAATATAAGAGTTCGGAATCTGCCACGGCTCCAGAGCTGGCCACTGGTGACTGGATAAACTCGGAACCGCTCAAGCTCAATGACCTCCGTGGTCGTGTCGTGCTGATCGAGTTCTGGACTTTCGGCTGCTATAACTGTCGTAACACATTGTCCTTCGTCAAAAGCTGGGATGATAGCTACCGCGAGAAAGGCTTTACCGTTATTGGGGTGCACTCACCTGAGTTCGATGAAGAAAGAAAAATCGAAAATCTCCGTCATCAAGTATCTTCACTGGGGATTCGTTACCCGGTAGTTACGGACAACGACTACCAAACATGGAAAGCTTATAAGGTCGAAGCCTGGCCAACCGCTTTTCTGTTAGACAAGAAGGGACGAATTCGCTGGATGCACGTGGGTGAAGGGGACTATGACGAGGCCGAGCGACTGATTCAGAAGCTACTCGCAGAAACAGGGTAAAGGAATATTTATGAGCACGAAAATGAAAGCAGCACAGGTCAGCAAACCAGGCGGAAACTGGGAGTTGATAGAGCGCGATATCCCTGAGCCGGACGCTGGGCAAGTGCGCGTGAAAGTTGAGGCATGCGGCATTTGCCACAGCGATGCGTTGGTCAAAGAAGGTTTCTGGCCCGGGCTTCAATATCCCCGTGTGCCGGGTCATGAAGTAGCGGGACAGATCGATACTGTCGGTGACAACGTCACAGCATGGATCTCAGGTCAACGCGTCGGGGTCGGCTGGCATGGCGGACATTGTTTTGTGTGCGAACAGTGCCGGCGTGGTGACTTCGCGATGTGCGTTAATCGAAAGGTCACGGGCATCGACTTCGATGGTGGGTATGCCGAGTACATGATCGCACCGGTCACGGCGCTGGCCGCGATTCCCGACGATTTACCCGCGGAAGAAGCGGGACCCTTCATGTGTGCGGGCGTTACGGTCTACAACGCTCTGCGCAATTCCGGCGCGCGCGCGGGAGAGGTGGTCGCAGTGCACGGCATCGGGGGGCTGGGCCATCTCGGAGTGCAGTACGCGCGGCAGATGGGCTTCGAGACAGTCGCGATCAACCGAGGAAATGACAAGGAGGCACTGGCGCGGAAACTCGGAGCACATCATTACATTGATTCGATCGCGACAGATGCGGTGACGGAGTTGCAAAAGCTTGGGGGCGCGCGGGTGATTCTGGCGACCGCGCCGAACGCGCAAGCGATTTCCGCGTTGGTTGACGGATTGTCGCCGAGCGGCAAACTGTTAGTGCCGGCCGCGCCGTTTGAGCCGCTGACGATTAGTATGATGCCTCTCATCAGTGGGAGGCGATCGGTCGCCGGTTGGTACTCCGGCACCGCGATGGATTCGCAAGACACGATGGAATTCAGTGCCTTGACCGGCGTGCATCCTATGATCGAGAAATACCCGCTCGAGCGCGTGGCGGAAGCCTACGAGCAAATGCACAGCGGCAAAGTGCGGTTTCGCGCCGTCCTCACCTTCGGTGGTGAGGAATCATGACGGAGCTTTCCCGTCGGGTTGCGGCGCGCTTCAAAGCGTACCGCTCTTCACAAAGTATGAGATGTGTAGCCAATCGCGAAACGAAAGATTAGGGTAACTGGCTCGGCGCCCGCCGCAACGAAAGGAGAAATCGATGTCAACTATAACGACCAAAGACGGAACGAGTATTTACTACAAGGACTGGGGTGAAGGACAGCCCATAGTGTTCAGTCACGGCTGGCCTTTGTCGGCTGACGACTGGGACGCCCAGATGATGTTCTTCTTAAATCATGGCTATCGCGTCGTCGCCCATGACCGGCGAGGTCACGGACGCTCGAGTCAACCGGGCGACGGACACGATATGGATCACTACGCCGATGACCTCGCCGCGCTCACCGCGCATCTTGATTTAAAGAATGCCATCCATGTCGGTCATTCGACCGGTGGCGGTGAGGTCACACGTTACATAGCGCGCCACGGCGAGAGTCGCGTAGCTAAGGCTGTCCTCATTAGCGCAGTACCGCCGCTGATGGTGAAGACCGCGGCGAACCCCGGCGGTCTGCCTAAAGAAGTATTCGACGACTTTCAAACGCAGGTGGCCACCAACCGGGCGCAGTTCTATCTGGATGTGCCGACTGGGCCCTTTTACGGCTACAACCGGCCGGGCGCGAAAGCATCCCAGGGTGTGATCCGGAATTGGTGGCGCCAGGGCATGATGGGCGGCGCTAAGGCGCACTATGACGGCATCGTGGCCTTCTCTCAAACGGACTTCACGGAGGACCTGAAGAAGTTCACGGTGCCGACCCTGGTAATGCATGGCGACGATGACCAGATCGTCCCCTATGCCGACTCGGGCCCGCTTAGTGCCAAGTTGGTGAAGGGCGCGTTATTGAAAACCTACAAAGGTTTCCCGCACGGCATGCCAACCACGAATGCAGACGAGATCAATGCCGACCTGCTCGAATTCATAAAGTCGTAAAGTCAAGACTGCGGACAAACTTTTCGCGCGGGTTTGTTCGCTTTCATTGCGGCCAGCGATCAGCGTCCGCGTAACTTTCACCATCGTGCACTTCGTCATCAGCTTTCAGGCTCCATTTATTGGATCGAACTCCACGAATGCTCGAAAGAATGGAGAGTCCGAAGTTGCGAATCTTTGAGAGGTTCCTTATGTCGAAAAACGCCGGTGCGGAATCACATCTGTGCCGAACGGTTGTTTTCGTCCGCCATCACATTTCCTTGCGATCAGAGCCGTGACTGGTGTAATGTTTGGCGCCCGCTTCCTCAGTCGTTTAATAAGCTAAGCATCGAGTTTTCTCGCGTAAATTCTATGCGAGTCCGAGGTCGGATATTAGTTAGCAATAGTCGAAATCTAATGCAAAGAGGAGTCTCAATATCTCGCCCTAGCGAAATCATCATCGTTTGGGCGAACCAGTCCTGCCGAACCGGCTGTGATTTTGATCCGCAATTTGTAAAGGAGTGCAAATGAACTATTCACGTCTCGTGCTGGCGGCGCTTGGCGGCATGGTCGCGTCTTTTGCCTTTGGTTTCTTAGTGTTGTGGCTGGTGCCGGCTCTTATCAATGAAGGCCACAAGTACCCGGCCGTCTTCCGACCCAAGGAAGAAATGATGGCTGTTATGCCAATTGGATTGGTCGCAACTTTCATATCGATCCTGGTTGCCGCCATAATTTTCGCAATGATACATCAGGGCGGATCGGGCATTACGGAAGGTGCGCGCTTCGGCGTTCTCATTGGCATTTTCGTGGTTTGCGCATTTGTGCTGCACAACTACGTGAACCTGAACATCGGGCTGAAACTCGCTCTGATGCAGGCTGTGGCTTACTTCGTCCAGTGGACTATCGTCGGCATAGTCATCGGTCTTATTTACAAACCCCTCGCTAAACCATAATCGTGAATATATCTGTTGTTGTTTTGCGTTTGAAGCCTTGATTGTGGTTTTTAGGCATTGAGAAAGAGATAGGCTTTGTTGGCTAATTCATTCCAGTTGAAAGAGCCTCACCCGCTTCGTTTGCGATCTTATCTAACTGGATAGCTCTGCGGCATCCCAGTTCTGCGATTTCGTTTAAAACCGTACAAAGCTGTGAGGAGTTCTATTGCGTGATTGGCAAACTTTCGGGATCTTAACTTCTCCCCAAGTTAGGTAAAATTTCCCACGTCGAGAAAGTCTGCAGTGCGTAGGTGGGCATCGCGCGACAGTTCGCCGGTGCAGAGCTCGCGCGCAGTCTATGACGACTTCGACGCAAGAGTTGGCCTGGTCTTTCAGATCGAAATCCAGCGCGCCATGCACATCCTTGAAATGTCTACGCACATGAGTGGACCATGATGTGTCGGCGCAGAATTCGGCGGCCGTATGTCCCGGTTCAAAGGTCCATCTAGACGTAATTAATAACTCCCATTAGTAAACAGCGATTAGTTCCCGCAGAGACTTCAACGCGCCCGCCCCAGCGAACCTGCTCAAGCATAGTGTTGACCGTCTGAGCAGCCGGCTTGAAGAAACTGAAGTTCTCGAAGTCTAGATTTCGCCATTGGAAAACCAATTCGGCCGTCGGTGGTCATAACGCTGACTTCTTGGCAATTGAATTTAGATGGGCATGGTGAAGGCGGTCGAGTGCGCAAGCTGGCAGTGGGTAGCTTTGCACAAAAAAGTCGACCCTGATTGGGGCGGCTGGTACGCGATCCGTCGTTGCACGTCAATTATGTCTTCAAGGTCATCAATCGATACTTTCTCGCCATCCGTAACTCGTTTTGAAAAATTGCCAATCACATTCGCTTGGACTTCGTCATTCACTCTGACTTCGTTCGGAGGCGTCATGATTCATGATTACTTGCACCGCAGAAAGGACAAAATCAGCAGGGTTGCGATTCGCTTCGCGCCGTTTTTTTGATTTCAGATCTACGTAGAGTTCAGCGATATGTTTAAAAACTTGTCGTTGAATTACTTAGAGATTCCATTAGTGTTCTCGCAATTAGGAAAGCGATCCAACGCTGACTTTCAGTTGCGGCGCGCGATCAGCATTCACGCCGAAGGAATAGGGCTACTTGAGAAGCATGCTATCGCGCCGTCAGGCTTTGTTAGATTGCGTCCCTCGGCCCCGCCCTTAGTTATTTTTTGGCGACCCATCAAGAGGCAAGGGGACATAGAGCTTTCCGTCTATCTGTGGTTGGAAAACACCCCGTCGAATTAACTCAGCAATTGCCTTAGTTATCATGTGGTTTGACACGCCAATTTGTTCTGCGACTTGCTTGCTCGCATCTTTGGGCCACGGTTGAGGGGGCATTCTTTCTTGCACCAGTTTTAGTATTTCCTGCGTGGGCTTCGTTTCATCCGGCTGAGGCGGAGGAATTGAGGTAACGCGAACATCATCATCAGGGGTCCTAACTACTCGTATGGTCTCGTTGCAGGTATCACACTTTATGCGCACGGACGATCCGGGAAATGCGTCTAAGTGCACTCTAAGCTCAACATCACACCAAGGACACTTGATTTCTGCCGGGATAGCACCCCTGATCTCAAGCTGAAAGCCCGCATCTTTATTGTACCGAGATATTAACTGCGTTTGGCACGAAGCACACTTTACGGCCTTAATACTGCGGGGGTTAGTTCTTTGGCGAAATTTCACGCTCTGACTACATGACGGGCACGGTTTCTCAACCTCTTCCTTTCTCGGTTTCTTCGATATCCTCGGCAGTCTTATGGAAGTACCAACGACATCTGTGACGAGCAATCTTAGCTCCTTTCTAATCGACTCGATGTCAGATTTCAGCGCACCGGTATCATCATGTTTACTCTCTCGTTCGGCTCTGTCTGTTGCCCAGAGCATCTGTAATCTCTCTATGATATCCCGAAGATCTTCTTCCCTCTCTTCTCGTTCTTCACGCTGTTGGCTCAATTCATCACCGATAACTCCTTCCCAATCACTCAAACCTGTATCATTGATTGACTTGAGAGTCTTAATAATGTGTATGGCGCTCTCCATCCTCTCTTCTTTTGCCAAGAGCTTTTCCTCAGTTGTTTCGTAGTCAGTGCTATCAAGTTCCTGTTGTAGATAAACAGAGAGGAGGTTCAGCTCATTCGAGAGATTGTTGACCTTCTCCGCAGCTTTCAAGGCATACATGCGCAGATTGGCTTGGTGGAATTCCTTGACGTCTTGGATGGCTCTTTTACTCGAAGACTCGCCATAAATGTGCGAAACCACCC
The DNA here is from genome assembly GCA_025463135.1 of Acidobacteriota bacterium. Taxonomy (GTDB): domain Bacteria; phylum Acidobacteriota; class Blastocatellia; order Pyrinomonadales; family Pyrinomonadaceae; genus JAOAPY01. Next base: position 93,184 of record JAOAPY010000032.1, read on the forward strand.
ACGTGCCAAGTATTGAACAAATAAACAGAATGATACTTAACAGGCCTGTTTCTTTGGGGGTGAGACTCCCATAGCTCAAAACAAAGATGCTGCCCAATACCCCTACTATCAAAACAATCACAATTGCTTTTAGAAATCCCGACATGATGAGCCTCCAAAAAAAGTACCAGAAGCAATCTAACCATATGTTCTGCCGCGGATCGGTGACGCAATACCGGATTTGGTGGTATTTATGCGGCTCCGCTAAGCCCGCTGGTTATTACCTCTAACAATTCGAGTATAGGCTAATCCTCAGGCAATGCCGACTCCAAAGCTGCTCGATCAGGTAAGAATCGTCGCGCGTCTCAAGCATGCGGTCGCATTCGACATCCCTATCATTCCAGGAATTCCTGGGTCGACGTTGGATTTGAAAATCAAACAACTCAACATCAAGAAACACACCACTCGTGAAACCCTTTATCACAAGAAGTACCGTTTTTCTGACGTTAGCGGACGATTGAAAATAGCCCAGCGATTCATCGCTGGGGCTGGGCAGGAGTCCGAGACGAAGTCCGTGAACAGATCAGAGGCTCCAGAGGTTATCATTCAGCCGTCCGCTTCACGGACTACAAAGCCTTCAGCTCTTCATCCCAGCAGTGAACTGCTGGGCTACTATTATTCGTCCGCTGTGCGGAGTGATAGACCTACTCTTCGTGCAAAGCCCTACTAAGTCCTCGTTCAACTCCCATAATCCTGGCACTTCCTAACATCCTGTCACTCCAATTTCCTCTTAGGACCTGTTTTCATTGAAATCCGATAAAGTAAATAACTATTGACAGGTTCCTGTCCATAGTTTCGAGGTCCATTCTAAAACGATAAGGAATACCTGCGGGAGGCGCAGCATCGGTCTGAGTCCAAGGCCTCCCACGGTTGACATCTGCCTTACTCTGAAGTATCTTGATGTCAAGGTAAATCGGCGCCAGGCGGTGGTGCAGAGTGAAGAGGGCGCCGCGTGATCCGAAAATAAGATATACGTTTGAAGAGGTGAGATTTATGTCGATGGTGAAAGAAGCATTGGGAACTGAAAAGACGCAAACAAATGAAGGACGGACGGTCGCGGGAATCGTCAACAGTATCGAGACTTTGGAAGGTGGTGGATTTCTGGTGCGCCGCCCGTTTCCCAAGGCATCGTTTTCAGACTTTGATCCGTTTCTGTTGCTTGATGAGATGGGGCCGATGGAGGTGGCACCCGGCGAAGCGAAAGGCGCACCCGATCATCCGCATCGCGGATTCGAGACGGTTACATACATGCTGTCGGGTGACATGGAGCACAAGGATTCCAGCGGACATGCCGGACGGCTTAGATCAGGTGACGTGCAATGGATGACTGCGGGCGCAGGCGTGGTCCATGCCGAGATGCCTTCCGCTGAATTCATGCGGACGGGTGGGCGAATGCATGGGTTCCAACTCTGGGTAAACCTGCCGCGGCGGGACAAAATGATCAATCCGCGCTATCAGGAAATTCCCGGCGCCAGGATTCCTAAAGCAATCTCAGCCGATGGCTTAGTTTCCGTCACTGTGATCGCCGGCGAAGCGATGGGCGAGAAAGCCGTCATCGACACACGGACGCCGATTATCTACTTGCATTACCGACTCGAGCCGGGAGGAGTGGCAACGCAACGGGTACCGAAAAACTATAACGCCTTTGCTTATGTCGTTGAAGGAGCAGGATTGTTCGGAACAGAGGGCGAGCTTGGCGCGGACGGACAGATGGTCATGTTCGCTCCGGATGGCGACGAAGTAAGAATCGAAAATCCAGCAGATGCAAAAGCAACGCTGGAAGTATTGGTCATCGCTGGTGCGCCGTTGAATGAACCAATCGCGCGTTACGGACCGTTCGTGATGAACACAGAAGCGGAAATCCATCAAGCGTTTGAGGACTATCGTCAGGGGCGCATGGGCGCGACTACTGTTGAATGAGAGTTAACAATGCATAAGCAGAAAAAGTCGCAAGTGTAAGAACGTCAGGAGGGATTTGAGATGAGAATCGTTGTAGTGATTGTACGCCTTTTACTTGGGCTGATTTTTGTGGTGTTTGGGCTCAATGGCTTTTTGAATTTCTTGAGCATGGGGCCTATGCCGACGGGACTGGCCGGGCAGTTTGTCGGGGCGCTGGTCCTTTCTCACTATTTTTGGGTTGTGGCGGCGCTCCAAATTGCAGGCGGCGCGCTACTGTTAGCGAACCGATTCGTACCGCTCGCGCTGGTGCTGCTTGGGCCGGTAATCGCGAATATCATTTGTTATCACGTGTTCCTGAATCCGAGTGGAGCAATACCGGCGGCGGTGGTAACAGTCCTGTGGTTGATTGTCTTCTACGGTAAGCGACAATATTTTTCCGGGATATTTGCTCAACGTACTTGAGTTTCAAGGGTGACGTGGAAGCGATTCTGGAAGACAAGTCATGACCAGGCGTCGGACGCCATACCACCTTGTACTCCGCAAAGGCATCATCAGGATAACAACATAACCATCGCTCTCCGGGTTCGGCTGAAGCAATCACCGGCGGTAGTTACCGAGAATGCGCCTGTCAGAGCTGGGTGTCTATCGTACTTTGGTATTGGTATCCAACCCGATCAATACCAAAGTATCGATCGATACTTTGGTGCAATAGATTCGCATTTGTACTTGTGATTTACTCCCTCCCGCTCAGTGAATCCGAATCGGATGAAGGCGACCGAAGGCTTCCACAAGAAAAGAACCCTCAATAAAGGAGGACACGTTCCGCAAGAGGTGAAGCCTTGAACCAACTGAAAACAATTCTGCCGGAAAACATTGACTGGAAGCCCTTCGCTGCGTTCCCACCTTTAGTGCGTCTTGCGGTCATTGCAGGTCAGCCGTCGGAACCCGGACCGTACGTGATTCGCGTCAAGGTGCCGGGCGGCGTGAAGCTGATGCCGCACCGGCACTCCGAGGAACGCATTTACACGGTCATTGCCGGGGTCTTCTACATTGGCGTGGGCGAAGAATTCGACAGCGACAAACTCGAGGGCTATCCACCCGGTGCGGTGATTGTATTGCCCGGCAACACGTCTCATTTCCATTGGGCAAAGTCCGGCGAATACATCGCACAGGTCACGGCGCTTGGGCCGCTGGGTTTTGAATACGTGAACTCGAAAGACGATCCCCGGAACGAGAATTCCCAAAGTTGACGATACGAACGGAGGTCTTATGTCAGACGACGATCCCAAATCTCTTCCGCCAAGTCCCACCCGACGCAAGTTTCTTTTGACCTCTGGAAGTAGTGTGGCAGCAAGCTTGGTTGCAGCGTACGTACCAGCCCTCGCAAAAGATGTTGGCGGAGAGAGCGGCCCGGCTCCGACCAATGCCGCGCCAATCATCGAGGGGGCTGTCCCGATTACGCTGCGCATTAATGGTATGGACCACTCACTTCGGATCGACCCGCGGACGACGCTGCTGGATTGCATCCGGGAGACAGTCGCACTAACTGGAACGAAAAAAGGCTGTGACCATGGTCAATGCGGCGCATGCACAGTGCATGTGAACGGCAAGCGTGTGCTTTCCTGCCTCAACCTGGCCCTGATGCACGATGGAGAGGAGGTCACGACTGTCGAAGGCCTGGGTACGCCTGACGCAATGCATCCGATGCAGGCGTCATTCCTTGCCTGCGACGCTTATCAATGCGGCTATTGCACGTCCGGCCAGATCATGTCGGCCGTCGCGCTACTGAAGGAACCGTGTGGTTCCGATGACGCGTCGGTGAAGGAACTGATGAGCGGCAACATCTGCCGTTGCGGAGCTTATGGCAATATCGTGGCCGCGATCCAACAAGTTCGGAAAAACGCCTAACGAGGGAGGGATTTCGATGCACATGTTTGAGTTCATCCGACCGACGGATCCCGCAGCTGCCATTGCGGCTGCGGCGCAATCGAAAACGGCCCAGCAGGGTGCGGACGTGCGGTTCATGGGCGGGGGCACCACACTGATCGATCTGATGAAGCTAAACGTGGAGACGCCCGACCGTGTGCTCGACATCAATCGTCTCCCGCTGGACAAGATCGAGGTCACGCCTGATGGCGGCCTGAAGATCGGTGCGACGGTTCGGAATTCCGATCTCGCAAATCACCCGAAGGTGCAGAAAGATTATTTGGTCTTGTCGCAGGCGATTCTGAACGGCGCGTCGGCACAGATCCGCAATATGGCGACAGTGGGCGGCAACCTGCTGCAGCGCACACGTTGTGTCTACTTCCGCGACACGGCTATGTCCTGCAACAAGCGTGAACCCGGCACCGGGTGTCCAGCGATCACCGGTCACAATCGCACGCTCGCGATCCTGGGTGCAAGCGACCATTGCATCGCGACGAATCCCTCGGACATGTGCGTGGCGATGGCGGCGCTGGAGGCGACGATATACGTGCAAGGACCCAAAGGATCGCGTGCCATTCCATTCGCCGATTTTCATCTCCTGCCGGGCCGCACGCCACATCAAGAGACCGTATTGGAGCCGGGCGACCTGATCACCCACGTAACGCTCCCACCACCTGCCGTCGGAAGCAAGCACCTTTATCTGAAGCTGCGCGATCGAGCGTCGTACGAATTTGCGCTGGCATCGGCAGCGGTGGTGCTCACGATCGCCGGCGGCAGAATCACGCGTGCACGCGTCGCCCTTGGCGGCGTGGGCACAAGACCGTGGCGCTCGCCGGAGGCTGAGGCGGCGCTTGCCGGCAAGCCGGCGAACGTTGCGACCTTTCGCCTGGCAGCCGAGGCTGCGCTGCGCAATGCAAGGCCGCAGAGCGAGAACGGTTTCAAGATCGAATTGGCCAAGCGCTGCCTGATCTATGCATTACGAACGGCTGCAACCAGCTGATTATTGAGGAGCAATTATGGCGACAACAGACTCATCGCTCTCAACTTCTCCGATTGGCCGAGATACGCCTCGTATCGATGGCCCGCGCAAAGTCACGGGTTTGGCGCAGTACACCTCCGATTTTAATTTCCCCGGTATGCTCTACGGCGTTCCCGTTGAGGCGACGATCGCGAATGGCAAATTACTCGCGCTCGATACTGCTGCCGCGGAAAAAATGTCGGGCGTGCGCGCCGTTTTTCATCGCGGGAACATTGGAAGGATTTTTCGTTCCACTCCGGCGCCCGGCTTCGATCGCGTCTGTGAAGAGCGGCGGCCACCATTCGAAGATGACGTGATCCGTTACTACGGGCAGTACATCGCGCTGGCAGTGGCCGATACCTTCGAAGCCGCCAAGGCCGCAGCGGATGCGGTGCGCGCCACCTACGCCAAAGAAAAATCGAATGTAGAAGCTCGTCTGAAAGCCGGCGACGATCCGGATGTGGTGCTCACAACCTATGGACCAGCGCCAAGGGAGCAAAGCAAGCGCGGAGACCCTGAAGGCGCGTTTGCGAGTGCGCCGGTGAAACTTGAGGAAACCTACGTCACGCCTGCGGAGACCCATAATCCGCTTGAACTGCATGCAACCACCGCCATCTGGGATGGAACCATGCTGACGCTGTATGACTCGACACAAGGCGTCGTCAATGCGCGCAGCGTACTGGCGCAAATGTTCGGCTTGCCAAAAGAGAGTGTGCGGGTTATTTCGAAGTTCCTGGGATCGGGGTTCGGCGGCAAGTTATATCCCTGGACGCATGTTCCACTCGCCGTCGCGGCAGCACGGCAATTGGGCAAGCCGCTCAAGTTGGTTGTCAGCCGCAAAATGATGTTTCAGTCGGTCGGGCATCGCGCGCGTACCCAGCAGCGCCTGCGCCTGGGCGCAAGCCGCGATGGCAAGCTGGTTTCTCTCATGCACGACTACGTCTATCACATGTCGATGCTGGACGATTACCACGAAGACTGCGGCGAAGCTACGCCCTTCCATTACAGCGTTCCCAACCTGCGCGTGAGTTTCGGACGCGCGCGGCGCAACATCGGCGCGACGGCCGACATGCGCGGCCCGGGCGCCGTGCCCGGTCTTTACGCCACTGAATCGGCGATGAATGAGCTGGCCGAGAAGCTCAAAATGGATCCCGTCCAGCTCCGCATTCTTAATGAGCCGAAGCTCGACGAATCGAATGGTCTCCCTTTTTCTTCCCGTCATTACGTCGAATGCCTGAATGTGGGCGCCGAGAAGTTCGGCTGGGCTAAGCGCAACCCGGCGATAGGCTCTATGAAACGCGACGGTCTTACGTTGGGCTGGGGAATGGCGGGTGCGGCATGGATAGCAGGTCGCTTCGAGGCCGCGGCGAACATGCAATTGCGCGACGACGGCACCGTGCGCGTTTCATGCGCCACGCAAGACATTGGCACCGGCATGTACACGATCCTGGCACAACTCGCAGCGGAGAAGACCGGCGTCCCGCTCGACAAGATCGAAGTTGAGCTGGGTGACAGCGCTCTTCCGGACGGCCCGATCTCTGGCGGTTCCCTGGCCACGAGCTCGGTGATCCCGGCTGTCTTCAAGGCTGCTGATCAGGCGATCGCATCGATGTTGATCATCGCTGTCACGACTCCCGGTTCGCCATTCCTCGGGCACAAGCCGGACGATCTAGCGCTGGACAGTGGTCGCATCTTCGTGAAGGCCGAGGGATCCGGGAAAGGCGTTCCTTTCGGCGACTTGCTGCGTCGCGCGAATGCACGTCTGGTCACGGGCAGCGGCAGTGCTGAAATGACGGCCTTTGCTCCAAACCCAAAGTTCTCCAGGCATTCGTTCGGCTGTCACTTCGTCGAAGTGACATGGCAGGCCGAGATCGCGCGGTTGCGGGTGAGCCGAGTGGTGACGGTGATGGATGCCGGCCGGATTCTGAATCCGCTTGCCGGCCGGAATCAGATCCAGGGCGCGGTAGTCATGGGCATCGGCATGGCGCTGTTCGAAGAAACCATTTACGATCCGCAGAACGGCGCGCCTATCAACAGCAACCTGGCCGACTACATGGTGACGGTGAATGCCGACGCGCCGCCCATCGACGTCACGTTCCTGGACTATCCCGACAAGGAGATTAATGAACTCGGCGCACGCGGAATCGGTGAGATTGGATTGGCAGGCATTGCCGCCGCCATCACGGACGCGGTCCATCACGCAACCGGAGTTCGGGTTCGCGAACTGCCGGTGAAGATTGAGGACTTGTTGGTGTGAACCATGGTTAGCGGGCGCACGTCTATACCGGCTCCGAGCCTCAACTGGGAGGAGCTCTGAGGATTCTTCACCGTCTTGCTTACACTCTTCGAGCGAGGATCTAACCTGGCCGGTCGACAAGGCACGGAATCGAAAAGGAAAACGTTACGCCTGGACCATCATTTGGAGTGGCCCACATGCGACCGCGGTGACTCTCAATGATCGAGCGGCTTACAGAGAGGCCGATTCCCATACCGACATCCTTGGTTGTATAGAATGACTGAAAGAGCCGGTCCATTGCGTGTGGTTCGAAACCCGTCCCAGCGTCGTGCACACTCACACGAACATAGTTACCTTCTTCCACTTCAGTCTTGAACAACAGTTCGCGCGGGCGATCACCGACAGTGCTCATTGCATCTGAGCCGTTTCGTAGCAGATTGATAATCACCTGCTGTAGCTGCACCCGGTCACCTCTCACCAGCGGTAATTCCTCAGCAAGTTCGGTCCGCAGAATAACGCGGTTTCGCTCCAGTTCGCTGCGCGACAACGCCATCACTTCGCGAGTCGCTTCATTGAGGTCCACCAACTCGGTGACCGCCTCCTTCTTACTAAAGAGGGCCCGCAGCCGTGTGATTACGTCAGCCGCTCGGCGGCCGTCGCGAATCGTGCGTTTTGCCGTTTCCCGCGCGCCGTCAACGTTGGGCGGATCGCCGTCCAACATTCTCACACAGGTACTCGCATTGGTGATGATGCCCGACAAGGGTTGATTGACTTCATGCGCGATCGAAGCCGTCAAAGCTCCCAGACTCATGACCCTGGCCACGCGCGCGAGTTCGGATCGTGCCTTGCTGAGCGCCTCTTCCGAGAGGTGACGCTGAGTCACGTCCTGCACTGCACCGATGTACTCAGGGCCGCCGTGCTCCTCGCGAGTACGATGAGCGATCAAGTGCAGGTACTTAACCGAGCCGTCAGGCATAAGGATACGGTGCTCGTATTCGAAATCGCTCACGCCCCGCTCGGCTCGCTCGACCATGTCATGAATCATCGGCATGTCGTCGGGATGAACTCGACTGGCAATGAGCTCGAGCGTCATGGTTATGCCCGGATCGAATTCGAAGATGCGATACATCGGCTCTGACCAGGTGATCTGGTTGGTAGCAATGACCCACAAAAAGTTGCCCATTCGGCCGAGGTATTGACCCTCAGCAAGAAACGCCTCGCTGCGTCGCAGTTCCTCCTCACTTAACGCTCGCTCGATGGCGATGCTGGCAATGTGTGTGACCTGACTGATGAGATCCTGCTGAAGCTGAGTCGGGCTTGAGGGATGGTTCTGAAAGATGGCGAACGTTCCCAACACCTCGCCGTTGCGCGAAAAGATCGGCGTCGACCAATGAGAGCGAAGACCGTGCGCCAGCAGGAGGGGTCTTATCGTGGCCGATTGAAACCGCGGATCTGCTTCGATGTCGGTAGCGATTACCTGCGACTTAGTGAGCGCTGCTGCGCCGCATGGACCCGCGTCGGGGGTCACCGTCAATCCTTCAACCGGATCGTTGAAGCTCGCCGGCAGGCTGGGCGCCGCGCCCAGGCGGAATGTAGTTGTCCGCCAGTCGATCAAGTAAATGCCGCACGTGCAGTCGGCGGCCGTGTTTTCAACGAACTTGCATAATTCAGTCAGGACCTCAGTCAGATCTGCGCCCGACGCCACCATCTCGAGCAGTCGCTTTTCACCTGCAAGTTGGGCCTCCGCTCGCTTACGGTCGTCAATGTCAGTAAGCAGTACGCACCACCGAAGAATGCGGCCGTCGATATCCTTCAAGGGAAAGCCCCGCGCGTGAAACCAACGATAGACTCCATCATAGCGACGATGCCGCGCCTCTACTTCGTACGTCTGACCGGTCTTAAGTGCATGCGTCAGCACTTCAATTACGTGCGGCAGGTCTTCGGGATGGACTGGATCTGAAGAGGCCCAACCCTTCAGCTCACCGAGGGTCTTACCAAAGTATTCCAGGCATGGTTGGTTTAATGTTTCGACCTCGCCGTTGGGAGCTATGACCGCGACTTGCGCGGGTATGCTGTCGACGATTAATTGAAAGTTGAGTTCGCGAGCCTGGAGGGCTGTCTCAGCTTGCTCTAGTCGCTGGACGAGATCGTCGCCGGCAGTCGTTTTTCGCCCCGGATTCATGGCAAGAAGATGCACCTGGGCCGCCCAAAAGCCAAGCAAATTTGGGTACCACTAAGGTGTCGATCAATACCTTCGTCTAATAGATTAATTGCTTCGCCTGTAGTGTACTCCATCGCATTGCTTTCGAAAATCTCACTGGCCACCTCTGTTCAATCGGTTATCGTGAAGCCGCGGAGATCGGCATAGATAATCTCGAACATGGCCTGCTGGCAGATTCTGAATTTGTCTCTGTCAAACAGCCGGACCAATGCCCCGGTCCCATAGTCGACGCGAGCCTGCGCCGGTTGGATATCAACAGCGACGCTGCCAAAGAGACCATTCGTACACTGGTTTCGAAGAACGTTGCCTTGACGTCAACGTTGCCGGTTTTTGAAGCTGGTGCTCCGCTGGCCCAAACCGGGATAGGATCAGAGAGCGCGGTGATGAATCCACGTGTCCTGAACGTGATGAATGCCGATGCGCGCCTGCGTTACCTCACGGAGCGTTCCTTCATCGCGCCGAATTCACCGGCGGCATTGCTCGTTCGAAAATCGATGGACTTCGAGCGCGCCTTTGTAGCCGCAGGTGGTTTACTGATTGCGGGCTCGGACCCGACGGGCAATGGCGGCATCGTCGCCGGCTTTGGTGACTTGCGGGAAGTGGAGTTGCTCGTGGAGGCAGGCTTCACTCCGCTCGAAGCGATTAAGATTGCGAGTCTTAATGGGGCAAAGTTTCTGGGAGAAAACTCGCGAATTGGTTCGATTGCGATTGCCAAACAAGCTGACTTGATGGTGGTGAAAGGAAATCCGGCTGCGAATATTAACGACCTCGAAAAAGTTGAGATCGTCTTCAAAGATGGCGTCGGCTACGACACGGAGAAGTTGATTCAATCGGTACAGGGCCTGGTGGGAATTCGGTGAAGACGCCATCAAACAAATCAGAGTTCTTGCCAATTCAAGATTCAGGCGAAATGTCGTCCTCGTGGTTCAAGCTAATCGTACGCAACGTTGATAGAAACGCCTCGAACTATGATGGTTTGATGAGGCAGAGTTTCAGGCAACGTCCGAAAGTTTTCACAGTTCCGACTGAGTGGAGGTCACACCCAACGCTTTCCGCGATCGATGGATACCAGGCGAGGTAGAGGACAAGCGCTACGCTCACTTCAGCCGCGCGGAGAATCTCCAACTCCTTTGTTCGTACTAGTGATATTCCAACGAGAGAATTCAAGTTGAACGCCATGAATGATGATGGGCTCCTTCCGATTACGTGTCGGCTCGATTTTGCTTATTGATTAAGCAAAATGAGGTGCGCAACGGAGTTAACCCCGTTGCGTTGGTCCATCGTCAAAAAGTGATGGGCTGTAAGTTATTGAAATGATTGGTGCCGAGGGCGGGAGTCGAACCCGCACGCCCGTTAAGGACAACGGATTTTAAGTCTCAAATAGCTTCTTTCCGCTCGTATGCCTAAGTTCTGATCCGTGCATGTTTGTTAGCGTTCTCGCGTAGTCTATAATGCCTGCGTGCCGGTGAGTATAGCTTGATTTGGTTGGGTTGGCACACAAAAATTCCGCTGCTTGGCGAGAGCGGATCTGCGTTTCAATCGAGAACAAAATCATGAACGGCGAGAAGTGGATCGTTTCAGACAAAGATCATCTCGGTGGTAAACCTCGCGTCCAGGGAACGCGCATCTCAGTGGCCTTTGTGCTTGAATGCCTGGCCAGTGGAATGAGCGTAGCGGAGATCGTCGATGCCTATCCGACCTTGACCGAGAACGCCGTGCAGGGCGCGCTGGTTGAACTGGCGCACGAGAAGGAAGCGGCAGCGGCGTGAGGGATTCTGCGATAGGAGCAAGTCAATGAGTACCGTTGAAAAAGTTCTGGAAGAAGTAAAGACGCTCACCCCGGGCGAGCAGCGCCAGGTTCATCATTTGCTAAATTCTCTCCTTGAGAATCAGGCTCATCCTCAAGCGACCGAAGGTGAGTTCCATCAGATGTTATTGAAGAAGGGAATCATCTGCAACATTCCAAATCCTGCGGACGACGCGGATGAGGATGACGAATTCGAGCCTGTTGATGTGCAAGGCCGACCGCTCTCTGAAACCGTGATCGAGGAGCGGAGGTAGTGGCCGACTTTTTCTTCGACACCAGCGCACTCGTCAAACGCTTCTCACGAGAAAACGGTACGGCGTGGGTTATCGATCTCGTTAGGCCTGCATCCGGGCATATCATTTACCTGGCAAACATCACGAGCGTCGAAGTCGTTTCAGCTGTCACGCGTAGGATGCGGGGCGGTCATCTGACGGTGGCCGCAGCCAAGAAAGCGTTGACCAGATTTCATCGCAGCTTCCTCCGGCGTTATGTAATCGTGGAAATCAATCCGCCTCTTATTTCACGCGCTACGACTCTGGCAGAGACCTACGCTCTGCGTGGTTACGACGCGGTGCAGCTGGCAGCGGCTTTCACAATCCACCATGAGCGAGTTACCGCTGGTCTGCCCACCCTGACGCTGATTTCAGCCGACAATGATCTCAACGCTGCGGCCACGGCTGAGGGCCTCGCTGTGGATAACCCCAACAACCATCCTTAGACCAAGGGTGCAGATGACAGTATTCGCAAGCGTTCTGAGCGCGCTCGCGAATCTGAGCGCTGATCCGTGAGTTGATTATCTATGACTGAGAGTTCGCGATCTGCTGCGCTTGTCGTTTGAGAATGGCGGCGAACTTGTTCGCCCGCACATAATCCGCGTATTCAGCCCGCTCGTCTTCCGCCAGTTCGCTTTCCGTTGATTTTCGGGCGAGTTCTTCTATCCGAGCTTGTAGTTCAGGATCAGCGCGAAAGCCGATCACTGCGTCAGCTTTTTCCGGTAAGACAATCTCCAGCATCGATCGCACGCCGCGATCAAATGCCAGACTCTCTGATTTCGTTGCCGTGCGCCGAACTTACCACACCGATCCGACGCTTGGCAGTGCTGCGCGATCGGCCCGTATGGAAGCGCGCATCGCAGAGCCATCTGGGGCGGCTCACTGCTCGCCGGTCACTACTCACTGTTGTGTAGACGAACGGCGGCGAAACGAGCTTCGAAGAGGATTCTGAGAGTGCTCATTTACTTTGCGTCGTCATGAGCAGAGCCGGCTGAGAGTCCAGCAATAACAGTACCGCCAGCGGTCGACCGTTTCGCGCCAACGGCACTCTGCCATGTGCGCATCACGAACTACCGCACAACTTTACGCTGCGCTCCAAGTCCTCCATTTCGTTACGGCACTTCGTGTGTGCGGTCGAGCGCCCAGTCGCGGGGAACGTCACTTAGCGGGGAAACATTCTTTTTCTAAGCGCACGAACAAAATACGAGGCACTTCATCTCTTCAGGCTCGCAATCCAATGGATTCTCTAGCGCCGCACTCATCCGTTACTCAAACTTGAATCAAGCCAAAGTAGGTGCTGCGCATCTGAGATGTTTTTGACACGTCACCCCCTGAATTTGGGGCTGTGGCGTTTACGTTCGTAAACGTGGCACGCGTTTTGTTAACGCATGCCGTCAGAGGGACTTAGCGTGGTCGCGTTAACTTTGTTAACAAGCCCGTTAACTCTGTAGACGCGCCGTTAACATTGTGAACGACGTAGAAGATGGTTCGCTCGGCGAATTGGATCTCACGCGGGAGTTGCAGTCGTTGAATACGCGGCTTTGGGAGTACGTTTACGCTCCTGCCATTCAGGGTGGCCACAATGACCATGACGTTGTTGGTCGGGTCGCATCAAAGCTGTTCCCCTCAACGATGTATTACTCCACATATACTAGAGACAATTACGATCCGTTCGGACAGCACTCAATTGTTCCAACGCCGGTAGAGATTGACCTCAAGAACGACGCCCTAGCTTGTTATAAGTCGCAATTGAAGATTGAAGGAGTGCGGCTTAATCATTTCGAAATGGTTCGAGGAAAGTCAGAATATCTGAATGATACTCCGCACTCGTGGCAAGCGTCAGGCACTTAGAAAAAAGAGCCTTGCTTCAAGGCTGGCACACTATAGGCACACAAAATTAAAAGACGGGCGGTCAGTCGCATGAGACTGTCTGCCCGTAAGTATTTGATTCGGAAGTGGTGCCGAGGGCGGGAGTCGAACCCGCACGCCCGTTAAGGACAACGGATTTTAAGTCCGTAGCGTCTGCCATTCCGCCACCCCGGCACCAGCTGGGAAAGATAACATAAAGCGGCAGGCGGAAGGCAGTAGGCGGAAGTCAGGCGGAAGGCAGGCGGAAGGTAGGCGGAAGGTAGGCGGAAGGCAGGCGGAAGGCAGGCGGAAGGTAGGCGGAAGGCAGGCGAAGGCAGAAGGAAGGGAGAAGGGAGTAAGCGGATTAAGAGCCGGTAGTTTGAATAAACGCGCGAATCTGCCGCGATATGATTCGGCCAACCTTCTAGCGGTCACTTCCAGATGATAGAATACCCACGTCTTCTCAGTCGTCCGTTTTGCATCAGACCGCTATGACCGAAGAGCAGGAAGTTTTTCTTAAGCACATCCAGAAGCAGGGGCTGAAGCGAACCGCACAGCGCGATTTGATTCTGGATGTATTTCTGCGTACGGAGGAACACCTCTCAAGCGAAGACCTCTATCGCCTGGTCCAGAAAGAGGATCCATCGATTGGCCATACGACCGTTTACCGCACCCTCAAATTGTTGACTGATGCCGGGCTGGCGCGCGAGGTCCGTTTCGGCGACGGGCGCGCGCACTACGAACATAACTACAAGCACCAGCACCACGACCACATGATTTGTTCCGAATGCGGCAAGGTGCTTGAGTTCTTTTCCGCCGAACTGGAAGCGATTCAGGATGCTATGGCGGCCCGGCACCGATTCGAGATTACGCAGCACCTGCTGCGCATCATTGGTATCTGCGCGGAATGTCGTCGCGCAAGAAAAGAGAAAAGCAAACTAGAGCCGCCCGTCAAACTCACCGTGGCGAGTGGCCGGATGAAAGGCTGAAGGATGAAGCCACTCCGCCCATCACGGTTTGATTTGTAATTGCTCCCTGCAAAAGTTCGCTTATAAGGATCACCTCAATTAATTCTCGAGAGTAAGATGACTATCGTGACGCAAACTAACAGTTTGCTTTACGGGGGTTTTTGCGTTTTGACTTGGTTAGGGTGTACTTTGCACGTTATTAAGAAATGAGTGTTGAAGTCACATTTGAACAGGATGGCGGCGACGGGTTGGTTGCTGCCGGAACGTCTGTGTGGGAAGCCGCAAAACGCCTGGGAGTAAAGCTGCGCGCTGACTGCAGAGGGCGAGGTGAATGCGAGACTTGCGCGGTAAAGATTATCAATGGCTCGGAAATACTTTCGCCACCCAAAGAATGCGAATACAAAATACTGGGCGGCGATCGTGTCGCCGCGGGGGAACGTCTTGCTTGCCAGACAACTCTCGTCAAGCCGGGCTCGGTAATTGCGCGCGCAGTCTCCTTGAAAGTAAGCGACTCACAAAAACAGCCTGGCGCTGAGTTACCGCTGAAGCAGCAGTTGGGCGCCTTCATCGAAACTGAAGCGGTTAAGATTTCGGAAGCAGTGAATTACCTGAGAGGGAAATCGAATGCGCTGGTAGAGAAGTTTCTGAATCTCCAGCCCAAATCTACCGACGCGTCATCGCAATCCGACAGCGGAAACCCACCGCCCGGTGATTGAGAGAACAAACAGATAACATGGAGATCAAAGACAGCAAATGCATAAGATTTCAGAAGTGGATAGGAAGGTTATGATCGAGAGTGAGAAACCGCGCGGCAGTGTGATGTTATCGCTCGCCATAATCGCACCGCTGCTATTCATTGCCTGTCCGAAGAGCGCTGGTCCAGAGGGTCCGCGCGGAGGGCTGAACACAGGCCCGCAGCCCGCGGCGACCCTTGCTCCCATTCCGGGCGCGGTGGCCTTTAACGGCGAACGCGCGATGGAGCATGTAAAGAAGCAAGTGGAGTTTGGACCACGCCCTCCAGGCTCGCCGGAACTCGCCAAAACGCGCGCTTACATCATCGAACAACTGAGGTCGTACGGATTGAAAGTGGTGACCGACGAGTTTCGCGCTTCGACGCCAATGGGCGAGAAGGCCATGGTTAACATAACTGCGGAGCTTCCCGGCGAATCGAAAGACGTAGTCATGCTTACGAGCCACTATGATTCGAAATACTTCAAGAACATGCGTTTCGTCGGGGCCAACGATCCCGGATCATCCGTCGGTACGCTACTTGAGTTGGCCCGCGTGTTGGCGGCGACCAATCCCAAACCCAAAGTAACTTACTGGTTTGCCTTTTTTGATGGTGAAGAAGCGTTTTGTAATGGCTGGGAAGAATGCGGCAAAGCCGGTGCTCCGGATAATACCTATGGCAGCCGGCACTATGTGGCGCAGTTGCAGGCGACGAAAGAGTTAAGTCGCGTTCGAGCGCTGATTCTGCTCGACCTTATGGGCTATAAAAATCTGGAACTCGGTCGCGACACGATGAGCACCAAACCTTTGCAGAATATTGTTTGGCAGACAGGCCAGGAGTTGGGGTACGCCAAGGTTTTTGTTAACCGCGACGAAGGGGTGGGGGGTGATGATCACGAACCATTCCTCCAGGCGGGGATCGATTCTCTGGATTTGATTCAGTTGAGCAACTATGAGTACTGGCATACCGCCCAAGACACGATTGATAAGATTTCCGCGAGCAGCATGAAAATTGTTGGCGATGTCGTGCTGGCCAGTTTGCCAAAGATTGAAGAGTACCTCGCCAGCCATCCGAGGTCGTAGCTCATACGGGTAGTTCAGGAAGCACACTTGTGTGCCGGTTTGGATGGAACACCCAGCGGCGGACAAGTCCCCCTTCTAAACGTGGAACACTTTTGGACCGCAGGGCGCACAAGTGCCCTTTCTAAGCGAAAAGGCCTGGGCTCTGTTCTCCAGCTGAGACGATGAAACGAGTAGCAGTTATTCCTGGTGATGGCATTGGTCCGGAAGTGATTCGGGAAGCCATAGCTGTGCTTGAACGCGTGCGAACGACGCATGACGTTAAGCTGCAATTGACGGAATTTGATTGGGGCGCTGATAAGTATTTACGCGAAGGGGTGTCACTGCCAGAGGGTGCGCTGGAAATGCTTTCCCAGAATTTCGACGCGATTCTGGCGGGCGCATTTGGCGATCCACGCATTCCTTCGAACAAGGTGGCCGAAGACGTACTGCTGGGAATGCGGCGGGGACTCGACTTGTATATCAATCTGCGTCCGGTGCGCTTGCTCGACGCGCGTCTTTCGCCTTTGCGCGATCGCATGGTTGACGAAATCGATTTTGTTGTCTTTCGCGAAAATACGGAAGGCGCGTACTGTGGCGCCGGTGGTTTTTTGAAGAAAGGATCCAGCGACGAAATTGCCATACAGGAAGAACTGAATACGCGACCAGGCGTGGAGCGGATCATCGTCGCTGCTTTCGAGTACGCCAGGGCCAACGGTCGCAAACGTGTGACGATGGCCGACAAATCAAATGTGCAGCGGTTTGGAGGAGACTTGTGGCAGCGTGTGTTCAAGGAAGTCGGCGCGCGCTATGCAGAAGTGGAGACCAATCACCAGTATGTCGACGCGATGACGATGTTTATGGTGCTGGACCCGGGCCAGTATGACGTTATCGTCACTAACAATCTGTTCGGCGATATTCTTACGGATCTGGGCGCGGCCATCGTTGGCGGCCTGGGATTGGCGGCCTCAGGCAACATTCATCCCGGGCGCGTGTCGTTGTTCGAACCCGTTCACGGCAGTGCGCCTCCGCTGGCGGGGAAGGGAATCGCGAATCCAATCGGCGCCATCTTGACCGTCTCGATGATGCTTGAGTATTTGGGCTACAGGGAAGCAGGCGTAACAGTCGAAAGCGCCGTTCGTCAGAGCGTGTTGCACCAGGAAACGACGCACGATTTGGGCGGCACGCTGTCGACGAGCGAGGCCGGTAAGGCGATCTGTAATCGCATCGGCTAAGCCTTGCGCCCTGGGACCGCACGCTTCCAGCGTGCCGTTACTTAGGATGTAACCGGTATTTAATAAGATCGTTTTAGCTAAACGCCGGGCACGCTGGAAGCGTGCGGTCCCAGGACATCAGACATGCCTCCAACTTTCCCCCAACAGCCTTTGACCGCCGAAATAATTGCCATCGGCTCAGAATTGCTGGCGCCGGATCGCTCGGACACCAACAGCCTCTGGCTTACCGAAAAACTCAACGGCATCGGGATCGAGGTTAAGTTAAAAACAATTGTTGGCGACGACGACGCGCGCCTGGAGGAGGCAATCAGGGATGCCGTGCGTCGTTCTCGTGTGGTGATTACGACGGGAGGCCTTGGTCCTACTGAAGACGACATCACACGCAAAGTTGCCGCTCGCGCGTTAGGTCGCAGATTGTTGCTGGATGAAAAGGTGCTTGATTGGATCAAGGCCAGGTTTGAAAGCTTTGGCCGCAAGATGCCGGAAAGAAATTCGCGGCAGGCGATGGTCATCGACGGTTCCGAAGTTCTGGATAATCCGAACGGCACTGCGCCGGGTCTTTTTATCGAGCATGAAAACACCGCGATTGCGCTACTGCCTGGACCACCGCGTGAAATGCGTCCTATGTTCGAGAGTTTTGTGCAGCCGCGGCTGGCAGAAAAATCCGGTAGCCTGCGCGTAGTACGACGCGTGTTGCGAGTGGCGGGAATGGGAGAGTCGGCCCTGGACGAGTTGATCGCACCCGTCTATCTACAGTACGAAAACCCGCAGACCAGCATCCTTTTCAATCAGACAGAGGTCGAGATTCAGTTGACTGCGAACAGCAGAACTGACGCCGAAGCTGAAGCGCTGCTCGATCGTGTTTCTGAACAGCTCGAAGAACGGCTGGGGAAAGCTATCTTCTCGTTCGCCGGCGAGACGATGGAAGAAGTCGTGGGATTGAAACTGGCAGTGGGACGCTACTCATTGGCGGTCGCCGAAAGTTGCACCGGTGGGTTGATTGCTCAGCGATTGACAGCCTTGCCAGGTGCTTCGAAATATTTCATCGAAGGCGTCGTGTCTTATTCGAACGAGTCGAAGACCAGAACGCTGGGCGTAGAGCCGATTCTCCTGCTTGAGCATGGCGCCGTCAGCGCACCCGTCGCGGAAGCAATGGCCGAAGGCGTGCGCACGCGTGCGGGCACTGACTTTGGTCTTTCGATCACGGGGATCGCGGGTCCGGATGGCGGCAGTGAAGAGAAGCCGGTGGGACTTGTCTACATAGCATTGGCCGACGATGCGCATACGGAACATCGCAAATTGAACCTTCCTGGTGATCGGAACTTGATTCGTTGGCGGGCATCGCAAGCGGCGCTCGACCTGCTGCGACATCGGTTGATCTAGGTATCAGCCTTCGCGATGAGAGGCAAAAGTTCTGGATGCTCAATCGATTCGACGGCGAGGTCCACGTCAAGGTCAGGCCAATAGTCAAATGGGAATCGTCGTCATAGTCGCGGCCTATCTCCTCGGGTCGATCCCGTTCGGCTATCTGATCGTTCGTCTGACCGCCGGCGCTGATGTGCGCGATACTGGTTCGGGCGGCACAGGTGCTACCAACGTTTCAAGACGTGCAGGAAGAGTCGCTGGAATTCTGACTCTGTTACTGGATGCTGCAAAGGGAGCCGCGGCGGTAGTGTTGGCGAGTTGGCTCTTGCATACGGATTATGCGATCAGTGGTCCATTGGCCTGTGCTTCGGTTGCGGTGATCGCAGGGCATTGCTTTCCAATCTGGCTGGGGTTTCGCGGAGGCAAAGGAGTCGCAACCGGTGTCGGAGTATTCTTGATGCTGGCGCCGTGGGCGCTGTTGGGAGCGGGAATTATTTTTCTTCTGGTGGTTTGGTCGACCCGGTACGTCTCGCTCGGATCGATCATAGCCACGGCTGCATTTCCGTTGCTGGTGGCGTTGCTGCACTTTTTTGTAAAGCCGGTGCCGGGTTTCCGATATACGCTGTTGGCTTCGTTAGCCGGTGGCACGCTCATCATATTTATGCATCGCGGGAATATTGAGCGGCTGCTAAACGGAACCGAAAATAAGCTCAAGTAAGTATGAGTGCAATTAATATCGTCAGGCACATTTCCCACGGAGGGCCATCGTTACAGAACCGGGAGCGATAAGCGACCGGATCCTTCAATCACCCTGATTTCTACGGTTCTTCACAACACGCATGCTTGAGTGAAGGATCCCGTCGCTTACCGCTCCGGGTTCTGTATTTTGTCCATCGCGAATTGCCGAAATGAAACGAATCGCAGTTATAGGTGCGGGGAACTGGGGCACGGCTCTGGCGGTGATCGCTGGGCGCAAAGGTCACAAGGTGCTCTTGTGGTCACGTAACGAAGGCATAGTGACCTCGATTAATGCCTCGCGTTCAAATGCGATCTATCTTCCCAACTGCGTGATACCCGACAGCGTGGTCGCGACAACTGAGTTCGAATCAGCACTCGACGGCGCCGAACTGGTCATTCTTGCAGCTCCTTCACATGTGACGCGCAAATTGTTAAGTGACATGCTGCCGAATCTTAGCAGTCAGATGATCTTTGTCAGCGCCACCAAAGGAATTGAGATAGAAACGGGAAAGCGCATTTCGGAAATCGTCAACGACGTGATCGGATCTGAATTTCCACCGCGATTTGTTTCACTGTCTGGCCCTTCCTTCGCCAATGAAGTAGTCGCTGGTCACCCGACCGCTATCGTGGCTGCGAGTGAGGGCACGGTGGAGAGGCAGTTGGTGCAAGCAGAGCTCAGTTTCGAGAACCTGCGCGTTTATGCGAACGATGACGTGGTGGGGACCGAACTGGGAGGCTCTGTCAAGAATGTGATGGCGATTGCGGCGGGTATGGTCGCGGGCCTCGGCTTTGGAACCAACAGCGTTGCCGCGCTGATCACTCGGGGCCTGGCGGAAATGTCTCGGCTCGCTTTGCGCGAAGGAGGCAAAATCCAGACGATGATGGGTCTTGCCGGTCTTGGCGATTTGGTGCTGACCTGTACTGGCCGCCTTTCCCGCAACCGTCATGTCGGTTACGAGTTGGGCCGCGGTCACATACTCGCGGAGATTACCAAAGACATGAAAGGCATCGCTGAGGGAGTGAAGACGACGACGGCCGTCAATCGCCTGGCCGCCAAATTGGGAGTGGAGATGCCTATTACCACCCAGGTCGAGGCGGTGCTTTCCGAGAAAAAGAGCGCTGCCGAGGCCACCGCGCAGTTGATGTCGCGGCCATTACGCGACGAGTTCGCCGGCACTCCTCCGAATTGAATTTGCCTGGACTGACTTGACACGTCCTCGCGCTTCGGGCTCACTAAGCATTCAGAATTTCGGACTCAATCATGAATGCTGCAAACGATGAGAAAGTGCTCGCCTCTAATCGGGCTGCCTTTCACGAATACCATATCGCCGACAAGTACGAAGCCGGAATTGCCTTGACGGGGACGGAGGTTAAAAGCGTGATGGCCGGACGAATTCAACTAAAGGAATCGTATGTGGCCGTGCGCGACGGCGAGGCGTGGTTGTTTAATGCTCATATTTCGCCGTATTCTCATGGTAATCGTGAAAACCCGGAGCCTATCAGAACTCGCAAGCTGTTGCTGCACCGTCGCGAGATAGACAAGTTGGAAGAGGCTGCGGCCAGGGACGGGATGACACTGGTGGCCACGCGCGTGTATATGAAGAACCGTCATATTAAGCTCGAGGTTGGGGTTGCAAAAGGTAAGAAGTTGTATGACAAACGGGAAACCGAAATGCGACGTACTGTAGATCGCGAAGCAAGGGCGCTTCTTAAAGAGCGAACACGGGAGAGATCATAATCGGAAGGACAGGAGCTGAATATCCAATGCAGATTGAAGGAAGTACCGGACACTATCGCGACCTTGAGGTTCAGGCCCTGGCCATAGCCATTTTTAAGGACGAAAAGGCTGACGAAGGCTTTCTCAAGGAGTTGGATGAATTAACCGGCGGCGTCGTCAAATCAGTACTTGACGCCGAAGAATTGAGCGGTAAGGAAGGCGAGACCGCTTACTTCCATCTGCTTGGAGAAAATGGACCCAAAGCGACTCGGTTGTTGTTGATTGGCGTCGGGAACAGGGAAGAATATCGGCCCGCGCAGATCACGCAGATGGCGGGGACCGCAGTCAGATCCTTGCGCGCCAAAGGAATCAAGTCGGTAGCGATCGTACCTCGCGCGGATGGTGATACTGAAAGTATCGCGTCGATGGCTGTTGAGGGCGCCATAATGGGCCTGTTTGATCTCGACAAATACCGCACTGTTGACAAGGAAAAGCGGAAAATTGAAAAACTTGTCATAGCCCTGGCGGGTGCGGACGAGGCAGCCATCAGTCGCGGGACCGAACGTGGTCGAGTGATTGGTGAGGCGGTCAACTTTACTCGAGATCTGGCCAATGAACCCGGTGCCTGGCTGACCCCTACCGACATGGCCGAACGAGCGCGCGATATCGCCAACAAATTTGGTCTGAATATTGACGTGCTTGACGAGGCTCGTATGGAGCAGGAAGGGATGGGGTCCCTGCTAAGCGTCAGCCACGGTTCCGACCAACCCGCAAAGTTGATCATTCTGAAATACACGCCGGCGGAAGCCACCGGAGCTGTTGATGGAGAATTGCTCGCCTTTGTGGGCAAGGGCATCACCTTCGACACCGGAGGCATTTCACTCAAGCCCGGTGAGAACATGGAATTGATGAAGTACGACATGACCGGCGGCGCCACTGTGTTGGGAGTTATGCAAGCCATTGCGCAGATTAAGCCGGCTATTTCGGTTTTGGGCGTGGCTGCGTGTGCCGAAAACATGCCGTCCGGCAAAGCGACAAAACCTGGCGACGTTGTCCGCGCGATGACCGGCAAGACAATCGAGGTCATCAACACCGATGCGGAAGGCAGACTTATACTGGCGGACGCAATCGCCTATGCAAAGAAGTTGGGAGCGACGCGAGTCGTTGATCTGGCGACTTTGACCGGAGCGGTGAGCATCGCACTGGGCGACGTGCATGCCGCAATTCTCGGCAACGATCAGGCCATGGTCGACGAAGTCGTAGCGGCCGGAAAGGAAGTGGGCGAAAAGTTTTGGCAATTGCCGTTGGATGCTGAGTATTCAAAACAAATCAAATCCGACATCGCCGATATCAAAAATGTTGGAGGTCGGAAGGCCGGTACGATAACAGCTGCGGCCTTCTTGAAAGAATTTGCGGAAGGGTTAGCCTGGGCACACCTGGACATAGCCGGTACAGCGTGGGCCGATGATGTGAAACCTCATCGTTCCAAAGGACCCACTGGCATCGCGGTCCGCACGCTTATCAACCTGGTCGAGCGCGCATCTCGAGCACGCTTGGAATGACACTCAGAATCGCCGTCGCAAAGGTGATGACCAGCCAGGATTTCTGAAAAGGGCGGCCAGTGGGTCCGCCCTTTTGACTTCGTCCATTGGTTCGTTAAGTGTGAATTATTGTTGACAGTAAGTGTGTGCCTTTGTGAACACACGGCGTGCGCCTCGCAAGGACCATTGATTAGTTTGTTGGGATTATTTCGTTTGACTCTTCGGCACAAGAATTGATAGATGACGACTTAACCAACCAGAGGGCTACGACCGCCAAACGGAATATGTCCTCGCCCCCCTCGATGGCCGCTCGAGGAGTTAAAGGGTCGACCCTCTGGTCCCTCATCTTAATCCGGCAATAAACTCATTTATCCATTCTCAGTCCCTGCCGACCTGCTGAGCCACTAACAGTCCCAACTAACCGATAGCACCGAAAGTTCAAATCGTCTATAATTTGCGCACCTGTTTCCCCGGGCGGGGTTGGGTGGTTGTCTTCCGCACCCCATGGAGACGCAACACCGGTGATCGATTATTACAAACTACTGGGAGTGAAACGCTCGTCGTCAAGCGCCGAGATTAAGTCTGCTTATCGCAAGCTCGCCAGATTGCGTCACCCTGACGTCAACGAAGGATCGGCCAAAGCCGCTCGAGAGTTCGCCCAGCTGTCGAAGGCCTATCACGTTCTCATCGACCCACAAGAGCGTGCCTTTTACGACCAACGCCTCACGGCGCAGACGAACCGTAGCTACTCGATCCTCAGTTCCGATAATCCACATGCTCAGCGCGCGCGGAATCTGGCGGTTCAGGCGCGGTGGGACCGAGTGGTGGACGAGGTCCTGGAAAGAGATCGGCGCGAAAATACCGAACGTCAGCGCGCCGTATTCACAACGGTTTCGCTTTTTCTTTCCACCTTTTTTGTGGCGATGATTAAACCGCATCTATGGGAATTCTTTGATTATGCGGGACGGGCCATCGTGATCACGCTTTTCGTTATCGGCATGTGGCATTTAGCTATTCGGCTGCGCGAGTACTTTGAACACTACACGTATGCGCCAAAGCCGATTCAGGCGTCAATCATGCGCGACGATGAAAAGCCGGAACAGCCTTTCACTCGTTCATTCGCTTACATGTTCCTGATACTCGGTTACGCGGTGAGCATCGGACTGGGATTGTTCATTGGTTGGCATACTCAGGATTATTTTTCTCCGGTGAATATGCTGGTTCGTTATCAGGTCGCCGCAGTTCCCTCGCATGTATTGATGTACTCGCCGATGGTCCTGCTGATACCGGATCTAATCCTGTACCCACCGATAGCGGTCCTGATAGTCGATTCAATGCATGCCCTGGCGTCGCGAATGGATTAGGTCACTCAATCAAAGCATCTCTGCAGCCTATCAACCTATGAAACGAAGCGAGTTCAACTTCGGCGTCTGTCACAAAGCCATTTACATCCTGGTGCTTGTGGCGCTCATCCTGATGAGTTTCGTATCGAGCCCTGGCGCCACCGGGGCACAGGATCAGTCGCTACGCTCACTCACACCGCTGGAACTTGCGATCGAGAAGCAAAAGCGAAGGCTTGGTTCGACAGAAGTCGAAGAGCGCCGCGACGCCTTGATGCGATTGGGTGGGCTGCATCGCGCGGAAGCTTCGCGCGTGGCGTTACCGGCCCTCGCCGATCCTTCCCCAATGGTTCGCGCTACTGCAGCGTATGCCCTTTCAGCTTTGCCCGCCGAGGAAAGCGTGCCGGCACTCGTGCCTCTCCTGAACGATAAGGATGAGTTTCTCAGGCAGCAAGTGTGTTACGCCCTCGGCGCTGCGCGCAGCCGAGCAGGCGTTGCGCCGTTGATCGAACGGTTGACTATGGATCAGTTTGATTCTGTGCGGGCCGCTGCCGTGGTGGCGCTGGGCCAGATCGGTGACGAGTCGGCCGTGGTGGCCCTGGCGGAAGTTTTGTCACTTCGGAGTTCAGCTCCAGCCGCGGGAAAGAAGCGCAAGTCGGAAAAAAATGAATTCATTCTCCGCGCCGCAGCCAAATCCCTGGGTGAGATTCGTAGTCGCGCGGGTGTGCCGGTCCTGATTGAAGCATTGTCGAACGAAGCCACAGCCGGCGATGTAAGACGCGAAGCGGCTCGGGCCCTGGGATTGATCGGCGATCCGGCTGCGCTTCCGGCGTTGCGCGCTGCCGCAGCCGAAGGCGACGCGCATCTTTCCCAAACTGCTTCAGAGGCTCTGCGCCGGATTGCGGCCAACTCCCTGAAGAGTTCATAAAACGCAACAGCGCCAAATGAAAAGAGAAGCGCCGGACATGCGATTGACATGTCCGGCGCTTGCCATTGGCTACTGATGAATGGTCTAGCTTTCGCTCTTTTCGCCTCGGCTCTGGCTCTTGCGAGCAGCCTTAGTGGCCGGCGGTATTGGCAACCCGACGCCTCCTGACAAGGTTTCCTCGGACAACGGTTCGTCCCTGTCTTCCGGCATATCATGGACCAATGCCCCACCTGATCGCTTTGAGAAAATCAGCTTGTGCGTGAACTCGTCGAGGTCGACGTGCACCAGGTCTCCCAGACCAACCTGACTGGTAGCCACGAGGTTGGAAAGCGGATAGACGAGAAAGCGTTCAACCGATCTCTTCAAATGCCGTGCTCCATATTTGAAGTCCAGACCCTCCTGCAACAGCATGTCCTTGGCCATGTCGGAACACTGAAACACGAACTTGGTCCCGGCTGAGGCCATGATGCGATCCTGAACGGCCTGCAGTTCGAGATCCAGAATCTGTCGGAGATGATGTTCTTTCAACGAGCGGAACACTACAACTTTGTCGATGCGGTTCATGAACTCAGGCGAGAACTTGCGCCGCGCCGATTCGACTGCTGTGCGATAGATTTTTTGATCTACTTCAGTGTCGCTGTTGGGCCGCGCACCCTTACCGGGAGCGAAACCAATGCCGCCGGAAATTAACTCTGACATTTCGCGCGCGCCAAGATTCGAAGTCATGATGATCATCGAGTGTGAAAAGTCGACCCGGCGATTGTCTCCGAGTGTCAGCGTCGCCTTGTCCAGGATTCCCAGCAAGAGCTGCCACAGGCTGTCGGATGCTTTTTCGATTTCATCAAACAGGATTAGTGAAAGCTTGAGCTCATCCGTGTGCATGCGATCGAGGTTTTCCTGGGTCAGCATCGGCGCGGTCTCGCGATGTCCCAGATATCCCGGAGGGGAACCGATCAGCTTGGCGATCTCGTGCGAATGCTGAAACTCGGCGCAGTCAATCTTGACCACCGCATTCGGATCTCCGAACAGCACTTCCGCTGCCGCCTCAATGACGCGGGTTTTTCCGGAACCGGTTGGTCCCAGGAACAGCATCGTGCCGATAGGTCGATTGAGTGGGTTCATTCCGGCAAGAAAGATCTGATACAAACCACTCATGCGTCGCACGGCGCGTTCCTGGCCGACGATGCGTGCTGTCAGTCTCTCTTCAAAATCCTGAGCGCGTGGACTTTTCTGGTCAGGATCAAGGAATACTGTTCCCATAGTTTCGTTGAGTTTTTCGATTTCCATTTCGCTTATCATGATCGTCCTTCCCGCTGGGGCAACTTTTCGTAATGGACGCTCTTTTGCGATCTCACCGGCTCCCGGTTTCTTCTCGCCGCCTTTATCGGCCGCGTCCACAATGCCCCTCATACGCAAAGGGCGATCCGCTGCTTGAGTCGATGCGATCGCCTTGGAATAAGTTGGTTTGCGCTTGCCTTGTCCTGGCCGGTTCGTCTTTGACACGAAAGCTATATACACAACTGCGCGGCGGTTGTCATCACAAAAGATTGAGGAAATCGTTATCGCTGCCGGAGATCGGGAAGCAGCGGCGGACAGTGCTGACAATTCACGGCAGGCATTGAGTGACAATAAATGTTTGAGTAGTCTCGCAGGCAGGATTTGTCTGGAAGATAGCCCTACACCTTTTGCCGCGCGTACAGACGAAAACCCGCGGAGCATTCGCCGCTGGAAAAGACGGCGCCTCCGCGGGTTTTTGTAACAGCCAAATAGAATGGAAAGGGTGCCGCTCAGTCGTAATATTCGAGCCCTAAATGTGTAATCAAATCCTCGCCCCTGAGGTGGCGCAAAGTGTTCTTTAACTTCATCAATTGAATGAATACATCATGCTCCGGATATAGCCCGGGCGCGGTCTGCGGCGATTTGAAGTAGAAGGATAGCCACTCCTGAATCCCTCTCATGCCGGTACGTTGGGCCAGGTCCATAAAGAGGGCGAGGTCCAGAACGATGGGCGCCGCCAGGATAGAATCGCGGCAGAGAAAATCGATCTTGATCTGCATCGGATAACCGAGCCAGCCGAAAATGTCGATATTGTCCCAGCCTTCTTTGTTGTCTCCGCGCGGCGGGTAATAGTTGATCCGCACGACGTGCGAGAAGTCCTTGTAGAGTTTTGGATATACTTCCGGCTGCAGAATATATTCCAACACCGATAGCTTGGACTCTTCCTTGGTCTTGAATGAATCAGGATCATCCAGCACCTCGCCGTCGCGATTTCCGAGAATATTGGTTGAATACCAGCCGTGCAGACCCAGCATGCGTGACTTCAAGCCCGGCGCGATGATGGTCTTCATCAGCGTTTGGCCCGTTTTGAAATCCTTGCCGCAGATTGGCAGACGATTCGTCTCTGCCAGCACGCGTAACGCCGGCACGTCGACCGTGAGATTCGGCGCCCCGTTTGCAAAAGGGATGCCGGATTTCAGGGCGGCATAGGCGTAGATCATTGAAGGCGCGATCGCCTTGTGATTTTCACGCATCGCCTTTTCAAAAGTGTCCAGGTTTTTGTAGACCGCGTGTTGCTTAAGAAAGATTTCAGTCGAAGCTGCCCAAATCATCACTACGCGAGAGCATTTGTTCTTCTTGCGCCAAACAGCGATTTCATCGATCAACTGCTGGGCCAACTCCAGTTTGTTGGCGCCCTCTTTGACATTCGTGCCCTGCAGCCGTTTGACATAAGTCTGGTCAAAGACGGCCTTCATTGGTTTGATCTTCTGGAGAGGAATTCGTACTTGCGCGAGTAAATCTTTTTCGAGCACACCAGCGTGCGTAGCCGCCTCGAACGCGGAGTCGGGGAATATGTCCCAGGCGCCGAAGACCAGATCCTCCAGTTTTGCCAGCGGCACAAAATCCTTGATCAGCGGCACGCGATTGTCGGTGCGCTTGCCGAGTCGGATGGTGCCCATCTGTGTGAGACTCCCGACCGGATCGGCGATACCTTTCTTAATTGCTTCGACCCCGGCGATAAAGGTCGTGCTGACGGCGCCGAGGCCGACAAGTAACACGCCCAGTTTGCCTTTGGCTGGAGCAATCTCTACTGGTGTCTGAACTGGCATTATTTATTCCCCTTCAAATTGACCTTTGAACGCCGACGATGATACTGCGGGCGCACGGCCAGATTGGGGCAAATATTGCTCAATAGTGTCGCTCGCTTGCGCTTCTTGGAGGAACACAAATGGAGAGACTGTGGGAAGGCAAGATAGGTTGAGGGAATCTCACTAGAATCCTTGTACGCCAGACCTGATGCAAGTGAGTCAAGTTTTGAATCGAACTTTCTTTGCGTGCTTTGCGCCCTTGCGGGAAATTCTTTGTCGCCATTGAAGAGCCCCCCGCAAAGACGCAAAGCACGCAAAGGAATCCTGTCGGTCTGAGGCGGAGCTTCGCTGGGTTTCAAGCGGGCGATAGCTCATGTCCGCGGAGAATCACAGGAGTAGTTGAGTTATCTTGAGACTAAGGCTGCGCGAAACGCCCGCGGTGTTAGACCAGTAGCCTGGTTAAAAGCTTTTGAAAAGTGGCTGGCGCTGGCATAGCCAACACGGGAACTGATCTCGTTAACCGAGAGATCGGTTTCAGCCAGCAGCGCCCTGGCCCTGGCCGCGCGCAGGCTGGCGAGGTAGGCATGCGGCGATGTGCCCGTTAGTTTTTTAAACAGGCGTGCAAAGTGATAAGGAGACAGGTAAGAAGCCGCGGCAATGTCTTTTAGCGGCAGATCCTGTTCCAGATGAGTTTGCATGAATTCGACAGCGCGTCGAATGCGACGGTCGATTAACCCCACGCGCGACAGCTCGAGCTCATCAGACCGGCGCATCTTTGAATGACGCCGCAGCAGATGGACCGCCACCTGTTCGGTCAACGCCGCGACAATAATTTCTTTGCCCGCCTCTTCATTGGCCAACTCGTCTGCCAGATCCATTAATAACTGTGAGAGGCGCCGATCGGGACCGATTGCGGTGTTGGTAAAAGTCGGTGCGGATCCTCCGCTTACCAAACGCGCCCGCGAGGCGTAATCAATGATCAGAGCAGGTGAGAAGGTGATCAGCAGCGATTCCACGTTCGAGCCGCCGGCTGAGATTCCTTTCCCGGGTTCAAATAACAGAGATTCGTGCACTGGCAGTTGTCCAGCATGCTCTTCGGTCTCGTAGTGCAACTCGCCGGCCAGCAGGAACAACACACCGTAGTCGGGAACGCCCGTGGTGGTCCACGTGAACCGTCGCAGCCGCCGGTAATAGATAGCAAATTGCGGACGAAGAAAAATTCGATGAAGTGGCGGAAGGCTTTGGCTCATCCGGTGAAACTGTACGCCATGAGCCGCGAGGCATCAAACCGCAAGCAAGCGCGAGCGTTCCCGTATCATCGTTCCCGGATCATTCGTGATTAACGCCGTCACACCCATCGAAAGCGCTCGCGCAATCCAGATGGGGTTATCAACGGTCCAGACTACGACAGGCAGATGTGCCAGTCGCGCTTTGTCGACGACACGCCGCGGGGCCAGCGTTCGATGTAATGCAATCTGATTTGCGCCGGCTGCCAGTGCGAGATCAACCGTCCTCATCTTTCTGAAGAGGGAAGCGGGGTGTCCTGGTCGCGGCTCAAACAAAGCGGCCGTACGAATTCCAGGTGCGAGGCGCTTGACCTCTGAAATCGCCCCCAGGTCAAAGCTCTCAACGATAATTCGATCGACGTTCCCGTAATCCTGAATCAACTCCACCACGGCTGCGGCCAGCGGGTGTGCTTGAGCTTCATCGCCTTTCATTTCGAGGTAGAGGATCTGCGCGCTGCCGTGCACGAGGTCAAACACGTCGCGCAGAGTCGGGACAGTCTCTTTCGCAAATTCGGGTTTGGCAAGAGTGGGAAACCGTTGATTGAACGACGAGCCAACCTCGATCGTGTGTAGTTCCGCCGACGCGAGTTCCGCGACCGCACCCGATCTTAGCCCCGTCCTATTTAGCGTCGCGTCATGAATCACGACGGGCACGCCATCGCGCGCCAAGCGGACGTCAAACTCGAAGCCGTCGGCGCCATCGATTATCGAGCGAGAAAAAGCGGCAAGGGTGTTCTCTGGAGCTACTGCTGACGATCCACGGTGACCGATGATAAGAGGCAGGGCAGGCGATGTTCCGGTCATGTGAAGTGGTCCGACAAACTTCAGTTTGTCGCTGCTTTGATGAGATTCAAGTTCGAAGTAATGGAACTATCGACAAACTGAATTTGGTCGTTGCTTTGATGAGATTCAAGTTCGAAGTAATAAAACTATCGACAAACCTTCAGTTTGTCGTTGCTTTGATGAGATTCAAGTTCGAAGTAATGGAACTATCGACAAACTGAAGTTGGTCGGACACTTACGGAGACACTTTTTTCAACGTGATATCGAACGTTCCAAACTCGCCTTTTAGTTGCGCGCTGACCGGTAGATGTCGTTGATCCTCCGTTAGCCAGATGGAAAACCTTCCCTTCGTCTTCACCATACTGCCTTCACCGAACAGTTCCGGTTCAACTCGCACGGCCGTAACCCTTCCCACGACTGTCTTCATCTGCTTCTTTTCCACGACGCGCACCGGGACTTTATAGACTCGACCAGAATCGCTGATCAGCACTTCGAAACTCTGGCCGAGTTCCAGCTTCTGTGTTCTCAGGTAGTAGATCGCAGAGACGACGTCCTGCACTGTGCCGTTGAAATCGGAACTGATGGTTCGCTCAGGGCGCGCGGGATTATTTGGATCGCGCTCAGTCCACACCACCTTGCCTTTTGTTTGGTCGAAGGTTGCTTCGCTGGTGCGCACGCGTTTGCCCTGTTCATCGAGCTTCACCGTCTTTACAACCGCCAGCGAGTCCGGGTCCACTGTAGATTCCACGTGCTGATGGAATCGCAAATTAAAGAGGCTGGTGAAAAAGCCTTCGCTGGCAACGTCACCGGTGAATTTCAAGACGTAAGGAGCCGAGGAGATCCCTGGAGAGCTATGTGCGTTGGATTGAGTCGGCGCTTGCTCAACCCGGAACTTAAAGGTCGCCACATCGATTTTTTTTAACAGCGCTCGCGAGACTTCGGCTTTGAAGATCAGTTCTTCACCGGCTGCGAATGGTCTGGGCTCAACTTTCTGCGCTGTTGCGGGTTCGCAGCGCGCGGCCGCCAGCGAAACCAGAAACGTCAGCAGGGCGATGTTTATTCTTCGTGAAATCATTGGAAGTAATATGCCTTAAAGACCAACAGTCCCCAGGCGACTAGAAACCCCAATCCAGCCTGATATTCCCGGTAACGCAGGTAAAGAGTGGTATCAAATCGATTCCCCACATCGCGACTCGCATATGGTGTAAGGCGCGGCAGGAACAATGGGACTTCACTGGCAAAGCGTTCATAATTTCCGCCAAAGAGCCCCGCCAGAGTCTTGGCTTCGACGCGCATCACCGGGAAATAGATGCCAAGAAACAAGGCGATGAACAGTAGCGCGAGGGACCAGCGAGCAGAAGCTATGGTGAAACCCAGGCCCAGAACAAAACTCCCGAGGTAAAGTGGATTTCGTGTGTGAGCGTAGGGACCCGAAGTGGCAAGAGCGTCGTTCTTTCTTATGTGGCCCGCTGACCACGCCCTTAACGCCAGGCCAAAAAAGGAAATGATCGCACCCACGATGAGGGTCAGCCTGGTGGGCCGGGCCAACAAAATGAAGAGCGCCGCACAAACAAAGCCGAGCGGTACCCGCCATCGTTGGATCCATGTACCGCCCCGACGAACTTTTGTTGACTCCATGCTAATGCTTTATTCGGCCCCATCGAACAACTTGTTGGTTTAGACAGCGGACTTGTCCGCCGATTCGAATCCGGATTCAACGTAGCGGCGCACAAGTGCGCTATCTAAACGGCGGGGACGAGAACCGTTTGTGCGCGCTCGAGCCTTTCCCCAACTGCCTCCAAAACCCTTGCCACTTCAATGTTCATGCAAATCCATTTCGAACAGGCGCGCCGGTGGCAGTCCTCCCGGCAGTCGATATCATTTCTTTCAACGCAAATGTCCTCAACGTAGGGGCTGCCGTTCCGCCACCACTCAGTAGGGCCAAACAAACCGACGACTGGAGTACCGGCCGCAACGGCCAGGTGCGTAGGACCCGTGTCACCACCGATGTAAACGCGCGCGTTCCTCGCCAACGCATAGAAACCCTTCAGCGACAGGCTCACTGCTCTCGCCTTCCCGGACTTGCTGCCGTTCAATACCAGTTGGGCCAGGTCTGCTTCGCCCGGGCCGTAAGTCACCAGCGAGTGTAGGCGATGATGCAACCACAATTCGTCGGCGAGCGCGCTAAACCGTTCGGCGCTCCAAAGCTTGGTTGGCCAACCACCGCCGGGGTTTAGAATGGCGTAATTTCCGCCTGTCTCGGCTACCACCGCCTGGGCTTCGCGCTCATGGACCGGATTCACTGTAATGGGAAACTCCAGCTCGCTGGCACTTTGGGGCACAGGTAAACCCAGCGCGCCATGCACCAGTTCCAGACCTTTTCTTATAACGTGGGTTTGTTTGGGGACCCGAATGGTCCGGGAAAGCAGGAAACGACTGGGTGGCTCGCGCAGTCCCTCACGCGAAAAGCCGAAAATTCGACGCGCGCCTGAGAGCCGGGCAATCGCTGCTGATTTTAATAAGCCTTGAAAGTCGAGTGCTAGATCGAAGGCCGAGGCGCGTAACCGACGTAACTGCTGGCGCGGTGCCCGCAGCGTCTCCCCAGACATCAGCCCGCGCCTCAGCGCCTTCGTGTCGACTTCGATGAGGCGATCCAGAATCGGGTTGTCTCTTAAAATTTCTGCTGATCGGCGTTCGACTACCCAGGAAATTTCGGCGTTGGGTCGGGCCCGTCTAATTGCTGCCAGCGACGGCAGAGTATGCACGATATCGCCGATGCTGCCCAGTTTGACAATGAGAATACGCACGGCGTGAATGGTAAAGGGTACCAACCGAATAGGCAAAGGCGCTGCTCGAGACCGGTAAGCAGGCGGCAAAGGTGATATCCGGGATTACAAGGCGTCCTTTTGAAAGTCTATTTCTCATTCTCACCCGGTTCAACCGGGTGAGAATGAGATGTTCATTTCTCGAGTGGATCGCGTTCGGGTTCGCAGCCCAATCTCTCAATCAACCCGGACGTCGAATGATCTTTCGGATCGCCAACAATCGCCACGCGGCCTCCGTATGATCTCACCACCTCGCGCTCGGGCACAGTGTCCTCAGTATAGTCAGTACCTTTGGCATGAATATCGGGCTTCAGGGCGAGCAAGAGAGCTTCCACGGTTGGTTCATCAAAGATGGTGACGAAATCGACCGCCTCAAGCGAGGCGACTATCTCGCTTCGATCCATTTCCGAAATAATGGGACGGCCCGGACCCTTGAGGACGCTTACCTGTCGATCTGAATTCACTCCAACCACGAGCAAATCGCCCATGGCCCGGGCTCCCGCCAAATAACGAACGTGGCCGGCATGCAGGATGTCGAAACAACCGTTTGCAAGAACGACGCGGGCGCCTTGCCTACGCGCGATTGCGACTCGCTCGACGAGTGCGTTGCGACTGAGTACCCGGCGGGAATTCTCGCTTGGGTTGTCAATGTCCTGACTCATGATGCCACTCCAGACCACCTGGTAACATGCCCGCTGCAAATTCGAGATGAATTACACGTCTATGGGTGGGTTGTGAACCACTGGATGAAGAATGCAGGAGCAGGGGCCGCATAATCATAATGCCTCCCGAACCCACACGACAGACGATGGCTTCATCGGCGGCGAGTATCTCTCGCATTTGCTGCGGCGTTAACCGACCGCGCGTATGCGAACCCGGAATTACTTTCAGGGCGCCGTTGGATTGGTCTGCATCATCCAGATGAATCCTGAGAGCTACCATTCGCTCGAGAATTCCTACTGGAGGTTGGACGTGATGTGTGCCGGCCTTAATTGTCCACTGACCAAATCCAGCCACCTCTCTGCGACGACGGACGGCGATGGTTAGATCCTGGTGCCAACTAACTTTCCAATTCGCCTTTGGTGTCTTGTCGAACAACAGTCCTCGGACCAGCTTTACGTCGGGACCGATGACTTCCTTGACCAGAGACTTGATTGAGTCATCCTCAGCCAGCGATCTCACGGCCGGAACCATGTTCAGCAGATCTCGAATTCCGAACGACTGCCCGGCCTTCTGCCGGATCGCGGCACTTTGGCGCAATCCTTCCAGATCTCCAATTAATGAAGAAATGGTCTGCTGACTAATCACCTTGTTGATGACCGCGTAGCCCATCTCATCGACACTTACAGATATATTTTGCGGGTCGACTGAAAGAACTGAAGCAATTGCCATGGAATTTAGCGCAGCAGAGACTCGATGAGTTCATCTGACGTGATCGTAGCGGTGCCACGCTTCATCACTACTAAACCGCCGGCGTGGTTGGCCAGGCGGGCAGCGTCAGGAAACGAGGCCTCGGAAGCGAGCGCGAGAGTGTATGCCGCAATGACCGTGTCGCCTGCGCCCGTTCCGTCCACCGGCTCGCGTGCGCCTACTGCTTCGATCTCCAGGGGCTCGACGCCGGACTCAAAGAGGGTCATGCCATGGCGCCCTTGAGTTACCAACAGAGCACGATGACCAAGTTTCTCGCGCAACTCCTCTCCGGCGCGCTGCAATTCTCCATGATTCAGAACTTTACCAAGTAGAGTCTCAACTTCTTCTTCATTAGGCGTTGCTGAAGTAAAGCCCGTGTAAGTTGAAAGCTGAAAACGCGAATCAACAAGGACTGGAATTCCGCGAGCCTTTGCTGCCTGGCGAATCGCATCGGTGATTTCCGCGATGACGACACCATAGTTGTAGTCGGAGATGATCACCGCATCCGCAGCCGCCAGCTGCTTGATAACACTCTCCAGGATTGCTCGCCGCAAACGAAAATCACTGAGCGGCTGTCCCTCGTAGTCGATGCGAATGACTTGTTGACGAGTAGAGTGGGTCTGACCCGCCAGTATGCGTATCTTGGTGGTCGTTTGCAGACCAGGCGAGGTTATCAGTCCTGAACACTCGATGCCGGCGCCTTGTAGTTTTTCCGACAGGGCGCGGCCCGCTTCATCTTCTCCGGCCACGCTTACCAGTGAAACTGAAGCGCCCAAAGATGCCAGATTCATGGCGCAATTGGCAGCTCCGCCGGGGGTGGTTTCCGTGTGCTCGTGACGCAGAATGAAAACGGGCGCCTCGCGCGAGACACGACTAATCGCGCCGAAGACAAACTGGTCGGCTACAGAGTCGCCAACCACCAACACCTTTCGCCGCGGAAAGCGGCGGATGACGCTGATCAATCGTTCCTGAAGCAATGTGCGTTCAGTAGTCAATGTTGCTTCCTAACAGTTCGCAGGTAGCTCTTGCTGGCTTGTCGTCGGCCAAAGCAGTAAAGCTACGGGACTTTGCTGAAGGTCTTCCTCTCATTCTCACGCGGTTTCAAGCGGGTGATCGGCGAATCCGCAGATCTCCAAAACCGTTATAACGGTTTCCCTTTCTTTCTGCGAACCACAAACCGTTGAAACGGTTCCTACATTCCAGGTCAATTATCTCACCCGGTTGAAACCGGGTGAGAATGAGACGAACCCAATTCATGTTTCAAATTGACAATACTCTGCACGGCTTCGAGCAAGTTTTCCGAAACCAGATCCGGCTCGTACCGCCATTCAGCTCGCTGATATTCCCATTCACCGCGACCGTAGCCGCTCAAGACAAACGCCGAGTTTACGCCCGCAACCCGGGCCAATTCGATATCGCTGTAGCGATCACCCACCATCCAACTCTGGCCGAGATCCACGTCGAGGTCTTTCGCCGCGCGCATAATCAAACCGGGTTTGGGTTTGCGACAATCACAATCAAATCTATATGGCGCCTCACCAACCGAAGGATGGTGCGCGCAGTAATAGATGGCGTCCAGTCGTGCCCCGCCCTGCTGCAAATCAAACTGAAGCTGATCGTGGACCGTATGGATCATCTCTTCCGTGAAATAGCCTCGCGCGACGCCGGCCTGGTTTGTGATCAGAATCGCCAACCAGCCGGCATCATTCAGATGCTTGACGGCCGCTGCTGCGTAGGGAAAGACACGAAAGCGCGAGGGGTGATTGATATAGCCCACCTCTTCGGAAATCGTCCCGTCCCGGTCAATAAATACTGCTCGCTTCATATTGGAGTCACACTCAGAATCACAGACTGAACTCTAGCTACCTCAAACGACAAACTGAAGTTTGTCGGACTTCGATTGTTCCCCCAGCATCTTCAACGCGCGTTCAAAAATGTCTTCAGGACTAATCGCTGTCATGCAGCGATGATCGATGGGACAGTCTCGCAACATACAAGGCGCGCAGTCCGGAGGGTAGCGCACAATTTCTGCCTCCGGTGATAATGGCCGCGTCGTGACTGGGTTGGTTGGCCCAAAGATTACCAGCGTGGGCCGGCCCAAAGCAGCGGCAATGTGCGCCGGACCGGTGTCATTGGTTACTAACAGATCCACTGTGCTGAGCACTGCTACGGCACGGGCAAGATCGGTCTTGCCGGTTAGCACAACAGGCTGCCGTCTCATGCGTTGGCTGACCTCAAGCGAAACGGCGAGTTCGTCGGCCGAACCGATCAGTATCACCTCCGCATTGAGTTCGTCCATGAAACGATCAGCGAGCGAGGCATAACGTTCGGCGGGCCAGCGTTTGGCCCTGCTGTTAATTGAGCCCGGGCAAAGCGCGAGCAACGGACGGCCCTGGCGAACTCCCTGCTCGCGAAGGAAAGCAATAGCGTCAACGCGCCGATTGCTGCTTACGCTCAAATCAAATGATGGCGCCTGCTTAAGAAGATCTGACTGGCCGTGCACCAGTTGCTCCAACTCGGCGATGACATTCAGATAGTAAAAGCTTTCGTGCCGCGAGTTGCGCCAGGCGGGCAAGTCCAGCGGATGTGAGAGCAGGAACCCGCGCTTCTCAGTAGCATAACCGATTCTCAGAGGGACCCTACCCAGCAGAGCAACCACTGCTGCCTCGAACGAGTTAGGAAACAGAATAGCCAAATCAAAACGGCGGCGACGCCATTCGCGG
Organism: Acidobacteriota bacterium; assembly: GCA_025463135.1. Classification (GTDB taxonomy): domain Bacteria; phylum Acidobacteriota; class Blastocatellia; order Pyrinomonadales; family Pyrinomonadaceae; genus JAOAPY01. Next base: position 130,183 of record JAOAPY010000032.1, read on the forward strand.
GTCTGGGCCGGTATTCCTCCCAGGAAACCCGCGGCGCTATCGTGGACCAAAAGATCATCGATGAAGTCAGCATCCGTGAAAATCTCTTTCGCAAATGAACGCGTGGCCAGCGTGATGTGGGCTGTAGGTAATAGACATCTTAGCGCGCGCAGGGCAGGCACGGTCATGACCGCGTCGCCAACCCAGTTGGCGCCACGCACGACTATTCGTTTGAGGTTGTCTGCTTCGATCTCTTTCACAGATTCCTGCGCCTACCTGGATCCGATATCCGGATGGATCCAATATTCAGTAGCGCACACAGTTTTACGGCTACCACCGTTTAGATAGCGCACTTGTCGCCTTCGTTGAAGGGCAGATTCAGAATACGAGTTCCTCACGTTAGGCGGACAAGTCCGCAGTCTAAACGACCTTGACCTTCGGCGTGAACAAGGCTGCCCCGCGGGCGTGAACAAGCTGGCCGCTTGTTCTACAACTAAACCAGGCTGCGCAGCCCTTGTTCGATGCCGATCTCCGGTACCCAGCCAAGTTCGTCACGGACCTTTGCCAGATCGCTGACATAATTAAGAGGGACGGGCGCCGGCATTGTCGATTCCGTATCGATGACCGGCTGGCACTGGATAAGCCCACCCACCGTATCAATGATTCCTCGCAGCGTTGCTGAGTTGGCGCGGCCGCCGCCCAGATTGTACAACCCATATTCCGACGACGATTCCATGAAGGCCTTACACGCGCGAGATAAATCGTCGACGTGCAGAATGTCGCGCACCGGCTGGCCCAGAAGCGGAAGCTTTATGGGCCAGCCGCGCTTTACTGATTCCACGTAGTGGGTCACAAAGCCAGAGTCATTGTCCTCTGAAGGTCGGGCATAGACCGTGGACAGGCGAAAAATACAAGCGCGGATGTTATTGCGCCGCGCGAAATAATCGACATATCGCTCACCCAGCAACTTGGACCACTCGAGTGGAGACTGACCGCAATACGCAGTCGAACATTCTTCCGGCACATCCTGATAGTTATCAGCATGCGCTCCGTAAACATCCTTGGTCGACGCATAGATGAAGACAGAATTCGGTCGCATGTGGCGGAGGATGTTGGCCGTTCCGTCGGCGTTGGTGCGAAAGCAGAGTTCGGCCGAGTCAGGACTCTTGTCAAGATAACCGGCGAGATGGATCACGGCGTCATAAGCCGCCACGCGTTCCAGATCGCTCTCGCTGAGGATGTTCAGATTTGAGCGCCGCGAAAAATCGTCGGCAGCAAAAAACCGGCGCACATGGACGCCGAGATAGCCGCTGCCGCCGGTAACTAAGATCTTCATTCCTGAGCTCTTGCAGACCAGATCAAACTACGCCCTGATTCCTTTTGCCAGGGCCTTTAATTTAGAAAGCGAATCAGGGTGGCCGATGGCGATAAGCATATCGCCGCTTTCAATCGATTTGTCACCGCTGGGATTGAACAGCATTTGACTGTCACTGCGTCGGATGGCGACGATGACGATATCCAGTTCCGGGCGAATGCCGGAGTCGCGCAATTTACGACCGACCAACGTCGACGGAGGCTCAACTTCAATCTGTTCAAAAGTCAGATCAAGCTGGCTGGCTGTAATGGAATCTATAAAGTCCCCGACCGCGGGTTTGGTCAACGCGACAGCCATGCGGTGACCGCCGATAATTGTGGGAGCAACCACGCGATTAGCACCCGCCCGCAGCAACTTTGTCTCGGCTTGCTCTTCGGCAGCGCGAGCCACTATATGCAGCTTTGGATTCAGATCTCGCGCGGTCAACACAACATAAACATTGTCGGCATCGTCGGGCAGGCACGCGGCCAACCCGCGCGCGTGAAGTAGCCCGGCCTCGCGCAGGCTTTCCTCGAGTGTGGCGTCGCGCACCAGCACGGGAAAGCCCTGGCTGGCGAGGTCGGCCACCTTGTCGGGATCTCGCTCAAGCACCACAAAAGTTTCACCCGCTCGCCGCAGGTCGCGTATCAGGTGCGATCCGACGCGTCCTGCTCCGCAAATAATGAAGTGGTCTCTGTGCTTGCTCATTTTGCGTGACCGCCGCCGCTGGCCAAAGGCCGCCACCATCTCAGACTGCACGATTGATTGGACCGCGTTGCTCAACGCATAAAGGACCACGCCGACTCCGACCACCATGAAGCCGGTTGCAAAGACCCGCCCGGCCAACGTGCGTGGAGTTACATCGCCATAACCGACAGTCGTAACGGTCTGCACGGTCACATAAAGGCTGTCCAACAGCGACCAGCCTTCCAGCAGATGAAAGCTCACCGTGCCCAACGCAATCATGACGAGTACGGCTAAGACCGCCTCGCGAGTACGGAACTTGCTCATAACCGAACCGCATGCAGCGCTGAAAACTCATAGATCAAATCGAGCAGGAAACTCGTATTAACAGCGTCTGTCACGGTAGCGAAAGGCAGGAACAGTGTCAATTGATCCACCGTCCTGCCCTGCATCGAACGTCGTCCACAGCGCGCGCAGGCGTCGTTTATTGTAATATTAGCTTGTATGCCCGTACGTTATCCCCCTGAACCAGGAAGGCTCCCTACACCGCGACAGCCGAAAGCTCCTGCTCGGGCGGGGAGGATTGTCCGCTACGCAGAGCCGCCGACCAGTTTCTGGCGACGAGTTGTGCACCGGCTGTTTTCTTTGCCGGTAATCATCCCCCTGGCGTTTGTCTCGGCGCTGGTCTTTGGAATCCTGATTTACTACTGGACGGCCTTCTCGGGCCGCATCGACAACCTGCTCAAGGGCGAAGTCTACACGCGCTCGGCGGGCATCTATGCGGCGCCGCGGCAGTTGCGGGTCGGCGAGACCCTATCTCAGGACGAGCTGATCGCTTATCTGAAGCGAGCTGGTTATGTAGATAAAACGCAACAGGCGGATACAGCTCGAGGGCGCTATGCACCCGGTGAACTGGTTGTGGACGTCGAACCCAGCCGGGATTCAACCGTCGATGGCCGGCGTCAGTTTCAGCACTTGCGCGTCCAATTCGCGCGCAACGCGAAAACCATTACGGCCGTTACCAACCTCGAAGGGAATGCGCGCCTGGGCAGTGCACTGTTAGAGCCGGAGTTAATCAGCTCAGTTACCGGACACGATCGCTCAAAAAGAAAAGTCGTAGGATTTAACGACCTGCCGTCGCCTCTGGTCAAAGCTATTGTAGTAACTGAAGACCGATCATTTTTTGAACACTATGGTGTCAACGTGCGCGGCATCATTCGCGCGCTCGTCAGACGCTATGATACGGATCCCAACTCGCCCATCGCTCGCCAGGGTGGTTCCAGCATTACGCAGCAACTCGTCAAGAATCTTTTGTTGTCCCCGGAAAGGACCTGGCGCCGTAAAGTTGCTGAAGCTTACATGTCCGTGATTTTGGAAACACGTCTTTCCAAGGAACAGATCTTCGCGCTCTATTGCAACCAGGTATACCTGGGCCAGCAGGCCGGCTTTTCGATCAACGGTTTTGGGGAAGCAGCCAGTGCCTACTTCAACAAGGACGTCACGACTCTCACGCCTTCGGAAGCAGCGTTTCTGGCTGGGCTGATCCGCAGTCCTAATCGTTACAACCCGTATCATGATCTGAACACAGCGACCTCGCGTCGCAATCAAGTTTTGGATTCAATGGTGGAAGCCGGCGTGATTACACAGGTCGAGGCCGAGGCCGGCAAGGCCACGCCCCTGGTAGTAGCGCCTTTGAAAGGCCGCATCGACCTCTCTGACGCTCCGTACTTCGCCGACTATGTTCAGAACCAACTGGGCGACATGATTGCCGGTCCCGGTTCGGCTGAACACCTGCGCATCTACACCACCGTAGATATGGATTTGCAACGGGCGGCCTACGCAGCCGTGACGAAGCAGCTGGCGAGCCTGGACCAGGTGCAGAAAAAAAGATTCGAGCCCGGCACGCTGCAGGCGGCTTTGGTGGCGATGAATGCGCGCACTGGCGAGATTGTGGCCATGGTCGGCGGTCGAGACTATTCCAAAAGCCAGCTCAACCGCGCCTCTGAAGCGTTGCGCCAGCCCGGCTCTGTCTTCAAGCCATTTGTGTACGCAACGGCATTGAATACAGCCTACGATCCGATTCCTCGAGTACTGACAGCGGCCACGACGTACATGGACGAGCCGAAGACTTTCAATTATGACAACCAGGAATATTCGCCGGGGAACTTTGGCGAAAAATATTCCAACCAGCCGGTGACCTTGCGCGATGCGATGGTCCACAGCCTGAACGTGGTTACAGTTGAGGTGGCGATGGACGTAACCATTGGCCGCGTCATGAATCTGGCGGCAAAAGCGGGTCTGCCAAAGCCGCCGCGCTCTTATCCGGCAATGGCGCTCGGGACCAACGAGGCAACACCACTGCAAGTCGCGTCGGCTTACACGGCCTTCGCCAATCTGGGTACGCGCAGCACTCCGGTGCCCATCAGTCGGGTCACGACCGGCGAAGGCGTCACCATCGCGGCGCCCGTGACGCAAAAGAATGATGTGATGCGACCGGACGTTGCGTATGTAATGGATTCGTTCATGAAAGACGTAATCAATCGCGGAACGGGTGCCCCGGTGCGCGCTCGCGGTTTGAAAGCAAACGTCGCGGGTAAAACCGGCACCTCACGCGATGGTTGGTTTGCTGGGTTTACTCCCAATCTGGTTTGCGTCGTGTGGGTCGGCTTTGACGACGGTTCGCAGTTGGGTTTGACCGGCGCGAATTCCGCATTGCCAATCTGGAGCGACTTCATGAGTGTGGCACTCACCGAACATCCTGAATGGCAAGGTGATTGGCAGGCGCCGGAAGGTATTCAGCAGATCGACATCGATCCGAAGACCGGCGAACCGGCAAAGCCGGATGATCCAAACAAGCGATCTGAGCTGTTCATTAACGGTACCTTGCCCGGCACGGCCGAGCCTGCGGCAACTCCGGAAGAAACCCCAACGCCGGAAGGTGATCAGCCCCAGCCTGATGCCACGAACCCGAGCGTGTCGCCCGAACCCTCGCCCAGCCCTTCGCCTAAACCCTCTCCGCGCCGGCCTGCCCTTCCTGATGACAGTGGTGGCTTGCAGGGAACGATCACACTCGACATCGATCCGACCACGGGCTTGATTGCCGTGGAAACCTGTCCTGTTATCCGGACCAAAACTTTTGTGCTGGGTACTGAGCCGAAGAAATATTGTGGGCCTGAGTATCACCGCGGGTCGAGCGACCCGTCTGCGAGTCGACCACGCGTGGTTAGGTCGCCTCGCTGACTGCCGACGCTTCCAAAGCTACACGCAGAGTTTCAAGTGCAAGCGAGGCCGCGTGTTGTTTGCGAGCCGGCAATCCCCCAACAGCATGGATGAGATCGGCACGAGTCAGACTTCCTGCTTCGGCCACCGTCCTTCCCTGGATTAGCTCCGTCAGAACCGATCCGCACACCAGCGTGGGCGGGCACCCATAAGCCAAAAACTGCGCGGCTTGAATCCGACCGCCGCTGATGCGCAACGACAATCGGATGCGATCACCGCAGACGGGATTTGTTTCTTCGGCGACGCAATCAGCATCCGCAAGATCCCCAGCGTTGCGTGGATGTGCGAGATGATCTTTGAACGTGTTGGAGTAGGACAAGATGTGTTTTTGCCGGCGCTAATATGTGGACTGTGCGGCTTATTCTAACCTATGCGGCCTGGCAGAGGATTAGCGCCGCCAGGTAGTGGGTCAGTTTCGCGCAAATGTCCGACAAACTTTAGTTTGTCGCGGCGTTACGACAAGCTAAAAGCTTATCGGACAGTCGGTACTCTAAATACCTGTGGCCCAACTTTACCAATCCCATTCAAAAAACAACAAATTGTGACTTGTCCCCAAGCCTTGTGCAGTCACGCTGCTGTTATCCTGTGTAACCGATGCCATGCAGCATGTCAGGGCGTAACATGTTAGACTTTGCGACAATTTGCTGGTTGTCAGAAATGATCAAACGCTGCCTATGATTGAATCCCCCGTTAACTCGACTAAGCGGTTTTGCTCCCTTGCTGGTTTGATTTTCGCTCTTTTGATTTGCCTCGTCGCTGTTGCGTGCAAGAGTGGATACCCGGCAGGTCAGCAACAGGCGACGGATACTAAGAGCGCGCCCCGACAGGTCAAGATGGCCCGCGTAGTCGCGATGCCGGTCGGCCAGACTGTTACCGTCAACGGCACCCTGGCCGCCTACGATCAAACAACGGTGAGCGTCAAAGTGCCGGGAAGATTGAAAACGATCTCCGTCGATCTGGGGACCGTAGTGCGTCGCGGCCAGGTGATTGCCTCGCTTGAAACTGAGGATTACAAGCTGCGTGTGCAACAGTCAGACGCCGCCCTGGCCCAGGCTCGTGCGCGTCTGGGTCTGACACCCGTTGGCACAGATGATCGAGTCGATCCCGAGAAGACCGCCACGGTGAGACAGGCTCAGGCAGTCCTCGACGAAGCGCGCTTCAATCGCAGTCGCGCGCAGAAGCTGGTGGAACAAGGCGTCGTGTCCCGCGCTGAATTTGATTCGGCCGAGGCGGCATTCAAGGTGGCCCAGGGTCGCTATCAAGATGCGCTGGAAGAGATTCGCAATCGGCAGGCGTTGTTGTCGCAGCGCCGTTCAGAGTTGGCACTGGCCGTCCAGCAATTGGCTTCCACCACGATCATTGCCCCGCTGTCCGGCATCGTACAACAGAAACGCACCAGCGTAGGTGAGTACCTGGCCGCGGGCACACCCGTGGTCGACATTGTTCAAATGGATCCCCTCCGCTTGCAGGCCGAGGTGCCGGAGCGCGAGGCGCCGAATGTGCGCTCAGGCCAAAATGTCCGCGTGACTGTCGAGGGAGATGTGAACGTTTACCTGGGCCAGATCAAGCGTCTGAGTCCGACCATCAAAGAGCAGAATCGCATGCTCATTGTCGAGGCCGATGTTCACAACAATGGCAGTTTGCGGCCGGGCTCGTTTGCTCATGCGGAGATCGTGACCAACGATAGCAGCATGGCGGTAACCGTCCCCAGTAAATCGGTGGTTGTCTTTGCCGGGATCGAAAAAGTAATCATTGTTCAGAACGGTAAAGCTTTGGAGAAACCGGTCACCACTGGTCGCCGGATCAATGAATGGACCGAGGTGCTTTCCGGCGTTAGTGTTGGCGACTCCGTGGTGGTTGATCCCGGAAATCTGCAAACTGGCCAAGCGGTGCAGGTGCTGGAATAGGGAAATTGATCTTTGTACTTTGAACTTAGTTCTTATTTTTTGTTTTGGTGTTTTCGACTCTTCATTCCTGGTAACTGATCCCAAAGGGTGAGGGGCAAACCAGAAACCAGAAACCAAAAACCAAAACCAAAAACCAAAGACCAAAGCCCAGCACCATTTAATTATCCATGCAGAAACTGGCCGAAATTTGTATTCGACGTCCCGTGTTCGCGACGATGATCGTGCTGTCACTGGTCGTCGTGGGCGGAGCCAGCTATTTCAAGCTGGGTGTCGATCGCTTTCCCTCAGTTGACTTACCCACCGTCAGCGTGCGCACTTCGCTGCCCGGCGCCTCGGCCGAAGAGGTCGAGACGACCGTGTCCCAACGCGTTGAAGAAGTCGTAAATACCGTCGAGGGTATCGACCAGCTGCGCTCTGTCTCAAGTCAGGGAACCTCGTTCATCATTGCCACTTTCAATCTCAACCGTGATATCGATACCGCTGCGCAGGATGTGCGAGACCGTGTGAGCACCGTGATTCGCGATTTGCCCCCGGACGTTCGGCCCCCGGTCGTTTCCAAATTCAACAACGACAGCTCGCCGGTGATGTCCATCGCGCTTTCATCCGATCGTTCCTTGCGAGAGCTTACCCAATTCGCGAACTTCACGGTTAAGGTCCAGCTCGAAAGAGCCGGTGGCGTCGGCGAAGTAGCCGTGGTCGGCGGCTTGGATAGGGCCATCAATGTCTGGGTTGATGCCGAGCGACTGGCTGCGTACCACATTCCGATTACACAGGTTCGTGAAGCGCTGGTGCGCCAGAACGCGGATGTTCCGGGCGGCAATGTTGAAGCCGGAAGACGTGAGTTGGTACTCAGGACCCTCGGTCGTTATGTCGATCCGCGCGAGATGGGCAACCTGGTGGTGGCCAACATCGATGGTGCGCCGATTCGTATCAGCGACATTGGCAGGGTCGAAGACGGCACCAAGGAACAGCGTTCAGTAGCACGACTCAACGGTGTGCCCACTGTCACACTCGAAATTCGCCGCCAGTCCGGAGCCAACACCGTCGAGGTCATCAACAACGTCAAGAAAGAACTCGATCGCATCAAGGGCCAGATGCCCGCTGATGTGAAGGTAGAGATCATCCGCGATCAGTCGCGTTACATCAACGAAGCCCTGCACGAGATCAAACAGCACCTGGTACTCGGCAGCATTCTGGCGAGTTTGGTGGTGCTGCTCTTCATGCGCTCCTGGCGCTCGACGTTGATTGCCGCGGTGGCTATTCCCTGCTCGGTCATTTCGGCATTTGGAATGATGCGCCTGCTGAACTTCACGCTCAACAGCGTCACCATGCTGGCGCTGGTACTGATGGTGGGCGTGGTAATTGACGATGCCATTGTGGTGCTGGAAAACATCTTCCGCTTTGTCGAAGAAAAGCGCATGGACGCGATGCGAGCGGCCAAGGAAGCTACGGCGGACATTGGCCTGGCCGTAATGGCAACAACCTTTTCACTGGTTGTGATTTTTCTGCCGGTCTCGTTCATGTCTTCGATCTCGGGGCGTTTCCTTTATCAGTTCGGCATTACCGCGGCGGTGGCGATCATGGTCTCGCTGCTGGTGTCATTTACGCTGACGCCAATGATGAGCGCCCGTTTGTTGCGCGCCGAGGATGCGGCATCCGGTCATGGCGGGCACGATGCGGCAGCGTCGCGGCGCGGGTTTTATGGCTGGCTCGAACGCTGGTATACGCACCTGTTGGCTTTTGCCATGCGACATCGCCTGCTGGTGGCGTCGCTGGCTTTGATGGTGATTGCCTCGAATGTTCCGCTCTATCAAATCGTCAAACAGGAGTACATCCCGAGCGATGTTGATGAGGCCGAATTCGACGTCAACATGAACGCGCCCGAAGGAACGAACCTGATAGCAATGAACGACGCGATGCTCCAGGTAGAGAAAGAACTGCTGGCGACGCCCGGCGTAAGATTGATCGTTGCCACTGTAGGTGGCGGGTTTGTCGGTGGAGTCAATCAGGGCAGCGTCTATGTTCGCATCGCGCCGCACGAAGAGCGAAAGTTCTCGCTCACTCGTCTGTTCGAGGCCACCATTCATGGCAATCCGCTGACGGCGTTCCGCGGGAACTATAGCCAGCGCGATGTCATGCAGGAGATTCGTAAGCGCCTGGCCAAGTACGCGCCGCTGCGGTTCGCGGTGCGCAATGCTCCTTCTTTCAATATCGGCGGCGGCAATAATGATATCGACTTTGGCATCAAGGGACCTGAGCTATTACAACTGTCAAAGTACGCCGAGGATCTGCGGACAAAAACCAAAGAGCTGGGCGGGATAGTCGATGCCGACACCACCCTGAAACTCGATAAGCCGGAATTGCGTGTGCACATCGATCGCGCGCGCGCGGCCGACCTCGGCGTTGATTCGTCGAACATATCCGATGCCTTGCGTTTGATGGTGGGCGGCGACGATCAGGTTTCGCGCTTCCACGATCCCGCGGTCAATGAGGATTACGATGTGCAGCTTCGCCTGACAGATCAGGACCGCAGCGACACCGACACTATCTCTCGTTTGACGGTACCATCTTCGCGCGGCGGGCTGGTGCGATTGAGCAATCTGGTAACGATTAAGGAAGAGACCAGTCCGTCTCGAGTCGATCGTCTGGATCGCCAGCGCATAGTTTCACTGCGGGCTTCGGTGGCGCCCGGTTATGCTCTGGCCGACCGGCTGGAAGCACTCAGAAAAGCTGCCGCCGCGATGAACATGCCGGCCGCTTACACTTATACAGTTTCAGGCAAAGGCCGCGAGATGGAAAAGACGCTGGTCGAGTTTGTCTTCGCGTTCTTACTTTCCATCGCCTTCATGTACATGATTCTCGCCTCGCAATTCGAGAGCGTGGTCCATCCAATCACGATCCTGCTGAGCCTGCCGCTCTCGGTGCCCTTTGGTCTGCTCGGTTTATGGGCCACGGGTGACACGCTGAATCTTTATTCGGCGCTGGGCGTGTTGGTGCTGTTTGGCGTGGTCAAGAAAAATTCAATTCTGCAGATCGATCACATGAACAATCTGCGCGCGAAGGGCATGGTGCGGCTCGACGCAATCATGCAGGGCAATCGCGATCGCTTGCGGCCAATTCTGATGACCACCCTCGCGCTGGTTGCGGGCATGATGCCTTTGGCGATAGGGACCGGACCTGGTTCTGAAGAGCGACGTTCGATTGCGGTGGTGGTGATCTGCGGGCAGACACTCTCGCTGCTGCTGACCTTAATCGCCACACCGGTGGCCTACTCGCTTTTGGATGATCTCAGCTCCACCGCTCGCTGGCGCCGCTTGTCTATCGCGGTCACCGGTATGCGCGAACGACTCAGCTCAAAACTGCGCCGGCCGCGTAAGGAAGTCCCGTTGGACGAAACAGGCGAGGGCGCTGCACACCAAACCGACAAAGAAGGAATCAGCGCCGGTGTTAGCGGCGACTGAACGCAGGAGTTGGTGGCAGGGGCTGGCGGCAGGAGCAGTATCCTGGTTTGGGAAACACCTGCCTCCTGCTCCCGCCGACTGCACCTACCGCTTCGGTTCCCAGTTCGTCAGGACCGTCGTGAGTCTTTCCAGGTTGTAAGACTTGCCGCTTTCAAGCAGGCCGGTATCCTGCGAGAGCAGCAGCTTCCCTTGTGAGTCAAGAAAGAAAATGTGTGGGTAGCCACTGATCGCGGGATACTTTGAAAGGACTTCCTTGTTCTCGTTCTCGTCGCTGAAGTTGATCTTGACCGTGACGAAGTTACGGTCCCGCAACTTCAGCAGCGCAGGATTATCGACAAAGAACTTGTCAAGCCGATGGCACCAACTGCACCACTCACCTCCGACTTCGAGCAGAATGTTTTTGTTGGTTCGTAGCGCTTCTTTGGTGGCCTTGACGATATCCAGCGCCGCATCGCGTTTCGGATCGTAGGCGGTGACGGGAATGTATTTCATTGACGCGCGAGGACTGCGTCGTCCCTGCGCCGCGGCTGACAGCGCGGCCACACACAAAATAACGATCACTAATCCGATTTTGTGGGATTTGGGCTTTGCGGAAATTTGCAAGTCGTCGTCCTTCATTCTCATATTTAGTGGAGTCGGCAGAGCTCAGGTTCGGTCTTGCCAAACTGCTGAGTCGCGACTCCCGTGCAAAACCGCAAGCACCTCGATCCGATTTGGGAGCACTCGATAGTAGATGAGGTAAGGAAACCTTCTAACCTTTCCGCGGCGGACATCGCCAAGCGCAATGCCGTACGATTCCGGCATCGTCTCGATTCGGACAAGTATTGTCTCGACAGCAGCAGCGAACTTCTCCCCCAATCCCGAACGTTGCCATTCATACCAATCGTGTGCCTTCAGCAAATCGACTTCGGCCTCCGGACGCCGGACGCCAGACGAGGGATAGGCTCATCGCTTCTCCCGTAGACGCCTCTTTACCACTTCCCACGGAATTGCCGCTGCCGGATCGGCATCTGCGGCCGCTAAACGTCGTTCAAGTTCCTGGCGGTGCCATTCGGGCACGGGCAATTCCTTCTCGGGAATACTATCCCAAAGTAATCCGATAAGATCCAACCGCTGGTCTACACTTAGAGGTACGTTCAGCAATTCAAGAGCGCGATCTGGCAAGGCTTGTGACATACTGATTCTCCTTTTTCAACGAGCTGTTGGCGAACGTAGCAGATCATTCTGGAATCCTTGTAGCGCACGACTTGATGCAAGTGAGTCAAGTTTTGAATCGAACTTTTCTTTGCGTGCTCTGCGCTTTTGCGGGAAATTCTTTGTCCCCATTGAAGGGCCTCCCGCAAAGACGCAAAGAACGCAAAGGAATCTTGCCGGTCTGAGGCGTAGCCTCGCTAGACTTCACCTCTTGATGCGATCAACCTGTCGATCTCTTGAAACAGAAAATCGAGTTCTTCAATGGACGATTTACTTGGGCAGCAGAAGATCGTCAGTCAGCGTTTCCGGAAACGTTAACAAGTCTTCCCAGCCCGAACTGTCCGCGCGCATTTGCTCGGTCAGATCGTCACGCAGTTTTTCCAACTCAGCGCTAAGCGTACACGGATAGTTCTCGAGGTCCGGAAAGCGCTTGCGTTGTTCTTCGACGACAGCTTTCTGCTTTTCGATCGAGGGGATAGCTGCGTGCTGGCCATTCTCCCAAAACGGTCGCAGCAAGCGCTCGACACTCACCGCGCCGGGAATGGAAATATCCTCGCTATCCAGTCCGGTTACGTCGCCCACAAAATAACCATCTTTGCCCGTGCCGCGGAACAGTTGCAGCTTGCCGGGAAGCGTGGTCTTGTCCGGGGAATTGGAAGCTTTCAAAGTCGGCCGCCCTTCGATCATTGATTCTTTAAAAATCACACCCGCGACCGCCGGCACCTCACTCGATAATTTAGTACCGATGCCAAAACCATTTGCTTCCGGAAATTCCTTGACGATGCGACGGATTTTTTTCACGTCGAGGTCGCCGGTTAGATTCGCGCGCAGGTTGGGCAGGCCATTCGCCTTGAAAAAATTCAGACACCAGCGCCCCAACTCGGCCAGGTCGCCTGAATCCACGCGGAATCCCTTGAACGCGCAACGGCGACTCTCGGTTGAAGTGGCGGCCATCGCCGCATGGACCGCACCCATGTAGACATCGATGGTATCCAACAACAGGGTGGTGCCGTTCGGATTCGCATCAAGCCAACGCTCGAACGCGACCTGCTCAAAATGTTTTGGCTTACCGGTGCGCGGTTCGATTTCGGGATCGTACATGAATTCGATGTAGGCCTGCTGCCAGTAATGCGCCTCGGTGCCGACGGCTGGAATGTCCAATCGGTGCGCCGCTTCCATATTCGACGTGTCGTTAAAGCCGCCGATGAATGCATAGACGGCGATGTCCACCGCGCGCTCAATATCGCCGTTGCGCCGCAGCGAAAAATCGGACAACCAACGCTGGTCACCAGCCGCCATGCGAAACTGCATCGCCGTGCTGGCAGTTGTCATGGGTAGATCGAAAGCATGCTCAAACTTGATCTCCTGGGCCTGGGTCAGTCCGAAAGCGCCGGTGATATCGGCAAATGGTTGTTGCGCGAACACAATCGTGCCCGGACGAACCGCGCGAATGGCGCCGACAAAATGCATGTCTTCGATTGCCTTGGCGAACAGTTTCAGGCCGCCGCGATCCTGTTCCAGAAAGCGCAGGCGCGGCCGATCGATTTGACTGTCGATAAGCAAACGCACCAGGCGTTCATGGCCCAGCACGGGCGCGAATGGCAGCTTGCGCTGCGTAACATAAAAGGTGGCCTGGGCTTCACTGAGGAGTTTGTCGTGCAGTCGGGTCGCGTCTTTGTACGACGCGTCGCCCATCGCGGCGTGATAGCGGTCGATATTTAATGTGCCCATTAAGTCTGAATAATAACACGAGCCGGCGCGGACTTAAGTCTGCTGAATCACAGGTTCGGCGGGGGGCCGCCGGCGGCGGCATCTTGTACTGGTTCAGTTTGTGATTAGTAGGAATTCCGAATGCCCTTTGGCCAGGAAGTGCTGATCACAGAACCGGGAGCGGGTAGCGACCGGATCCACCTGCCAACTTAGTCTCTTAATAACCTTTTCGGCTGTCGAATTTCGAATGCAGGAGCCGGTCGCTACCGCTCCCGGTTCTGTAACTACTCGCTCTCCAAATCGCACGATGTCTAAACGAACCCCAACTGAACCAGTTCCTCATTTTGCTTCTGCTCGAGATAAAGAAGTTGTATGCTAATCACCCCCAACCCCCTAAGCGTACAAACCCAGGTCGCCGAACGGTGGCTGCAATTGAAGAGGAGCCAACTCATGACATCAAGAAGGAAAGTTTTCACGCGGTTAACTCTCGCAATTCTGTTTTTCTGCGCGCTGTTCGTTTCCGTATTGTCCTCGTCCGGCGTGGCCGCACCGGATCGACATAAGGACCGCTGCAAACAGAGATGCGAAGAACGTTATGATCGGCGGAAGTGGGAGTGCAAACGATTGCGAGGTCGAGAGAAACACCGCTGTGAGGACGAGGCGAAACGCGAGCGCAAGGATTGCAAAGACGGCTGTCGCTGACGTTTTGCAGCAAATGTCCGACAAAATTCATTTTGTCGTTTGCGTCGATTAGCTCTCAATCAAAGAGAAGACTTGATACGTCAACGACAAGATAATAAAGCTTTTCGGACATTTGCTTAGCGACTTCGCTCAATCAAAATGATCTGCAACTCGGCGACGGCTTCGCGGTCTTTGGGTCTTCCAGCTGCATTCTTGACCTCGATCAAACGTTCCAGACCCAGACACAGACATTTGTGTCCGAAGACTTCGATGTGAATCGAGTAGGGCAGCAGTTGTTCGTAGTTGCCGCCGAGTGTGATTTCCCCAAGCAGGTCAACGGCTCCGAGGTCGGTAGTCAGAGTAAAATTCAGTCCATGCCAGATCGTGCCCTGGTCCCATCTGAAAGGTAGCCCCGCGGGTACACCGCGGAGGTAAGGATCGTGCGGACGGAGACTCTCGATCATTCTGAAGACATTCTCCGCTTCGCGCTGGTACACCAGGTCAAGGTCGTCCGTTAGTTTGCTCGAGCCGTGCGCCGTAGCGGCGGCGCCGCCGACAATGATGAACCTGACGTTGTTAGCTGTCAGCACTCGAAGCAGTTCGCGGTAATCTGTCATCAGCCTGAAACCCGTTTGCCGGCCGCTCGCAGTTCTTCTGCCAGCTGCTGCAAGCTCATCAACTGTTCGAAGCGCTCGTCTACTGAAAGGGCCAGGTTTCTTCGAATCAAGGTGAGATCGATGCCGTCCTTATAAGCTTCGATTACGGGATCGACATAGTCTTGCGTACGGAGTTGCGTGTGATCGACAACCTCGGCTCCTGCATCTCGCATTTCATTAAGCGCGCGCGCGCCGTCGCCCGATTTCAGCTCAACTGGCCGCATCGCATCTGCCAGCGCCTTGACGCGGAAGCCTTCTTTGAGGGCGTCGAGCACGGTGTTCTTGACACAGTAATCCGTGGCCAGGCCGCCCACCCAAACCTCTTCTACACCGAGTCGCCGCAGTTGCAGCGCCAGATCGGTTCCATCAAAGCCCGAGTAACTGTCTTCGTCTCCCAGACCTTTCGAGATTACTCGGATGTGCAAGTCATCGAGCAGGGCGCGATGAAACTCCGCGCCCTTAGTGTTCTGCACGCAGTGAACGGGCCAGGCACCGCCAAAGTCGGCAAAGTGTTTTGTTTGCGACGGATGCCAGTCACGCGTTTTGAAAACGGGTTCGCCCCGTTCGAGGAACTCCTGAATCAATTTGTTCAGGGGCTCGATTACCTCATCGCCACGCGCCACGGCGAGCGATCCGCCCGGACAGAAATCATTCTGAACATCAACCACGATCAGTGCGCGCTTGCTTTGACTGGACATCTGAAAACGACCTCCTGGCTCTTTCGGATAAATGATGACCCGATATGCCATTGATGACAAGTCGAGGCTGGCGGTTGCGAGTCAACTTGCATTTGCGTTGCGCGCTGGGGCGTCTAATAATGCCTGGCGATGAAAGCAAGGAGTGCGAACCAAAGTTGTGAGGTGGCGGTAATTGGTGCAGGAGTTTTCGGCGCCTGGATCGCTTACCAGCTGCAACGCTCAGGCAAGAGAGTCATGCTCATCGACGCATACGGCCCGGGCAACAGCCGTTCGAGCTCTGGTGGTGAATCGCGCATTATCCGCATGGGTTACGGGGCGGACGAGGTTTATTCGCGTTCAGCCCGACGCTCACTTGACCTTTGGTTGGACTTCGCAAACGCAATGAACGAGCCGTTGTTCCATCGCACCGGCGTATTGTGGCTGGCGCATGGCGACGACCCTTATCCGGCAAGATGCCTGACCACGCTGGAACGGATGGGCGTCGCCGTTGAAAAACTTACGGCAACTGAACTGTCAGCGCGTTACCCGCAGTTGGCAACCAATGATATCTCGTGGGCTTTGCTCGAGCCCGACAGTGGCGCACTGATGGCACGTCGCGCGGTGCAGGCCGTGGTTCGCGAAACGATTGAGGAAGGTACTATCTACCTGCGGGAATTGGTGCAGACTCCAAAGGATCAGGACCATTTAGAATTCATTGAAACGCAAAGCGGGAAGTTTGTTGCCGCAAACGACTATGTCTTTGCGTGTGGTCCGTGGTTGCAAAAGTTGTTTCCGGATCTGCTGCGCGATCGAATTTGTCCCAGCCGTCAGGAGGTTTTCTTTTTTGGTGCGGGAGCGAATGCGAGTCGGTTCTCTCCGCAGGCTTTGCCGGTCTGGATCGACTTTAAGAATGAAGCCTATGGATTTCCCGATTTGGAGCATCGTGGTGTGAAAGTGGCAATCGATCGTCACGGCCCTCCGTTTGATCCCGACCGCGGTGATCGGATTGCAACCGCTGAGGGCCTGGCAGAAGTTCGTCAGTATCTTGGGCGTCGCACGCCCTGGTTGAAAGATGCTCCCGTCGTGGAAACACGTGTGTGCCAGTATGAAAATACTTCGAATGGAGATTTTCTGATCGACCGGCATCCCGGCTACGATAATGTTTGGTTAGTTGGGGGCGGCTCAGGTCACGGGTTCAAACATGGACCTGCTGTGGCTGAATACGTTGCCGCCCGACTGGAAGGAATTCAAGAGGGAATCGAACCGCGATTTTCCCTAGTCACGAAGGAAACAACTCAACAGCGTGCTGTCTTCTGAAGGTACAACAAGCTGCCCAGCCTGTTGGTGCTGACATGGAGGAGCTCCCAAAACGCTTTTGTCTTCTTTGGCTTCAAATTGTTAATTCCTTTGCGTGCTTTGCGCCTTGGCGGGAACTTTCCAGGCCATTCCCGTAAAGCGCTGAGCACGCAAAGATCCAACCTCCCGATCTCGACTATCCAGCATACGATTTCGTGTCGCACTGGTTCGCGAATCGTGCAAGCCTTCGAAAAATCCCGCCTCAATAAAGTTCCATTTCAGCCTCTGCCGGTGTGGCCTGCGATTTGCTAACCGCAAATTCAAGGGAGGGTCAGAAATGAAATCTAATTATTTAGTTAACAGAATTGGCATGGCCGTTATGGGCATCGCCCTGCTTTTTGGCGTCGGCATGATTTCCAACGCCAACGCGCAGCAATGGCCTCAGGACCGTGATTACCGGCGTGATCGGGACCGCGATCGTCGCGACAGAGATCGCGATCGGCAGAATCGAGATCGTGATTATCGGCGCGACGACCGTAATAACCGGGGCGGCTACGGCAACTATGGCTACGAGGCAGGCCGCAATCGTGGATACCAGGACGGATTACAAACTGGCGCCAACGATGCCGGCAGACGACAGAGCTACGATCCCCAGCGCTCTCACTACTACCGCAATGCCACCGACGGTTACGACCGTTCGTATGGCAACAAAGACTATTACAAACAGTCCTATCGTGATGGCTTTATCCAGGGCTATAACGAAGGGTTCAGACGATACGGCGGTAATCGTCGTGGGAACAACGGCAGGTGGTTTCCCTGGTAAGCAGCAGGGGGCTAGCGAATAAGAAAAAGGTGTCGCAGAAAACTACGGCACCTTAATTCCTTTGAGCGCACCTGATGTAACGCAAACTGTTAGCTTGCGACCGCGTTGAATGCCATTCAACCTTCGCAAACTAACAGTTTGCGTTACGACTGAATTTCCTACCCGTGGCTGTGCGCGGCGGCGGCGGCGCGCTTTTCCATCTCTTCCGGTGAAATGTCTTCTGTGTGGGTAGCGATATGCCAAACATGACCGAAGGGATCTACCAAACTTCCGCCTCGATCGCCATAGAACTTGTCCTCGACCGGTCGTTGCTGCTCAGCGCCGGCAGCGATTGCCTGGTTGAACACAGCGTCCACGTCTTCGACATAGATTAAGAGACTTACTGCCGAGCCGCCGAGTGTTTGCGGGCCCAGGTACTTCATGTCCGGAAATTCGTCGGCCAGCATGATCGGCGAATCACCGATCTTGATTTCGGCGTGGCCGATTTTCCCGTCCGGTTGCGGCATGCGAAATAGTTCCGTTGCGCCAAAGGCTTTCTTGTAGAACTCAATCGCATCGGCCGCACCTTTGATAATCAGATAGGGTGTAACGGAATGATAGCCATCAGGGATGGGTTTGACTGCGTTGCCCATGAATGCCTCCCTATTTTTGTTCCCGCAATTGCTTAATGTCCTCGAGCAATACCTGTTCGTGGCCCTGTGGATTCACCTTCTCATAGACCTTGCGCACAATACCTTCGGGGTCAATCACAAACGTGGTGCGCTCCCAAAACTTCATGCCCTGCCACTCTGATTGTCCGATACCCAAAGCGGTCATCAGTTCGGCGTTGGTGTCGGCCAGCAGTTCCACTTTGAAGTCGAACTTGTTACAGAAGTTCTTGTGCGACTCCACGTCGTCCTGACTTACGCCGACGACGGAAATACCGGCAGCGTCGAATTCGTCCTTCGTTGCGGTGAAAGACTTGCCCTGGATCGTACACCCAGGTGTATCGTCCTTCGGATAAAAGTAGACCACCAGCCATTTGCCGGCATAGTCACTGAGGCTAACAATACGCCCATCCTGATTAGGCAGGGCAAAATTTGGAAAAGGTTTTCCGGTTTCAAACATGTTCGTTGATCCTTTCGTCCTGGTTGAAATTATTCAAGTGGCACGGGCGTCCCGCCGTGATCCGCGCGCAAGCTGAGCGTACATAATCAAACTGCCCTTACCCACACGCGACCGGCTGTGAGCCGGTCGTACTTAGGCGCTCACTACGACACAATGTCTTTAATATGCGTAGCAATGTACCACAGGTTCCCGAACGGATCAGTAACGGACCCGACCCGATCGCCATAAGGCTGGTCAGCCGGTTCGCTCGCTGATAGTGCGCCGGTCGCTCGCATAGCGTGTGCATACGATTGGTCGACGTCGTCGACATACATCATGAACATGCCGGGCATTGGCTGCCATTGATCGTGCGCCTCACCCAACTCGACTATTGCAGTTCCTATCTTCAGCTTGGCGTGATGGACGACCCCGTCCGGAGACTGATGGCGAAACGCCTCTTCCGCGCCGAAGGCCTCTTTCAGAAACTCAATTTGTGCGGCAGCGCCCCGCGGATGCAAATACGGCATCACGTCTTGCGCGCCTTCCAGTATGTAATGTGCACCGCTGGCAGTCGCTGGATACCAATAATTTCCACCGGCGTCGCTAAAAGCAGCAGAGCGTTCGCCATATTCCTGATCCATGGGCGGATGAAGAGGCGTCGCACCCGCCTGCAACGCGCGTTCATAAACGGCGTCGACGTCCTTTACATAAATATGTAATGACGCCGGCCTGGGAGTGCCGTGCCATGTTCCGCCGCCGCCAATCATCAACATTGCATCGCCGATCTTGAATTCAGAGTGGATCCCACCTTGTGAACCAACTCCATAGATCTGCCCCTGGGCATCGAACACTTTTTTGACGAACTCAATTACCTCGAGGGCTTCACGCACGGCGATATAGGGTGTAACGGTGCGAAACCCTGGCCGGACAGGATTGACTACCGGTGACGCAGATTCAGCCTGAACAGGTTTTGCTTGCGCGGACATTGATATTCTCCTTTGCAAATCTTTTTTGAGTTCCAACTTAAATTCCTCGCGTGGCAGGCTGCGCAGTTCAGCCGCGACACCAAGCAGCGAAACTACTTCGGCGTCCGCGGACGAAACCTCCGCACCCGAATGCGCCAAAAGCGCTTCGAGGGCTTGATCGAGTTGTTCTATCAAGCTCGAGTTATCCATTGATACCACCTAGCTGGCTCCGCAAATTCTGGAGGCCACGAAATTGAAGTTGCTTGACGGCGCCTTCGCTGCGCCCCAGCTCGCTTGCAATCTCCCTGATACTTTTCTCTTCGGCAAAGCGCATTCCGATTACGCGGCGTTGATCCTCGGGGAGCTGTCCGACCAGGCGAAAGAGGCGCGCCCGACGCTCCACTTCCTCGAGATCTATTTCACTGTGCGCGATTACCTGTTGCTCGATAGCGGGACTCTCTCTTCCAGCGGTTTTGAAACGATCGGCGACGACATTGGCAGCAATTCTGAATAGCCAGGCGGCAAACGGGACGCCGCGCCATTGAAAACGCGGGAGGTTAGCCAGCGCTTTCTGAAATATTTCCGAAGTCAGGTCTTCAGCCGTATCGCGATCGCGCACACGCCGGACGACATACGCGTATACACGTTCAAAGTTGATTTCGTATAACTCGGCAAACCGGGCAGGATCTTCTTGCGCAGCTGCAACCAGAAGGCGCTCGTTCGCCTCCTCAGCCTGACCCTTTGCTGCAGGTTTATCGCCGGTCATTTTTTTATCTCTACGGGAATAAACTGTCGCGAGGAAAAAAGGTTACGGTTACAAGTCCGACGAACTTCAGTTTGTCGTTGGTTTCCGGGAAAGCCTCGTCATAAACAGCAGATATGCCGCCCTCGACCACGACAAACTGAAGTTTGTCGGACCTTGGAGCAGCGCGGCGGCGGTCGACCTTGCGTTTGAAGTTGGAGTCGGTGCCGGCAAACCAACAGTCGCGTTACGTGCCGGCCCCCTTACTCTCTCCGTAGCTGCCGGCCTCATTCAACAGTTCGATGGCGGCGGGATCCAATACAAGTTCTGTGGCGGCGATTAGATCCTCGAGTTGGCCCAGGCTGGTGGCACTGGCAATCGGCGCCGTGATACTGGGTCGGGCTATCAACCAGGCGAGAGCAACCCTGGCCGGAGTTGACGCATACTGTTCGGCTACCTGGTCCAACGCTTTCAAAATGCGCAAGCCACGAAGATCCAAATATTTCTTGATGTCGCGTCCGCGTGGACTCTGGGCCAGGTCGGCCTCGGATCTGTATTTGCCGGTGAGAAAACCGCTCGCGAGGGCATAGTAGGGAATCACGCCTATGCCTTTTTCCAAACAGAGAGGCTCGAGCTGTTCTTCAAAGTCGGCGCGAGTGTAGAGGTTGTAATGCGGCTGCAGACTTTCATATCTCGGAATTTTCAATTGCTCGCTCACTTTAAGGGCCTCAGCGAGCCGCTCAGCTTTGTAATTCGAAGCACCGATTGCACGCACCTTGCCCTGCTGCTTGAGTTCGGCAAAGGCTGAGAGAGTTTCTTCCAACGGCGTGGCCGGATCGTCCTCATGCGATTGGTAAAGATCTATGTAGTCCGTTTGCAGACGGCGCAGAGAATCCTCAACAGCACGAAAAATATAGTCGCGGGAGAGACCTTTTTTCCCAGGCCCCATTTCCATTCCGACCTTTGTCGCGATGATTACGCTGTGGCGATTACCTTTCTGTTTGATCCATTTGCCGATAATCGTTTCGGACTCGCCACCCTGATTTCCGGGGACCCAGGTTGAATAGATGTCGGCGGTGTCAATAAAATCAAAACCTGCTTCGGAAAATGCATCAAGCAGCGCAAAGGACTTCGATTCATCCACCGTCCAACCAAAGACGTTCCCGCCAAAGGCGAGTGGTGCGACTTCCAATCCTGAATTGCCGAGTTTCCGTTTCTGCATGATGTGCCCTCCAAGTTTGCCTTGATGGATTGTTCCTGGTTCTCTCGTTTGATCAAATCCGCCTACATGCCGATGTTTCGCAAATGATAACGTTCAGTATC
Source organism: Acidobacteriota bacterium (assembly GCA_025463135.1). Taxonomy (GTDB): domain Bacteria; phylum Acidobacteriota; class Blastocatellia; order Pyrinomonadales; family Pyrinomonadaceae; genus JAOAPY01. The sequence continues at coordinate 152,000 of JAOAPY010000032.1, forward strand.
GTAGTAGCGGTCGACGTCCACTGTATTGATCTTTCCTAACACCGCGTTGATATCGACCAGCGACAGTTCGCACGCAGGCGCGATGCCTCGTGCCGAGACCATCATGCCGAACTGATTATCAGCGACAGCCTCTGCAGCGCGGGCCCCGAAAAGCATGCCCATGATTCGATCTACCGGACTCGGAGAACCGCCGCGTTGTGGATGGCCGAGCATCACCGCGCGGGCTTCGTATGGAGTCTCGCTCAGGATTCGGCGGGCGAGCACCTCTCCAATGCCGCCGAGCCGCATGTGGCCGAAAGCGTCGTGACGATCATCGAGGGTGATCATCTCGCCATCTTCGGCGCATGCTCCTTCGGCAACTACTATCACCGCATAACGCGGTCCATGTAATGGTCCTCGCCGTAGTCCCGGCTCGCCCAGTCGCTCAACTAAGAGATGAAAAACCCTTTCGTAACGAAAGGGATGTTCCGGGATCAGTATGATATGCGCCTGACCTGCCACCCCCGACCACAATGCCAGGTGTCCAGCGTGCCGGCCCATCACTTCGATTATCTGGACCCAACCGTGCGAGCCGGCGGGAGTGCGGGACCGTTCGATCACCTCAGAAACATTTCTCAGCGCGGTATCGAAACCCAATGTGTAATCAGTTGCGGCCAGGTCTTTGTCGATGGTCTTGGGTATGCCGACAACGCGAACGCCGCGCTGTGCGAGTCTGGCGGCTACACCCAGGGTGTCCTCGCCTCCGCACGCAACGACCGCATCGAGCCCAAGCTTCTCGATATTGGCAAATACTTCTTCTGACCGGTCCAGCGGCTCACCCTCTTCCGTCAATTGCTTGAAAGGATTCGTCCGCGAAGAGCCGAGATTGGTGCCGCCGTCACGGTCCCAGCGACGAACAGTTTCGCGGTCGAGCAACTGGGTTTCCGGCAATGGGTTGAGCAAGCTGCGCCAGCCATCGAACAAACCAAAGACTTGTAAGCCAAGTTCGGATCCGCGATAAACGAGTCCTTTGATCGCAGGGTTTAGTCCGGGAGCATCGCCGCCTCCCGTCAACACCCCAACACGCATTGATTCAGCCATGCAAATATGTTCTCACCGAAGCGGCGCCAGTGTCTAATACCGCGGACCGAAAGAAATGAGTTGGCGATTTCGGTTACGGGATTTCTTGCGGCTTTGCCGCAGCACAGTGCGGTGAGGCTCTGCCCTTACTGCGATGCGGCTGAGTGTTCGGCGAGGCTACGCCTCGAACCGCCGAACTCGAGACATAGCCTCAAAGCGAGAGTCTGAAGTCGGTAAGGCAGAGCCAGGGTTTCGCCTTGCCGCATTGGGCGGCAGCAAAGCCGCTTTCACCGGCAGTCAGGTGATCTTCGCTGCGCTTGACTGTATGATGTTCGCGAAATCATATCCCTGCCGCACAAGGTGCATTCATGTCAATTGGATTTCCTGGACGCAAGACCGCGTGGCTAACTTTGCTGGTTGTCACTCTGATTGGATTGGCAATCGTGCTCGCTCCGGTCTGGATCATTCAACCTTTCAAACCGCAATCGCCGAGAGGTCTGGCCTGGTCCTATGTAATGCGCAGTTGGTCGCCGCTGGTGACGATCGTTTGTTCGTTGTTGGCGCTGGCACTGTTGGTCTACCTGTGGCGGGGCACGCGCCGCTGGTGGCGCAAAGCCGCGCTGGTTGCGATCATTCTGCCATTGCTCGCAGTGACCTGGTTGGCGCGACAGAACCACTTTGAGTGGATGTTTCATCCGCTTCCAAATGCCGCCTATGCCCGATTACCGGAAGCCGGATTTGTGGCTGACGCGGATATGGTCATGACCATTCGGAACAAAGGCGAGGCAGTGGCTTACCCGATCCGTTTGATGGCCTATCACCACGTGGTCCAGGACACAGTTGGGGGCACGCCAGTGGTCGCTACTTATTGAACGCTCTGTCACACCGGTCTGGTGTGGGAGACGACGGTCAATGGGCGGCAACTTCATTTCCATCTCGCGGGCATTAACAATCAGAATTTCATCATGCGCGACGAGGAGACAGGCTCCTGGTGGCAGCAGGTGACTGGCGAAGCGATTTTTGGCCCGCTTAAAGGACAACGACTAACGCCGGTAATTCATGATGAGTTGACGTTTGGATTATGGAAGCGAGAAGAACCCGCGGGCCGGGTGTTGCGGCCAGATACAAACGTCGAAGCCGCAGGAGAATACGCGCCGGCTGATTGGGAAGCGCGCATGCAAAAAGTGCGAGTGACCACTGCCCAAATTTTGGACGCTTCGCTCAAACCCCGCACGCTGGTCGTGGGTGTCGTCAGCCACGGTGCGGCAAAGGCTTATCCGTTGGACGCGCTGCTGAAACAAAGCCCGGTACTTGATGACGTGGGTGGCGTCCCCATCATTCTGGTGGTTGGGACCGATCAGCGATCCGTGCGCGCTTACGAAAGATTGGTGGACGGTCGCAAGCTCGAGTTTTTCGCGCGACCGCCATCGTCGGAAGTGCGCCTGGTAGATGCAGAGACCGGCAGCGAATGGGACTTTACCGGCAAGGGGATTAGCGGTGCGCTCAGCGGACGCCAGCTGAAAAAGATACCCGTGCTAAACGATTATTGGTTTGACTGGAAGACTTACAATCCCAGCAGCACGGTTTATGAGTTAGGCGCCCGACAGTAAAGTCCAGGCTTAGAGTTCCGACTTCAGTCGGGTTTTTTGTCATTCGAACGACCCGACTGAAGTCGGTACTCTAAACGCCAGTTCAGAAGCGCACTTGTCCGCCAGGCGTTGCACGAGATTGAACGCGCGGCGCACAAGTGCGCTGTCTAAACGAAGGTCTAAGTAGGTGTGTACAGCTCAATGTGCGCCCATGGTCTTCATTAGCGGCGCAAACATACGCAACCGCGGCGGCAACGAATCGCTTCGCTGCCAGGACACGGGCCCTCGGTACACATTTTCAAAATAATCAATCGCCGCAACTTTCAATCCGGTATCGCGCCCAAGACGTTCGCTGATGAACCACTTGTGCTCGAGTATCCGGGGCCACACCGCAGTGGCCTCATCCCTCTTCAGGCTGATGCCAGTCAGTTTCTTGATGGTCTGTCGCTGGCTCCGCGCGTCTGCTGCGAGTCTATGTATGACGTAATCCAATGTGAATGGTATCGGCATGAATCCCCCCTGTACGCGGCCCTTTGTTTCCGCCAACTGAACAAACCCAGAGGCTTCTTTGGTCCGACCGCTGATGACCGACCTGACTTAGACGCCACATTGTAGGATGGGGCTGTCCTCAAGACCAATTCATTCTTATAATGCCCGTGATTAATCCTGCTCATGCCTGGAAGGAGTTATGAGATGGAACTAGGGCAGCTAAAGACTTTTCGAGTGGTCGCCGAGACGCTGAATTTCACCAGGGCCGCCGAGCGTCTTCACCTAACGCAGTCCGCCGTAAGTCATCAGATCAAAGCTTTGGAAAGGGATCTGGGCGAGCCGCTCTTTCTGCGCTCAAAGCGAGGCGTCCGACTCTCGCAGAAGGGCAAGCTCGCGCTGGAGCACGCGGAACGAATTCTCGACGAAACTCAGGCGCTCAGAGAACACTTGTCCGGGCTCGACAATTCTCCGGTGGGCCAGGTTCGGGCAGCGGCCGCAACACAAGCCTTTGTTCACTTGTTCTCGGATCTTTTTGAGATGTTCATGCGCCAGAACCCGGGTATCGAACTCTCGTTTCGCACCACGGCCAGCACCGACCAAACTGTGACTGATATCCTGAACGGCGCGGCCGACGTTGGCTTTGCGTCGATGCCGGTCTATTCACCGGCACTGAGAGTAACGGAGCTCTTTGAAGATGAACTCGTTTTGGTGGTCGGGCAAAACCATCGGCTGGCAAAAGGGCAGGTGGTGAAGGTTGCCGAGATCGAGCGCGAGCGACTGATTTTGTTTGAGCGAGGTGCTTCAATACGCCGGGCCACGGAACTCTTTTTTAAGAAAGTCCATATCAGTCCCAAGCTGGCTTTGGAATCGAACGACACCTACTTCATCAAGCTCATGGTGCAGCATGGACTCGGTATCTCGCTGCTGCCTTCGTGGGCGGTGCGCGACGAGGTGACGGCCGGCACGTTGGCTAAGCTGCGCTTTGAAGGGCATCGGTTACGACGTTCAGTGGCGATGGTGTCGCTGGCGCGTTTTCAGCCTTCACCCAAAAGGGCGTTCGTGTCATTCATTCTGGGACATCGAAAGCACTTGCAGGAACTCGCGCGGTTGTAGGAAGTTTGCCAGGCGCGACCGCGATTTCATCAAATGAATAATCCGCAGTTTTTGAGTGCTGCGACCTGTCGCAGCTTTGGTCAGCGGCAGCCCGGCGCCGCAAGCTGCAGTAGATTCACCGCAAGCTGATCGCGACAAGTCGCGATTGGACAAAGCGCTGAGAACTCAGCTCACTCCAAAGAAAAATTGTCCCGCAAGGCCAGCACGCAGGATGCATGCGGTCCCCGGTTTGCGCACTGCTTGTGTCAGCGTTTATTGTGGGGCCGATGAATTTTGCGGGCAAATTTATGGCTCTATTGGCTGGAATCGTCGGCTTAGTCTGTTCCGCCACTGCAACCGCTCAACAGCCGCATACTCTCACAGGCGACATTCGCCTACACAAGAATTTCCATTCAACTATTCTTAATAATGACCGTGACGTCATTGTTTATTTACCGCCGGGCTATGATTTGGAAAAGGCAAAGCGCTATCCCGTCTTTTATATGCACGACGGCCAGAACTTGTTTGATGGCGCCACGTCGTATATTCCCGGCCAGGAGTGGCGTGTTGATGAGATGGCTCAATCCTTGATCGCGGCCGGCAAAATCGAGCCGCTTGTCATTGTCGGTATTTACAACACGGGTAAGGACCGCATCAACGAATACACTCCGGCCGAGGATGCCAAATACAAAATGGGAGGTAAGGCGGACCTCTACGGTCGCATGCTGGTCGAGGAGTTGAAGCCTTTCATCGATCGCACCTATCGCACTCGTCAGGGCGCCGAGAACACCGGGCTGGGTGGCTCGTCGTTGGGTGGAATCGTATCGCTGTACCTCGGCTTGAAATACAGTAACGTGTTTGGGCGGCTGGCTGTTGTGTCGCCATCGGTCTGGTTTGCCAATTATCATATCGTCCACTACGTCGAGGCCCTGCCAACGAAACCGATGGTGCGCATCTGGCTCGACATCGGAGCGAGGGAAGGGAGCACTGATCAAGAAGCGCAACAGAGTGTCGCCGGCGCGCGCATTTTAAGGGACGCACTTTCTAAAAAGGGCTGGCAGTTTGGAAAGGATCTCCAATACCATGAGGCTGAAGGTGCTGAGCACAACGAGCGTGCCTGGGCCGCGCGCACCGGCCCGATACTGGAGTTCCTGTTCCCACGCACCAGGTAGCACAGACTCTAGGAACCTCTGGTTAAGTATTTCGGCGCGTCGCGTAGATATGAATTTAGGCCGGCCTTTTAAGGCCGGGTACCTTCAGTATGAAATTCCATTCGATAACAATTCACGCCGAGCTTTAAAGCTCGCTATGGAGAAGCTGGTTATGAAACACCCAACCCAAACACTTTTCAAGATCATAATTTCAGTTATTATTTCGTGCTCGATTCCGCTTACAGTTGACGCCCAAAACGCCGCTACCGTCCTCGCCGGCAGTGAGCTGACTCGGATCGTGCCCACGGCATTCTATTTCCAGGGTTTGAGCGCATCGACACAAATGCGCAACTCAGCCGCCGCGCGTTTTGGCGCGAAGCGTTATGTAATCGCCGCCATAGTCGACACAGCCGGATATGCCGCGGATGTACGCGATAAGTACCAGGGATTTTTGATCACGGACTCGCCGGTCCGCATCGGCGGCTTTGAATTAGGCGTTGGAGCCTACGGATTCGGCTTTGTGGGCGACGGCAAGTTCCTGGTGATGGATCTCAGCGGTAAAGAACTGTTTTCCACCCTCGCGGAAAACGATAAAAACATGAAACGACCGCGACCTTTGATGATGAGCAAGGGCGGCAGCGGTGTGCGGCTCTACAGCGGTCGCAGCTATGTGACGATAGCGGCGAATTGAGATCGAGCAAACGAAGAGCGTGGCGAGTCAAAGATTAATCCATCGATTACGCAGATTACGCTGATTTAGCAGAAGACATTCAGAACCACATCTCCAAGATCTAATTCTGTTCTGACTTACTTAATCTGTGAAATCCGCGTAATCTGCGGATGATTACTTCTATGGAACATATTAGATATTCGGTTGCGGCTTGCCAGACTGATCTTCCCAATCCCCTCGATCGTGCGAGCATGCGCTCGAACACTGATCGCATCCTTTCGCTGATCGATGCGGCGGTCGCCGGCGCGGCGCCATTCCTGCCGGTGCGGCTCGTGGTCTTTCCCGAGTTCGCCCATGCGGCCCCCGTGTTTGTAACAGCGCCAGAGTTAATCGAGAAGCTGGCGATCAAAATTCCGAACGAACACACCGAGCGTCTGGAACAAAAAGCCCGCGAGCACAACATTTATATTCAGAGCGGATCGATGTTGGAGGTTGATCCTAAATGGCCGGGCCACGTTTTTAACACAACCTGTCTGATTGGACCGGCAGGAATTCTTTACAAGTACCGCAAAGTGAACACCTGGATTCCCTACGAAGTGCACACCAGCCCACACGACCTCGAAGGATATGACGAACCGCTGTTTCCCGTCGCCGACACAGAAATAGGTCGCCTTGGTTGCGCCATTTGTTATGACTGGATTTTCCCCGAGGCGATCAGGCAGTTGGCTGCCAATGGCGCTGAGGTTTTGATCCGCGTGTCAGCGTATATGGATCCGTGGGGCGCGACAGAGCCGATGGACTGGTGGACCGTGATTAATCGCGCGCGAGCGATGGAAAACCTTGCTTATGTAGTAGCGGCAAATCAGGGAGCGAGTTTGAAGCATTACCCGCCCTATTCGTGGCCCGGCGGCAGCCAGGTGGTTGATTACGATGGCCGCTTGCTGGCCCAGGCTTCACCCGGGCCGGGCGAGCGGATTGTAGTAGCGCCCATCGATATTTCTGCGCTGCGTCACGAACGTTCGACCCGCCGCGGGCATCACATGCTCGCGCATTTGCGCACGGAAGCCTATCCGGTTTATCGGCAACATCGTTATCCACCATCGCCGGCTGGTGACGAAGGTGCTTTATCGTACGAGAAGAACAACCGTCTGATTGATGAAGCGAAGGTGCGATTGGACGCCGACCAGGGAAGGGATGGGGGGTAGGGTGTGGGGTGGTGTAGAGAGACGAAAGCTACTCCGTGTCCATGGCGAATTCCAAATCGTGTCCGGCCAGAACGGCCAAATGTTTTATAGCTCATGATCCAGAAAAGTCTTTCAGCTCCCGAGGAGCGCAAGGTCCTTGCTAGTGGAATATTTCGCTCCTCCGGAGTTCTTTTGCGCTGCTGTTTAGGCTGCCGTTTAGAAGGGGCACTTGTCCCCCCTGCGGCGGCGGACAAGTCCGCTTCCTAAACGAAACGCTCAATACGATGACAGTCCACCTTCCAAATGGGCCGCTCAACAGGCGCGGATTAACTCGTTGCGTGGCTGCGGTCGTATTCGCCATCTGTTTGTCACTCGCCACCAGCTATGCTCAGCAACCCACTCCCACACCCACTCCTCGCACGGGACGTTCATATAGTGTGGGCGAGATGCCGAAGAACCCGCCACCGCCCGGACCTCAGGCTCAGTCGCCGGTAACGTTCAGCAACATCACATCGCAAACGAAGATCAACTTCAAACATAATGGTTCGCCGACGGCGCTGAAATATCTGTTGGAAACCATGGGCGGCGGCGTGGCCATTTTCGATTTCGACAGAGATGGCCGCATGGATCTCTTCTTTACAAACGGCGCGCTAATAAAATCACCGATGGCTCCGGGGGCGATGCCGGACAAGCGCGATCCCCAATTCTGGAACCGGCTCTATCATCAGAAAGCCGACGGTACCTTTGAAGATGTTACTGAACGTGGAGGTTTGCAAGGCGAGGGCTGCAGCATGGGTGTGGCCGCCGCCGATTACGACAATGATGGCTTTGTCGATCTCTACGTGACCGGGTACGGCGCAAACCATCTCTATCACAACAACGGAGATGGCACGTTTACTGATGTCGCAAAGAGAGCCGGTGTAGCAGGGACCGGCTGGTCCACCAGCGCGGGCTGGCTTGATTACGATCGCGACGGGCGGCTGGATCTTTTCGTGACTCGGTATCTTGACTGGGACTTTGAAAAGGGCGCCATCCTCTGCGGCGACAGCAGGGGTACGCGGGCCTACTGTCACCCTGACAATTTCAAAGGCGCGTCCAACATACTCTTCCACCAAATGCGGGACGGTTCTTTTGTTGATGTAAGCGTAAAGAGCGGTGTCGCCGATCCCAATGGCAAAGGGTTAGGGGTGGCCTTTGCAGATTTCGACGGCGATGGTTTCACCGACGTCTTTGTCGCAAATGACAGCGTGCGCCAATCGCTGTATCACAACAAAGGCGACGGCACCTTTGAAGACGTCGCCGTAATGGCCGGCGCCGGATACGACGAGGACGGCAAGACATTCGCGGGCATGGGAGTCGATGCGGGTGACTATGACAATGATGGCTATCCGGATGTGGTGGTTACCACTCTTTCTTATCAGACCTATCCGCTCTATCGAAACAACGGTGATATGAGTTTCAGTTATGTGACGAAGGCGTCAGGGGTGGGCCAGATCACTTTGCCACAGTCGGGCTGGGGCATTCGCTTTCTGGATGCGGACAATGATGGTTGGCGCGATATTTTTGTCGCCCAGAGCCACGTGCTGGATACCATTGAAATTTCAACCGGCTATTTAAAGTACAAGCAGACTCCACTGCTGATGCGCAACACGGGCAAAGGCTTTGTGAATGTATCGCTGACTGCTGGTCCCCCTTTTAGTTTGCCGCTGGTCGCTAGAGGTGCTGCGTTCGGAGACCTTAATAATGATGGCCAGATTGACGCGGTGCTTGGCGTGCTCAATGGAGTGCCCGCGATTTTGCGCAATGGCGGGACAAAAAATCATTGGCTGGGAATCGAGTTAGCAGGGACTAAATCAAATAGCGGTGGCCTGGGAGCGCGCGTGCTTGTTACAGATACTGACGGTCGCAAACAGACCTTCGATGTTTCGACGTCGGGTAGTTATCTTTCGGCGAACGATCCGCGAATAATCGCCGGCCTGGGAACTGCCGCGGCTGTTCGCAGCGTCGAAGTCCATTGGCCCAGTGGGAAGGTGCAGATAATTTCTGATCCTCGCATCGATCGCTACCTGGCGATAAAGGAAGCAGGGGAGTGAATGTCCTTAAGATCAAGAAGTCAGGCAGGTCCTGGACAAGTTGGGGAGGGGACCGTGTCCCCGCTCGAGTTGCGTGATCAAGCAATCTGAAGCAAGCCAATCCCCGGCCGGAGTTCCATGACTGATCATCAATCTACTCAACCTTGAGCGGGGACAGGGTCCCCTTCCCGACTGTAGCTTGCGCGCGGGGCTATTGATATCCATAGCACCGACTCTGACAACTAGTTTGACACGACTTAGCCTGATGCGTATTTTTACTAAAGTCTCCAGCGTTTCACTCCGTAGAAGTTTCTGCCGGTCAATGTCCAGGGTTACCTCTGAGCCAAATGTTTAAGACGACGTCTCATCACCTTTACCAGAAAACAATTGCGTTCCTTATCCTGCTTGTTCTTGGCGCCGCTTCTTTGAGCCAGACACCGCCCGTAAGGACGGATCAGAAACAGGAGATGGGAGGCGTCAATACCGGGCCCGCATTGACGTATTCGTCACGACGCACCACCGGTATCACCGATGCTAAAGCGCTTATGATTTTTGAAGACGCGACGGATAAGACCGCGCTGGCAAACTTCAAACACCACGCGGGGGGAACGGCCAAGGATTATATCTTCGAGGTTCCATCCGGTGGCGTAGCAATCTTTGATTACGATGGCGACGGTTTGCCGGATATCTATCTTTTGAATGGTTCGACAATGGCAGCGCTCCTGGGCAAGGAAAAGGCGCCGCGGGCCGCGCTTTATCATAATCTGGGCAATTGGAAGTTTGAGGATGTTACCGATAAGGCCGGCTTGGCGAACGAGCGTTGGGGTATGGGACTCGCCGTCGGCGATTATGATAATGATGGCCGGCCGGATATTTTCGTGGGGAACTTTGGCAGCTCGCGGCTCTATCACAACAACGGGGACGGTACGTTTACCGACGTCGCCGAAAAAGTCGGCGTGGCGCGCAAGGGTTGGAGCACCGGCGCCAGTTGGGGCGATTACGATGGCGACGGCCGGCTCGATCTTTTCGTTCCCGGCTACCTGGAAATCGATTTGAATAATTTGCCGCGCAATCCCAGTGAGGCCGGGAAACCGGGAGGTGCGGGCCAGAACTTTTGTCAGTTCCGCGGCGCTCCGGTGATGTGTGGACCGCGCAGCCTTACAGGGGAAAGCGATACCCTCTATCATCAAAAGCCCGACGGTACTTTTGAGGATGTGAGTGTCAAAGCAGGCGTTAACGATCCGCAGAAGTATTACGGATTCTCATCCGCATTCGTCCACGTTAACGAGGATGATCTTCTCGATCTGATTGTCGTAAACGATTCAACTCCCAAACAGCTCTACCTGAACAAGGGCGATGGAACTTTCGAAGAGGTTGGTTATCCCTCGGGCGTGGCCCTTAACGAAAATGGTCGCGAGCAGGCCGGCATGGGAGTGGCCGTCGGCGATTACGACAATGATGGCCGCGTCGATTTCCATATCACAAACTTTTCCGATGATTCGAACGTGCTTTATCACAATGACGGTGACGGCAATTTCACCGACATTACTTTCCTCGCGGGCCTGGGCGAGATAACGCTTCCTTTTCTTGGCTGGGGCACCAGCTTTATCGACTATGACAATGATGGTTGGCAGGATCTGATTGTGGCTAACGGTCACGTGTATCCGGCGGTCGATAATAATCAGTGGGGAACCAGTTACGCCCAGCAACCGCTCCTGTTTCGTAATTTGAAGAACGGCAAGTTCGAACGGGTGGGGGCAGCCCCAGGTAGTGCGCTGGCCTCTTCATGGGTATCGCGCGGCCTGGCGGTCGGGGATTTGGACGGTGATGGGCGCCTTGATGTTGTCCTTAATAACGTGGACTCAAAACCGACGGTGCTGAAAAACGTCAGCGCGGCGCCCGGGCATTGGGTAAGCCTGCATCTGGTTGGCGACGTGGCGAAGAAAAGTCCTCGCGATGCAATCGGGGCCATCGTCTATCTCACCACCGGCAAGGTTCGTCAGCGCCAGGACGTGGTGAGCGGTGGCGGCTATGCATCGCAGAACGACCAAACCCTGCACTTTGGTCTGGGCACTGCGACCAGCATCGACAAAGTTGAAATTAAGTGGCCTGATGGCAGCATGGAAACTATCTCGATTCCCACGATTGATCGAAAGTTCACAGTAACTGAGGGTAAGGGTCTGACGAAGTGACTGCGAGAGTGGGTACGTTTCGCAGAAATTGTCCGACAAACTTTAGTTTGTCGCCGCGTTACGACAAGCTAAAAAAGCTTATCGGACATAAAACTGAGCCAATAGCCACTTTATTAATACCTTCCGCGTTCTGAGCAAAGACCAGAGTTATCCTGACCCCGAATCCTCGGCGAGACCGACCGTTCCTGTCTGGAGTCGAAACTAATGCGACGTATCGACCTCAAGAAAGCCCAGGCGGCGCGCTTGAATACGATCCGCGATATCAATCGGCAGATTGTCCTGAACTATGTTCGTGACCGGGAACCAATCTCACGGGCCGAGATTTCCCGCGAGACGGCACTTCAACGATCGACCATCTCAACCATAGTCGATGCCTTGAAAAGCGAAGGCTTGATTGAAGAGGTCGGAGAAGGCGAGTCGACCGGCGGTCGTCGTCCCACAATGCTGCGCTTGCGCATGGCTGGACCAATCGCAATTGGCGTCGCCATCAGGCCGACGCGAACCGTGGTGGCGACCAGTAACCTGGCTGGGCGCGTGATTGATCAGGAAGAATTCCCCAGCGATCCCGATGCGGATCAGGCCCTGCGACAAATCGTTGCATCAGTGCTGCGTTTCTCTGAACGCAACAAGGCTTCGATTGAGGCGGTGGGAGTGACCATCCCGGGTCTGGTTGATCCGGCAACCGGCCACGCCATCTATGTTCCTTATTTCAAATGGCGCGATCTTCCTATCGAGCAGGTAATCGCTGCCGCTACCGGGTTGCCGGTGACTATAGACAATGATGCGAACTCGGTAGCGCTCGCAGAGTTATGGTTTGGTCGTCCCGAAGTTACTGACGCGCGCGATTTTATTTTGATACTGGTGGGCGCCGGTGTGGGCACGGGAATCATCATCGATGGCCAGGTCTATCGAGGAGAGCGTGGAGCAGCGGGAGAGTTTGGTCACATGATCGTTGGCGCTGAGGCTCCGGTCGCTTGTTCTTGCGGAAACTATGATTGCTGGGAAGCCTTCTCATCCGAGCGAGCGGCGTTGGCCAGGTATCGAAGGTTACGTGCTGAGGTCGCTCAACCCGACACGCTAAACTTTTCGATGCTCATCGATCGGGCCCTCAATGGCGAGGCGGCAGCCAAAAAAGCCCTGGTTGAAACCGCACATTATCTCGGGATAGGTATTTCGAATCTGGTCGTCGGTTTCAGCCCGGAAGTGGTAGTGGTTGGCGGAGAAATTTCCCGGGCCTGGTCGCTTATTGAAAGCGCCCTCACTGAAACTATTGATCGCAGCGTCCGCAGGGGACTGCCCACAGCCCGCATCGTACCCTCGACCCTGGGATCCAACCCGAGCCTGGTGGGAGCATTGAGCCTGGTTCTGGCAAACAAGTTTGGCGCCGCCTTCGCGGCTTAATGTTTTGCCAAATCACCCGCGGTAAATAATTCTTCCTAAACGAGACCCTGTTCTCAACAACTTTCCTGAGGCGGTCTAGACAGGACGCAAACATTTTTTGCACTTCACCTAAAAAACTGTTGACATGGAGCTAAAACTGTACTAAATACTTAGTTCGCTAAGGCAACAAACTTTTGATTACCCGCCCAGCCAGGTTTTTTGTCGAGCCCGGGCGTCGGTAGCAGACGTAACAACTGAATTAACCGTGCACTAACGTTTTCGGATCCATTCCCGGATCTTGAGCGCTATTCTTTTATCGTTCACACCTTGAGGATTCAGCATGAAGACCTATAGGGCTATTTTGCACCTACTGAGACCAGTGGGTATTTTGGCTTGTTTGCTGGCCATACTTTCCGTTCCGGCCTTTGCACAAACAAACAAAGCCGAAATTGGCGGCACGATTACCGACACCGGCGGGGGAGTTGTGCCCGGTGCGACTGTCGTAATTCTTAAGGTGGACACAGGCGCCAGCCGCACCCTGACGACGGGCGACGCGGGCGAGTACTCTGCACCCTTGCTCGACATCGGCGTCTATTCCGTTACGGTCAGCAAGGACGGTTTTCAGACTGCGGCGCAGGAAAAGATCGTCCTGCAGACTGGTGATCGACTCAGGATTGACGTGCAGTTGAAGCCAGGTACCGTTAGCGGAGTAGTTACCATTACCGCGTCCGCGCCCTTAGTTGAAACCGAATCAAGTGATCGTGGCACAGTCGTCACCGGACGCGAAGTTACTGAGCTGCCATTGTCCGGCCGGAACTTTACGCAACTTGCTACTTTAACGCCGGGCGTGGCTGCTTCCGGTAATACGGGATTTGGCGGCACTGGTCCAGATGCGCGCCAGTTCAATAACGGCGATCCGCGCGCGGGTAGTGGTGGCCCAGGAGCCAGCAACGCGCAGGGCTCGACGGAAAATTCTCGCTTCGCGCGATCCGGTAGCGGTGCTTTGACAGTAAACGGCCAGCGCTCAACAAACAATAACTTCTCGCTTGATGGCGTAGACAACAACGAACCGCAATTCGGGACGATTGGTGTGTTCCCCAACCCCGACGCGATCGCAGAGTTCAAAGTTACGACCAGCGTGCCGCCGGCTGAGATTGGACGCGCTGCCGGCGCAGTGATTAATACTTCAATCAAATCCGGCACCAACGAGTTTCACGGCTCGGGTTACTACTATGGCCAGAACTCGGCGCTCAATGCGTACCATCCGATGCTTAAGAGGGATCGGGGCGTCGCCATCTCGCAAGGCGTAACGAACCTGGATCCTTTTAAGAAAGCGGTGCAACAGATTCACGAGTACGGCGGCACCCTGGGCGGACCAATTGTTAAGAACAAGACATTCTTTTTCTTTGACTATCTGGGTCAACGCAACAACTTGCCGTTTCCTGCGAGTTCGACGGTGCCGACTGCCGGCTCCAGGAACGGAGACTTCAGCGGGTTTGCTAACCACGACTGCGATGGTGATAACAGCACCACTGGCGTAAACGATGGACCGGTATGCAATCCCTTTACTGGCAAAGCTTTTGCCGGTGGAGTCATTCCGTCCGCTCTAATCAGTCCCATCAGCAAGAAGTTGTTCAATCTGTATCCGCTGCCGACCAAAAATGTTTTCAATCCGGACCAGGGAAATAATAACTACTTCACCCAACGCGCCAATAAGGAGCGGATTGATAATTACGAAATCAAAATCGATCAGAAGTTGGGCTCCAAGAATTCGCTCAGCGGTCGTTTTAATAATCAGAACCTAAAGACCAATCGGGCTAACCTCTTGCCGGGACTGCCGACTGCAGGATTTGGCGCCGGTGATGAGGTGGGTAACACCAGGCAGATTACGGTAACCGACACGCACAGCTTTAGTCCGACTGTCCTCAATGAATTCCGTTTTGGCCTGACTCAGATCAACATCAGCATTCTTAATTGTGGTGTCGGCGGCGCCTGTGGAACCAGCGCGACATTTGCGCAGGACATTGGTTATCCCAATGCAAACGACGGTTCGTTGGCTGCTTCAGGCGGCCCAGGCCTGGGCAACTTCGGATCCGGTTTCACTGAATATTTGGGTGACGGCGGTTTGTTCCAGGTTAAGAGCAAGAACCCCTACTTTGCCGATTCACTGACCATCGTTCACGGCACGCACGTGACCAAGTTCGGTGGCGAGATGCGGCTGCGTTATTTGAATACTATTGACGGCGGCCGTTCGGGTTTCCTGAAAGGAAATGTGCAATATGCCGACGATGGTCCCGCAAGCAATCCCTTGATCGCCGGCCAGGTTTGTCCGGCGGCGTCAGTGGCGGCCGGCGGCGGCTGTTACGTTGACGCCAACGGTGTTCCTTATGGCGGCACCTCGAACGCGCAGGCAAACGAGCTGATGAGTCTGCCGGCTTTTCAGGTTGATCGCGGCAAAGTCTTTGGCGGGCCCTTCAATCTGAGGACCCAGGAATATGGCTTGTTTGTTCAGGACGATTGGAAGGTTAATAACAGACTGACGTTGAACCTCGGTCTTCGTTATGACCTGTTCACGCCGCCAAATGAAGGCAGTGGTCGCCTGAGCTATTATTTTCCCGATGCCAGTCGTGTCCAGGTCGCGACCGGCGCCAAAGATCGTATTGTCTCAATGGACAAGAACAACTTTGGACCGCGACTCGGATTTGCTTATTCGCTGAACAAGGAAAAGACGATGGTCCTGCGCGGTGGGTACGGCTTGCTGTATACACTGGATGGCACGGACTATCCGCCGGGAATTCGCAATCCGCCGTATACGAACACCGTTCACTTCTCGCAGTTCAACGGACAACAGCCAACCAACGCGCGCACATATTTCAGCGTGAATACCGGACCACCGTCCGTTACTACGCAGATTGATCCGGCGAATCTACCTGCGTCGGCGTCACTATTCAGCGTCGACCGAGACCAAAAGACCGGGTACGTGCATCAATTCCAAATAACCTATCAGTGGCAGTTTGCTCGCGATTGGTCGCTGGATGTCGGCTACGTGGGCAATCGCTCGCGCAATTTGCTGACTACCTTTAATATCGGCAGCGGCGGCACAGCCGCTTCAAAAAATGCGGCGGGAGCGTTCCTGGGCAACGTGCTGCTGTATTCCAACGCCGCCCACTCTTCTTATAACGGCTTACAGACGCAATTGCAGAAGCGCCTTTCCCGAAATATTCAGGGCCAGATTTCCTACACCTATAGTCGCACGATCGATAATGCCATCGGCGTCATCGGATCGTTGGGCGACAGTCGTAGCGGTGGCCGCAGCGGGCCCATCAATCCCTTCGATCTCAATGCGGATCTGGGTCGCTCATCGCTTGATATCCCGCACCTGCTTTCGGCCAGTGCGATTATTGACCTGCCTTTTGGCAAAGGGCAGCGTTACATGAACAACGCCGGCTCCGCCGACAGATTCGTAAGCGGCTGGCAACTGAACCTGATACAAAGCGCGCGCACCGGCTTCCCGTTCACTGTGGTTTGTAACTGTGATGTTGTTCGTCCGACGCAAATTGGAGATCCGTTTGCCAATCTGGCTCCCGGGCGTTTCTTAAATGTGAACGCCTTCTCGACCACCGCCAATCTGACCGTTTTACCTGCTAATGCAGCGGGCACTGTGATCCGTTACGGCAGCCTGGGCCGGAACACCTTTAACGGACCGGCCATTTGGAACACCGACTTGTCGCTGTTCAAGACTACGGCCCTTACGGAGCGAGTTAAGGCGCAAATCGGCATCGAGTTTTTCAATTTCTGGAACCATACGAAGCTGACTGTGCCGAATAACAACATCAGCGATGTCAGCCGGGACAGCAACGGTGTGATAATCCCCGGCGCCAGCGCTTTTGGGCGATTTGATGGTGCCTATCCGGGTCGCATAATCCAATACCGAGCGAAGATTATTTTCTAGGGCCCTTCGGAGCTCTTAGTAGTTAGGTTTGGTCCGGAGGGACCATGCATTAGAAGACTCTCCGGACTGCAAGTGAGGACGACCGGGCGCTCGCGCGCGCGGTCGTCTTTTGTTAGAATTTTTGCCTTTCTCCCCTGTGCTCCTGCTCAATGTCTAAAATCATGTTCATTCGATCAGCGGCAGTGGTGCTACTCCCCCTCGCTTGTTTCGGCGTCATCGCCGGTCAGGGTCCGGCTGCTACAAAGGAACGTTCACATGTTGAGCGTTTCAGCACACCTGAAGTCCGCGCCGAGCGATCGGAAGGTGATGCGACCGCAAGGCTCGCTGCCAACCCCAAAGACGACGAAGCGCTGAACATGCGATCGGTCGCGCGCATGCGTTTGGGTCGCTACAGCGAGGCACTCGATGATTTGCGCGCCGCGATTTCTTTGAAGCCAACCAATGCTGAATACCAGGCCAACTTTGGCTATGTGCTCTGGAAATTGGGTCGGGCCGAGGAAGCGGTGGCGGCAGAGCGAGCGGCTCTGAAGATCGATTTGAAGAATACGACCGCACACTATCAATTGGGCCGGTTCCTGCTTCGTCTCGGTGAGCGCAAAGATCTAAACGAAGCGATTTCTGAATTGCGACGCGCTCTGGAACTCGATCCACGGCAGTTCGAAGTACGTTTCGAGTTGATTGCCGCGTATCGTGAGCTTCCCGATCTGGCCCAGGCGGCGGCCCAGTTGGACGTGTTGCAGGATTCAAGACCAACTGACCCGCGCGTTTTTTATGTCACTGGTTTACTCGATGCAGACCGGAATGACTTGAGTTCGGCTGTCCGAAATTTCAATGAGGCGATCAAGCGAGATCCCACTTTGTACGGCGCCTGGCAGGATCTTGGTCTGGCCTATATCAAAGCCAGTCGCTGGGATGAGGCGGTAAAGGTCTTTTCAGATCTCGCGCAGCGCCAACCCAGTTCTGTCGAAGCCGCATACTTTCACGCCCTGTCGCTTTACAACGCCGGCAACATGGCCCAGGCCGAACAGGAAGCACGCCGCGCTTTGCGAGTGGACGCGGGTGCAGTTGAAGCTCATACGCTGCTGGGAATAGTGTTGGCCTCGCGCGGCAATGCGAACGCCGAAGCGGCGGACGCCCTTTCCCAAGCCATCGCCCTTAATCCCAACAGTTTTGACGCGCAGCTTTATCTGGGTCGCGTGCAATACGCCTTGAAGGATTATGCGGGCTCTGTAAGGAGTTTGCGTGCTGCAGTGCTGCTGAATCCTCGTCATGTGGAAGCGAGGTTCTTTCTGGGAACTGCGCTGGAATCCGCGGGAGATTCCGACGCCGCCATGGCGGAATATCAAAGTCTGTCAAAGAGTGATCCTGACTCTGCAATCGGACAGCTTGGACTGGGCGCGCTGTTGGTTAAGCAAGGCAAGGTTAGCGAGGCGGTCGCGGTTCTAAGGCGAGCAGCAACCCTCGACCCTTCGGAGTTTGAAGCGCACTGGGCGCTGGGGCGCGCTCTGGCCCTGCAGGAAAAGTACGCCGATGCGGTGGCATCTTTTGAAAAGGCGATCGCTCTTGCGCCGAATCGCTCTGACGCTCATTACCAGCTTGGTCTGTCTTTGAAACGGCTGGGTCGTACGGCCGAAGCAAATCGAGAGTTCGCAATCGTAGACCGGCTCAATACAGAATTTCGCACCAGCAGCAGTCCGAAATAACACCAGTGGTGACGCAAGCAAAAGGGCAATCCGCAGGGCGCAAGGTGGAAGCCGTGTTTTTCTCGGGCACGTTGTGCTTGTGCTGTCTGGTCCTCTCCGCATTGCATGTGCAGGCCCAGCGAACATCCACCAGCCGTCGCCGCAACACCGTGGCGCAGGCAGCCGCGGCTTCAGACGCCGGTGGCCTGAGCGCCGCGGCCCGAAGTTCACTGGATGCGGCGATCGCCGCGCTGGAAGCTAACGCTTTGGGGCCGGCGGAACGCGAAGCCCGCGCAGCAGTTGCGGCTTCACCAAGATCCGCGATTGTGCATAACGTGCTGGGCGTTGTGCTTGACAAGGCCGGGCGTAATGAAGAGGCCTTTAAGGAATTCAATCTCGCCATAAAGTACGACCCGAACTTTGTGAGCGCGCGAAACAATCTTGGACGCATGCTGGCCGAACACGGAAAGACACGCGAGGCGATAGCCGAGTTTGAGCGCGTGCTGAAGAGCGATCCTTCCCATGTGCAGGCGCACTACAATCTCGGCGCACTTTATGGCGAGTCGGGCGACTTCACGAAAGCGGCGGAACATTTTGCGCGCGCACGCGACGCCGATCTCAAAGATCCGCAATTGGCCCTGGCATTTCTCAACGTCGCTTATCGCGCCAGGCGTACCGGTGAGGCAGATGCCGCCGCCGAACTGGTGGAAAGCGCCGCGGGAACGGACGCCAAGTCGCTTTTTACCCTGGCGACAGTGCTGGCAGAGAGCAAGCAATACGAGCGGGCCGCGCGTCTGTTTGGACGAGTTAACGAGCTTACGCCAAATACCTTCGAGGTCCTTTACAACCTTGGTGTCGCGCTTTACAACCTGGATCGCAATGCCGAAGCGGGGCGCTATCTGGCGGCGGCCGCGGATCTCAACCCAGCGCCACCCGAGACGCACTTTCGACTCGCTCTAATTGCGAGTGCGCAAAACGATCACGCGAATTCAGTGCTTGAGTTCAAGCACGCGATCGAGCGCGATCCGAAAAATGCCAACTTCCATTTTCTGCTGGCGCGCGAATATGCCCGGGTGGGTTACTGGGACGGGGCGATTGTTGAGAATACGAAATCGATTGAGCTGAATCCCAAAGAAGCCGCGTACGTTTACGCGCGCGCCAACGCCAATTATCGTAAAGGCGAGTGGGCCGCCGCCGCCGCCGATTTCGATCGCGCCGCGGAATTGGATCCAAAGATCGAAAACATTGATTACCTGCGTGGCTACGCCCATCGGGCCGGTGGGGATTTTGAAAAGGCGCGCGAGATCCTGGAAAAGTTTGTGGTCACACATCCTGATCATGTCGACGCACTCTCAAGTCTGGGATACGTAGCGATTGAGCAAGGGCGGCTGGATGAAGCGGATGCGCCACTTAAGCACGCGCTGGAAATTGCTCCGGACGAGGTGCCGGTGCTTTACGATTACGCGCGGTTAGCCTTAAAGCGCCGCGACTATCCAGAGGCGGTGGCGCGGCTCGAAAAAGTTATCAGCAAACTGCCGACGTTAACACAAGCGCATTATCAACTCTTTTTGGCTTATTCGAGACTGAAAGAATCGGAAAAGGCGCAAGCTGAGCTCGCGGAATTCAAGCGGCTGGAAGCCCTGGGAAAACAGGTCGAGCGCGAGCGTATCGTGGATGAGAAACTGCGTACCCAGCAGATGCTGGGAGGCTCGGCTCCGTGAGTGGGTTTCGTGATTTAGTCAGCTGTCCGACAGACTTCAGTTTGTCGTTTGGTTCAAAATTATCAACCTGCGAAACGCCTCGGGTACACATGCTCGGAGCTTTCGTTTAGAAGTACGACAAACTGAAGTTCGTCAGACTTTTTCAGAGTGACACAGGGAAGCAATAGTGAAAAGCAAGTTAATACCATCATTGGTTTTGATATCGGTACTCTCAGCAATGACATTAATGGTGTACGCACAGGAAGTGTGGACTGCCAAGCCATATGTCCAATGGTCGAAGAAGGAAGCCGAATCAGTTTTGAACAACTCGCCATGGGCCAGCAAGCAGGAACTGCGGATCCAATACGACACGCACACGCAGAAGGCGGCTGGGTCATATTCTGGAAACTCGAGCGCTTCCGCTGCCCAGGCGCAGACTGAAGTAAGCTCTGACATGCCCGTCGACTTTCAGTTCACGCTGCGGTTGCGTTCCGCTTTGCCGGTGCGTCAAGCCCTGGTGCGCCTGAAGCAATTGGATACCGATTTGGAAAAGATGAGCCAGAAAGATCTGGCGGCTTTTGATGCGCAGATCAAAGGACTGCTCGAGTGTCCCGCCTGCATCGACAATTACGTGGTAACTTTGAGCTCAAAGTCGTCGAACACTCCGGGGGCGGACGCCGTGTATGCTACGTTCAAGGGCGGACGGCTTGCCGATCTTCAGCGTTTTATTTATATCGCGAACGAACGAGGTGAACAGCGACAGTTGGTTCATTTCGTGGCGCCCAAAGCTCCTGGCGATGAGGCGATTTTCTTCTTTCCCAGATTGGACGACAAGGGCGCACCGTTGGTAACCCCGGGGAATAAGGATCTACTGATTAATCTTACGGACAAGCAGGTAAACTCCGTCGCCAATTTTAAGATCGACGTTTCCAAATTAGTGATGAATGGAAAGGTTGAGTTCTAGCCGACGCGGCGATTCAGAGGACCCAACGGCGGTGGAGAAGTAGCCGCTCAAAGAAAAAATTTATCCGTTTAGAAAGCGCACTTGTGCGCCAGCCTGGCGCCGGATTCAAGTTCGGATTGCTGCGCGGCGGGCGGACAAGTCCGCGTTGTAAACGGAGCAGCAAACCAACTGGCGGAAGAGAGGTTGAAAGGTGAGGACTCGAAGAATATCGGTTCTGATGATCGTCAGCCTGTTTTTCTTCGCGACTGCCGGCCTGTCTTGGGCTATGACTACCGCTGACGGCCCGGTAGTCACCAAGGTTGAACCGCCTTCGTGGTGGGCCCATCATTCAATCAACCCGGTCCGCTTGCTGGTGCGCGGCACTAATCTAACCGGCGCGCGCGTGAAGTCCCTGAACCCTTTGATCGCTATTTCCGACGTGCGCGTAAATAGCCGCGGCACCTATCTCTTCGTAAACCTGAAAGTCGCGCGGACGGCGATGCCTGGTAACTTCACGCTGCAGGTGGAGACAGCGAAGGGAGGTACCACGTTTTCGTTTCAAGTAGAGGCGGCTTTGAATTCAGCCGCAAATTTCCAGGGCATTACAACTGATGACGTGATCTATCTGATCATGCCGGATCGCTTTGCCGACGGTGACAGTGGAAACAATGCACCCGCCGCTTCTCCCCCTGCGGCCAACGATCGGCGGAACCCGCGGGCCTATCACGGCGGGGATCTTCGCGGCATCATCGATCATCTTGGGTATCTTAAGGAACTGGGAGTGACCGCGCTTTGGCTGACACCCTGGTACGACAACTGGAACGGTGTTAACAAGTGTGACCGACCCTGGTGCCCGAATACTTACTATCACGGTTATCACGCCATCGATTACTACGCAGTGGAAGATCACTTCGGCGATCTCGCAACCTTGCGCGAGTTGGTTCAGAAAGCGCATAAGCTGGGGATCAAAATAATCCAGGACCAGGTGGCAAATCATGTCGGCTCACGCCATCCCTGGATAACCGATCCGCCGCTCGACGATTGGTTTCACGGCACACCACAAGCACACCTGCTCGAAAAATTTCAGAACAGTGTGCTGCTGTCACCGCATGCCAACACCGATGAAGTGCGTAATACGCTCGACGGGTGGTTCAGTGAAGACCTTCCCGATATGAATCAGGATGAGCCGGAGGTCGCCCTTTACGAGATTCAGAACTCGCTATGGTGGATTGGGACCACGGGCATCGACGGTGTGCGCCAGGACACCATCCAATATATGCCTCGGACGTTTATTCGCGACCTTTCGAATGCGCAGCATCGGCAATACCCACGCATGTGGATGGTGGGAGAAGTCTTTGAGCGTGACGCGGCCCATACTTCTTTCTTTATTGGTGGCCATACGGGCTGGGATGGAATTGACACCAGACTCGATTCGGATTTCGACTTTCCGCTTTGGGACAGATCGCTGGCCGTCTTTACCAACAAGCAACCCGTGCGGGCGCTGCGTGATGCCTTAAAGTATGACGCGCTCTATCCCGATCCTTCGCGGGTCACGACGTTTGTGAACAACCATGATACGCGGCGGTTCATGTCCCTTGATGGAGCGACGCTGGCCGGCGACATGCTGCACACCGCCTTTACCCTTGCCGTGCGCGGGATACCACAACTTTATTACGGTGAAGAGATCGCCATGGAAGGCGGCGAGGATCCCGACAATCGCCGCGATTTTCCCGGCGGCTTTGCGAGGGACACGCACGATGCCTTTCAGGCTGCCGGCCGCTCGAAGAACGAACAGCGAATGTGGGAATGGACCCGCGATTGGATCCGTTTGCGAAGAGAGCATTCCGCGATCCGACATGGCCGGCTACTCGATCTGTTTTACGATGACGACACTTACGCTTTCGCGCGGCGGGATCAGAACGAAACGGTAATCATCATAGTTAATCGAGCACCGACGGAAAAGAGAATCACGATTTCGGCAACGGCGATCGGTGTTCGCGACGGCGTGCAGTTAGAACCGTTGTACGGGACGAAAAGCTCTGCGCACGTCGCCAAAGGCGAAGCTGCGGTGCTGGTGCCAGCAAGAACAGCTGTCGCATATAAAGTTGAATGAAAACAGAAATAACCGCTCCGTTTAGAAACCGCACTTGTGCGCCCGACCGTGCGGGAAATTCATCGACGACAGCCGGCGTGAATCAGGCGGACAAGTACGCTTTCTAAACGGGACAATAAAGGTCAAATCAAAAAGTCCATGAGCTTTGCACGATCCAGCGGCATTCTGCTTCATCCGACCTCGTTGCCGGGGCCTTTCGGTATTGGGGATCTCGGTGACGAGGCCTATCGCTTCGCCGACTTCCTTTCGGCCAGCGGGCAAAACCTTTGGCAGGTGTTGCCGCTGGGTCCGACCGGTTATGGTGATTCTCCGTATGCCTGTTATTCCGCCTTCGCCGGCAACACTCTTTTGATTAGCCCGGATCACCTCGTCAAAATCGGTTTATTGACGACTGCCGATCTGTCCGGCGCGCCGGTGTTTGCCGCCACTCAGGTTGAGTTCGACCGCGTCCACAAATTCAAAGATGAAGTTTTGCGAAAGGCTTACGATCGCTTCGCGGCCACGACGGACACGGAACTGCGGAGAGACTTTGAAGTGTTCTGCGAGAGTCACGCCTCGTGGCTCGACGATTACGCCCTCTTTCGCACGCTGAAGGACCAGCATGGCGGGAAATCCTGGACTGACTGGGATGAACCCTTTGTGCGACGCGATGCCGGCGGTCTGGCGCGCGCGCGCGCGGCCCTGCATTCTGAAGTTGAAGCTCAAAAATTCTATCAGTTCCTGTTTTTCAAACAATGGTCCGAGCTCAAAGCGTATTGCAACCAGCGAGGGATCAGCCTTATCGGAGACATCCCGATCTTCGTGGCGCATGACTCGTCGGATGTGTGGACGAACCCTGATCAGTTCAAGCTCGATCAGGATGGCCGGCCCCTTGTGGTGGCCGGGGTGCCGCCCGACTACTTCAGCACGACCGGTCAATTGTGGGGGAACCCGCTATACAAATGGGAGCGCATGATCGTCGACGGCTTCAAATGGTGGATCAAACGTGTCCAGGCAACCCTGCAAACTGTCGACATCCTGCGCATAGATCATTTTCGCGGCTTTGTAGCCTGCTGGGAAATCCCGGGCGGTGATCAGACGGCCGAGCGCGGTCGCTGGGCTGATGCTCCGGGAAGGGAATTGTTCATCGCTATTCGCAATGCACTGGGCCAGCTTCCGATTATCGCTGAAGATCTCGGCGTCATTACTCCAGAGGTTGAGAAATTGCGCGACGATTTTGGTTTCCCGGGAATGCGTATCCTCCAGTTTGCATTCAGCAGTGATCCAACGAATCAGGACCTGCCTCACAACTATCATGCGAACGTGGTGGTCTATACCGGCACGCACGACAACGACACTGCGGTCGGCTGGTTCCACAGCATAGCCGGCGAAGGCTCGACCCGGGACGCCGAACAGATTGAACGAGAGCGAGTATTCGGCCTCAAGTATCTGAACACAACTGGTAAAGAGATTCACTGGGATTTCATCCGCGCGGTGTTGGGCTCCTGCGCGAATACCGCGGTTGTGCCTTTACAGGATGTGCTGGGGCTGGGAACAGAGGCGCGCATGAACTTGCCCAACAGTACTTCCGGTAACTGGTCCTGGCGATTCAAGACTGGCGCGCTGACCAATGAGATTCAAGTTAGACTGAGAGAGTTAAGCGAGTTGTACGGTCGCAGCAACCTGACCAGGGATTAGGACAACAACGGTTCGTTTAGATAGCGGACTTGTCCGGCGGCCAATGTAACGCAAGCTGCCGGCTGGCGATGAGGTCAAATGCCAAACACACGCGCGCAATGTAACAGTTTGCGTTACAAAAAAGTGGGGCGCACAGGGCGCTGTCAAAACGGCAGATTAAGAAAATCAACTATGCATCGTATGGATCTCAAGCGTGGCGCCGCCCTGCTGGCATTAGTGATTGGCATTCCCCTGTCGTGTCTGGCCCAATCCCAGGGTCCGCAGGTAACAAAAGTCGATCCGCCAAGTTGGTGGGTGGGCCATTCGTTAAACCCGGTGCGCGTGTTCATTCGCGGACACAATCTTGCCGGCGCACGCTTGACCGCACCTGCCGGCCTGCGCCTTGGGCTTCCCAGGATCAATGCGGCGGGTACCTACATTATCGTCGACGTGCAGATTAGTGCGCAGGTAAAACCAGGAATACGCGAGCTAAAAATCACGACTGCGAACGGGACCGTGCCGGCTCCCTTTGAAGTTCTGACACCTTTGGCGCGTGCCGGTCGTTTCCAGGGATTCTCACCCGCCGATGTTATGTACCTGATCATGATCGATCGTTTCAGCGACGGCGATCATTCAAACAACGATCCCGCGCAATCGCGTGGTCTCTACGACCGCGGCAACCAGTTCTACTACCACGGTGGCGATTTACAGGGCGTTATCGATCGCCTGCCTTACCTCAAAGATTTGGGAGTGACCGCACTGTGGCTGACGCCCTGGTACGACAACTATGATCGGCTCAACGAGATTGAACTCAAGGACGGGAAACCCTGCACGGGATTTCACGGCTACAATCCCCAGGATTTTTACGACGTCGAAGAGCACTTTGGAACGCTGGATAAGCTGCGCGAGCTGGTCGAAGCAGCACACAAGCTGGGCTTCAAGATCGTTCAGGATGAAGTCGTCAATCACACTGGCCCTTATCATCCCTGGGTCGACGATCCGCCGACACCTACCTGGTTCAACGGCACCCGGCAACATCATTTGAAAAATGTTTTCCAAACCTGGGAGTTGCACGATCCACGTCCGGTTTTGAATCTCAAGAAAGAAACGATGGAAGGCTGGTTTCTCGACTTTCTTCCCGATCTCAATCAGGACGATCCAGAGACCGCGCGCTATCTAATCCAGAATACGCTTTGGTGGATTGGCATCACCGGGTTGGATGGCATTCGCATGGACACGTGGCAATATGTGTCCAATAGCTTTTGGAACAAGTGGAACGGCGCCATAAAACGAGAGTATCCAAAGTTCACCGTGGTCGGTGAGGTAAAGGATGGCGATGTAGTGCACACATCCTTCTTTCAGGGTGGAGTGGTGCGCAATGGGGCGGATTCGCGCCTCGACTCACTGCTGGATTTCCCTCTTTTTTATTCCCTCCGTCAGGCTTTCGCCGAAGGCAAACATCTCGATGAAGTTCCGAAGACCCTGGCGAAGGATTACCTCTACACGAACCCGAATATTCTGGTGACGCTGCTGGGCGGACATGATGACGGCCGTTTCATGAGCGAGAAGGGCGCGAGTATCGCCGGACTCAAGCTGGCCAATGCCTTTGTGCTGACAACACGAGGAGTGCCGCAGCTTTACTACGGCGACGAGATCGCCATGAGCGGAGCAGATGAACCGGCCACGCGTGCGGATTTTCCGGGTGGATTTCCCGGCGATAAGAAAAACGCATTTGTTAAGGAAGGGCGGAAGCAGCAGGAGCAGGATTTATTTGCCTACGTGCGCAAGTTGACGCGACTGCACAGCGAGCTTGAACCGCTCAGGAGCGGGGAACTTGTAAACCTGTATGTATCGGCGCAACAGTATGCTTATGCGCGGAAGACAAAGACTGATGCGGTAGTGATTGTTATCAATAATGATACGAAGCCGGCCACGATGGAATTTGCCGTTAACGAGATTGGCCTGGCTGACGGCAAGTCCCTGGTTGATCGGTTGGGAGTATCACCTGAAACGCGCGTCAGCGGCGCCAGTTTGCAGGTGAGTCTACCGGCCCGTTCGGCGGCGGTATTCGTGCCGCGTTGAGGCGATGCGCCGCCGGATGTAATGCAAACTGTTAGTTTGCGTGTGGCTGCCTGGCATTCAACGTCGGATAGAAGCTAACAGCTTGGGTTACATCCGAGGCGCAGCTCGGAAGAGTTAGGGAACCTTATCGGTAACGCGGAGCCTTACCGCATTCTGCTGCGGCAAAGCCGCGGACGATGGAACGTAGTGCTGCCGTTTTGGATGATACATTTCGCTCCTTCGGAGCTTGGATCAATAAGTAACTGACGTAACTATAAATATTCGGCGCCTATGGAGCTTAACGCGAAGACGCGTATACCATTTAATGACGTACAAAGCCCTCAAAGATCAGATCGCTCTGGTAACCGGCGGCGGCAGCGGCATTGGCCGCGCTTTCACGGAGGCCCTGGCCACCGCAGGCGTTACCGTGGTAATCGCCTCGCGCCGCGAAGACGTGCTCAGTCACACCGCGCTTGATCTGAATTTGAAGCTCGGCGCCGAGCGTGTCTTTCCTTATGCCTTCGACATTCGTGAACGACGCGAGATCGATGCCCTGGTGGGCCATGTGATCGAAAGCCATGGCGACCTGGACATTCTGGTGAACAACTCGGGACTGGCTGTTCCGGAGACGGTCGATCAGATCAGCGAAGATGGTTGGGATAAAGTGATGGATACCAACCTGCGGGGCATGATGCAACTGGTGCGAGCGACGCTGCCGCAGATGATTGCAAATGAGTTTGGCGACATCGTCAATATTTCTTCACAGGCGGGAAAGCACGGCTATGCGGACGTGCCGTCCTATTGCGCTTCGAAGTTCGGCCTGCTCGGTTTTGCGGAAGCTTTGCGCGATCACGTGCGCAAGGCCGGAGCGAACATTCGAGTGTTCAATTTCTGTCCGGGATTGGTCGACGTTGAGAACGCTGCGCCCGAGGCTGCGCCGCGACCGGGCTTCATTCATGTAGCCAACCTGGCGCGTACTTTGATGTACGCCTTATCGCTCGAACGCAATGTGGTGTTGGAAGATATCAGTCTGTACGCTTCGTAAAGCGGTGTTGGACTTTGCACTCGCTCCAAGATCGAGTTCTGTTTAAAGAGCGCACTTGTGCGCCGGTAGTAATTAGAATTCGAGAATGGTCCTCTTCAAGCGGCGGACAAGTCCGCTTTCGCAACGGAATGAAAAACAGTCAATCGCTTCGGAACTCTGAAGATTCTGGACAGCAGCAAAAGAGAAGGTGACGACCATGGACAAACCACGATTGAGCTTCTGGCAAATCTGGAGCATGAGTTTTGGCTTCCTCGGTATTCAGTTTGGCTGGGGATTGCAACTCGCAAATATGAGTGGGATTTACACCTACCTGGGGGCGAGTCCAGACGCTGTACCGCTCTTGTGGCTTGCGGGGCCCATGACAGGTCTCCTGGTCCAACCCATTGTTGGTGCTATGAGCGATCGAACCTGGAACAGGCTTGGGCGACGACGCCCGTACTTCCTGGTTGGCGCTATTCTTGCCAGCATTGCGCTTTTCTTCATGCCTGATTCTTCAACGCTGTGGATGGCGGCTGGTTTGCTCTGGATTCTAGACGCCAGCATCAATGTCAGCATGGAGCCGTTTCGGGCTTTTGTCGCTGACAAATTGAACGTAGAGCAGCGCACGGCCGGCTTTGTTATGCAAAGCTTTTTCATCGGTATCGGAGCGACCCTGGCGAATACTCTGCCGTGGATATTTCGCCAGGCAGGTGTTAGCGGTACAACGGCCAGCGGTATTCCCTTGACGGTCCAATACTCCTTCAAGATCGGCGCGGTGGCATTCCTGCTTGCGGTGTTGTGGACCGTCTTCACAACGAAAGAGTACCCGCCGGACAACATCGAAGAATTTGAGCGCAAACGACGCGCGACGTACGGCAACGCCACGGGTTTGGCGAAGGTATTTCGGATCATCGCGGAACTGTTGCGCGAGATTTCTCACGCGATAAGAGAAATGCCACGAACGATGAAACAATTGGCCGTAGTTCAGATATTCACATGGTTGGGGCTCTTTTGCATGTGGATGTTCTTCGGGCTGACGACCTCGTATCGCGTTTTTGGAGCGCATAACAGTGCCGACCCACGGTTTGCGTTGGGACAGGAATGGGGCGGCAACGCCTTTGCGGTTTATTCTATTGTTTGCTTTGCGGTCGCCTTTCTACTACCCAAGTTGGCATCAGCAACGAGCCGTAAAGTCGTGCACGCAATCTCACTCGTATGTGGGGGACTGGGACTTGTATCGGTATATTTTATTCAGGACAAGTGGATGCTGCTGTTAACTATGATCGGAGTGGGAATAGCCTGGGCCTCGATCCTCTCAATGCCTTACGCGATTCTTTCGGGGGCCTTACCTGCGGCACGCATGGGCGTCTACATGGGCATCTTCAATTTCTTTATTGTTATTCCGGAAATCATCGCGTCGCTTTTCTTCGGCCGCATCATCCGGGCCATATTCGGTGAGAACAGCACCATTGCACCGCTCTACATGGTGATGGCCGGCGGCGTGTTCATGTTGCTCGCCGCGTTGCTCGTGGCGCGAGTGGACGATGTAGCGCATCGAGTGGCGATAGATGATGTACTACGCGCGGACGCGCAGGAGTTGTTCACTGTGCCGGAAGCGGTTCAGCCGGTGCCGAGCAGCGGATTGATTAATGAGGAGTAGTTCTTCGTTGCGAGCTTCGCGTCATTGCGGGAAATGATTTCGCGCAAAGACGCAAAGCTCGCAAAGGAAGAACAATGGTTCGATGGAAGGAAGCTATGAAGCTAACAGTTAAAGCTGCGCGCGCGACAGGTCGCTTGCTGATACTCACTATTGTCGTCGCCTCCTTTTTTTGCGAAAGCCTGGCGCAACAACCGGCGCGCGATGTTTCGAAAGCGCAGGCCCGAGCGACGCGCGATTGGGTGCGCGACGGCGTTATCTATGAAATCTACCCGCGCGCTTTTTCCGCTGAAGGAAACTTTTACGGCGTAACAACGCAACTCGATCGGTTGAAGGATCTCGGTGTGACGATTCTCTGGCTGATGCCGATTCATCCGATCGGTCAGGAGAAGAAGAAGGGAACCATCGGCAGTCCCTACGCCGTGCGTGATTACTACGGCATCAACCCCGACTATGGCACCAAAGCTGATTTGCAGCGGCTTATCTCCGAGGCACACCGCCGCGGCCTGAAGGTCGTCATCGATATCGTCGCCAATCATACTTCCTGGGACAGTGTGCTGATGAAGCATCCCGAGTTCTACAAGAAGGATGCGAAGGGCAACATCACTTATCCGTATGACTGGTTCGATATCGCAGCCCTCAATTACAACAGTCAGGAGTTACGACGTTACATGACCGATATGCTGGTCTCCTGGTTGCGCGATTTTGATCTGGACGGCTTTCGCTGCGATGTAGCGGGTGAGGTGCCCACTGATTTCTGGGAGAACGCGCGGGTGGAACTGGAAAAGATCAAACCCGACATCTTCATGCTGGCTGAAGCGCACAAAGCAGAATTGCTGGTCAGGGCTTTTGATCTTGATTATTCCTGGCCGCTGCATAGTGCGCTGACAGAGGTCCTGCACGGACGAGCCCGCGCCTCCGATTTGCGCGCGGCGTGGGAGAGTGAAGTTAACGAGTGGCCGCGCGGTGCCTTGCACATGCGCTTTTCTGATAATCACGACGAACGCCGGGCCATCGCTCGCTTCGGTGAACCCGGTGCGTTGGCGGCCTCGGCCCTGGTCTTCACGCTCGACGGTGTGCCGATGCTCTATAACGGAATGGAAGTCGGCGATACGACTGAATCGGGAGCGCCGGCATTGTTTGAAAAGCTGCCGGTCTTCTGGCCGATTGCCGAGCGACGACCGGAATTCCCGCGCTTCTACAAACAGATGATCGCTCTGCGACGAGCCAGTAGTGCTTTGCGGCGTGGGTCGCTGGAGTGGCTGCATACTGCGGACGACGCCAGAGTATTGAGCTTTGTGCGCCGGTCAAAAGATGAAGAGGTACTGGTGGCGATCAACTTCTCTAATCGCCCGTTTGCAGGGACCATCGAAGTTGCGAGTGGCAACTTTGCGGATATTACTCCGGATGTGGGTCCGCCCCAGCCGCCCGATGAACCTGGGTTCCAGGTTCACGGCGCGCACCCAAATCGAATCGTGGGACTGCCGGCCATCTCACTTGATTCATGGGGCTATCGAATTTTCAAACGGAAATTGAATTAAGAAGCAACTTGCGCCGCATCAGATCGTGTCCCTAAACGAACGGAGGTAAAGAGGGGAGGCGCTTCTTGTGTTGCTCTTCGCGATCGCGGTAACCGATCGAGCTCTGCGGTTCAAACACTCGACTTAAGTCGGTACTCTAAACGTCTGTTACGCTGCTTTTCGATGCCGGGTTTTGAAACTCACCAACCCCACTCTTCTCATCGCGCGCGGAATTTCGACGTTGTTCATGAACCAGCGCCAGACATTTCCGCTGCGCGCATTTTCGGCACTGAGTAGAGTGATACCAACGTTGATACCAATCACATCGCTATCGATCCAGCCATTATTTGGATTGAACGCGTCCACGAATCCGTAACGTCCGTAAATTCGCTCACCAAAATTTTCGCGCATGGCCCGCAACGACGACACCGTCAGGTCAGGTATGAACATAAGGGAACCACCCGGGGCTGAAGGCACGACTGTGCCGTCAATCGCCGGATCACGCGGCGGTCCGCCCCACGCCAGATAACCTTTGGCGCTGTCCGAGGCAGTGATGCCCCAAACGTCTGGTCCATAGCCAGGAAATTCAGGCGCCAGGTTAAGACAAAAAGCTCGATGCGCGAAGGTCGCGTTTATTGAGTTTTGGAAATAGTCGATGTGGTCGCCGCCAGTTTCGCGACGGTCGCGAAAATCAATCCAGGCATGGGCGTACTGGTGCATGAACAGCGGGACACCGATGGTGGTGAAATACGCATAGCCCTGGTAACGATAGCGGTCGCGCCATAACGAATACCATGAGCGTTCCGCGATGGCGTGCGTTGGCGAAGCTATGGCCAGGATGTAGAGAATGGTGTCTTCGCTATACGTGTCCCAGCGCGGCTTCAAAAAACCGGTTTCCGGTTTCCAGCCATGCGACAACAACAGAGGATGGCCGTTCAGCATCCAGCGGAAATCGACGCGCGTGTAAATCCTGGTAGCCAGCGCCACGATTTCCGGATCGTCATGAAAACACTGTCGTACGGTGAGTACTCCACCGAGCAATAGTGCGGTATCGATAGAGGAAACCTCGCTCTTCCATCTGCGCTCGCCCGTCTTTGTATCCAGCCAATGATAGAACCATCCATGATTCTCGAAGGCCGTGTTGGCAAAGAACCGCAACGTGTTCCGCGTACGCTCGCGAGCTTCGGCGTCTGTAATCCAGCGGCGCTCGGGCGCAATGCAAAGCGCGGTCAGTCCAAAGCCGGTGGCGGCGATGCTTGCCACATCGCGATGGTCTTCATCGAGTGCTTTGCCGTCCATGCGGGCGCGATCAGGTACCAGACCGGTATGTGGATCGGCCTGCTCCCAAAAATATTGAAACGAACGTCGCTCAAGATCTTCAAGGAACTGTTGGTCTTCAACTGTTAATTGATGAGCGGCGCCGGCTCGCTGAGACAACTCAGGCGCAGCTGTCCGAACCGGTTGCTGACCGAAAACCGAGTAAGATAAGAGGAGAAGGAAGAGACCTAACAGGACCGTCAACTTAGCTCTGGAGGGAGTTTTCGGAGAATTCATTTTTGCTCGAACCCGACGACGATCAACGAAAAATCCCGAGCGATGACGTCACTTATGATTCCATCTGGGACCACGCTTTCTAAAGGATAGCCCAACAATCAGGAATAATATTCCAACCGCAACCTCACCGCCTATGTCAGTTGCGCTCATAACGCGCGGGCTCATTGAGAAGAAGCCGGGCGCGAAAATGTCGCGTAACGCAGCGATGATCCATAGACCACCCGCCAAATAGAAAAGCGCCGGCATTACCTTGTGTTTCATCTCAATTCTCCCTTTTGCGAGCCCGTCTCTGGTGCGAGAATTACCAGCAACCGGCCGTGACACCAATCAATGATTCGACCCTGTAACTTCAAATTTCGTTTCGATGAGATCCTCGGAACTTGCGCCCACCATCACCTTGAACTCGCCAAGCTCGACCACAAAGCGCATCTCGGCGTTCCAAAAACCCAGTTGCTCGGTACCAATCGCAACCTCGACTCGTCTCTTCTCACCGGGTTTCAGCGTTATGCGTT
Organism: Acidobacteriota bacterium; assembly: GCA_025463135.1. GTDB lineage: Bacteria > Acidobacteriota > Blastocatellia > Pyrinomonadales > Pyrinomonadaceae > JAOAPY01. Next base: position 185,252 of record JAOAPY010000032.1, read on the forward strand.
GAAAGCCCTTCAATTCTTTTACCGGCCGGGTCATGCTGGCGGACACATCACGTATGTAGAGTTGGACCACCTCGTCTCCGGAGCGCTTGCCGGTATTTTCGACATCGACACTGGCTGTCAGTTTGCCATTTGCCCGAATACTTTGAGCGCTGAGCTGCAGGTTCGTAATCTTGAACTGAGTGTAGCTAAGCCCATATCCGAACGGAAAGAGCGGCGTCCAGGGAACATCGAGATACTTCGAGTTGTATCTGTTGTTGGCCTCGGGGGGCCGGCCGGTGTTCATGTGGTTGTAATAGATAGGCACCTGACCCACCACGCGTGGAAAAGTCACCGGCAATTTTCCCCCGGGGTCTACATCACCGAAGAGCACGTCAGCGATCGCGTTGCCCGATTCCGTGCCTGCCATCCAGGCTTCGAGGATTGCCGGTACGTTATCGACAACCCATGAAATTGTGAGCGGACGGCCATTAATCAAGACGACGATCGTGGGTTTGCCCGTGGCTTGCACGGCCTTGACCAGATCCATCTGCTTGCCGCTCAAGTCCAGCGAACTCTTGGAGGCTGCTTCGCCAACCACCTCCGCGGTTTCGCCGACGAAAACTATGGCCACTTCACTGTTACGCGCCAGGGCCACGGCTTCGGCAAAGCCTTCGGTTGATGTGCCCTGCGTGTCGCAGCCTTTGGCGTAACCGACTTTTGTCCGCGGCGAAACCCTGGCCTTGATTCCGGAGAGTGGCGTCACGGTATCTTCAGGTTTGCCATCCCCGGCCCACCACCCGAGCGGCGCGCGTCGATCATCTGCGAGTGGTCCAATGACCGCGATTGACCGCAGGTTCTTGTTGAGCGGCAGAGTCTCCTTCTCATTTTTCAATAAGACCATTGAGCGCCCGGCGATTTCCCGGGCAGCGGCTCGGTTCGCGGCAGTTAATAGCGCGCCGCTCTCTGCTGCTTCATCAACGTATGGGTGTTCGAATAGCCTGAGGCGGAACTTGATGCGCAGAATTCGTCTAACAGCTTCGTCGATGGTGGCCTGGGAAACTTTTCCTTCCTTAAGGAGTGCGGGACCGTGCTCGTTGAAAAGGCGGCTCACCATCTCCATATCTACACCGGCGTTTATGGCTGCCTGCGCGGCCTCTTTATCATTGGCGGCGATGCCATGATTGATTAGTTCCTTGACTGACGTGTAATCACTGACGACAAAACCATCAAACTTCCATTCACCGCGCAGTACGTTGGTAAGTGTGAAGCGGTTGGCTGAGGTCGGTACGCCGTTAAGATCGTTGAAAGCACTCATGAACGTGCCTACACCAGCGTCTGTCGCTGCTTTGAATGGAGGAAAATAAACATTGCGCAAAGTGTACTCAGACACCTCCGTGGTGTTGTAATCGCGTCCGCCTTCAGCCGCGCCGTACGCCACAAAGTGTTTTGCGCAAGCCAGGATCTTGCCCGGCGCGCCGTAATCGGTTCCCTGAAAACCCATGACCCGAGCCCGCGCAAACGAAGCGCCCAGAAACGGATCTTCGCCCGCACCTTCAGTGATGCGTCCCCAACGCGGATCGCGCGCAATATCAACCATCGGCGCAAACGTCCACCGCAAGCCGGTCGCATAGGCTTCTTTAGCGGCAATGCTGGTTGAGCGTTCCGCCAGGGCGGGATCCCAACTGCTGGCTTCGCCTAAGGGGATAGGAAAAATCGTGCGATATCCATGAATCACATCAAAGCCAAACAAGTTGGGAATCTTCAGACGCGATTCTTCAACGGCTACGCGCTGCAATTGGTTCGCGCGCTGTGCGCCCCGGACATTCAACGTCGAGCCCAGCAGCCCTTTGCGAATCAGGTCGAGGTGTTCCGCCCGAAAGTTTCCGTTGCCTTCGCCGTCGAGTTGCTGTAGTTGACCCAGCTTCTCCTGGAGCGTCATTCGTGACAGCAACGCTTCGACCCGTTTTTCTACATCTTTGGGTCGCTGCGAGTGCGACGACGAAACCGGTGCAATGAAAAAGAGAGAGCAGACAACCAGGAGTAGCAGCAATCGAATTATTTTGCTTGAGTTCATTTCCAAAACTGTTTTCCTCGAATGCGGCTTGCCGCCGCACAGGGCGGTGAGGCTCTGCCTCACCGGATGCATTTCTTAGCTTTAGGTTGAGGGTATGCCTCGACCGCCGCGAGGCATAGCCTCTCTGCAAAAAGAGCCCATCGTATTCAAACCGACCCGATAATGCTGGCTTCACTCTTGCGCAACTGTAATATACTTCTTTTCGCCGCCCCGGATTCTTTCAATTGACTCTTAATGAGCTCTCAATTGATTTAGTTATGATTGTTTCAACAATACGATTGGCCCTTCTACTTTCGTTATGCGTGTTCGGTCCCCTCACGAAGTGCCTAAGAGCAAGTGCGCTCCGCGTAGGCGAACAAGTACCGAGTTCAACTGAGACGCAATCGGACGTCGCCGCGGAATTACAAAAGGCGGTCGACCTTCTCCAGGCGAGCCGTTTTGCGGAAGCCGAGACGATTCTGCGCCGTTTGCTGATTGCCAATCCAAATAATTCCGACGTGCACAACATGCTCGGGATAGCACTCGACGGACGGGGCCACACTGTAGAGGCCGAACGTGAATACCGCTCAGCCATGCGGCTTAAGCCGCGCGGCGTCTCGGCGATGGCCAACCTCGGCGCTCTGTTTGCGCGCACTAATCGTAGTGACGAAGCCATCAAGATTTTCGCCGCGGTATTGCGCATCGCACCCGACCATCCCGAAGCGACCTTGAATCTGGGTTTGCAGTATTCAATTCGTGGTGACGACGCCCGCGCGTTGCCGCTTTTAGAACGAGCAGTCGCCCTGGGGCTTGACAGCTATGACACTCGACTTCGCATGGGCGCCGGCCTCTATAACTTAAAGCGTCTCGACGAAGCGACGCACGCTTTGGAGTCGGCGCTGACGCAATCACCGAAGCCTGCCGAGGCGTACTACTATCTGGGTTTGATTGCCTGGAGCGAAGGTCATGACGAACAGGCTGCTGATAATTGGGACCGAGCCGTTACGCTGCGGCCAGATTTTCCTGATGCGCATTTCATGCTCGGCGAGGCGCTGAGAAAGAACCGGCGAACACAGGCCGCAGTCGATTTCTATAAGCGCGCTCTGGAGCAGGACGAAAGTAAAATTGCTTATTACGCTCGATTGGGCGGGACCTACATAGTATTAGGCCAGCTGGATCAGGCGTTGGAAGTTTTTCGTCGCGCACAAAAGCGGTTTCCCGAATCTTCACAGGCCCATTACTTCCTGGGCATCACCGCTCGGGCTCAAGGCAACTATGAACTGGCCGAAAGCGAACTGCGTAAGTCGCTGGCCCTCGAGTCAACGAACGTGAACACGCTGGCCCAACTTGGCTTTGTGCTAATCGAACGCGACCAGTCGGTGGAAGCTGAGCGAACCCTGCGGCGTGCCCTCGCAATCAACAACAAACACTTCTATGCAAACTATGACCTGGGCAGATTGCTGGTAAAGACACGTCGTTATGAAGAGGCGCTGCCCATACTGCACCACGCTATTGCGCTCAAGCCAAAGAACCCGGGCGCTCACTACCAGCTTTTCCTGACCCTGACGCGTTTGCAGCGCAAGGAAGAAGCCGACGTCGAACTGTCGACGTTCAAGCAGCTCGACGAAGAACTAAAAGCTCATCCCTCTCAAGACGAGGACGAACTCGAGAACTCCCGGGGACCGCGCGCCTCCGGCGTGTTGCCGCGTTAAAGGAACCCTGACCTTTGGGAGATCTTCTGCTAAACGGAGCAGCAGGCGAGATGCCTGCGCTCCCAGGGGCGACGCATAGTCCTGTTAGAAGCTGAACCTTCCTTGCAACTCAACCACTCGTCCGGAAAGTCCTCCGAATGACCGCCCAAAATTCGGGTCCGTGATGATTGTATTTGAAGCACCAAAGCTAAATGACTGAAGATTCAGATTGTTGAAGAGATTAAAAGTGTTGACCTTGAACTCAAAGTAAGCGCCTTCGCCAAAAACTTTCGGCACACCGGTACGCTTCGACAGGCTCATGTCCACATCAAAGTACCGCGGTCCCCGGAAAGAGTTTCGACCGATGCCGGGCAAAATGCCGGGTGTCTGATCGCCGAGAACAAAATAGCTTGGGCCGCCGTTGGGAAAGTTACCCTTTGGCCGAATGAAGGCGTCGTTACTGGTATCAGTAAGCGCGCCGCCTTTATATCCATTTGGTCGAATAGGACAAACGGCTGACCGGTTCGGATTTGTGTTGCATTGGTTCTGTAGGGGCGTCCAGGGAAATCCTGTATGCCACGTGACAATACTGCTTAATTGAAAACCGCCGAGCGCCTTGCCGACAAAGTCTTTGCGATGTCGGAAAAACGGCAATTCCATTAGTCCCGATCCGACGAAATTGTGCCTGACATCAAAATCGGAAGGGCCGCGTTCCTGCCTCAGGTCCTGGGGATAGGTTTGGTTGGTAACCGCGCCTGGCCCTTCGTTCGAAAGCTCATCGATACTCTTGGACCATCGGTAAATAGCGTCGAACTGGAAGCCGTTACTGAAACGACGACTGAGATGGGCGTTCAGGGAATTGAAACTTGCTGACACATCCGGCGTCGGAAAGTAGACCGCAAAGAAACTGGGATTGTTGGGAAACAGAAAGTTCTGATTAACGAGTCGCATCAGTTTGCGGCTGGCGCTTCCCTGATAACCGACGGTCGCGGTCAGCTTGTGCGGCAGACTGTATTGACCTTCCAGCGAGTAGGTATAGACATATGGTGTCGGTTCTTTGGGAAGCGCACCGTAGATTTCTACCGAGCCGCTGTTGGGTGCTCCGGTAGTTGGATTGATACCTGTTGCCAGCGCCGGATTTCGCGGATAACTGAACGGCGAGTTGCTCGATCCCAGGGCATACAGTATCTGGCCGCCATTGAACGGCGTGCTGAAGTCCTGTGCGGAAGTGCCGCAGCAGATTTGGTAGCGAGCGAAGAAAGGCGGATTGCCGCGCGTATTCTCAAACAAGTAGTTTTCGATGCGGTTGTAACTGATTCCAAAGCCGCCTCTCATCACCAAATTGTCCTTGAAGCGCTTCGGGCTGTACGCGAAACCTACGCGCGGTCCAAAGTTATTCTTGTCAGGCTGGTAAAGCTGACTAACAGTGGTCACCCTTGAATTGATCAGGCCGTTTGATCCGAACACGAGGTTACTCATCGTGCCGTACTTTTCCTTCAAGGGGGAGAAATACTCGTAACGTAGACCAAGGTTCAGCGTAACATTTGGCCGGAACTTCCAATCGTCTTGCACGAACCCGGCATAGTTACTGGATCGGAAATATCTTTGCGCATTACCCGGACCGCCGGTTCTGGGATCGGCGTTGATTTGGTAAAAGAGCGGCGCGTCGTTCGCAAAGTTGAACAACCCCGCAAACGTAAACAGAGGCCGAGAGCCCCCATTAAGTTGATCGTTGTCCTGTTCCTTGCGGATGACGGCGCCGAGTTTGAAAGCGTGATTGCCTCTGACAACGGTCAGAGTATCGCTGCCTTCGTAAGTGTTTTCTGCAAAGATGCCGGGCGTGGTCTCGGCCTGCGGAGCACCGAAGCGAATGCGTCCACTCGGCACTGACAAGTTTTCGATCTCAATTCTCGGGATGCCAAAGTTGGTGTTGCTCGACGACTGCACTTCGTTGAAACCGAAGCGGGTAAAATTGAGTCGGGCTTCGTTAATGACATTCGCGCTGAACGTGTGATTGAACGTCATGGTCCCAGCAGTGTTCAGCGGCGTGGTGCGAATATCGCCGATGGGCCTGCTTTGTCCCGCTTGATCTGAACCGATGCCGGTGAACCTGGTGACATAGGTGCTGAATGCCAGACTCGACTTGTTGGAAAGATTGAAATCGACGCGAGCGTTGTATTGATTTCCCACATTGCTATTCGGCCCGGCAATGATTGCATCCTGAATATCAGGGATTCCATCGAATGGACCTGCCAGAGGAAGCGGCTGATTACCGAAAGAAATATATTGGCCGACGGCGCCCGTTGGCGAACCAAGGTCGAGACCTCCGGTGACCGCCTGGCAGTTACCGCTATTGTAGCCGGCCTGGATGCAAGTCACGGGCACGACGCTTACTACTCGGGGTGCGATCCCTGAGGCGCTAAAGATTTTTGCCGCGATACTGGTGGGGCGCGCGCTTAGCACCAGTTGGCGAAACTGCGGAGTTTCGGTGAAGGCATTGAAGGTGTTGTTGCTGCTGCCACGCACACCTTCATACGAAAAGAAAAAGAAGGCCTTATTCTTCAGGTTGATGGTGGATGGGCCACCCTCGCCAAAGCGCGGCAGGATGATTGGGCCGCCAAGGCTGCCACCGAACTGGCGATAGAATTGTTCGTTGCGTACAGGCGGACTGGTTGGGCCACCGTACTTGTTGAAGGCATTCAGCTTGGGACTGTTGTATTTGAGAAATGCGCTGCCGTGAAACAGGTTGGTGCCGTTTTGCGAGACGACCTTAACTTGCGCCCCCGAATTGCGGCCATCTTCCGCCGAGTAGGTACTCGAGAGCACCTGGATCTCTTTAACAGATTCCTGATTTGGTGTTACCACCGCCGCGCCACCGTGCGTTTGACTGTTAACGCTGACCCCGTCGATCACAAAATCGTTCGCGGTCACCCGCTGACCGTTGGCGGAAATCTGTGGCTGGTTCTCCGTGGCGAAGATGCCCCGAGCATTACTGCCGACAGGAGAAGGATTATTGGGCAAGGCTACGGTGCCGCCGCCGGCCCCCGATCGCGCGGCGTCGCCGAAGATGCCCGGCGTCAGCCTCACTAGTTCATACGGATCGCGTCCCGCTTGCGGCAAACTGCGAATTTCCTGCGTCGTAACCTGTTTGCCTACGTTTCCATTTTCGGTATCAAGGGCGGGCGCCGAGTCTGCATTTACGGTAACACTGGCACTGACGTCTCCAGTATCGAGTGTGACGTCCACACCTTTTGTTGCCTCGGCATCGATGGTTACGTTCTCCAACACCTGCTTTTTGTAACCGGCTTTTTCCGTCGTGAGGGTGTATTTACCTGGCGGCAAGCCGGAGATGTGGTAAAACCCCTCATCGCTACTCATGACCTCTTGAGTCCGTCCTGTTTCCGTATTGGTCAAAGTCACTTTGGCCCCGGGAACACGTCCACCGTTCGCGTCCAGAACCGTGCCTTGAATGCCCGCTTTGAACTGGGCATTAATTGTAGAGACAGTGAAAAACAAAAAGATGCCGCAGATAAAGACGCGGACGAATAAAAGTGTGGTTCGACTCATTTCAGGGACTCCTTGTGCACCCAGACTAGTAGGACCGCCGGACTCAGTGATCCGCGCGGAAGTTATTTGGAAACGGTTGATCGCCTATGCTCCCTCGTGACTTACGTTGAAAAAGATGACCAGAACTATTCGGTTCACCCGGCAATCCAAAGAATTCTTCACTGGCCGTTGTCAATCGCAACGGGACGACAATTTGCAAATAGAATAGACCCGGGGGGATGTCTACGTATGTGCGGTGGCGCGCTTAGACCAACTAAAGAGGGGTAACTAACGGGGTTCATAATACTACGGAATTACTAACTTTGGTATGTATTTCTGCTTGGACTCTGGTAAGCTTAGGCCTCGATTAGAATGCAGTCTTCGCTGATCGCAGAGTTGAGCAATACGAATCTGCGACGGTCCTTCTCGTATCATGCGAGGGTTCGCGATACGTGGGTGTAGGGGGTGGGTGTAGGTGTAGGAAGAAGCGTGTTGGTGCTGTATGTCGCTCCATCAAATTAATCCGTACGCCATACGGCGATGCCTACACCCCACACTCTACTCGCTACACCCTTAAATCGGTTATGCCATCAACCGCTGGTGTAGCGGCGATTGCTCCTGCCGTGAACAGGAAACACACGCGGACGTAGTCCAACAAGTTTCGATTGTGACTGGGAATTCCCCCAGAGCAAAAGTATATAGACACAGAGATGCACCGACTAGTCCTGATTATGTTGTTGGGAATTAGCAGCTCTACTTTGTTGGCACAGGCAACGAACAATTCGCCTCAAGGCCCAAAAGGTGCGGACGCCCATTGGCTCGGAGCAGCGAAGGATGGCTTTGGTACCAGTAACACTCTTCAATCAAGAGTGTGGTTTACGCTCACCGAAGGAGTTCTGTCTGAAGTTTATTATCCCACGCTCGACGTTCCGAATGTGCAGTGTCTCGAGTTGATCATTGTCACTCCCGAAGGGAAAGTTGAAACAGAGAGGCTGGACACGATTCACACTGTAACCATTTCCGACGACGCTCGTTCGCTCAGCTTTCGGCAGGAAAACAAAGCACTAAGTGGCGATTATGTGATTCAAAAAACCTATGTGACCGATCCGCAACGCGATGTCTTGTTGGTGGATGTTTCATTCCACTCGACCAAAAAACTCTCTGCTACCTATAAGCTTTATGTTTACTTTGACCCGTCACTCAACAACAGCGGCTTGCATGATTCTGGCTGGACACGAGGCGCTGCACTGCTTGCAGCCGATGGCGACCGGGCAACAGCCTTGATCGCTGATCCGGCCTTTGCGGAAACAAACAATGGCTTCCTCGGAAGCGGCGATGGGTTCAGGGAATTGCGTGCGGGAAAAGAGTTGGACCACACGACGCGTGCGGCCGATGGAAATGTAGTTCAACTTGGTAGACCTGGCGCAGCACCTGGAGGTCTTTCAAAGGAAGTAAGGTTTACACTGGCGCTGGGGTTTGGCTCTAAGCCTGAGTTGGCATTGGCCGGCGCGCGTGCTTCAATGCGCCGCAAGTTCGCACGCATACAACGTGATTACCAGGCGGGCTGGCAGGCATATACAAACGGACTGCCCGAAGTCGAACGGAAGTACCGGCGCCAGTTCAAAATGGCGGCCCTGGTTCTAAGAGGTCTTGAGGATAAGACATATCGCGGCGCGATGATTGCCTCGCCGTCAATCCCCTGGGGTGGCGGGCCGAACGCGAATGAGGCGACGATTAGCGGCTATCACGCTGTCTGGTCCCGAGACCTCTACGAGGTTGCCACGGCCTTCGACGCCATAGGCGATCGGGCTGCGGCGCTGCGTGCGCTTGATTATCTATTTCGGATCCAACAAAAGTCTGATGGTAGTTTTCCGCAGAACACGCGGGTAGATGGCCGGCCGCTGGGCGGTGCGTTGCAGTTGGACGAGGTTGCCTTTCCGCTGGTACTCGCTCACCAGCTTGGACGCACCGACAGAAATACCTGGCTCAAACATATAAAGCCTGCCGCGGACTTCATCACGCGCAAAGGTCCGGCGAGCGATCAAGAGCGCTGGGAGGAAAAATCCGGTTACTCACCTTCAACAATAGCAGCCGAGATTGCCGGGCTGGTTTGCGCCGCGCAGGTTGCGCGCCTTAACGGTGACCGGCAATCCGCGAACGCATATCTGAAAACCGCTGACGACTGGGCCAGTAACGTCGAACGATGGACAGCAACCACCAGCGGCCCGTACGGAAAAGGGCACTATTATTTACGCATCACCGAAAACGACGATCCGAACGACGGAGCAAAAGTCGAAATTAACAGTGGCGGCGGGACCTATGATGAACGCGAAATTGTTGACGCTGGGTTTTTGGAACTCGTGCGTTTGGGAATCAAGAGTGCCGGCGAACCGCTGGTGCGCGCATCCCTGGCCGTCGTCGACAAATTGATCAAGGTCGAGACGCCCGTCGGCGCGGCATGGTACCGTTACAACCACGATGCTTACGGCGAACGTCCTGATGGTGGTCCTTATGACGGGCACAGCGGCGTTGGACGCCTCTGGGCGTTACTTACCGGAGAGCGAGGCGAATATGAGTTGGCCACCGGCGACAAAACGGCGGCAAGCAAACGACTCGATACACTGATGGCACTTGCGAACGACGGTATGATGATCCCTGAACAGTCATGGGACCGGAAAGAACATCCGAGCTCGGCCCTGCACCTGGGCTCAGGAACAGGAGCGGCAACGCCGCTCGCCTGGTCCATGGCGCAGTTCATTCGTCTGGCTGTCAATATCAAGAGCGGGCGAAATCTTGAAACACCGCAAGTGGTTTCCACTCGCTATCTTAATAATTCGCGAAGGGGAAAATGAGCGATTCAAAAAGTGGCGTTACTGGCGAGCGCGTCCAGCCAGGCCTGGTGTTCGCTGCTGATCTGGGGGGCACCCATCTGCGCGCGGCGACCGTTGACGAGAAGGGAAAGATTCATTTTCGTCTCAAGCAGAGTACTCCCCAGGCCGAAAAGGCTGATGAGATCGTTCGCGCGCTGGTATTGGCGGTGCGCGCGTGCGAGGACCAGAGTGCAAGCGCCGGCTACGGCATAAGCGCCATCTCTGTGGTGGTCCCCGGAACCGTAAACGTCGAGGACGGGGTAATTGTGAAGGCGCCGAATGTGCCCTGCCTTGATGGGTTTCGACTGGCTGCGGCGTTGGAAGGCGAACTCAAGCGACCGGCCATCCTGGAGAACGATGCCAATGCCGCCGCGGTTGGCGAGATGTGGCAGGGAGCGGGCCGCGGGCTCAGCACGATCGTTTGTGTGACGCTTGGTACCGGAGTTGGCGGCGGAATAATTCTGGATGGAAAGTTGTGGCGTGGTGTGGATGGTTCCGCCGCGGAAATCGGTCACATGGGCGTTGATCCATTTGGTGGCGTTGCCTGCACTTGCGGCAGTCGCGGATGCCTGGAAGTTTATGCTTCAGCGACCGCGATTGTGCGTATGACTCGAGAGGCAAGACCACGCTATCCGAGTTCTGAGCTGCACACCAGCGAGCATCTGACTTCAGAGCAAATCTATCATGCCGGTCTCGACGGCGATGAACTGGCTCTGGAAGTCTTTCGCCGCATGGGAGTGTATCTGGGGATTGGCCTGGCAAACCTGATCAATATTATCAATCCTTCCATGATCGTGATTGGCGGTGGAGTCGTTAACGGATGGAAACTGTTTGAGAAGCACATGCTTCAGCAGGTGGCAGAGCGGGCTTTTCCGTTACCGGCCCGGCGCGTAAAGATCGTCAAAGCGGAGTGCGGCGACGACGCAGGATTGCTCGGCGCCGCGCGGCTGGCCTTCGCAGTAGAAGGTCGCTCGGTCTAGGTTGCTGAGACCCGCCTCCAAAATCGTTCGTTTAGACTGCGGACTTGTCCGCCGCTTGTGCGCTAAGGATTACTTGCGAATTGAAAGTTACCCTGACGCCGGCGCACAAGTGCGCTTTCTAAATGGAGGTAGTGAGTTTTCCGGCGAAGGGGTTTCTAAACGAAAGTAATTTTCTTTCTAAATCAAAGTAAGTCGTATGGACCTGAACAAAATCCTGGCTGCAACTTTTTGCGTGCTCAATTTGGGCGTGTCCCTGGCGGCTCAGGATATTACGGCGCTGGAAAAGATCGGCCCGGTGACGAGCTTCGTGCGCAGCGAAAAAGGATTGACGCTCAATTGCCGTGATAACTCGCAGGTACACTTATCAATCCTGGCGCCCGACCTTATCCGCGTTCGCGCTTCCTTTACCAAACCCATAGCGGAGAAAGATCACTCGTGGGCCGTCGCCAAAGACGATTGGGTAACGCCACGGTGGAATGTCAAAGAGGACGCGAGGTCCATCACGGTTTGGACTGACGAACTCGAGGTGCTGGTGCATCGCGAGCCGCTTCTGATCGAATTTCGCGACGCACGCACGCACGAGTTAATCAACGTTGACGAACAACCCATGGCCTACGATGCGAAAGGCCTTATGACCGACAAGCTTTTCGATCCGAAGGCGGGCAGGGCCGTGGTCGTCGCCAAAAAGCTTGGCTTTGATGAACACTTTTATGGGTTGGGCGAAAAAGCGGCGCGACTGGATAAGCGTCGCGATTCCTTTGTGAACTGGAACTCCGACACGCCCGGTTACACCGAAGGCAAAGATCCGATTTATCAGACCATCCCATTCTATCTGGGGCTGAACCACGGCGTGGCTTACGGAATTTTTTTCGACAACAGTTATCGCAGCTACTTTGACTTTGGCCATTCATCACAGCAGCATGCCTGGTTTGGCGCCGAGGGTGGCGAGCTGAATTATTATTTCTTTTACGGGCCGTCGCTCAAAAAGATCGTCAGCCGTTATGCGGATCTTACCGGTCACATGCCGCTGCCGCCGCTATGGGCGCTCGGCAATCAACAAAGCCGCTGGAGTTACTACCCAGACACAATGGTGGAAAGAATCGTGCGCGAGTATCGCGAGCGTGATCTTCCTCTGGATGTAGTGCACCTGGACATTGATTACATGAGCGGGTATCGCGTTTTCACTTTTGACGCTAAACGGTTTCCGGATCCGAAGGCGCTAACCGACAAACTCGGGAAACAGGGGGTCAAGGTAGTGACGATCGTCGATCCCGGTGTGAAGCATCAACCCGCCGCGGCGGGCGCGCCGCCGGCATCAACCTCGAGGCCGGAGTTTGGACCGCACGACCAGCGCTATTACGTCTTTGATCAAGGCCTCGAGAAGAACTACTTCCAGCATCGCCAGAGTGGAGAGTTATTTATTCCCAAAGTGTGGCCCGGTGAAAGCTCGTTTGTTGACTACACCAGACCTGAAGCACGCCGGTGGTGGGGCGACCTGCATCGCGCTTACACCGATAACGGCATCGCGGGAATCTGGAATGACATGAATGAGCCGTCTGATTTCGTCGACCAGACGGGCAAGAACCAGATCGATGTCGTTAGCTTTGATGAAGGCGAAAACTCCACGCACGCCAAAAACCGAAATGTGTTTGCCTTGTTGATGGCGCGTGCAACCTATGAAGGACTACAGCGCTTGCGCCCTGATCGGCGGCCGTATGTGATCACACGCGCGGCCTATGCCGGCATTCAGCGATATTCGACAATGTGGACGGGTGACACAAACAGCAGCTGGGAGTCGTTGGCGCTCAACATTCCAATGTTCACAACGCTTGGTCTGTCGGGGGAACCGTTTGTCGGCAGCGATGTGGGAGGCTTTATCGGCCGCGGCAATCCCGAACTCCTGGTGCGTTCTTATCAAATCAGTTTCCTGGCGCCTTTCTGTCGCAATCATAAAGCCATCGATGGTTACGATCAGGAGCCATGGCGCTTTGGTAAATACTACGAAGACATCATCCGCAAATACCTGAAGCTGCGTTACCGCCTGTTGCCGTTTCTTTATACGACCCTGGAAGAGGCGCATCGAACCGGCGCACCGCTGTTCCGGCCTCTGGTCCTGAATTATCAGGACGATGCGAACACTTACAACCTGGATGACGAATTCATGATCGGCGCTGATCTATTGGTGGCTCCGATCGTCAAGCCCGATGTAACTCAGCGCCTGGTCTATTTGCCAAAAGGTGTCTGGTACGACTATTGGACCAGCAGAAAGTACGACGGAGGCAGCATGATCCGCATAGATGCGCCCCTGGAAACGGTTCCCATGTTTGTGCGCGGCGGGGCAATTCTTCCGCTGGGGCCGGAGATGAATTATGTGGGTGAGAAGCCGATCGACCCATTGACCTTCGCAATCTATCCCGATGAGAAGGGCTCGGCAGCGGCGACGTTGTATGAAGACGACGGGCTCACTCCCGACTACAAACAGGGCGCCTTCCGTCGCACAACAGTAAGTGCAAGACAAAGCGGCGGCACCTACCAAATCAGCTTGAGCGCACCGCAAGGCAGCTACAAGCCTGGCGCCCGCAGCTTCAGCTTTATCATCAAGTCTGAACATTCAAATCGACCAGCGAGGACAATCGCAGATAACGGCAGCGCCCAGATGATTGAAGTGAAGTAAGCGCGAGGGCGAAGGGGCTTCTATGCCACGCGCTTGTCCCGTGCTACTTAACGTTAGACGCTACTCGAGCAGAGCAAGATATTTAGGATACCCACGCTGGCCGCATGGAGGCTCATGCAGTTGCCGCAAACGTAAGCGTGAAGCTCCACGGGACAAGCCTGTGGCATCTGAAGAGTTTTCACACAGCGGGTTGAAGCCAGAGAATCGGATTTTCCAGAAAGGCGCCAGGACATGTGATGACGATCCAGCACAGCTCGCACTTCATACTTCATTGACCACCCCCAGCCAACTAAAACGACAAATCGGAATTCGCACGGCTACTGCGCTGGTTGTCGGCGAAGTCATTGCCGTCGGCATCTTTCTAACACCGGCGGGCATGGCTAAATCGTTGGGCTCGCCATTTTGGCTGCTCATGGTGTGGTTGGCGATGGGAGCAATGGCTGCGTGCGGCGCCCTCTGTTATGGCGAATTAGCGGCGCGCTATCCGGAAGCCGGCGGCGGCTATGTTTATTTGCGTGAAGCCTACGGAAGGCCGCTGGCTTTTTTGTATGGCTGGATGGCGTTGCTGGTGATGGATCCTGGTCTGACGGCAGCTCTCGGCCTGGGGATGGCGAGTTATGCGGGATTCATATTTGGTCTTTCACCAATAGCGATAAAGATGCTGGCCATTGGCGCCATCATCTTGCTGGCCCTGGTCAACATTCGAGGCGTGAAGCTCGGCGCTGCCCTGCTGCGTTGGCTGACTGTTTTGAAGCTGGGTCTGCTTCTCTTTTTGCTGCTCTGGGGGTTCGGCTTCCAGCTCGGTCACTGGTCCAACTTTACGCCGTTCATCGCCCAGAGGGCACATTCCGCCCCGTTGATGGCAGGACTTGCCGGCGGATTGGTGGCAGCATTTTTCTCGTTTGGCGGTTGGTGGGATGTCACGAAGCTGGCCGGCGAGGTACGCGATCCGGCGCGCACGCTGCCCCGAGCGCTACTGTACGGCGTGGTGATCGTCACACTCGTTTACATCTTAACCAGCGCCGTATTTCTCTATCTGGTGCCGCTGGAATCAGTGACCGCGGGCGAAACCTTTGCGGCCCAGGCCGGCGAAGCACTCTTTGGTAGAGCCGGTGGCCGAGTGTTTTCCATAATCGTGATCGTTGCCGTCTTTGGCAGTCTGGCGGCAGTCATCATGTCGGCGCCGCGGGTGTATTTCGCAATGGCCCGAGACGGGTTGTTCCTCCCCGCCGCTGCCAGGGTCCATGCGCGGTTCGGGACACCGATGCGCGCCATCGCATTGCAGGCCCTGCTTGCATCCGTGCTGGTAATCGCCGGCGGTTTCAACGAGATAATTTCTTATTTCATTTTTGTCGTGGTGATCTTCATCGCGCTGACAGTGGCTGCTTTGTTTGTGCTGCGCCGCAAAGCAGCCGGCGCGATTCCTTATCGAACACCCGGCTACCCTTTGACGCCGATTGTGTTTCTCGTGCTGATTGCTCTCTTACTTTTTCTGTTGGCAAGTAACAATCTCCGTCAGTCATTATTGGGTGTGGCTGTGGTGCTGCTGGGCGTTCCGGTATACTACCTGCTGTTCCGTGACCAGGCTGCTCAACAACAACGATAGGAAAAAGTTTCAATGACCTGGATTAAGACCATTCCCATTGCCGAGGCTGATGAAAAGCTGCGTCACGCGATGGAAGCACAGCGTGATTTGTATCCGCTTGAATACGCGGAGCCAATTCATCCCACGCCCGACGGCCAGACGTCCGGCATCGTTGCTTCGCACAGTTTGATTCCCGACGCGCTCTACCACGCCTTCGCGACTTTCGGATCTCTGATGTCGCCGGATCTCCCACTGACCAGGCGACAGCATGAAATGATTACGACCGTGGTGTCGGTCACCAACCGTTGTCATTATTGAATCGAATCTCACGCAGAGTTTCTGCGTCGCGTTACCTTAGATGAAGAGTTGGTTAAGGCGTTACAGGACGACTATAAGACCGCGCCCATTTCCGAGCAGGATCGGGTCATGTTGGACTACGTGGCCCAGTTGACGCGCGATGCTACACGCATCTCGTCACAGGACCATGAGAATATGCGGGCGAACGGTTTTGATGATCAGGCTATTCTGCAGATCACTCTGATCGCTTCTTGGTTTAACTACATCAATCGTGTAGCCGATGCGTTGGGAGTGGGCAGAGACTGAGAGGTCCATCTCAGTTCCGGAGTGACTGTGACGAGCTAAAATCGGAGGACGTTCCAGGAAATTCTGATTAAGTATATTGACGCTTAACGTCGCGATGACTTTGGCCCGGCGTTTCCAGGCAGGGGTAGCGTCTAAGAGGTTTTCGCGTCGCGTCGCTACGCCTGACGCTTCCTCTGGTTTAGAGCCTTCCTCTTCGTCGCAACATCGTCGAGGTAATCCGCACGGCCTCCATGATCCGTAACGCGTTTAGAAGATGTTAAAGGACATCTCCATTCCCACCTTGTACGGCACAAATTTCCGATCCTTCACTGCGGGCAGGAATATTGTTTGACGCGCGGCATCGGCCGCTCTTTCGTCGAGGCCGTGTCCCAGACCTTTAATAATCCCGACTTCGCCAATGAATCCATCAGCTCGCAACTCGACAGAGAGTGTGACCACGCCGTTGATTTTTTCGACCCGCGCCTCTTGTTCATAGGTGGGTACGGACTTGCTCAAAATGAATGGCTTCGTATCGGGGACCGGTGGTTGATAAGATTTTTCCTGACCCAACTGCATCAGGTCAAGAAATACCTGGGCTTCTTTCCTTCGTCCCTTTTCTTTTTTTACGGATTTGGCAGCTTGCTGGACGTCCTGCCACCATTTGGCCTCTTCTGGACTACACGGCAGGCTGGCGTCCGGTATCTCGCGATTACGCGACGTCTGTAAAATTGCCCGTTTCGCCGTCTGTGACTGGATCGGAACGACACCAACAGCCAGGAACAATAGCAAGACCGCCTTGAGGCGGTGTGGTTTTAACGAACTTAGCATCGAAAACTCCCGTCGTTTTTGGTTAGCTGCCAACTTCTTTACGTGCTTTGCGGCTTGGCGGGAAATTCTTTATCGCCCTCTCCCGCAAAGACGCAAAGACGCAAAAAAACCTTTTCGGTCTGAGGCGTCGCCTCGCTAGTATAGACTTAAAATAAAGGCCGCCGTTATCGATATTGACAACTTGCGGCCACCCAAAGTAAAGTTGCCGCATCAATTCCCAACGAAAACTGATTGGCATGAACAGCGACGCAATCACAATTTTGATTCAAAGCAGCTTTGATCGGACCCGCGTCCCGATGTGTTGTTGCATGTGTTATAGGTGCACAAACGAGCGGACCGGGCCTGACATAGACTGACTTAATCTCATATGTACAAGCCAACAGGAGCCGCTCAATTGAGCGGCCTTTTTTGTTGTGCGCAGAACGATAACATTAGGAGATGCATGACCACCGAAGCAAAAACAATTGCCATTTATTACGAACACCCGGATTGGTTTCGCTTACTCTTTGCGGAACTCGACCGGCGTCATCTGCACTATCAACGAGTCGAGGCTGCGCGGCATCAATATGATCCTGACGAAATGGAAAATGAGTTTTCGCTGCTATTCAATCGCATGAGCCCCTCAGCCTATTTGCGCGGCAACGGCCAGGGCATTTTCTATACGGTCGACTATTTGGAGCATCTTGAGCGGCTTGGCGTAAGGGTCATCAACGGTCGCGAGGCATTTACGATCGAGACTTCGAAAGCGCGGCAACTGTCGCTGCTTAAATCGCTGGGCCTCGGTTATCCGCGTGCGCGTGTGATTAATCATCCGGCACTTGCACCCCAGGCAGCGCGCGGATTGCGTTTTCCCATTGTCGTGAAGGCGAACATTGGCGGCAGCGGCGCCGGCGTGGTGCGTTATGATTCGCCGGAGTCACTGGAACGGGCCGTCGGCGCGGGGACGATCGATCTGGGCATCGACAACACGGCGCTGGTGCAGGAGTTCATTCCTGCTCGCGAAGGCCACATCACCCGGGTGGAAACACTGAACGGTAAATATCTATACGCGATCAAGGTTTTCACCTCGGGGGATAATTTCAATCTCTGTCCCGCCGACATTTGCCAGACGACCGATGGCCTTGAGCTGACGCGCCTGGCTTGCCCTATCGATGCGCCACGAAGCGGGCTGCAAGTCGAAGCCTACACACCGCCGGACGAAGTAATCGACGCGGTTGAGCGCATCGTACAAACAGCGCAGATTGATGTCGGCGGCGTCGAATACATCATTGATGATCGCGATGGCTCGCTGCTCTATTACGATATCAACGCCTTGTCCAACTTTGTTGCCGATGCTAGTCGAGTAATAGGTTTTGATCCGCATGAACGGCTGGTCGACTTTCTGGAAGAGGAGGCAAACAAATGCGCTATGGTTACTGGCTACCAGTTTTCGGCGGCTGGCTGAGAAATGTCGAAGATGAAGGGATGGAAGCATCCTGGGAATACAACAGCCGGCTGGCGCGGCGCAGCGAAGAGATTGGTTATGATTTAACCCTAATCGCGGAGTTGAATCTAAACGATATCAAAGGCATCCACGCGCCATCGCTGGACGCCTGGTCTACCGCGGCGGCCCTGGCGGCAGTAACCAAACGTCTCGAATTGATGGTGGCAGTGCGACCGACGTTTCACCAGCCGGCCTTGCTCGCCAAACAAGCGGCGAACATCGATCACATCAGCCAAGGACGGCTCTCGCTTAACGTCGTCTCGTCGTGGTGGGCGGATGAAGCGAGGAAATACGGCGTGCAGTTCGAGCAGCACGAGGATCGCTATGCCCGCACCGCCGAGTGGTTGGAAGTGGTCGATGCACTGTGGCGGCAGGATCATTTTTCTTTTGCCGGCGAGCACTACCGTCTCGAGGATTGTGTTCTGCAGCCCAAACCGCAGTCACAGCCTCGCCCGACCATCTATGCGGGCGGCGAATCAGAAGCCGCGAAAGAGTTGATCGCACGACAATGCGATGCCTATGTAATGCATGGAGACGAGCCGGCACGCGTGCGCGAAAAAATCGCAGACCTCTCTGCACGGCGCGAGCGACTGGCATTGCCGCCTTTGCAGTTTGGCGTCGCGGCGTTCTCCATTGTTCGGAATACACCGGAGCAAGCGCAAAGGGAATTGGCGCGCATCACAAATGTCCAACAGTCCGCGGCGGGCTACGAAAATTATCAGCAGTGGCTGGCGGGAACTCAACTCGAGCAGCAAGTCTCACTCGAAGACTATTCGGTTTCGAATCGTGGTCTGCGCGCTGGTTTGATTGGGAGCCCGGAGCAGGTCGCCGAGCGCATTGCGGAGTTTGCAGCGGCTGGAGTTGATTTGCTCCTGCTGCAATGCAGCCCGCAGCTGGAAGAGATGGAGCGCTTTGCAGAAACAATAATTCGGCCGACGGCAGCGTCAGCTGCAGCGTGATGAATGGCGCCGGCACCGCGAGCGCAATCCAGGTTACAAGTGTTTAGGGTACCGACTGCAGTCGGGTTCGCTTATAGCCGCAACCCGCGAGAGCGGGTGTCAGCATAAAGCCTGGGGTGAAGCGCAGCGGAACCCCAAGGTAGCAAACGCGAATTGATCCGAGCCCACAAAGTGGGCGACAGAGATTAGTATGAAGGCCAGTAATTCTTCGAAGCTGAATGTTTCATTAGTTCTGTCGCCCACTTCGTGGGCTCGGGATCAATAGGCCTGACAGGCCCGAAGCGCCGGCATTCAATAGCCACGTCCGTGAGGGCGTGGATAAGCAAGCCTGCCTTCGGTTGAGGCCTGAAAGGGCCGACACTTTTGCCGATCTATCATGCTTGTTCCGCACCTACGGCGCTCAATAATTCCAGGACATCATTCCACGCTCTGACGGACGTGGCTACTGAATACCGGCCCTTTGGGCCTAAGTGATCGACAAACTGAAGTTTGTCGGACTTATTCATCGCGTACGATAACTGCGGCTGATCTTCCGGGCGGGTATCTCGACGGTATACGACTTGCCATCAGCGGCAACTGAAAGTTTGATGAAGTCGCCCTTGCACTCTTCCAGATCGTTGGCGACGAAATCCGCGGGCGCATTGTCATTAGCGGTTGTTTGCACGTTGCGGTGAAGTTGATACACGGCTTCAGCCTCGGCTTTTAACGTAGCGAACGTCCGCGCCTCACCGCCTTTGCGTGGTCCATTGTTGATAATCGCTACGCGCGGCTTGAGCCCGCGAATCAGCGCCGGATTATTGCTGTTGTCCACGCCGTGATGGTCTACCTGATAGACATCCACCGGGCCGGGCAGGTTTTTCGGGCATACCAGCCGATTCTCAACATTCCACGTCAAGTCGCCGCCGTCGAAGAATTTGAAATTCCCGAAGCTGAGCAGGAAACCAATACTGTTGGCGTTGTCCGTCTTGTCTTCGGCAACCGCCTGGAAGTTCGGACCACAGGGCCGGATTTGTGGCGAGGCCGTCTTCTCTCCAAGCACAACACCACCGGCGGCCAGCACCCGCACTTGCAGCGGCGGCAGATACTTCACCGGCGGGCGCAACTTAATAACATCACCGGGCTTCAGCACCACCGCATTGTTTTGTACGGTTTGTCGATAAGCTTCGAGTAACTCTGGTTGTATGTCCGGTGTCAGCGTCGCGGGCAATCCATGATCGTAATAGTGCTTCACCGGTATCAACCGGGCCAATGTCGGAATACCTCCGAGGTGATCGCGATGCCAGTGAGTAGTGACGTAGTGATCGATCTGTGAGAGTCCGGCGACGTCGCGGGCGACATGCGCGATACGCGCCGGGTCGCGATCGCCGGGAAAGCCCGAGTCAATCAACAGTGATTCACCCAGGGGCGTTACGATCAAAGTTGCCGCGCCGCCTTCGACATCGATGAAGTAAATATCCAGGGTCCTGGGCGTCGCCCGCACCAGCTGTGTCGGGACGAGCAATGAGGCAAGCAGGGTCAACGTCAAGTATAGGTTCCGATTCATAAGGAATATCCTCCGGCTAATGTGTGGGGTCTACTGAAATAGCTACCCTTCGTCAAGGGAGCCCTCGGTTACGGAATCGGGAGCGGTAGCGACCGGATCCGAGTCTCACCTCGTTTTTTTGACCGGCGTTCTTCTGCGAGAGTGTTGGTTGAAAGTTGATCGCAGGGCCCGGTCGTTACCGCACCCCGTTCTGTATCCACTCTTATGTCACCCCGAACTAAATCAAACTGAATTAGTACTCAACTTTGCTTCGCGTAAATTGCTTCTTCGATCAACGCCACTGTTTTCCCAGACTCTCCGCTGACCGCCGGTTCACGGTCATTTAATACGGCAGCCACGAAATCTTCAATCAGTGGTTGATGAAGGTTAGCCGCGGGCGGATGGGCTTCGGTGCGCTCGGCGTTGCCGGCAATGATTCGCAGCGTTCCCTCGTTTAACTTCGGCACATGAATCGATCCCTTTGAGCCAAAGATCTCCAGTGTGTCATGTGGCTCGTGGATCGCATGTGAGACGGTCAAGGTTCCGCAGGTTCCCGATTCAAAGCGAAACAGTGCCGCCGCTGTGTCCTCGACTTCGCGATTGAACAGGACGTTCGCCATCAACCCCTTGACCTGGGTAATGGGCCCAAAGAGATGAAGCAGTACCTCAATTCTGTGGCAGCCAAAGTCGAACATGGGCCCACCGCCGGCAATATTTTTGTTCAATAACCACGCGCGTGGATTATCAACCTGCGGCTCAAACCACTCAAAAGCATTGATCTGCGCCATGACTGGCGTGCCAATCTCACCCGAATCAACGATGGCTTTTATTCGTCGGATGGCGGGATAGAAGTGGCGATAATAAGCGATACCGAGTTTTATGCCATTGGCTCGACAGGCAACGATCATGCGCTCGCACTCAGACGCATTCAGAGCCATCGGTTTTTCACACAACACGTGCTTGCCGGCTGCGGCTGCGGCGATGGTTTGCTCAGCGTGCAGGTGTACGGGCGTCGCAACATACACCGCATCGATCTCGTCATCGAGCAAGAGATCCTGCCAGCTCGCATACCACCTTCGTGCCCCGAATTCTTTGGCGAATGATTCGGCCAGATGAGATTGTGCGCGGCTGATTGCTATCAGCTCGCAAACGGATGAATCACGCAACGCGGGCGCAATACGCTTCCGCGCGATATCACCGCAACCAATAAGTCCCCATCTGAGCTTCATTCTGCTCCCAAATTTCTGCAACCTTTAAAAGCCCGTCCAACTCCACGAGCAAAGCGGCCGCTGCTCCCAATTGTCCGGCAAAGCGAAATCTGGGCCATCCTGATATCAAACGGGTCCCACACAATGCAAGTCCGCGGAGCATCAATAGTTTCGCTTCAGTGAAATCGCTGAGGCCTGATCGCAGGCATGATTGACGTTCCCGATACGCGCTGCCCTGAGTTTCTGTATTGAAAAAAATCTTTGTAGCGCAAAATGATCGTTGAATGTAGGATTCACCGCGCGCAGGGAAGAATACCAATGCCGGTCACTTTAGCTGACATCGCAGTCTCGAAATCCGGAAGGGTAGTTTAACTGGCGGCCGGGACCCGCAAAATCCTGGCGGACCATATGTTCAACGTGATTAGTTTGCGTTACATAGGAGGCAAGCGGAGATGAAACTCGCGCAGTTCAAAACGAAGGGGTCAGCATTACCACGACTGGGATTGTCGTTGAACGAACACATAATCGACGTCTCAGCTCTCGCGCTGACGGCCAAAGAGTCCGGCAGTGACGTGGCCGAATGGTTGCTCGGAGCCAATTCAACGCTCGACGTCATTGCGCGAGAATCTTCAGGACTGGAGGACCTCAACAGTCTGGTCGGCAGCCGGGATCACACGGTTGATGACCGCGTTGTTTTCTCGCTTAGCGCAATTGAATTTCTGCCCGCCGTCAACGCCGGCAAGATTTTGGCCATTGGACGCAACTATGCGGATCATGCGATCGAAGGCGGGGCGGAACCGCCCAAAGCACCACTCCTTTTTAACAAGCTCACCAATTCGTTGAGTGCGCACGAAGCATCGATTGTGCTGTCGCCCATCAGCACGAAGGTCGACTTTGAAGCGGAGCTAGCCGTGATTATCGGTCGCCGCGCGAAACTGGTCAGCGAAGCCGAGGCGCTTGATTATGTTTTCGGTTACTCGCTCATCAATGACGTGAGTGCCCGTGACCTGCAGTTTGGCGACGGTCAATGGGTGCGTGGCAAAGGGCTTGATACATTTGCGCCGCTCGGGCCGTTCATCACTACGCGTGACGAGATTGCGGATGTGCAGGCGCTTAACATTGAAGGACGTTTGAATGGCCAGGTCATGCAGTCATCGAACACGCGCAAGATGATTTTTACCGTGGCCTATCTGGTCTCTTATCTTTCGCAGGGGATTACGCTCGAGCCCGGTGATGTGATTGCTACCGGCACGCCCGAGGGGGTTGGATACTTTCGCGACCCACCGGTGCTGTTGCAGGCGGGGGATGTTTATGAGATCACGATTGAGGGATTGGGGACGTTGCGGAATTCGGTATCGGCTTGATTGTGGATCTCAGATATCTCGGATCTCAAATTTGAGATCTGAGGATCTGAGATCTGAGATCAACGGCAAAAGCCCGCTTGAAGTCGGTACCTAAACGCCTGTAACCACAAACCAAAAATCCAGGAGGAATTAATGCGCAGAGTCTGCACTGTTCTACTTCTAATATCTATTCTTAATGCCAGCGGTTCAAAAGGCTCAGCACAGAGCAGTGCAGCGGCACATAAGGACATCTATCACCGAGGCTGGGACGATCTGAACAAGAACGGAAAGATGGATGTATACGAGGACGCAAAGGCCGACATCAATAGGCGAGTTGAAAATCTTCTCTCGCAAATGACGCTCGATGAAAAGACCTGCCAGACCGCGACGCTCTACGGGTATAACCGCGTACTGAAAGACGAATTGCCGACCGCGGCTTGGAAGAAAGAAATCTGGAAGGACGGAATAGCCAACATCGATGAGCACCTTAACGGTTGGGCTGCCGGTTCCGAAAGCATCTACGCTACTGACATTCGCAAACATGTCTGGGCCATGAATGAAGTACAGCGATTCTTCATCGAAGACACTCGCCTTGGCATTCCCGTCGATTTCACGAATGAAGGCTTGCGAGGCCTGGCGGCTTCGATTGCCACCAGTTTTCCCTCAGAGTTGGGTATGGGTCATACGTGGGACCCGGGCCTGGTCCGCGAAATGGGACGCGTCACTGGTCTCGAAGCACGGGCGCTGGGCTATACAAATATTTACGCGCCCACACTCGACGTGTCGCGCGATCAGCGCTGGGGACGTGTCGAAGATACTTACGGCGAAGATCCCTATTTGGTTTCCCGCCTCGGCGTGGAAATGGTGAAAGGCCTGCAGCAGGACTTTACCGTGGCCGCTACGGCCAAACACTTTGCGGTCTACAGTATCGGGAAGGGTGCACGAGAAGGCGAAGCGCGCACCGACCCGCAAACCTCGCCTCGTGAGGTCGAGAATATTTTTCTGCCGCCCTTCAAGGCGGCCATCAAAGAGGCGGGGCTGTTGGGAATTATGAGCTCGTACAATGACTATGACAGTATCCCTGTAACCGGCAGCAAGTATTGGCTGACCGATCGTTTGCGAACCGATTTCGGCTTCAAGGGCTATGTTGTTTCTGATAGCGCGGCGGTGGAATATCTCTACAACAAGCACGCGGTGGCGGCCGATATGAAGGACGCAGTGCGTCAATCAATCGAGGCCGGTCTGAATGTGAAGACGAATTTCACCCGGCCTGAGGACTTCATTTTACCGCTGCGAAAGTTGGTTAAGGAAGGGAAGGTATCGCCCAGGACGCTCGACGATCGGGTGCGTGACGTCCTGCGCGTGAAGTTTATTATCGGCCTCTTCGATCACCCGTATGTAGCCGACGCTGAAGCGACTGCGCACCTCGTTTATTCCGCGAATCACCAGGAGGTTGCCTTGCGGGCGGCGCGCGAGAGTATGGTGCTGCTCAAAAACGAGCGGAACATCCTGCCCTTAAGCAAGCAGATCAAATCGATAGCGGTGATTGGGCCGAATGCCGATGACGACAGCACAGTGCGATATCGCTACGGGCCATCCGCGGTGAGGGCCGTGACCGTGGTGGATGCGATTCGGAAAGCATTGGGCGAGCAGGTCCAGGTCAACTATGCCAAGGGCTGTGAGATTACCAACGCCAACTGGCCGGAAACCGAAGTACTTCCCGAGCCGCTGACTAAAGAAGAGCAGCGCGAGATCGATAAAGCCGTCGAGGCGGCGCGCAAATCGGATGTGGCAGTCGTGGTGCTCGGTG
This sequence comes from Acidobacteriota bacterium, assembly GCA_025463135.1. Lineage (GTDB taxonomy): Bacteria > Acidobacteriota > Blastocatellia > Pyrinomonadales > Pyrinomonadaceae > JAOAPY01. The sequence goes on from JAOAPY010000032.1 coordinate 210,365, forward strand.
ACTCGCATAAGACCGTGGGAGAAAGCGCGTCGCGAACCAGTCTCGATCTCCCTGGCCGTCAATTGGAGTTGGTCCAGGCTGTCCAGGCGACCGGCAAGCCCGTCGTGGTGGTGCTGATCAATGGACGTCCGCTGAGCATCAACTGGATCGATAAGCACGTTCCCGGAATAATCGAAGCCTGGTTTCCCGGCGTGCGCGGCAGCCGGGCGATCGCTGAAGTACTGTTTGGCGATTACAATCCGGGCGGCAAACTGACCATGACTTTTCCCCGGACCGTGGGCCAAATCCCTTTCAACTTTCCGACCAAACCGAAAGCACAATGGGAAGGCGAAAAGACCAGAGTCAACGGTGCGCTCTACTACTTTGGCCATGGGCTCAGTTACACGACATTTGTCTACAGCGACCCGCAGATAACTCCGGCCATCCAGAGCACGCGCGGTAAGATCACGGTCAGCTTCGCGGTTAAGAATACGGGCCCGCGCGAAGGCGATGAGGTGGCCCAACTATACACGCGCGATCTGGTGAGCAGCGTTACGACTTATGAAAAGAACTTGCGGGGCTTTGAACGCATTCATCTGCAACCCGGCCAGTCAAAGACAGTTACTTTTACATTGACGCCCGACGATCTGGCCCTATGGGATCGGAATATGCGCTTTGTTGTCGAACCGGGAAAGTTTCGCGTGATGATTGGATCTTCGTCCGAAGATATTCGTTTGACGGGCGAGTTCACGATGGTACCGGCAAGTCGGCCGCGATAGTTATGTACTGCAGACTGCCAGCCTGCAGTTGTTACCATGAATTCAACGACCGGCAACAGGCTGGCAGCCTGTTGTACACCGAGGTACTCCGATGAATCGTCTGTTTTATTTTTGTCTGCTGCTGACAGCTACGGCTGCAATCGCTTCGGCGCAATCAGCTGCACCGTCACCCGCACCGGCAGATCCGTGTGCCGAAGTGAAAGCTCAGACCACTCGCCTGGAAGCCAGGCTAAGGGACTGGCCCGGCCTGGCGCGTTATAGTGAGGCCAACAGCAACGTTCCCGCGCCGGCAAAAAACGAACAGCGCGTTGTGTTCATGGGCGATTCAATTACGGACTCTTGGGACGATCCCAAATACGGCGGCTTCTTTCCCGGCAAGCCATACCTCGATCGAGGCATCAGCGGCCAAACAACACCGCAGATGTTAATTCGTTTTCGCGCTGACGTGATTTCCCTGGCACCGAGGGTGGTGGTGATCCTCGCGGGCACGAATGACATTGCCGGCAATACCGGACCGACGACTCTCGCGGCCATCGAAGACAATCTAATCGCTATGGTTGAACTTGCTCGCGCCCACAAGATCCGCGTCGTCCTGTCATCGGTACTTCCCATTAGTGACTACGAAAAGAACAGGGAAGGGCAACCGATCATTCGCAGCCTGCAACGACCTCCAGCACAGATTTCATCGCTTAACGAATGGATGAAGCGATATGCAGCAGCGCACGAAGCCATCTACCTGGATTACTACGCAGCCATGGCTGACGACAAAGGCTTCCTGAAGGAAGAGTTGAGCGAAGATGGCTTGCACCCTAATCAGAAAGGCTATGAAGTGATGGCGCCGCTGGCCGAGCGGGCGATCGCCCGCAGCCTAAAGAGAAAATAAGATCGTCAGCTCAAGCGAAATTTCCTTTGTACTGCAGGCTGCCAGCCTGCAGGATTCCCGCCGCAACAGGGTAGTGTCCTGTCTCTGAAGTTCGCGCAACAAATCGGCCCAGAGCGCTTGGCTGCAGAGCAGCTGAATGTCTATAGGTAACGTGGCCCAGGGACTCTCTTCGCTCCGTAGGAGCGCAATTTGCTCTACAGAACCGAGCATCTCGCTCCTCTGGAGCGAAAACGTTTTTTCGGTGCAGTGTTGCTATAAACATTTGGCCGCGCTGCGGCCCGGGCGTCTGTCACGATTTGTTCTGCGAACTCCAGAGACAGGACACTACCAGCCTGTTGTACTACGCCGCCGGTTTAGCGCTTAACCGCCCGCCAGGGGACTTCGCAAAAATAATTTAGCAAAAAGTTCTTGACACAAATTCGAATGAAGCATATTGTTCGCGCCTCGAACAAAAGAGAGGTGCAGTCGCATCCGCAAGATAAACACCCGAGACTTTCATATTGCTACACGCACGACTTCGCGCGATATTAATCGCCGCATCGCGCTCAATTTGATCCGTGAGCACCAACCCATTTCCCGCGCTGACCTGGCCCGGCGTATGAACATGACGCGCGGCGTAGTCAGTATTCTGGTTCAGGAGTTAATCGCCCAGGGCGTGATCTTTGAAGGCGCCACGGGTGAGGCGGCGCGCGGACGTAAACCAACTTTTCTGCACATTAGAACGCGCGATCGTTTGGCGATCGCGGTCGACGTACGCTTCAGTAAGACCTATCTCATGCTTTGTGATTTCTCGGGGCGACAGCTTGCGCTCGAAGCGCACGATACCATTTTCGGCGTCCCGGAATTTATCAGGGATTTGTCGGTGCGAATTCGTAGAATGCTGAAAACGCACAACGCGAGGGCCACTTGTGAGGGTATCGGCGTCGTCATTCCCGGCATGGTGGATCAACGGACCGGCCTGATTCTGAATGCGCCGGCACTCGGTTGGCGCAGTGTGGATATACGCGACAAGTTGGCCGTCGCGACGGGACTTCCGGTGCAGATAGAGAACTCCGGGCGAGCGTGCACGCTCGCTCAATTATGGTTGGTTCGCGGCGAAGCGACAGGTCCGAATAGCTTTCTTTTTATCAGCGTTTCGGATGGTGTGGGTGTCGGCATGGTGGTCAACGGCGAGTTGGTGCGCGGTCACGATGACATTGCCGGGGAATTCGGGCACATGCCGCTCAGCCTTGATGGACCACGATGCATGTGCGGTTCTTCCGGCTGCTGGGAAGCCTATATTTCCAACCTTGCCACCCTCTCGCGCTATTTTGGGTGGAATTTGTCCAAACTCAATCCAAATAGCCTGCGCGATGCCGAACACACCTCTTTCACCGTTTCGGATCTGGTAGTGCGCGCGCGTGGCGGCGACGCAAAAGCAATAGCCGCGATCCAGGCGACAGCTCGCTTCCTCGGTCTCGGGTTGGGGACCATCGTTAACATCGCTAATCCCGACTGCATTTTTATGGACGGCGAGATCACCACTGCCTGGGATCTGATCGAAGGCACCGTGCGCCAGGCGCTCAGCGAACGCGCATTGACCGAGAGCGCCGCGCGTACGCCACTGCGCATAAGCCTCGCGCATGAGTCACCCCGATTGAGGGGTGCGGCAGCACTGATCGCGGCGCCAAGCTTTGCGGCGCCACGAGTCGCCTAGAGTTTGAGAAAAGCTAAACAGTACCAGGGGGCGCACAGCTTTATGGAGCAACCGGATTGCCACCGACTGTGGGCGGGTTGCTTTGCAGGTTTCGAATTTCCTTTTGAATATCTGATGGGAGGTCGCTGACATGTTAAGCGTAAGAAACTTTGGATTACGGAAGATCCACTTTGCCGTCCTGGGACTGCTGCTCGTAATGCCCCTGGCAGTCGTCGGGCAAGTTACAACCGCCACGATCGTCGGTACCATTTCGGATCCGAGCGGCGCCAGTATGCCCGGCGCCCAAGTCACGGCGCGCAATGTCGACACCGGCCTTACCCGCACTGCTGTTTCCGGCGAAGGCGGCAACTACCGGCTGGAGTTTCTACCGGTAGGTAACTACTCAGTTGAGGTCACGACTTCCGGCTTTAAGAAAGCTTACCTCAGCGGCATCGTGCTGCAGGTGAACGACACCGCCCGCGTGGATGTCGCCCTCACCGTTGGGCAGGTCACTGAAACCGTCACTGTCACAGAGGCGCCGCCGACGATCAATACCAGCACCGCCGAGATCGGGCGCACCATCCAGTCCGCCGAGATCACCGCGCTCCCGCTGGTTGAGCGCAACGTCTATGCGCTGCTGGATCTGACGCCCGGCGTGCAGTCTAACAATAACGGGGTAGCCACCGCGTCCACCGGCACAAGTACGTTTATCCTTGGTTATCCGGAACAGCGAACACTGATCAACGGCGGTACCGACGGCGGCACCGGCTCAGTGAACTATTACCTCGACGGCGGCATTAACATGACCAACCTGCGCAACACCGGTAACATTTTACCCAACCCGGATGCGATCCAGGAATTCCGGGTTCAGACCAACAGCTACAACGCAGAGTATGGCCGTTATGCCAGCGGCATCATCAACGTGCTCACTAAGTCCGGCACTAACCAGTTTCACGGCTCGGCCTTTGAGTTCGTGCGCAACACGGTGTTCAATGCCAATGACTGGGGATCCACTCTGGCCAAGGCTCCTTTTCATCGCAATCAGTTTGGCGCTACCCTCGGCGGCCCAATTAAGCATGACAAGGCCTTTTTCTTCGTCTCTTACTCGGGACTGCGCCAGGCAACGAGCACATTCCTGAGCGGCGCCCGCGTTCCCACCGCCCTGGAACGCGCCGGCAACTTCACGGCATCAGCGACCAAGCCAACGGATCCTGCTACCAACGCGCCGTTCGTATGCAACGGCGTCGTCAACGTCATCTGCCCCAATCGTATCGATCCGGTGGCGAGAAAGATCATCGATAGCTACATCCCTTTTTCCAACGTTACCCTCAGCACCGGCAACGCAGGATGGCAGGGTAATATTCCCACCCCCTATAACTTCAACGAGTATCTGGGAAAGGTGGACTACCAGCTCACCAACGCGCATCGTTTGACCCTAAGTTACTTTAATACCGGAGGAACCAGCACCACGAAGGGCGGCAGCCCCAACGTGCCCTGGAGCCTCCAGGATTCCACGTGGCGGCAGCATAGCGTGAACGCCAGCGATGTTTGGATCTTAGGCCCAACCAAGATCAATCAGGTCTGGTTGACTTTCTCACGGAATTTTGGCGGGCGCATAAACAGCCCCGCGACCTCGCTTACCGATCTGGGTTCCGCCTTTGTGATCCAGGGTACGCCGAATTTGCCGCAGATCACCGTCACGGGATACTTTACCCTGGGACAACAAATCGGCGGCCCGACAGCCGGCACTAACTTTTACTCCGCCCGCGACGTTTTCAGTTGGATCAAGGGCAACCACTCGCTCAAGTTGGGCGGAGAGATCTCGCTCAACAAAGATATCCAGCAGACACTGCTTAACAACTACGGAGTTTTCACCTTCAATGCAGGTGCAACGGCAAGGGTGGCTGCCCCACCTGTGACGGCTGCGGCTGGTAACGCGCTTGCCGATTTCCTGATCGGTATTCCGAGCGCGGTCTCGCAGGATGCCCCCGTAACGGGCTACACCAATAGCTGGTACACGGCACTCTTCGTGCAGGATGATTTCAAAGTTCGTCCACGTCTGACCCTCAATCTTGGTCTGCGGTGGGACGTTCAAACGCCACCGACCGACCCGTTCAATCGCGTCGTCAACTATGTTCCCGGCCAGAAGTCCGTGGTTATTCCGAGTGCGCCTGTGGGAGCGTTGTTTTACGGCGATCCCGGGGTGGAACGTGGCGGCATTCCGACCAGCTTCAGCCATTTTTCGCCCCGCCCCGGCTTTGCGTGGGACGTGTTCGGTAACGGAAAGACGTCGATCCGTGGTGCGTTCGGCGTGTTTTATGGCAGCATCTCAGGCAACGAGTGGAACACAATGACCAACTTCCAGCCCTTTTCCACCCGGTTGACCTTCACTAATATCAACCAAAAGACTAATGCGGCAGGCGTCCCGCTGGGAGCCTCGCTCAGCAATCCGTATAACGCTTTCGTTGGGGGAAATCCCTTCCCGTACAAGGGGACATTTACAACCGGCGGAGGCCTCTTCCCGGTGGCATCGGATTTCAAGTGGCCGCGCACGTACCAGATGAACGTTTCCGTGCAGCGTCAGGTGACTAAAGATATAGTCGTGGGTGCGGCTTATGTTGGCACGTCCAGCCACGACCTTCCTTTTGCGCGTGACATCAACTACCCCGTGCTTACCGCCACGGCCACCAGTGCGGGAGCGAACATTCTCGCACGGCGGCCCAACCCACTGTTCGGTGCCGTGCTACAACTGCAATCGGACCAAACCGCTTCCTACAAAGGCCTGCAAATCACCAGCGCCATGCGGATGAGCCACCATCTAACCTTTAACGCCTTCTACACCTAGAGCAAGACCCTTAGCAGTGCAGAGCTTTACAACAGCACGAATCAGGGGTTGGCACAGAACTATAGCAAGCTTGCAGAAGAACAGGGCGCCGGCGACAGCGACCAGCGACACGTCTTTAGCATGAGTCTCACCTACAAGCCCGATTACTTTGGCAAAGGCAGTAACGGCATTCTACGTAGTATCTTCAACGGCTGGAGTGTCTCCCCCATCATCAAGATGCGCAGCGGCCTTCCGTTCACCGTCACCAACGGCAACGTTGACGCCAACCTCGATGGCAGCACTAACGACCGGGCGCAGTTGGTCGGGGATCCCCACCTCGACAATCCCACGGCGGCTCACTGGTTCAATACGGCCGCTTTTGCCCAAAACAAAGTCGTTACCGGGGTCGCCACCGATGGCAGCTCGGCCCGCAACCTTCTCTATGGGCCGGGTTATAAGACTGTCGATCTGGCCCTCTCCCGCGACTTTAGTTTGAGCGAGCGCTTCAAGCTCCGCTTCCGGGCCGAGGCCACGAATGCCTTCAACCACGTCAACCTCGGACAGCCGGGCACTGCCGTTCCAGCCGCTGGTGTGACATCCGCCAGCTTTGGCGTTATCACTTCGGCCAACTCGATGCGCAAGATGCAGTTTGGCTTGCGGTTGACCTTCTGAAGTTTTTTCCAAGGACCCCCACAGGGTGTGAAAACTCCGGCGGAGCGCAATGGTTGTCTATAGTTACATTGCGCTCCTCCAGAGTTAACTCCTTGCAGCGGCGACATGATCTAGAACAATTCGCGATCGATGGCCCCCACCACTACTCTCAATCGAACGATGATCGACATCAAGCCATGCTGGACGCACAACGAACTGAAGCGACTGCGAATGAGGCTGGATTCAAGCTCCGAAGATTGCGTTGGTGGATCATTTGCTTGATCGTTCTCACCACTCTTATCAACTACATCGATCGGTTGACGATTTCAGTGCTGGCCCCGCGGATCACTCGCGACCTCGGGTTGAACCATACTGCGTATTCGAGGAAGGGAACATCATTGAATAGATTCTCAGCTTCCGGTCTGGCGACCAAACTGTGTGGTGTGCTCTTTCTGCTAGTGGGCGCAACGCCCTTATGGGGTGCGCAGCGAGTGAAGGTGTTGAAACTAGCGGTTACCAATCCCACCGAACAAGCGCGAGCACACGACACAATTGTTATTAAGGTCGCGGATTTGAAGCGCATTGCGCCGGACTTCAAAGGGGGCGACTGTATTGTGACGACCAGCGAGGCCGCGACTCTGGAAGAAGACGCGCGCACTCTCCAGGTGACCGAGCTGCCATCGCAGGCAGACGATCTGGACGGAGACAACCAATTCGACGAGCTCGCCTTCCTGATTGAATTGAAGCCAAACCAGACACGCATCGTAACCATTGCCTATGGCGAGACGGCCACCATGCAGCGTCTGCGCACCGACTATCCCAAACGGACCGCCGCCAAATTCACGATGAAGTTCGATGGCCTGGCCTGGGAGTCAGAAACCATGGCCTGGCGTATTTATTTTGACAAGCGCAACGCGATCGATGTCTGGGGCAAGCGGCGGCCCGGGCTTTACCTCGAAATGTTCGGTGCTCCCGAATATGTCTACCATCAGGAATCGCCGCTGGGTCGTGACATCTATCGGATAGGCGAGGCGATCGGAATCGGCGCCGTGGCCGCGATCGTTGACGGCAAAGTCGTTAAGGTAGCGGATGTAGCGGAGCGCAAATGGCGCATCATCAGTGCCGGACCGGTGCGCGTTATTGTCGAACTCTCATACAAAGGCTGGAAAGTCGGCGGCCGCGAAGTAAATCTGACTAGTCGCATGACGCAATGGGCTGGTGAGCACGGCTTTGAACATCACATTACGACCGAAGGTGCAGAGGGGTTGACCCTGGTAACGGGAGTAGTGCGACATCCCGGTTTGCAGGAGAAAGTCTCTCCGCCCACGGCGAATGAACCGGTGCTGTGGCGTGCATGGTGGGGGCATCAGGTCGCGGAAACTGGCCCACCGGCGACGGCAATTCACAACCTGCCCGACCAGAATCTTGGTCTCGCGATTATCGCGCCTGGTCGCGACAGCAAACTGCCGACAGACGATCCAATCAACCTGCTGGTCCAGCCGCAAGTGACGAACGGCAGCGCCAGTTGGTACGTGCTGGGCGTTTGGGATCAGGAGGGGACCGATAACCTGACGGTCGACGCGACCAGTGCAGATGCTCGAAACCGCAACGGAACGCTCGTGCCGGCCATGCCCGCCATTCGTACGTTTGATTCGTTTATCGATCAGGTTCGCGAAACCAGTCGCCGTCTGACCCAGCCTGCAAAGGTGGTCATTCTTTCAACGAGCGCCGCAGCGCAATCAGCACCGCCAGATACCCGCGTGGCAGTTCGCTCGCGATCATATGATGAAGCGTTAGAGCTTTTGAAACAGTCAGCAGTACGCACCGCTCAGGCCTGGGAGCCGGTCATCAGGGGCGCAACTCCCACCGAAGTCTCGAGAGACAAGGGGCTGGGATTTTTTACCGAGGGCGACAATCAAACGGGCGCCTGGAAAGAGCAGAAGGGATTCTTCTGGACCGGCAACTTCTGGGTTGCCGAACTATGGTCGCTCTATGCCAGGACCAAAGATGAACGATACCTGCACTGGGCTGAGTTGTGGAATGCTGCGCTCATCGGCAAGGAGATGACGGAGAATCACGACGTCGGCTTTCTCAACTATTACACCTCCGTCTTCGCCTATCGCCAAACCAAAGACGCGAAGTATCGCGAGGCCGGATTGCGCGCCGCCGAACGTCTCAAGCAGCTTTACAATCCGTCGACTGAATTGATCGCAGCGTGGTCGGTAGACGGCGACGACACCATCATCGATACGATGATGAACCTGCAAATCTGGTGGTGGGCAACACGTGAGACTAATGACAAGCAATGGAGCGAGCTCGGACTAAAACACGCCTTGAAGGCGGCGGCCTGGCTGGTACGCGATGACGGTTCCGTGATTCAGTCGGTGCATTACAATCCGGGCGACAACCGGCAGGATTTCAATTCCGGCGGTCCGCCCTCGCAAGCCTTCCACTTTCCCAACAGCGCGCGTCCGGGTGAGAAGGTGTTCACCCATACTCATCAGGGTTTTGCCGCTGACACAAGCTGGGGCCGCGGCACAGCGTGGGCCTTATATGGTTTTGCCGTGGCCCACAGTGAGACCAAAGATCCTCGTCTGCTGGCAACGGCAGAGAAGATTGCCGCATTCGTATTGGACCATCTGCCCGAGGATGGTGTGCCCTGGTATGACTTTAATGATGAAGGGGTACACTTTCGGAATCGCGACACTTCCGCTGCGGCTTTGATCGCCGGCGGTCTGTTTCGCTTGTCGGAATTGACAACAGACAAGCGCCGCGCTGAATCGTACCGACGGGAAGGGGAGAGAATCGTACAGTCGTTAATCGATCGCTATCTCTCGCCTGTTGGGGCCGATGACAAGACACCACCCGGCGTGCTGCGACACGGCTCCAGCACGCGGCCGCATGACGGCAGATTGATTTACGGGGATTATTACCTGCTCGAAGATCTTTTGTGGCTCACCGAACATCGTGCGGGGAAGTCCTGAGTTAAGCAGCTTTTCTTTGTCATAAATGAGGGGAACCGAAAAGAGGTAAAGGCAATTATGAGTACTCAGATGAAAGAAAAAGAGCGGCAGATTTTTCGCCACACAAATTCCCGAAAGGGCAGGCACATCGCCATCACGCCTGAAAACAGCTCAATGCAGCATCTGGTCTACGGACGGATCATCCTCGATCAAGAGCTGCCGCGCGTCGAATTTTCCACGGGCAATTCTGAATCGGGGCTGATATGTCTCGCCGGCGGCTGTACGCTAAAGGCTGAAGGACAATCGATTACTCTTGGCCGTCATGACTCGATTTATTTACCGCGTGACACCGATGTGGAAATAGCAACGACGGATGCTGTCGACCTCGTCGAGTGTTCCGCGGACGTACAAAACAAATACCCGTTGCAGGTAGTGCGCTACGCGGATGTGGAAAAGGACAGCTCGCTGAAATTTCAAACAGGTGGCGCGTCAAATTCGCGCACTGTGAATATCACGCTGGGCAAGAACATCGAGGCGGGCCGCATCCTGGCCGGCTTTACCACCTCTGAACCCGGTCATTGGACCAGTTGGCCGCCGCATGAGCACGCCGCTATTTTGGAAGAGTTGTACGTTTACTATGACATGCCCGCGCCCGCTTTTGGCGTGCAGTTCGTCTACACGAATCCGGACGAACCGGAATTCGTCGGCATCGTGCGCGACGGTGATGCTGTGGTAATGCCTAAAGGCTTCCATCCAAATGTATCTGTTCCCGGCCACCCGATTAATTTTGTCTGGATGATGGCAGCCCATCGTGAAGTTGAAGACCGGCAATTCGGCGTAGTCACGGTACAGCCGGGGTTTGATCAAGCCGGCAGCGGCCTGGAAGCAAGCCGTGAGTAAGAGTCCGACAAACTTCAGTTTGTCGTTGCCGCGGAAAAGACTTCGGAGTGAGTCGGCGACAAACTGAAGTTTGTCGGACATTGTCGTGAAGGAGAACGTCCCATGAAGGTACTGGTTTCACGCATCGCAGCGGCGGCGACCTTTCTCGTTTGCTCGGTCATCAGCAGTTCAGCCCAGACGACTGCCAACGCGCAACGCAAACCCAGTGAAGCTATTCGGCCTTTCGTTGTGCTGTCGGGCCAATCGCTTGATGAGCTGAAACAAAAACTGCGACCTGATAACAAGGTTGAAGATTTGATTGGTGGCGCCGGCATGCAACTGCGAGTCGCCATACAACACGAGAAGAATAAGTCCGGAAGCGCGGCTGAACTTCACGATGCTTCAGATGATGTTTATTACGTCATGGAGGGCTCGGCAACGCTAATCCTGGGAGGCAAGCTGGATGCCCCCAAAGAAGTCGAACCGGGAGAGTGGCGCAGCCCGCACATAATTGATGGACGCACCATAGACATTAATAAAGGAGACCTGGTCATCGTGCCGCGCGGTACTCCGCATCAACGCAGCACCACCGAAAAGGACTTCACGATGATTTTGATTAAGGTCTATCTTGAGCCATTAAGACCAACCCCACCCAAGCCTGCCGCCGAAACGAAAGAGCAAAAGCAGTGAAAGAACAGATTGCTGAAGTTCAGGAGGAGATATCTTTGCCCAAGTCCCTGGCGGAGGTTGCTTCGCAGTCTTCCGCCTCGAGTGCTGTCGGCGCCGCGGTTGCCACCGCTGCCGCGGCACCGGGCGGGCGTGTGGGGCATTACCGCTGGGTGATCTGCGCGCTGCTCTTTTTTGCTACCACCATCAATTACGTTGACCGGCAAGTTTTGGGGTTGCTTTCAAAAGATCTGCAGGCCGCCTTTAACTGGAGTGAACTCGATTACGGCAACATCGTTGCCGCCTTCAACGCAGCTTACGCTCTTGGACTTCTGGGTGCCGGACGGTTGATGGATCGTTTTGGCACCAGGATTGGTTATTCGCTGTCGCTCACGGTCTGGAGCCTCGCGGCGATGGGACATTCCCTGGCTACTTCAGCGTTTGGTTTTGGAGTGGCACGGGCCGCGCTGGGTGTGGGCGAGGCGGGAAATTTTCCAGCCGCGATCAAGACGGTGGCGGAATGGTTTCCTAAAAAGGAACGAGCCCTGGCTACCGGCATCTTCAATGGAGGGTCCAACGTGGGGGCCATTACCGCACCGCTGGTGGTCCCCTGGATCGCGCATAATTGGGGCTGGCAATGGGCGTTCATCCTTACTGGTGCGATTGGATTGTTGTGGCTTGCTTTTTGGATTCCCTTATATGGGAAGCCAGAATCGCACTCGCGCGTGACGAAAGCAGAACTGGCGCACATTCAGAGTGACCCGCCCGATGCGCCGGTTGCCAGAACTCCGTGGTTGAAATTAATTCCGTATCGTCAGACTTCCGCATTTGCGATCGGTAAGTCGCTGACCGATCCCATCTGGTGGTTCTATCTTTACTGGGTACCACCTTTCCTCAGACAGAATCATGGTCTCGATCTCACCACAATTGGACCACCATTGATTGCTATCTACATTATTGCCGACGTCGGCAGCATCGGCGGCGGCTGGCTCTCTTCGAGCATGATCAAGCGCGGCTGGACCGTCAATCGCGCGCGTAAGACCGCCATGTTGATCTGTGCACTGCTGGTGACACCCATTGTCTTCGTCTCAAATGTGAAGAGTCTGTGGCTGGCAGTGGCATTGATTGGTTTGGCGGCCGCCGCGCACCAGGGATGGTCGGCGAATATTTTTACCCTGGCTTCGGATATGTTTCCCCGGCGGGCCGTCGGTTCCGTGGTCGGCATTGGGGGCATGGCGGGCGCATTCTTTGGCTCTACGATGGCCGTTATTGTCGGCTATATCCTGCAGGTCACCGGCGGCAATTACCGGATTCCGTTCTACATTGCCGGCGCTGCTTATCTAACGGCGTTGTTGATTATTCATTTGTTGGTTCCCAGGATTGAATCAGTGGAAGACTCGGTCCGCGAAGATGCCGGCCCATTCTCGGTTGGCACGATAGTGGGCTTCGGTTTTATGGGAATCATTTTCGGATCATTTGCAGGTTGGTGCACTGGTTTGCTTTCACAAGTCAGTGGTCAACATCTGCTCGAATACATGGCTGCCGGGGCGCTGATTGGCGCTGTCGCCGGCATTGTTTGCGGCATGGCAATAACGGCCGTAAACCGTAAACCGTAAACCGTGAACTGGGGCTGTGAACCGTGAAACTAAGGCCACATAGAGAAACAAAATTGCTTGCTCGTTTCGGTTTCCGGTTCCCGATCTACGGTATTTAAGATGATTCTCGATTGTTTCAAACTCGATAATAAAGTCGCGCTGGTCACGGGTGCCTCCGCCGGCCTGGGCCAGGCGATCGCTATTGCCTTTGCCGAGGCAGGCGCCGACGTGGCTTGCCATGGGAACACGCGTGCGCCCGATGCTACGTGCGAGGTGGTAACCCGGTTGGGACGTAAAGCATTTGCCGTTACCGGCGACCTGACTGACCGTAAGACGCCGAACGTGTTGATTGAGGAAACGATCGCACACTTTGGCCGGCTGGATATTCTGGTTAATAACGCCGGCATGATTCGTCGCGCGCCGGCGGTGGATTATTCAGAAGACGATTGGGACGCGGTGCTTCAGGTCAATCTGGGAAGCGTCTTTCGTTTGTCACAACTTGCCGGCCGGCAAATGATCGCGCAAGGGAACGGGAAAATTCTGAACATCGCTTCGCTGTTATCGTTTCAGGGGGGAATTACAGTCCCGGCTTATGCAGCTTCCAAGGGTGGTGTAGCGCAATTGACCAAGGCGCTGGCGAACGAATGGGCAGCGCAGGGAATTAACGTCAACGCGATTGCGCCGGGCTACATGCGCACCGACAACACCGCTGCTTTACAAAAAGACGAGACGCGCAATCGACAGATTCTCGAACGAATTCCCGCGGGACGTTGGGGTGAACCAGCAGACCTTGCGGGCGCGGCAGTCTTTCTGTGCTCAGCTGCCAGTGACTATCTTCACGGTCATGTCCTGGTGGTAGATGGAGGTTGGATGGGCCGATGATCAGGATGAAGATTTCTTTTTGTGTAGTCTTGCTCGTGCTGTTGTTGAATACGAGCCTGCCGCATGCTCAACCCGTCGGTCTTCCGTCGATTGCGCACAGTGAAGATCTCGACAAAGAAATTTTGGGCTTTCTTGGTAAAGAACTGGCCGCGCATGTCAGCGAAATAAAATCTTACGAGCCCGCGCCCGACAAGGTCTTTAACGCGGGAACGACCGGTGAATACACCTGGGGCACTTTTATGAACGCGGTCGGCGCCTATGCGGCGTTGTCAAAAAATCGCGAGCTGGCGGGGCGCGACCTGGCGCACGAAGTCGGGCAGGTTGGGCTTTTGGAAGCGCGCCTGGGCGGTACACGCTTTTCGCAGCTTTACGGCGTGCAAGCCCTGCGTCATTTCGGTCGCGACCTGAACGCTAATCCCGTGTGGCAGGAATTAAGTGAGGCACAACGGGCGCAGTGGCGGAAATTTCTTGACGTGTCGGCCTTCTATGATCCGCGGACGCAACAGGTGATCAATCTGCCCGAAAATTATCTGGGCGTTGCGGCGCGCATTGCGAGTATTAGCTACCAACTCGGATTGTTGAAGGATCGGGCGCTGCTTGACGGCGTGATCACGCGCGCGGCCCGTCCGTTTCTCGATGGCGGGTTATATGCGGATGACGCGCCGCCAACGGGCCGCTTCGATCGCTATTCAAATGAATATGCGCGCTTTGTATGGATCGCCGCTGAGGACGCGGGACGCAACGATATTCTCGACGCCGTTCGTCCTTCATTGAAAGCGCAGATGCGGCTGTGGTGGGATTTGGTCCTGCCCGATGGTTATGGATATGCCTGGGGCCGCAGCATGGGTGTAGTCAGTTATGAAGACACGATGGAGATAGTTGGGTTCCTGGCGCGGCACCCGGAGTTTCGACCGGCTCCGCTGGACCAATTGGCGAGTGCTTATTACCAGTCGTGGCGCTGGTTGCGTAGGGATTACAACGACAAGTCGCATGTGCTTTCGGTCTTCGCTTTCGGACGGGGCAACTATTCCTACATCACGCGAGAGCGCGAATGGCAACAGACGACTGCCTTTATTGGCAAAGCCGCGCAAGCGCAGTTGTTTCTTGCTGAAGCTCTCGAGAAAGAAAAGGTAAATACTTTTCCCACTTCCATTCCCCGGCAGGATGTCGCGCGTTTTGAATTTTTCCGGCATGGCAAGCGCCCGGCCGGTGTGTGGATCGTGCGACAGGGCAGTTTGTTTTTCACTTTGCCGATCACGACGGGCACCAGGCCCGGAGTATCGGACTACCTCCCCGCGCCGCACGGATTGAACGGCTTTGCCAATCCGGTTGAGCAGAACTATCCGGCGCTCGTTCCGTTTCTTCAGCTCGCCGACGGCCGTACGCTCGTGGCCGCGGATGGTGCCGATGAGATCGAGCCTGGGGCGGATGGCCGCTCGTTGCGTGTAGTATGGAGACGCTGGGTTGCGCTTAATGGCAAAGCGGGAGAGTTGCTGGATCCAAAAATCACCAGCGAGGTGGTATGGCGTATTGAAGGTTCGGCGCTCACGCGCACCGAAACGCTGAGATCCGAAGCGGACATTGAGCTGAAGCGTTGGTGGGTGGCCTTGCCCAGTATCCTGACCCGTCACGAGACCTCTTTTACCGGCGACCAGCGTCTTGACGTGCTGAAAGATGAACAGACGGGATTGGCTGTCGAGGTCAAGACTGACTGGCCGGCGAGTATTGCCGCCTGGGCGCCAGGCGACAGCGCCCTGGGGCGAGGAGCGCGTCAACCATTAGCGCTGCATCTGATTTACGAATCGCCTCATTTGAAATTGCCGGCCCGCAAGGACATGCATTGGCGCATGACGATAAAGACGTTTGCAGTTATGTGAGCACGGCGAATTACATCGAGACCAGGATAATTTTATGGACGACAACGGACAAACAAACGGGCATCCAAAACACACTGACTGGAGCAAGATCCCAGTGGAAGAACTGGAAAAAGGTATTGAACGCCAAATGGTCATCGGCGAGAAACTAATGATGTGTCGCCTGCGGATTGCGCCGCATGTCGTCACGCCCGCGCACGATCATCCGCATGAGCAGATGACGATCGTTGAGCGTGGTCCCGTATTGTTCACCATTGGCGATAGTCAGCAAGTGGCCCAGACCGGTGACGTGCTCCACTTTCCTTCCGGCACCTGGCACGGCGCCACCATGTTGGATGAGGAAGTGATTCTGGTGGACATCTTTTCGCCGATACGCGAAGACTTTCTCAGCGCTCCTAAGCCGTCCGGTAACGGTAGCCGGTAATCATTGTAAGTCTGAGGCTGTCCAAGTACTTCAGTCCCTCCGAGACTCAATCCTAAGTGATCGGAATACATGGATTCATTATTGCGCGAACTTTGGAAACAGGGCACCAGCTGCGTGGCGAGATCTTCAAACGTCCTTTACCCGAACCAATTTTAAAACGCGCTTGACGAACGTCAGCGTTTTCAATTTTGGCGCTTTGACTCAGACGGATGATCCCCGTGTATGTCAGTTTCGATTGAAGATATTGTTCTGACGGTTAGCGGCCAACATGCTTGAGGCGCCACGAACGGAAGCGATGACTACGGCCGGCGGGTTCAAACTGCGCGGGCTGCGCTGGTGGATTGTGGGGCTGGTCTTTCTGGCGACCTTAATCAACTACGTGGATCGCCTGACGATCTCGGTGCTGCCGCCGGTAATCACTAAGGACCTCGGTCTTTCGAATACAGAGTTTGGCGGCATCGTGGTCTGGTTCCTGTTTGCTTATACGATCAGTCAGGGAGTGTCGGGCAAGGTCTATGACAAAGTCGGCACGCGGCTTGGCTTTACCTTCTCTATTATTATCTGGTCGGTAGCGGCGATGGCCCACGCTTTTGCGCGCGGCTTAACTTCGCTGAGCATTTTTCGCTTCGTGCTTGGGTTTGGCGAAGCGGGTAATTGGCCCGGCGCCGCCAAGACAGTGGCTGAGTGGTTTCCCGTCAGACAGCGCGCTTTTGGCATGGCGATTTTCAACAGTGGCGCGGCCATCGGCTCAGTATTGGCGCCGCCGCTGATTGTTTTCCTGCAGTTGAAATACGGTTGGCAGACAACGTTCCTGGTGACCGGGACACTTGGTTTTCTTTGGCTGGTGCTGTGGCTTTTGTTTTATCAGACACCGGAACGCCACCCCTGGCTCACAAACGAGGAGTTCCGTCTTATTCGCGAAGGTCAGAGTAGTCCGGATGGCGGAAAAGAATTCGCGGCGCAAAATGAAAGTGAAGCCGAAGCGGCGCCGCGCTGGCGAGACTTGCTGCGCTATCGCCAGGTATGGGGCATTGTGATCGCGCGTTTTCTAACTGATCCCGTGTGGTGGCTGTACATAACCTGGCTGCCTCTTTATCTCGCAAATGCGCGCGGCTTCAGTCTCGCAAAGATTGGACTGTTCGCGTGGGTGCCTTATGTCGCGGCGGATGCAGGCAGTCTGGCCGGTGGCTGGTTGTCGGGTTTTCTGATCGGCCGTGGCTGGACGGTGGATCGAGCGCGCAAAGTTGTCATTCTGTGCGCGGCGCTATTGATGCCGGCGGGAATCATCGCGGCCTTTGTGTCCAGTCCGATGGCGGCGCTCGCGTTGATTGGAGTCGTGCTGTTCGGATTTCAAGTTTGGATCAACAACGTGCAGACGATGCCGAGCGATTTCTTTTCGGTCAAGGCGGTTGCATCAGTGGCAGGTTTGGGCGGTACCGGAGCGGGTATCGGTTCGATGATTTTCATCTTCACTACCGGTTGGGTAGTCGACCACTTTTCTTACACGCCGATCCTGGTGGCGGCTGGCCTGCTGGCGCCGCTGGGCACGTTGGTTCTGTTTACAGTCGCGGGCCCGATACGGCGAGTACCGTTCGAGGTCAGACAAACTTGATGAGTTTGTCGCACGTTGCGGGTCGAAGCTGACACGATATAGATCGCTACTCGCGGCAACCTGAATATACTGGAGTCATCATGCTTAATCATTTTGATTTGAGCGGCAAAGTGGCGCTCATAACTGGCGCGTCAAGCGGCATTGGGCGGGCCACTGCTGAACTCTTCGCACAGTGCGGAGCCAGCGTCGCTATTAACTATCACAAGAACGAGGCGGGTGCGGAAGAAGTGTGCGGCCGCATAACCCAGGCGGGTGGTCGGGCTATAGCCCTCGCTGCCGACGTAAAAAAAATAAGAAACATTCAACAACTCGTCGCGCGCGTGGTCGCCGAACTTGGACCAATCGATATCCTGATCAACAATGCCGGTTCACTGGTTGAACGTTTGAAAATTCTCGAGCTCACTGAAGAACGTTGGGATGAGGTTCTTGACCTCAACCTGAAGAGCGCATTTCTCTGCTCGCAGGCAGTTGCGGCGTCCATGATGGAGCGGCAGACCGGAGCCATCGTCAACGTTTCTTCGATTGCCGGCCGCAATGGCGGCGCGATTGGGTCGATCCATTATTCAACCGCCAAAGGCGGCTTGATCACGATGACCAAAGGCTTCGCCAAGGAGTTGGCGCCGTACGGTGTGCGCGTGAACGCAGTATCGCCGGGTGTTATCGACACGCCCTACCACGAACAATTCTCCACGCCCGAAGCGATGAAGGGTTATGTTTCCGGTATCCCGCTGGGCCGGGTGGGAACGCCGGACGAGGTGGCCCGCGTAATCACTTTTCTAGCTTCTGATGCGGCCGCGTATCTGAGCGGCGAAACCATCGAGATTAACGGCGGCATGCTGATGCTTTAATCCTCCGTCTTTAATGATGACTCACACGAAATCACATTGGCTCTTGACATGTCTGGCGGGTGCTGTGCTGATGCTGTCCGTGTTGCCGGCATTCGCGCAGGACGCTCGCGAATTGGAAGGTGAGCGGTCCGCGAACCGGAAGCTCAAAGGCGAGCATGCGCTGGTTGAGTTAATGCGCTCGCGGACGTCCAGGTTGCAGCCCGAACTCGTGGGTGTGCATCCGCGTGTTTACGTGACTGAACAGGAAATTAGCGAACTTCGCCGGCGCGCCCGGACGACACAGAAAACTGACTGGCAAGCGGTCCTGGCGGACGTGCGGGCATTGCAGGGAGAGCCCCCGCCGCCGCCGGCCCAGCGGCGTCGCGATCAAAATGAAGTGGGCCTCGCAATTGCTGAAGCGGCTTTCGTCTATAAGATCGAAGGCGACAAGAAATATCTCGAGGCGGCAAAAAAATATATGGACGCCGCTTGCAGTTATCAGGTGTGGGGCTATGCCAACAATAAACCGGACGCTGACCTCGCCGCGGGCCACCTGCTTTATGGCATGGGTTGGGCTTACGACCTGCTCTATCACGATCTCAGCGACACCGAACGCGCGCGCTACCGCTCAAAGCTCATTAGGCAGTCTCGTCTGATGTTTGATTTCTTCAAACCAAAATCGGGGAAGACTTACGCCTACAGCCAGAATCATACTTTCATTCCGATAGCCGGGCTGGGGATTGCCGCCTATGCACTTTATGACGAGGCGCCGGACGCGCCGCAGTGGGCGGCGCTCGCACGCGCTATCTATGATCGCGTGCTCGCGACATATTCGACGGATGGTTATTATTATGAAGGGTTCGAGTACTGGATCTTTTCGACGCCCTGGCTGGTCCATTACCTCGATGCACTGGCGCATGCGGCCGGCGAAGATCTGTACGACCGCCCCGGCTTTCGCCTGATGCACAAATATGTCGCTCAGGCGATGCTGCCGGGCGGCGATAATGTTTTTGATTTTGGCGATGTCTACTCCGGTCCGGAGACGCGCGCAAAAAAAGGCGAGGATTACGAACGCACGCACCCGGCGGGTCATTACAGCAGCAACTACAACTTGCTCTATCGCCTGGCGGGGCGCTTTCAAAACGGCGAAGCCCAGGGTGTGGCTCGATGGCTGAAGAGCATGGGCCAGGTAAATGCCGAAGAGTTCTGGTCTCTGCTTTGGTATGACGGCGCGGTCAAAGAGGTGCCCATCGAGCGGCAGGAACGCTGGCACTATTTCCCCGATCATGAAGTCGTTTATTGGCGTTCGTCCTGGTCGAGTGAGGCGACTGCTTTCGCTTTTAAATGTGGACCACCCGAGGGCCATCATACCGGTGCACTGCTGGCGAAATTCCCTGAGTGGCGCTTGTCAGCGGGGCACTCGCATCCGGATGCTAATAGTTTTATCGTCTATGCCAATGGCCATTACCTCACGGGCGATTCAGGGTATGCCGGTGTGCCACTCACGCAGCACCACAATACGGTGCTTATCGGAGGGCGAGGGCAGGGACTTGAAGGCCAGGGACATGATCCCTGGGACGGAGTGTCCTACGATCAACTAAACAAGATAGGCATCAGCGAGGTTAAGTTCGGCCCAACATTAGTGACGTTGCGCGCCAATGCCGCAGCTGCATACATGCCGGAGCTTGGTCTGAAAAGATTTGAGCGATCGTTCCGATATGCTGCCGGCGATGGATTCACCATCAGCGATCAGCTTGAGAGCGAAACGCCACAGATATTTACTGCATTGCTTCATGCCGATCAGCGCATCGCGCCTTTGGGGCCCGGTAGCTTTGTCATAGATGCTGGTGGCGCTAAGATGTCGGTCAACATCGAGATTCCAAAAAATGCTCGAACGATCATTGAGACAAATGAATTGATTACGCCTGGACCACCGGGCGCTGTCGATAAAGGTGAGCGAGTTGAACGCGGGCGGCGTATTGCTGTGTCAAACCTATTGCCGGCGAGATCGGTACAATTTGTAATGCACCTGAAAGTAATCGGCCAACGCTGAAGACTTGTCAGTACCACCTCCGTAAGCGGGTGGGTTACTCGGTCGAGACTCTGCAAAAGTCGTAATGTTAACTGTATTTTTTCCCTCTCCGCAGGCAGAGAGGGGTTAGGGGAGAGGTAGTAGGCACGTATTAAACCCACCCCCAGCCCTTCCCCACGCATTGAGGACGACGGTCACAAGCAAATTAGGGCATTACCCAAAGTCTAACTTATGGGATCGTCAGACGGACTGAAAATAAGAACCAAAGAAGAGTGCCGCTGGGACCTCGTCAGCCTGGGCGAAGTTATGCTGCGCCTGGATCCCGGCGACGCGCGCATTCAGACGGCGCGCAGCTTTCAGCTGTGGGAAGGCGGCGGCGAGTACAACGTCGCGCGCGGCTTGAAACGTTGTTTTGGTCTCAACACCGCCATAGTGACGGCGCTGGCCGACAATCCGGTGGGCCGCCTGCTGCAGGATCTGATGTACCAGGGTGGTGTAGACCAATCATATGTGCGCTGGGAAAAATACGACGGCGTGGGCCGCGAGTCGCGCAACGGTTTGAATTTCACCGAGCGCGGTTTTGGCGTGCGGGCCGCCTTGGGCTGCTCCGATCGCGGCCACACTGCTATCTCTCAATTGCGATCCGGCGACATTGATTGGCAGCAGATCTTTGGCAGGGAAGGCGCGCGCTGGTTTCACACCGGCGGTATCTTTAGCGCCCTCTCGGAAACGACGCCCGCGGTTGCGCTTGAAGCTATTGAGACCGCGAAAAAGTACGGCACCATTGTTTCTTATGATCTGAACTATCGTGCTTCGCTGTGGCAGGGGATTGGAGGATCGGCAAAAGCGCAGCAAGTGAATCGCGAACTGGCGCCCTTTATCGATGTCATGATCGGCAACGAAGAAGACTTTACCGCGGCGCTCGGATTTGAGGTCGAGGGCCTCGATGAAGATCTCGCAAAACTGGATGTGAAAAACTTTCAACGGATGATTGAACACGCGGTGCAGGAGTTTCCCAACTTCAAGGCTGTAGCCACGACGCTGCGCCATGCGAAAACTGCTACCGTCAATGATTGGGGTGCTGTGTGCTACTGCGAGGGTGAGCTTTATCAGGCGCCGCTGCGAGAGAATCTTGAAATTTATGATCGTATCGGCGGGGGGGACTCGTTTGCTTCAGGACTAATTTATGGGTTTCTCACCGCCCGTGGATCGCAATGGGCGGTCGATTGCGGCGCGGCGCACGGTGCACTGGCGATGACTACGCCGGGTGACACCACCATGGCGACGTTGGCCGAAGTGGAAAGATTAATGAAAGGCGGCACCGCCCGCGTCGCGCGCTGATGTCCGGCAAACTTCAGTTTGTCGATTGGTGTACTACAGGCGGCCAGTCTGTAGGCGCGTACGGTTCACAGGCTGGCAGCCCTGTACTACATCAACGACAAACTGAAGTTTGTCGGACACTACTATGACCAAAGCTGAAGTCATGCAGCGTTTGCGCAACACTGGCATCATTCCGGTGGTGCGCGCCGAATCAGCCGCACAGGCGATACGCGCGGTCGATGCCGTCAAAGCCGGCGGCGTGGATATCGTGGAAGTCACCATGACTGTGCCCGATGCCGTGCGGCTTATCGAACAGTTAGTGAATCGATATGGCGACGAAGCAGTGATTGGAGCCGGCACCGTGCTCGATCCTGAGACTGCGCGCGACTGCATTCGGGCCGGGGCACAATTCATCGTTAGTCCGGCGCTGAATGAAGCGACCATTGAATGCTGTCGCAGTCTGGATATCGCGGTCTTGCCCGGCGCCCTGACACCAACCGAAGTAGTGCGCGCGTGGAAGGCCGGCGCCGATGCGGTTAAGGTTTTTCCCGCCGGAGCTGTCGGCGGCGCTAGCTACCTCAAATCGCTGAAGGCGCCGTTGCCCCAGATTGAACTTGTGCCCACCGGCGGCGTGTCACTCAAGACGGCAGCGGATTTCATCAAAGCGGGTGCGATGGCGCTGGGTGTGGGCGCTGACCTGATCGACCTCGCGGCCCTGCGCGAAGGCCGCGATGAACTAGTCACCGAGCGCGCGCGACAATTTTTGGAGATTGTGCGCGAAGCACGCGCCGCGATAAAAAACTCCTAACGTAGGGGCGCACCGATGTGTGCGCCCTCATGGGCGATCGCGTTTCAAGTGGGGTTTGGACGCGACAGCCGCGCTGGGGTGCTCGCGTCGTCGCACTCCAAAGCAAGACGTTCATATTTAGCCGCAAATTTCCCGTGCTCCGCAGTTCCTCCCAACGTGTTTGTTGAACTTCAATAATTTCTCTGACGTATTGAAACCCTTTTCGCTGGGCGATTGCGCGTTGGCAAAGTGGTTGGGGGAAGACGATCAATGGCCGAAGTGACAGGGTGGCAAGTCGCTAATGAACTCGGTCTAGCAGGCTGCGGAAAAAGTAAGCATTGTTAGTGATTTCGTCTTCATGAAAAGTTTTGCTTATCGATGATGTGCGATTTTCTTTCTGCGCTTGGTCCCTTGAGTGGCTCATTGGCCACTTTATTTC
>JAOAPY010000046.1 GCA_025463135.1 Acidobacteriota bacterium
TACCAGACTTGCGCAGCCAAATTAGATAGTGAGAATTCCGATGATGCCGAAAGGCGTTGAGCACCCCCACCGCCGATATCTAACAACGCGGGTGTGGCGGTGAGAATTCCGATGATGCCGAAAGGCGTTGAGCACTGATGACGTTCGCTTCATACTGCGAAATCCACTCGTGAGAATTCCGATGATGCCGAAAGGCGTTGAGCACATTAACTTTCGCCCCTTGTCTGTAGCACTCCTGATGTGAGAATTCCGATGATGCCGAAAGGCGTTGAGCACAACGACAGCGATTCGGTTACCGCAATGGTGGAACTGTGAGAATTCCGATGATGCCGAAAGGCGTTGAGCACCGTATCAGTCTTTACCCTACGTTCGAGGACTCCGCGGTGAGAATTCCGATGATGCCGAAAGGCGTTGAGCACGCCACCAGGACCATGCCGCCGAAATAAGCCTCGAGTGTGAGAATTCCGATGATGCCGAAAGGCGTTGAGCACCTGTTGAAGAACTCAGGGGTCATCTCAGCCGTATGTGAGAATTCCGATGATGCCGAAAGGCGTTGAGCACCGAGTCATTATCGATTTTCAACCGGGCGAGTTCGCGTGAGAATTCCGATGATGCCGAAAGGCGTTGAGCACGCATACAGGCGACCATTTATAACCTGAACGTATTGTGAGAATTCCGATGATGCCGAAAGGCGTTGAGCACGAGGACTCCGGGAAGGCCGCAGGCCGGGCGCTCCTGTGAGAATTCCGATGATGCCGAAAGGCGTTGAGCACTAACAAGCCTTGTAATAGAAAGGCACGTTATCGCCGGTGAGAATTCCGATGATGCCGAAAGGCGTTGAGCACACACTTGGACTGCCAGCCCGTGCAAAGCGAGCTTTGTGAGAATTCCGATGATGCCGAAAGGCGTTGAGCACTATATGGGGCGGTGTGGCAGTCGGTAATTGCGATCGTGAGAATTCCGATGATGCCGAAAGGCGTTGAGCACACCTGGTCGATGGCGGATGTGCCCGTCGAGAAACAGTGAGAATTCCGATGATGCCGAAAGGCGTTGAGCACAATTTTACAAGGTGCAGTTGAGTCCCGGTTGCAGACGTGAGAATTCCGATGATGCCGAAAGGCGTTGAGCACAGATTATGAGCGGGACGTTGTGCGGCTGCGGTGTGTGAGAATTCCGATGATGCCGAAAGGCGTTGAGCACATTGAGAGGTCCGCACACGTCGCGTCAGTCCAGAGTGAGAATTCCGATGATGCCGAAAGGCGTTGAGCACCCCCTGCCGCGCCGCGCATTCTTCACTGGCTGTCAGTGAGAATTCCGATGATGCCGAAAGGCGTTGAGCACCTGACTGGTTCGTAGCGATCTACAAACGAAGTAAGGTGAGAATTCCGATGATGCCGAAAGGCGTTGAGCACCTGAGTTAGTGACGGCGACCGTACCGCTGGCGCACGCGTGAGAATTCCGATGATGCCGAAAGGCGTTGAGCACGAGAAGATTCGGAGATTTCTTCGCGGTGCTGATACGTGAGAATTCCGATGATGCCGAAAGGCGTTGAGCACCACCCCTTCGAATCGTGACTTCGCTTCTGAAAGTGTGAGAATTCCGATGATGCCGAAAGGCGTTGAGCACCGCGGGCTGCCGCTGTCGCGCTTTCAACCGTGGGGTGAGAATTCCGATGATGCCGAAAGGCGTTGAGCACGATGCGCTCCCAGCTATGCAGACTTGGCCTTGGCTGTGAGAATTCCGATGATGCCGAAAGGCGTTGAGCACGCTAAGAAGTGGCCTTTGTACGTTGCTGCATGGAGTGAGAATTCCGATGATGCCGAAAGGCGTTGAGCACGATCTAACGGCTTCCGTCGTAGGGGTCCCAGCTGCGTGAGAATTCCGATGATGCCGAAAGGCGTTGAGCACAGAGCCGTCCGACTGGACGATGATCGGCTCGCCCGTGAGAATTCCGATGATGCCGAAAGGCGTTGAGCACGCGCAGTTGACCGCTGATGCTGCCGTCAATGCCACGTGAGAATTCCGATGATGCCGAAAGGCGTTGAGCACATTGAATTACTTTCAAAGGTGTTGCGATGATCAGGGTGAGAATTCCGATGATGCGGAAAGGCGTTGAGCACGGCATCTCTG
Source organism: Acidobacteriota bacterium (assembly GCA_025463135.1). Lineage (GTDB taxonomy): Bacteria > Acidobacteriota > Blastocatellia > Pyrinomonadales > Pyrinomonadaceae > JAOAPY01. The sequence goes on from JAOAPY010000046.1 coordinate 2,131, forward strand.
CGTTCCTGGCTGAGTGTCAGCATAAGTGAGAATTCCGATGATGCCGAAAGGCGTTGAGCACTTGAAGGGCTTAGGTGGAACAATCGGCGCGCACATGCGTGAGAATTCCGATGATGCCGAAAGGCGTTGAGCACAGTACATCCGCAGAGTTACTACCGAACGAAGAAACGTGAGAATTCCGATGATGCCGAAAGGCGTTGAGCACGCGAACTCTGAGCGGCAGCTTACGTCTACTCAGCAGTGAGAATTCCGATGATGCCGAAAGGCGTTGAGCACCCGTACATGCAGCTGGTTAACCCCGAGAACGGAGCGGTGAGAATTCCGATGATGCCGAAAGGCGTTGAGCACATTCGGTGAAACGAGTAGCGGGTGAATTCTTGAGCAGTGAGAATTCCGATGATGCCGAAAGGCGTTGAGCACTACTTTGATCCATCATACAGAGCGTTTTCCATTGTGTGAGAATTCCGATAATGCCGAAAGGAGCATACAAGAGCCAGACTAGATCACGGCTACCAAGATGAGGCAGGTTGAGGAAGGGTCTCAACCCAAAGCGGCAGAAACCGTTGCAGGGAAAGGTCCAATTACTCCCTCGAGCCGCCGCAGTACGTTCGTGGCCGCTTTATTGGCCTGAGGCCTTGCGGGCGAGCATGACGTTAATACCCTTGCGAATTCCCTCACCGTTTATGTTCTCGACCTTTAGTTGTCGACCTTCGATCAGGATCGTTGGCGTTCCTACTACGGCCAGCGAATCCGCTCGGTCGCGGTCCGCCTTGAGGCGACCCTGCACCTCAGTACCATCCATGTCCCGGGTGAATCGCTCTACGTCGAGCCCCAGTTCATGAGCGTAATTTATGAAAATAGAACGGGGGTTGCCATCATCTTTCCATGCATCCTGAGTCTCATAGATGCGATCGTGCATCTCCCAAAAGCGGCTTTGCAGGCGCGCGGCTTCGGCGGCCTGAGCCGCTGCCAGGGCGTTCTTGTGGAGTTGCGTCAAAGGAAGGTTACGGAACACGAAATTGATGCGAGCGCCATACTCCTGTTCGATCTTCTTCATTTCGGGATGAAGCAAGCCGCACGGTGGACATTGATAGTCTCCGTACTCTTCAACCGCAACTCCCACACCTACGGGAATCGCGGGAATTGTGTTTTCCGGAGTGACAGACGGCCGGGTGACCGGTGGGGTTGTCGACGGCGCTGGCGTTCCCTGGGCCACAAAGGGTGCGGTCGTTGCCGTTTTTTTTGAACGGACAAGTAACAGGGCGCCGGCAACGACGGCAACCAGCACCACCCCAATTATGACTATTGGCAGATAACGTCTCATCAATTCTTTATCACTGTCAGAAAGTTTGATTCTTCCGGTCTCCAAAGACCGGCGGCCTTTCCTAATCTCAGGGTGCCGGCATGTCCTTCCGTACAAACAGCAAGAGCTCAACGCCGGGACGCAACTTTAGTTTGGAATTAACCTGCCGGTAGCGATCACCAAAGGTGGTTTGCACTTCCTCTCGTTGGGCTTCAGAGGCAATGATTATCGGTTCGTTGCTCGCTGATACATGACCGAAATAGCCGACGCGTTTGTAGTCACGAAAATACCAGGGCAAGGGCCAGTAGTCAGGTGAGACGATCGTTATTCCGGTCTCAAAGCCAGTCCCGCTGCGCTTGGCTATTTGATCCACGTCATTCACCAGCGTCAACAAATCACGGTGCGAGTGCGCGTAAACATAGACGTAATACTCATCATCGTTATCGTAGTTGAAGAAATTGAGATCGATGGTTTGATATCCGGGAATCGCCGCCATCCAGTTCGGCTGTTTTTGAAAACTCGCAAGTGCCAGATTCGGCAGACCGCCACTTATTAGTAAGCAGGCAACCAGGATCAGGAAGACCACAGTCCTCGTGATCTCCTGTTTGCGAAGGCGCTGATATAGCCAATCAATAGCGTAGCCGGCGCTCAGCGCCAGCGGGACAAGGAAGTTGAGCATTAACCACGGCGTCTTGTAGGGGACCAGAGAATAAGCGGAAATAATCCCGAAGGCCCACAGCGCGGAAAAGAGCGCGAAAGAGTTCTTCGGTCTCCAGAAGACCAATGCGGCTCCGAGCGTGCCCAGCACGAGCAGTGGTGATTCCTGGAATGGGAGCCATTTGACGAGGTAAGTCCAAAATGGATGAACGTGCGCGGTCTGGCCCGTCTTGCTCCATATCTGAAAAGTTTTCAGGGAGTCCCAAACACCGGTCCAATTTGTCAGGAAGGAGGAATAGAAGAGCATTCCCACAGCGGCAAAAACACCTACTGCTAAGACTGCCCAAATGGCGATGTTGCGGGATCCGCCCAGTCGATCGCGAATATCCTTTAGCCCTGGTGAAGGTTCGCCAGCGGATTCATTTCGTCTGCGGCTTCCTTTCGGTTCAGGTCCCAGGGCACGCCATAACCAGCGATACACGTGGGTCAAAACCAGAGCTATCAAAAGCACCGCAACGGAAATAATCCAGGTTTCCTTAGTCGCAAAAAGTAGTGCCGCCGACGCCGCCGCCAGAACGAGGTAAACCGGATGACCGTCCTCGTAGTACTTCAAACCAGCCACAACGATTCCAAAGGTAAAAAATACAAACAGCGATTCGTGAATAAAATACCGAGAAAGGTAGACCGCGCCCGGCGACACGGCCAGCAAGGTGGCCGCGGCGAGCGAACCAATCCTGCCCAAACGCCGGTGCAGTGAAAGGACCAGCCAGATTGTTCCTAATCCAAAGAGGGCCGGTACCAATCGAGTATTAAACGTGGTCAGCCCATAAGCGTTTTGCGCCAACGGGCCAAACAGGAACCTGATGACCCAGGGGATCACGGCCGCGAAATAGTAAAGGGTTGGCCCGTGATAATTCTCGGGATCGTAATGATAGAACCCATCGCGCACCAGCCGCACCAGGAAATTCCCGTTCACGCCTTCGTCGTGATGAAAGGGGACGAGGGGAAGATCATAGAGCCGCAGAATAGCGCCGACTAACATGACACCTATTGAAGTCAGCAGCCACGAGCGATAGGAAAGCTCCGCTGCCCCGACGTCAACGGGCCCGGCGGTCTCTATCCTGGCCCGTGAGTTCGTTAGGGGCTTCGGTTGCTTGTTACGGTTTGATTTTGTAGAGCCGGTACTCACCTGCTTCTCCAACCTTTTTGAAACGAGAAAAGAACTCATTATTCACGGGCATCACCAGCCGTTCGTTTGGCCCCACGACTGCATAGTCGACACCGTATTTGCCGAGTAACAATTCGGCGTCTGGAGCACCCGAGTAAATCCGTTTGATTTCGCTTTCGCGCGGCCCAAAGTCGATGCCATGCGTCCAGATGTGACCGGGATAGCCCATCAAGGAACGACGGCCTGTCAGAAAGACGGGCGTATTGTGTATAGGCGCGTGTATCACGGTCGATCGTGGTTGTGTCTGCTCTTTGACAACTTCGGCAAAGCGCACGCCGTTCGGATCGAACAATTGAAATTCACCCGAGCGCATCACGATACTCGCAACATCAAGCGCGCCCGCGAGCGTCAGGCAAACAAAAAGTGCGACGGCAATCGCTCGCTTAACCTGGCCTTCATGCCACAAACGCGAGAGCAGGAGCGCGACCAGGGGCGCCGATGCCACCCACCAGTAAAAAAGCACTTTTACGTTGTCCCAAATCCACGGCGCCAGCTTTACCATATTGGGTACAATAAAACAGAGCGTAAAGGGCAAATAAAAATGCAGCAAGCGGCGTGATACCAGGTAGTCTTTACCACGCCAGAGGATCGCCGCGATAAGCAGTGGAATAAAAAGGCCGGTGTTCTTGAACCAGAACCAAACTGGATTCTCTTGTCCATGGTCCCAACCAAACTCCCACGCAAAAAAGCTCGAGGCTTTTACGGCGCTGCCGGTGGTGGACCACAACATCTGCGGAACGGCGATCAGAGAAGCCACTACTGCGAATGTAATCCACAGGCGCCAGCGTCTTTGCAGTAAAGCGATGCCCGCACCCACGGCCATGACAACAACAAAACTGTGCGCATGCACGAGCGGCAACAGGCCCGCCGCCACCCCGGCCGCCACCATCCGCGCCGTTGGAGAATTCTTAAAGATCGCCGTCGAGGGACGGCGCTCGCCGGTTTCATTTTTATCCTTGAGCTTGCGCGCTCCCCAGAGTTTTTTCGGAGCTCCCTGCGCCGTATCTCCGTGTCTCCCCTTCTCCGTGTCCGTCCTTTCTCCCGTCGCCAACCACCATTGCGTGAACACAATAACAGCCAGAGGAAGACCCAACAGAATTCCCCTTTGCGGGACCAAAAGCGACGAGATCGCATTGCCCCAACGCCAGGTCGTTTCGGGAATTACTGTAAAAGACGCAGGCAAATGCGCAAGCACGCCGAACAGTCCCTGATCGTTTTTACCCGCGAAGGTAACCAGCAGCGCCCAGCCAAAGCCGCCATTCAGCACTACCAGGAGCGGTGTGAGCAGTGCCGCCACCCGATCGCGCAGCATCTCCCAGGCCCAGCGATGAAGCACACCCATGAAGCCAATAGCTAACAGAAAGTTCTCAATGAACATTGAATTGCGCAAAGAGCAGAACACTAAGGGCCGGAGAAACGGCCACCTTACCACAAGGTTCTCAATGAACACTGAGTTGCTCAGGCTCGCGCCGCAGCGCAGGAACACCGCCGAAATAAAATCAGTGAGAAAAGGGTACGTGAAACGCACACCCGCAAAAGTCGGATCCTCGGGTGGATAGTTGTGCCCGTAAGCAAAGCCGGTGATCACGCTCAGGTGGAAAGGAAGGTCACCGAAATTGTTCAATACGCCCGTATATATTCCATCCGGCTTCTGAATCATCGCCCGATCAAAAATCAGCCCGAAGAGGATGGCGGCAATTGCATAGTAGAGAAAGTACCCGAGGTCGGCGCGGCTGGGGCGAGCAATTGCCTGTCGAATCTTTTGTGATGCCAGCTCCAGATCGGCCCGGATCTGTACACGGTAAAAAGGATCCAACAACAAGGCGCAAGGCGAAATCGTCACCAGCGTAGCCAGCCCAATTGACAAGGGGGTTAGGCCCAACAACGACGCCAGCATGAAACCGATTAGACCGAAGGCCGCCAGCCCGATACACGCTCCCGTGCAAAGCCTCGCAGCCACAGGGCAATCCTCATCATAAATATAGGTGGCGAGAGCTCCGCCGGCAGTCAAAAGGAGGGCAAGCAGGAGTGGAAGAATCATCAGTCAGTGAATTCTATGAGTGGCAAAGTCGAGAAAGCGTTTTTATCGGAATGGGATTATACGCGAACCGGTCCGAACCGCACATCTTAGCCATGGTGGATCCTGGTTCAGGCTGCGATGAGTCGATACTCTACACAGCCTTTAATCATGAAGCGCTCATTATTGCGTAACCCGAACGAAATCAAACTGAACCATGATGCGCCTGTTTCAGCTTCCGCAAAATGGCCTGCCTGGAGTGCGCCGATCCGTGGGCGCTTTGGTTGCTGCAACCTGTCGCAGCCTGCATCCGGTAGCTGGATCGTTGACGAAAAGAGTCGACCGGCCAAAGCGGTGACAGGTCGCCACACTCCAAGGTCTTTGCATCGCGCAAGCTTATGGGTTAGTTTCGCAGCGAGGTAATTCATGCTGAGAGCAGGTATCGTTGGTTTGCCCAACGTGGGCAAGTCGACGCTTTTTAATGCACTGACGGCGCAAACCGCGGCCCTCGCGGCCAACTATCCGTTTGCCACGATCGAACCGAATGTTGGAGTTGTGCCTGTCCCCGACGAACGTCTGCAACCTTTGGCCAAACTGGTCAAGACCACCGTCATCGTTCCCGCCACGGTTGAATTTCTGGACATCGCCGGCCTGGTGCGCGGCGCTTCAAAGGGCGAAGGGCTCGGCAATCAGTTTCTCGCCAACATACGAGAGACGGACACCGTGGTCCAGGTAGTCCGTTGCTTCGATGACGATAGCGTAATCCATGTCGAGGGCTCCGTTGATCCTCAGCGGGACATTGAAACCATTCAGATCGAGCTGGCGCTGGCGGACCTGGCGACTGCCGAACGTCGCCGCGAGAAAGCACAGAAAGGATTGAAGGGTGGTGACAAGACCGCCCGCGCCGAACTGGAAGTGTTGGAAAAAATTCTGCCCTCTCTGGAAGAGGGCAAATCCGCGCGCGTAGTTGAATTGACTACGGACGAGCGAGTGACGGCGCGAAATTTTTTCCTGCTCACGATGAAGCCGACTATTTATGCCGCTAACGTCGATGAAGCCACGTTGGCAGCCCCGGATCAAAACGCACATCTCCAGAAGGTGCGCGCGCTGGCTGAAGCCGAAGGAGCGGAGTGCCTGGTTATTTGTGCTCAGCTGGAGGCAGAGTTGGTTGCCCTGCCGCCGGAGGAGCGGTTGGATTATCTGAAGAGCCTCGGCGTTTCCAGCAGCGGCGTCGACCGCTTGATCAAGAGTGCCTATCACCTGCTCGGCTTGATGTCCTTCCTTACGGCTGGAGAAAAGGAAGCGCGCGCCTGGACCATTCCCCAGGGCACGCGCGCGCAGAACGCAGCCGGCACGATTCATTCGGATATTGAAAGAGGATTTATTCGTGCTGAGATCGTCAGCTACGATGACTTGATCCGTGCGGGCTCCTACGCTGTAGCTAAAGAACAGGGATTAACGAGACTGGAAGGCAAGGACTACATCATGGAGGAAGGCGACATAGTCAATTTCCGATTCAATGTGTGATGCCTTGAATTATCAGTGGAGGTTTACGAACTTTCATCACCAAGTATTCCTCTTCGCCTCATCAGCTCTTTCAAAATGTTGAGCTGTTCATCATTTACCGCGTGCCTTTCCCGATGCTTTACTGCGAGCGCCTTAAGTCTTTTCATTTGTTCCCTCGATGCGCGTATGCTTGGCCAATCAGGCTTGGCCAAAAGTTCTGCGATCCGTTCCAAGCGATCCATCTCGTCGTTACTGATTTGAGCGTCCAGGAGCATGTTTATCTTCTCATCTTGCCGCCGACTCTGTTGACGCGCGCGTAGCCCAGCCCTAACGAATAGCTTAACGATCCGTTCTATTCGATCCAAGCGTTGTTCATGATTCACTAATCGATGCCTTTCCGGTGGGAAGAGCCGGATAATCATCGCGCTAATTGGGATTTGGTCAAGACAAGAAATGGACTTCGGTGAGAGACGCCCAGATGAGTGGATCGTTACGAGACTACGAATCGCGGAGGGAAGTCCCGGATCGCCTCTGATTACCGCAGCATCGCGCGCACGCCGGTGAGAATGAGGTAACCAATCGCCAGGACTACCGCCACCTTGATAACCGCGACCGCAACTCCGAACAAAAATCCGACAACTCCTAAGGTAAAACCTGCCGCGGCCATTACCAGCGGAATGCCCACAGCCACCACGAAAATTCCCAGCAGGATCATTCCCGCCACTCTCATAACGTCCTTTGCGTCGCTCATCTCCCGTCCTCCACTCTGCCCCTGTTAATTTGCGCCCAAAATACTAATATCGGTGCGCTCGGTTGGGTATACGAAGACCGCGCTTTATGCGTTCCATCGAACATCCTGACTGACGATCCCGTCAATTCCTGCAAGGCGTATCCCTTTTGCGTGACTTATCTGCCGGAGTTTTCATACAGGCTTTACTTCGGCGATAATCATATAACGATGGCACAGCCTACTACCAGAAATCTTTTTGAAGAAGATCCGATCGATACACCCGCCGACCCCCAGCATGCGCCGCTGGCAAACAGGATGCGGCCGCGCTCGCTCTCCGAGTTTGTCGGTCAGGACCATCTGGTGGGCGAGGGTCGCATCCTGAGAAGGCTGATCGAGGGTGGCGGCACGATGCCTTCTTTAATTCTTTGGGGCGCGCCCGGCACCGGTAAGACTACATTGGGAAGACTGCTGGCGGACAAAAATGGCTCGCGGTTCGTTTCGCTGTCGGCCGTGTTCTCCGGGGTGAAAGACTTGCGAACCGCTATCAGCGATGCAAAGCAGGAGGCAAGGCTCGGTCGACGCACGATACTCTTCATTGACGAGATTCATCGCTTCAACAAAGGACAGCAAGATGCGCTTTTGCACGCAGTCGAAGATGGCACGGTGACTTTGATTGGCGCCACTACTGAGAATCCTTCATTTGAGGTTACCGGCGCTCTGCTTTCGCGTTGTCGTGTGCTGGTGCTCAATCCCCTGAATGAAGACGAAGTAAAAACGATTCTGCAGCGTGCCGTCGCCGACGAAGAACGCGGTCTGGCCCAGCTAGAACCAGAGGCCACTGATGAAGTACTGGCGCGCCTGGCCCACTCGGCAGGTGGTGATGCGCGAGTAGCGCTGGCGGCGTTGGAGGCAGCGGTTGAATCGACCAAACCGGACCAGGCTGGCGTGCGCTGCATAACCAATGAAACGGTGATCGAGGCATTAGGCCGTGCCCGCTATGCGTATGACAAGGGCGGCGAGGAGCACTATAACCTGGCTTCGGCGCTCATCAAGTCGCTGCGCAATTCTGATGTGAATGCGGCGCTGTACTGGCTGGCGCGTTTAATAGAAGGCGGGGCTGATCCGATCTTTATCGCCAGGCGCTTATGCATCCTTGCTTCGGAAGACATCGGGCTGGCGGATCCACAAGCGATGGTCCAGGCCGCGGCCGCGGCCGAGATTACGAAGTTGATTGGACTACCCGAGGCGCTCTTTCCGCTCTCGCAAGCGACCATCTATCTCGCGCGGGCGCCAAAGTCTAATACTGTAAAAAAAGCGTATGGAGCAGCGGTAGCCGATGCAATGGATACGGCCCTCGAACCGGTACCGCTGCACTTGCGCAACGCGCCGACGCCGTTGATGAAACGCCTCGGCTATGGAGAGGGTTATCGTTACGTCCACAGCGATCCGCAGGCTGAGGCGGAGATGCCTTGCTTGCCGGAAGCCTTGCGCGGTCGAGTGTATTACGAAGCGGACGATCAGGAAATCAGACGGACTAATGAATCAAGCGACAAGTAGCAAAACGAAAAAGGAACTCGCGTTTATCCAGGACCTGCTGATTGCTCCGGATTGGGGCGAACGATTCGCGGCCCTAATCGATGAACACGTAAAGCCGCCGAAGAAGGGACGCGTGCTTTATGCCGGCGCTGGAACCGGGGGACATGCGCTGGGTTTGCGCGAGCAAAACCAGGAGTTGGAATTGCTTTGCGTTGATGAAAACAGCGAGAGCATCGAGATTGCGCGCGCCAAAGCAGTGACTCTGAAGGTGGCGGCCGAATTCCGCACCGTCAATCTTCGCATGCTGTCACTGCCGGACGACCTCTTCGATCTGGTTATCGGTGATTTGTCCCTGGTGGCCCCCGAACGCGTGCCCGCAATCGCTTCAGAGTTGATTCGCGTCACAAAACCGGGAGGCAAATTAGCAGTCGCTCTGCCAACTTCTTCAAGCTATGGCGAGTTTTTTTCGATCTATTGGGAAGCCCTTTACAACTCCGAGTTTGCCGACGAAGTGGATATCGAGAGCTTGCTGAATGCCTTGCCAACAGTTGCTGAACTGGAAGAGATAGCCGCGCGGGAAGGACTGATCGAAGTCGCAAGCTGGACGCAAATCGAAGCTTTTGACTACCGCTCCGCTGACGAGTTTCTCAACTCGCCGTTAATCTCTGACTTCCTGATGAGAGGCTGGATGGAGTCGATTCCCGCAAAGAAGCAGGAGCGAGTAACGCGCGAAATCGCCAACCTGATAAACGCTGAGCGCCATGAAGCCGAGTTCCTGCTGACGGTAAAAGCGACGTTACTGATGGGGCGCAAAGTAAACCAGTCCTAGTAAGTCTACGCTAAAACGATTGCGTTCGATCTCTTCGTTCGATCTCTTAATGATCCGTTTAGAGCGGACTTGTCCGCCGCGTCATGGGCACAAGTGCCCTCTCTAAACAGACGGAAGGAAGGCTACGCGACTAGAACTCTCAATCCATTAGCGTGTTTGTGAGGTCAGAAGAGATCCGCGGGTATCAGCGCAAAGCTGTTCTATCTTCTAGCATCGGGAATATCGCCCTCGGCCACCCGCAACCGAGCCCGGCGACGGGCTTCTTCAAAGAGAGCTTCATCGTCCACCGCCGACAACGAGGCGGACTTACTGCCGGCCAAATCATTCCTCGACTTTTCCTCTTCTTCACTTTCACCTTCGGCCAGTCCATCTTTAAAAGCCTTCTTACTTTGGCCCAGGGCCTTCGCGAGTTGGGGAAGTTTGCTGCCGCCAAAAAGTAGAAAGATAACCGCGACAATCGCAACCCACAGCAGCGGATTGCTCATATTGAACAGAAGAAACATGTTCTTTTCCAGCCTCCTTAACCTTACTTTGCCGCGCAACAGAAACCTGCCAGCCCAATCCTATTGCCACGTGTCCGACTCATAAAATAAATATTTCCGCCAGGTCTGATCGGCCCGCCCCAGATACCGCATGATCTGACGGCTAACATGCAGCGAAAAACCGCGCGGTCGGCGCGAAAGCGTCATGCCGGACTCTTCGGGCGTGCGACTGCCTTTGCGATGATTGCAGCGACGACAGCATGCTACCAGATTGTCCCACGCCGACTCGCCTCCCCGTGACCGTGGCATAACGTGATCGAGCGTCAGCTCCGAGGGCGGATAGTGCTTGCCACAATACTGACACGTCGAATGGTCCCGCAGCAGAATGTTCTTGCGCGACAACGAGCGCCGCTCAAAGGGAATCTGCACGTATTCAGTCAGCCGGATCACCGACGGCGCATGAATTACCAGCCTGGCCGAGTGCAGCATGTGCCCGTTGTGCTCTTCGACGCGCGCCACTCCCTTAAAGATCATTACCACGGCGCGCCGCTCGGTGCACACGTTGATGGGCTCGAAGGAAGCATTCAGCACTAGTACTCGACCCGTCATAGCTGAGGCTGATATTACGATAAAGAAGTCAAAAGGCAAATGTTAAAAGGCAAAATTAGGCGCAAGGTCCTCTCGCCCAGACGGTTAGACGGTTCTTGTTTTGTCTTTTAACTTCTTACTTTTGCCTTGCGGCGAATCGATCGGTTGCATCGACTAAGGCACTGAGGTTGCCGGGCTCCATGATCGAGTGGCCCGCGTCCGGCGTGACGTGCAGTTCGGCCTCGGGCCAGGCACTGTGCAGGTCCCAGGCGCTCCGCATGGGGCACACTACGTCATAACGTCCCTGGACAATCACGCCGGGGAGGTGACGAATCCTGCCCACATTCTCGAGCAGATAGTTCTCTGTCTCAAAGAAACAATTATTCATGAAGTAATGACATTCGATCCGCGCGAAGGCGAGCGCAAAGTCCGGATCGGCAAATCTTTCGATTGACTCGTAATCGAAGAAAAGCTTTGAGGTGCTGCCCTCCCAGATGCTCCAGGCGCGGGCGGCCGCGACTCTGACCTTCTCGTCGTCAGCCGTCAGCCGTCGGTAATAGGCACTTACCATATCGCTGCGCTCGGCTTCTGGAATCACCTTCAGGAATTCTTCCCACACGTCGGGAAAAAGCCAGCTGGCACCTTCCTGATAGAACCACTTGATCTCCTGAGGCCGGCAGAGAAAGATACCGCGCAGGATGAGTTCGCGGACGCGTTCCGGATGCGTCTCGGCATAGGCGAGCGCGAGCGTGCTGCCCCACGAACCGCCGAACACCTGCCAGGTGTCGATGCCGAGGTGTCGGCGCAATTTTTCGATATCAGAAACCAGATTCCAGGTTGTATTCTCTTCCAGGCTCGCATGCGGTGTGCTTTGTCCCGAGCCGCGTTGATCGAACAGGACAATGCGATAAGCTTCCGCATCGAAGAAGCGGCGATAGTCAGGTATCAGTCCGCCGCCCGGTCCACCGTGCAGAAAGACAACCGGCTTTCCTTTTGGATTGCCACACTGCTCGAAATAGAGGTCGTGAACGTCTGAGACTTTCAGACGACCGGTGTCGTAGGGTTCGGTGGGAGCGTATAGGGTTCGGAGTTGGCTCATGTGAATATCATACAAGTGCTTCGCGCTTCATTGCTAAATTACTTACATCAACTCGTCGGCTATTAGGAAGGATGGGGTGCTTTCAGCACAAGTTCACGAAGGCTTCTCTCACGCTGTTCTTTCAAAATTGCAGATTCCCCGCATTCAACAATTTCTGAGAAGATCCTAATATCATTCTCAATATCCTCCCGCAGAATTCGTCCACGAAAAATAGGTGCCGAATCCAAGTTGAGGTCTGCTTTGCTGGGACCTTCCTTCATCGCCTCAAATACGCTCAGCGAAAACGACTCGGCCTTTGATTTCTTTTCGCCCAGCAAATATGTCGAGAGGCGAGGTATCACCTGAAGATAGGCAAGGATAGAAGGATTTAATTCGCGAAAACTAAAGCGCTTCCGGAACAGAGATACCGCAACAGGTTCCTTCTTTACGGTCGCACCGGGAGGGAATAACGGATCATCATATTCGCGAAAGAGATCGAACTGCGCCGGATGACTGACGTAAGAGGCAAAGCGCAGGAGATTTCTCGCGAATCGATTTGCACATAGCAGCTGGACAATATTATTGTCCAAAAACAGATTGGAACCGTGCAAATCCTTTTCCGCCAGATAGGCATTTGAAAAGGAAAAGTTTGCTGCGAGAAAGTCCTCTTTTCCTTCAGCGAAAAACGTCCTCCTATAACCACTCGCAACTACAGTTTTCGCACCCGGGAAATAGGCAGTGTTCTCCTTCCGGTTAACGTAATGGTGGATGCGCGCAATCAGACCTACGAAGCGGACTAGATCCCCAGTGTCTTCTGAAAGCTTGGTTACATATGCTTGCTCGAACTCTTCATCGCCTCCAATTGAATCCAAGTCGAAGAATTGGTCAATCTCGTTCGCGGAGACTCCCCTTTTGATTAACTCACCAACCGAAGGTGTGAAGAACCTTGGTAGGTCCAACGTCAAGATAACTGCGTCATTGATTCTCGTGTAATAAAACTCTTTAGGATACTCATCCTTGCAAAGCACTCTCTCATCATTCATCAAGCGAATTGCGTCTTCGAGAATCTGAAGCCTATTGACTGCCTCTTGGCCTATATTAGTTCGCAAGTCATTTCCCCCGATCTCCAAATGACTTGAGAACCCCAGCAGATCAATTATCGCTGTGACGCAATACTTAACTTGCTGATCTTTTCCAGCGACTTTCATCTGAGCAGTAACACTGCGTCGTACGCATGAGAGTGCGGCAGCTTACGGTGCGATTTCAAAATAATCACAGTGCTTCGGACGGAAGATTGTGAAGTGCCGCCGATCCACGGTAAGAATCTTGATCAGATTCAACCGCTCGGCCATTGCTACGATCGCACAGTCAACGAAATCAACGCGGTTGTCGGCATACTTCTCCAATATCTCCGCAGCACGTGCTAGATCCTGCAGTGTTGATTTCACCTGAACCAACTCTCCGGCGGCAACTAATCGCAAGAATGCTGTGAGCGTCGGATAGCGGAGTTCGCGTAGGATCAAATAAGCTAGTTCAGGTAAGACGACATCAGGGAGTAAAGGCGCCGACTCTGCTTCAAGGGCAACCGTGCAGGCGGCGTGAAGACTGTCGTCTGCGTCGATGACTGCCAGAAGAAAGCCTGTGTCGAGCAGCGCCGTCATTAAGGTAAACTCCAGCCTTCACGCCGGTCAGCAGCATCGTTCAGAATCGACTCAGCCTCGGTTGACAGTGCACCGTTTCCGCTGCGAGCGATGCCCACAAACGAGAAACGCCTGGCGTGCTGATCGCCGGGTCCCGGCTCCAGACCTTCAACAAACGCCATCACTTGGTGCTGCTGTTCGTCACTCAGCCGCCGTACTCTCTCTTGAATCGCATTTTCCAAATTTGTCGACATTGCCCTTGCCGCTCCCAACACTCGTTTCGTTTCGATGCGTTAATCTTAACATCTCCTTGCTGTCCCGGGGCAACCTATCCTTGCGGCAGTAGTGTCGTATCCGTTGATTTACTAAGACAAAAATTGCCGGCCGTGGTGCAGGGCGTCCAGGTGAACAGGATTGTGGAGACTAAGGACGCCGACGGTTCCGTGGCGCACCCACAATGATCTTGGCAGCGTTGACCGCTCAGGAGTGAAGCGGTCGCGCCACTGTCATGACCAGGACTTCTTTCGCTCCGGCACAAGTCAACGCCAGGGCACAGGCTGAGGCCGTCGCTCCGGTTGTGAAGACGTCGTCGATAAGCAGGATGGACTCGCCCGCGATGATGCGCGGCCGTGTGGCCGCGAACACATCTTCGACGCTTTCGCGCCGGGCCTGAGCGTCCATGCCGGCGCGATGACGTCCGGTATGCCTGGTGCGAACCAGTACGCCCTCAGCCACAGATAGCGGCACCAGCGTTGACAGCGCTTCCGCCAATACGGCTGCCTGATTAAAGCCTCGCTGTTTCTCTCGTTCAGGATGAAGGGGTACCGCAACGATAAGCGTAGCCCGTTTGAGCGGCTCGTGTTGGCAGAGCTCCCACATTAGCAGCGCCAGATTTTTGGGGACGTGAGGTCCACGCTTGAGGGCAATGACGGATGCACGCAGCGCTCCTTCGTACAAGCCGCAGGCTCGCGCGGCGGTAAACGATGCTTCATCACAACGACGACATCTGATTTGTTCACCCGGATGGCGTCCTTCGCTTAAAACTTTGACCGGCGCCGGCACACCGCATTTCCAGCACAGTGGATCCGCGTTTGAAAATACGCGAGTGGCCTGCCAGCAGCGCGCGCACGCCACCCCGTCAAATCTCGATTCGACACTCGCGCCACAGACCGCGCACTCTTGCGGATAAACGAGAGCGAGCGTTGCGTCGTAGATCAGGTTGGTTGTATTTGTGAGTGAGAACAACGCTTAGGCTCGTCCAAAGAAATTCGGCCTCCTGCTCGGCGTGAGCAGGAGGCCGCAATTATGTCATCAGGAGTGAAAATCCGTTAGTCTTCGTCGTCGTTCAAAAGTCCCTTCTCCTGCAAATCCTGACAAGGCATACAATGGCGCGCCCAGGGCAACGCTTCAAGGCGTTTCTCAGGCAGAACACTCTCGCAACGGACGCACTTTCCATAATTTCCGGCTTCGATGCGCTCCAACGACTCATCAATCAAATTCAGTAACTGGCGGTCGTTATCCGACATCGACACCAGCAGTTCTTTGGTGTAGGCATTGGCCGCCATGTCGGCGGGATCCTGCGTGGCTTCAGAATCACGTTCGCGGCTGTAAGCTTCAGCTTCCTGGACCTGTCCCACCAGGCCTTCGCGTCGGTCAAGTAGTTTATCACGAAAAACTTTTACTCGTCTTTTTTCCATTCTTTTGTTAATTCCTCCACCCCTCATCATTGCCAATTTTTAATTGCCGATTGTCGATTTAAGCGCACCGCTTTTTCATGCTCCCTGCACACACAGTACCCAATCCCGGAATCCGCCACAGTTGATCCCCAATCGCCAATTGGCAATCGGCAATTGCCAATCGCAAATGCCTATCACTTCTGATAAGGCAGACCGTGAATAATTGTGTACGCTCGGTATAATTGCTCCAAAAGCACCACGCGCGCCATTTCGTGCGTAAGAGTCAAGCGCGAGAGTGACCAGTGTTTGTCGGCGGCGTCGGAAAGCTTTTTCGACACACCAAGCGGACCGCCGATAACAAAGCTGACTTCTCGAGTTCCCTCGTTATTCCAACGCTGCACCTGCTCGGCAAGCGTCTGCGATGTCCACTGAGCGCCTTCCGGATCGAGCAGCACAAAAACGGTGCCCTCGTGCAGCGCGTCTGAGATGCGCTCTGAATCCTTCTCGATGCCCGCTTTTCCGGTGCTGCCCTTGCTCTCGCGGAGCTCAGTGATTTCGCAGCGGGCAAAGCGCGTCAGTCGTTTCAAATAATCTTCACCGAGCGCTCGCAAGTGCGCGTCTTTGGTCTTTCCCGTCCAAATAAGACGCAACCGCATCGTTTCAGTAGCAAGACTTCAGCCTGTGATGCATTCGCTACCGCGACCTGACACAGACTAAAGTCTGTGCTATTTCTGCCGCGCCAGCCTTTCATAGAGATTCTTGCGGCTAATCCCCAAAATGCGCGCTGCCTCGGCTTTATTACCTCGGGTCGACGCAAGAACCTCGTTCACGTACGCTGCCTCAATTTCCGCGAGCGTCCCCGGGTGGTAATGTCGTTCCTGCAACCGCACAGAGTCTCTGATCGGTTCCGGCAAATCACCCTCTTCGAGTCGTTTGCCCGTCGCGACAATCACGGCCCTTTCAATAGTGTTCGCCAACTCGCGAACGTTGCCGGGAAATTGATATTCCTGCAAGACCTTCAGTGCCGCCGGGGCGATCGCCGTTACCGGGCGTCCATGCTTCGCTGCATAGGCGTGCAAAAAGCTGCGCGCTAATTTTGGCAAGTCCTCTTTTCGCGAGCGCAGCGGCGGCACGCTGATGTGCATTACGTTCAGGCGATAAAAAAGATCTTCGCGAAAGGCGCGCCGCGCCACCGCATCAGGCAGATCGACGTTCGTCAGCGCAATTAGCCGGGCGTCCACTTTAATGGTGCGCCGTCCGCCCAAACGCTCGAATTCGCGATGCTCGATCACCCGCAGCAGCTTTGCCTGAGCATCGGTCGGAAGGTAGGCAATTTCATCCAGCACCAGAGTGCCCCGATGCGCTGCTTCCAATCGACCCGGCTTCGCTTCACTGGCTCCGGTAAAGGCCCCTCGTTCGTAGCCGAACAATTCAGCTTCGAGCAGATGGCCCGGCAAAGTCGCACAGTCAATCTTCACGAACGACTGCGCGGCACGCGACGAGCGCCGGTGAATGAAAGAGGCAATGGCGTCTTTGCCGACGCCGGACTCTCCCGTCACCAGGACGTTCGCAGCGGTGGCGGCCACTCGTTCCGCGAGGCCGATTGCCTCGCGCATCGCCTCCGACTGCGTCACCATCTCGATCACAATTTTTTTCTCAAATAGCTAAATGCTGACTGGCTACTTCCACCGGCAGCTCAACCCGTTTGCTCTCGCGCCATAAACGTTCGAGGTCGTAAAACTTTCGGGACTTTTCCTCAAAAACGTGGAGCACGAAATCACCATAATCAACCAGGATCCATTCCGCTGTGCGATAGCCTTCGATGCGGGCCGCCGGTGATCCTGCTTTCTTCAGCTTGTCCACCACTTCATCCGCGATGGCCTGCACCTGGCGTTGGTTGGCACCGCTGGTAATCAGGAAGTAATCAGTGAAAGTG
This sequence comes from Acidobacteriota bacterium, assembly GCA_025463135.1. Lineage (GTDB taxonomy): Bacteria > Acidobacteriota > Blastocatellia > Pyrinomonadales > Pyrinomonadaceae > JAOAPY01. The sequence continues at coordinate 19,337 of JAOAPY010000046.1, forward strand.
GCAATCTCGCGCAGATCCAGCAGGATCAGATCCAGGGCTTTTTTGTCGCTGGCCGCGTGCAGGGCGATCAGTATTCGCTCATCGAGCGCTTCGGTCGTCTTTTCAGTTGCCCGCTCACGCTGAGCTGGCCGCACAGCGGGTTCGACTGGCTGCAGTGATTTTTCTTTGATGGTTGAATTATCTTTCATTCGTATCTCTGTATAGCTTGTACTTCCTGATGTAAGCAGCCACCGGAGGTGACACCATATCGCTTAACTCACCGCTGTTTTCTCGCACCGCCCGGCGAATGTCGGTAGCTGAGACATCCGTCATGACAGCGTCGGTAATAAAGATTTTCTCGCCTTCACCAAAATGACTAAGAGGTGAAGCCTGACCGCTACCGCGGAGATCAACTATACGAGCGGCCAGCGCGGGCGCTATATGATCCACCCCGAGGTTGTAGCGCGGCCGGCTCACGATGATGTGGTTGACCATTTCGAGCAAGCGATCGCAGTCACGCCAGGTGCCGACTTCGGACCAGGAATCTGCCCCCATAACAAAAAAGAGATCGGCTGACTCACCTAAAGCCGATTTGAAATGGACCAGCGTATCGACGGTGTAACACCTGCCTGCGGCCTCGAGCTCAAAGGTCGATATCAAAAGCCGCGGGTCGTCCTGGGTAGCCAACGCCAACATCGCGTATCGATGCAGCGCTGGAGTTACTGCCAGCGTCAATTTATGCGGCGCCAGCTGGGCCACGACGAACCAAAGCTCGTCAATTTCAAAGAGCCGGGAAACCCCTCTGGCTACTTCCAGGTGTCCCAGATGAACCGGGTCAAACGTGCCGCCGTAAAGAGCAATCCGCTTTTTGCGGTCCATTGGCACAATCCCCAAAACAGGTAACGCTAGGAACCGATCTCCACCACTTCGCCTAAACCGTGAAGCGCGAGGCTGGGATCATCCAGTTTGCCGGCCACCGCGTTGAGCAACTCGCGCACGCCCTGATTTGCCACGGCTGAGATGGCAAAGAACAAGCGATTGTCTGCCTCTGCACGAAGTTTCAGAGCTTCAATCCGTTCCGGTTCATCAACGGCATCAATCTTGGTTGCCACCACAATCTGCTCGCGCAGAGCAAGTTCAGGATTGTAGGCCGCCAACTCCTGATTGATCGTTTCGTAGTCGGCGACCGCCTCACGACCGGAAAACGACGACACATCAACCAGATGCAGCAGCAACCGGGTGCGTTCAATGTGCCGCAAAAAACGATCGCCCAAACCACTGCCTTCGTGGGCGCCGGCAATCAAGCCAGGGATATCGGCGACTACAAAGGTCCGATAGTCGCCCATATCGACAACGCCAAGGTGCGGTTCAAGGGTTGTGAAGGGATAGTCGGCAATCTTGGGTCGCGCCGCCGATATGGTCGAGATCAACGTGGACTTGCCGGCGTTGGGAAAACCTACCAGCCCCACATCGGCCAGCAGCTTCAGCTCGAGCTGCAATTCGTATTTTTCCCCTTCGCTTCCTTCCTGATGATATCTTGGCGCCCGATTGGTCGAGGTTGCGAAATGGGAATTACCGAAACCACCGCGTCCACCGCGCGCGACCAGCAAGCGCGCTCCTTCTTCCGTCAAATCGCGAATCAGATCTCCAGTGAGGGCATCCAGAATCTGCGTACCCACCGGAACGCGAACGATGGCATCTGCTCCTTCACGTCCTGAGCGGTTCGAGCCTTCGCCGTGCATCCCGCGTCCGGCGTTATGCTCGGGGTTGTAACGAAGGTGCAGCAGTGTATTCAATGAAGATTCAGCAACTATCCAAACATCGCCGCCCCGTCCGCCGTCTCCGCCGGATGGACCGCCGCGCGGCACGAATTTCTCGCGCCGAAAAGCGGTGACGCCGTTGCCGCCGTTTCCCCCCTGGACGCGAATCTTGGTACGGTCGATAAACATCTAAATCGAAAAGCGACGCCTGCTCGCACTGAGCAGGCGTCGCGCAGATACGAGCTCTAAAATCGCGAGGCCTAAGCGGCGACCGGCACCTGTTCGGCGGCCACCGCCGGATAAACACTTACGAACTTACCCGCACGGCCTTTGTCCTCAAACTTTAAGATGCCGTCAATTAAAGCAAACAAAGTGTCATCTTTGCCGCGACCAACGTTCTTACCAGGCTTCCACTTGGTGCCACGCTGGCGCGCAATGATGTTGCCGCCACGCACCAGTTCACCGCCGAATTTTTTCAGGCCCAGTCTTTGCGAGTTTGAATCGCGACCGTTGCGAGATGAGCCGACTCCCTTTTTATGTGCCATATGAACTCCCGCCTTCCTACTCTATTCCAGATAGTTTGAGCCCGGCCTTTGGTCTTTGGTTTTGGGTCTTTGTCAAAAACCAAAGACCAAAGACCCAACACCGTCTTTACCCGATTGAATCAATTCTCAGCGTTGTGTAATCCTGGCGATGGCCCTGCTTGCGCTTGTACTGCTTACGCCGTTTCTTCTTGAAGACGATAATCTTGGGCGCCCGGCCATGATCAAGGACCGTCGCGGACACCTTGACACCGTCGACCGCGGGAGCACCCACCCTGGTGTCGTCTCCCGCAGCGACCAGTACGTCCAGGTCAATGGACTTGCCGGCCTCGGCGTCTACGGAAGGAACGCGAATAGTCTTGCCTTCTTCGACCAGAAATTGTTTGCCACCTGTTCTAATAACTGCGTGTGCCATTTGCTTCACCTCTCAGACGAGACCAACTCGCCATAGAAAAGTCGAATATTATAGGGCTCTCTGCCTTAATGGGCAACCGCCGGGGCTCATGCCCTGGACGCGTTGGCCGAAATCGGGTTGCGCTGACCTTCAGAAGCCAGGAACTCTTCCATAAAACCGGTCGATATGTCGCCGGCGCGAAACTTCGGGTCGTCCATTATTTTCAGGTGCAGCGGAATGGTGGTCTTGATTCCTTCAATAACCATCACCTCGAGCGCCCGCTTCATGCGCGCAATCGCCAAATCACGCGTGCGCGCGTGTGTGATGACCTTCGCGATCATCGAATCATAAAATGGGGGGACCATGTAGCCGGCATAGACGTAGGTATCAACGCGCACCCCGGGTCCTCCCGGAAGATTGAAAGCCGTGATCCGGCCTGGGGAGGGTGCAAAGGTCTCGGGATTCTCGGCATTGATGCGGCACTCGATCGCATGTCCTACGATCATCAAGTCATCTTGCGTGTAGCCCAGAGGCTCGCCCTCCGCGATCCGAATCTGATTTCGCACGATGTCGGCCAGCGTCACCATCTCTGTCACGGCGTGTTCCACCTGGATACGCGTGTTCATTTCCATGAAGTAGTACTTGTTGTCCTGGTCCAGCAGAAACTCAAAAGTGCCGGCGCTGGAGTAGCCAATCTTCTTGCAGGCGTTAACCGCCGCCGCGCCCATCTCTGCCCGCAACTGAGGCGAAAGCACGGTCGAGGGTGCCTCTTCCAAAAGCTTCTGATGCCGGCGCTGAATCGAGCATTCCCTTTCTCCAAGATGAATGCAATCACCGTATTCATCCGCCAGGACCTGGATCTCGATGTGCCGGGGCTTATCAATAAAGCGCTCAAGGAAAACACTACCATCCTTGAAGGCGGCGGCGGCTTCGGTCGAGGCGGTTTCGAGTGCGGCTCCTAGTTCGTCTGCGGAGCGAACCACGCGCATTCCACGGCCGCCGCCACCGGCAGCGGCCTTGACGATCACCGGAAACCCGATTTCGCGCGCGATCTGCAGAGCTTCCTCTTCTGAAGTAACCGGCTCAGAACTACCGGGGGTAATCGGCAAGCCCGCAGCCTTCATCGCCCGGCGCGCTTCGACCTTGTCACCCATCAAACGGATAACGCTGGCTTTGGGGCCGATAAACTTTATGTTGCAGGCTTCGCAGATTTCGGCAAAGTAAGACGACTCAGCCAAAAAGCCATAGCCCGGATGAATAGCATCAACGTTGAAAATCTCGGCGGTACTGATGATGGCGGGAATATTGAGATAGCTTTGCGCGGACGGGGCCGGGCCGATACAAGCGGCTTCGTCGGCGTAGCGCACGTGCAAAGAGTCGCGATCGACGTCGCTGTGGACAGCGACGGTGCGAATGCCCATCTCTTTACAGGTCCAGATAATGCGGCAGGCAATCTCGCCACGATTGGCGATCAGGATCTTGCGAAATTTTCGGTTCCCAGCGCTCATGATTCCCAATAAACTTAACGTCCAATGCCTGCCGCCACAAAACCGAGGCCGGACATTGGACGATAGACTAAGGCACTACTACTTCTTTATTCCGAACAGCGGCTGGCCGTATTCAACCGGCTGGCCGTTTTCCACGTAAATCTTTACTACTTCGCCATGGGTTTCTGCCGTGATCTCATTCATCAACTTCATGGCTTCGATGATACAAACCACGGAATCATGTTCGACTTTGCTCCCCGTCTTGACAAAGGGTTCCGCGTTTGGAGACCGAGATCGGTAAAAGGTGCCGACGATCGGAGATTCAATGATGTGCAGGCCCTGATCCTCAGACGCCGCCGTTTGCGCCAGCGCACCTGGGTGCGACGGCGCAGGAGAGCCAGTAGCCGACGCCGCGGTCTTTGGCGCTTCGGTCGGCGTTGACGGTGCGGGAGCGGCCCTGGTTTCCATCGGGTCGTATTCAACTCCCCGCCGCAAACGAACGCGAAAGCCTTCGCGCTCCAGTTCGAACTCCGCGAGTCCGTTTTCGCGCAGCAGTGCAATCAACTCCCGCAGCTCATCCATATTGACGGACGGTTCCGGCTTGGGTTGACGGCTCGGATTACGTTCTCGGACGCCCTGACTCTCGGGCGCCACCGTCTCGCGCGTTTTGCGCTCTACTTTCGCAACTGACTGGCTTTCTGAGTCTTTCATATTGGATCCCGCGCGACTGACTCAAATAAAGCGATTAGCCCCAAAGAACGTGGCGTCATGCCGACCGTCGCTTGGGGCTTGGTCTATCGAGCTTGCCTTCCACAGGAAAGGGCCGGCTCGAACCTTTATACGTTCCTACTGCTCTGATTCCTGATCGATGGTCGGCTCTGTCGCAGTCTCGGCGACAATTTCATCCGGCGTTTCGCTCGTCTCAGCAGCGGCCGGCGCAGCAGCTTCTTTGCGATCGCTTGCTTTTTGGCCTGCCTTCGTTTCCCTGCCCTTATCGGTCTTCTTTTTCCCGCCGGCGCTCTTGGCCCGTTTCTTAGCGGCTTCAACCGCCTCGATTTCGCGTGGGTTGTCGACCAGTTCAATAATCGCCAACTCGGCATTATCACCCGCACGCCGCCCCAGCTTCAGGATGCGCGTATACCCACCTGGCCTGTCCTTATAGCGCTCACCGAGTTCGCCGAATAAGCGTCGCAGAGCGGCCACGCCGGCGGTCCGAGGCAAAGGTATCTGGCCGCGTTTGCCTGTTTGTGCTGCTCGTTGAATGTTGCCCGAATGAAAGAAAGCCGCTGCCTGACGCCGCAGGTGCAGCGCCCCGGCGCCCGAATCCTCACCCATCTCCTGGGCCTTACGCGACAGGGTGATTGCACGTTCGACAAACGGCCTCAGCTCTTTGGCTTTGGGCAGCGTGGTAACGATACGATCCTCGCGCGAGTTGATCAGCGAGGTGGCCAAATTTCGCAACAGCGAAATCCGATGTTCAGTGGTCCGGCCGAGTTTCCGGTGTGCTTTTAAGTGTCGCATAATCCAAAAGTTTCGAAGTCAAGCTGAGTCAGATTCTTCAACGGGAAGGTCATTCCCTACCTGGTTTAAAATCTGAGATCTGAAATCAGCAATCTCTTCTACTGCTCAACTTCATCGTCGAAATCGCTTAGGTCCGTAGCATCGCGGCCGCCCGAGCCGGGAATCGGATTGCCCTGCTCATCAAACTCCATCCCAAAGTCCAGGCCCATGCCGTTCAGGATATCCTTGATTTCATTCAGGGACTTCTTGCCAAAGTTCTTGGTCGCTAACATCTCCCGCTCAGAACGTTGAACCAGGTCCCGGATGGTGCGTATGTCGGCATTCTTCAAACAGTTGTAAGAACGCACGGACAACTCCAGTTCATCGACTGAACGGTCGAGTTGATCGTTACGCGGCAGCGGCGGACGTTCGATTTTCGCGTAAGCGAAGTCATCGGTGTCTTCTTCAAAGTTAATGAAGATCGACATGTGATCTTTGATCAGCTTGGCCGCCAGCCCGATTGAATCCTCAGGCTTAACCGAACCATCCGTCCAGACCTCGATGGTCAGCTTGTCGAACTCTGTGTTCTGCCCCAATCTGGCTGCCTCGACCGTGTAATTGACCTTCTTAACAGGCGTATGCACGGAATCGATGGGAATGTAGCCGAGCGACAGATCCTCGTCAAAGTTGCGATCTGCCGAAACGTAACCGCGGCCGCGTTTCAAGCGCATCTCAACTTTTAATGAACCGCCATCGCTGACCGTGGCAATATGCACGGTCGGATCGAGGACCTCGACGTCGGCATCGGTTTCGATGTCGGCCGCTGTCACCTCACCGGCGCTTTCCTTGGAAATCCGCAGCGTCTTGGGCTCACCTGTGTGTACCTTAAACGGCACCTGTTTCAGATTCAGGATGACGTCCGTTGCGTCCTCAACCACGCCCTTGATGGAAGAGAATTCGTGCTCGACGCCCTCGATTTTGACCGCCGTGATGGCAGCTCCTTCGATTGACGACAACAGCGCGCGACGCAGTGAGTTGCCTATCGTAGTGCCGAATCCGCGCTCGAAAGGCTGCGCGGAAAACCGCCCGTAACGATTCGTTAGCGTTTCAGCGTCAGCCGCGAGTCGCCGCGGCATCTGAAACCCCGTCCACAGATTGTTCTGATCCATTGCCATAGCCATAATTTCTACGTGTTCGGAAAAAGTGTCCCTGGCGACGTGCCCAAAACGGGTCGCCGCGGTCAGTTAATTACTTACTATAAAGCTCCACGATGAGCTGCTCGTTAATGGAGCGATCGATATCGTCCCTGGTCGGCAGGGCATTGATGCGCGCGCCCATCTCAGTACCTTCCTGCGCCAGCCAGGACGGACGACCACGACCGGCGGCTGTTTGCCAGGCGCCTTCGACATGGGGATTTTTGCGCGCTGATTCCTTTACGGTGATGACGTCGCCAATCTTAATTTGGTAAGAGGGTATGTCCACCTTCCGCCCGTTCACCAGCATGTGGCCATGATTGACGAGCTGGCGCGCCTGGCGGCGCGAGGTCGAGAAGCCGGCGCGATAGACCGTGTTGTCCAGTCTTCGTTCGAGGAGGAACAACAGGTTTTCACCCGTAATTCCCTTCATACGCGCGGCGCGTTCGAAGTAGTTGCGAAATTGTCCTTCAAGAACAAAGTAGATCCGCTTCACTTTCTGCTTCTCGCGCAACTGCTGGCCATAGCCAACCACAGCTTTGCCGCGACGCAAAGAGTTACCGTGCTGTCCTGGCGGTTGAGTACCCCGCTTTTCTATGGGACAAGACGGTTTGTAGCACCGATCACCTTTGAGAAAAAGCTTTGCACCTTCGCGGCGGCAAAGACGGCACACCGCATCTCTATACCTAGCCAATTATTCTGCCTCCAGTCTGATTTCTAGACGGAAAAGTTTACAAGCGCCGTTTTCGATTTCGGATTCATGATTTGTGATCGCTGATTGAATCAGCAATCCGCAGTCTGAATTTCGCAATCGGTACGGTCGCTCTTCATCCTTTAGGTCAATCCATTGTCACCATTGTCAATTTCCGATTTCCAATTACCGATTTGGAAAACACAAGTTCCAAAATCCCTGATGCGCAATTGCCCAGACAATCGGAAATCGGCAATTGGCAATCAAAAATACTTTAAACTCGGCGTCGCTTGGGCGGCCGGCAACCGTTATGCGGGATTGGCGTCGTGTCACGAATCGTGCTGATGCGGATACCCGCGTTGGCAATTGCCCGAATCGCCGACTCACGTCCTCCGCCTGGCCCCTTTACGCGTACCTCGCATTGCTGCATGCCGGCTTCGTGCGCTTTTTTGGCCGCTTCAAACGCCGCCTGCTGGGCTGCGAATGGAGTCCCCTTGCGCGAGCCACGGAACCCTCTGGAGCCGGCCGATGATTGCGCGATCAGGTTGCCCTCAAGATCTGTAATGGAGATCATCGTGTTATTGAACGATGCCGCCACATGAACAATCCCCACCGGGACGTTCTTTTTTTCCTTCTTGCGAAAGACTTTCTTTTTGCCGCCAGTTGCTTTTGCCATATGTTTCAGACCACCGACGATCGATAGACCATCGTCGATGGTCCATCGTCTATCGTCAAATCCCTATTTCTTGCCAGGTGCTTTCTTCTTGGCGATGGTTGCGCGTCGCGGACCCTTCCGCGTGCGGGCATTAGTGTGCGTTCGCTGTCCCCGTACCGGTAGCGAACGACGATGGCGCAAACCGCGATAGCAGCCGATGTCCATCAGCCGCTTGATATCCATTTGGATACGCTTGCGCAGGTCGCCTTCAATTTCGCCCTGGGCTTCCAGCACGGCACGAATGCGACTCAACTCATCTTCACTGAGATCCTTGATGCGAGTATCCACACTCACACTCGCCTCTTTAAGGATCGAAGAAGAGCGAGAGCGCCCAATACCGTAAATATAAGTCAGTCCAATTTCCGCCCGCTTGTTCGGGGGTAGATCGACGCCAGCAACACGTGCCATTTCTCTAGTTCTCCGACCTTAATTGCGCAGGATAAAACGCGAAGCCATTCAGGTGGCCTATCCCTGCCGCTGTTTATGCTTGGGGTTGACGCAGATCACTCGCACGACACCTTTGCGGTGAATGACCTTGCACTTATCACACATCTTCTTTACCGACGCACGCACTTTCATTACACGTTCCTCAAGAGCTTCGACGCGTTACTTTAACGGTAGTTATTCTTCCGCGATTAAGATCGTAGGGTGAGAGCTCAACCAGCACCCGATCGCCCGGAAGAATACGTATAAAGTGTTTGCGCATCCTACCCGAAATGTGCGCAAGCACCTGGTGCCGGGAGTCCTCCATCTCGACCCGAAACATTGCATTCGGCAAAGTCTCCAAGGACTTTTGCAGTTACTTCTATGGCTTCTTCCTTCGCCATATTCTCTTAGATCAAAACTTGCCTGCACCGACAAACTGCAAATAATAGCATGCGAACAAGTCTTTGCCAAGTCGACCGTCGCCTATCAATTACATAGCACAGCTTCAGCTTGTCGGTTTACGCCCGAGGGCACCAGGGTCAACACCTCAGGCCCTGCTTCGGTGATGGCAATCGTATGTTCCGTGTGTGCGCTGGGACGGCCATCGAGAGTTACCACGGTCCAACCATCCGCCAACACCTTTGTCTCATGGGTGCCCAGATTGATCATTGGCTCAACCGCAAAAACATATCCGGTCCTGATTTTGGGACCTTTACCTGGCTTGCCATAATTTGGAATCTGCGGATCCTCGTGCATTTTCCGACCGATACCATGGCCCACGTATTCCCGTACGACTGAATAGCCGTGGCCTTCCGCGTACTCCTGCACAGCCCAGCCAATATCGCCCAGGTGCAGGCCAGCTCGGCATTGCTCGATCGCCCGCGCCAGGCATTCTTCGGTTACGCGTATTAGCTGCAATAGCTCGGTCCTAACCTCGCCCACGGGAACGGTTGTCGCTGTATCACCCACAAACCCTTCCAGGGTCACACCGACGTCGATGGAAAATATGTCTCCTGCCTGCAGTTGGTAGTCCGAGGGAAAACCGTGGACCACCTGCTCATTAACCGAAGCACAAATAGAGTACGGGAAGCCATGATAGCCTTTGAAAGTAGGAAGTGCTCCACCGTCCCGAATCATCCGCTCCGCGGCTCGGTCGACGTCCAGAGTAGAAATTCCAGGTCTGACGATGCCGCGCAATTCCTGCAGAACCTGCCCGACGAGCTTTCCTGCCGCGCGCATCTTGTCAATTTCCCGTTTTGACTTGGCTATGATCATGGACGAATAAAATCTATAAAGCACCGTGGCTAAAACTAACTGTCTTTTATAATCTTTTCGAGCTCGCGATAAATGGTTTCGCGATCCTTGGTGCCGTCTACGCGTTGCAGCCGCTGCGACTCTTCATAATATGCCAGCAATGGCTGGGTCTTGCGTTCATAGGTCTCCAGGCGCACGCGCACTTTTTCCACACTGTCGTCCGCCCTCGTTACCAGCTTGACACCCTTATGATGATCGCAGGTCTCATTTGATTGCGGCGGCTTGAAATACATGTTGTAAATTTCACCGCAGACCGGGCAGGACCGTCTGCCCGTAGTACGCTTTTCCAGGATATCCAGGGGGACGTCAATAGCCACCGCGCCGATGCGTTTGTGCTGTTCACGCGCTAATTCCTCGAGCATCATTGCTTGAGCGAGCGTCCGCGGAAAGCCATCAAGCACGTATCCGTCTTTGCAGTCCGCGCGCGCCGTGCGATCCTGAACTACGCGCATAACCAGGTCGTCCGGAGCCAGCATTCCCGCCGACTGAACCGCGCGAATTTCTTCTCCCAGTGGATCGCCCGCTTCCGCGCGCGCGCGCAGGATATCGCCGGTTGAGATCTGCGGGAGTTTGAGCCGCTCCTGAATCAAACGCGCCTGCGTACCTTTACCAGCACCAGGCGCACCCACCAAAACGATGATTTTCGACATAGGGATACTTGACTTTAGATCTTAGATTCGCGATTAGTTGGCGATTAATCTAAAACCGCAAATCAAAACCCGGCTCTCCTTCCGCGCAGACGCCCACCCGAACCGAGAAATCCTTCGTAATTGCGCATGACCAGCTGGGCCTCGATCTGCGCCACCGTATCCATGGCCACGCCGACCAGGATCAGCAACGAGGTGCCGCCAAAATAAAACTGATATCCCATGCCGGTCGGAATCCAGGAGAGTCCCGGCGTAGAACTCACAAAGGCATCAAGCCCGGCGCCGATCAACGGCAGCCGCGCCACTTTGAATCCGCTTAGCATAAACTGCGGCACAAACGCGACCAGGGCAAGGTAAATCGCACCTACTACCGTCAAACGCGTCAGAATCGTGTTGAGATACTCGGCAGTTGCCCTTCCGGGTCGAATGCCCGGCATGAAGCCGCCGTGTTTCCGCAGATTGTCGGCCACTTCCTCGACATTGAAAACTATCGACACGTAAAAGAAAGTGAAGAACACGATCAAGGTCAGGAATATTAGTTCGTAATAAGGGTCACTGGCATGAAACGTCTGGAAGAAAGTGTAAACGTGGGCCCAGGTCGTATTCGGATTACTCGGGTCCGGAGGCACGGCGGCGAAGAGACTCTGCGGCATTGATAAGACCGACGAGGCAAAGATCACAGGGATAACGCCACCCATATTGATCTTGAGCGGCATCGTGGTCTGCTGACCACCAACCAACTGGCGACCGACGTGCCGTTTGGCATAGCTGACGGGGATCTTGCGCCGCGCCGCTTCCACAAAGACGATGAAAGCAATAACCGCCACTAAAGCGACTACCAAACCCACCACGCCGACGGCTTCGAGGGTGTCACCACCACGGAGGCGTTCGACAACTTGTTGCACGCCTCGCGGGAGACCAATAACAATACCGGAAAAGATCAGGAGCGAAATACCATTGCCCACGCCCCGCTCGGTGATTTGCTCGCCGAGCCACATAACGAAGATTGTCCCCGTCGTCAGCGTAAGAATAATGGTTAAGAGAAATCCCCAGGTGGGCGCGCCCACACCATTAATTTGCAGCCAGTGCGCCACAAATCCCGTTTGGATCATGGCCAGGCCAACCGTCAGATAACGCGTCCACTGATTGATCTTCTGGCGACCCATCTCGCCTTCTTCCTGAAGTTTTTTCAGTTGCGGCGAAACTACCGTCATCAGCTGCAAGATGATCGAAGCGGTGATATACGGAGTCACGCCCAGCGCGAAGACTGAAATCGTACGAAAGTTCCCGCCGGAAAACAGATCCAAAACCCCCAGCAAAGTGCCGGCAACGTCGCGCCACACTGCGTCGAGGCGCTCCTTATTGATCCCCGGCGCACCGATGTGCGCTCCCAGGCGATAGACGGCCAGCAAGCCCAACGTGAACAGGATCCGTTTGCGCAGATCCGGTACATTGAACATGTTGCGAACGGCGGCTAGAAACTTTTCCATAATTAAGCAGCACAGACTTTCGCCTGTGTCCTGACTACTCGAACCGCAGACTGAATGTCTGCGCTAAAGCGTCTACTCGGCTCCGATCTCCGTCACGGCCCCGCCGGCCTTCTCGATCTTCTCTCTCGCGCTTTTCGTGAAGCGATGCGCCGAGACTCGCAGCGGCTTTCCCAGTTCGCCCGTGCCCAGCACAACGACGTCATGTTTGGCTTTCTTTATGATGCCGCGCTGATGCAGCACCTCCGGCGTAACTTCTTCGTTTGCTTCAAAATTACGTTCAAGGGCGCTGAGACTGACTTCCAGCCAGCGCTTTTTGAAGATATTCGTGAAGCCACGCTTGGGCAGACGGCGATGCAAAGGCATCTGGCCGCCCTCAAAGCCAATCTTGGCCGAGTAGCCGGAGCGAGATTTCTGCCCCTTCTCACCGCGGCCGGCGGTCTTTCCCAGGCCTGAGCCCGGGCCACGCCCCACGCGTTTCTTTTTATGAGTCGATCCCTTAGCCGGATGCAAGTTATTAAGAGTTAGTGCCATCTTCAATACTAATCATTTTCCATTTGTCATTTGACAACTACCATTTCTCATTCACTCCGGTTCTCACCTGGACATCCTTGCGACGCAATGACAAATGAAACGGGTCAATGACAAATGGAAAATGCTCCTTATCTCTATTCAATGATCCGCAAAAGGTGCGGTACCTTGGCCACTACGCCACGCATCGACGGTGTATCGGGGCGGTCAACAACCTGATTGAGCTTGGTCAGACCGACGCTGCGAACAATAGTTTTGTGCGTTTTCGGAGTTGCGATAAAACTTCGATAATACTGAATACGAATGGTCTTGCTTTCGGCCGGCTCTGTTTTGTTGGCTTGCTTTTTTGCCATAACACCTCGTGATTTCAGAATTCAACGTCCCTTCTCGAAACGGGACTCTAAATCTGAAGAACCTGTTTCTACAACTCTTCGACTTGCTTACCGCGCAAGCGCGCCAGTTCCATCGGGTCTTTCATCCGCAGCAGCGCGTCAAAAGTAGCGCGCACAACGTTGTGCGGATTTGTCGAACCCAGCACCTTTGTACGCACATCGTGAACACCGACCGCCTGCATGACCGCACGGACTGCGCCGCCGGCGATCACGCCGGTCCCCTGCGATGCCGGTTTTACCAGCACGCGTCCCGCGCCAAACTTGCCAATCAATTGATGGGGCAAAGTATTTTTAATCAAGGGAACGCGAATCAAACTCTTCTTGGCAGCCTCAATCGCCTTCTTGATGGCAATCGGCACCTCGCGAGCTTTCCCGGTGCCAAAACCGACATGGCCTGATTCGTCGCCCACTACCACCAACGCCGCGAACGACAGGTTCTTGCCGCCCTTGACTACTTTGGTAACGCGGTTGATGGAAATAACCTGGTCCTTTAGATCCAGTCCCTGCGCTGAAATACGTTGTTTGGGTTGTCTCATTATTGCTCTTGATTCTCGTCGGTTTCGCTTTCGGCCGACTCTGCAGTTGATTCGTCCTTGTTTAGTCCGGCCTCGCGTACGGCCTCCGTCAGGGCCTTTATGCGACCATGATACAGGTAGCCGCCGCGATCAAACACAATGCGTGAGATCCCTTTGGCCAGGGCGCGTTCGGCGATTTCGCGGCCCACACGTTTGGCCGCTTCGATATTGCCGCCCGTCGCTCCACGAAGATCTTTTTCGGTAGTCGAGGCGGAAACCAGCGTTACGCCCTGCTCGTCATCGATCACCTGTGCGTAAATGTGATTCAAGCTGCGATAGATAGCCAGGCGCGGGTGCTGGGTGGTGCCGCTGACCTTGCGTCTAATCCGCTTGTGTACTGCGGTACGAACTACCGCTCTACTCGTCTTTGCCATGATCTCCTCATTTCCGATTTCCGATGAACTACTTCCCTGTCTTGCCGGGCTTCAGCTTAATCGGCACATCGGCGTAACGGACTCCCTTGCCCTTGTAGGCGTCCGGCTTTCTCAGCTTATGCATTTCCGCCGCGACCTGGCCGAGCTTCTGTTTGTCTATACCAGAAAGCGTTAGAGTTGTCTGGTACTGTTGAATACTGCCCTTGGTGGTCATGCGCTCGGCCTTGGCCTCAATTCCTTCGGGCAAAGGAAACTCAATCGGATGAGAGTAGCCAAGCGAAAACACTATTCGCTTTGCCTGCACGTCGGCCTTATAGCCGACGCCCACCACATCCATTTGCTGCGTGAAGCCTTCGGTCACGCCGACGATCGCGCTGTTGGCCAGCGCGCGCGCCAAGCCGTGCATGGCCGCCAGATCATCTGAAGCGCGCTCAGCCTGCAATTGATCGCCGTCGAGCTTGAATGCGATGCCTGGCGGCACCGGCGTCTTCTGCACGCCTTTGGGCCCCTTGACCTCGAGCTCCCGCTCCTTAATCGTGACCGTCACGCCTTTGGGGACGGTGATTGCCTTCTTTCCTATACGCGACATAATTCATTTCCCATTTGCAATTTCCGATTGCCGATTTTCCCCACTCAACGCGCCAACCCAATATTAGCAAGCGGCAATGTTAATAGATTTGGGCCAACAATTCACCGCCAATATTTTCGCGACGGGCGGCTTTGCCACTCATCAAACCGCGCGAAGTAGAAACGATGTTGACGCCGTAACCGCCGAGCACCTTCGGAATATCGTGCGAGCCGACATAAACACGCCGGCCTGGCTTGGATACTCTTTCCAGATGCGTAATCGAAGAAGTCCCGCGCGCGTCGTAGCGAAGAAATATGCGCACGCTGCGCTTCACGCCTTCGCCTTTTACCACGAAGTTGTTGATGTACCCTTCTTCCTTCAAAATGCGGGCGATTTCCAGTTTTAGTTTCGAAGCCGGGATATCTACGCGCGAGTGTTTCGCCGCAATAGCATTGCGGATTCGCGTCAACATATCGGCAATAGGATCAGTCATGTATTACTCCATTCAGTCATTGCCCATTTTCTTTGCCGATTCCCGATTTGAGAACGAGTCGTTAGGCATTTGACTCTCATCGGCAATTGGCAATTGGCAATCGATAATGTTCTTACCAGCTTGCCTTTACGACACCAGGAATCTGTCCCTGCAACGCCAGTTCACGGAAACAGATACGGCAGAGATTAAACTTACGCAGATAAGCGCGCGGACGACCACAACGTTTACAGCGCGTGTAACCGCGCACTTTGAACTTGGGCTTGCGCGCCGCCTTTGCAACCAATGATGTTTTTGCCATAAACCTCGTCTTCTCTTTCGGGCTCTTTCAAGTCTGATTTCCAGTCTCAAATCTGAGATCTGAAATCTGAAATCCCAATTTAGTTTTGCCTGAAAGGCATCCCCAGCGCCTTTAACAGCGCTCGTGCCAATTCGTCAGTGCGCGCGCTCGTGACAATCGAGATATTCATGCCACGCAACTTATCCACCTTATTGAAATCGATCTCCGGGAAAATCAACTGCTCGCGCACGCCAATGGTGTAGTTTCCGCGGCCGTCAAAAGCCTTGGGAGAGACGCCGCGAAAATCGCGCACGCGGGGCAGAGCAACCGACACCAGCCGGTCCATAAACTCGTACATGCGATCACCGCGCAAGGTCACCATCACACCGATGGGCATTCCCTGGCGCAGCTTGAACGAGGCGATCGACTTTTTCGCTTTGGTGATAACCGGCTTTTGACCGGTGATCGACTTCAGCTCGTCGGCTGCCGTGTCCAGAATCTTGGCATTGGCGATGGCCTCGCCCATGCCCATGTTAATTACAATCTTTTCCAGACGCGGGATGGCCATCGGATTCTCGATCCCAAATTCCTTGGCAATCGCCGGTCCCACTTCCTGCTGATATCGCTGCTTTAACCTTGCTGCCATGTTTCCGTCTCACTTGTGAGACAAGCCTCAGCTTGTCGTTGATACTGAAATGCGCTCCCTTTGCCGAGAAACGACAAACTGAAGTTTGTCGGACTCTTAAGCCTTGTCCAGCGCGTGTCCGCTCCCGGCGGCGACTCTGGTTTTAGTGCCGTCTGGCTGTACGTCGTATTTGACGCGCGTCGGCTTGCCGCTCTGCGGATCGATCAACTGCACGTTGGAAATATCGATCCATGATTCCTTCTCAATGATGCCGCCGCCGCGATTACTCGAGGGGTTGGCCTTTTGATGTCGTTTGATCATGCCCGCCGCTTCGACTTTGACCTTTCCCAGCACCGGAGCAACTTCGAGCACCCGGCCGCGCTTGCCTTTATCGCGGCCGGCGATAATCGCCACCTGATCGTTCTTCTTGATTTTTGACCGTTTCGTTCCGCGCATGATCGTCAGATGACCTCCGGAGCCAGTGAAACAATTTTCATGAAATTCTTGTCGCGCAATTCGCGCGCAACGGGCCCAAAGACACGAGTGCCAATCGGCGTTCCGTCCTCCTTGATCAGCACGGCGGCGTTCTGATCAAAGCGAATGTAAGTGCCGTCCTTGCGTCGCACTTCCTTGCGGGTGCGCACAATCACGGCATCCTGCACCGTGCCCTTCTTAATAGTGCCATCCGGTGATGCCTCTTTTACGGTGACCTTAATGCGATCTCCCAGGCTGGCGATCTTGCCGGTGGATCCGCCAATCGGCATGATCATCTCTACGCGGCGCGCTCCCGAATTGTCAGCGACGTCCAAAGACGTCTGCATCTGAATCATAACTATCCCCTCTTAGGAATTTCGGATTTCGGATTGCGGATTGCGAATTTAAGCATGGGCTTCATCCCCGCTTTCAAATCCGAAATTCGCAATCCGAATTCCGCAATTCACTTTGCTGCCTTCTGGAGTATCTCGACCACCCGCCAGCGTTTCCGTGCTGACAGCGGTCGCGTCTCGACGATGCGCACCTTGTCCCCCACGGTGGAGCCGACTTCATCGTGCGCCATGAATTTCGACGTGCGCTTCACATAACGCCGGTACTTCCGGTGCTTCACCACGCGGTCCACCCGGACCACGACGGTCTTTTGCATTTTGTCGGAAGCCACGATCCCGATCTTCTGGACGCGCCGGCTGCGTCGTATTGCCTCTGGCGCCGGTGTGTTTTCAGGAGCAGCCTGATTGTCGTCTATTTGTTTTTCTTCTTCAGCCATTACTTTTCACTCGAAATCCGTATGCGGCTACTTTGCCGCTTGTAGTTCCCGCTGGCGCACGATTGTCTGAATGCGCGCGAGCGATTTCTTTTCCTGGCGAATGCGTTTAACCGCGTCCACTTCACCGAGGGCCAGCTTGAAATTCAAGCGGAACAGTGACTCTTTCAGGCGCGCTGTCTCGGCACGCAATTCGTCCGCCGGCAAGTCAAGATATTTGTCCAGTTCTTCACGTCGCTTCATTTCTAGATCACGCCCCCTTCCTGATCCGCGCGGCTTACAAACCGGGTTTTGACCGGCAGCTTCTGCGCTGCCAGGCGCATTGCCTCGCGTGCGGTTGGCTCGTCGACACCCTCGATCTCATAGAGGATCCGGCCCGGCTTAACCACGGCCACCCAGTATTCCGGCGCCCCCTTACCCTTCCCCATACGCGTTTCAGCCGGCTTCTTGGTTACCGGCTTATCGGGAAACATGCGAATCCAGATTTTGCCGCCGCGCTTGATATGTCGCGTCATGGCAATACGGGCCGCCTCGATCTGCCGATCAGTGATCCAGGCCGGCTCTAAACACTTAAGGCCATACTCACCGAAGCTGATTTCGGCTCCGCGATGAGCAGCACCGGTCATGCGTCCGCGCATCTGCTTCCGGTGCTTAACTTTTTTCGGCATCAACATGATGGTTTACCCACTTACGACTTCAACTCTGAAATTCCTTTTTTGGTCTTAGGTCTTGAGCCTTTGGTCTTTGTCGAAAACCAAAAATGAAAGACCAAGACCTTCCTGGTACTTACTCTTCTCCGCGGCTGCGTGCTTCACGTTCGCGACGCGTGCGCGGCCGGCGTTCCCGTTCGCCCGGGCGCGTGTCGTTGATGGGATCCGAGCCGGTGCCGCGCGCCATCGCTGCCCTGGCATCCATGATCTCACCGCGATAAATCCAGACTTTCACGCCGATAATTCCAAACGTCGTGTGCGCTTCGGCAAAGCCATAGTCAATGTCGGCACGCAAAGTGTGGAGCGGCAACTGGCCCTGCAAGTGCCACTCACTGCGCGCGATTTCCGCGCCGTTCAAGCGGCCACTGACTTTGACCTTGATACCCTGGGCGCCAAACCGCAGCGATTCTTCCACCGCCTTTCTCATCGCGCGGCGGAAGGCAATGCGCTTCTCGAGTTGGGCCGCGATCTTTTCGGCCTGTAACTGCGCGTTCAATTCCGGCTTGTGAATCTCTTGAATTGAAACCAGAACTTCGCGACCGGTCTTGATGGAAAGATCGCCTTTGAGCTTATCAATCTCAGCACCCTTGCGGCCGATGATGATCCCGGGACGCGAGGTGTAAATGATAATCTTCAGGCGGTTCGCCGCCCGTTCGATGTCGACGTGTGAAACGCCGGCGCCGGCAAAGCGACCCTTCAGATCCTTCTTCAGTTTCAGATCCTCGAGCAGGAATTCGCCGAACTGTTTCTTCGCGTACCAATGCGAGTGCCAGTCCTTGTTGTAGCCGAGGCGGAATCCGTATGGATGAACTTTCTGACCCACAATTTTCTCCAGTTCTGTCTGAATTCTCAGATCTCGAATTTGAGATCTGAGACTCTTCCTTGTGATCCCTTCCGGGAATCACTGCGCCCTGAAATTCCGAGATCTCAAATCTGAGATCCGCAATCGTATTACTCCTCGGCGGCCGTCTCTGCGGCGGCAGCCTTCGGCTTCGTCGTGCGAGTAGCCTTTTTCTCTGTTTTCTCAGCGCCAACTTCCACCTTGGGCTCGGCTTCTACTTTGGGCGCGGTCCGCTTCGCACGCGGCGCCGCCACCGCTCCGCCGCGCTTGCGGCCCTTGCTTTCAGCCAGCTTCGCCGGCTTAACCGCGACGCTCTTTTTATTCTTTGTTTCCTTCGCTTCTACCCGTTCGTCATTCGAGAGCAGAATCGTGACGTGACAAAAGTGCCGCTGCTCGCGATAGGCCCGCCCCTGCGGCGCCGGCCGTACGCGCCGTCGATTCTTGGTGGGCCCGCGATCGACAAACGCGGCCTTCACCCACAGATCGTCCGGGTCGATAGAGACATTGGCCTTCTCGGCCGCTTCATTCGCGTTGGCAATCGCCGAGCGCATGCATTTTTCAATGCCGAGGGCCGCCCGCTTGTTTGCGTAACGCAAAACCGCCAAAGCCTTGTTGACGTCTTTGCCGCGAATCATATCTATTACCAGGCGTGCCTTCTGCGCCGACCCTCGAAGATATTTCGCACTCGCCGTTGCTTCCATTTCCGTTTCCCTCTTAGTCTCGAGTTAACCTCGAAACTATTTTCCTACTTTCGTCGCCTTTTCAACTTTGGTTCCTGAGTGACCCTTGAACGTGCGGGTGGGCGCGAATTCGCCCAGCTTGTGGCCGACCATGTTCTCCGTGACATAGATAGGCAGGTGTCGTTTGCCGTTGTGCACGCCAAAGGTCAGCCCCACCATGTCGGGTGAAATCGTCGAACGTCGCGACCAAGTCTTGATTACCGGCGGTCGCTGCCCGCTGGCGCGAACCCGATCAACTACCTTGCTGACGCTGCGGTCAATAAACGGTCCCTTTTTAACTGAACGTGCCATATGAACTCCGGTCTTTGATCTTTGGTCTTTGGTCTTTGTAAGTTGAATTAGGTCTACGTTCCCTGGCTCTTTCAAAGGCCAAAGATCAAAGACCTAAGACCGTTTTTACTTCGTTCTTCTATCCTTCAAAATCATCTTCTGTGTTCGTTTGTTGTGCCGCGTTTTGTAACCGCGAGTCGGCTGGCCCCAAGGCGTCACAGGATTGCGGCCACCGGAAGTCTTGCCCTCGCCACCGCCGTGCGGATGGTCCACCGGATTCATAGCCACGCCACGAACCTTGGGTCGCAACCCTTTCCAGCGCGAGCGGCCGGCCTTGCCCAGCGAAACGTTTTCGTGTTCGATATTGCCCACCTGGCCAATTGTCGCGCGACAAACCAGCGGCACGCGGCGCACTTCGCCCGACGGCATACGGATTTGCGCGTAGACGCCTTCCTTGGCCACCAGTTGCGCAAAGGCCCCCGCGGATCGGGCCATCTGTCCACCCTTGCCGGGGCGCAGTTCGATGTTGTGAATCTGCGTACCCAGGGGAATATTGATTAGCGGCAAGGTGTTGCCCGGCAGGATATCCGCGTCCGCGCCGGCCATGATGGTCTTGCCGACTTCCAGCCCGACCGGCGCCAGGATGTAGCACTTCTCGCCGTCAAGGTAGGTGATCAGCGCAATATGCGCCGAGCGATTCGGGTCGTACTCAATTTGTGTCACCCGGCCCGGGATGCCTTCCTTGTTCCTTTTGAAATCAACCACGCGATAAAAGCGCTTGTGCCCGCCGCCCCGACGACGAACCGTTATGTGCCCATCGTTGTTGCGTCCGGAAATCCGCTTCTTCGGCTCGAGCAACGACTTTTCCGGCACGGCGCCGACAGTGAGCTCATCCCGCGTCAAATATGTCTGATAGCGGCGCGCCGGAGATGTTGGTGTCAGTTTCTTGATGCCCATTTTACGATTTCGGATTGCGGATGTCGGATTGCGGATTTGAAATCCCTATGCCGACCCCTCTACTCCGAACCTCTTACCTTTCTTCGGTTTTGAATTCGCAATCCGAATTCCAAAATCCGAAATTCTATATCGCTTCGTTGTAATCAACCGGGTTCTCACCATGCTTCAATGTCACGTAGGCTTTCTTCCATGAAGGCTTGCGGCCCTCATAACGCCCGCGACGCGCGGTCTTGCCCATGAAATTAATGGTGCGCACCTGATCGACTTTAACTTGAAAGATCGACTCTACCGCGGACTTAATCTCCGGCTTGGTGGCATGCCTGTCGACTCGAAAGGTCAGGAGCTGGCGCCGGTCCTGAGTTTCCTCTTTGGCAATCAGCGCCTTTTCGGTAATCACCGGCGACTTGACGATATCCCAGATCGTTCTCATCTCTTAGGCCGCCTCCTCTTTCGGTTTGCGAGTGCGCTTTGGCTTCACAACTTCAGGCGCTGGCTCCTCAACTGCTTCCGGCGCAGCCTCGTTCGCTTCCGTTTTGGGTCCCAGCAGATCTTCAAGCTCCCCGGCCGCGGCGCGCGAAAGAATCAGCTTTTCGTGGTACAGCAGGTCGTAAATATTGAGACCAAAACTGTTGACGATCTTCGTATGCTGCACATTGCGTGCGGAAAGCAGCAGGTTCTCATTCTCAAGCGAATCGACGATCAAAGTCCTCGTCGTTTCCAGACCCAGCTGGCCCAGCGACCCGAGTAACTCGCGCGTCTTCGGCTTATCGAGCTTCCAGCCTTCAACCACGATCACATTGCCTTCGCGAACGCGCTCTGAAAGCGCCGAACGCAAAGCTCCGCGACGCATTTTCTTCGGCATGTTGTAGGACCAATCGCGTGGTTGCGGTCCGTGCACGTTGCCGCCGCCTTTCCACAAAGGCGAACGCAACGAAGCGATACGAGCCCGGCCGGTACCTTTCTGTTTCCATAGCTTGCGGCCGGCGCCGGAAACATCGCCGCGTGTCTTGGTGGCAGAAGTTCCCTGGCGACCATTCGCCATGAAATTGCGCACCGCGGCATGCACCAGCGGCTCATTGAACGGAACGCCAAACACGGCCTCCGACAATTCGAGGTCGCCAACCTCTTCGTTTTTTAAGTTGCGCACCTTAACAGTGGGCATAATTGAAACTCCGTTTCGGACTACGGACGATAGACAGTTAGACGATGGCATAGACCCGGTTCGTCCGGCTATCGTCTATGGTCCATGGTCTATGGTCTCTTTTTTTGCCTGACAGCCTTCTTGATAATTACAACGCTTCCGTTAGCCCCGGGGACCGCGCCGCGCACCATTAGTAAATTGTTTTCGACATCCACGCGAGCGACAGTCAACCCTCGAATCGTGACGCGCTCGTCACCCATGTGACCCGAGGAACGAATGCCTTTGACGACGCGCGACGGATAAGCTGAGGCGCCGATCGAGCCGGGCGCTCTGACATTCATGGAACCGTGCGATTCAGGGCCGCGATTGAAGTGATGGCGCTTGACCGTCCCGGCAAACCCGCGCCCCTTGGACTGGCCCACCACTTCGATAGAGTCTCCGTCGGCAAATTGATCGACGAGCACCTTGTCGCCCACGCCCGTTTCCGACGTCGCTGTCTCGAGTCGAAACTCTTTCAGCACCCGCGTCGGCGGCGTTCCGCCACCGGTCTTTTCGAAGTGGCCGCGCATTGGCTTGGTAACGTTCTTGAGCCGTACCGGCTTATCTTCGACCAGGCCCAACTGCACCGCGTCGTAACCATCCGGCCCGGCGGAAGACTTTGTTTGCACGACGACACAGGGCCCGGCCTTGATAACGGTTACCGGTGTAACCGTTCCGTCCGGCGCGAACAACTGCGTCATGCCAAGTTTTCTACCGATGATTCCGTTTATCATTGCCCATTTCCAATTGCCAATTGCCGATTGATTGTTGTTGATTGCCCCCGCTACCTCTAATCCGAAGCCAAATCGGCAATTGGCAATCGGAAATGGGCAATGCTGCTACTGTCTGCCAAAGGCTTTGATTTCGACATCCACACCCGCCGGAAGATCGAGCTTCATCAAAGCGTCCACCGTTTGCGGAGTGGGATCGAGAATATCCATCAGACGCTTGTGCGTGCGAATCTCAAACTGCTCACGTGACTTCTTGTCAACGTGCGGAGAGCGCAACACTGTCCAACGATTTTTCACGGTCGGCAGCGGGATGGGTCCAGCCACGCGCGCGCCGGTCCGCTTTGCCGTTTCCACGATTTCGGATGTGGACTGGTCCAACACACGATGATCGTAGGCTTTCAGTCTGATTCTAATTTTCTCGTTCAGCATAATTTTTATTTGGCCTTTGGCTTTTGGTCTTTGGTAGTTATCTCTAACGCCGCTTGAAATCCTCAACTATCAAAGACCCAAGTCCAAAGACCAAAGACCTTCCTATTGAATAATATCCGTGATGGTTCCCGCTCCGACCGTGCGGCCGCCTTCGCGAATAGCGAAGCGCAGTCCCTTCTCCATCGCGATGGGCGTGATCAATTCGATCTCCATCGCCACGTTGTCACCCGGCATCACCATCTCTACGCCTTCCGGCAGTGTTGCCACTCCCGTCACGTCCGTGGTCCGAAAGTAGAACTGCGGCCGGTATCCCGTAAAGAACGGCGTGTGCCGTCCTCCTTCTTCCTTCGTCAATATATATGACTCCGCCT
>JAOAPY010000048.1 GCA_025463135.1 Acidobacteriota bacterium
CCCCAAAAGTGTTCACCTTCCCGTGAAATAGGTGTTCACCTTCCCGTGAAACAGGTGTTCATCATCGCGTGAAACAGGTGTTCAGCTTCCCGTGAAATGGGTGTTCAACTTGGTGTGAAATACGCACTCAGCCATAGTCCAGCCGTGATTGCCGCCGAAACCAGTCATGATGTTGCTCTGAGAAGTCGACAAAACGGAGCGTTCGCGCGTAGTAGTCGGAAAAGTTTGGATCGCGATCAAGAATCCTGAGCGCTGCTCGCGGGTCCGACTCCCGGCTTTCACGCCATCGCCTTGGCCAGTCCACCGTCATACCAATTGCATAGGCGCTGTCACGATCCTTGTAATGCTCTTGAACGGCAGGACCGTGTGAAGCTGGAAACCCTCGTTGAGACCGGGCTTGCTAAATGACGGACCAAAGGACACGCCAATCCACTGCTGTTCCCGTTCGGTTCGCGCAACTTCAACGAGTGGCTGCCCAAGGAACATTCCGCTGGTACTGTCGAACAGGGCTTCTCCTACCGCTATTGCACCACGGAACGGTAGCTCTGTTTCAAGACCGAAGCAGATTGCTTCAGCAACTAGATGGGTGAAGCTAGGCAAGGCCATCTTGCTGTACTTCGTCCAGAAGAGCACAGTATCGCTGAAATAAGCGTTGCCGACTACGAGCCAGCCAACTCCTACATGTCCGCCTGGCGTCGGCACGATGTCAACGCCGCCGGTCTGTTCTTTGACGTAAGCAACCAACGATGCGTACTTCGCGTGTAGGCCCGTGAGACCCAAGTGTTGCAGAAGACTCTCAAACCCGAGCACGTCAAGAAGGCAGACTAACTGAAGATCAGGCGTCGAGGTCATTATTCTTACATGGTCCACTGGCGAGTTGTTCGCTTGAACTAACCATCCTAATTGCGTCGCAGGAGAAGAGACCTCGCTACCGAACCGCAAGCTCATCGGTTAAGTGACTCGCTCACTATCAGTTGGTTGTGTGAGTAATCGAAAATCACCTTGTAGCGCGCCAAAAAAGGAAGGCCTAGCACCGCGTCGAAATTAATAGGCCCTGCCAAGTTACTCTTATTCGAGTCATAGTCCTGGAACCCCAACCTACCGAGAGGCCATTCTCGACCGAACTCCCAATGGTCTGGTGAGCGCTTGTTGACCACTTCAAGAATAGGCGCAGTTAGCATTAACGGCAGCCAAGAACCGGTGTCCACGAGTGCGTCGATCTTACGCCTCGATTCATCGCGAAATACCATTGTCAGATCAATGTGCGGCGTGCCGTTTACAAGTCGGAACGGAACTTCACCCATGTAGCCCTCATCTCGGCGATGCTTGAAAGTTGCGGGCTTATGAAGCACGACAATACCGTGGCCATAGTCCACCTCGACGACGAAATTCCTCAAGAAGTCGTAGCCGAGTAGGGCTTGCACTCTAACTGCACTCCCTGCAACATTGGAATCCATGCCATATCGGAGAGTCGGGCATAGCCTCTGATTTTCGACGGTGATCTTCCCAATTTGGATTCTTGCCTCGGCGTACTCGTCAGCGGAACAACCGACATAACGACCCTTTGCTCTTTTGAGTTTTAATTCTTTCGCGAGGGGGGCAGCGATCAGCGAATAGCTAGCTCCGGTGTCAAGGGCCAATTCGACTGGGGAACCGTTGATGCTACAGGAGACGAGAATAGACGCCCCGAAACGGCTAGGTGCTGTCACATCGGTCTCCCCGAATCGAACTATGCTTTTGTAGTCCGATCCGGGGAGCATATCGGCTTTCTGTGCCGGACACTCGATTGCAAGTCCGTATGACAAGAAAATGGCGATAAGGAATGAGATCCTCATAATTGCTTCATTCTCCACTCTCGTCAGACGAACATAAAGCGACGGTAGCCTGGAGAACTCTGCGGTCCAATTTCCGTTCTAAGCTCCGGCGAGCACTCAAAAGTCCATCGCAGTGGCCAAGCTCACTCCGAAAAATCGATTACAGGTCAATTGTGAAGGCCGGTGTGGCTGCGATCACCTCACAGCGCGCTGGCGCAGTGGAATTGCTGGGTCATGTGGCTGCGCGAGGGTTAATGCTTCTTTCGCGACTTTGACAATCGTCGGATTCCTTCACTCTTCTTCGGACTTGGAATGTCTTCCGGCAGGTCCAAGTCATCGTCAATCAGAACTGCGAGATCAACGTTCGCCAGACGCGCATATTCCAGGAGCACCAACGGGGAGGGCACACGATGTCCACGCTCATACTGCGAAATATTGCTGCGAAAGAGATGCTCGCCGAATCCAAGGCTATCAAGGATCTCATTCTGAGACAGCTTCAGCTCCAGCCGAATCCTTCTCAGCTTCTTTGCTAGACGGCTCGACCTAGTGGGAGAGGCCTTCTTCATGGGGAGACACCTCCCCATGAAGACTCGACCTTGACATGCGTTCGGCTGCTAGATACGATGGTATCTAGCTTGGCATTGCGCTTTCGATTCGCCGTGAGTTGGAACCTTCCATACTTAACGGCGATGCTCATCACTCGAATTGACGGGATGGTGAGCTACGCATTTGGCCGTTGCAAATTATCAAAGACTAGAGCGCCCAGAGCATACCAGAACGCGCCCCCTTTGATCATCCGTTTTTCGAGATGTATCCGATTATGGTGCCGACCCACAGGTCATGGCCGGATTCCCAAGAAGCGAACGTTCGGATTCTGTACGTTGGGCGTGATGAGGGATTGCTGGTCGCGCTAAGAAGGGTCCTCAGAGAACCGCAATACCTCATCGTGTCCTGTATGGATCGCGGCTCGGCGATTCTATTTCTCAGAGGCGATCCAAAGTATGACCTCTTACTGTTTGATTTTGAATTGCTCTGTAACAAGGGCTTGGAAATTGTCCGCCTGGCCCAATCACTGCCTCATCGCCAGCGCACACCGATTATTATCACCACCGCAAAAGGAATGACTGGCAACCTGGAAAAACGGGCTCGCAGGGCTGGCGTGAAGGAATGTCTGGTTAAGACGGGCGAAGTCGTCGAACTATCTCAAGCAATCATGCGCTTCCTCGAAAGGAGTCACCGGGATAGCTGATTGCTGTCTGGCACGGCCTCCTGCTCAGATACGTGGAGCAACCAGTGCCGACGGGCCGCCGTGGGGGTGAGGACGCGGCGGCCTCTTTAATGAAAACGCCCGCCAGATTGAAACGCTTGGGGTGTCGCGCAGAAGTCGCCGACCCGATCCGGGTTTCTTATTTCATGCAGCAAAAGTCTCTTCACTCTACCAATCTAACACTGGATTCATCAATGAACTTACCTGACAAATCGAATTGTGCAGCGGCCACGCTGTGACTCCATCCATCTTTGGGCGGCCACTGCTTTCGCGGGCACGTCTGAGTCCGACTTTACCGGCTTTCTCTATGGACGCAGCGTAACACGCAGTTATTTGGTGTTCGGAAGTGATGATCGCCATGTTCCCCGACCCGCGCCGTCCTCGCTTTACAACCTTGAATTGACATAAAGAAGAGATCGATCACAGGTGTGGCTTCATTCATATTTGGATCCATGATTGTTCCCTCAGGAATCTGTAAAGACGCTCATTAGGTTGGCGAGCCATTGCTAAGGGTTTTCTTGTCGTGTTGATAAAGAAAAGCTTTTACTCCTTGTCCCTTCTGACAAGCCATAAGCAAGTTCGTTGTTGCCGCAGATCGCGTCTCTAATGACAGCCTCGCTCAAGCCAACTTCCTTGAGCAAAAGTATTATTAATAGTACTCGCAATTTGAAATTCGCGTAATCAAGGTTCTCTCCATCAAATGCGACCTTCTTGAGTTCCGCTGTGTAGTGTGTGAAGTAATTGCGCGTGTCTACGATTCTGTTTCTGAGGTCGTTCACATTCTGCGTCATCAGTTGAACCGTTTGAACCTCAAGCTCGTCGAACAGACGCCGAAGTCTTGTTCGTAAGGAGTACTCATACCCGTAACGAATCTTGCTCTTAAGACTCTCTCTGAAGTCGTTGGCTATTTCCTTTGGGATCGTCTTTGTGAGGGTCGCTCGGATTTGTTCGAATGCTTCCTGGCTTAGGTACTCACCCTTGCGCATATCGCGATGGAAGCTTTCTATCGCTTGGATCAGATTCAGGAAGTGGAACCGAGGGTACATTGTGCTGAAGTACATGGATCCGAAGAATAACGTGTAAACAGCACGTAAAGGATCGGCCTTAGAGAACCAATTGTCGAGGATCGCCGAGATATGCTCTTTTATGGTTGGGAAAATCAGCAGCATATCGGCAGGATGAATTTCCTTTCCGCTAGCGTCCGACGATTGCATGACGTAAATGTAAATTCGTTCCTTGGCAAATCGACCCGGCGTCACCTCAACTTCATCACCGTAACCCTCAATCCTCTTTAGATAGGCCGGCTCGTTCATGAGAAGTGTAAACAGATTCCTGATGTCACCTTGGACTTGCCAGAGCCATTCAAAGCTGGCAGGTTCGTCTGGAACAATGTCAATGTAACCGGTACTCTTCCATTCCAACTCCCGTATCCCGAGGCTATGCTCAAACGTGAGGTTTCCACGAATCGTTGAGTTCAGCGAAGCAACTCTAGATTCAAACACAGGATAAGGAACGAGATGGGAGGCGATGAACTTCAGTGTGCCAGACGATTCATCAGTTTCGTGGCTCTTATCGTAGGGACAATCGGTGATCCATTCTTCCAAGGATGTATAGCTAATTGAAAGTGATGCAAGACGTATGTCTTCCACAGAGGCAAAATGCTTACCTTCGAATAGACGGTGCACTATGAACGACGAGCGATGAACGTCGTTTCTGCCGATGGACTTAGAGCTAGTGCGGATGATCTTTTGCAGCGTACAGATTCGATTACCTTCGGCGATCCCCAAAATAATGTCGCTATCAAAATCACCTTCAGAGGCCTCGGAGTCCCCTTGAAGTGAACCTAATAGCTCCAGCGTCATTCGGTCGCCAACCTTGTACCTGAGCGTGCCCGGAACCCTATTTTCGGCGCTGGAGGGAAGCCACCAAAATCCGCTGTATTCAAAGTCGTCGAACAAACTGTGTGGATCTGTAAGCATTTTCTAATTGGTCATTCTACCCTGAATCCGACCGCTAGCCGACTTTTGTCGATTCGCCAACGAACTCGATTTCCACTACTGACAACATTGCTTACCTCAGACTGAGAGCCGGAGAATGAAACAAGGCGCTGCGCACCTGAAGATTTAGGACATGCCTGCTTTCCTCAAGGCATTAGTTCATGCGAGCGCTGGCTGCCCGAAATCAATTTGCCGGGTCGCATAATGTATAATTTTGCATAACTCAAGTACTCTGGAGATGCCAAGCGATGAATTGACGGGGACGTAATGACTACGGAATCCGAGCTGTGAAGACTACCACTCCTGATTTATCCAGTTCGGTAGTTCTACCGCGCGTATTTTGCAATAGCATACTAAGCACGCTTCTATGCCTCTTCACCTAACAAAACAATTACAGCGGGCGATTCAAAATGATCCGTCAGCGTGCGTGCTCTTCGTGGGAGCGGGACTATCAGCGTCTGGCGTTAGACAAAGTGGAGCGGGTCTTCCTACTTGGCACACTTTAGTGCAACACATGATCGACGACCTTCGCGACTCAGAAAATGGCGATTCTGCGACCTTGTCAAAACTTGAAGACTCACTAAAAGAAGGGCGCTATCTTGAGGTAGCTCAAACCTTCAAACAACAAACCCGTCCCGATCAATTCGTTGCATTCCTTAAGGCCGAACTTGATCGCCCGGACTTGTGTTCGTCAACCTTGCATGAAGTCATCCTCAAGACCGCGTTTCGCGGCATAATTACGACGAACTTCGACATGATGTTCGAACATCAAAGTAACCGATTACAACCTCTGGTCTATCCGCAATTCTTAGGTGATATTGACTCCTTCAGGCGAGCCGGTTTCTTTGCGAAGATACATGGTTGTATCCGCACCACTGGAAACCCGGCAGAAAACTTAGTTCTGACCGAAGAGAGTTATTCCTTACTTCGGGCTAATCCCAAGTACAAGACGATTCTGCACAGTCTGTTTGTGATGCACCCAGTGTTAACGGTCGGATTCTCTTTGAGAGATCCTGATTTCAATGGAATCCTCGCGGATCTTCGTGAAGCTCTTGGTGAAAGTACTCCTACCGTCTATTCGTTAATGTATCGACCAGACGAAGCGGCGAGAGATGAATGGCGCAAGATGGGAGTAGAAATCATCCCTTATTCGGACCACGATGAATTGCTCCCTTTCTTCCACCAACTCCTGGCTCTCACCGAGTCGAAGCGCGGGACACCGCAGACACCGCCGCCAACCCAGGAGTCGAAAATAAATTACGAGGACCTTCTTGAGCGTTGGGCCGAAGCGCAGAAGATAGAAGAGGTATTCGAATTAGTCGACGAGCAAATACGAGCATTGCCGAACAACACTCAGAAGGAGTCTTTTCTTTTTGAACTCCTAGCATTGATGGATCGGGAAGATCAAATCTGCTTAGCACCACATTTGACTGCCCTGCTAAATGAGGAAACAAGCAGAGCGTTGCAGTCACTGTTCAAAGGAGCCTGCAAAGGGAACAAGTGGGAAGCTAAGACTCGACTGGCGAGTTTGAAACCTCATGCGCTGCACCTAGGTGTGCATAAGTGGGTGACAACTAGCTGGGAGAATATCGTTTCACAATCTTGGCGTGGTGAGCTGGAGGCGCTCTTCGGTTGGCTACTTAACCCGGAATGGACGCAACACGGCGTCGATCTGTGGAACACATTTCTATCCTTGTTCAACCACATTATGTCGGCCCATCGCCGAAACTCTCTGTCGGATCTTTACGAGGCTTGCGAGCACCTTGAGGGCGCGCGAGACAAAATTGAGAAGACCGTGCTTGCGCCTACATTCGTGCGAGAAGATGACTCCCAAAGCGGCCTGCAGCGCCGATGGTACAAGAGTTGGGATGAGGAAGTAGTAAGGCATGTGGATGAGGGACGGTTTCAAAGAATCCTTAATGAAGCCAAGCCCAACGCAAATTACCATGACCTCGTAGAACTCGGTCAAAGCCAAGGATACTGGCGAACCGTAGTGAAAAGGCTCTTGACCGAATACGTACACCGTACCCATCTGACGCTTCACAGCTTTTCTGGCGAGTTTAATCCAGCAAAGGCACAGGAACTCCTCGATGCTCTTGGTTCGGTCATAGATCCACAAAGTCAGATCGAGGTTCTGTGGGAGATTAGCCATTGGCCTGAGGAGATGCGGGGCCTGGGCTCCCGTGGCGAAGATTTCCAAAGTCTTAGAGAAGGTCTCTTCCTGCCACTGTGGTGGAGATATTCGAGTGAAACGAGAATAAAGTATCTCGAAGGTGGCGCTAAGCGACGCATGATGGATTTGATGCCAGATGTCGGGCAGGAGTTCTTGCTCAACAACATGATGGGCCTCCGTTATGACCCCGATCACGATTTTAGGGAAGCATTTCTTGCCTCGTCGGATGCCTACAGGTCGCACCACCGGGAAGAGGCATACGATCCAAATTTCCTTATGAGGGTATGGGCCGATCGTGAACTTGGCTATGACCTTAGCAAGGATACTCCACCGGAGTTAGTAAGAAGAATTGCGACAAATAGATCGGCGTCGGAGGATTTCGAGCAAGAGGTCTGGTGGGAAGAGGCTCAGAGGATGGCTGATTCCGTATTGAGAGAGGGGCAACTTAGACCGTATGTGTCTAGTGAACACAACAACTATGTCGTCGACAATCTTCTTGGTGCATACTTCCCAGATAGATCACGAGTCGTTCTCTACGACACAATGATCGAACTCGCCGCGCAAGACCTCAATGTGGAATGCCAGGCCTTGAGTACAATCGTTTACATGCACGAAACCGTCCATGCGTTCTCGCACTTGGGAAAGGATCGCGATGGCTTTTCGTGGATCGACTTCAGCATGCCGGCTCCTAGACAGCCAGAGCTTAGCCTTAGCATTGCCCACGAATCCATTGCGCAGTACTACACTTTCAAGCTGATTGAATATCTAAAGGATGAACGTTTAGAGCGCGCCTTCACGGTTCTCGAAGAACACAGTCAGCCTGCCTATCGGGCTTGGCGCGCTACAGCGGACTATAGCCTTGAGCAAATGAGGGAGTTACTCATCACCTTGCGAAGGAGAGGCACAGACTGGCCCCCCAAGCTTTAGAGGAAACCGGAAGTTGACCGCGAGCGGACGAAGCTAGCTCCAAATGGATGAAGGCGCCCGACTCTAATGTCTGGTTCCAGCGTCTACGCGGCGGATACTGAAAGGACCGCGCCGAGTATGGTCGATGATAATAAGGCGCAAAGAATTTCAAACGACGGTGTCTTCGAACGGTCCGTCCTTGAACTAATTAACCAGGGATTGCACACTCGCCGCGGCCTGACGGCCGAGGAATATATCGCGCTTTGCAAGAAAGCCTGGGATGCTTGCCAAGCCTCCTCGGACTTCCCCTTCAAGATTCTGATCGATCCACTTCAATCCGCAGAGAATGCCATCGCGAATAGTAACCAGGACTATATCCACTCCCGTACAGCTAAGGCCATCCGAACCATACCTTTTGACACAACAGAAGTTCGATGTGATGCCATCGGACTTGTCACACCGGATCTCTCAAGAGAGAGAGAAGGCGAGAGCGAGGAAGACAGCCCGGTAACTACCGAAGAACCCGACGTGCGCGAACGCCGGAGGTACATTCTGGGTGTGTTTGACGTTCTTGGGTTTTCTGCGCTGCTCGAATCAATAGGTCTCAAGGATCTCACCGCGCTCTACGACAAGCTAATTGCCGATGCTGTAACGAAAGATGCTATGCGAACCTTCGGTGCCATTCGACTAAACGACAAAGAAGTCGCAGGCACGCTTTTCGCATTACCGGTGCGGCACACTCACTTCAGTGACACAATCATCCTTTGGGTCCCACTAATCCAGCACTTCATTGCGCCATTTATCGCCCGCTGTGCAGACTTGATCGGTGATGCGTTGAAGCTTGGCCTACCCCTTAGAGGTGCGCTCGCCAGCGGGATGGCGGTTTTACACTCGCGAAGCGGTACTTTTATCGGCGAGCCAATCGTTGAAGCCGCGCGGTTGGAACAGGCTCAGAATTGGCTTGGTGTATCGCTCGGATTATCCATGCTAGCGTCGGACATTACTCGAGAATACGATCCTAATCTCATCCTTCCTTACGAGGCACCGACTAAGCCAAACAAGAAGCATCTTTTGTCAGGGTTGGCGCTAGATTGGCCTCGGAGATTTCTCTCTCGACACGGCGGCGATCCTCAGGAACTCTTGCAAGCGCTCAATAAGTCGCCAGCTCATCGCCGCTACTATGAAAACGCGACCAAGTTTGTTGAATTCTCTCGTGGTCCGATTATTCGACGAGAGGGAATGCAACCACTTCACCTAACCGAACTTGCGGCGGCTGCCGTTGAGGCGCGAACTGGAGACTCGCATTTAACTGAGGAGCAAAAATCAGAACTATATGATCTCCAGCAAGTTGGTTCTATCGGGCCATCAGTGGCTGGATTCCTGGATGCAATCGCCCAGGGTGATGATCCGCAAGTTCCCGCCGACTTGCCATCTGGACTCCGACGCTACCTGAAGGAGCTTTCGCTCGCATCCAAAGGTTCGGCTAAGTACTTCAAGCTTAGCGAAATCGTAATTAAGGCGCTCAATGCCCGCTTTAGAGGCAATGAACTGGACAACGACACGCTTGAGGTTTTAGACGATCTTGAGAAATTTGGTCGTCGAGGTTCGCTGGCCGCAAAATTCATTCGTGAACTCGCAGCCGGTGATGCGGTAGTCGTCCCGAAAGGTCTGCAACCAGAATGGCGCAGATTCTTGCGCCAAGCCTTAGACTGGGCGACTGGGAAAGTACCGAGCGGTCCGTTGCAACACTTGGCTAATGAGTGCCTCCAAGTTCGATTTCTCGGCGGAGCGCTGAGCCAACATGACGAGACGATGCTTAGCTTGTTGGAGGTGAGCGGTCAACCTTGGTTGTTGGTGGCTACTTTTCTTTGGGACGTTGCGGATGCGAGTAAGACTCCTATCATTCCGAGCGGTCTTTCTCGCAGCATTGAGCAGCAGTTAATAAGGATTCGTCAGGCCGCATCCCTTGCAAAGGTGCAGTCGCCTCGGATTATAGAGTTGATGAGCATCGGCATCGGCGACCCATGCACCCGGATCGATCTTTTCGCGTTAGCGCACCACCTTGCCAAACTCAGAGGACAAGTTGAAGTGATACCACCGGAGTTGGAGGCGTTCATTGCTAGATTTGAGGCTGCCGCTCCGGAGAGAGCGACTGCCGGTCAATACCTTCGAGCCTTGACCACCGGTTGTCCAACGACGGATATGCCGTCCCCGCTTCCAGCAGCGATAGAGATGCTCGTCTCCCAACTTCGTGCGCTCGCAAACGGTGAGCCGCTACCACTCACTCCACAATACGTTGGTTGGGGAGCGATCCGATCACGACATGGAGGAGCCGAGATCGGTGACTGTTTGCGATTCTCACTGCAAGCAATGTTAAATTCAAGCACCGAACTCAGGTCTTTAGCCCAATACTTCTGTAATCTCGCGAACGGCGGACCCGCTGCGCCGATGCCTAAATTTTCAACGCCGCAGTTAATTGAAGTCGCAGAAGAAATGAGATGTCTTGCAGATCGTGAGGTTGGCGGCTTTCGGCTTGGCGTAACTCAGGCAAGTCCCCCGCAGCCCCAAGCCGAGGATAACGAAGGGGCTTAGAAGCACACTGATTACCAGCGGCATCCTGTAATAACACTTCGGGCGCGCGAGAGCACAATCATTGTCCGAGCAGTTACGGCGCGTGTTGAGGTTAATTGCAATTGCCGCTACTCCTGCGGGAGGGGATAAGGTCACGTTGAATTGCGACAGGCCTTGTAGCCCTCCTTTGCAAGCTGCAGCGCAGCCAAAGTCTGAACTCATTGTTCTCTGGATTTGCATGACTGAGAAAGAATAGGTGCTTTTAGAGCATCCGCGTGAGGCGGTCTTCAATTGCTGACGACTCGGCTTCCGATAATCCAGCCATCACATAAAACAGTCGGTCAATGAGGTCCTGATAGGGCTGTGCTTTTGGGTCAAGAGTAGACCGCGCAGATCGTGGGATATCACCCCGCTCGACCTCAACCTCAATGATCATCTTTGACGCTTCGCTAATCACGTTTTGAATAACAATGCTGTATGGATGCTTCGCCAACATCGGTTCGACTACCTTGAAAACACGGCTCAAATCACCTCGACTGAGAGCATCCATCGCATCGTCTTCAAGCGAGCGCTCCGCGCTTACAAGCGTTGAGGCAAATCTAGGACAAGGCAAATTGTAGAGTTGATAATGACTCACAGCGGCGTTAGTGCTTCCAAGTCGGAAGTACCAATCGACCATTTTGGAGTTTAGTAGAGCGAGCAGGAAATAGATCGAGATTCGCGATTTTGGCTCTGGTACATAATTGACTTTGTGATTGCAGAACTCTCCGCGTGGTATGTAGGAAGCGATAATCCGGCGAAAGTTGTTTTGAGGGCTACTTTCCTGCACGCCCACACGGGAAAAGCGATGATGAAACGCTTTCGTTTCGGAGCCCTTGCCAGCCAGGAATTTGTCAACATTCAATAGCAGGTCATTTCCCTGGGAGGCCTGTCTCGTGACGTACAAACAGATGGAAGCACCTCTTGTTACGAGCTTGCCGGCAGATGTGTCGTCTGTGAGATTGCCCTTAGCGCGTTCATTCGTCTCGTTAACCTCACCTTGAGAGAACTCGACAAACTCCCTAAGCCTCGTCATTCGCCCCGTGCGCATGATCCGTGTAGCCAAATCCCAATCGTCTTGAGAGCAACTAACAATCGTGAAGTTCTCTGGATCGTACAACGGTATGCTCTGTGTTGTTAGTTGCAGGCTTGGTGATGCTGAATTAATTACTCTTCCGGGGTGTACGCGCGCGGTGAAGGGTCGCGAATTGATTCCCTGCGAATTATCTTTCTGGACCGTAAAAACGGTAGTGGACAGTTTTGCTTCTGGAAAGATTCGATTTGCCGGATTGTCCTTCTGGGGAAATGCTTCGATTCCAGTGAACGCTCCAACTTCAACAATGCGCCGACGAATATCGGCGGCTTGGTCGTCTCCTAAGACGGCCATTGGGGTAATGAAGCCTAACCGCCCACCGTCTGCGAGGACATCAATCGCACGACAAATGAACAGCTTGTAAAGATTGTTCTTCCCGCGTCTGGTCGGTTCATAAACAGCATCGTTCTCTACAAAGGCGCGAAGCGCAGAAAGATCTCTGCCGGTTTCTCTCTCAGACAAGACATCGTAGGGAGGGTTGCCGATGATCGCTTCGAAGCCTGGGGTGCCGCGCCGCCCCACTTCGGCGAAGAAGACTTCCGGGAATTCAAGTTCCCAATGAAAGCACTCAACGTCCGGTCTTGAAGCTATTGCCCTAGTGTTTTTGAACCAGGTTTCCTTCTCGATTTTGCGAAACTCTTTCGCTTTGCTGACTAATTTAACGGCCTCTTGGTACTGTTCCGAAGTTAATTCACTATTTGAATCTACTAGATTTACAGTCCAAAGATCGGCAAGCGCCCGAAATGGTTCGCGCGCCGTTTCGAAGCCTTCCAGAAGTCTTTGCTTCTCTTTTACCTGTTCGGTGGTGTCTGAGGATGCATCTCGAATAGCAACTAGAGGGTTCAGCAAGGCATGAAGTTGATCTTCAAGTTGAGTGATGAACTCCCGGCTGACCATCCCAAATTCATTGTGTAGAAGGCCAAGGTTAGCGACTTTCGCACCGATCAAGCTATTGCCGCAACGCAAATGGTGATCGAGGAAAGTCAGCGGACGATCGGCTGCGACGGTTTCTAGCCAAAGAGCCAGCTTAGCTAGTTCTACGGCTAACGGGTTCATATCAACCCCATAGAGGCAATGCTCCACAACTTTGCGCTTCCAAAATGTGAGAGAAGATTCATCACCTTGAAGCTGATCACCGTCATCATCTTGCGTGTAAGGATTCGTTGCAATCTCCTCGGCTAAGTACTGGCAAGCACGGAGCAAGAAGTGACCCGAACCCATTGCCGGATCGAGCACGCGCAATCTAAGGATTCGGTCGTCAAAATCAGAAGTAAGCTGCGCTAGTTGACCCGCCAACTGATCAAGATCCCCGGTCGCGGTCGCAAATGATTTTTCCGTCGCGAGTATCTCGTCAGTTAACTGTTCCGATACGGAGTTACAAAGAGGGCCTAACGTATTCTCGACGATGTAATCAACGATATGATCCGGTGTGTAGTAGCTGCCAGTGGCGCGGCGTTCACCTTTGTCCGTCAGAAGGTAGACCGAGCCTGGAGGATATCTTATGGCCGTTAAGCTAAAGCCTAACTCGAGCGCTTTGTTCAAGGGTTGTACTTTTTCTTCCGTGCGGCCCTGCACCCGCCGGTTGATCACAACCATAGTCTCTGCCGCATGGTGCGGCTGAAGTTCGAGGAGACCCTCGTAGATTGAACCTAGATGCTGAATCGACAAATCATGATAATCAACCCGCGAGCGTCCCAGATGCGAATAATCAGGATCAAAAGCCCGTCCAATTTCATCGACGATCTGTGCCAAATACCGATCAGACATTACATTCTTGGACAGGAAAGGGTGTGCTCCACTATCAAACAAGCCGCCGTTGTAAGCGGGAACCCCATAGGTTCTATGTCCTCGGTCCACTAGATCGAAGAGTTCCATCAAATAGGCCCATATCCCGTTCTCGCTCAAAGAATACTCAGTTTCTCGCTTCATCCTGACGTTATCGAGACGGGACGCAACATCGTCCCGTAGACGTCCGAGGGAACGATTATTTGTATAGGTACGGTTAACCTTATATGGAAGTAATTGACGGTCTTCTGCGTACATTATGAAGAGAAGCCGGTACAACAATATGAAACTCTGTTCCCGTACAGTCTGAAGGTCCCGAACCGGATCAAGTCCGTTTGATGACCAAGCAAGAAATCCCTCGATGCAAAGACGAAGTGCTTCAAACGCATTCTCTTTTAATCTGTCGCCAACGCCAATTCGATATTCCGTGCTGCCTTCGATAGCGCGAACGATAAGTGGGCGTCTCGCATCGGTCCCGACATAGGCAGCGGGACTAAAGAACAAATAGAAATACAGAAACTCATCAATCAGATGTGACTGGTCTGTTAGGTTCGGCGAATCAGTCCAGGAGTTAAGAAGACTTTCCAAATCAAATTCAAGATATGTTTCGAACCTTCTCTGCTGTAGCTTGAGTTCTCGTGGAATCAATCTCCATCGTCTTCCATTCGTGAGAATGCCATAGGATAAGTTGCTACTATTGAGATACCACTCCATTTGCTCAGGTGGATATTCGCGTTTTGATTGATTCTTGGTGGGTCGATCTAAGCGTATGTGCCAAGCCTTTGCGTCGGCGACCACAGTCGCAAAGTTCCAAAACTCTGGCGCGGTGCGGGACTCTTGAAGTGCAGTTTCCAGCGAAGTTTCATCTACAAACAGCGCATAGTCGGGATCACGCCCTTTGAGATGCGGCTGATACTTTATTTTCCATCCGAGAGCTCTTAGAACAGGTTGAATGAATGCCTCTTCGAGTCCTTGTTCATCCCCATATTGACCTACTCTATCGCGTTGCACCCTCCACAGGTCGTCGAGGCGCCCGAGAATGCGCCCAGCCTCTTCTTTGTGTTGAGCCCAATCTGGTTCCATGGGCAGCCGCGTCTTCAGCCAATGATTCGAAAAAAGATCGCGATTGACCAATGGGCCGAACGGTAGAAAATCTTGGGTATCCGCCATTGTCGAGTTCGGGGCTGGCTCGCCGAAAGGATCGAGAACGTGCCTAGATTAACAGAAGTCGCTCAGAAATTGAGGAAATTGAGGATAAGACGGCGGCGCGATGACCCAGAAAGAGTAAATACCGACTTGGAGAAACTCTATCCAAGGATCTTAAGATCCGTTCCCTAAGAGCATCCAAGTTTTGACTACTCGACTTCAAACCATTCACGTCGTCCTTAATTCCGGTCTTTAATCACTTTTCTGCAAAGTTTTTGGATTCGCATGTGGAGTGTAGTTCGGTTGATCTTTAATTGTCGCGCGGCCTCAGCGAGATTGCCTCCGACCGCTTGAACTTGCTGAAGATATATTTCTAGCTCTTGACGTTCATATTGGTCCACAGGCGCGATCTTCACGTTGAGACGTTTGAGTCGTCTCGAAATGAGGACCTCTTTAAGCTCGTCCGAAACTGCGGGTTCTACTTTTTGACAACGTGGGGCGTCGGTAAGGCCATTGAATTCGAGGTCAAAGCGCACGTCTGCACCGGATATAACTCCCTTCTCTCCGACCGTGAGGGCCAGTCTTTCGATAACGTTTTCGAGTTCCCGGACGTTTCCTGGCCAACGGTGATTGCTTAATAGTTTCAGCGCCTCTGAATTAAACCTGAGTGGGCCTTTTAGCTTCGTTTCATCTGACAGTTTCCTGAGTAGGATATTGACGAGAATCGGCAAGTCGTCAATCCTATCTCGCAAAGCTGGCGATCGGATCGGAAGCACATTGACGCGGTAATACAGATCCGCCCGGAACTTCCCCTCTGAAACGTCGCGCCTTAAGTCACGATTTGTGGCCACTACCACTCGCGCGTTTAATTCGATTTCTTTTGAGTCTGCCAAGCCTACGGGGCGAATTCTGCGTTCCTGGAGAACGCGCAATAGTCTCACTTGCATGGCCGATGACATTTCTGCGAATTCATCCAAAAAGATCGTTCCGGCACACGCTGACTCAAACATTCCTTTCTTGTAAGCAGTCGCGCCCGTGAACGCTCCTTTGACATGGCCAAACAGTTCAGACTCGAGGAGTGATTCCGTTAGAGCGCCGCAGTTGATAGCGACGAACGGTTCGCCTCGACGTGGACTGAGATCGTGGATTGAGCGAGCGATCAACTCTTTGCCCGTCCCGGATTCCCCGGTAATTAGTACGGTCGAGCCACAACTCGCTGCAGTGAGAATGGATTTCTTGAGAGCCCGCATGACTGTGGACTCGCCAATCAGCTTTTCGTCCAGCTCCTCTAGTCGAGGATCGGTGCTTTCAATATGTCTAGCAGCGCGTGATACTCGAACGGCGACAATTCGCGATACCGGCATCCGGTTAGAGTCAATTGAACTTTCTTGAGTAGATGCCATTTCTTACCAAATCCACAAACTCACATCACTTACAATGGTTCGTATTTGAACCATTTGGTTCGTATTTGAATCACTGGTTCGTATTTGAACCGATTCGATTCAGACGGGAAGTCGGAAACGAAACCAGTTGCGCGTTGTTCGCCGCTATGAATTTGCAGAAGCACTCTTAGGTTCTCCGCAAAGGTTGCAGTTTACGGCTGCCTTCTCTTCTTGATTCCTTCAAGTATATCCATACATTCGAACAGCGCACCGATGTGCAAGACAGATGCCATCCCTGACTTCGATAGTTCGCTCTGAGCCAGATCCGTGGCACTGACGTTGCTGTCGAAGAGTCACAAACGAGGTTATGAAGGGGCAAGCGTTGAAAGAGACTCGGGATATTCGCACGCGAGAGAAGTATGGAAGAGAAGGTATCGAAGCAATTGGAGACTAGCCCGACGCTGGAGCGCAAGCGAGCGAAGTACACCGTTGAGCATGTCAGGCAGCTTTGTGGTGGCATCTCCCGCTCTACAGTGATGCGTGAGATTCGACGCAAGCGCTTGGCCTGTTATCGCGCCCGTCGAACGTTGCGCTTCTCTGAGGAACACATCGCCAAGTATTTGGAAAGGGTTGAACAAGGAGGAAAATGAAGATTTGCAGTTGACGTTCCACCATCGAATAATCCTCGCGCTAGATCTGGTCCCCTGCTATGATTCGCCGCGATGACCAACATTCAACGCATCAGAACAGTCCTTGAGGATGCTGCCGCCTACGAAAATGCAACCCGGTACGGCGGGAAGCCT
Organism: Acidobacteriota bacterium; assembly: GCA_025463135.1. Lineage (GTDB taxonomy): Bacteria > Acidobacteriota > Blastocatellia > Pyrinomonadales > Pyrinomonadaceae > JAOAPY01. The sequence continues at coordinate 16,977 of JAOAPY010000048.1, forward strand.
CAACTTGAAGTGGAAGCGCCGAAACTTCAACCTTACGAATTTCAAGGCCAACCTCGCATCGCTTGGCATTCCGGCATTCAAAATAACTTTTGCGCCTTCAGTTATAGTTTCGATGACAACCACTGCGCGGCCTACGTTTATGTTTGCGAACAGGCTGACGAACTCAAGTGCACGTTGCGTGTTTCAAACTGCGATGGCGCACATTACGCGGATCTTCACCCTCTCCCAAAATCACTAACCGATAATGAAATCGCGCATTCCATCATCGAAACTCTTATTACCGCCACCGAAGGTCTGAAAGCGCGAGGCAGCATCGAACAATTCGTCGCACCGCCGCAAGGACCTCTCGGTTCTCAACTTCATTGGTACAACACTGGCGGTCTTTAGGTGCGGCATCAAAACGATAGGAAATCAATCAGCCACAGCTACCACCCTCTAGGACAAGCTGACCAAGTGCCTTAAGAATCTCCTCAGAGTCTGATGGGTGCAGATCGCTCGGCAGCATGCTGGCCTAATATTGCACATTGTGGGGAACGTCTTGCGACTGCTAGTCTCAGTTATTATTTCGGAGAGTTCCACACGACCAGGCAAGCGGTTACGAGGAACAGAGGTATTTAGGTCTTATTCTCTACTCTGCAACCTGAGTTCGCTGAACCGATTTCCATGCCGTCATTGGCACCAGTTGTGGATTCCTATGTTTCGCTTCGGTTGGGTGCTTTGGTGTGAACGCGCATGAAGCGCGGCGAAACAAGAAGGACCGCATTGACGATCCGCTTGGGCTTGGAAATGATAGGATTACGCTCATGGCAATGATGGTCTGGAGGGACGCGGATTGGATTTATCGCACGCTAGAAAAAGCGTTGACCGATGAAATAGGGCAAGCCCCGGCAGACCGGCGCATCGAACTCAGAAGCCTTACTGGTGAGCAGCATGATTGCGAGCTAATTATGCAGGTGCACTCTATCCAGTTCATGATCGATCACAGTATTCCGCATGTGTTTGAACAGCTTGTATATGCTGACTTCGACCAGTTATTCGACGAGCCTGGACCGAGGCCGATTGACCGCTGTCGTTCTTGCGGCGAGTTCCGATCACATCCACTTCATCTGAAGCAATGAACCTCTAAAAAGACTTCGAGGCCCAAACAAACCTTTCAAAGACCAACACAGATTTACCCCACTACCGAAAGCCGCCCATATTGACGAGAGGTACAAAAAAGGGGTACAAAAAAGGGGTACAAAAAAGGGGACAGAAAAGGGGACGTTCCTGATCCTTCTCTTTGAAACCCGCTATTTTATTCAGGCCCGCGTAGCTCAGTGGATTAGAGCGTTCGCCTCCGGAGCGAAAGGTCGCAGGTTCGACCCCTGCCGCGGGTACCAACTCTTTCAATAAATTACGGGCAATGCTGATGATTTTGGCGTCGCCCGTTTTGCTTCGCACAAACTTTCGCACACACTTTAGATCGAAAAATGTGCGAAGGTCGTCCTTTAACACCCGCGATTTGCAAGTTGTCCCTAAGTTGTCCCTGTAAAGCCTCGACAAGAAGACAATACCGTTTTACCGTATAGCCATTCGCCTCCCATCGTCCCGCAGCAGCTTTGTTAAGCGTGTCATGATTGCCCCGGGGCTAAACAGAGCACACGCACGTCGGCTAAATTCTTTGAACCTCGATCCACTTTCGTGGAAGGCCGCTCCGAACGATTGGAGGTGTGCGTCATGGAAACAGAGTTACGGAAGACCGGCATCGGCACCGTGGGCGACGTGCCCTGGGGCTCACACTTCAGGCGCGAGCCGCCGGCAATTTTGAGGTACGCAGTCGCTGTTGTGTCGGTGTCCGTAGCGCTGCTCATCACACTGTGGCTGCGGATGGAGCTCGGCCAGCAAGCTACGCCCATTGTGGCGCTGTTTCTTTGCGCCGTTATCTTGAGTGGCTGGTTTGCTGGAATTGGGCCTGGCTTGCTCACAATTGCGCTCTCCCTGCTGGCTATCAAGTACTACTTCGCTGCTCCGATCTATTCGTGGGCCGTGGATATCAAGGAGATACCGCGTCTTGGTGTTTTTACATTGTCAGCCTTTCTTGTCGGGTCACTGAGCACCGCGCAAAGGAGCAAAACAGAGTCGCTCAGGCGCGCGCGCGATGTCCTGGACGAAACAGTTCAGGCCCTCAAGCGAACTAACGAGTCGTTGCACGCGAGCATCGCCGAGCGCAAGCGGGCCGAGGCTTTGCTGCACGCTAAGGAGCAGGAGTTTCGGGCCATCGTCGAGAACGCACCCGATCAGATCATCAGATACGACAGAAAGTTTCGCCGGATCTACGTCAATCCTGCGGTTGCGAAGTTCCACGGCAAGCCGGCGGACACTTTGATCGGCAAGCCCCTGGGCATGGGCATCCGCGAGGCTGGGCTGGATGTTAAAGAAGACGAAGAAGCGCAAATCCGCGAACGAATCGCCACCGTCTTCAGCACCGGAAAATTCTGCGACTATGAATTGAAGTGGACAATGCCTACGGGCCTCAGTTACTTCAGCGTTCGTTTGTTTCCTGAACTTGATCTCAGCGGGTCGGTCGTCAACGTTCTGGGAATTTCGCGAGACATTACCAAGCGCAAGGTCGCTGAAGACGAACTAAAAAAGGAGAAGGAGATCCTGGAGAAGATCTTCGACAATATTCCGGTGATGGTTGGCTTCGTTGGCGACGACGGCGTCAAGCTGGTCAATCCGGAATGGGAGCGCACAATAGGATGGACGCTGAAAGAGTTACGGGAACAAAACGTGGACATATTTGCTGAAGCGTATCCTGACCCGCGGTATCGACAGGAGGTTTTGGACTTTGTTGCCGCGGCAACTGGTGAATGGATCGATCTCAAAATTAGGGTAAGGGACAGGCGCGTGATTGATGCGGCCTGTGCTGTCGTCCGCCTATCCGACGGGACGAAAGTTGCGATTGCCCAGGACATCACCGAGCGCAAGCGTGCGGAGGATGCATTGCGCTTAAGCGAAGATCGCGTTCGACTTATCATCGACACCATTCCCACGATGACCTGGACCACTCGGCCTGACGGCACCCTTGATTTCGTCAATCAGCGTTGGCTGGACTATACGGGCCTTACTTTGGAAGAGGCAATTGAAGAGCCGACGCGCACAGTCCATCCCGAAGATCTTCCCAGGGCCATGGAAAACTGGCTCGTGGTAAAGGCCAGCTGTGAAGCTTACGAAGATGAAATGCGCTTGCGGCGGTCTGACGGCGAGTATCGCTGGTTCCTGGTTCGCATCGCACCGCTTCTCGACGAGTTAGGAAATCTCCTTGAGCGGTACGGAGTGGCGATCGATATTGAGGAGCGCAAGCGGGCCGAAGCCTTGCTCTATGCTAAGGAGCAGGAGTTTCGGGCCATCGTCGAAAACGCGCCCGATCACATTGCCAGATACGATAGAGAATTCCGGCGCACTTACGTCAATCCCGCGTTGGCTAAGGCATACGATCTGTCGGCGGAAGCGATGATCGGCAAGCCCATGTTCTCGATCATCCGCGAGACCCGGCTCGACATCAAAGAGGAGGAACTGGCGCAGATCCGCCAACGGTTCGCGGCCGTCTTCGAAACGGGTAAATCCTATGAGTTTGAAATCAACTTGCCAATGCCTGCGGGCCGCAGGGATTACAATGTTCGCTTGTTTCCTGAACTTGATCTCGCTGGTTCGGTAATCAATGTTCTGTCAATTGCGCGAGACATTACAGAGAGTAAGGATGCGGAATATGCCCTCGGGGAAAGCGAGCGTAGGCTGGCCGAAGCGCAGCAGGTCGCGCACATCGGCTACTGGGAGAGCAATCTCGACACCGGCAAGGTCATCTGGTCGGCGGAAACCTTCAGAATCTTTGGCCTGCAACCGCAGAACTCGATCGAAAATTTCCAGGAATTTATCCACGCGGAGGATCGTCCGCGGCAGGCCGAGGCGATGGCCAGGTTGGAGCTTGGCGAACATTATGACGTGGAATATCGCGTGGTTCGGCCTGACGGTGAGGTCAGGCTTGTCCACAGCCATGGCGACGCCATTCGTGATGAATCGGGAGGGCAGCGCCGGGTGTTCGGAACTCTACAGGATGTGACGGAGATCAAGCGCGCTGAGGAGAAACTCAAAGCTACAACCGAACAGTTGCGCTCTCTTTCCGCCAGCCTTCAATCCGCCAGAGAAGAGGAAGGCATACGCATTGCGCGTGAGCTTCATGATGAGCTCGGAGCAGCACTGTCGAGTTTGAGATGGGACCTGGAAGAGGTTCTTGAAGTCATGTCTGAGTCCACCGATCTATCTCAAGTTGTCGGGCTGCGAAAACGAATCGAAGACATGATTGAGCTAACTGATACCACGGTTAATGCCGTCAGGCGGATTGCCTCGGAACTCAGGCCAATTGCTTTGGATGAGTTGGGTCTGGGCGAAGCGATTGAATGGCAGGCACAACAGTTTCAAGAGCGCACGGGCATCATCGTCCAGTGCAATTGCGCTCTGGAGGATATTTATTTGAGTTCGGATCAGTCAATAGCCGTCTTCCGCATCTTTCAGGAAGCGTTGACCAACATCCTTCGTCACGCGCAAGCGAGCACCGTGAACATTCAACTGAAGGAGGAGGCCGGCGAATTTACTTTGACGATTAGTGACAACGGACGTGGAATTACAGACGATGAGAAGTCGGGCCAACGCACGCTGGGCCTCCTCGGAATGCGAGAGCGAACCCACCTCATCGGAGGGAAGATTGATATCACCGGGTCGGATGGAGGAGGTACGGCGGTTATCCTGCGAATCCCAATCACGGGCTAAATAGTAACCGTCAGCGTCGCCTCCAATAAGTAACGGCGATCCCAGGACACCCACCCACGAGCGCGCATGTGGGGCTAAGCAATGAAGAAAATCCTCATAGTTGATGACCATGAAGTTCTCAGAGAGGGCGTGAAGCGCGTCTTTGATAAACAACCTGGTCCGATAACTTTCGGCGAGGCCAGCACTGTTCAGGAAGCGCTCAGACTGGTGCGCGAGCAGGATTGGGATATCGTGGTATTGGATATTTCCCTGGGCGATCGAAGCGGCCTGGAAGTCCTGAAAGAATTGAAACAGATTCGTCCTCAGCTTCCCGTGCTCATCCTCACCATGCACTCGGGAGAACAGTTTGCACGGCGTGCACTGAAAGCAGGGGCATCAGGTTTTATCACCAAGGACAGTCCGCGGGCGGAGTTGGTCAAGGCAGTCAACAAAGTCATGAGCGGGGGCAGGTATATCAGCACGGCCGTCGCCGAAAACTTCATCTTTAATATCGCGAGCGATACGGGCCGCACGAAGCACGAGGCCCTGTCTGACCGTGAGTTCGAGGTCCTGCGTCTGATCGCTTCCGGTAAAACCCTTAGTGAGATTGCCAATACACTGTCGCTTAGTGATAGCACGATCAGTACCTACCGGGGACGGATTCTGGAAAAGATGGGAATGAAGACCAACGCGGAACTAATCCACTATGCCATCCAAAGCAAGTTAGTCGAGTAAGAATGAGCATGCAAACCTGCCGTCTCAGCCATCACACATCATTTGTGCTGGAAGCTGCCAGCCTGCAGATCCCGCGCATGTAGCATGCTGCCCGGACCTCGACAGGCTGGCAGACTGTCGGACAAGGTTCGAAGTTTGTAGCTCGAATACCGACATGGATGTAAAGAGAACAAGGACAAAAGAATCATAGTTAACCCGATATTCGCCTCGCCACCGAGCTTGTAGTCTTAATTTGACTCAAAATTCTGTTTTTAAATAATTAAGCGAGTGAGTCCCGACAGGGTCCCAAGGTGCGAATACGCGTCGGCCCTCGCGAAATAGTTTATCCCCATGTCAATTCTCCCACGCGGCCAGGTATTAATTCACCATGAAGCAAATTCGCGTTTTGGTCGCGGGCCATTACGCCATAATACGTAGCGGAATTCGATCAGTACTCGAGAAACTGCCAGACCTACAGATTGTCGCCGAAGCCGATGATGGCGCCGAGGCGCTGGAACTGATCAGACAGCATCAGCCTGCTGTTGCGCTGATAGAAAACGCCATGTCCAGGCTGAACGGTTTCGAGGTGACTGCGCGCATCTCGAGGGAATCTCCGGACGTGCGCGTCATCATCCTCTCACAGCACGCCGATGGCGAATGCCTGAGGGAGGCCCTGTGTTGTGGCGCGGCCGGTTATCTGACAATGAACGCCTCCGCTTCGGAACTGGAATTGGCGATTAGAACTGTCGCGAACGGGAAAACACATATCAGTTTCTCCGCGACCGAACCGCTAATGAATTTTGTCCGACCCACCAATGAAGCCTTCGAACCTTTGACTCCACGCCAGCGCGAAGTATTGCAGTTAACGGCTGAGGGTATTTCGACAAAACAAATCGCCCTGCGTCTGAACATCAGTGTCAAGACCGTTGAGACGCATCGGCGGCTGTTAATGAAGCGTCTGGGTATTCACCACACTCCAGGGCTGGTGCATTATGCGATCAAAGTCGGGCTCATACGATTGGAGGATTAGGGAACCGCTTCAGCCCAAAACGCTTCCGCCCGGTCCACTCGTCAACGCGCAAGCATCCGCATCAGTTGCACAATCGGCTTGGCGGCGAACGGCGCATGAAGCTAATTTGCCATGACCAGCAACAACGCCGGAAAAGTCCTCGTCGTCGACGATGAAGTCGAGTTGAAGAACAGCATCGTAGAGGCGCTGACTTCACAGGGATACGAAACGTCGGGCTTTACGAGCGGTAAAGAAGCGCTCGCCGCGTTGCGCGTGCTTGCTTTTGATGTATTGCTTACCGACTTGATGATGCCGGAGATGGACGGAATCAAACTGATCCGAGAGTGTCTGAAGGTCGATCCGCATCTCGTCTGCGTGATAATGACCGGACAGGGAACAATTCAGACTGCGGTCGATGCCATGAAAGGCGGCGCATTCGACTATGTGCTCAAGCCGTTTCGACTGCAAACCGTGCGGCCCGCGTTTATCCGGGCGCTGAACGCTCGCCGCCTGCGGCTGGAGAATCTGGAGCTGCGCGAGACGGTTGCGATTTATGAATTGGCCCAGACGATTGCCCTTGTGCTCGATCCACAAACCGTCGTCCGCAAGCTCGCGGATGCCGTAGCGCAACAGATGGATGCCGACGAGGTCTCAGTCCTCTTGCCAGTGAATGGGGACAGCGACGGACTATATATCGCGGCGGTGCGCGGAGGAAACCGACAACACCTGCTCGGAGAGCGCGTTCCCCTGGCAGGCAGTATATCGGGCTGGGTGGCACGCACTCGTGAGCCGCTGATTCTGGAGGGCGAAGTGAACGACGCGCGTTTTCGCTCGTTGTGGCCTCGGCTTGAGATTCGTTCCGCCATTTCAATTCCCATGCAGGTGGCCGACAAGCTGATCGGTGTAATCAATATCAATGCGCTCTCGCGCCCGCGCACTTCCACGCTAGGACAGTTGAAGGCGCTGACGATTCTCGCGAGCAGTGCGGCGGCGGCGCTCGAGAACTCCTCGCTTTACGGGCAGATGCGTCGGACCGAAGAGAAGTATCGGTCGATTTTTGAAAGTGTGGTTGAGGGAATCTTTCAGGCCGGCCCCGAAGGCCAATTCCTCACGGTAAACCCGGCGATGGCGCGCATCCTTGGATACGACTCGCCCGCGGAAGCTATCGAGAAGATCACAAAGTTACAGAACCGGGAGGGGTACAGCTCGCGGTACTGACCTCATTACTCAACTCGCACCTCTTCGAAGGCAATGAGGTCAGCACCACCACGCGGGTCGTGAGGTCCGTCGGATCGCCAGTATGAGGTCAGTACCACCACGCGGTGGCGGGTGGGTCTGCTCCCAACAAGATTGCTGGGCACAACCAGATCCTCTCGGCGTTATAGCTGCTCCATCACTTACCCACCGGCTACCGCGAGGTGGTACTGACTTCATAACACGGTAGTCGGAGTTTCCACACAGTCTCGGTAGCGACCGGATCCTGCACTCAATGCGATGTTTCCAGGAGTCTTGTGTAGCTGATGGCTTTTTCCAAGTCCGAAGAAAGCCAATTGCACCAGCACCTGCTCTCCGACTTCTGACCTCCGACTTCTGACCTCCAGTCTTACACAACCGCTCTATCCGTGATCTCCAGACCTTTGTCGATGATCGCAAACGCATCGCGCAGCTCTGCTTCGTTTATACACAGTGGCGGGTTCGTGAAAAACGTATTCCAACGCACGAACGTGTAGAGTCCTTCCTGTCTGAAGTACTTACTCAGCGCCTGCATCTCGGGCGATGTGCCGTTGAAAGGCGCCATTGGTTCGCGAGTTTCGCGGTTGCGCACCAGCTCGACAATACCGAAGAGACCGATGTTTCGCGTCGCACCCACCGAAGGATGCCGGCCTTCGAGGTCCTCGAGCAGGCCGCGCATCACCTGGCCCAGACGCCGCGCATTCTCGATAAGACCATCCTCTTCGTACACCGCGATCGTCGCCAGTGCGCCGGCGCAGGCAAGAGGATGGCTGTTGTAAGTGAGGCCGCCATAGAAGACATTCTTCTGAAAGTGATCGGCGATATATCGACGCATGCCCACCGCACCCAGTTGCACGTAAGCACTAGTCAAGCCTTTGGCCATCGAAATCAGATCGGGCACGACTTTCCAATGATCGACTGAGAACCATTCTCCGGTGCGGCCGAATCCGGCCATCACTTCGTCGGCGATCAGAAGGATGCCGTATCTGTCGCACAGGGACCGTAACCCCTGCATGTAACCATCAGGTGGAACAAGAATTCCGTTGGTCCCCACGACCGGTTCAATAATGATCGCCGCAATAGTCTGGGGACCCTCGAGTTCGAGAATCTCCGCGGTCCGCGCCAGCACTTCCTCCGTCGTGTCCCAGCCTTTTTGAATGCCATGATAAAAGTCAGGAATGCGAATGACACCGGGGATGCCTGGCTCCGCCGCCCAGCGGCGTGGATCACCAGTTAGCGTGAGAGCGCCGGCCGTTCCGCCGTGGTACGAGCGATAACGGGCCGCGATTTTATGTCGGCCGGTGAACATCCTGGCGATGCGAATCGCGTTCTCGTTAGCCTCGGCGCCGCCGTTTGTAAAAAAGAATGCGTCGATGTCTCCGGGTGTGATCTCCGCCAGCTTGGCGCCCAGTCGTGCGCGCACGTCGGTGGCCATGAAGGGGTTGGCATAAGCCAGGGTCGCCGCCTGTTCGCTGATAGCGCGAATCACTCGCTCGTCGCCGTGCCCGATGTTCACACACATCAGCTGACTGTTGAAGTCGGTGAAACGCTTCCCTTCCGGTGTCCAGAAATAGATCCCTTTGGCCCGCGCCACAGGAATCGGATCGACCGCGGCCTGGGCGGACCATTCAAAAAGCGTGTGCCGGCGGCAGAGATCGACGATCTCCTCACCGGTCATGGTTTCGGCAATGGTAGTCATGGGCGCGATGCTACTCAAATCACCACTGATTGACAAATGAGGTGCTGCAGTTTGAATCCGTTCAAAACCTCAGCGCGCTGGAGAAGAATGTTAAATCCTTAGGCGGACTTTTCGCTCGGGAAAGACCCGACTGAAGTCGGTACTCTGAACGCCTGTCGTCAAACCAGTTATTTTGAGCTGCCAACTAACTCCGGTTCATTCTCTTCTTTACCGTCCGCTGGTGTCGGAGGATCTATTTCTTCCAGCGATTGACTGGGACATACTTTTTGTTTGAGCACTTCCGCCACCTTAAGCGCCAGTGCGTCGGGCGTAAACGGCTTGCCGATGAAGGCGACATTTCCGTCCAGGATCCCGTTCAACACGATGGCCCGGTCGGCATAGCCTGACATATAAAGAACACGAGTGTCGGGACGCAACTTCAACAGCTGCTCCGCTAACTCCTTGCCGCTCATCCGCGGCATCACCACGTCAGTTAACAGCAGATGGATCGTCCCCTCCTGCTGCTTAACGATCAATAAGGCCTCCTCGCCATTCGCAGCTTCCAGGACTCTGTACCCGTGCAGCTTGAGACTTTCTCGCACCAGATTTCGCACCATCTCTTCGTCTTCCGCCAGCAATATCGTCTCTGTGCCCGGCGCGTTAAACTGGCACACAGGGCTCTTTTCTGGTTGCGTAACTTGTTCGTCAACCAGCGGCAAATAAATCTTGAAGCTCGTGCCTATGCCGACCTCCGAGTAAACCCAAATGTTACCGCCCGACTGTTTGACAATTCCGTACGCGGTGGAGAGGCCAAGTCCCGTCCCCTTACCCTGTTCCTTGGTGGTGAAGAAAGGTTCGAAGATATGCTTCTGTATCTCTGCGTCCATACCTTGCCCGGTGTCGGAAACACTCAACATTACATACCAGCCCGGCTGAACAGAGATGTGCTGGCGCGTATATGCTTCATCCAAATGGATGTTCGCAGTCTCGATGATGATCTTTCCGCCTTCGGGCATGGCGTCTCTGGCATTGACGACCAGATTTAATATGACCTGTTCGATCTGCCCGGGATCTGCTTTGATCTGGCCCAACCCAACGCCGGGAAACGTGCGTAGATCCATGTCTTCGCCAACCAACCGTCCGAGCATTTTCTCGATGTTCGCGATGACAGTGTTGAGGTCGAAGACTCTGGGCTGGAGCAGTTGCTTACGGCTAAAGGCGAGTAGCTGGCGCGTCAAAGAAGTTGCCCTCTCCGAGGCCTTATTAATCTCTTCGACATAGCGCGCCAGCGGATCGGCCTTGTCCAGGTGCGTCAGCGTCAGGTCAGAGTAGCCAGTGATGACTGTCAAGAGATTATTGAAGTCGTGCGCAATACCGCCGGCCAACATCCCCACCGATTCCAGCTTCTGCGATTGGCGAAGCTGATTTTCGCTCTCTTGCAGCAAGCGCCGCGAAAGCACCTGCTCAGTAACATCAACCCCGTGGGAGATAATGCCCGAGACAGTACCGTTAACATCAGTCATCGGCTGACAGACAAAGTTGAGGTAATGCAGCTCGAGCGGCCCGCCCTTCCCGTCCGAAATTTTCAGTGAAACTTCGTTGCCGACGAATGGGACACCCGTCAGGTAAACCTGGTCAAGCACTTCCAGGTAACCCTGGCCCTGCGCTTCCGGCACAGCCTCACGCACTCGCCTGCCGATGAGGTCGCGCGGGCCGACGAGTTTGTAATAATGGGCATTCGCCAACTCGTAAATGTGCTCTGGCCCTCGGGTCGAACAGATAAAAGCCGGTGCATGCGTGAAGATATCCGCGAGTCGCATCCGCTCCGACTCCAGTTCCGAAAGCAGGCGGATGCGCTCAACATCCGTCCGCTTGCGTTCGGTGATGTCGCGTAGTATCGAGAGGTGGCGACCGGGGAGGAAGTTGGCGGTGGCGGTAAAATCAATCTCCACTATTTTTCCATCGGCTCGTCGCAAGCGAAACTCACCGCGCATCGTTCCTTCTTTCAGCAATTGCGCCCAGGAGCCCAGGGCTTCAGCCTTGTCGTCCTCTTCCGTAAAGTCACCGTTAGTGCGTCCGATGAGTTCGTCGTGAGAGACTGCCAGGAGATTGCAGGCGGCCGGATTGGCGTCCACAAAAGCGCCGCGGTCGTCGGCGATTAGCACCGCATCAAGCGCGTTTTCAAAGAGCGCCCGGAACTGCGACTCCGACTGTCTTAGCTCGTGTTCAGCCTGCTTACGCCCAATTGCCTCAGCCAGCACGTGTGCGACGGCACGTAGAAAGTTGACTTCATCAATTTCAAAAGCACGCTCAGATACGGTGTGCACACCCAGGACACCGTAGGGTTTCTCTTGTCCGCGTATGAGGACGCTAACGCCGCTCACGACTCCGTGTTCGTGCAGCATCGAAGAGTTGCGGAAGCGCGTCTCAGTCCGCAAATCCCTGACTACCACCGCTTCATTTGAAAGCAGAGTGAATCCAGCCTGGGACTCTCTACCAGCCGTGACTGTGGCCTGCTCAAACGTATATTCCTCTTTCCAACCCACTCCTGCTCTTAGCACGAGTGAATTACCGTCTGGGAGTAATTCCAAAATCTTGCAATATTCCACGCCGAGCGTTCGCGCGACCAACGAGACAACCTCGGAAAATAAATCTTTGAGTTCGCCGCCTGACAATGCCAGGCGTCCTATTTCCGCAACTGCAGCTTGCCTTTGGGCGTAGGCCCCGAGCGCTTCCTCGGCGCGGGTCCGCTCAGTATTGAGTTCAACTGCGTATCTGATGGTTCGTTCCAGGAGTGCAGTGGGTGTCTCATCTTTGACCAGGTAGTCGGTCGCCCCGGCTTGCATCGCCGCCACGTCCAACTCGCGGCTACCATGACCGGTCAGAAGGATCATCGGGGTCCTGAGCCGGGCTTCCCAAGCCTCACGAATCAGCTGCACGCCGCTGCGGTCCGCGAGCCGATAGTCAACCAAACACACGTGATGCTCGCGACGCCTGATTACTCTCAAGCCTTCTTCGTAGGAAGAGGCCCAATCAAGGGCATAGCTGCCGACCTTGACGTCGGCGAGCAGGTCGCGGGTGAGTATGTAATCGTCCTCATCATCGTCGATAAGGAGCACTTTGATCTGTTCACCAGTCATTTCGGTATTCTTCTTAAGGTGAGAGCTCAACGATCTCGATGCGGCGGGCCTCCGATCTAGATCACCGATGGTTGCGGTACTTCGGTCGCCTTTCTTGAAACCAGCGCGCGGAACATTCTCTGCAAGGTTACGCGTGTGAATGGCTTTGGCATGAATATCGCCGCGCCTGCGGCGATGCTTTCGGAGTGGACTGCGATGCTTTGCTCGCTGGTCATGACTAGTACCGGTATTTTGACAAGTCGTTTTTCGGTTTGCATATGACGGAGGAGATCGGTTCCCAGTATCAAGGGCACTTTTACATCAAAGATTCCGGCGACAAAGTTGTTATCCTTTGCGAGAATTCTGTAAGCTTCGCCTCCGTCTCGAGCCGTCACCGCGCAGTAGCCCTCATCGTCCACCATGTCCTTCACAAGCTGCATGATGACTGGATCATCTTCAACGATAAGCACCCGTCCTACAGGAGGGACCCAATCCGCGAGTGTATGTAGATATACAGCCTCAGACTCCCCCACCTTTCGTTGTGCGGCAATCACTTGCGTAATCCTTGCGACGATTTGATTAGGCAGGAGCTCGCCTTTGCACAGCACGAGAGTCGCTCCCAGCTGTTTGGCTTCGGCAAGCAATTCAGTGGAACCCGAAAAGGCAATAATGGGAAAGTATTTTAAGGCGTCCTCTCCGCGCAGTCTTCTAATTATGGCAAGACCCGACAGTTCCGGGACCATCATGTCCAGCAGCAATAGATCGGGCTCGAATGCCTCTAACATGAGATATCCGCTCTGACCGTCGTGGGCAACCTCAACGTTATAGCCCTCGCCTTCGAGTCTATGTTTGTAAATTTCAGCCACGATTTCGTCGTCTTCGATGATGAAGATCTTATACATGCAACTCTCCTCCGTTTATGCAGGTAACTGTTCGAGATATAGTTCCAGGAAGGGCTTCAGTACCATAAATGCGCCCTGGGCGGCGTTGAATTCATCTGCTGCACCGTAAAGGTCGCCGGCTTTGCCCATGCGTTGCAGTTGCCTCAGCGACGGTACGATGGCCGTCATTCCGCAAGTGAGACTGCTGCCCAGGCATTTATGTGCGATCTCGTAAACGTCGCTGGCGGAATCCAGCTTGACGGCGGCCTTCAATTCTTCCAATCGATCTGCAGTGTGGTGCAGATAAAGCCCAATTATGCGTTTCAACTTTTCGGGAGTTGAGGCTGTCTCCGTCAAGCACTCGACGTCGACAATCGAAGACTCGAATATCACAGGAGGGTCATTTGGTAGCGAGGGAACAGGTTGGGCGGTAGGGGTGTCGCCGTTTCCTGCCAACGTCGCAAAAATTGCCTCCAGCGATTTTCTCTTTACCGGCTTAGCTATGTAGGCATCCATTCCGGCTGCCAGGCACTTTGCTCGGTCGCCATCGAATGCATTTGCCGTCATGGCCACAATTGTTGTGTGCCGCGCGGTCCCTTCCCGTCGACGGATCTCGGCGGTGGCTGCAAAGCCGTCCATCTCTGGCATCTGACAATCCATCAGGATAATGTCGACTTGCTTGTTCTCGAGGACCCGGAGCAATTCGCGTCCGTTGGAAACGGCCTCAGCTTGATAGCCAAGATTGTAGAGCTGGCCCAGCGCCACTTCTTGATTCACCAGGTTATCTTCGGCAATGAGAATTCGGAGGTTGGAAAAGCCTTTGTCACTGTCTTGAGCTTCCAACTTATCGACAGCAAGCACCCTGGCTGCGGAAATGATCGGTGGAGACATTGACACTGTTGCTGGTGTTAGTTGTTTATCGAATTTGGCAGTAAACCAGAAGATAGAACCGCGACCCGCCGTACTCTCGATGCCGATTTCGCCGCCCATTAGAGCGACGAGTTGCTTTGAAATCGCCAGTCCCAATCCAGTCCCGCCATACTTACGCGTGATGGAGCCGTCCGCTTGGATGAACGCCTGGAATAATCCGCGCTGGGCCTCGGGCGTAATGCCGATCCCGGTGTCCTGAACCTCGAACCGCAATGTTGCCTCTGACGCAGTGTCACTAACCTTCCTTACGCTAACGGTAACTTCGCCACGCTCCGTAAATTTGATTGCGTTGCTAATCAAGTTAGTCAATACCTGCCGCAATCGACCAGCATCGCCGCACAGCGCGGTTGACACATCACGGTAAACGAGAGAAGCCAGTTCCAGGCCTTTCGCCTGGGCTCTTTCCGCGAGTAATCCGACTGCGTCGGCAACCGTCTCTCCTAATTCGAAGTCAACTTTCTCGAAACGCATGAGACCGGCTTCGATCTTCGAGAAGTCCAGAATATCGTCGATGATTGTCAGGAGCGCGTCGGCGCTCGATTGAATAGTGTCGGTATACTTCCTCTGCCGGGCCGTTAAATCGGTCTCCAGAAGCAGGCCGGTCATGCCGATGACGCCGTTCATGGGCGTGCGAATCTCATGACTCATGTTGGCGAGGAACTCTGATTTGAGCCGCACTGATTCCAACGCAGCATCGCGCGTCTTTTCGAGTTCTGCCTCGATCAGCTTCCGCTCCGCAAGTTTTTCTTCGGCACAGCGGCGCTCGATGTTCAGTTCCACCGCATATCTGATGGTCCGTTCCAGGCGTCCCGCCGGCGTCTCGTCTTTGACCAGATAGTCGGTCGCGCCGGCCTCAATAGCTTCCACGTCCACGTCGTGGTTTCCCTGTCCGGTGAGCAGAATCATCGGCGTAGTCAGCCCAAATTGCCGGGCCTCGCGAATCAACTGCACGCCGCTGCGCTCGCCCAGGCGATAATCCACCAGGCAAACATGATGTTCCCGTCGCGCCGCTATTTCCAGGCCTTGCTCGTAAGACGACGCCCAATCAAGGGCATAGTTGCCGCCCCTCACTTCAGAAAGCAGCTCGCGAGTGAGGATGTAGTCGTCTTCGTCGTCCTCAATGAGGAGGACTTTGATCGTCTCAATCTTCATTTCCATGCCCCTTGCTCGCGCTGGCGGGGAAGATCGACAATCTCGAACCAGTACCGGCCCAGTCCTTTCATGACATCGACCAGGCCTTCGAAAGTCACGGGCTTGCTGACGAACGAACTCGCGCCTGAGTCGTAGCTGCTGTATATGTCCTCCTCGGCCTTCGAGGTAGTAAGGACCACTATGGAGATCTGCCGCAGTTCGGGGTCAGACTTTATTTCGCGCAAGGCCTCGCGCCCGTCCTTTTTCGGCATATTCAAGTCGAGCAGGATCAAACCCGGGCGGGGCGCTTCGACGGGTGGAGCATACTTGCCCACGCGATGCAGGTAGTCCATTAAATCCTCGCCGTCGGTGACACAATTTATTTCATTCGACAGGCGGCTCTCAGCGAGAGCGTCGCAAGCCAGCATGCGGTCTTCCTCGTCGTCATCGGCGAGCAGAATAACGATCGGATTGTGTTCGTTTCTCATGACATTTCCACTTCCTTTGGTTGTATGACTGGCAGGCTCACCAGAAAGGTCGCGCCCTGCCCTGGCGTACTGCGAGCTGTAATAGTTCCACCGTGGCGATCTACTATCTTGCGGCAGATGGCCAGGCCTATTCCGGTCCCTTCGTACTCACCTTTCTTATGAAGGCGCTGGAAAACGGTGAAGATGCGATCCAGGTACTTCTCGTCAAACCCGATTCCGTTATCGCTTACTGAGATTTGACAACTTTGCCGGGCCCGACCACTCTCGTCCAGCAACTCGGGGCGCCTTGCGTCCGGCTTTTGACAGGAGATCCGGACGATGGGCGGCAGGCCGGCGCGAAAATATTTGAGTGAATTGCCGATCAGATTCTGTAGCAGTTGCCGCATCTGCATGGGGTCGGCATCTATGGTTGGAAGTTCTCCGATCTCGACGCGCCCGCCGGCCTGCTCGATCCGAGTCTCTAAATCGGCGGTGACTTCTCTGGCGATCATAGCCAGGTCTGTCGGGACGAAAGCCTGACCCTTGATTTCGACCCGAGAGAAAGACATCAGGTCGGTGATCAGGGTCTGCATCCTGGCCGCGGCATTGCACATGCGCTGCAGGTAATCGTGGGAATCCTCATCGAGCGATGCGCTCACCTTTGTTTTGAGCCGGTCACCGAAGGACAAAATCTTTCGCAGCGGCTCCTGGAGATCGTGGGACGCAACCTGCGCGAAATCCTGTAACTCGCGGTTGCTGCGTTCCAACTTATCTGAGTAGAGTTTTAACTTTTCCTCGACCCGTTTACGGTCGGTAACATCGCGCGCGGCCGCGAACACGCCTTGCAGTCTCCGATCTCGATCGTAAAAGGTGGTCGCGTTGTAAGACACCACGGTTTCTTTCCCGTCCCTGTCGCGCGCGGTGAGCTCGTAGTTGGTGACCTTCTTGTTGCTCAGCACCAGCTTGATGCCCGCCTCGGCGCGGTCCTCATCGGTGAAGTAGTTCTTGAATGGCGCTCCGATCAACTCGTCACGCGTGCACCCGGTAAGCGCCTCCATTGGTTTGTTGATGTCGGTGATGATCCCGGCCGGATCGGTGGTCATCAACGCGTCTATGTTGGCTTCGAACAACGAGCGCGTGTAGAACTGATGGTCGCGCAGGCGCTGGCCGAGTTGCCTCTGCTCTGCTTCGATCTGCTTGCGCGCGGTGTTGTCGGTGCCGATCAGCAGATAGCCGATGATTCCACCCTGGGGATCGCGCAGGGCGGTGACCGACACGACCGCCGGGAAGCGACTCCCATCCTTGCGAATGTAAGTCAACTCGTAAATGTCCTCGATCCCCCGCGAGGCTTTGAACACCAATGCTTCGAAGCCCGGCGCAATCGGGGTTCCCAACTCCACGCTGAGCGCCTTGGCCCGAGCGATCACTTCCTGCGGATCGGAAATGTCGGCCGGCGTGATCTTGTTCGTCACCTCGGCGGCGGTATAGCCCAACATGCGTTCAGCGCCCACGTTGAAGATCTGAATAACTCCTTTCGCATCGGTGGCAATGCTCGAGAAATTAGCGCTGTTGAAGATCGCGCTCTGCAAGGCGCCGGCTTTGAGCAACGCCTCTTCCGCCTGCTTGCGCGCGGTGTTGTCGGTGCCAATCAGCAGATAGCCGATGATGGCGTCCTGCGCGTCGCGCAGGGCCGTGATCGATACGACCGCCGGGAAGCGACTACCGTCCTTGCGAAAGTAAGTCAGCTCGTAAATGTCTTCGATTCCGCGTGAGGCCTTGAACACCAGGGCTTCGAAGCCCGGTGCAATCTGGGTTCCCAGCTCGATGCTAAGGGCTTCGGCGCGCACGATTACTTCCTGTGGATCTGAAATATCGGCCGGAGTGATTTTGTTCACCACCTCGTCGGCGGCGTAGCCCAGCATCCGCTCAGCGCCCACGTTGAAGATCTGGATGACACCCTTCGCATCAGTAGCGATGCTCGAAAAATTAGCGCTGTTAAATATGGCGTTCTGCAAAGCGCCGGCTTTGAGCAGCGCTTCTTCCGCCTGCTTGCGCGCGGTGTTGTCGGTGCCAATCAGCAGATAGCCGATGATTGCATCCTGCGCGTCGCG
This sequence comes from Acidobacteriota bacterium, assembly GCA_025463135.1. Taxonomy (GTDB): domain Bacteria; phylum Acidobacteriota; class Blastocatellia; order Pyrinomonadales; family Pyrinomonadaceae; genus JAOAPY01. The sequence continues at coordinate 35,035 of JAOAPY010000048.1, forward strand.
CAGTGCCGTGACCGACACTACCGCGGGGAACCGGCTCCCGTCCTTGCGGAAGTAAGTCAGCTCGTAGATGTCCTCGATCCCGCGCGAAGCCTTAAACACCAGGGCCTCGAAGCCCGGTGTAATCGGAGTTCCCAGTTCGATGCTCAGTTCTTTAGCGCGCGCGATCACTTCCTGTGGATCGGAAATGTCAGCCGGCGTGATCTTGTTCATCACTTCGGCGGCGGTGTAGCCCAACATTCGTTCGGCGCCGACGTTGAAGATCTGAATCACACCCTTCGCGTCAGTAGCGATGCTCGAAAAATTGGCGCTGTTGAAAATCGCGTTCTGCAAGGCCCCCGCCTTGAGCAGCGCTTCTTCAGCCTGCTTGCGCGCCGTGATGTCGGTACGGACCGAAATGTACCTCTTCGTTTGCCCATCCTCACCCATGAAAGGCGCGATGATGCTGTCCACCCAATACAGCGCGCCATCCTTGTTGCGGTTGCAGATCTCACCGCGCCAGGGCTGGCCGGCGGCGATGTTGTTCCACATGTCAGTCCAGAACGCACGGTCCTGCACACCCGAGTTGACGATGCGGTGGGTCTGCCCCAGCAACTCTTCTCGGCTGTAGCCTGATATTTTGCAGAAGCCATCGTTGGCGTCGACAATGCGCCCCGCCTGATCGGTAACTGAGACGATGGAGTGCACGTGGATCGTGCGCAGCAGCGCGTAGTTCTCGCGCAGCGCTTCTTCCGCCTGCTTGCGCGCGGTGTTGTCGGTGCCGATTAGCAGATAGCCAATGATGACATCCTGCTCGTCGCGCAGTGCCGTGACCGACACGACCGCCGGAAAGCGGCTCCCGTCCTCGCGAATGTAGGTCAGCTCGTAGATGTCTTCGATCCCGCGCGAGGCCTTGAATACCAACGCCTCAAAGCCGGGCGTAATCGCAGTTCCAAGCTCGACGCTCAGTTCCTTGGCGCGCGCGATCACTTCCTGCGGATCTGAAATATCGGCGGGTGTGATCTTGTTAACAACATCAGCAGCGGCGTAGCCCAACATGCGTTCGGCGCCGACGTTGAATATTTGAATCACACCCTTCGCGTCGGTAGCAATGCTCGAAAAATTGGCGCTGTTGAAAATTGCGTTCTGCAGCGCTCCAGCTTTCAGCAGAGCTTCTTCGCGCCGGACTTTGGTGACAATCTCCACTGCGATAGGGTCGCACAGGAGGGTCGTCTCTAGTCCCCGGTTTGTTCCGTTGTTTTTCATAGGATTGAAACCGTTCGGGATATCGCTGGCCGGCAGATGGCTTTACTTCCCTCAGCGGCGGGCGGAATAGCTATCGGATTGCGTTCGCTTCTCATGACACCGCCACTTCCTTTGGTTGCGTGACCGGGATAGTGACCACGAAGGTAGTGCCCTCGCCCGGAGTACTGCGAGCGGTGATATTTCCACCGTGGCGGTCCATTATCTTGCGGCAGATGGCGAGACCTACTCCGGTCCCCTCGTATTCACCCTTCTTGTGCAGGCGCTGGAACATGGCGAAGATGCGATCGAGATACTTTTCGTCAAAGCCGATGCCGTTATCCTTTACCATGATTTGAGTGAGTTGGCCGGCCGGAATGCCGGTTTTGCTCAGGGACTGGCGGCGTCGTTCGTCAAGCTTTTCACTGTAGATGCGAACCACGGGAGGAACGCCTGCGCGGTAATATTTGAGTGAGTTCCCGATCAGATTCTGTAGCAGTTGCCGCATCTGCACGGGGTCGGCATCGATGATGGGGAGTTCCTCAATCTCGACGCGCCCGCCGGTCTGCTCGATCAGTGTCTCTAAGTCAGCGCTGACCTCCCTGGCGATCACACCCAGATCTGCGGCGACGAAAGTCTGCGTTTTGGTCTCAACTCTGGAAAATGTCATCAGGTCGGTGATCAGGATCTGCATCCTGCCCGCAGCATTAAACATCCGTTCAAGATAATCTCGACACTCCTCATCGAGCGATTCACCGGCTTTTGCTTTGAGCCGATCACCGAAAGCCAGAATCTTACGCAGCGGCTCCTGGAGATCATGCGAAGCAATCTGCGCAAAATCCTGTAACTCGGCGTTGCTGCGCACCAACTTGTCGGAGTAGAGTTTTAACTGCTCTTCGGCCCCTTTGCGGTCAGTAATGTCACGCGCCGCGGCGAACACGCCTTGTAGTCTCCTGTCTCGATCGTAGAAGGTAGTCGCGTTGTAAGACACTACGGTTTCGTTCCCATCTCTGGCGCGCGCGGTGAGCTCATAGTTTGTGACTTTGCCCTCGTTGAGCACGCGGTGGATGCCCGCCTCAGCTTGACCGGGATCAGTGAAATAGTTTTTGAATGGCGCGCCGATCAACTCGTCACGCGTGGATCCGGTCAGCGCCTCCGTTTGCTTGTTGACGTCAGTGATGATGCCGCGGGGATCGGTGGCCATCAGAGCGTCGATGTTGGATTCAATGAGTGAACGCGTATAGAACTGCTGATCGCGCAGCCGCTGATCGAGCGTCTTCCTCTCCTCTTCAGCCTCATGGCGCGCGGTGTTGTCGGTGCCGATCAGGAGGTAGCCGATGATGACGTCTTGGGCATCGCGCAGCGCGGTGACCGACAGCACTGCCGGAAATCGACTCCTATCCTTGCGGACTTTGGTCAGTTCGTAGATGTCTTCAATTCCGCGGGCGGCCTTGAACACCAGGGCCTCAAATCCGGGCGCGATTGGGGTGGCAAATTCGCGGCTCAGGGCGGTGGCGCGCTCGATCAATTCAAGGGGATCGTGAATGTCGACTGCCGTGATTATGTTCACGACTTCGGCAGCCGTGTAGCCCAGCATCCGCTCGGCACCGACGTTGAAAATCTGGATCACGCCATTCGCGTCGGTGGCGATGCTCGAAAAGTTGACGCTGCTGAAAATGGCGCGCTGTAAAGCCCCTGCTTTGAACAGATCCTCTTCCGCCTGGTCGCGCTCATTGCGCAGACGTGTCTGTTCCAACGCGCGCTCAACCGCGATTCCCAAGCGCCCAAGCCTGTCTTTAAGCAGATAGTCCGTCGCGCCGTGCTGCATGGCTTCGACGGCGACATCTTCACCCATTGTTCCAGAAATGAGAATGAAAGGGATATGCAGGCCACTCTTCTGTAAGAGTTCCGCCGCACGCAATCCGGAGAATTGCGGCATCGAATAATCGGAAAGGATGATGTCAGGCAGGTTTTGTATTTCCGCCAGGAAGTCCACTTCCGTTTCCACACGCTTCCACTCCAGTGAAAATCCGGCGCGCCGTAATTCGCGGATCATGATCTCTGCGTCCCTCGCCCGGTCTTCCAGGAGGAGAACGTTAATGGGTTTGTTCATAGGTTGCCTTGGAACGGTCCCGTCACTTCGGCTCCTGGTTGACGAGCAGCCAGTAATGGCCCAACTCGGCCACGGCGGCTGAGAAACCCTCGAAATCCATCGGCTTGACTACGTAGCTGTTGACGCCCAGCTTGTAGCTTTCGATTACGTCTTGTTCCTCGCGCGATGAAGTCATCACCACCACCGGAATGAGTTTGGTGCGCTCATCGCTGCGGACGGCGCGGAGCACTTCCAGGCCGTCCACTTTCGGGAGTTTCAGATCCAGCAGTACGACTTTTGGATGGTTGCTCGGGTCGCGGTCAGCGTAAGCGCCAATCCCAAAGATCCAGTTCAGCGCCTCCTCGCCATCCTTCACGTGAACCACGTTGTTGGCCAGGTTTCGTTTGCGCAGCGTGCGCAACGCCATCTCCGCATCGCGCGGGTTGTCCTCAACCAGAAGGACTTCAACTTCAGTGTGATTGCTCATCTGTCGGTTCCTTTTTTTATTGGCAGGGTGAAATAAAAAGTTGCTCCCTGATTGGGTCTTCCTTCGGCCCAGACTTTACCCCCGTGACGATGGATAACGCGTTGAACCAGCGCTAGCCCCACACCCGTGCCTTCGAATTCCGCCTCGCCGTGCAGCCGCTGGAAGACGCCAAAAAGTTTGTGACTGTATTTCTCATCGAAGCCGACTCCGTTGTCCTTGACGTAGTAGGTCGTCTCGCCGCCGGCACTCCCACCGCCCACTTCGATGACTGGGGACGATTGGTGGCGGGTAAATTTGCCGGCATTGCCGATGAGATTGACAAAAACCTGGCGCAACATGCTTAGGTCACCCTGCGTGGGCGGAAGCGCCTTCAGTTCGAAGAGCGCGGCAGACTCCGGCGCAGCGCGGTTCAGCTTCTCAAAGACGTCACCCGCCAACGAGGTCATGTCAACAATCTGGCTGTCCATCTGTTCGCGACCCAGGCGTGAAAATTTCAACAGGTCGTCAATCAACTGGCCCATGCGTGTGGCCTCGCTGCTCACCACATCGAGCAGGCGATTGCCCTCGGCATTCAACCGGCCGGCGCAGTCATCCTTGAGCATGCGGACATAGCCGATCACACCGCGCAGCGGGGCGCGCAGGTCGTGGGAGACGGAATAGCTGAACGCCTCCAGTTCCTTGTTGGCAGCTTCGAGTTGCGAGGTGCGTTCGGCGACACGCTGTTCCAACTCGGCATTGAGTTGGTGGATTTGTGCTTCCGTCCGCTTGCGTTCTGTGATGTCGTTGAACAGGATGGCGACTTTTCGACTTTCTGGCCCGCCGACCCGGTATGCACACACATCGTAGTGACGACCGAGCGCCTTTGCTTCGTTCTCAAAGTGCCTCGGCTCACCTGTCAGTGCAATTTCTCCGTAAATTTCAAACCAGTGCTCCTCAAGGTTCGGAGCAAGGTCGCGCATTAATCTCCCTTGCGCGTTCTGCAACCCGGTTTGCTTTTCAAACGCTGGATTGATTTCCAGGAAGCGGTAATCCACCGGTTTGCCGCCGGCGTCAAAAATCATTTCGATAGTACAAAACCCTTCAATCAACGTGTCGAACAGGGTTCGATACCGCGCTTCCGACTGGCGGGTTGCCGCTTCCGCCTGCTTGCGCCCGGTGCTGTCGCGCGCGACTCCATACATCACCAATTCCTCGATGACCGGCGTGACGCTCCACTGGAAAGATCGGTAGGAGCCGTCCTTGCAACGGTAGCGGTTCTCAAACGCAATCAGCGCCTGGCCGCCGGCAACCTTCTCCGACTCGCGTAGCGAGGCGTCCCGGTCGTCCGGGTGGATGAACTCGATGAATGGTGTGGCCAAAAGCTCCGCCCTCGTATAGCCGAGTGTTTTCTGCCAGGCCGGGTTCACATCCCTGAAGTAGCCGTCAAAGCCGAGGATGCAGAGCATGTCCTGAGAGAGTGCGAAGAATCGTTCGCGATCTTCCGCCGCTCGCTTGCGCGCGGTAACCATCGCATTGAATGCGTTTGCGAGCGCACCGAGTTCATCCTCCCGATGAATGTCAACCGTGTCTAAGTAGTCTCCGGCGCCGATTGCTGAGGCAGCTTGTGTGAGCACTTGGAGTGGTTGGGTGATGCCCCGACTAAGGACGAACGCGCCTGCCATACCAATCATGAACACCACGAGATCAGCCAATAGAATGCGTTGCAGGAAGCGGTGGGCCGGAACCAGCAGCGGAAGTTCAGGAAACTCTATTGCCAGGTACCAGGGGGTCCCAACTATTGGCCGGCCCAGAGCCAGAACTCTATTGCCGTCTCTTGAATATTGCATAACCGCGCTGCTTGACCCCAGATCTGCCCGCGGCTTGGACGTGATTCGCTCCAGATCGGTTAAGAGATCTCCGTGAATGTTGCCAATGTACAGGGTGGACTCGCTGCCGAGCAGATCCGTTAACACTTTTGGCGTGGGACTGATTTGTATTCGCCGCCACCTGACGAGATAACCGATCGGCTTTCCCGAATCGTCTTGCACGGCGACTACCATTGGAGCTGTGATGACATCTTTAATCACACGCATCGGACCGGTGATCTTGAATGGATGGATATCAGTGCCTTTGAACTCGGCCTCCAGATTTAGCGGCACCGGCGAAGCACCGTCAGGCACAGTCAAAACGAGCGCGTGGCTTGTATTCCATAGTTCGATTTGCAGATTATTCTTATCCTGCGGCGTCTCAAGTTGCTGAAGACTCAGTGAAGCGCCGCCTTTTGTCGCCGCGGAGGGAGATTGAAGGAAGGCCTTAATGGCGGGGTCGTTGGCAGCCGTGACAGTCATAGTAAGCAAGAGATGATTCGACTGCTGAAACAAGATTGCCAACTGTTTAGTGAGGTTTTGCAGCCGCTCGCGGCCGACGTCAAGCGAGGACTCCTTCACTCCCATATACGATGCCCCGGTGGTAGCCAGGATGATTCCAAGCAGTAAGGCGCCGATCAGCAACGGCAAGCGATGCTTTATAGAAATAGCAGATATCGAAAACCGGCTTGGTCGCCTCTTGAATTCAGCGGAAATATTGTGGGCAATGTTCATTATTTCTTTTCAAGGGATTTTCAATGTGCGGAAAAAGAAAGAACATGTGGACGAAAAGGGCGGAAGGAACCTAAGTGACCCGGGCATAAGACCGCGATCCCGCTCGAAACCGTGAGCTTACGCTCGCCAGTTGTCATCAGAGCATTCGTTGTGCCAAAGGAAGAGTGACCGGCGAGCGCGATGAGAATCTGCTCCCTTTCATTTCTCATAACAGCTCAACTTCTTTTAGTTGTATGAAGGGCAGGGCCGCCATGAAGGTCGGGCCTTCATCATCCCGCAATCTGAAAGACTGTGCAGTCATCATTCCTGGCCCGCTCTGAATGGCCCACGAGGCACACGCAGTGGCGGACTAGGCGGATTTATGATTTGGGCGATTAGGCGATGTGGGCTCAGAGTTCGGGAAGTGACAAAATCTAAGTGCAAATATTCTTATGTACTTTCCTTAGGCCGTCTGTGCGTTTGCGCACATATGCCAGCAGGAAGATCATAGGTGCCGGTAGCGTGTCAGTTTCGCGGCAAATGTCCGACAAACTTGAGTTTGTCGCGGCGTTACGACAAGCTAAAGCTCATCGGACATCAAACTGACCCACTACCAGATGAGGGAAGCTCACCGCGCGTTTGGGCCAGGAATTGACCAGCATCACAATCGCCCTCAAGGTTGCTGAACCCGCGGCTATTGACACTCAGAGTTTGAGTGCGTGACTACCGCGCTAAACCTTTGTTGATACTCAGCAGCAGTAATAAACGCGCAGACCATGGAGTGCTGTTTCGTTACATCGCGCAATGGTGCGCCGTTCACCTGGCCCAGCCAAAAAAGAAAGCCGGCAATGTCTGAGTCACGCCTGAGGTAACCCGCGTATTGTGTAAAGACAAAAGCGCGGTTGTACTCTGCATTGATGAAGGCAGCGTTGTTGATGGGATTCGTCACGACGTTGTCGTCCGCCAGACGATAAACCACCTTCCCACGTCCGCCGGAAGTGAATAGATCGATCAGCGCCTGACGTTGAAAGGTCAGGTTAACGCCAATGTCATTAGTCACCGTTGCCAGTAACGCATCGACGAATGTCGGACCATCACTGGCCGGGTACTTCGCCAGGAACTCCGGCCGCAAGACGAATGCGTTGGCCAGATCCAACTGCAACTGCGCCAGTTGTGAGCCACCACGAACATGGGCCCGGTCCTTCATGAACACTGAATAGAGAGGAACTTTGTTTTCCTCGCCGGGGTGCAGGGGATCAGGATGAGGGTTAGCCAACGGCTGGCTATTGCCGAATGATTCGCGGTACAGCCGGTAGACATAAGCTCCCGTTTGCTGGAACTCCTGTTCAAAATAGAAAGCGTTTGAGACGTCAATTCGTTTGGTGTTGATGCACGCCTGGTCATTGCCGCACTGGGTTATCTGCCCGGTCCAGAAGGTCGCACCGTTAGCATCCGCGGAACGAGCGAGAAAGTCATGATAGTGCTGGCAAACAAATGTACTGGCATCGTCGATAGGTTGCGAGCTTGCCAACACACTGGTGTCGTCGACGATATTCGAAGTCGCAGTACTTTGACTGCCCAGCGCCGCACCAGTGGGATTAACTAAAGTCAGGTTGACAGCTTCCATGCCTTCGCTGTTATAAGCGTCCTTTGAGTCCAGCACAGTGAATGTCTTACTCACTTCACCGGCCGCGAATGTTACTGTTCCCGCCCCCAGCGTGTAGTCCGTACGTTGGCGGCCCGTGCCGTCACTGGTCGCAAAATCGACAGTGGCAACACCACTGGTGTCTCCTGTGCGCGTTACCGTAATTATGGTAGCTGCACACCCTTCGTCCCCGTTGAAATTCGCCGTGCTGAACTGAATGGTCGTGGGCACTGCATTGACAGCCGTAGAGTCAATGGTCGCAGCGCCATCGAGCGCAAAGATTCTGCCGGTCGTACTCGCACTGGTAGTCAGCGTAATACTCGTGTCGGCGATAATGTGGCCGCGGAAAACAGTTGATGTACCAATCGTCGCAGACGTCCCGACCTGCCAATAGACGTTGTTACCGCGTCCCCCACTACTCATCAGGACTTGGGAACTGCTGGCGGTCGTGAGCGTCGTCCCAATCTGGAAAACAAAGATCGCGTTCGGATCGCCGCCATCGTTGAGAGTGAGTGTTGCGTTGAGCTGCGCCGAAGTATCAAAACAATAGACGCCCGGACTAAGCGTGAGAAATCCCGGAGTCTCTCCCAGAATCTTGCCGGTCAAATTATTCGACGAAGGACACGCTTGTCCTTTCAGATTGTTGTAGGCATTACGGGCGCTGGTTTGGGCCGGCCCGGCAAGAGATCCCACGCCGGAGTATATCTGGCCGTTCTGTACCACGGCCGGCGGAAATCCAGTCACAGCACTGCCGGGGCTGACTCCCACATTTCCGGAGATCACGGCCGAGCCGGTAGCGGTTACCGCTGTGCCGCCAAGCACCGCAAAGCTTTGTGCGTTGCCCAGCGGTGGCACGCTTTGAGCGAGAGCCGGCTGGGATGAGGCGGCAAACAAGAACGCGGCAATCGCAAGGCAGATTGCGGAGAGATACTCATTAAAGCGAATCATACGGGTTTCCTTCTTTTCGTTAGGACGTTATGACGAGAAAAAAAAGAACAACCCGTTCGGAGTGCGCACTTTGAGGGCGGCACACAAGGTCTAAGGCATTGAGATTCTTTTTAGCGGCTGCGGCGAACTCTCAGATTGATTTTCTGAAGCTACTTGTCGCGAAGATACAATACGCTTTCAGCAAAAGCCTGTCTGTGCGCATTCACACTTATAGGTCCTGGTGGACCGCAGCCTCCGGCGTGCCTGGTTGCCGGAGAAGAATCTGAAAGATAATAAATAGTCAGCGCAACGCCTGCACGCAGGATGCGTGCGGTCCCAGTGGTTGCTAGGTCTTGCGACCGCTTGCCTCAGCCACGCACTTTACCAGCGCCTCAGGTTCTATGGGTTTTGGCAGATGGGCCTGGAATCCGGCCGCGAGCGCGCGTGCTTTGTCCTGTTGATTGACATAGGCGGTGAGGGCCACGGCCGGAATTTCTTTCGCGCGTTTTGATCTCAGCTTCCTTACTTTCTTTATGAGGGTGTAACCGTCTTCGTCCGGCATGCCGATATCACTTATGAGCACGTCCGGCTGCCATTCCTTGAACGCCAGCATCGCCGCAGCCGCCGATTCGCTGCAGCGAACTTCGCCGCCGCAACGCGTCAGTATGGCGCTCACCAAATCACGCGCATCGGATTCATCATCAACCACCAGCACGCGCACGCCCTCGAGTATTTTCGGGGCATTCAAAGCCTGCCCATTACTTGCCAACTCGCAGTCCGAATTCCCACCCTCTGGAACTACGACTGTCGCGGTGACCGGGAGGTGAACGGTAAAGGTCGAGCCCTGATCTTTGCCTGGACTCTCAACCGCGACGCTGCCGTTGTGGAGTTCTACCAGATGTCTGACGATGGCCAGTCCCAGGCCCAATCCGCCATGGTTTCTGGTAGTCGAACCATCGGCCTGACGAAAGCGATCAAAGATGTACGGGATAAATTCCGTGCTGATGCCAACGCCGGTATCACTAACGGCAATGGTAAACTCGGGACCAGAGCGTTCAAGTTCGACACGTACGTTGCCTTTCTGAGGCGTAAATTTCATGGCATTGCTGAAAAGGTTCCAGAAGATTTGCTGCAAACGCGTGGCGTCGCCCTGGATGAAACAATCCTTCGCATGCAAAATCGTTTCGAACTGAATGTCCTTTGTTTCAAACGATGGGCGAAGTGCCTCGACCGCTGCTTCAATCACCGAGCACAGATTCACCTGACGGTACTCTATCTCGAGTTTGCCGGTGATGATGCGCGAGACGTCCAGCAGATCGTCGATCAGTTGCGACTGTGAGCGGGCATTGCGCTCGATGGTCTCGAAGGCGCGGGCCATTTGCGAGTCGTCCAGTTTTGAGGTGCGCACCAGGTGACTCCAACCCAGGATCGCCGACAATGGCGTGCGCAGTTCATGCGAAAGCACTGCCAGAAACTCGTCCTTGGTCCGGTTAGCCAATTCCGCCTCGGCACGCGCTGCCTGTTCGCGAACCAGCAACTCGGCACGCTCTCCTTCCGCCTGTTGACGTTCAGATATTTCCAACTGCAATTCGTCGGCATGCTTTTGTGATTTGCTGTAGAGCCTGGCATTCTCGTAGGCGCTGGCCACCTGGGTCGCCAGCGTCGCCGCCAATCGTTCGTCCGCCTCGGTGAAGTCATCGGCGTTGACTTTATTGAGTAGATAGACCCATCCCCGTACCCGGCTGGCGGTGACGATCGGGGCACCGAGAAACGAATGGGCCGAATCGGAATTAGATCCGTTATCCGCATTATCATGAAGCAGCGCGTCGGATTCATTCAGCCGCAGTGGGCGACGTTCGCTAATCAATGAGTTAAGCGCTCGCCACGGAACGGTCTGATCTCCCTTGCCCGTCGGCGTTTCGTCTTCGCCGCAGCGGAAGAAGTAGCGCAGCGATCGTCCATCGCGGCCCAGAATTCCAATGCCCGCTTCCTGGGCCTCTACAATTCGTCTGGCTGAGCGACAGAAGTTTCTCAACACCTGTTCCGGATCATGTTCCGAGGTTAACTCTTGTCCGAGGTCTATCAGCATGCCCAGGCGGGCCAGGTTGGCATTCTCAATCTCCAGGTTCTTTTCGCGCAGCAATTCAGCTTGCCGCTGTACCTCGCGGGTCTTCTTGAACAACTCCACAAACACGGCCACCTTGGAACGCAGCACATCCGGTTCGATCGGCTTCACGATATAGTCGACCGCTCCCAGGGAATACCCCCGGCTCACAAGACGGCCGCCGGTACTGTCCGCCGTCAGAAAAATAATTGGCGTGTTACGCGACTTGTCGCGGCTGCGAATCAGCGCGGCGGTATCCAGGCCGTCAATACCGGGCATAAAGACGTCAAGCAGGATGACAGCCACCTCGTTGCCTAACAGAAAGCGCAGAGCATCATCGCCTGATTCAGCTCTGATAAGGTTCCGATCAGGACCCTGCAGTACTGTCTCCAGCGCCAACAGATTTGTTGGACTGTCGTCAACAATCAGGATATTAATCTTGTCTTCAGATTCCATCATGAAGGTCCATAGCCTGGCGGTTTACAAATGGTTCAGTTCAAATTTGCTTCATCCTCGACCGTCCCTTTGCTTTCATCCTGTTTGTAGAGCCAGACACGCAACAGGGAGAGCAGTTGCTCAATATCCAGGGGTTTGGAGATATAGTCCGAAGCGCCGACGTCCAGGCAGTGGTCGCGGTCCGCTTTCATCGCCTTGGCGGTAAGCGCGATGATCGGAAGTTGCCTGAACTCTTCCATCTGCCGGATGGCCGTGATGGCCTCATAGCCATCCATTTCGGGCATCATGATATCCATCAATACCGCTTCGATGCCAGGGGTTGCTTTCAACAGCTCGATGCCCTTGTAACCGTTTTCCGCGTGGACCACGTTCATCTTGTGGACTTCGAGCGCGCTGGTCAGCGCAAAAATATTTCGCACGTCATCATCGACTATCAATACCTTGCGTCCGGCGAGCACGGGGTCGCTGCGGTGAAACTTCTCGAGCATGCGGCGCTTCGATTCCGGCAGATTCTCTTCGATCCGATGCAGGAACAGAGCAGTCTCGGCCAGCAATCGTTCCGGAGAGTTGGCCTCCTTAATGATGACCGCATCGGCCACTTTCTTCAGATGTGATTCCTCTTTTCGCGTCAAGTCTTTGCCCGTGTAAACAATGATCGGCAAATCGCGTTGTCCCAGGTCCTTCTGCAGTTTCTCGATCAATTCAAAGCCACTCATGTCAGGGAGTCTGAGATCGAGGACCATGCAGTCAAATCTCTCGTCCTTAAGCAGGTCCAACGCTTCCTGCCCAGTGGCTACGGCTGTCGTCTTTACGTCGCCATTGCCGATTAACTCCACCACACTGAGGCGTTGTACGTCGTCATCTTCGACCAGCAATAACTTTCGTACAGAGCGCTCCGTAAAGTCACGAATACCATCAAAGGCTTTTACCAACTCTTCCTGAGTCACAGGCTTTTGCAGATGGTTGAGTGCACCCTGCTGCAGGGCCCGTTGGCGTTGTTCCTCGACGCTGATGATGTGCACGGGAATGTGGGAGGTAGCGGCATCATGCTTTAAGCGATCAAGCACATTCCAACCATCGCGATCCGGCAATTGAATATCGAGCGTGATCGCGGCAGGCTTGTAGCGCTGGACCAGGGCCAGCGCCATCGTGCCGCTGGTCGCGACCAACGCCTTGAAGCCCTTTTCCCGCGCCATATCTAAAAGAATGCCGGCAAAGCTCATGTCGTCTTCGACGATCAGGACAACGCGGTCACCGTTTTGGATGTCATCACGGTCGTCCAGGATCGGATTGCCGTCACTGGAGAGCGTGTTTTCACTGCGGACGGTTTCGACCGGCGTCCACGCTGCCTCGATTTCCCGAGCTCGCGACTTGCTGATGCGCGTGGTGGACGGCGCAGTGGTTGCTCCGGCGGGCACATAGTTGCGCGGCAGGTAGAAGGTGAACGTGCTTCCCTTGCCTGGCGTGCTGACGACCCGAATCTCGCCACCGAGCAAGCGGGCAATCTCGCGGCTGATGGAAAGCCCCAGACCGGTTCCGCCGTACTTTCGACTGGTGGTACCGTCGGCCTGTTGAAAGGCCTCAAAGATGATCCGCTGTTTGTCGGTGGGAATGCCGATGCCCGTGTCGATCACAGAGAATGCCACTACCTCGCCCGCGCGATTCAATGAGTCGAGATGATAGGTTTCATCCACCGGCGCCGGTGCGATGTTCAGGACGACCTTTCCTTCTTCAGTAAACTTGAACGCATTCGAAAGCAGATTCATTAATATCTGCTGCAAGCGCTTGTCATCGGTGCGAACGGCCTCAGGCAGTGCCTCAGAGCGTTCGATATCAAACTCGAGATCCTTGTCCTGGGCCAACTGGTGAAAGCTTCGTTCCAATTGCTCAGTGACATCGGAAATCGAAACCTCGGACACTTCGATGCCCATCATTCCGGATTCAATCTTGGACAAATCGAGAATGTCATTAATCAGCGACAGCAGATCCGATCCGGATGAGTGGATGGTCTCTGCAAACCGGACTTGCTTAAGCGTAAGATTCTCGTCGTTGTTTTCCGCGAGCTGCCGCGAAAGAATCAACATACTGTTGAGCGGCGTGCGCAGTTCGTGCGACATGTTGGCGAAAAACTCTGACTTGTATTTCGAGGTCAGGGCCAGCTGTTCCGCCTTTTCTTCCATCTCCCAGCGCGCCTCTTCGACCTCGCGGTTCTTGGCTTCCACTTCCGCTTTCTGTCGCGCCAGCAGTGCTGCCTTCTCCTGCAGCTGTTCATTGGTTTGCTGCAATTCTTCCTGCTGACTCTTCAATAATTCTTCGGACTCGCGCAGCGATTCGGCCTGCTGCTCGAGCTGTTCGTTGGTTTTCTTCAGCTCGTCCTGCTGGCTCTGCAGTTCCGCGGCCAGCGACTGGGACTGTTGCAGAAGATCTTCTGTACGCGTGTTGGCGGCAATCGTGTTCAGCACGATACCGATACTCTCAGTCAGTTGATCGAGGAACGTTAAGTGTGTATCGCTGAACGTCTGGAAGGTGGAAAGTTCGATCACGGCTTTCACGTCACCTTCGAACAGCACCGGCAGTACCACGATATTGTTCGGCGGCGCTTCGCCCAGTCCTGAAGAAACATACACGTAATTGTTGGGAACATTCGTTACCAGAATCCTTTCGCGTTCTACCGTGCATTGTCCCACCAGGCCTTCGCCCGCATGGAATTCGTTGGCCAGGTTCTTGCGCTTTTTGTAGGCATAACCCCCAAGCAATTTCATCAGTGGTTGTGCATCGGCGCTCGAGTTTACATAGAAGACCCCCTGCTGGGCATCCACCAGTGGCGCAAGTTCAGAGAGCACCATTTGCGCAACGGTGGTCATGTCGCGCTGGCCCTGCAGCATGCGTGTAAAGCGGGCCAGATTGGTTTTCAACCAATCCTGTTCCATGTTCTTCTGTGTGGTGTCCTTGAGATTCAAAATCATCTCGTTGATGTTGTCCTTCAGCGCCGCAACTTCGCCCTGCGCTTCGACCGTAATTGATCGAGTCAGGTCTCCCTTAGTCACAGCGGTGGAAACTTCGGCGATTGCGCGTACCTGCGTGGTCAGATTGGCCGCCAGCCCATTCACGTTATCGGTCAGGTCGCGCCACGTTCCCGCCGCGCCGGGGACGTTGGCCTGGCCTCCCAGCTTACCTTCGACGCCCACCTCGCGGGCCACCGATGTAACCTGGTCGGCAAAGGTCGCGAGCGTATCGGTCATGTTGTTAATGGTGTCGGCGAGCTCGGCGATTTCACCCTTCGCTTCCACGGTCAGTTTGCGCTCAAGGTCGCCGTTGGCCACGGCGGTAACCACGCGGGCGATACCGCGCACCTGGTCGGTCAGGTTGCTGGCCATCGAGTTCACGTTGTCGGTTAAGTCTTTCCACGTTCCCGCGACTCCGCGCACGTCCGCCTGGCCGCCGAGTTTTCCTTCCGTACCTACTTCGCGCGCCACGCGCGTTACTTCCGACGCGAACGAATTCAATTGATCCACCATCGTGTTGATGGTGTTTTTCAGTTCCAGAATTTCGCCTTTCACGTCCACCGTGATCTTCTTCGAAAGATCGCCGTTGGCCACCGCCGTCGTTACGTCGGCGATGTTTCGCACCTGACCTGTCAGGTTGCTGGCCATCGAGTTCACGTTGTCCGTTAGATCCTTCCACGTGCCGGCCACACCGCGTACGTCCGCCTGCCCACCCAGTTTTCCTTCCGTGCCTACTTCGCGCGCTACGCGCGTTACTTCCGAGGCGAACGAGTTCAATTGATCCACCATCGTATTGATGGTGTTCTTCAGTTCCAGAATCTCGCCCTTTACGTCCACCGTGATCTTCTTCGAAAGGTCGCCGTTGGCCACCGCCGTCGTCACTTCGGCGATGTTACGCACCTGTCCCGTCAGATTGCCGGCCATGAAATTCACGTTGTCAGTCAGATCTTTCCACGTGCCGGCGACGCCCATCACCTGCGCCTGGCCGCCGAGTCGTCCTTCCGTACCTACCTCGCGGGCCACGCGCGTAACTTCCGAAGCAAACGAGCTGAGCTGGTCCACCATCGTGTTGATGGTATTTTTTAGTTCCAGGATTTCACCCTTCACGTCGACCGTGATCTTTTTCGAAAGGTCACCGTTAGCTACTGCCGTGGTCACTTCCGCGATGTTGCGCACCTGACTGGTCAGGTTGCCGGCCATGAAATTCACGCTGTCAGTAAGATCCTTCCAGGTACCAGCCACGCCGCGCACATCGGCCTGGCCACCCAGCTCACCTTCAGTTCCCACTTCGCGAGCCACGCGCGTCACTTCCGAGGCAAATCCGTTGAGCTGGTCCACCATGGTGTTGATAGTGTTTTTTAGTTCGAGAATCTCCCCGCGCACATCCACTGTAATCTTCTTGGATAAGTCACCATTGGCCACTGCGGTGGTCACTTCGGCGATGTTGCGCACCTGCCCGGTAAGATTTCCGGCCATCAGGTTCACGCTGTCAGTGAGATCCTTCCAGGTTCCCGCCACGCCCTTCACATCCGCCTGGCCGCCGAGTTTTCCTTCCGATCCGACTTCGCGCGCCACGCGCGTTACTTCCGACGCGAAACCGTTCAGCTGGTCCACCATCGTGTTGATCGTATCTTTGAGTTCCAGGATCTCGCCCTTCACGTCGACTGTGATTTTTTTGGAAAGGTCGCCATTGGCCACTGCCGTAGTCACCTCAGCGATGTTGCGTACCTGACCGGTAAGATTGCCGGCCATGAAATTTACGTTGTCAGTCAGATCTTTCCACGTTCCCGCTACACCGATCACCTGTGCCTGACCGCCGAGTTTTCCTTCCGTACCAACCTCGCGCGCCACGCGCGTTACTTCCGACGCGAACGAATTCAATTGATCCACCATCGTGTTGATGGTGTTCTTCAGTTCCAGAATCTCGCCCTTCACGTCCACCGTGATCTTCTTCGAAAGGTCGCCGTTGGCCACCGCCGTCGTTACGTCGGCGATGTTTCGCACCTGCCCCGTCAGGTTGCTGGCCATCGAGTTCACGTTGTCTGTTAGATCCTTCCAGGTGCCGGCCACACCGCGTACGTCGGCCTGGCCACCCAGCTTGCCCTCAGTACCCACCTCTCTCGCTACGCGTGTTACTTCCGAGGCGAACGAGTTCAACTGGTCCACCATCGTGTTGATGGTGTTCTTCAGTTCCAGAATCTCGCCTTTCACGTCCACCGTGATCTTCTTCGAGAGGTCGCCGTTGGCCACCGCCGTCGTCACTTCCGCGATGTTGCGCACCTGGCTGGTCAGGTTGCTGGCCATGGAGTTGACGCTGTCGGTGAGGTCTTTCCAGGTGCCGGCAACCCCTTTGACCTGGGCCTCGCCGCCCAGTTTGCCTTCCGTACCTACTTCGCGCGCCACGCGCGTAACTTCCGAGGCAAACGAGCTAAGCTGGTCCACCATCGCATTAACGATTTTAACCGTGCGCAGGAACTCGCCCTTCAGCGGTCTTTCATCAACTTGTAGCGCCATGCGCTCCGAAAGATCGCCGTTGGCTACTGCTCCAATCACGCGCGCCATTTCGCTGGTCGGGCGCGCCATGTCGTCGATGAGCAGGTTCGTCGAGTCAACCAGACGAAGCCATGATCCTGACGCCGCCGGCACAGCCGCGCGGTGCATGATCTTTCCTTCTTTGCCGACCACGCGGCTGACGCGTTCTATTTCTTTCGCGGTCCTATCGCTCAACTCAATAATGTCGTTGAGCGTGTCGGCGATTTTGCCCGCCTCGCCCGTCCACTCGCCAGGCAATCTGACGGAAAAGTCGCCCTTCTTAAATGCTACCAGAGCCTTCAGCAGCAACTTTGTATTCAAAGAGTCGGATGTCAGGTTTTGAGTTCGCATGTTTCCTTCCCCGTTTGTATTGAAGATGTGAAAAAGTTGGGCCCGAAGTCACGGAAAAACGGCCGCGAATGTAAGTCCGAACGGTCCACTCCCAAGACGGGAAGAGACTGCGGTCTACAAGAGACCGCTTAAAAGCAGTTTGGGGGAAAATCCGAATTGGGGGATGGCGTACGGTAACGTACCGTCTGCAGAACTAGTTTATACAGAGCTTGGGTTCAGTTGTAAACATTCTTTCCCGGGCAGCGGTCGCCCAGGAGCAATAGCGCCCGTGAGTCTTGCGAGTAGGAGGGCCAGCGTCTACAACCAGGATGTGCGGCTTGGGTTGTATTTTCGTTATGATTCTCTCGCCCGGGCTCGTATCTGTTGACCAAGTCCGTTATCTCGTCTAGTGTCGCCAACGTTGGGTGATTTTCCGATTATCCAACCTGGATGTCCACCCGCGGTCGCGGGTTGAAGACCGATTTTTATAGCTTTTAGTACTTTGAGGTCGATAGCCCCTAATCTGAGAATTCACGAGATGTCGACAGAACTCACCGCGCCGCTGTCAATCACTGTCCGTCCGACGATACTGGTGGTCGATGACTTTGACGATACTCGCTGGCTTCTAAGAACCTGGCTCGAGCGACGAGGCTTTCGAGTCATTGAAGCTGAAAACGGTCTCGAAGCTGTCAGCGAAGCTCAAAGCGGATCTCCCGACCTGATTATTATGGATTTGGAAATGCCGGAGCTCGATGGACTGGGGGCCACCCGCCAAATTCGCGAGCTTGCGGAACTGGCGGGCGTGCCAATCGTTGCCGTCTCGGCCTACGGTGCGGAACAGTTTCGTGGACTGGCACTGCAGGCCGGCTGCAATGAATATGTTTCCACACCATTTGAACCGGCGGAACTCGAACGTCTCATTCGTTCGTACGTGCATTGACTTCCTGGGACCGCACGCATCCTGCGTGCTTCCACTTAACCAGCCGCTCATCTGACATGGACTTCTCAAGCTGCGATGTTTATTGACATCAACTCCTTTATCTCTTAAGTTCGCCCTGCACAAATTAGCTGATTCTCCCCTGGCCAACATTCGGAGTAATCCGGAGTATTCCAAAGACCTCGATGATTAACCGGAAAACTTTTGCCGTATTGTTTCTAGTCCTGGCCCAGGCAGCACTATCAAGCGCCCAGGAACGGACTTGTAAAGCAAAACTGGCGGACCTACCCAACGCTCCGGAACTGAGTGGCTTTCGTTTGGGTATGACGCCCGATCAGGTCAAGGCCCGCGTGCCCCAGGTAAAGTTTGGCCACGCCAATGAATTCGGTGTGTCCAAAACCAGTATCAATCCCGACTTTGATCCACGGATCGACAAGACCAACTTCACAGATGTTCGCACTGTTTCGCTGGATTTTCTTGACGGCCAGCTGACTTCGCTTTGGATTGGTTACGAGGGCACCTTTAAATGGAAAACCGCCGAGGAATTCGTCAAAGGTGTCTCGCACGATCTGGCGCTACCGGATGAATGGACCACCAGGGGCCGGAATCAACTGCTCACGTGTGGCGATTTTCAGTTAAGTGTGAGCACGATCGCCGGCGGCCCAAGCCTGCGAATCGTTGATCTGCAGGCCGAGGAGACAATAGCGGCGCGGCGGCAGGCCAAAGAGGACGAGGTCGAAGCTACACCAGCCGCAGACGAGGCGGTACCAGTCGTCGGTGACACACGCAAAAAGGTCTATTATCAGAAAGACTGCGAAGCATTGAAAACTATTCCAGAGAAGAGTCGAATCGCATTTGATAGCGACAAGGAAGCAGAGAAAGCAGGCTTCAAACGAGCCGAGAGTTGCCAGTAGGAATACTCTGGGTAATTGGCTCGAGATTGTTTGGGCATGGATATCAGTCGATTCTCCCTTTCAATGTTTGCCTTTGCACCGAAGGGGCAGGCAAAGTTGAGTGAGCCACGTATGTCACCACCCCTTCAATCGTTTGCTAGACAGTCTGCGCAGTGCTAGATCCAAAAAGGAGTGCCCTAAATGCTCAAAGAGTTTCGTGACTTTATCGCCCGCGGCAATGTGATCGATCTGGCCGTCGCCGTCGTCATCGGAGCGGCATTTGGCAGGATTGTCACTTCCCTGGTCGAGGGAGTCATTATGCCGCCCATTGGTTTGCTGCTGGGAAACGTCGACTTTGCCAATTTGTTCATTGACCTTTCAGGCACCCATCCAGCTACCCTGGCCGATGCGCAAATAAAAGGTCTGCCAGTAATCACCTATGGCGTTTTCCTTAACGACGTGCTCAGCTTTCTGATAATTGCATTTGTAGTCTTTCTGGTCATCAAACAACTGAACAAGCGGAAGAAAGTCGAGGCCGCGCCGCTAACCAAAGCATGCCCACACTGCCTCAGCACGATCCCCTTGGCCGCTACTCGCTGCTCTGGTTGTTGTGGCGAATTACAAAGCGCTTAGGCCCGAGTGTACGACATGCTTTAGCTTGTCGTAACGCCGCGACAAACTAAATTAGCTTGTCGATGGAGTAGGCGACAAACTGAAGTTTGTCGGACCGTTCCTGTCGATCGAGCTTCCAAAACAAACTATGCGCGAGTGTCCCCGCTGCGAAACCTGTTACGAAGACAACACCATGGTATGCCCTCAGGACGAAGGCAACACCAAGAGTACCCTGCCGGGCTCGTGCCTGCTTTCCCACCGCTATCTACTCGAGAAACGTTTGGGGCGCGGCGCCATGGGTCAGGTCTATCTCGCTCGAGACCAGAACCTGCTGACCCGACAAGTCGCCGTCAAGACTGTGCGCCCGGACGTACTTGTTGACGAGGACCTTCAGGAAGGCGAAGCCGTCGCTCGCTTTGAACGCGAGGCGCGCGCGGCTGCTTCGATTCGACATCCGAACGTGGTGGACGTGACGGATTTTGGACAAAGCAGCGAAGGAGTCTTGTTCCTGGTGATGGAGTATGTCGAGGGAGAAACGTTGTATCAATTGCTGAGACGTGAAGGCACGCTCGGCTTACAACGCACCGCCGGCATCATGCAACAAGTCGTCGCGGGCGTCGATGCGGCCCATGACGCCGGCATTCTGCATCGGGATCTTAAGCCGGCCAATATCTTCATCATGCATGCGCGCAAGAAAGCTTCGGGCAGCAGTCTGGGCGGAACGGAAGACGGATTCATTAAGGTCGGTGATTTTGGCCTGGCCAAGATCGTGAACGTCGACGATTCCGAAAGCACCGCGGGCGGACCGGCCTCGCGCGGAATACTGGGAACACCGGAATATATGGCGCCTGAGCAGATGCAGCCGGGCTTCAAGCTGGACGCTCGCGCTGATGTCTATGCGCTTGCCTCGATTGCTTATCACATGCTGGGCGGCCGGCCGCCATTTCGCGGTGACATCACGCAGTTGATCGCTCAGAAACTTACACAGGCGGCGCCGCCACTGACAGGTTTGCGCTCTGATATCTCGGCCGAAGTTGAACGCGCTGTAATGCGCGGACTCGCGCGGGACTTGAATGATCGTCCGGCCACCGCCGTCGACTGGTTTGAAGAATTTCGCGAGGCCATAGGCGACGTATCGTCGCGTCATGCGGAGGCTGAGTCCCGCCTTGTCATTCTGGCTCCGGCGGGCTCCGAAGTATACGTCGATGACGAGCGTCATGGCAGCGTCGGTCGTTCCGGTCGAGTGATCCTCACCGCTATGGCGCCTGGCCGCCACGTTCTGCGCGTGGCACGGTCCGGGGAAAACGACGACGAGCGAGTGATTGAGGTCAGACCTGATGGCGCCGAACAGATCATCCAGGCACAGTTTAAGAGCGACGTTCCAGGCAACCAGCTCACGCCGTCACAAGGCGGCAGTCTCGACAGTCGCACGGGTGCTCATTCAAGTGTGCCGGAGATTGTTATGTGTACACGCTGTCACGCGCGCTTCGCCGCCGGAGCGAAATTTTGTGGACGCTGCGGTAACACCAGCTTCGAACGTCTTAACACTGCGGCGTCTGTTCCACCAACGGCCGCGGGGCAGATCGTAACTTGTACGCGCTGCGGCTCTCGCTACCCACCTGCAACAAAGTTTTGCGGCAAGTGCGGTATTCCTATTGGAACGGTTCCAATTGATTGGAAGACGCCCAAACCCGTTGAGGTGTTTTGCAAAACTTGCGGCAACAGTTACAACGCCACGACGAAATTCTGCGGTCGCTGCGGCACGGCGATAAAGCCGTGAAGAACGGACACGGAGAAGGAGAGACACGGAGACGCGGGATTTGCACCACAAGCTGCCAGCTTGTGACCCGTCGCCATGGCGTTCAGCGAAATCGCAAGCTGGCAGTTTGCAGTACAAGTCTCCGCGTCGCCCCTTCAGCGCGTCTCCGCGTCTCTTCGTTCTCCCGGCGCACATCTCGTATAATGCCGCCGTCACTTTTCGTAGAGCTGCAAACTGATCCTTCCTGCAAACTAGAGTGAACTGATTTCTATGAAACGCTGCCCCAACTGCAACCGCACCTACACAGACGAGGCGTTGAACTTTTGCCTTGAAGACGGCACACCACTGCTCGGGGCCACAGAAAATAATGAGACGATGCGCTATGGCGCGCCCCGGTCCACAAATCCGCCTCCCACTGAGATCTATCGACCAGCGCAAGCTCCAACGCCGCCGCCGCCTGTGGTCAATCGCGCGCCGCATTTTCAACCTCAATGGTCGCCAGGGCCCGTGGTTCAGCCAAGAAAGTCGCATGCGGTTTGGTGGGTTCTGGGCGGCCTGGCAGTATTGGTAATCCTCGGTATTGGGATAGGGGTCATACTGCTCGCCATTGCCAGCATCAACTCGGCATCGAACAGCAATAGGGTCATCGTCGCCAACAGCAACACGAATCGCAATGCGAACAGCAACCGCTTGAGTAACACGAACTCCGCGCGCGCGAACACGAACTCAACCCCATCTTTGCCCTCTTCGTTCAGCGACGATTTCTCAGAGCAGAAATGGACCGTCGCCAGTTCGGACTTTGGCAACCTCTGGTACGTCAATGACGAGTACCACATGCGCTCAAAGGATCAAACATACGTTGTGATGTATGGACCAAGCGCCGATTACGGTACCGAGAATGCGACCGTGCAAGTGACGGCACGCAATGTGGACGGGATCTCGCCGGCTTCCGGCTACGGCCTGACAGTCCATGGAGAAAAATCCAAAGACGATAAGCTCGAGGACTACACCTTTCTCATCTTTACGGGTCCGGAGCCCAAATATAAAGTCCTGCTGCACAAAGGGGGAACGGAAACGTCATTGGTTCCCTGGACCCCGTCGACGGTAATTCGCAAGGGTACCGCCACGAATCAACTCGAGGTGCGGATCAAGGGGCCGCAACTCAGCTTCTACATCAACGACCAATTCATCACGGACGTTACCGATACTGCGAACTACAAACGTGGCCGCGCCGGACTTTATACCAGCGACGTGCACGAAGTTGCCTTTGACGATATGGAAATTACTCGTTAGAGAGAGCCCACGTGTTAGCTTGCAGTCATCCGGAATGCTAAACGCTTGCCCGCAAACTAACAGTTTGCGTGACATCATCTAAATGCAAGTTAACCTTAAAGTCCTGGCTGGTCCATATGCAGGCCGTGCGTTCTCGTTCGATCAGCATGACACTTTTTTGATTGGGCGCAATCCTGAGGCGCATCTGTGCCTGCCTAACGATCGGTTTTTCTCGCGCAACCATTGCCTGCTCGAGATTTCTCCGCCGCGATGCTTTTTGCGTGATCTGGGATCGACCAATGGCACCTTCGTCAATGGTCAACGGCTTCAGGGAGCCTTTCTCAAGAACGGTGATCGCATTCAGGGAGGAGAGACCGTCCTGCTGGTCGAAGTCGGCGTCGAAATGTCAGAAGCAGAGCAGCAAAGCCGGCTCACCAGTGATGTTACTCTCGAGCAGCCCACGGCCCGGCGCCCTGCGATTATTGAAGTTGCATGCTTGAACTGCGGTCGGCGCGATCAGGCTGAGGCCTCGGCCCCTGACGATCGCCTGACTTTCCTGTGTGAAGACTGTCGCCAGGAATTGCGTCGCCAACCACAGCCCGTGCCCGGCTATGACATGGTCAAGGTTTTGGGCCGTGGCGGCATGGGCTGTGTCATGTTAGCGCGGCAACAAAGCACCGGGCGCGCAGTGGCAATCAAGACCCTGCTGCCGGAAGTCGCAGTGAGCGAAAAAGCCGTCAAGCGATTTCTGCGCGAGATTGATGTGGCAGCGGTATTGAAACATCCAAACATCGTAGAGTTTCTTGACCGCGGGACCAGCAATGGCGTCCTCTATCTGGTCACTGAATTTGTCGAAGGACCTGATGCCGCGAAGCTCGCTGACTCGCGCGGCGGACGATTGCCCTGCGCGGAGACGGTTGCGATTATCACGCAGGTGCTCGACGCGCTGACCCACGCGCATGCCGGTGGCTATATCCATCGCGATATCAAGGACCAAAACATTTTGATTGCAGGCAGCTGGCCCAACCTCACGGCAAAACTCACGGACTTTGGCCTGGCCAAGAGCTTTGCACAATCCGGCATGAGTGGCATGACCATGGCGGGTGAGATGGCCGGTACAATTTCCTATATGCCGCCCGAACAGATCAGAAATTTTCGTGACGTAAAGCCAACCTCGGACATCTACAGCGTCGGCATGACGGCCTACAGTCTGGTGACAGGTGACACTGCGCTGAACCTGAGTCCCAAAGCCAGCATCGCCGACACCATCCGCGCAATTTTCGATCAACCCACCATCCCTGTCCGAGAACGGCTTCCCGAAATTTCAAAGCAGGTGGCGGAGATCATCGACCTGGCCCTGCACAAAGATCCGGCTGAGCGCTGGCAGTCCGCCAAAGCGATGCGCAATGCGCTGATGCATGCGCAGTAGCTTCCCGGCGCCTCGCCTTGGCGCTCCGCCGCCTATCCTAACCGTATACTCCTCAGCAACTTAATCCCAGCGAGTTAAATTACTTGTTTACTTCATACCTGAAGTGGCCGCATAATACGGCGCCTCGTTTTCGAGGGAGATTAGGCTGAACCAGGCAGTGGGGGACAACTTTCGAAACCCGGCAGGCGTGATGCCCGGTCCCAGGAGAGTTTAGAATGAGATCGATTTGGAAAGGTCACATAAGATTTCTGCTGGTTGCCATTCCGGTCCGTGTATACAACGCTATTGAAGCGTCGGAAAAGATTCAGTTCAACCAGCTGCATCGCGAAGACTATGGGCCGATCGGCTATGACAAGCGCTGTAAAAAGTGCAATCAGATTGTCACGGGTGATCAGATCACCAAAGGCTATCAATACGAGCCGGATCGTTTTGCCATCGTCGAGCCTGAAGACATCGCCAAGATAAAAATCAAAACAACCAAAGCCGTGGACATAATCGGCTTTGTCGACGCCGATCAAATTCCCACGACCTTCTATGATGCTCCCTATTTCGCCGGCCCCGATGGTCCGGTCTCCGAAAAGCCCTACGCCCTGTTACGCGAAGTGATGAAGCAAACGGGAAAGATTGGACTGGGAAAAGTGGTCTTGCGCGATCGCGAAGATTTGGTCGCCCTGTTTCCCCAGGATAACGGTCTCGTCATTCAGAAGTTACGTTACCCGCACGAAGTCCGGAGCATGAGCCAGGTGCCCGACGTCGACAGCGCCAGGACCCTGGACAAAAAAGAATTACAACTGGCGACCACTCTCGTTGAACAGATGACGACCACGCTTGAAGAAATCGATATGAGCGATCAGTATCACGAGGCGCTCAAGAAGCTGATCGAATCAAAGGTGCGAGGCAAAAAGACGGTCGAGTTCGAACCGGTTGAAGACCTGCCGCGTCTGGATATCATGAGCGCATTGAAAAAGAGTTTGCAGGCTTCGGCACGCAAACCGATGGTTAAAGCAACGACGGCCACCGCGAAAAAGAAGCCGGCGATAACCCTGGTCAAGTCAAAGCCAATTAAGAAGCGGAAAGCTTCGTAAGCGCTGCTATTTGGGCTTACACATGAACGAACAAAGTAAGAAGGTCCTGTCGTTTCCCTCACCTGTCCGCCCCAAGGCGGATTATCAGCGCGTCAAATCCGTCTACACGATCCGCGAAATAAAACAACTCTTCGGTTTGAGCGAACGCACGATTCGCCGCTGGACTGAGCAGGGCATCATACCTGCTTCTTCGTCGGCGCCGGATCAGGAAGCGACTTACGGGTTTCAGGCACTGACGCAGTTTCGTCGCGTGCGCGACATGCGCTCGCAGGGTCAGACGATTCGGCAAATTGAAGCCGAACTCCAGGGTCAGTTAAGTTTGTTCCGGATCGAAGAAGGACGAGTAGCGCGGCTGCTGACGCCGTTCGAAGAGGCCCTGATGCTGCACGAGCAGGGTGACGTCAGAGCCACTGAGTATTATCTCGACGCGGTCAGTGAAGGTGACAATGTCGCTGAAGCCTATTGCAATCTGGCCATCATAAATTTGGAGCGGGGCAATGCAGCCAAGGCCCTGGACCAGCTCACCCTATCGCTAAAGCACGAACCGCGTCACGTTGAGGCGCATTACAATCTTGCCAACCTCTACTACGATCACGGTAACTATCACCTCGCGCGACTGCACTATGAAGCGGCCACACAAATTGAGCCGGGCTTCTCGCTTGTGTACTTCAACCTTGCTTTGGTCTATCACCGGCTGAATGACTGGTCCAGCGCCGCAGCTGCGCTGGAACGCTATCGCGAACTTGAACCTCAGGACAAAGACATCGAAGCCCTCGGCGACCTGCTAAAGGCGATGGCCGAAACTTCCGGCCGTTCCCAAAAATCCTAAGCTTCCTGGGACCGCACGCATCCTGCGTGCTGTCCGGTGCGCCATTTACTCCTTTACCGGAGCAAATCCCTCTTGAGCGATTCCCAATTTGTGGTGTGTTGCTTCAATTAAATCTCGAAGGAAGTTGGCGGTGGGCAGCAGGTGCTGCCCACCTGCTAGTCGGGGATCGCAGCAAACTGTGATTCGATCCCTGAAGCGTAGGTTCCTATTTGAAACCGCGAATCGCGCGCCAGTTCCAGAATGATTGATTGGCTTGATGGACCAACGAAAGGCTGGTCAACCCATCACGAAACAGTTTACAATCCAGCTCTCCCTCGTCCCGCGACGAACTGTCAGAAAACCTGTTCATCAAGCGGAGGTTCCCCATGTCGGATACCAAGTGTCGCATCCTTTGTATCGATGACCATCACGACTCAGCTGAAATGTTGCGGCTTTTATTGTCGCATGAAGACTATGACGTAGTGATAGCTACGAGTATTGCAGAGGCCCTGGAGCTCACCCGGACTGAGAGTTTCGATCTTTATGTTCTTGATCGCCGCCTGCCCGACGGCACCGGCATTGAGCTATGTCAGAAGCTGGCCCAAGTGGCCCCGGGCGTTCCCTGCATTTTCTATACAGGTGATGCTTATGAATTGCACCGGCAACAGGCCATGGCCGCCGGCGCGCATGGCTATGTGGCAAAGCCCCATGTCGAGGCGCTGATTGAGGCCGTCGGTAAACTGCTCGCCGACAATGAGTGCACCACTGCGAGCTGAGATCCCCGTTTGTAACAGGCGTTCAGAGTACCGACTTCAGTCGGGCTTTGGCCCGCCGAAAGAACCCGCCGAAAGGCGGTACTCTAACACCTCTGAAATAGGTACCTCCATTCAGCCCCTCGCTTGACACGCTTTTTTGCGCACGTATAATTCACTCTCTCGTGGGCCGATAGCTCAGTTGGTAGAGCAGCTGACTCTTAATCAGCGGGTCGCAGGTTCGAGCCCTGCTCGGCTCACCACAACATCAAGTACGTTACGGACGACTGTCGAGTCGTCCGTTTGAACTTAAGAAGTAGCTACTAACGGCTACTTGTAGCTGCAGTGATGAAACGCGCGACAGCGATTGCTCACTCATCATTAATCGTAGCGCTGTACATATAACCTGCCTTCGTAATCGACCAAGCCGAGGACGACGCGATCCAGCCAGCCAAAGCGCCCGAGCACGTTACGGCCAATTTCATAATCGAACGGGAAGAACACGATCGTGTCGAATTCATACTCAGCCACGCTCAAGGTAACTTCGTGACCAAAGGCGACAAAAGCTCCCGTGGCCGTACCAAATGATTGTCGCATTCCGCGATCGATATCAAGGCCAAGTTGTTCACCAAGGCGGCGCTCGAAGATACAACAACTCGCTCCGGTATCAACCTTTACCGGAACGTCGAGGATTTGGTCTCTTAGCCTGAGATTAGCGTGAAGAGTGATACCCGGTTCGCCAACGTCATAATTCAGTAGTTTCTCAAACTCCAACTGATACACGATTGGCTACCATCCTGCGAATAGGGTTTCGCTCTCGGAGGTTAAGCGCACCAGAAAAGGATTCTCTATGCCCTGGTGCTTAGCTTGTTCGTGAGCCTCGCGAATTGTGGGACCGTGCCCGACCAGGACATCTCCAAGTAACGCCACGTACTGGCCGGCGTACTCTTCGCGATGGGACTTCAGCCACTCGAGCCGCCGTTCGCGCGTCTCCTGGTTGCCATTGTCACTGGGCATCCGTTGGGCGCGGTCCGGCACTTTCACCTGGTCCAATTCGAGGTCAAGGACCTCTCGAAGTTTTCGCTTTTCTGCGGGCGAGAGCGACCGTGCTTCGTCGATGATCTGTTCCAGTGTTGCCATACTCATCTTATGCGGTTAGCCTGAGAGCAGTTTACCATCTCGGCCGCTTCTTAGTTTCTACTATTCGATTTCCAGGGCATTTGATTCTTCCCCTTTTGTCGCTCAGTTTACCATCTCAGCCAGCCCCCTGTAACATTTGTGCTCTAATAACGCATGAAACCCAAGGCTTCGTTACTGCTGACCACCCTTCCCGGTGCCCTCTACTTCGCGGGTCGTTTGCTCAGGAAAACATCCGTTCGTCTCGGAGTGAAGTCGAACAGAGATGGTTGTTGATATCGCTTACCCTGCGTGATCGCAAACGCGTTAACGGCTTTTAGTTTTCCATTCTGCGCCTCGCGGTTGAGTTGCGGCACTCGTCCCACCGCGTATCTCAGCCATTCCTTCAGAGTCAATTGATTGTTCTTTGGTTTGTAGTCCGCCAAACCACTTTCCAATCCATCATGGACCAGGGCATAGCTGAGCAGACCCTGCTGGATCACACCTCCGGTTTCGATGGCTGCTTCTGACGCCTGGGTGGCCGCCAGGACCAGCATCCCTTTGTCAAAGGCCAGTTGCCCCAGGCCGCGACTGCCCATCGGTCCCGGCTTGAAACCGGCACCGGTGAAAGCGGCGGCGTGACAGGCATCGATAATCAACGCCATGTCGCCGGCGTCCACGTCGCGCAACCATAGCGAAAGTTCGTCGGACGAAACTGCTGTCTGCCAGTCGGGCAGATTGTCCTTCCCCGCCCGAATGTCATAGGGCAAAAGATAAAAACCGCCATTGCGATCGGCATAGCCGTGACAAGAGAAGGAGATCAAGACCAGATCGTCGGGAGTTGCTTTGCGAAGCTGCGCTCCGTTCGGTAAGAGTTTTCTAATCTCTTCGCCGATAGGTTTCCCGGCCAGTATATCCAGGACGGCATGAATCTTCGCTTTGGTCGCATCGCGTACTTCAATGGTCTGACCATTGCGCACTTCGTCATCGGCAATCAAAGGCACCGGCACGATGTCATAATAGAATGCTTGCCGCGCAAAGCGACGCAGGGATTCGTCGGTATAGATGCTTTCGTCAACATCAGACTGGCTGGTTTGATTCAGATGGGCAGTGACGACGCGTTGGAATTCACGCGCGTCGTTGGCGGCGTACTTAAGCTGCCACTGCGGTTCATAAGAAGTATTAACGCCCACCGAAATGATGTAAGCGCGGCGTTGTGTCGGCGCCTCCTTTAAAGCGGCGGCTTGTTTCTGCGCCTTGGCCCAGCGCACGGTTTCACTCTTAACGCGGTCCGCGTTGTATGCATAGGCAGCCAGGTCCAGATCGCGGTACGAATCCTGAAAGTTAGGCAAGGGCACCGCGAAAGTGAAAGTTTGTTTGCCATCCGGACTCAACCTTATTTCCGTCGCGGTCCGCCACTGCTGCAGCTCTTCATCTGAAGACGTGGACGCGTTGTTCGATCCTGCCTTCGCATCGTTTGCTGGGCTGTAACCAACCAGCTGATTATCGCGAAACAGCCGCAGGTCATAGACACCCGTGGCGCGCGCAGACTGGCCACCACCCTGCTGAATCGTCGCTGCTGTTTTTCCGACTTCGATGGTCACATTGACAACCCTCGGTTCCGTGGCCGGTGTCACTTTAGTGATCTTGACCTCGGGCAGGACCCGGTTGAGCGTCGCCAGATCGCGCAACGGCTTGAACTCGGTCGCGCAATTCTTCTCTGCTTCGCAACGCAGCAGGCGCGATAAGAGTTGCGGCTCGTAATAATCTCGCATATAGATTTCGAGTGGCTGCGGGCTGAGCGGGGCGTCAGACAATATCCAATGCAGGCCCTGAATTTTGTTTAGATTGTTTGTATCAAAGCGCCCGTCAGGAGTCACTACCACCCACCGTTCACCCTCGACGGGATCGTCGTTGAATGAAATCAGACGGCATACTTCCCTGCCTGCTTCCAGCGACCAAAGTCGCACGGTGGCATCATCACTGGCGCTGATCAAATGACGCTTGTCGGCGGCAAATTTGACGGAGTTGACGCCGTCCGCATGGCCTTCGAAGCGTTTCAACTCCTGACCCGTGGTCGTCGACCACAAACGGATCGTTCGATCGTTGCTGGACGTCGCGAGGGTTTGCCCATCTAAAGCAAAAGCAAGCGAATTGAACTGCGCGGCAAAGCCAGTCAAACCGGAATCAGCTTTGAGCGTTAAAGTTTCCTTGCCCGTGACCGTATCCCAAAGCAGGACCACTGCTTCGTTTTGGGCGTTGTGATGTGCCGTAGCCGCCAGGCTTCCGTCCGGAGAAAGAGCGATGGCATCGGCGCGCATATCACTCGAATTCTGGGGCGCAAGCCGATAAAGTTCGCGGCCGCTTTTCAGATCCCACAACCGTGCCGGATCGTTAACCTCGCTTCCGCTCAAGCTGACCATGGTCAGCAGAAATCGCCCGTCCTGAGAAAGCGCGACCTTCTTGACCGTGCTGGTATGCGCCTCGAACTTACGATCGGCTTTGCCGCTATCGAGCCAATACCAGCGGGCCGCATGATCGGTGGTGTCGCTCCCCAAAATTTCGCCCTTGCCGGCCATTACTAATTTCCCGTCGCCGGAAATAGCGATCGTACCTGTGCCACCGGCGTTAATGCGCTTTGTCCTATTACCGGTTTCAGCATCCCACATTTGAATGCCGCCACCCTGGTGCGACAGTATGTCGTCGCGTTCGGCAGTCAAGAGAGATTTGCCGTCAGGCGTAAAGATAGTCGAGTTGATGATAAAGCTGCGGCCCGCGTTCTCTGCAAAGCCTTCGTTGATTGATTGCACAGTTCCGCTTTGCAGGTTCCATAAATGACAACTGCCGTCGCCGGCCAAGGTCACCAGATAGTTCGAGTCGGAAGAAATTTCAGCTTCGATCACACCCGTGGCGTAACCCTGAAAGCGGCGCACGAGCTCGCCGGTCTCGGTGGACCATAAAGTCGCCGGGGCGCCAGGGTCATTGGTACTAGAGACGAATGCTAGTTTCCCATCGGCAGACAAAGTCGCGCGATGTGTGCCCGAAAAACTGCGCGCTTCTGTGCCGGTCTTGATTTCCCAGAGATGCACCTTGGTATCAGGATACTTGCTGCCGCTTAAGACATAGCGATTGTCCGGCGAGATTGAAACCGAGCGTGGGGACGATGGCGTGTTTATTTTCTTGAGCTCGCGTGCGGTATCGGCCTCAAAAATCTGGACCACCTGATCGCTGTTGCCGACCGCGATCAAAGTGCTGTCCGGTGAAAACGCTATTGAGACAACCGGCGCGTGCGGCTCTTTCAGTTCGTGCAACAACTTGCCGTCCGGGCTCCAGATGCGCACCGTCTTGTCCCAGCTTCCGGTCGCGATTAAGTTGCCGTTGTTTGCATACGCGGCCGCGGGAATGCCTCTGCCATGTCCTTCCAAAGTATGAATCGTTTTGCCGGTCGCTAAGTCCCAGAGGTAGCCCAGGCCGCCTTTGTCGAACAGATCTGAGGACGTTGTGGTTAGAAGATTATTTCCATCGGGTGAAAACGCGACCGTCAGAACTTCCAGCGGATGATCGAACCGGCGCACTTCTTCGCCCGTCTCCACATTCCAGACGCGTGCGGTCTTATCATTACCCGCTGAAGCGGCGGAACGACTGTCTCGAGAGAACGTGAGGGCGCGAATGCCCGCGGTGTGATTAGAGAATCGTCGAATCTCGCGGCCGGTTTGAACTTCCCAGAGACAGACCGAAAAATCCTGGCTCGAAACAGTGTTCTCTTCAGCAGTCAAAGCCAGTTGGCCGTTAGGGGATAGAGCCACCAGCCCCACCCCACCCAGGTTTCCCAACTGCACCACCAACCGCGGTGTAGTTTTCGGGGATGGTGTGGGCGACGGTGAAGGCGTTTGCGCGGATGCGAACAACGCGATCGCGAAGATTAGTAAAGCGCGCGCCGGAAACAAAGTAAGCTTCATTTATCGCCTTCGTCTCCGCGCTCGCCGCTTATCGTTATCCTAATTCTCTCTAACGTTTTGAAGTCCTGAAGAATTACTTTCCATCATTCCTAAAAGAAAAAATCGCCTGGATGGGCCGGAAGGATTTATCCTACCCTACTCTGCTCGATCAGTGATCACTCTTCTTGCGGATAAATATGAAGTCGCCGCTTTCGTGGCCGGAATTTCGAATGGGGCTGTATTCAGGGGTCTGGTCTGATTTTCCGCTTACCTCCGATCAAAATAAACGGCGCCCAGAAGAGGAGCAGGAGGGAAACGTACATGCATATTCGGTACGTCATAAACATCAAACTATTGATCAGCTTCTTAGCGGCAAGATGATTTGTTCATCACTTCCAATTACCAATCAATATGAACGGCGCCCAGTAATAAGGATGCGCAAATGGCTTTGCCGGATTTCTAATGTATGGCTTAAAGGGGTCCCGGGACTTTTCCCCAACGATATGAGCGCGTTTCGTGCCGGCAGGTTCGTCTTTGATGGTGCCGTTAAGCAGCGCCCATTGGGCCCTCTGAAAAGCTTCAGCTTTCGATAATCCGCTCTGGTGCAGGCGGTAGAATTCCGGCATGAGGAGTTGGGTGCCAACGTCATCTACGGACCACAAGCTGGCAATGACCGCCATCGCCCCCAACTGCTGCGTCAAATAAGCAAACCCTTCGACATCTTTCCCGTCCCCATCTCCGACCGCAGTATCACACGCAGATAACGTCACCAGGTCCATCTTCCCAAACAGGTTTGTCAGATCCTGCATTTTCCGTACTTCCAGATGACCACCCTTTCCCAGAAGCAAAAACGATTTCTCTGGCTGGGCCGGCTGATAACTGAAATGGCTGGCAATGTGGAGAACGTTATAACCCTCGCTGAGATTTGAAAGTAGAACTTGTTCCTGAAACTCGTCGTCCCATTTAATTGTGCCAGGGAGTATGCCATTAGTTCGTTTCTGTTCATCATGCACGATAGCCGAGAGTTCCTGAGGGACTTTGGGGAGTGCGGGAAAGGTTTCATATTGGCCGGAGACTCCCAGAGCCAATGCCCTCCATTCGCGGTTCGTTGAATGAACCAGGCCGGCCTGGCTTGCTGTCGTGAAGACCACATTCCGATATCTTTCGACCAAATATTTCTCGCCGTCGCGCAGTGCAGCCATGGGCACATAGCGCAGCACGCCATCCAGCGACCACATCAGCGTTTTGGTCTTCTCATTTTGCAGGTATGCCTGCAAATCCGCGGCGAGTGTGCTCCCATCTTGCTGCTGTTTCTCAAAGATCATGCGGTAGAGTTTCCGTCCCAAAGGTTGCGGATCGTAGAAATCGGATTTCATGACCTCGCGAAAGTCGGCCACCGTATCATTCAAATCAGTGACATCCATCTCATAAGCTTTTTTTAACCCACGATCACCCGCGGGCGCTTCAAGGATGACCCATCCCTTAACAACCTTACCTTTCTCGGTCGATATCACTGTGTAAAGCCCCACTGTACCGGTGCCAAATTTTTTACCTAGTTCCTTCAAATAGCGGATAAACGCCTGCGCTTCTTTTACCTCCGCTGTCTTTATTTTTGTATCTGGCGCTTCCTTCTCAATCGCCTCGAGCGCTCGACGAAAATCCGCGGCCGCCCGCGGCAGGAGAGTGTTTTCAATTAGATCGAGCCGCTGCCGGTCAGTCTCATTCAGCTTATTGTTGTCCTTAAGAGTACGCAGTTCATTAGCCTCTCGCCCAAGTACGCCGAGTTGAGTAAGCGTATTGACTGCCGCTGCTTCTGCAGTTGAGTAACCCACAATTGAGCGTGGTCCGTCACGCCGAGTCATCGGGGCGAACTCTTCCTGCTTAAGTAAGGCCAGAACCTGCTCGGCCTCCGGAAGACGTCCGGAATTGATTAGCAATGTCGCGAGGTTGCGGTAGCTGTCCTCTTTTGAATGCAGAAAGCTGTTTTGTGATTCTCGGCCGAGTCCGCCGGCGTTGGCGCGCAGTTGTTGAAAGATATTGACTGCCTGTTTGCCGCAGAAGATGGCCAGAACCTTATCTCCCTGGGCCTGATAGGCCAGCATCAGATTATGAAGTGTTGTCCCACTACCCGGAAGATCCAACGTTTCTCGTTCGATAACCAGAGCTTGTTCAAAAAATCCAATCGCCTGCCGGTAGTCTTTTTGAAGCAGGTATGCACTTCCAATATTGCTCAAGGTGTCCGCCTCTCCCAAACGGTCCCTGATGCGTCGACGAATCGCGAGCGCGCTGGTGAAGTGTTCCAGTGCGTCTTTGCTTCGTTTCAGCGAAAGACATACCGAGCCAAGATTGTTCAGGACTACGCCCTCTCCCCTCGGATCTTTTAATTCGCGCATTACGTCGAGTGCCTGCGTGAGGGTCTTCAGCGCCTCTTCGTGATGTCCATTGGCCTCGTATAGACCGGCCAAATTATTGAGCGTGAGGCCAACGCCGACGCGATTCTTAGCGCGCTGCATGTCAACCAGGTTTTGCTGATAATAAGGCAGAGCCTTTTCGTACTGGGCGAGGGTTTTGTAGACCAAAGCGAGATTGTTGGAAATGACTTCGTTCAGTGACGCGTCCCATTCGCGATTTGCAAGTGCTCTTTCGTATTCCTTTATCGCAAGTTCGTAGTTTCCACTCGAATAATAGGCGAGGCCCAGGTTGTTAAAAATTACGTTGATGTTAAGCATAAGCCGAGGTGCCTTCACGTCAGGCTCTAGCGCATAAGCGAATACGGCATCGTTGGTATCAATGAGTTCGCGTGGATGCACATATCTTTGGATTGAATCGTAGCCGGAGCCGACTATTAGATCAGGCGCCTCGTCGGGCCGGTAGCTATAACTGAATAGTGTCGGCTCTGCTTCCTTGATCGCGTCTTGATAACTCACAATTGCTTCGCGCAATCTCCCACTCGAGCGATACAACTCCCCAAGATTGTTAAGCGCGAAAGGCAGTAGCGATCGATTACCGAGCTTTGCCCTCGCGACCGCCAATTCCAACCGCGAGGTCGCATCAACTAACCGATTGAGTTGCAGGTATGCTTTGCCAAGGTCTATTAACGAAACGATTTGTATCTGATCGTAAAACTTTGTCTCGATACTGAGGAGCTGTTCATAGGACTGCGCCGCCTCGTCATATTTGGCGGATGCCAAATAAGTCCTTGCTCGCTTAAACCGGATTGCGATTTCACCCTCGCTGTCATTCGCTAATCGCTTTGCGTTTGCAGCCTCGCTCCAATAAGTTTGGGCCTTTCCTGTCTGATCGGAAGAATCGTAAGAATCTCCAAGTCTGTCGAGCGTGCCGCCTTCACGCATCTGGTCACCTACGGCCCGCCAAATCACCAGGGCCTTTTCAAGGCTTTCAATGCCTTTCCCTTCCTGCCCGGCGTCGAGGTAAGCCGTTCCGAGCCTCTCCAGCACATCAGCTTTCTCTACTGGCCTATTTCCTGCTTCTATTATTTGCAACAGACTCAGGTAAGCGTCGATGGCCGCCCTGCTTTCGTATCTGCCGCACTGATCAGCCGTCGCACGGAAAGTCGCTTCCAGTTTTCCAAGCGAGGCCAGCCTGGTAGCCTCGTCAGGATTCTTTTGAGCGGCAGCAAATGCTTTTTGATATGCCGCGAGTGGCAGGCCGCAATCGGAGCTGGTGAGACTGTAGACCCACCCCAAATCCAAATACAGGCTCGCCTCAAGCGCGGCGTCTTTTTCGATCACATTGCTCTTCAAAGCCTGATTCAGAAATTTGATGGCTTGATCGGTGGCGAACAAATCGTCATCAACCTGTTTGATTAAGTTTCGACGGCTCCAGAGCGTTTTCAGAAACTCGCCGGCTTGCTCGGTAGCGAACAAATTGTGGTCAACCTGTTTGACTAAGTTTCGACGGCTCAACGGCGTTTTCAGAAACTCGCCGGCTTGATCGGCAGCGAACAACTTGTCATCACCTTGTCTGATCAAAGTACGGGCGGTCTCCAGCATTTGTTGATAATGATCTACGGCAAGCCGCTGCTGTCCCAAATTCCATTCGGCCAGGGCAATGTCTTGCTGGGTGCGGAAGGCCATCGACTTGTCGCCAAGTAAACCCGCAATCTTGAACGCGGACTCAAATGAAGTTAACGCCCGCTGATATTCCTTTTTTTCAAAGTAGTACCTTCCAAGACTGGCTAGCGAGCGATACTCGCCCGCCGGATCGCGGGCCAGTCTATACAGCGCCATTGCTTCATTGTTCGCTCGCAAAAACTCTGAGGTCTTGTGATGTGCAGCATAGAGGTTGGCAATCGCACTAAGCGCGAACGCTTGCCAATATGGATCGCCGACTTTCTGCCACAACTCGCGAGCGTGCTCATACATCTTTCGAGCTTTCTTGTAGTCGTCGCTGCGCTGCGACCGAAGAACCAGTTGAGCTTCTCCGAGCGCCTTTTCAGCTTCAATTCGTAGACTATCTGCGGACTCGGGTGCTGCATGAACAATCAAACTAATATCGTAATGCCCTGGGGGCCCCGCGTACTTGACGGGGGCCACTCCCAGAAACAAATCTCCTTCATTCCCAATAACCAGAGAGGTCGATTCCGGACCCCAGGCGCCGTTTGCCGCGTCAACGGTGAGCGGCTCGTTCCGGCCCGGTGCGATCAGCTTCAGACGGACATCAATTCCACGCTGGTTAACGTTTAGGTGCAGATATTGTCCGGCCCTCACGGCGATTCTATAGACATGATTTTCAGTGGAGCCAAGATCGCGTTGCAGGGTTTGCCCCGGCAAAAGCACAACGGCGTTCTGTACATCTCCGATCTGATAGCGGAGCCTGTCCTGCTCAGCTCTCTTTTCCAGGTAAGGATCAGGTGACGGGGCCGGCGTCTGTCCCAGGGCCCCGGGCGAAGCAAAAACAAGCAGGAACGCGCACCAAAACCACGGATCCTTTTTCGCCGACACACGATTTCTTGAATATGAGGCGTTCATGAAAAGTTTGCAGCCGAATCTGCTTTGTACCTGCGTACCCGGTACGATCGTGAATATCAACCGGGAAATCAGGACGGTCCGAAGCGTCCATAGCACTCAGTTCGTATTAAGTGCGGGCCCATCAATACTGCGTCATGGCTTTTTCGTTTCTGGTTTTTTCGCGATAAAGACAAAGTCGCTGCCTGGCTCATTCGCGCCCCATTCACCCTGGCGCGGCTCAGGCGTTACCCGTTCGACGTATGAAAGAACTCCCGTGATGGTGAGGATACCTTGTTTCCCGCCATAGCCTCTTAGAGCTTCCAATAATTTCCGGGCAAAGGGCGAGTGTTGCCCCGGCCGTCCGTCCGGCACATAGACCTTGTCACCAGAGGTGATGAAGCGACGGGTTTCAAATTTCATCTTTCTCTCGATAAACTCCGGGTTCGTGACGTCGTCATATTCGGGATCGCCACCACGTCTGGCGATTTTCTCGTCAAAGGTCCCACTGAAACAGGCATCCAACACGAGAAAGATGTGTTTACAAGGTATGTAGTCAATGACCTTGCGCAAGATCGAGTGTGAAAGATAAGTGTCGCCCATCAGATCCTGAGCCTGAGAATCTTTGGCGATGATATAGCCTTCCTTGAACTCCTCGCTGAAAGAGCCATGTCCCGCAAAGAATATGAACAGTTGGTCATCATCAGCATAGGTTTTATCGCGCTTGTACTTTAGCAAGGCATTGACGATCTCCTGCTTCGTCGGATTCTTCAAAACTTCCGTTTCAAACCCATAGAAGTTCTTCAGTTCATCGGCTATGGCTTCCGCATCGGTTACCGGATTGTCCAGATGCGGCCAGCGTTCGTAGTCATTAATCGCTATCAGCAGAGCGTAATCCTTGCCCTTTCTGGCCGCTAACGCCGTTGACCGCTGCGGTCCAGGAAGGCCGACAATCGTGGCCCTTTTCGGAGATGGCTCTTGCTGTCTTTCAATCAGATATGTCGCCGAGTCAGCCCTGCTTCTGGTGTGATCAAAAAACGCATTAAGCCCGTTGCTCGGCGCGGCAGACTCGGTCTTCGCAAAATATGGAGTTGCGAATGAATCTCGAAGTGATGCATTCACAAAGCCGGCC
This sequence comes from Acidobacteriota bacterium, assembly GCA_025463135.1. Lineage (GTDB taxonomy): Bacteria > Acidobacteriota > Blastocatellia > Pyrinomonadales > Pyrinomonadaceae > JAOAPY01. Next base: position 73,089 of record JAOAPY010000048.1, read on the forward strand.
TGCCTGCCGTTGATCGACCCCTGGGTTGCGGGTTGTATTCCGGACGCATCGCCGAGTGGAAAATCGGCTCCCACTTCATAGCTCTTGATTTTGAAGTTGGTCATTTGGTTTGGCGCGGGACCAGGAGTTCGCAACAGGGGCAGATTGCTTATTTTGAGTCTCTCCGGCGCACCAAATTCTTTAGCGGCGATGTCTTCAGCGTAATGTAAGAGCTTTTTCGCGGTGATCTCTTTTTGTTCGTCCACCGCAACGGCCAGTCCCTGCAAGAGCGTGTAAGTCAAGGCCCCATTACCTTTCTTCAACAGCTCGTAACTCCCCGCGGCGTTGGCCAGGATCACCATATCTCTTTGCAGCAGCCCCTCCAGAAGCCTATTCTCCTCGTCAAGGTGGGCTACGAAGGTATCGAAACCGCGCTCTGAGTGATCAGTATCCAGGACGATTAGTTGGTGACTGGATTGGATCTTAGTAAACCATGACTGCAGGAGAGCTGCCGAGATACCTCTCTCGGCGAGCTCATAGTCAGATGGTATGGTGTACAGCTTAGTATCGGTCGGTAACAACCAGAGTTGTGAAGGCGTAGCTCCTTTCGCGACCGTGGTTCGGTTTAGCCCTGCATAAAAGAAAACGAAAGTGTCCTGCGGTGCAGCTTCATGAATGATGTCATTGAAAGCAGCTGTGATGGAGGCTCTGGTGGCTTCGCGATCGAGAACCAGTTTCGTATTGATCTTCCCGAACCTGCTTCTTCCAACTTTCTCCAGCGCTGCTGCAAAGTCGCGCGCATCCTTCACTGCTAACTTCAGATCGTAATTAGATCCGTAGTTTTTTGGATAATGATCGATGCCTACGGAAAGAATATGCAAAGTGGACTTTGGCGCGTCCGTTTCGGTGATCGCTACGGCCGCTGTCCCGCCGGTCGGGCCCACTTGGAAAGTGAGGCTCGCTGTTCCCCAGTCACTGGTACCAAACGGTTTTGCATCCGAAACACTCTGGCCCTCGAGAAGTCTGCCAAAGGGATTGGCGTTTCCTCGGATGGCGCCCTCGCGACCGACAAAGGCGTTAGCGTCGACCGGTTCCTTGGTAGCGATGAGTTTGAAAGTCTCGAGGCCGTATGGAGGTATGCTTCTGAAGAGATAATTCGGGGGCAACCGATGCCACACTCCATCCGCCATTATCCGGTTGTCGGTCGCACCAAGTGCCGAATTGGGGAAGAGCTGCTGGATAGATCCATCGGGCGTCAGGTCGAGAATGTTGACAAACGCGTCTGCCGTGCCGATGTTCCTCATTTCAAATGTAAACAGATCGCCTCCGGACAAATGCTTGTCTGTTTGAGTTGGTCCGTTCGGCTTCGCCGGCAGGTCGCGCACTTCTTCAACCGCACCGCTCGGGGCTGCTTTGCTGACCAGGACCTGGACCAGACGAATTTCGATGCGAATCGTCGAATTTCGGCTGTTGTTTTCCAGGGACCTGATCATGCGCCATCTTGCTTCGCGTTCCAGCGCGGATGAAACCCTGGCAACCAGATCAGGATCAGTAATAGGTATCGTTGCGATGATGGCCCCGGCCTCGCGTTCAACTACGATTCTCGAGGCATCAAGTGCGTCGGGTCGAATGCGTGCCTGCCACTTTCCCTCCACTGCCGGCTCTTTGCTTACGTAGGGTAGCTGGCTGATCTTGCGCCTAACCTCCCTGGCTATTGACAAGTTCTCAATGAGGCTCGTATCGACGTAGATGACAACCGGTTTATCCCCTTCGTCAGCAGCACGAGGCGTGATTGTTGCGCCAGTACGGTAGTTGAGAGCGCCGACGCTTCCGCCCTGCAAGAGGGTGCCAAGCAGAAGCAGGCTGCACAACAATCGCGGTGCGGGAAAGTAACGCATAGTGTCTCCTCTCCGGTGTGCGTTGGCTCCAAAGGTTTGAGGTGCGACAGGCATCCCCTGCAAACAGTGCGCGGCTGGTCAACGCGACCATTTAGAGAACAAGCAAGCAAAGCGGCGCGGTTGCTGGTTTGATTGCTTGCTACTCTTTATGATTGGCAACGAAGAAAAAGTTGCTGCCCGGATCCCAACGTCCAAAATTATCGCCGATGGGCCCGGGTTTACTGCGCTCGACCGACTTGTAAATATCCTCGAATGTCAGGTAGCCATCCTTACCACCGTAACTTTCAAGCACGTCGATAAAATACCTGGCAAAGGGAGAATGTTCATGCGTTGACCGGCACTGCTGGATCTCGAGAAAGACAGCGCCAACAAGAAGATGCCGAAGAACAAGCACAAAAACTTTTTCATTTGGAACTCCTTTAAAGAAACATTCGCCTTGCCGCGCGGTCCACACTTTACGATTGAGCCGCTCGCATGCACACCTTGGACGACAGGCTGCCAGCCAGTCGAGGTCTGGGTGGCATGCTGCGCGCGGGATCTGCAGGCTGGCAGCCTGCAGTACAACCCTTTTCGACGATCCGTGGAGCGTTGCCCACGGATATTGAGTTTCACAAACGTAAAGAAACAGTGCGTGCTTTAGTTAGGCTTTGCTCCGACGATGGTGTAGGTCACGGTGGCGGTAGCCCACGATGGCGGTACGGCCATGTTGATACCCGAGCGCTTGCCTTTCTGGGCTGACTTCAAAATTCGTCCCAGCGGTGAGCGAGCCGCGTTACCGCCTCTCTCGTCTAACGGTCCGCCCCGCGTTAAGAGCTCTGAATCAATTAAAGGTGTGTAGTCCGTCGGTTCACGAGTGGCGATGGCCCGGAAGCTCTCCTGACCCAGAGGCTCTTCGATGCGGAAAACATACGGCTCGGGAATAGGCAGGACCCCTCCCTGCTTGAGGAAATTAACATCATCAGGTTGTTTCACCCCCTTGATTTGTTGAGGCCACCCTGGCCCGACTTTACCGTCGCTGCGCAGGTTGAGTACCGTAACGAAAACATCTTCTTCACCGACGTTGCGAACTTCCAGCATCACGTGATCACCGACAGCCAATTCAATTTGACTGCCGCCCGTTCGATGCAGCGGTTTTACACCCAGCACTTTCGTTACAAAGCCGTCGTGATCCAACTCAACCTCAACCGGAATGAGTCGCAACTCGACTCTGAGATTTGCATCGGTGTTCTCGAGCGACTTGACTGTTTGCCAGCGGACTTCGGCTTCGAGTGCCTGCTTGACTCCATTGGCCAGGTCAGGCCCTTCGGGAACGGTCCCGAGTATCGAGCCGTCGTTGCGCTCAAGCACTGCGCCGCGAAAGTTTTCATCGACCAGCTTGTGCTCGATGTCAAAACCAATCGGCCGTCGAATCAATACATTCCAAGGCTTCTTGCCCGCGGGATCGTTCTCAATCAGCTCGAGGGATTTGATCTGAGCCAGAGCTTCAGGGCCGCCTTTCAAAGCTTCGACTCCCTGAGTCACAACTGTTAAAAGCTTATCGTCGTATTTGTGTTCTGTTTCAAAGGCGCGCGCCGTTCTCAGTTTTTCCCAATCCACAAGACCGTCGACCGACATCACGGCGGTCGTCAGGTCCACTCGACTTAACACCGCGTCGCCGAGCTTGCCTCCGTCTTTGGGATCTTTCGTCCCCGAGGGATAGACACCGAACCGCGAGCCTTCGGTCATTCCCTGGAGCTTGCCTGCCTGCATCACCACCACCTTGGCGTTCCTGCGCATCTCGACCTTGACTCCCATGTAGCGTTGTGGCGGAAGTGCTGTTCCTTCCATCAGCACCTTGTCCAGTTCGCCCTCGAGCTGCGGATTCTGATCATGTTGGCGGCGCGTAACCGTGTCGTTGAGCCTCTCAAAGAGATCACGATATGTCGTCCTGGGACCAGAAGCGTCCAGCGCTTTGACCAGCGAATAAGTGTACAAACCCATGGGTTCATTGACGTCGTTATAGTCCTGTTTGGCTGTTTGTGCAGGGCTTGTCGCTGAGAGAAAAACGTAACCGGGGAATGGCTTCTCACCACGATTTAGCAGCCCGCTGGGGCTGGTATCCTCTCCCCGGATCTTTTCTTTGGCGACCGGCTTCCCCTTCCAGGGACCGCCACGCGAACGCAGCTTCAATTCTCCCCGCGTGGCTGTGCCTGAGAAACAACTATCCAAAGATATCGTGACGTTGCTCGGTTCGTGGAGCTTTAGTTCATCCAGCAGCTTGCCGATTTCGTCGTCGCGGATGTTCATTGATCCGTCTTTCTGTGAAACGTAATCCGAAGGAACCAGCGATTCATCGTAGCCGTCAACCTCGTCGTTGCCATCGTCGGGAATCTGCTGCCCATGACCGGAGTAGTGAAAGAAAACGATGTCACCCTTCTTTGTCGGCTTGATCAGAAACTCGCGGAAAGCATCAATAATGTCTTTGTGTTTGGTCCGATCCGGCGAGTCGAGCACCAAAATGTCGTTCTTATCGAACTGAAACTTTTTGATAAGTACCTCTTTAAGCAACGCAACGTCCTGGCTGGTGTTCAGATCCCACCAGTCGTAATTCGCCTCCTTACTGCGACGATCATACTTCTCAATGCCGACCAGCAAGGCGCGCTTGCGTGCGGAGGGAGAGGACTCAGCCGCAGGCTTCGAAGCACTGTCCTGACTATTCCGGGACTGCGCTTGATTTGCACTCAGGTTCAGACCAACAACAGCGAAGCCGGCAATTACCACTATGCATTTCATCAGGTTCATATGATCAAGCCTCCTGGAAGGGCGGCCTAAAAAGGTGCGACGGTGATCGCGGTAGCCCGGGCTTCTGACATTTTTTTCCATCCGAAGCAGAAACACCCGAGCAAACCATATGTCCGGAATCTCTGTTCTATTTCCGGGCTGCGGCCGCGCTCCAGGCAAGCAACCGTCGCGGCTAAAGCAGGATCTTGAGATCTCTTTGAGGCGTCGTGGAGGTCACTCAACCGGGCAATGTTGCCCTGGGAACCCGGTGTGTGTGCAAAGCTAAGTTTCGTACGCCGCGAACTCTAGATGAACCGCTTTCACGTTGTCAACGGATATCGCCGCCGAGTAGCGCTCCGTTAGCGTGTTGCTGAGAAAGAAAGGACTGCCCGGCGAGTTACTGCGAGGCAGTGAGGTCAGTACCACCTGCGGTAGCGGGCGGGTTTTCGTTGGAGCAGCAATAACGCCGAGAGGATCTGGTTTGCCCAGCGATCTTGTTCGGGAGCAGACCCACCCGCTACCCGCACGTGGTACTGACCTCATTGCCTTCGCACCGTCCCCTTTTTTAGCAACACCTTAATGGAGCACTACCCGCCGCCGGCGGAAGTGGCACGGGCGTCCCGCCCGTGATCCACGCGCAGGATGCGCCTGCCACAATCGAAGCCCTGAAAATCAAAGCTGACAGATTGCGCGATGCTGGACTATACTACGCGCCCGTAACTTCAGGGCGTTCGCGATTCTTAATGCCCATTTCGCATAACGCAGCACAGTCTTCAAAATTCGTAGTCGACGCACTCAGAAACATTTCCGTCTGCACTAAACAGGCCGGGCAGCAGAACGCGCGAAAGGTTCTTGCTCATTCGCTCATTAACCACGGTAATTACGGCGAGTGGGCAATGAACGCTTTGGTTTTTCACCTTTGTCAGCCAATCGGTACGATCCGCATCAGCAGCTAAATTTCAGCGAGCTAAGCAAAAACAATGAAACTCTACAGCTACCGGAAACTAATCGTCGTCTTGATTGCACTCAGCCTCTGTGCCGCTTCGCCGGCACAAACCGCCGGCAAAAAACGTCAACAGTCGCCCCGGGTTCGTTATCCGAACGTGAAGCTGGGACGTGGTCTCAAGACGCGCGGCGGCGGCACCGAAAAGCTCTCGGCGGAGTTACGGATCCTGAACGATCAGTTCGCCACAACCAGAGGCAGTGCGGAACCGGATCCGTTGGCCTTCTCTAACCAGGAACTACAAAGTGTTTTTGCCATCGCACCCAATGATCCCAATCCCCTGGTCGCCGTCGCCATTAAGTCTGCGCCTGCACTGACCGCAAAGGAACTGCGCGGGAACGGCGCAAAAATATACCTGCACCAGGGCGATACATTCTATGCAGACATTCCAGTGTCGTCGCTGGATACTCTCGCCCGAACGAAGTCGATTCTTACGATCGGCGCCGTTAAAGCGGCGAGCGTGCCGCCATCTCCCAGCGAGAGCGCGCCACCTGCCAGGCGGCCGGTTACCTTAAGACAAAGAGGAATTATGTCCATCGTCACTCCTCCGCCTGCGAAAGAAAGCGCTAACGCGGCGAAGTCAGAGCTGACGGGCAAAGGAGTGATCGTTGGTGTAGTCGATACAGGCATCGATTGGCGGCACCCGGACTTTATTCGGCCCGATGGATCTTCGCGGATCCTTTACCTCTGGGACATGTACGACAATTCCTATCAGACCTCCGGCGGCAAAATCGGCAACCCGGGTCCAACACTCGAAGCGGGTGGTGACGTACTACCGGGCACGGTTTATACCAATGCGCAGATCGATGCCGCTTTGGGAGGAACGGGCACCGTCAACTCCATGGACTACTTCGGACACGGAACGGCGGTGGCCGGTACAGCTGCCGGCAATGGACGCGCGACAGCAAATGGTCTGCCGGCCGGCACCTATACGGGTGTCGCTCCGGAAGCCGACCTGATTATTGTCAAGGCTTCGAACTGTGGAGGCTTTGCCTCGATAGCTCACCTGGGCACTTTCTGGATTGCACAGGCCGCGAAAAATCTGGGACGTCCGGTGGTTATCAATCATAGCTACGGAGGTCACTATTCCGCGCACGATGGTCAGGAAGAACAAGAGCAATTTTTTAATAGCATAGTGGGCCCGGGAAAACCGGGCGTGGCGGCGACCGTATCGGCGGGCAATGAGGGTCGATATAGCCTGCATGCCGGCGGCCGTTTTGGGCCGCGCCGCGCAGGCCAGGCGGATGTCGGCGGGACCTCGATCAAATTGTCAGTGACGGCTAATCAGGCGATCCCGGAGGTCAAGTTGATCGGGACCTTCAGCACCGACGATGAATGGGGATTGGGTATTGTGGGCTCGGGAAAATTCATGGCGGATGAGAACGGCAAATCGCAGGTCGTTTACGTGTACAAAATTGATGGCGTCGTCAAGGTCGGGTTTGAGGAGGGGGCCACCGAACCGAAAGACCTCCCGGCCTTTGCACAGGCTGTGCTCAACGCATCTGTTATTTCAACCAGGGCGGGCGGGCACGACCAGGTCGTCGTTCCACTACCCCCGGATAATTATTGGGTTTGGGGCCTGGGAATAACTGAGAAGGTCCGGAACGGCAGGTTTGATCTCTACCTGCCTTATTTTAACTATTCCAACTTTACGTACGGTGCGGACAAGGACTTGATGGTGGGATCGCCCGGCAATGCCTCAAACGTAATCACCGTCGCTGCCTATGATTTCCAGGACCAGTGGACCAATCAGAATGGCTCGCAAACCGCATACAACCTGGCCCTGTCCAGCATCTCCGACTATTCGAGTCCTGGTGGTCGCCGTCCCGATGGAGTCTTTAAGCCGGACATCGCCGCGCCTGCAACCTACACTATCTCTTCCCTGTCGAAAGGCGCAGTGGCTACTCCTCTTATTTGCAGCGATGGCAATCTGGCGAGCGGTCTGGGCGAAAAGTCAGTTACGCGCGACAGCTATCACATAGCCTGGTCGGGGACCAGCGCGGCCTCGCCATTCGCGGCCGGCGTCATCGCCTTGATGCTGCAAAAAAATCCGACTCTCGACTCCAAGCAGATTAGGGACATCCTGGTGCAGACCGCAATCAAAGGCGACAAGTACGTCGGCGCGGTTCCCAATCCCGCCTGGGGCTACGGCAAGATCAATCCCGCCGCGGCGATTGCCAAGACGCCGCTGCCGAAGTAAAGATAGCAGCGGGTTAATTCAAAAGTATAGAACCCCGCCCGTATACAATTGCTCGGCATCGCGATGTTGATAACAGGTGCGACCGAACTCTGGTCGCAGTTTATCGAGCTTCTCTAACAGTGCAGCCTTCCGACCACTAAGAGTCCCAGGATGGCCAGCCGGTTCAGATCATGGGGAACGTCCACGCTGGTGCTTGTCATCCTGGTCGTCCTCTGTCTCGGCGTAACCACACCGGGTCGAGCCACTCACGGTCCGCGAAATCATCCCAGCAAATATTATCAAGACCCGGATCCCAAAAGAGGGGCTCGGGTCGTGGGCGCAACCAACCCGCAGAAAGCCGGGGCGCCGTTCACTCGCAATGGCAAGGATTACGCCCTCCTCGTCGCCACGGATGACTACGATAATTGGTCTCATCTGAATAATCCCCGCGATGATGCGCGCGCCGTCGCTTATGAATTGAAAAATTATTATGGCTTTGAAACTGAGGTCATTGAGAACCCAACGAAGGAAGCGATACTTACAACCCTGTTGCGGTACAAACGTGAAAGAAAATATTCAAATGAAGATCAGCTGTTCATTTTCTTTGCGGGTCATGGGACCTTCATTGATGAGTTCAAGGAAGGCTATATCATCGCCAAAGATTCAAAAGCGAACGATGAACTGGGAGAAACCTATATCGCCCACTCGCAGTTACGCCGTCTAATTGACTTCATACCATGCCGTCACATTTTTGTTGTCCTCGACGTCTGTTTTAGCGGCACGATTGACGAATTCATCGCGCGGAGAAGAGGTCCCGATGAGTACGGGGATACTTCAAACTACGAGTTCATCGAGCGCAAACTGCAATTCCAAACACGACAGTTTCTTACTTCGGGGGGCAAAGAGTATGTCCCCGATGGCCGACCCGGCCAACACTCACCATTCGTAAGAAAGATCCTCGAAGCCCTGCGCAGCTACGGCGGCCAGTACGGCGTGTTGACGATAGGTGGAGTTACTTCTTACGTGGAACGAGTAACACCTGAGCCGCGGCGAGGTGAGTGGGGCACTAACGAGCCCGGCAGTGATTTTGTTTTCGTTGCCCGGTCGAAGGACAAGTCACCGTAATGACAAAACTGAAACCAGGCAAGACCCTTTGGTATCGCACGTTTTCAACGTACCGGATTGCTTTGGGCTCTGTACTTTAAGGAATCGAGATGCTTCAACGCCGCCTTGCATGGTTCCTGTTTGTGATCGTCTTCGGATGGCCGAGCGCTCAGGCTCAGCGACCGCAATTGGTCATTCAGACGGGCCATACGGATGAAGTGCGAGCAGTGGCCTTTAGCCCGAACAGCAGATTGTTGGCGAGTGGCAGCGCCGATAACACTATCAAACTCTGGGATACGACCGCCGCCATCGAGGTGGGCACGCTCCGCGGTCATCAGGGAGAAGTGTATTCAGTGGCCTTCAGCCCGGATGGCAAGTCCCTCGCCTCCGCTGGAGCAGATCGCACGATCAGAGTATGGGACCTCATTTCAGGCAACGAGTTGCGCCGCTTAACGGGTCACTCCGGGGCAATTGTTTCGATCGCCTTTAGTCCGGACGGGAAGAGGCTTGCGAGTGCCGGCCTGGATCGAACCATCGGTATCTGGGACGTTGTCACCGGGCAGCAAATCATGACGTTGAGCGGACACACCAGCGAGGTGATCTCCATTGCGTTTAGTCCCGATGGGCGAACCCTTGCGAGTGGCAGCAATGATCACCTGGTCAAATTATGGGATGTCTCAACGGGCAAAGAGGTAGGAACGCTTAGAGGACATTCCGCTGAGGTCTATTCAGTCGCCTTTAGTCCCGATGGAAAAACACTGGCAAGTGGGAGCGCTGACCGGACGATCGCCCTGTGGGATATGCGCAACTTTACGCGCCTGGCCATATTGCAGGGTCACACGGGGCTCGTAAAGTCGATTGCCTTCAGTCCTGACGGTAAGACGCTGATGAGTGGCGCTACCGATTCAACCATCCGGTCGTGGGATCTAAAAAACTACAAAGTAGCTTTGAAGCTGGCCGGCGCCTCGGACATCGCGGCCATCGCCATTAGCCCTGATGGCACAACTGTGGCCAGCGCGAATAGAGATCAAACGATAGTCTTGCGTGAGCTTTCCGGTGGCAACGTACGGATCCTCCGAGGGCATTCAGTGGTAGTAAACTCGATTGCCTTCAGCGGCAACGGGAGGCTGTTGGCAATTGGTAATCGCGATGCAACAATCAAGATTCTGAACCTCGCCGCCGGCGCGGAGCTTCGTACGCTGGAAGAAAAGTTTGGCACTGTTCTCTCAATCGCGTTCAGTCCCGATGGCAACATCCTTGCCACTGGCAGTAGCGATCAGACCATTAAGCTGTGGGATGTCAACGCCGGTGAGCCAAGAATGACACTGGTTGGGCACTCAGCTCTTGTGAGGTCGATTGCCTTTAGTCCTGACGGCAAAGTACTGGCTAGCGGTAGCGCGGATCGTACGGTGAAACTTTGGGACGTCAGTTCCGGTCAGGAGTTGCGCAACATTAGTGGACACTTAGCCGCAGTCAACTCCGTAGCCTTCAGTCCTGACGGCAAAGTCCTGGCGTCCGGGAGTTCGGACCATACGATCAAGATTTGGAGCCTTGCGACGGGTGCAGAATTGATCACCCTTAAGGGACATTCACACGCAGTTACGTCAGTAGCATTTAGTATCGATGGAAAACTCTTAGCGACAGGATCCGATGATGCGACAATAAAGCTCTGGGATTTTGGAAGTGGTCAACTTTTGTCCTCACTCGCAGGGCACGCCGATAGTGTCTCTGCCCTGGCGTTCAGTCCCGATGGTCGACTACTGGCAAGTGGCAGTCACGATCACACCGTCAAACTTTGGGATGTACCTACACGCCAGGAATCAGCGACGCTCACGAGATACGGTGCCATCAATTCAGTGGCGTTTAGCCGGGACGGTCATATTCTGGCCAGCGGCGGTGCCGACGCGGTCACCAGGCTTTGGGACGTGGCGCGCCGCGAGGAAATCGCCACTGTTTTGCCGAGTGGCCCGGGAAACTGGCTGATCGCTACCCCGGACGGTCTTTTCGATGGCTCGCCCGCCGCGTGGAGCCAGATTCATTGGAGCTTCGGACTAAACGTCCTCGACGTCGCTCCGGTTGAAACATTCTTTAATGAGTTCTTTTATCCCGGCCTGCTTGCGGATATTTTTGCCGGCAAGCAGCCCCGGGCTGTGAAGGAGATCTCACAGAAAGATCGCCGCGCCCCTCGCTTGCAATTGACCGCCGAGCCGCCCACCGATCCTAACTCGCGTTTCGTTCTAATAAATATACATGTCAGCGAAGCTCCGCCCGATACGACGCATAGCAAGGGAAGCGGCGCGCGGGATTTGCGCCTGTTTCGCAACGGCTCGCGCATAAAATTTTGGGCCGGTGACTTACTAAAAGGACAGGCAACAGTCTCGCTAAAGGCTTTGGTGCCGATAGGTCCGGGTGAAAATCGATTTTCTGCTTATGCTTTCAATCCTGACAACATTAAGAGCAGCGATGTTTCGTTGACAATTATGGCGCCGGAGAACATCAGGCGCGCAGGCACTCTATCTGTGCTGGCAATCGGCATCTCAAAATACGAAAACCCTCAATACAATCTATCTTATGCCGCCGGCGATGCCGAGGCTCTTGCGAGGGAACTGGAGCGCCAGCAGCAAAAGCTGCGACTCTACAGTTCCGTAAAGGTAGTACCTTTATTAAATGCCGAGGCCACCAAAGCAAACATCCTGCTCGCACTGAACAGATTCGCCGGCGAAGAATCAGCGTTACCAGCCGGCGTTCCGTCATCGCTGAGGCAGATCAAACCCGTGTTGCTCGAGGACGCTGTGATTGTCATTTTTGTGGGTCATGGCACCGCCCAGAAGGACCACTTTTACTTCCTTCCGCACGACCTCGGATTCAGTGGGCCACGCTTGAGATTAAGCCAGGACGGCTTGGAATCAATTCTGGCCCACAGCATTTCAGAAACGGAACTGGAGTCTGCATTTGAAAAAGTCAATGCGGGTCATCTCTTATTCGTCCTGGATGCACCCTCCGGAGGACAAGCGCTTGAATCTGATGAGACCCGAATAGGACCAATGAATTCGAAGGGTCTGGCCCAACTGGCATATGAAAAAGGGATGTACATTCTGGCCGCTTCACAGCGGACCCAGGGCACAACCGAGTCAGCGCAGCTGGGTCACGGTTTATTGACCTTTGCACTGTTGGAAGGACTGGCAACGGACAAAGCAGATTTGGATCGAGACAGGCAAGTGACCGCCTTTGAGTGGTTGAATTATGCAGTGCAGCGTGTTCCCGAATTGCAACTGGAGCCCTTAAGAGAATCGCGGCATCATGCCGCCGCGTCTCATTTTTCTGTCAATACATCACCAGAGATAGATTTGGAGAGAAGTCACATACAGCGGCCGCGAATCTTCTATCGACGAGAGTTGGAACCTCAACCGCTGATCGTGGCTCGGTATTAGTTAGTGTTGTATTTCTCGCGCTTCAAAAAACCCAGATTCCGAACCCGAACCTTAAGGAACCTGTGTTCCCGCGGGTAGACGATCCGTCAACTCGCGCGCGCGAGGATAATTACCAACCACGCGTTGGGCGACGATGGTCCTTATTAAGAGTTCCCGACTTTCGGGCGCCTGGGCCAATGCGGCTTCGTACTCCGCCGCGGCCTGGGGGAACATTCCATAACGCGTGAAGACTTCGGCGCGGCCCAAACGTCGCGTCAGGCTGCCTGCTTCCCTTTGCCAGCGAGCAAGTTCACGTCTTAAAAGTTTCTCGTCTGCGATGGCGAGTACAGAGAAACCCAACTTCGTTTCATTGCCGCAGCTGTCAGTGAGGATCAAAGTCAACGATCCTCCGTCTGACTTGCTACGACTTTTCCGCAGCGCTTGCCGAGCAGCGTCCGTGACCAGGAAACCAAGGCGTCCTTTGAGGTGTACTACTCGCCAAATCGGATCAGCATTTGTATCCTGAATCACGAAAGAAGTTTCGCACTCTTTTGTGAACGGTACCCAACTGATGCTGAATGTATCCGGGCTGATCGTGCTGCCGTCAGACGGCGAAAACACTATGACCGCGGGAACCTTGCCGCCCCGGTCGCGGCCACCGCGTCGTCCATATTCCTCCAGGACTTTTTGTAAGGGATCGGTTTGACCGAAGCCGGCGCGCGGAATCGTAAACCAGCTTGATGGTCCATTGATGTCTCGCAGTCTGCCTGCGACACGCAAACGCAGGAACCCACCTGGCTCGCAACGTACCTGCTCGCCGGGATATAAGCGGCGCGCGACATCCGTATTCGGATCCAGTTTGATTGGCTTCGCGCCGGCATCATGTCTTATGAAAGCGCCGCCGCTGACTTTCTCGACCAGGGCGGTACTTCCCGACTGTCCAGCCGCACTTCCCAGTCCAGCCAGTACCAACAGGATCATGCCGGGCACGATGCAGATTTTTTCAAGGTTCAGCAGAGACCAAAAACTTTTCGTCACTGTCACTCCTTATGACGTGTGGGATGACGCGTGGGTAGTGCTCCGTTAGTTCGTTCCCGAGAGGTCGCATTGTCGCCAAAGTCTCAAGAAAAGATCGCCATACAACAGTCGCAAACGTTTCGCTCCGTAGGAGCCGGATGTTTATCGGGTCCATCGTCTATAAACATTTCGTCCCCACGGGACTGAGAACGTTTTACAGCAAGCGTTTTGTTGCCACGGACAAAGTGCAGCACACCGACAGATCACTACCGACGCATGAAGCGATGCCTCGACGAAAGTGGCAGATGCTCCTTGATCCACTCCCCCGCCCCTGCGACATGCTGCTCAATCGAGGGATGAAAGATAAGCATCGCAAAAGCCAGAAAAAAGTCGTCCCACATCACGCGCGTAGTGCGAACAAACAGAACGCCGCATACTATGCCCGCTACAACAACAAGCAAAGTAAGCACACCCTCCAAACGATGAACATTTATCCGCACGCGTTGCTTGTGCCGCTGACTTAAGCGAATCAAAACAATGGTCAGCAGGATCGCTCCTGAGAGGACCAGATCGATCACTGTACGTCCCCGCGCAGTCACCTCGTAAAGGGGCTCTTTTATCAACGTATCGGCCGCGGCGGCGTGCAGAAATACTCCCGGATATGGTTGGTCGCGCGCGGGAACCACAAAGGTATCCGTGGCTTTACTCAAAGTAGCATCGCCCAACAAGACGATCTTTCCCTGAAAGCGCCCACGCTGGTTCGGATCACGCAGCACCGCGGCATCGATGGTAGGAAGTGTTTCGATTGATTCCAGCGAGCCAAAGTCAATCAGGAAGTCCTCGAGAGAGAGACCCGGCGCCAGACGCTTCTCCGAAAACTTTTCAATTATTCCCGACGTGTTGAGACCGCTAATAATAAAGCCGCGAAATCTTGAGAGCCTGGTAGTCGCTTGATTCGAATCACTCCCGTAGGCCTCGGCCAGGACGAGACTCATAGACTTGCTCGGTCTTGATTCTGTATTCGGGGCCGCGGGTTTGGTTTCATCTCCCACGCGAACAAGGCGCAGCATGCGACGGCTATCCTTGGGGACCAGAATGCTGCCGGCCAGGTCCTGGTATTTTTCGTTGCCCAACCACTCGGACGGCGCTTTGGCGATCGTTCGCTTCACCCCCAGGACGACGGGAATTCCGTTTTGTTCGCGCAGGTTGAGACAGAACTGAAAGAAATCCGGATCGCGCGGATAGACATAGCCATTTTCGTCGGGCGCAAAATCGATGTCGATCCCAATGGCCCTGGGCTTCTGTTCGGCCAGGGCAGAGATCATTTCCTGCAGAGCGATTCGCGGCGTCGCGATTCCGGTGAGGCCATCGATGTCATACTCTTCGGGAGCAAGATCAGAAATATCAACAATGGTGACCGGCGTCGAACGAGAAGTCAGCTGCAACTGCAAAAGGTTGTAGCTCATTAACTCTAGTTGTTTGCCGAAAGTTGTGTGCTCGATGCCGAACTTAATCACGAATACCAGCGCGATGAACAACAGACCTTTAACGAAATCGAGCGCTGCTTGCCTGCCTCCATAACGCTCTTCTGCCGTCTTACTAGGCGAGGATGCGGCAGCTGATTGAGGTACTGATTCGTGGCCGGCCGGCACCGATTGTTTCGGCGCAGATTTATCCGTCTCACCGACTGCCTGCTCTGGCGCGGATTTACGCTTTGTGGGTTTCTTCTTTGGCGAACGATGCCGACTCATTTCCAGGTCGACTCCTTAATCGTGAAGGCCGGCGAATAATACCAGACCAGCGTTTCGCGTCGGAAAGATTTCAGCCGGCAGAGCGGGCGACAGCGCCCTGGTGCAAGCACTAGAATCCTTGTAGCGCAAGACTTGATGCAAGTGAGTCAAGTTTTGAATCGGACTTTCTTTGCGTGCTTTGCGCCTTTGCGGGGAAATTCTTTGTCGCCATTGAAGAGCCTCCCGCAAAGACGCAAAGACGCAAAGCACGCAAAGGAATCTTGTCGGCTTTACTCTGGCACCCGCTACACGGGTTGAAGAGACTGCTCTTCTTAACTTATTCAGAGCTTGCTCCACTATGTCATCGCCTATATTTGAACTGCCGATCCTTGAGCACGCCGGCGCGGCTACCGAGCTATGGAAAAGGTTGACTAGCTGAAGGACAGAGTATACAAATGCGCCATTGTTATCCGGAAGATTACAGACTCTCAAAGTTGTGATGCTGCCTGGAAGCAACCTGGTCGTATACGTTTCGTTTAGAAAACGGACTTGTCCGCCGCGCGTGAGTCAGAAAATCTTTACGTGCTCTCCAACCCACGGCGCCACACAGGTGTGGTTTCTAAACGGGTGAAGTGATTTACATTTCGCGCCCTGGGCGCTGAAGGTTGAAGTATCCACACTGCCTCTCTTCATGCCGACAACGGCAGCATCTTGATGACGACGGACCTGTTTTTACGCGTTCGAACCAGCGGTATCCTGGTTTCGTGCTGACCTCAAACCATTCGCCTCTGCCGTGGTGTCAGGAGTTCAAATGATCAAAGCAGACAGACCATCGGCCTTCATTCGTTGGCTTTGTGCCGGCATTTTCCTACTCTCACCCGCTGCTTTTCAGGCCCAGAAACCAGAGTTAGTAGTCGAGACCGGACATTCCAGCTGGGTCAGCTCCGTGATGTTTAGTCCCGACGGAAAAACTCTGGTCAGTGGTGGCCAGGATGACCGCGTTGTTCTGTGGGACGTGGCGACAGGCAAAGAACTTCGCGCGTTCTCACATAACCAAATTGTGGAATCGGTCTGTTTCAGTCCCGATGGAAAAACCGTGGCCAGCGGCAGCGCCGACAACACGATCAAGCTGTGGAATTTTTCCGATGGTACGCTGCGTCGCAGTTTGTCGGCCAATGTCAGGGTATTGTCAGTCACATTTAGCCCTGATGGAGCAACGCTGGCCAGCTCAGGCGCCGATCACTTGATCCAGTTATGGGACGTAGACAACGGCACCTTGCGAACCAGGCTTTCCGGTCACTCAGGTTGGGTCGGAGCGGTGGGGTTCAGTCGCGACGGGCACACTCTGGCCAGCGGCAGCGATGACGGCACCATAAGACTCTGGGACCTGAAGCATCTCGAGAATCCAGCGAAAGTGATCCCGCTTCCCTCCAAAGCTCACGTTAAAACAGTTGCTTTCAGCCCGGACGGATTAACGCTGGCCAGCGGCAGCGACGACGGGGCCGTCAATCTTTGGGACGTTGCATCGCGCACTGTCAAACTTTCGTTATCAGGCCAGCCGCCAATGGCTTTCGCTCCGGATGGGAAGTCGATAGCGGCAACAGTCAGTGAGAAGACGATCAAGGTTTGGGATTCCTCCAACGGCGCGTTGCTTGCCACCCTTCCGGGAAATTCAGACGCGCTCCTCTCACTAGCATTCAGCCCTGATGGCCAGACCATTTCGAGTGGCGGCAAAGACAAAACGATAAGGCTGTGGGATGTTGGCAGACAAGTAGAAAGGCTGGCACTAATACCACACGCGCGCCGGGTTCATTCAATCGCCCTTAGCAGCGATGGTCAGACACTCGTCAGCGGAGGCAGCGATGCCACCATCAAGGTCTGGGATTTATCCAGTAGCGGCGGGCTTCGTTCGTTCAAGGGCCACTCAAACTACGTTTTGTCAGTGGCCCTGAGTGCTGACGGAAAAACAGTGGCCAGCGGCAGCGACGACAATACCATCAGGTTATGGGACGCGCAGACAGGAGCGGTACGCCAATCACTTCCCGGTCGTCCTCCCGTGGCGTTCAGTCCCGACGGCAAAGTCCTGGCATACTTGCGCCTTGATGGAATGATCAGACTGATTGATGCCGCCAGCCTTAACGAACTCAACCTGCTGGATGCTACCCCTGGGCCAGTGCGGGACCTGGTCTTCAGCTCCGATGGCGCCAATCTCGCCAGTGCCGGCGATACCGTGCCAATAAAACTTTGGGACCTCTCTACTGGCAAGGTCCGATACTCACTGTCAGGAAATTCTCCGATTTCCTTTAGCCGTGACAGCAAGATACTGGCTAGCGCCACCGCCGGATCCGATATCAAGTTGTGGGATGTGCCGAGCGGTACAGAATTGTTCACGCTGAAGGACAATGCCAGTCGAGTCACCGCGCTTGCTTTTGCTGCCGATGGCAAGTTGCTGGCCGGTGGCAGTGAGGACGCAACCATAAAGCTCTGGGACGTCACCGCGCGATCAGTGCGGCAAACGTTGACCGGTCATCAACGCACGATCAGTTCACTGGTGTTTGGGCCGGAAGATCGAACTCTCGTCAGCGCCAGTTGGGACTCAAGCATCAAGCTCTGGCAGACGGCCGGTGGACATGAAACTGCAACCCTCAGTGCCCTCGACGACAAAGACTGGGCGGTGGTTGATAGCGAGGGACGGTTTGATGCCTCCGCGGGTGGAATGGAGATAATGCATTGGGTCGTGCGGAATGAACCGATAGATCTTAGTCAGTTAAAAGCGCGCTACTATGAACCACATCTATTGACCAAGCTCACTGGTTTCAATAAGGAGCCGCGGCGCGACATCAGCAACTTCCAGGACGTCAAGCTCTTTCCCGCGGTCGAGTATGACGAACTCGCTCCCAACAGGAAGAAGCTTTCGCTAACTCTCATTAATCGGGACGGCGGCATCGGCAAGGTCCAGATCTTCGTCAACGGCAGAGAAGTTGTCGCCGACGCTCGCGGTGCCAATCCCGATCCGAATCTGAGGAAAGAGAAACGCGAGATCGACCTCGATCAGTTCAAGCGTTTCATGGTGCCCGGCGAAGAAAACGTAATCGAGGTCGTCACCCACAACGCCGAGGGTTATCTCGCCAGTCGAGGTGCAAAGTTGGTCTTCTCACCGCCGGCGGAAGCGAAGGTCGAACCAAGTCTATTTGCCCTCGTAGTCGGTGTTTCAACTTATCGCAAGGGTGGCAATCTGCATGATCTTACCTTCGCTGCTAAAGACGCCGGAGCGATGGCCGTCGCTCTGGAGACGGCCGGCAATCGGCTCTTTCCCGCGCGCACGACCATTACCCAACTCTCTACTGCCGGCGATAAGCCTGAGCGTCAGCCAAGCAAACAGAACATTATCGCTGCACTCAAAGAGTTTGCCGGCAAGGCCAAGTCGACTGATATTCTTTTGTTGTACTTTGCCGGACACGGAGTCAGCTTTGGTGGACAGGACGGCGACTTCTACTTTCTAACCAGTGACGCTTCGACCGCGGATCTTAAAGACATTGAACTGCGTGACAGCACCGCATTCTCCAGCCAGGAACTGGCCAAATTAATACTCAGCATTCCCGCCAATAAACAGGTGATGATTTTGGATACCTGCGCGTCAGGTCGTTTGATCGAAGAGCTAACTAAATCACGCAGCGTCGATTCCAGCACTATCCGGGCCTGGGACCGCATGAAGGACCGTACGGGTTTATGGATCCTGGCGGGCAGCGCCGCCGACGCCGTGAGTTATGAATCCAGCCGCTACGGCGAAGGCGTCCTCACCTACAGCTTGCTCAAGGGGATGAAAGTGGATTTCGACAAGGCGATGCGAAAAGCTGAAGGCGACAGCGCGCCGGAGTATGTTGATGTCAGCGCGCTCTTTAATTATTCGGCGGACGTAGTCCCGCTGTTGGCCCAGGGCATCGGCGGCATCCAAAAGCCCCTGATTGCTTCCAAACGCGACGCCCGCAGTTTTGATATCGGGCGCATCAACGCCACCGACCGCGCTATCATTCCTTACACTATTGAGAAGCCCGTCTTCCTGCGTGCGGACTTTCAGCTCGAAGGTCGTCCGCGCGATACACTGGACCTCGGTGGCAAAGTTGACGCGCAGCTGCGCGAGAAATCAGCGCGCGGTCTGGACGCGCCGCTGGTCTTCTGGGACTTGCCGCAACATCCGGGCGCTTACCGCATTGCCGGACGATACGTGGTAAACGGCACACACGTTTCCGTCAAAGTCTTTGTCTCCACTTTCCTCCAGTCGGGAGTGAACGTCGAAGAAAAAGATGTGGGCCAACCATTCACCATCGAAGGCGACATCGCCGACGTTAATGCACTGGTCACCCGTATTCTCGAGCAGACCGATAAACTGGTAGCCGTGAAGTAATGAGATTGAGTTAGGGCGACTGGCCTTCGCAGCTGATACATGTTGGTCGCCTGAAAAAACTGGCGCGCCAGGCCGCACCTCTACCATCCCCGGCACGCTGAAATGCATCCTTTAATTGGCGCGTCAATCATCAACCATGTACATGGGCCCGGGAGTTCTCAGCAACGATAGAATGATGAGGCAGTTCCTTCAGTTCCTGACTTGTGTTTGCCTGGTCATGATTGTCCAGGTCGAAGTTCGGTCGCAAAAGGCCGAACTCATTGTTCAGGAGGGGCACACGGAAAAGGGCCTGACCGGTAAATTTGCCCTCGCCGGAAAACTAATTGTTACAGCGGGACAGGACCACGCGCTAAAGCTCTGGAGCACCGAAACCGGCACCTTGTTAAAGACCTTTACCGGACTCAATCCAGCCGGCGTCGATACAGAATATTCTGTGCGAATTAGTCCAGATGGGAAGCGTGCCGCTGCGGTTGATTTTAGTAACAGGATCAGAATATTGAATCTTGAAACAGGCAGCGAGTTACAACCTCTGGCAGCGACCCTCGAGGCAGAGAGGGGACCAAAAGCCTCCTTAGCTCCCAACGCCGGAGCGATTCATGATTTGATCTTCAGCTCCGACGGGCAGCATGTCTACGCCCTCGTCAGTGTCTTGAGCAAGGGTCAGGCTTCTTATGCAATTCACGGATGGGATTTAGATAGCGGAAAGAGCGTTGGGCATGCGCTTGAAAGCGGAGATGTTGAACCCACCTTCTTCAGCCCTGATGCAAATCTACTCCTTGGTTATAGTATTTGTTCCGGCGAATCAAAACTTACCGTAATCAATACATGGGATACAGCTAGCGGGCGAACGGCCTTCAGGCGATCCTATCCCGGTTGTTCGGATGTCAAAATCAACCCGGACGGGAAGCTGCTGGTGCTGCATGGCCATGAAAAGATAACGCTGTTGAATGCCCGGACAGGACAAGCACTTTCGACTATTGATGTCATTGGCAAATTGGGAGATGTAGCTATCAGCCATGACGGCAAACTCCTGAGCGGCAAGGTTGAAATCGGTCAGGGTAAAACGTCTCTCACTCAGCTTGTTATCTGGGAAGTTGCATCTGGCGGCATCACTCGGCAATTGTCCCTGGGCACCGGTTACCTCAACGACATCTCGTTCGTCTGGAGCCCTGACAATTCCATGATTGCCTGCAAGATGCAGACCGACGGCATGTCTTCCAGCGGAGTAGTACAGGTGTGGAATGTTCCGAGTGGTAATAGGGTCCGGGAATTTCAGCTCTCGAAAGACGAACTCGGACGGTTCCTGGGTCCTCCCCTGGACTGGTCGCCCGATGGAAAATATCTGGTCACGTTTGGAGATGATGGGGCAACTTATCTGTGGGACCCGGAAACCGGCAAGAAGGTCCACACTCTCGCCGGGCAAAGCCGGTCAACCGACCTCGTGGCATATAGTCCCGACGGAAATTATTTTGTTAGCGAGAAAGAATCCCGTCGTCAAAGCGAAGACTTGCGAGCCGGCCTTTCAATCTGGGATTTGAAAGGCGGCGCGCTGTTATCCAGGATCAAGGGACAATTCAAGACGTTCAGCCGCGACAGCAAATTCGTCGTGACTGAAACTAAAGTGCAGGACCGAGGATTTACCGCAACCAGCATGTACGCCGATGTTCAGGCTAAGGAAGACGAAACGAATCTCTGGACCCTCAACGGCGGCACCGCAGTCGCAACCTTGCCCGGCCGATTTCTTTTTCTGAGCGCGGATAACCAGAGGATGATCACACGCTCCAGAGACAAAGGTGTCATTCTCTGGGACACGGAAAAGAAAGTTCCGATCAATACGCTGACTACGTTTCACGACGATACAAGCTTTGCCGTCGTCAGCGAGGATGGCGCTTATCTGGCCAGCGGCTGGAATAACGGACAAACGATCAACTTGATAGATGTTTCGTCCGGTCGCACTCTAAGGAGCCTGACCGGCTTTCCCACCCAAGAGGACGACCCGACAGAATACGATACTCCCGGTTATTCCGCGGTTTTTAGCCATGACAACAAATTGCTTGCTTGCCGTCGCGGCTGGCTCGAAAACGGCGAGACCTTGCTTATCTGGGATGTGACGACCGGGGCCTTACTCAATAAGTTCAAAGCAGGACGCGGACTGTCACCGAGCCTCACATTCAGCCCTGACAATCGCACGCTGGTCAGCATGGCGGACGACGTTACATTCTTTGATGTGCAAACCGGCAAAGAGCGGAAGAATCTTCTGAACGTCGCCGACTCGTTCTACGAAGTGATGAAGACGGTCGATATGAACACTAAATCGTTCTATAGCCCGGACGGCTCCTTCTTTGTTACGGTGACAATCGGCGATGACCTGGATGTGCAAGTCTTTGACCTCCGAAACAATCGAGGTCTTCCTTATCTAAGCGACCGCAGCTTCCGCGCCGCGGCCTTTAGTCCCGATAACAAGACTATGGCTCTGGTTGGACAGGACAATTCCATCCAGTTTTGGGACCTGCATGCCGGGCGATTGCTTATTACCGCGCTGGATCTGGACCAGGACGGTTGGCTAACCATAGCTCCTGATGGCAGATTCGACGGAACCGCCGGTGCATGGCAAAAAATCTTCTGGCGGTTCACTGCAAACATCATGGACATCCTGCCGGTGGAAGTTTTTTTCGGAGACTTCTATTACCCGAGTTTGCTGTCCGATATTTTGAGCGGCAGAAGCACCTCGTTCACGCAAAACCTCTCGGCGAAGGATCGGCGGCAGCCGCAGCTGAAATTAACTCTGGCTGATGCTCAAACTGATACGACGCTGAATGCGCGTACTGTGACTGCTAAGATTTATGTCACACAAGCTCCTGCCGGAGCGCAGGACGTGCGGCTGTTTCGCAACGGCTCACTGGTGCGGGTCTGGCGCGGCGATGTCCTGGGGGGACAAAGTCAGGTCACGCTTGAAGCGACGGTTCAGATTGTAGCGGGAGAAAACAGACTCACCGCCTACGCTTTTAACCACGACAACATCAAGAGCGCGGATGCGTCGATCATCATCAATGGTGCTGACGGCTTGAAGCACGCGGGCACACTCTATGTTCTGGGCATTGGCAGCAATAAGTACCAGAACCCAGCCTATGATCTTCAGTTTGCTTTGGCTGATGTCGATGAAATCAGCCGCCAGGTCAAAACCTGCCAGGACGGGCTTCGCAACTATGCTCGCACTGAAATCATTTCCCTCACCGATCAGGAAGCCACAAAAGCGAACATCATGCTGGCGCTGCGAGGTTTTGCCGATCGCTCGCCAATGAAATTGCCGCCCGGCATTTCATGGGCCCTGAAACAACAACTGGAGAAGATCAAAGACATCGAACCTGAAGACGGCCTGGTCATCTACTATGCAGGCCACGGCACAGCCATCGGTGAACACTTTTATTTGCTGCCGCACGATTTCATCGCCAAAAACGAAGCACTACTAGAGGCCAGCAGTATCTCCGATCTTGAATTGGATGAAGCGCTGGCGCGAGTGGACGCAAGTAAGCTGTTAATGATTATTGACGCGTGCCAGAGTGGTCAGGCTCTGGGCGGAGAGAAAGAAGGGCGCGGGCCAATGAACTCAAAGGGTCTGGCGCAACTGGCTTACGACAAAGGCATGTACATCCTGACGGCGGCGCAGAGTTATCAAGCTGCCAGAGAAGTATCGCGCACGCAAACCGGGAAACAGATCCAGCACGGGCTTTTGACTTTCGCTTTACTGGAAGGACTGACAAAGGCAAAGAAGGACAACGATGGCAAAATTAGCGAGCGCGAATGGATGAACTACGCCGTCGAGCAAGTGCCGCTGATGCAAATTGAAGAAATGAAAAAGCGCAGCGTGGTGATCGAGCAGGGCGGCCGTCCAAAGTCACCCTCAGCAGCTTCACGGAAAGGCGCACCGGGCCAACGCGGCGCCCAGTTGGTATTTATTGACGGCGATAACGCCAGGGCAGATCCCGAAAAGCGCAACGTACAACGCCCTCGCGTCTTCTACCGCCGCGAACTCGAGGCGCAGCCACTGATTGTCGCCAGGCCCTGACACACTTGCCTCGAGCACGGATGATTACGCGATTGGAGATCTTGAAGGAAATGAAGACGAGCCCGCCAGGAGTTCCTGTTGTTCATAGATGCTTTGCTTGTCCATTTGGTCGCGATCAACGGAAGCTGGTCCATCACTCCAGCTCAAAAAGCGCCAAATTCGCAACCGAAATTCAGATGAGTTCGAGGTAAACCAATGACCGCGCCAAGATTCTGCTTATTGACCGCAGGGGTAATTTGCCTGCTGTCCCAATCCTTGCCGATTTTGGCGGCACAAGCTCCTTCCGCTCAATCGAAGCACGAGCCTGCCACTCTACTTACCCTTGGGCAATCGACCGAGCGCGAGCTCGCCGGTGATGGCTTACACGAGTATCAACTCAAGCTTGCTGCCGGTGAGTTTGTACAAGTTCGCGTCGAACAGAAGGGTATTGATGTCCTTATCACTGCTTATTCAGCCGCCGGCAAGATGCTCGCCACGATGGATAGTCCGAATGGCCAAGGCGGCCTTGAGATTCTTTCATGGATAGCGGCAAGCGCTGGTACTTATCGACTGGAAGTGCGACCACTCGCGGGCGATGCAGGGCTGGGAAAATATCGTATAGCGCTGACAGTGAGACACGCGGCGAAGGCGGCAGACCGAACCCTGATCGAGGCAGAGCGTCTCTTCGCGGAAGCAAGCACTCTGCGAGGCTCGGATAGGGACGCCTCGAGAGCGGAGGCACTCAAGAAATATGAGGTCGCCTTGCCAAAATTTCGTGAGTTCCAGGACGACTACAGGGCAAGGCTGACAGAGGACATTATTAGTGCGATTAAGAAAAATGACGCGAAAGCACGGCGCAAAGCCAAAGGCGAAGCCAACGGGAATGTCCCACAACTCGTCATGGCCACTGGGCATTCAAATCTCGTGAGCTCAGTTGCCTTCAGTCCCGCAGGCAAATTACTTGCCAGTGCTTCCCATGATGCCACAATCAAACTGTGGGATATCGGCAGCGGCAAGGAATTGAACACCCTTGTAGGGCATTCAGGCTTTGTCTGGTCAGTCGCATTCAGTCCAGACGGGAGAATCCTTGCAAGTTGCAGTATGGATGTCTTCGGTGCCAAGGCCGATAATTCGATCAAGCTTTGGGACGTCCGTACGGGCACGGAGCTGAAGACTCTTGCAAGGCACTCAGCTGGTTTCCAAGCTGTCGCTTTCAATTCGACTGGCACGATATTGGCCAGCGCCGGCGGATCGACGGTCACGTTGTGGAATGTCGAGCGCGGCGAGGAAGTGCGTACCCTCACCATGCCGTCTTCAAACTTCCAGTCGGTGGTCTTCAGCCCAAATGGAAAGATGCTCGCGGGTGGCGGCGACAAGGCAATCATCATTTGGGACGCCCTGACCGGGGTTCAATTGAAGAGCTTTGCCGGGCATGTGGGTTGGGTGGGGTCAGTCGCGTTCAATGCGAAAGGAACGATCCTCGCAAGTGGAAATTCAGACAACACCGCCAAGCTTTGGGACGTTGCCAGCGGACAGGGGTTGGGAACACTCGCGCATTCGGATCTGGTTACCTCGGTTGCCTTCAGCCCTGACGGAAAGGTCGTAGCCAGTGCGAGCAGTGACGGTATCATCAAATTGTGGGACGTCGCGACCCGCAAGGAATTGCGGTCGGTAGCGGGGCATTCGTCAGAAATCGACGCTCTAGCTTTCAGTGCTGACGGAACAATGCTCGCCGGTGGCGGTAGTGATACCACGGTGAAGCTTTGGGATCCGGCGACAGGAAAAGAGTTGCGGACGTTGGCGGCGCATTCTGCGAGTGTTGATTCAGTCGAATTCAGTCCGGACAGAAAGGTCCTGGCGAGCAGGAACAATGACCACACAGTCAGACTGTGGGACATAGCGAGTGGCAATGTAAAGGCCCTGGCCGGACACTCCTCTTTTGTCTTCTCTGCCGCGTTCAACCCAAGCGGGAAGATTATCGCAACTGGAAGTTGGGACAACACGATCAAACTGTGGGAGGTTTCAACGGGAACAGAATTGCGCACTCTTAAAGGGCATTCTGATCATATCAACACGGTCGCCTTCAGTCCTGATGGCAAAACCCTCGCCAGCGGAGGTTGGGATCGGACGATCAGGTTGTGGGATGTAGAGACAGGCA
This sequence comes from Acidobacteriota bacterium, assembly GCA_025463135.1. Taxonomy (GTDB): domain Bacteria; phylum Acidobacteriota; class Blastocatellia; order Pyrinomonadales; family Pyrinomonadaceae; genus JAOAPY01. Next base: position 98,777 of record JAOAPY010000048.1, read on the forward strand.
AACAGATAAGGGTACTTGCCGACACCCGTTCCGCTGCGGGCTTCTTCGTCGTTAATTCAGTTAAGTTCAGTCCCGACGGAAACACTCTAGCCAGCGGCAGCCAGGCCGGCGCGGTACACCTCTGGGACGTAACTGGCCTCAATCCAAAACCAAGACTCCTGGGTGAACACGAACTTGTCAGGTCAGTAGCGTTCGGCTCGGACGGCAAGGTGCTTATGAGCGCCGGCGGTTGGAATTCATCGACATTCAAACTCTGGGATCTGAGGACTGGAAATGAACTGACATCTCCGGAAGATTGGGCCCACTGGGACGGCAAGTTTAGCGATCGGGTCGCAACCTTCAATGGAAGAGACATCAGGGCTGAAGCCGATGGGAACAAGATTCTTCTGATTGACACCACGACGGAAGATGAGTTGGCGACGCTAATTGCCGTTGACAAGAATGAGTGGACCGTGGTTGATCCCGACGGGCGCTTTGATGCCTCAAGGGGCGCTGAGCGACTGATGTACTACGTGCTAAACACGCCGGAGGTTGATTACGAGGTAATCGATTTTAATCAACTAAAGTTGCGTTACTACGAGCCCGGCCTGCTTCAAAAACTTTTCAAAGGCGAACCGTTGCGAGATGTGAGTGCGTTTCGCGACGTGCGGCTGTGGCCGGCGGTGCAGGAGCTCGACTCGTCGAGCCGGAATCCGGCCAGCACAAAACGCACCATCAAGCTCCTCAATCGCGGCGGCGGTATTGGGCGCGTGCAGGTCTTTGTCAATGAACGCGAGTTTATCGCCGACGCGCGGGACCAGAAACTCAAACAATACCCTGACGTTAAAGAAGCGCTGGTGACTTTTGATCTGACCGGCGCGCCCATTATCGCGGGAGAACGGCCACAGGTCCGAGTCGTCGCCTGGAACTATGATTCGCAGGCGAAGGATGAATACAAAGGCTACATCTCCAGTCGCGGCACCGAGTTGGCCTTTGCGCCTTTGGCTGAAAAACCTGCTAAAAGGCCTGAGCTTTACGCCATCATCGGCGGCATTTCGGATTACGCCGGCGATAAGCTGGATCTGCGTTTTGCGGCCAAAGACGCTGAAGACATCTTCAAGGCCATCAACGTCGGCGGTAAGAACCTGTTCGGGGTGGAGCGCGTACACGTCACCTTGTTGGCTACAGGAGACAATCCGCGGTCCCGGGCGCCGACAAAGGAGAACTTCCGCAAGGCGTTTGCCGATTACTCTCAGCAAGCCAAACCCGAAGATATCTTCTTTGTTTATCTTTCCGGACACGGCATTACGCTGGGCCACGGTTCCGATACTTATCTTTACCTCACCAAAGACGCCAATACTACTGACGTGGACCAGCTGAAGAAAGATAGCGACCTGCTCAGTCGTGCCACCCTCAACAGCGAAGAGTTGCAGGACTGGTTCAAGTCAGTCCGTGCTTTGAAGCAGGTCCTGATATTGGATACCTGCGCCGCGGGAGCCCTGGTTATGAATCTCTCTTCACAGGCGAAGGACATACAGACTGAAGCAATCAGGGCCATTGATCAGATGCAGGACGTAACGGGTTTTCACGTTCTGATGGGCAGCGCCGCTGATGCTGTGTCCTACGAAGCGACGCAATACGGTCAGGGGCTGCTGACCTATTCGCTACTGCAGGGAATCAAAAGCGGCGAGGCCCTGGAAGAAGGCGGGCGCATCGATGTCTCGCGGCTGTTTCAATACGCGGCCAATAAGGTCCCGCAACTGGCCCGCAACATCGGCGGCATACAACGACCGGAAATACGTTCGCCATCCGGCGACAGCAAGAGCTTTGCGTTCGGTCTAATCAGCAGTGTTGCCGACAAAAAAGAAATACCTCTCGAAACACCCAAGCCTTTGATCCTGCGTCCGGTCCTGCAAAATCAGAAGCTCGGGTACGACAACTTAAAACTGACGCCACTATTGCGCGACGCGTTGCGCGAAGAGAGTTACGCAACTGTGCGCGGGCGCGACGCGGCGCCGCTGGTGTTTGTCGACGCCGAAGAAATGCCAGACGCAATCATTCCCAGCGGCAACTACACCATCGAAGGCGACACGATCCGTGTCATACTCAATCTCATCCGCAATGACGAAGTATTCAAAAGCGTAACCATCGAAGGCCGGCGCACCGACCTTCCCGGTTTGGTGAAAAAGCTTGTCACACAGTTCACCGCCAACGCAGGGGCCAGGTAGCGCTGAAGTTTGAATTGGTCAGCTTTGATTTCGTTTCGTACCTGAGAGAAGTTGACTCGCTTTCAGTTTTTCCGTGACGCGAAGACACGATGAAGACACAGATACTCAGAATCATTCTTGGCACCTCTCTGGCGTTATTCGCCTTGACGCCAATCAGCACAAAAGCTCAGAAAGCCGAACTCGTCGTGCAGACAGGACACTCTTCGGGAGTCATGACGGTTGCATTCAGCCCGGATGGGAAGATCCTGGCATCGGGAAGTATGGACAACACAATAAATTTATGGGAGGTAGAAAGCGGAAAAGAGCTGAGAATGCTGCGGGGGCATTCTACTGAGATCCGGGAACTCTCATTCAGCGAAGACGGAAAATTTCTGGCCTCGAGAAGCCTGGCAGATACAGTCAAGATCTGGAACACAGCGAGTGGCAAAGAATTAACAACTTTTGAGGAGCGCGGCGTCTGGTCAATCACACTCAGTCCGGATGGAAAGACTGTAGCTCTCGGCAACACTGATGGCACAATCAAACTCCGCGACGCAGCAAGTGGAAAAGAACTAAGAACTCTCAAAGGACATCCGTTTAGGAATTATATCCAAAAGGACATCACCAATACCCACAGCCAGAAATATTTTGTTCCCAGTGCTGTCTGGTCACTCGCATTCAGCCCCGATGGAAAGACCCTGGCGTCGGGAGCTGCTGACCAGACCATCAAGATTTGGAACGCAGATAGTGGAAAGGAATTGAGCACTCTCACCGGACATTCTGACATCGTCGGATCAGTCGCGTTCAGCCGGGATGGAAAGATCCTGGCATCGGGAAGCTATGATCAGACAATTCGGATTTGGAGTCTGGGAAATGGAACAGTACTGAGAACTCTTACCGGACATACTTCTCAAGTCGGGCCTGTCGCTTTTGCTCCGGATGGAAAGACTCTGGCATCGAGCGATGAAAAGACAATTCGGATTTGGGACGTGGAGAGTGGAAAGGCGTTAAGAACTCTGACTTTGCATTCCGATTCTGTCGGGTCGGTCGCTTTCAGCCCGGACGGAAAAACGCTGGCTTCAATAAGCGATGCGACAATCAAAATCTGGAACATAGAAAATGAAAAGGAGCTGAATACACTCAGAGGCCTTTCTCTTCCCGTCACCTCGGTCGCGTTTAGCCGCGACGGGAAGAACCTGGAGGCAGGGAGCACTGACGAGAAGCTATGGGTTTGGAACATGGAAGGCGAGCAGGAACCAGGAGCTCGCATCTCGCATTCTGATTCTTTATGGACAGCTGATTTAGGAACTCTCACAGGGAATGATGCTTACGGGTCAGTCGCATTCAGCCCGGATCGAAGGACATTTGCGGTAACCGCCGAAAATGAGGACGGAACAATCCATATTTGGAGTAGGAAAAGTAGAAAGGAATTAAGAAGCTTCATAGGGCAGTTTGATGTTGTCGTAGCACTGGCGTTCAGCCCTGATGGAAAGATGTTAGCGTCTGGAAGCATGGAGCAGACAGTCAAGATTTGGAATCCAGACACTGGAGAGGAGTTGCGAACTTTCACCGGGCATTCTTCTACTGTTTCGTCAATTGCGTTCAGCTCGGACGGGAAGACGCTGGCATCCGGAAGCCTGGACACAACAATTAAGCTGTGGGATTTGGAAAGTGGAAAAGAATTAAGGACTCTCACAGGGCATTCTGCTGATGTCGTGTCGGTGGTATTTAGTCCCGATCGAAGGTTCCTGGCATCGGGAAGCAATGACGGAAAAGCAAAGCTCTGGGATGTCGCGACGGGCAAAGAAATCTGTAGCCTAATCGCTCTCGACAATGGCGATTGGGTCGTCACTACGCCCGAAGGGCGGTTCGACACCAACAATATCGAAGACTCTAAAGGACTTCACTGGGTAGTTTCAGATGACCCGTTCAAACCCATTCCGCTTGAGATCTTCATGCGCGATTACTACGAGCCGCAGCTCCTGCCGCGGCTTATCAAATGCAACCGAGCCCACAACTGCGATGAAGAGTTCAAGACAGTGCGAGATATCTCGAAACTAAATCGCGTCCAGCCACCGGTTGAAATAAAGAACGTATCGCTGCCTGATGCGGATGGCTATGTCGACGTGACGGTCGAAGTCGGAAAAGGCCAAGCCAGGTTTGCCCAGGAGGATAAAGAGGTAAGCCGCACAAGTGACGTCTATGATCTCCGCCTGTTTCGCAATGGTCAGATGGTTGCCTATTGGCCCTACGACGGCGCGCAAAAATTGCTGGACCAAACTGCGAGCGATTTGAAGGTCGATGCGAACCTGGGCGATAAGGCCCAAGTCGAGAAGGAAGGGCGGGACTGGCAAAAAGCGACAAGGGTAGAACTCGACGCGGATGGCAGAAAGACTCTGACAACCCGAGTCCGCTTGCCCAGGGGCAAGGACCTCGGAAAGACCGAGCTCACGGCATATGGTTTTAACGAAGATCGAGTCAAGAGCCGGACCGGAAAATGGGTCTGGCCGGCAGAGGTAATTGCGAAGTTGCCAAAGGCCCATGCAATCAAGCCGCGCGCTTATGTGATCACAATCGGTGTCAATGCCTCCCAGAATCCTAACTGGAGTTTGAAGTACGCAGTTAATGACGCGTTGAAGATGCGCGACACTCTCTCTGCCAAGCTAAAGCAACTCAAACAAAGCGACGGCTCGAGCGCCCGGTACGACGTAGTGGCCTTCCCGCTGGTATCGGATTACAACGGTGATTCAGCAACGCTAAAATCAAATGACGCCACCAAGCAAAAGATCCGGGCGGTTTTTGACTTGCTCGCGGGACGGAAGGTTGAGGAAAACTTGCTGGCGGAGTTACTGGCGAACGTGCCGCAAGTTTCCCAGTTGCGGAAGGCAGAACCTGACGACTTGATTTTGATTTCATTCTCCTCGCACGGTTATACCGATCGGAATGGCAACTTCTTCATACTCCCTTATGACATAGGCTCGTCATCCGGAATCACTCCTGATCTGTTGGCACGTTGTATTTCGAGCGAGGAACTAAGTTTTTGGCTGCGAGATGTCGATGCCGGTGACATGGTGATAGTGATTGATGCTTGCCACGCAGCGGCGGTTACGGGAAAAGGATTCAAGCCCGGACCGATGGCCAGCCGGGGATTGGGCCAACTTGCATACGACAAGGGCATGCGCATCCTGACGGCGACGCAGGCGAACGACTTTGCGCTGGAAAGCGGCTCGTTGGGCCAGGGTCTTTTGAGCTATGCCCTGGTTGAAAACGGCTTGAAGGAAGGTCGCGCAGATTTCAAGCCGCGGCCGGACGGGAAGATAACGATGAATGAGTGGCTCGAATATGGCGCCGCACAAGTGCCTGCGCTGTATGATCAGGTCAAGCGGCGGAACTTGAAGGCAGTAGGACGTGGAGCCAGAGCGGTAATCATAGGAAAAAAGCAGCGCGGAGGTTACCAGCAGCGACCCTCACTCTTTGATTTCGCCCGCAAGCGCGCCGACATCACCATTAGCGTCAAGCCGGCCGCCAATCTGTCGGGGCGGACAAGAAGGAAGCACCGGATCATTTAATGACATCGCTGGAAAAATTGGACTATACTACGCCGCCCTTAAGATTCGAATTCGTTACGGGACTGTCTCAGTAAATCTGTCGGTTAGCCTTACTCAGGGTTTACACCACCCAGGGTAATCTTCTGAGTTCCGTTTTCCCGTCTCTCTCCGGTAAACAAGAAATGCTTTCCCTGATCTAAACATATCAGGCAGCAGGTCTCTTCAATAGAATCAGGCTGGAATAGCGTGAAGTAAGGGCTATTGACCTTCAGCTATTTCAGCCGTTTTGGACCAAGAGGAATAATTCGAATGCGCAAACTGGCCCTCCCGTTAATGCTCGCGATGTTGTTGGCCATTGGTGTGTTCTCGCTGCACACCACAAAAGCCGGGAATGCGATCTTAGCCAACGCCGGCAACACGTTGGTTCCCGCCCAGCGCAAACGCGCGTTGCTGGTTGGAATTTCGGATTATTGTCCCGCGGATGCAAAACCGGCTGATTGCGCTCCCGGCGGCAGGTACTGGTGGAATCTGAATTCGGCCCCGGACGTCGAGGCGCTGAAGAGCGCCCTGATGAAAGACTTTGGCTTTCAAGCTTCAGACATAAAGACTCTCACGAGCAAAGAAGAGACTACTCACAAGAATATTGTCGACACTTTCAAGTCCTTTTTGATCAAGGACACCAATAGCGGCGATATTGTTTACTTCCATTATTCGGGACACGGCGGGCAGGTGCCGGATGACACCTTGCATGGACCAAACCCTATCGTCGGCGACGAACTTGACGGGTTGGACGAAACGCTTATCCCTTCTGACTATAAATCTCAGGAAGACGGTTCAAACAATATTCGCGACGACGAAATCGGGATGTTGCTCTCGGATTTGAAAGACAAACATCCGGACAGTATTACCATGACAATGGACAGCTGTTTTTCCGGCAGCAATACACGGGGAGGAGAGCACCTGGTGCGTGGCAGCAGCTGGACTGGTCCAGTGCCCAAGGTGGATAAGGCGAAAGCCGTGGAGAAAAGCGCCAGCGGCCTCTTAACACGTGGGGCGGCGACGCAGCTGGGATATGTGATCATGTCGGCCACAAACGACCGGCAGGTTGCCGGCGAAACAAATTGTGACGGTAAAGAGATGGGTCTCTTCACTTGTGCGCTGGTCACGGCTTTCAACGGCGCGAGTGAAAATACGACTTACCGCGATGTCTTTGAGAAAGTAAATGATCAGGTAGTGCGCAGTACGCGAAACCAGAACCCGCAGCTCGAGGGAGCCCGAGATCAACGAGTGATGAAACTCGGCGCCGCCCCGCCGCAGCCCTACGTTACGGTGGAGACAACCGGCAGCAGAACCATTCTGCAGGCAGGTCGATTACAGGGTATGACCGTCGGCTCTCGTTTTGACATACATCCCAAGGGAGCTGACCCGAAGGATACGCAGCGAATTGCGCAAGCGGAAATCACCAGAATCGATCTGACCACCTCGATCTTGAGTTTGACCTCTTCCGGCGTGCCGCCCACGCCCGATGATCTGCAACTGTCGCGAGCGGTCGAAACGCTGCACAACTTTGGTGACCAGCGTTTGCGAGTTGCTGCCAATGACCTGGGACAGAGCGCCAACGGCACGGCAGCGTTGAAAACCATTACAGATATGAAACTTGTTAACGCAGCCCTCAAGCCCACCGAGGCGCCTCAGGTCCGCATCTGTCACGGGGTTTGTAAGAACGAGCTGCCCGGCGACTCCGCGCACGCTGTTGGCAATGGCTTTACCCTAATGCGGGAAGACGGCTCAATCATCAAGCGGCTTCCCGACGACGCCAGCCTGGGCGAAGGAATTCGCCGGTCGTTGGAGGGCGAAGCGCGCTGGCGCTATGTCAAGGAAGTGCTGACGAATGATGATAGACACATCAACCTCAAGTTTCGTCTGGTACCGGTCGAAATGAATCCAAACAAATGCCAGGCCAATGATCCCGATTGCAATCCGACCAGCGACAAGGCAACGCCGGAGTTTGTTGAAGGGGGACGTATGGTCTTGCATGATGAAGACCTGGTGCAGATTGAATTTCTCAATACCGGTTCCCTGCCTGTATATGTAACCGTACTTGATCTGCGCAGCGACGGAACCATCGGCCCGCTTTGGCCCAACCCCGAAGTTCCTTTTGGCAACGCCGAAGAGAACCTGATTAAGGTCAGCGGTGATAAAAAATGGCAGAGACTGCCGTGGCAATTTACGATCAAGATTACCGAGCCCTTCGGACCCGAAATGTTCAAGGCAATCGCCACTCGGAACCCGGCCGACTTCAGCGCCCTCGTTGATCCGCCAACAGCCGCGCGTAGTATTCGTGGCGGCATGCGCGGACAAGAGCGCGGCGCGGCCGAAGCTAAAACAGAAATCGGCCAGTTGTTGCTTTCAGCCGCGGGGCCACAACTCACTCGGGGCGATCTCCCTTTTATGAACCTCGGTTCAATTGCGGTAAGTCCCATGAATTGGGCAACCACGGAAATCACTTTTGAGGCGCGGCCGAAGCAATAGCCGGCTGACCGCTCTCGATCAAAAGGAAACAGCAGTGCAGCTTCTCACCACACGGAAACTGAATCCGACGGCAATCATCCTCAGTGTTGCCCTGACTATTTTTTGCACGTTTCGTTGTGCGCGGGCGCAGGACCTCCGCGCGTCCGAATTCGACCACGCTGCTGAGAAACACAGGGTTGAAGTGGAAACTCTGCTGACAAACAAAGAAGCGCCGCGGCCAGCCTTCCCGACGGGTAGCGCCGATCATGAAACGGTTCCTGCCGCACTCAGGAATTTTCCTGCTGCTACGGCACTGCTGTTTTACGATTACGGGGAGCGCGACGGAAAGCTCCAGATCTGGTTACTAAAGTCGAGCGGCATCCGGCAGTCGGTCGTGCTCGAGAAGCAGCGCGGTGATCTGGAAAAAGCCATAGCCTCTTTGCGTCAGGCGCTTGGTGTCGAAGCCTTGCAGTTGACGAGGTCCCCGCGACGAACACGCGCCGCACTTGCCATCTCTACCCCATCCGCTGTGTTGCCCGTGATGTTCTCCGAGGCGAGCGACGGTCTTGCCGGCATGTTGATGCCGCCAAAGTTTAGACCGGAGCTGGAAAGCGTCAAGCACATCATCATTGTGGCCACCGGGGCAATAGGCACGGTTCCGTTTAGCGTGCTGCAGCCTTTTGCCAAAGGTGAATACCTGATTGACCGCATGTCAATTTCCTATGCGCCGAGTCTTTATGAACTCGCTCGCAACGTTCAACCCTGGAAAGTCGGCTTGTTGCCGGCGGTCATCGTTGGAGATCCGGATCTCAAGTCCATGGATGGCTGGGAGTTTCCCGAGCTGAAGGGAGCGAAAGGGGAAGCGACAGCCGTAGCGGAGCTTATTAAAACTAAAGCTTTGCTCGGTAAGGAAGCCACCCTCTCAGCTATCTCGCCTCAGTTGCGTGAAGCAAGACTTCTCTATTTCGCCACCCATGGCGTAGCCGATGCTGAGGCTTCCCTGGACCACAGTTTTTTAGCCCTGGCCGCGAAACAAGGTGACGAGGGCATGTGGACCATGAGAAAAATCGAGGAGACTTATTACGAGAACACGCAGCTCGCTGTCCTCAGTGCTTGTCAGACCGGCCTGGGACAAGTTTACGATGGCGGCATTATGCATCTGGCCAGGACGTTTCAAGTATCGGGAGTGCCGCGCGTGGTAATGAGTCTGTGGCGCGTAGACGATGAAGCAACCGCTGATTTGATGGTCAGCTTCATCCGCCAGCTACAGAAAGGAGATCCGAATGTAATGCCTGCAGAGGCGTTGCGTCGGGCGATGGTCGAGGTCAAGGGCCGCCGACCGGAGCCCCGCCAGTGGGCTTCATTTGTTCTGTTCGGGACGCCTCGCTAAAGACGGCGGACCATCACCAAATTGGATCATGATTACCTGATTCGCATTACAGAATTAACCGCAGGAGCTCAAAAACTAACGTTAAGGTGACCACAATGCTATCCAAAATCATTCTCTGCTTATTTTGTCTTTTCCTTTTTGCCGGTGGCTCGCTAAGCGCGCGTAGTCAGGAGCCAAGCGCTCAAGCAACCCCGACACCTGATCCCGAATTGCTCAAGGCCCGAAGAGAGCTGGATTTGCAAAAGCTCCGTACTGAGGCCGCCGAGCAAAAAAAGAAGGAGCGCGCCGCCAACCTGCCTGACGCGAGCAACGATCCGGCCAACAAGACCCTGGAAGGCAAAATTACCGTCGAGGATAAATCCAACACTTTCGAGATCGAGAGTGTTGCGCTCAGCTATGAATCACTGTCCATTATCGCCAGGGAGATCAGCGGTCAAGTACAAAACGGCATAGGGGACTTCAACCAGCTCGTGATCTATAGCGATACCGACTTTCCAAACCTGGTCCAATACCGGTTTTTTGAAAGTCAAGCCATCCCAGCCCTGGACGCTTACGATTACTTGCTTAATAAAGATCACGTCAAGAAGGGCAGGGGGATGGGCAGCGAGATCCTGTCGATGCCGACAATCGGTACTTCATTTGTGAAATCGGCTATAGATCTCATTTCACTGTTCCGCACAGACACGACCATCAGTAACCGAAAGGTTGTGATTGATGAGACTGCCCTGGGGGCGCTGGTCGCCAGGGAATTGAGATCGGCGCGTCCGAACTACAAAGTGTATTTTCCTAAAGCCTACCTGCCGGTTTACAACTGGGATCCGTCGGATGAGAATTCAGTGCTGACTCAGATGACGAAACTCTATTCCTATCAGGAAGTCGTCAAAGTTGTACTGGAGGATTATAAGGACACGGCCGCCGCGGAAAAGGATAAGCATGTCTACCACAAACAAATACCCGCGCTGACGGCGCTGAATGAACAGGTGAATCATTTGCTCGCAAACTACCGGACTAAAGAAGGCGACCCCGACACCAATCGTCCGGCTGAGTCCGCTGCCAATCATTCGGGCGAGTCCGCTAGTGGTCGTTCGGGCGAGTACGCTACCAGTCCGATTGGAAGTCTCTTACGGGCTGAAGCACTTAACCAGATGCTGAATAGCGATCCGAAGACCGGTGTGTTGCAACTAAAGGTCCTGGCGGCGGGAGGCACTGAGCAAACTACACGTAACCTAATCCTCGGCAGCAAGATCAGACACAGCGGCAGTGCGATTATTGAGTATTTGCTCTTTGACCAAAACGGAGTGCTGCATTCTTCGGAAGTGCTCTACCATCACACCGGCTTTCAAAAAATGCAAACCGCTCGCACTCCCAGGTAGCTTCACCTTGCGTACATTGCGTCTTTGCGGGAGGTTCTTCAAGGGCGACCGGGAATTTCCCGCAAAAGACGCAGAGTAAGAGGCCGTGACCTCAAAACGGCCAGCGCCATATTTTGTCGTAGCTGGCAGCAGCCCTGCCAATTTCTCCGCCCGACGTACTGTCGCTATCGGTTTGATTTGCATCCTCCGCACTGTCGGCATAAACATCCGCCAGAACTGAAAGTTTGCACCGCAACGCATGCCACGATTCCAAAGTGTCCCGAGACAAATGAGTGCGCGAGAGAAAGTCGTCCAGATCGTTACCAAGCTGCAGGAGCCGTCCAGCCTCTTCGGTGCTGTTGTCTACACTCCGTCCGCTTGCATACCGCGAGTGCAGAGTTTCAGCTGCGCCGCGAAAGTTAACGCTCAGTTGGTTGGCGCGACGTTCCCGCGAGCTGCCGTCAAGGTAACTGCGATTGAGATCGCTCTCCAGCTGCCACTGGAAAAGCATGCTCTGATAAGCAAGCTGACGCACTATTACATCCAGAGCGTACTTTGACGTGTAACCAACACTCTTGGAACTATCCGAGTACCGGCCACTCTGCCCGGAGGAATCCGTTCCCGCCAATGCACTAGTCGAGGCCAGCAGCACGAGAAGAGTGATGGCGCCCAATGAAATTAACTTTCTGCCTGTGTGTGTCATCGAAGACCTCCTTTGGGATTTGCTGAAGCCGGCGCTTCACCCATCCAAAGAACGTGCGAAAGCTGCAAACTTGCTTTTCCTTCGCCGTCGAAATTCAGCTGCTTCCCGCCAAGTCAGAATCGCAGCAAAAGTCTTGGCACCAATGGAGGATTCGAGTAACCTGTGCCACCATGACAACAGACGAAAACCCTCCGGCAACCCAGCCGGGTGCTGACTCAGGCGCGACCGCCCTGGATCCAACCAAAGTAACCTCCAAAGGCGAATTAATCGGGGAACTCCTCAACGGGCGCTACGTCATTCAGCATGAGCTGAAGCGTGGCGGAATGGGCGTGGTCTACCTGGCAAAGGATCAGCAATTACACTCAAGGCCGGTGGTCGTAAAACTGCTCCTCGACGACGCCTACCAGAGCGAGTACGTGGTGCAAAAGTTTCACCAGGAGGTTGAAGCTCTCAGTCGTATCGACCACCCTGGAATCGTGGGAATCATCGATGCCGGCGAGCTGCGGGACGGCAAGCCCTTCATCGTCATGCAATATGTCGAGGGAGTCACACTGCGTTCGGCGATGAGCCCGGAAGGCATGAGTCTGGAACGCACGGGAGATCTGTTCAGGCAAATTGGGCGCGCCCTGAGCGCCGCACACAGTCGCGGCATCTTTCACCGCGATCTGAAACCCGACAACATCATGCTCCAGGATCTGGGGCGCGGCGAAGAGCAAGTAAAGATCATCGACTTTGGCATCGCCAAAGTAAAAGACTCGGTGATCGCTCCCAGCACAAGTCTCAACCTTTCTCCGGGAACTGTGGCCTACATGGCGCCCGAGCAATTGAATGGCAGGACCATCACCTCGGCAACGGACATATTTGCGCTGGGCGCGATCGCTTATGAAGTTGTGACTGGCCGCAAGCCTTTCAATCCCGAGACCGGGTTCGAACTCCTGCAAATGCAGCAGGCGGGCGTTCGCGTGAAACCCAGCGATTTGCGACCGAGCCTGCCACTTGAGGCTCAGGAAGTGATCCTTAAAGCCCTCTCCTTTAATCCGAGCGATCGCTACAGCGACCCGCGGGAGTTCGGCGATCAGCTGGCGCGAGCATTGGCGCAAGAAGTAAAGGAGACCAGCCTCTCGCCCCACCCAGCGGTTCAATTACCGCCGACTCAGCTCTCGAGCGAAGAGACACCACTTGCCAAAGCTGCGGCCGGCTCGCCTGCCCAAACTATTAATGTGCCCTTCCAAGCCGCCCCTCCGATCACGTCCGGCGCAAACGTCGGTGTCGCTAAATCATCTCGATCCAAGACCTGGCTTGGTCCATTGCTGGCCGTTATTGGTCTCGGCATCCTGTGTTATGCCGGGTACGTTATCTGGTACGTGGTCCATGCTCCAATTGCAACCAGGGTAATGGATGGCGGAAAGACCTCATCGGGGGTAGAACGCACACTGAACTATGGCCTCACTGTGCAAAAGATGCGCAGCGGCCAACCATATCAGGATGTGTTTGAATCTTCCGGCCAGGAAATTTTCGAAAATGGTTGGAAGTTTCGCATGAATGTAACCAGCCCGCAGGAGGGTTATCTTTATCTGCTGAACGAAGGGCCCACCGCCGATGGCGCGACGACCTACAACGTCCTCTTCCCCGAAGCAAAGACAAATGGCGGCTCGGCGCGCGTGCGTGCGGACCAACGACTGCAAACCTCCTGGATGCGTTTCGATGAACATCAGGGTACCGAGAAATTCTGGATTGTGTGGTCGGCCTCGCCGGTCAAAGATCTCGAGGCGGTCAAAACCGCGGTCAATGAGCAAGATCAGGGTGAAATCAAAGACCCGGCACAAGGACGGGCGGTGCGGGACTTCTTGAACAAACACTCTTCACCTAAGCCCGACGTCATCAAGGATTCGGCGAAGAAGCAAACAATCATCAAAGGCAAAGGCGACGTACTCGCGAGCTTTATTGAGCTGGAACATCATTAAGGCGCGAGGCGGTCGTGGGCCAGTTTGAAGACCTGACACGGGCGTCTCGCCAGTGATCCACGCGCAGGATGTGCGTGCCACAATCAAACTGATCCGCTACGGCGCGCTGCAGAACCATTGACAACCATGGGCCTTGGCCCTAGCCTAGGTGGCATTAAGCCGAGTGCCACCTGCGTTTCCGCACTGAGTTTCCTTAATGCGTTCGGCCCTGCCTAGTTGGAACAGCCTGGAGGTTCATATGAAAGTTTCGTCTCCCATTTCGAAAACAGCTCTGCTGTTAGTCATTTCTGCTTTTCTACTTGTCATGATTGGTCCGGTACCGCCGGGAACGTACGCTCAGAAGCGTGGCAAGGCAGCGCAAAAGTCCAGTAGTCGTGCCGCCGGTTTGGCGGCAGAAGGCGATAAGCTGGCCGAAGATGGCAAGTGGCCTGAGGCAATCGATGTGTACAAACTCGCTATTCGGCTCGATGCCGCTTACGCACCGGCTTATGGCGCTTTGGGAGATGCATACTTGAATAGCGGCAACTGGGAACAGGCTTTAATTAATTACAAAGAGCAGGTGCGCCTGGCGCCCAACGATGCCCAGGCCCAATATGATCTTGGTTATGCCTATAACACCATGGGTCGTCACGGCGAGGCGTTCGCCCCACTAGTCAAAGCCATCAGTCTCGATCCCAGTTTCGCCGAAGCGCAATACGGGATCGGCTATGCCTATCTGCGGGGCACTGATTTTGAAAAGTCGATCAGTTTTTTGAAAGGTGCGATCCGGCTCAAGCCGGATTACGCGGAAGCATACTACGGTTTGGGACAGGCTTATGCGCGATTGGGCAAGGCTGATTTGGCCAATGAGCAGCTTAAGAAACTGGCGTCGCTTGACGCAAAGCTTTCACGGAAGTTGGAGAAGGAAATTCCCGCGTTGTTGGCCGGGACCCCAACTACGAATCAACCGCCCGCACTGAGAGAAATAACTGTACAGGCAGCGCCGGCGCAAACAACCGTCGCCGATTCAACTACAGTCACAGCGTCGACGGCTATGTCACCAGCTCCGCCGGTCACTGTCGCGCCGGTCCCGCAACCAGAAACAGCAACCCAAAAGGCACCTGCACCTGATACCGCGCCGGCTAAGTCGCAGGCAATAGCGGAAACGCAGCCGCCGGCTCAGCAACCCTTGGCGCAAGCGCAGAAAACGGACAAGCCGGCCGAGGTGGTGTCACGACAACTGGAGCAACTTCCCGCAGCTCCGCAAAAAGAAACAACCGAAACGACTGCGGCGCCCGTAACTTCATCGCCGGCCAGTTCCGTCATGAACACGGTCAAAGATTTTCCGGTGAGGACCAAGCGTTGGGCGCTGGTCATTGGCGTCGATAAGTACACCGATCCGCAAATCAGTCCCCTAAAAGGTTCGGACAATGACGCGCGCTTGATAGCGGACGCGTTGGTTCGTTATGCAGGATTTCCGGCGGACCAGGTGATTCTGCTCTCGACCGAACAGCCGCTCGAGCGACAACCAACGCGCGTCAATATCCTGCGTCGCTTGTCGAACCTCAGCACAGCGGTACCAAAGGATGGCTTGTTGCTGGTCTCGTTTGCGGGTCATGGCATGGAAAGGGCCGGACAGGCTTTTCTATTGCCTGCCGATGCCCAGATCAGCGATCAGATTTCTTTTCTTGAAGAAACCGCGATCAGTATCAATCGCGTGAAGGAAAGGATCAAAGAGACCGGAGTAGGACAGGTCGTGGTGTTGCTTGATGCGTGCCGGAACGATCCCGGCGGGCGCGCCGACGCGCCGAATCCGCTAAGCTCTGCATACACCAACGGTTTCAATTTTGATGTGCGCAATCGCGAGGTCCAGGCTTTTGCCACAGTTTATGCCACGGGTATCGGACAACGGGCTTATGAGTACACGGAAAAGAAGCAGGGCTATTTCAGTTGGGCAGTGGTCGAAGGATTGAAAGGAGGCGCAGCGAACGACAAAGGTGAAATCACGCTTTCACAACTCGTAAAGTATGTGCAGGAGACCGTGCCCAAGCGACTCGCCATCGATCTCGGCTCGACCAAGCAGCAAAGGCCCTTTGCGATCATCGAAGGCTATCGCGCCGACGAACTGGTGGTCGCAGTCAATAGCAACGCTTCAAACGTCGCCAACACGAATACTCCGTCCGTGGCGATGGTGGATCCCGCGGCCATCGAGTTGTCATATTGGGACACGATCAAAAGCAGCACCAATCCCGACGACTTCAAAGGCTATCTGGAAAAGTATCCTGACGGCCAGTTTGCTTCTCTCGCCAAGTCGCGGGCCCAGCTGACAAAACCCGCCTCAAATACAGGCTCCGGGGAAATGAACTCCCTCGAGATGACGTACTGGAACGCGATCAAGGACAGCCGGAACCCCGCGGACTTCCAGGCCTATGTGAACAAGTTTCCCAACGGACTTTTCGTTGAGATAGCCAAGGGCCGCGTTGAGATGTTTGCATCCGAAGCCCGCGAACGAGAGCGGACCAAGGCGGCTTCCGAAGCGACAGACCGAGCGCGGAACTCGCACATTTTTGACGTGACTGACGCTTCGCGTACAACTGGTTTATTAACGGTGACTCCCGGCACCCTTGCCTTTGAACCTAAGAAACTGGAAAAAATGGATAAGAAGCGTGTGGTCATTCAGTGCCCGGAGATCAGACGGATTGAACAGGGACAATCAGCTTTCCAGCTTCCCCATATCAATCTGATTCTTACGCCGGTCAACGGCAAAGAAAGACAAGTTACGTTTTTCACCGGCACTGCAGCGACGGGCGGCATCTTCGCACCCGTAAAACCCGGGACGAACATAACCCCCCAAGTTATGAGTGCAATCATTGAAGCCTGTCAGATGGCGCGCATCAACAATTGAGATCCCGGAATGGATTCTTACTCGGCAGGAACGAAATCAACGTTCATAACAGGCGTATAGAGTACAACCTTTAGCTTGCATCGACCCGAGATAGCAACTTGAAGGTTGTACTCTGAACGCTGTAGTCAACCGGCTCGCCGCAGCGGCGGAGTACGTCCATGACTCGCATATTCAAATCAGCTAATCCCCTGCTGTGGGTCTTGACAGCGGCCCTCGCGGTCCTCTGCATTCCTTCACTCCCGTCCACAGCGCACGCCCAGTCAGATGAACCAGCTTCCAGACAAATCGTGCTCGATGAATTCACACGCGCTCGCCCACCGGCGGCGCTTCCTAGACCGCAGGCAACGGTAAGGCCTGGACCGCGCCGCGTACCCGTAACAGCGGCCCTCAAAGCGCGCTACATGCGCAAGACTCCCGCCCTGCTCCTCGCTATGAAGCCCGGCTTTGAGACTATGGAAATCGGGGTCACCATCTGGCGCCTCCGTCCCGCTTCTGGAAATGATGGCAGTGCGCGCGTGCTGGTAATGGAGGACGCGCGTACCACGCAATGGACGCCGCAGCGCATCGAGGCTGACACCCCTTTACCTGTCGGTGAACGCGTTCGGCTGAGCATCGAATCTCCGCGGTCTGGATATCTGTATGTTATTGATCGCGAACAGTACGCCGACGGATCGCTAGGCGATCCCTATCTGATCTTTCCCACCCGGCGCACGCGCGGAGGCGATAACGAGGTACGGCCGGGCAGGTTGATTGACATACCCGCGCAGGAAGACAGTCCCAGTTACTTCACACTCGTTCCCAGTCCCAGCCGCAGCGATCAGGTGGCAGAAATTCTAAGCGTTGTCGTTTCACCGGAACGCCTCGCGGGTCTGCCGATAACCGACAAGCCCTTAAAACTCTCAAAGTCCGACGTGGCAAAATGGGAAAGGACGTGGTCCAGCGAAGTAGAACGCTTTGAAATGGTGGATGGCGCCGGAAAACATTGGACCAGGGTTGAGCAGGAAGCCAGCGCGACGGCTTCGTCACGATTGCTGACGCAAGAGGAGCCTGCGCCGCAAACGATCTATCGTATCGGCAGCAGAAACAAAAACGCCTTCCTGGTAACCGTGCCCTTGCGTTACGGCAAACCATAGCGCGGCCGAAGCGGTGACCTTTGGACTCGGTTGCGAAGTAGTGTACTGCACCGTTTAGAAACGCACCTGTCCGCCTCGCTTCGGGCGCAAACTCTTTCTGGAACGCAAGATCGCACCCTTTTTCTGATGGACCATTGCAGCGATTGATCAGCGCTTCCCTTTCTTGCCAAAGTTGACTGGCGGACAAGTCCGGTTTCTAAACTGCGAAGATCGCCTGGACGCGGGCCGTCATGAACCGTGGTTCACCGCACGGGATTGTTTATTGAGGTCTGTAATTCCACGGGAACGGCGCGCTTGAATTTAAGCAAATATTTTTTGAAATGCCCGCAGACGTAAATGCGTCCCGTCACTTCCCAGACCGGTTTGGAATTCAACAATTCGTCGAGGGTCCGCAGCACTGCCTGTGGCGTGCTCACGAAAATACGCAGCGGCGGGGCCAGCGATAATGGCTCCTTGTTTGGAAGCGCAAATGGGTGAACGTAATCGTCGAGAGTGACGGGCAAATCATTGACGGTCATTGCTTCGAACACCAGCCGGTCGATATCGCCCTGCTGCTTTACAGCGGCCAGAACTACAGGCACTTCAAAGGTCACCCCGAGCGGCGTCGCGGAAACGAGTTGGGCCTCTCCCAGACGAATTAGCAACGGCTCGTTCTCGTCATACTCGTCCTTCTTGTCGGATTTTTTCTTATCGGACTTTTTTAACTCTACCTGAGCACGATGCAGCTTGTATCCGCGCACCTCTTTAGGCTGAGAATCGCTTTTGCCGTTTGCGACAGACCGCTGTGCTGCCACCCCAAGCGACGACACAAGGACAATCAGACAAAGCAGACAGAGCCAGGGATCTCGATTCATTAACTTCTCGGACACTCCGATCAAATATTTCGACCCTTTTGTACTCTGGGACCGCACGCATCCTGCGTGCTATACGTACGGCGGCAAGTACGTCGCATTCAGTACTAATCCTCTCACCCAAAGAGACAGCCACCGTGACCGGAGCACGCAGAATGCGTGCGGTCCCAGGTCAGCCGATGTCCTGCGAGCGCAACGCGATAATCGTCCCGCCGGTCAACCCTATGAACATCATTAGTAACACCAGGGCGTTAAGCCACTTGTCACCCCAGGGATGCAAAAAGTCCACGTAGGCGCTTAGATCATCCGGCATCGGCACCACTTCCACTTTCGGGGGCACTGGATCGAGAGTTGGCTTGGGAGGTTTTTTCGGTTCCTGACCCTGTCGACCTCCCATGTTCCACTTCTCCATGTCCTTTTGATACTGGTTCATCTCTTTATCAAAGTCATCGAATTTATCCGCCGACTTTGTTTTGTAATCCTCCATCTCTTTCTGCTTCTGCTCTATCAGTTGATCGTTGCGGTACTTGATGTCCTTATTAAGACCGCGCCCCTCATTTTGGGCGGCAGGCATTGCTTCCTCGTCTTTACCGCGCAACACTCCCAGGTCCGAGGACAAACGCTTCATCTCGTCAAAGGCCCAGCCGGCCGGCATGATCGCGCCCACATATTTAGCAGGTCCCTTGGGTACACCTACCAGGCCTGAGAACAGGATCTGCGGAATCAAAATGAGCGGTACAAAGCTGGTCGCCATCTCTGAGGTTTTGACGATGGAAGAGATAAACAGACCAAGTGCGATGCCGACGATGCCGGTCAGGATCATCACCAACAGTTGCGGAATGCCGTAGTAATCACCGGGTACCTTCATCAGACCAGCCACATGAAGAACTCGCAGCGATCCAAAAAGCATCAGGCACTGAAGTCCCACAATCAACGACAACACCACGAGTTTCGAGCCCACGTAAGGAACTAGTCCCAGGTTGACCATTCGCTCACGATTATAGACGGCCCGCTCCTTGATGATTTCGCGCGCTGCGATCGAAGTCCCAAACCAGACCGCAACCAGGGCCAGCACAAAATAGGGGAAGTCGCGCGGACTGTCGTTGTCGACTACCAGCCACGTGAGCAGAGCAACAATGGGGGCCTGACCAAACAGAATCAACAGATTGAACTTATCGTGTCGCAGGACCTCCATGTAGCGCTGGGCCAGTGTTTTCCATTGACCCAGAGCGTCCGTCACGGTCGGGCGCCGGCGGGCCGGAGCGACCGGCGGCACGTTGCCCTTAAGGCCGCCAAGATGCTGCTGAATGTTTTCCTTATATTGCCGGGTTGTCAGGAAACGTTGTTTCCAGTCTTCAGCGACGGCTTCGGTGATATGTTCTCTCTGCAGTTTGTAATCACGCTTCTGCGCGGCAGATGCATTTGCGGGCAGCGGGGGAAGTTTGCTGATACCGGCTTCAATTGGCGCTTCGAGTTTGTCATAAAGATCCTTGAAACTGTCGGCGTGAATGTGGGCGAGCGCTTCCTGTGGCGCGCCATAGAAGACCAACTTGCCTCGCATCATGACTACGATCTTGTCAAAGAGTTTCACGTTCTCCATCGCGTGAGTTGTCAGAATCACCGTACGTCCGGACTCAGCTATCTGGCGAAACAACTTCATGATCTTCTCTTCGGTCGCCGGGTCCAGACCGGAAGTTGGCTCGTCCAGAAAAATGATGGAAGGTTTTGTAACCAGCTCTACGGCAATGGATACGCGCTTGCGCTGGCCCCCCGATAACTGGCCAACGGCAACATCGCGGCGCTCAGAGAGGCCGGTCACGTCCATCACTTCGTTCACGATCTGCTCAATCTCAGCCGTTGACACATCGCGTGATAAACGCAGGCGGGCGACGTAGTAAAGTGTCCGATAGACCGTCAGCTCGCGGTGAATGATGTCGTCCTGGGGGACGTAGCCAATCGATTGCTTCAGCGAATCAAGATGCTGATAGAGATCCTGGTTATTAATTAATACCTGCCCTTCGGTAGCGGGGCGCATGCCATTGAGGGAATCCATCAAAGTCGATTTGCCGGCGCCCGACGGTCCCAGCAGTCCGACAAATTCGTTGGGTTGAATTACCAGATCGACGTCATCCAACAGCTTGACGGTGCCGCCTCCAGCACGGTTGGGAACAATCTTGGTGATATCCACTGCGTCGATGCGCGTTTTTGAGCGAGTATCGAGGATATCCAGGCCGCGCTCAGGATCAAGTTGAATGAGGAAAGGGCCGATCTGCACGGTGTCACTACTGCGAACGGTCGTCTTGCCTGTGATACGCGTGCCGTTGACGTACACACCGTTGGTCGAACCAACATCCTCGATCACCACGTTCTGTTGGATCAACGTTACACGCGCATGATGGTTGGAAATCTGTAACCCGTCGAGCTTGATATCGTTGTCGACAGCGCGGCCGATTGTTACCGGCGCACCGCCTGCGAGTGAGCGGTGGAGAGATAGCAGCTGTTGGCCACTCGAATCAGGGAGCGCGCGTCGATCCGATTGAACCGAACCTGACAGGGAGTGAATTGTGGGTTGTGATTGCCCGCCCGCCCCCTCGGAAAACGCCAGCCCGTGGAAGCGAAACACAGGGCCGCCCATTCCCAGTTGAATGTGATCGCCGTCGCGCAGCACTGCAGGCGCGATGAGGCGGCGTTGATTAAGAAGGGTGCCGTTGAAACTTTCCTGATCGATCAACTTGAACTGGCCGGCGCGGTGCTCAATCGCAGCATGGTGTCGCGAAACCACTGCGACATCCGCGTCGATTCTTACATCCATATCCAGCCCGCGGCCCAGACGCGTGATCTCTTTATCAAGCTGACAGCGTTTGAACTCTCCAGTCACCTCGCTAACCAAATCCAAAAAGGCAGACGGCCGCTTAGAAAAAGCGGAAGCCGCTGCCCTGGGTTCCGGCTTTTCCGGAAGAACGGGTTCCGGGGTGTAGGCCGGCTGGCGCAGTTCGTTAATGAAAGGCGGAATATCTATTTGTGGCGAAGATGATTGCTCGAGCCGGACGACGTACAAGGTCGGTCCGCCGGCGCCAAATTGTACTCGCGATCCAACCTGAACTTGCGCCACCTCGGTTATCTGCCGGCCATCCAGAAAGGTGCCGAAGCGCGATTTGTTGTCGACTAGCAGACACCGCCCAGCCTGCAACCGAAATTCTGCATGCCTGCGTGATACCATCGGCCACTTTTCATTATCGAATACGATTTGACATACGCTTCTATCGCGACCGACTTCTACAATTGCAGAGTCGAATGCACGGTCAGCATTACGCTGACCGTTCTGCTCTTCAGCCAACACGATTCTCATATGTCACCAGATACTTGTTTGCGGCTTTGGTACCACAGGTCCTGCGGTAAATCCCCGAATGCGTACCAGCCAGCTAAGAAATGAAATGGACCAAAGGGCCGGTGGTCCAGGAAGTGGTGCCGCGTTTGCAAAAACGCATCGGCATAGTAGACCGTTGTTGTTATTCGGCACCGAGATGCGGGGAAGTTTTACAGTCTTTTGCGCTCAGGATCAACAATATTTGGGGAAAGGTGATGCTCCGCCAGTGTGTTATTGAGTATCATAGCTTTTCATCTCATTCCATAAATCAGCAGGAGCGGTCTATGACAGAAGAAAAGCGAACATCCGATGACCCGACATCGAGCGAGATCAGTGACCGTGAAATTGACGAGGCGCTGATTGAATCCTTTCCCGCGAGCGATCCGCCGTCCTGGACTCTGGGCACCGATCATCATGCGCCTCCGAAAGAAACCCAAAACACCACGGTCGGCAAAAAAGACTCGGGCTCGGCAGATGACAAATGAAATCCGAGTGGGACTGATCGGTTACGGCATGTCAGGGCGCGTCTTTCATGCGCCAATAATTCAGTCAGTTCCCCACCTCAAGCTCAAAACTGTGGTACAGCGCCGCGCGGACGATTCGCGCGATAGGTATCCTTCGGTTGCGGTGGTGCAAGACGCGGCGGCGGTCTTTGCAGATCCGGATATCGATTTGGTTGTCATTACCACGCCGAACAACTCTCACTTCGATCTGGCACGAAAGGCCTTACTGGCGAACAAACATGTCGTGGTAGAGAAGCCTTTTACGAACACGGTAAACGAAGCGAGGCAGCTGATCGAAATAGCGCGCCAACAGAACAGGATTGTCAGCGCCTTTCAGAATCGCAGATGGGATGGCGACTTTCTGACGGTCAAGCAAATATTGAACGGAGAGTTATTGGGACGGCTGGTCGAGTACGAATCTCATTTTGATCGCTACCGGAATCTCAGACAGCCGACCTGGCGCGAAGAAGCCGGCCCGGGAAGCGGAATTCTTTTTGACCTGGGTTCGCACTTAATCGATCAGGCCCAGGTCCTGTTTGGTCTACCGCAACTGATTACGGCGGACATCAGTGCTCAACGAGAGACGTCGCAGATCACCGACAACTTTGAGTTGATACTTCACTACGACCGTTTGAAAGTAACCTTGAAGGCAGGAATGCTGGTGCGGGAACCGGGCGCTCGATTTACTCTTCACGGCACCGCGGGATCGTTCGTTAAGTTCGGACTTGATCCGCAGGAAGGTGATCTGAAAAAAGGTTTGACTCCTTCCGTGGCCAACTGGGGTGAAGAGTCCGAAGACGATTGGGGAAAACTTAATACAGAAATAGGCGGGCTGAATATTCAAGGACGAATAAAAACAATTGCCGGTTGCTATCAGGCTTATTACCAAAACATCGCGGCGGCGATCGCCGGGCAGGCTGAACTTGCCGTGAAGCCGGAAGAAGCGCGGAACACGATACGCATAATCGAGTTAGCAATGCAGAGCGCCGAACAACGACGCACGATTCCCTTCTCTTTGAACTAGATCACCGCTTGACCGTCGTCCATTATCTAAGGAGTTGAACCGAATGATAACTGTTGCCAATCGCCTCTACGTCAAACCGGAGTACGCCGACGCTTTCGAAAAGGTCTTTCGAGAACGGGCCGGGCTGGTGGATAAGATGGAAGGATTCATCTCGAACCAGGTGCTGCGACCAGTCAACGAAGGAGATCCGTACGTTGTCTTCACTTTCTGGAATACGCGCCAGGACTTTCTGAATTGGGTGCGCTCGGACGCATTTGTGAAAGGACACGCCCAATCAGCCACGTTACCGAGAGACGCCTACTACCAGACCAACGTCCTGGAACTGCATGAAGTCCTTCAGGATTCCTCTCGTCCCGACCTCGCCCCTGAGCCGCACGGGGGTCCCTTCAATATGCATTAAAAATAATTTGCAGAGACCAGATCATAAGAGGACAGAATTCCCCACACTGTTTTCGAGTTCCAGAGGGAAACTTTCTTGTCGCTACGTCCCGTAGCAAAAGATTTTCCAGACGCTTCAAAGGCAGCTTGCACTTGAACTTATTATGGTAGGGTCAACGGTTCATTGTGGCGACCCGGGGAACGATGTTTTTTGCAGTTGACAGCCACCACAATTCCTTTAGAATGAGCCGCACTAGGGCGAATGGTTGCTGGGGTGAGGACAGTGACTGAAGAGGCTGAACGTCTCCGCCCAACCTTGAGAGGCCGGTCCAAAAACCGGCCTTTCGGTTTTTCAGCGGAAGGTTCGCTGTCGCGATCGAGGCCCAACACCGATCGCTTGGCGGTTCTGTAGTACCGCGAATCTAATTCAAGTCGTCCAGTTGCAAGCCAATCGGCGTAGCGCCCGCTACCTTGATTCCATCGATCACCTTAACCACATCGCCATAGTTCATTGAGCGGGGCGCCTTGATAAAAACTGTCTTTTGAATGCGAAGTACATCAGGCAAATCCGTTCGATACAACATCTCATAGCTGTAGGCGCGATTCTGCGTACGCAGAGCGAAGACTTCGCTTAACTTTGCGCTGAGTTTTCCGGTGTCCTCAACAGTTCCCATATCGCCGAGGGAGTTGAGCTTGAGCGTGTGGTCGGCAGCGATAATTACCACCAGTGCGTTGTCGGATGGGGGCAAGGGTCGTTCGTCTTTGTCTCGTTCAGCGGGAATCTGTGCGGCGAACCGTGCCTGCTTTAGTGGCGAGACCACCATAAAGATGATCAGCAACACGAGCAGAACATCAATCAGCGGCGTCACGTTAATGAACGGCTTTGGTCTGTCTGCGACCTGTATCTTTACGGACATGGCGTTTCTCCTCATTTCAGTTTGGAATGCGAACTTCGCTTGAATAGCGACGGACTTGATTAATCTCGCTCCAAATTTCTTTTGAAACTGCATCAGTACCGCCAGGGCCGGGCACAAGTGCCCTTTCTAAACTGACGGCTATTCTCACTTGTCATCAATTCGTAGGCTTAGACAACCACGAAGGTAGAAAGTTCCGGAGCGCGGGCTGCGTTCCGATCGCATGAAGGTACGGAGAGTTTGCCGCCGATAGCGCGAACATACGCGCATTAGAAAAATGACTGGACTTGGCTTCTACTCAGCGCGAAAGATTGTCCACGCAAGCAAACCACAGAGCGAAAATCCCAGTGCATTTATCAACCCGTGGGTTAGGGCCATCTGGGGAATATCGATGATGAGCTTTTTAGCCACGATGCTGTAAGCGTAGATGGAGGCAAGCGTCATCGAAATAAAAGGAGAGATTGATGAGAGTACTAACAGTAGCTGGACCGAGCGACGGGTAATGCCAGGCACAATCCAGCCGATAACGAGGATGCCGAGCAAAAGCAGTGCACAGGAAATGATGACTGTGCCCGCCAAACCCAATGACGGCGACAAGGTGATACCCGCGGCCACCAGCGGAGTGCCCGCGATCACCCCCAGCACGACCAAAGCGAACAGTCGCTGAACGCTGACGGACTGATGCACAAGTACTCGACCGGCAAGTCCACTGAGAATCGGGGCCGCGAATCCTGCATAGTGAAAATGGACCGCCGTCAGCAATACGATGGTATCGCCAAAGCCGAGCGGTTGAATCCCCAGCCGTGACATGATTAACCAGCCGCTGCCAACCGACAGGTAAATGAGCCCCGCACTGATCGACACCTCCTCAAACACGCGCAGTTTGGGGGACAGCAAACGCGACAGGCCGTGCAATGAGAGTAACCCCGCAACAACCAACCAGGCTGAAGAGAAAAGCGCTGCGGCAATTCCCTGCTTTAGAAAAAAGGAAACCACAACAGCGGCGGCCCCAATGGGCTGGGCAAATATTGCCAGACGAAATAAAAGTGAATTCTCTTCCTCTTGATCCGTCGCGGCCAGGCTTAGACCCAGGGGCACGATGACGAGCACCGCCAGCAGCAATACTTTGTTGATTAACTCCGTCTCGATCAGCGTCGAGCTGTGCGAGAAGAATCCCAATTCCCAAATAACTGTTCCGGCAAGCGCGCTGGCTCTCGAGAGTTTTGGCGGACTAATCGGCATCTTGTTACCTTCAGCGTTCTTCACTTAGCAGAACTGACATGTTTATTTGACGGGAGCGCGGCCAGGCGCCGAGCGCATGAAAGAGCGTCTTAGCTGGGTCAGTCGATTCGTTCGCATGATACTCGCAAAAGAATTTATTGCCGGGATTTGCCGGGTCAGTAAATTGGTCAAGCCCTGCTCCCAAGGCTTCAACCTGATCGTCGGTGAAACACCCGTTGGCCTCGTAGAATGCGATTTGCTCGGCACTCAAGCGGTAACGATTCCATTCGCGCGTGGCTGTGGGTGACGCAAAGGGACTGTCGATGGGCAGGTGATGTTTTGAAAGGTCCTCGATCATGAAACCCACTCTCGCGCCCTTAACTGCAAAGCCACAAGTTTCACTAATTCGCAGCGGGCTGTAGACTCAAGTGGACACCTGAGCTGCCCGGCGTCGCCAACTATAGACGCTTTTATCTTCAAGATGGAGTTTGCATTTCAAATTCATCTTGAGAACGACCCGGCACGTTGATTGCTGTCGCAGAAGTCCTCTCGCCACTCACTACGGCACCCGGGAGACTTCCCACCCAGAGCAGACAACGCTAGTCTTCTCCTGCTGAGGTGCCGGCAACCAAGCGGGCTACAGAGACAACTCGGGCGAGGCGGTTTCGGACGTTGTTGTCTTTAAGAAGATCCGCTTACACCTTAGGAGGACAGCATGCCTACGCGAAAAATAGAGAACACGAAATCACCGGCCGACATCAAGCGTGCGATCGAGACGATCGAGGCCGAGGTTGAGAAAGAAAAGAAGAAGCGGGAAAAGAGCGGTGAAACGTTCACTTCACTAACACGCGAACAACTCGACGAGAAGTTACGTCGCGCAGAGTCCCCCATGATTGTCTGGCAGAGTTGGAACAATACCGCGCCCATCGGTGGATTAATCAATTACAGTGTCGGGGTGATGAATCCCGATCCATTTGCCTGGGGAACCCTCGCCGTTGCGGTGTCGGTCGGAAATCGAAATCCGATCACGAGCTCTGACATCTTCTTGTCCGACTTTGACAGACGCTTTCCCACGCTGGCGCAGCCGGCGACTATCGGCTTCTCGCTTGGCCCGGGAGCCTCCACCTCTTTTAGCTTCGCGCTGCGAATCCCGGCCGGCGTGGAAAAGACGGGCTACTTCGGCAACTCAGTACTGCAGCAGATCAGTTTTCACGATGTCGGAAAGTACCTCGACCGCGGCGTTTTCTTCTTCGGCGTTGTTTGACAACGACGGCAGAAAATCGTCCCGATTAGGGACAATAAGCGCCTCTGACCACACGCAGAGGTCCACCTTCTGAAGGCTAAGCCCGCCCGATGATCGCCAACATCTGGCGGGCAAAGTCAATTCAACAGTCTCGATGTTGAATGGGACAGCCTCCCTTCACCTGACATTCCTAAATCCCTCAATCACAACCTTCGCCACGGTCGGAATGATTTCGCGTTCGTTTGCATGATCCGTCGTGAAGGTGACCAGCACAAATTTTGAGCCGTCAGGCATTTCCAGATAGGCCGCGTCGTGACGCGTCGTGCTGGTCCATCCGGCTTTGGACCACAAGCGCGCGCCTTCGACACCTTGTAACGCGATCGCGGTGAAGCCGTGGGCCTGGTCGTCAGCGTCTTTGCTCGAGCCCGAATAGTCACGCTTCAACAGATCCATCATCTGTCCGCTGCGTTCGGGCGTTACAGTCTGGCGTGTCACGATCTCTGCCAGGAGCCGCCCGGTTGCCTCCGTCGTAAGCTTGTTCCGGTTCTCGCCGTTGGCGCCGCGCGAAACTTTCTCGCGCCCATAGGCATCTTCACAAAACGTCTTTTGATTGACGTTGATGTTTGAATATTTCAACGAAGCAAAATAGCGATTCACGACGTTTCGCTTTGCCTGCCATTCCTTCATCTCGTTCGGAGGCAGCTCGTAGCCGCCCGTGGTATGGGTGAGCACATCTACAACATACTGAGTTGCCTCGTTGGAAGAATCAACGATCATATCGCGCAATGCGCGCCGCAGTTCCGGTGTATCTTCGATTTTCTTGTCTTCGAGCCAGCGGTGCGCCGCAGCCAGATAAAAGAGCTTCACCACACTCG
This sequence comes from Acidobacteriota bacterium, assembly GCA_025463135.1. Lineage (GTDB taxonomy): Bacteria > Acidobacteriota > Blastocatellia > Pyrinomonadales > Pyrinomonadaceae > JAOAPY01. The sequence continues at coordinate 126,824 of JAOAPY010000048.1, forward strand.
CCGGATAGATGCGTTCATTGCCACGAAAGCCGGCACTTACCGGATGCTGGGGCGAGCGAAGATCGATGAGTGTGATGGAAAGGTTTTCGTCCTTCAGTCCCTTCTCTTTGAATTTTTCGAGCGTCGTTTTCGCAGCTTTGTCGACCAGTTCCTGAAGCGACAACTGCGACGCGGACGCCGGCGTAACCGCATTCTGTGCCGGCGCCGTAACTGCGCAGAGCACCAACAACGGGACGGCGAAGAGAAATTTGCGCGCGATGAATCGGTTCATATTGTCCTTTCTAGTTTCAGTATGGTTGGAGTACCAAAGGTTAGTATGAACGGGATAGTGTCGCAAGCACAGAACTTCAGACAGCCTGTTCTTTCGCTCCGGAGGAGCAAAATGTTTATAGCCTGGGCGACCGCAACGCATTAATCCAAGCTCCAGAGGAGAGAAACAGCCCAGCCTGGATTTCGTCCCCATGGGACTAAAAGCGACTAAAGCAAACCAAGCGTTCGGCAAGTAAGCAGATCGCGATCATTGGCACTCACACAGACTAAAGTCTGTGCTACTTTACAGCGCATGTCCAAACCTCCCTTCAAAGGCCTGGTGCGCGGCATACATCGTTGGGATCTGGTTGCGATCACCATCAACGGTATCATCGGCGCAGGTATCTTTGGACTACCGGCGAAAGTCTTTGCGCTCATCGGGGCCTACAGTCTTTTCGCGTTCGTTGCCTGCGCTCTGGTCGTCACGCTAATCATTCTTTGCTTTGCCGAAGTCAGCAGCCGCTTTGACCAGACTGGCGGTCCATATCTGTATGCGCGCGAAGCGTTCGGGCCTACCGTCGCCTTCGAAGTCGGCTGGCTCATCTGGTTGGCGCGGCTGACAGCTTTCGCAGCCAATTGCAATCTGCTGGTCAGCTACCTTGGTTACTTTTGGCCGGGCGCAAGCAGTGGCACCTGGCGCCCGATAATCATCGCCGTCGTGGTTGTCTCGCTGGCCGGCGTTAACATCCTCGGCGTTAGACAAGCGGCGATTGCCGGCAACTTTTTCACCGTCGGAAAATTGATTCCCATGATCCTGTTTGTTGTGGCCGGGCTCTTCTTTTTGAATCCTCACGCCTACAGCCTCGGCCCGGTCCCTTCATCGGGGGCCTTCTCTCAGTCGGTGTTGCTGTTGATCTATGCGTTCACAGGATTTGAGATGGCAGCGATCCCGGCCGGTGAAGTACACAATCCTCAAAAACATTTACCACGGGCCCTGCTCATCGCCATCGCGGTGGTGGCGCTGCTCTATATTCTTATCCAGGTTGTTTGCGTGGGTACGCTGCCGGAACTGGCGCAATCACAAAAGCCGCTTGCTGATGCGGGAACCCGCTTTATGGGGGCCGCGGGCGGTGCGCTCATTTCTGCCGGAGCCATAATTTCAATTACCGGCAACCTCAACATCGTGTTGCTTTCCGGATCGCGTGTACCGTTCGCTATGGCAGAACAGCGCCAGTTGCCGGCCCTGATTGGCAAAGTGCATTCGCGATTTTTCACACCACACATAGCGATACTGTGCACGGCCGCTGTTATGTTTGTGCTCACACTCAAACAGAGTTTTGTGCAGGCCCTGACTATCAGCGCCATCGCGCGCTTACTAACTTACGCGGCAACCTGCGCGGCTTTGCCGGTGTTGCGTCGAACCAACGCGCCGGCGCCGTTATTTCGCCTGCGCGGCGGCACAATCATTTCCGTTCTGGCGCTGCTGTTATCCGGATGGCTGCTGCTCAACAGCACGCTAAAAGAGGCAATCACCGCCGCGATCGTGGCCGGTATCGGATTGCTGGTCTATCTTGCCTACAGGCTCCTGAGAAGCAACGACCCTGACAACAGCTAGTGCTGGCTTGATGTGGAGTGCGGTGACCTGCGCCGTTTTGGCCCGCGGCGGCTCGGCGCCTGGCTTCGTGCTGAGGCCTCTTGGGACTCTTGCTGTGACCTGTCGCCGCACTCTAAATTAAGACAGTACTTAAGAATGCACCATACTGCCTTGTAGTGGCCGCGTAGTGTATCATTGGCATCCGACTCGATAGAATTTCTCCTGCCCAAAACTTGTGGATCAACTTATCGAAAACCTGCGTGCGATCGTTGGCCGCGATGGTGTCCTGGCGGACGCCGACGAGTTGATCGTCTACGAATGTGATGGCCTCCCACAGCATAAATACCGGCCGCGCGCCGTTGTCTTTCCCTCTTCGACCGAAGCGACAGCTGAGATTCTGCGCCTGCTGGCAAAGGAGCGCGTGCCTTTCACGCCGCGTGGCGCCGGCACCGGTCTTTCGGGTGGCGCCCTGGCCTTGACCGAAGGGGTCGTGATTGAACTCGCGCGCATGCGCCAGATCCTGAGAGTCGATCCCCACAATCGTCTGGCGGTGGTCCAAACAGGCGTTGTAAATGCTCATGTCTCCATGGCCGCCGCACCGTTTGGTCTGCACTACGTTCCCGACCCGTCGAGCAACTCCACCTGCACCATCGGCGGAAACATCGCCGAAAATGCCGGTGGTATTCATTGTTTGAAGTACGGAACGACAACCGACCATGTGCTGGCTGCGCGCGTGGTCTTATCAAGCGGCGCGATTATCGATTTGGGCGGCGGCGGCCCGGAACAAGCGGGTTACGATCTGCTCGGAATTTTTGTGGGGTCCGAAGGGACGTTTGGTATCGCCACCGAGGCGACGTTGCGTCTGGTTCCGGTGCCACCGGCTGTGCGCACCCTGCTCGCAGACTTTTTGGAAGTAAACGACGCCAGCCACGCAGTCTCGGCAATCATTGCCGCCGGCGTGATGCCCGCGGCGCTCGAGATGATGGACCATGCGATCATACAGGCGGTGGAAGCGAGTGTCTTTGCCGCAGGCTTGCCCATCGATGCGGGCGCGGCGCTCTTAATCGAATTGGACGGAATCGAAGCCGACATCAATGAAGAAGCCGAGCGAGTCAAAAATATTTGCCTGCAACAGGGCGCGCGAACCTGTCGCCTGGCGCGCGACGACAACGAGCGAAAAAAACTTTGGGCCGCGCGCAAGGGCGCCTTTGGCGCTATCGGCAGAATTGCACCCGACTCGATGATTCAGGATGCAGTGGTGCCGCGCTCGCGTTTACCGGAGGTGCTGGCAGATGTCTATCGCATTGCCGCGAAGTATCAATTGCGCATCGCGAATGTCTTTCATGCGGGCGATGGGAATCTGCATCCGCTGATCTGTTTTGACTCACGCTCGCCCGACGAAGTCCGCAACGTCAAGGAAGCCGGGCGCGAATTAATGGAAACCTGCGTGCGGGCCGGCGGCAGCATTAGCGGCGAACATGGCGTCGGTTTTGATAAGCGCGAACTGCTGCCTTTGATTTTTTCCGATGATGATATGGAGGCCATGCTGCAGGTGCGTGCGGCTTTTGATCCACTGGGTCTAATGAATCCCGGAAAGATCATTCCGCTGCTGCGCGGTTGCGGCGAAGGGCGAGCCGTCGCCAGTCTCGCAAGTAATGGTGATGGTGACAGAGTCAACGCAGCGCCAATACTTCCAATGGTCCTTGCCGAAAATAGCAGCGCTGCTGCCTTGAATTCGCCCACCGTCAGTTCTCAGAAACTTCGGTACGAGCCTTCTGCATTCTCGACGGCGCGGCAGGTCGCGCCCAGTTCGACTGAAGAATTTTGCGAAGTTATGCGGCATGCTTTCGCCGAGAAGCTGTCCGTTGTGCCTGCCGGCGCCGGCACATGGTTAGAAGTCGGCAATCGTTCAAGACGAACAGACCTGGTGCTTCAAACCACGCGTTTGCATCGCATCATCGAACACGAACCAGCGGACCTGATTGCCTCGGCCGAAGCCGGAGTAACGCTCCATGAATTCAACTCAGAACTTGCCAAGCGAGGACAGTGGCTGCCCCTGGATCCACCCGACGATCTGCACAGCACTTTGGGTGGCATCATCGCCACCGGGTTGGCCGGGCCACAACGCTATGGCTATGGACCACCGCGCGCGTTCGTCATTGGCATGCAGTTCATCCGCGCAGATGGACGGACGATCAAAGCCGGCGGACGCGTAGTTAAGAACGTGGCCGGCTATGATCTCTGCAAGTTGTTGACAGGCAGCTACGGGACACTTGGGTTGATTACCAGGCTGACATTCAAACTGCGTCCCCTTCCCGAAATGACCAGGACGGTAATTGCCTATGGCACGGTCGCGGACCTAATCTGCGGGGCGCAGTGCCTCATTGAATCTCGATTATTTCCGGTGGCGATTGAATTACTGTCGCCGGAATTAGCGAACACGGCGGAGTTTAGCAATGGCAAGGAAGCGGTCTTACTAATCAGGTTCGCAGATTCGGAAACAGCAATTGACTACCTGACTTCGCGCGCGATAGATGTACTCAAGAGCAAGAGTGGCTGGGTCGGCCCGCTCAAGGGACACGACGCCGAGGTTTGGCGCATCCTGGGTGCGTTGCCTTTGCGCTTCAGCGAAAGATGCATCTGGCGAGCGAGCGTTAATCCCACGGATTTGGGAGGCTTTCTTGGATCCCTGAAACCAGTTGAAGACCATCCAGACGTTGCTCCACGAATGTGGCATGCGAGCGTGGCTGATGGGCGCGTTAGAGTCATCGAGGCGGCGAACATCGATACGCCGCAACTGGTCAAGGCTCTACAGAACTTAAGAGTGGAAGCACAAAGTTTAGGTGGGTCACTGATAATCGAGACGGCAGCGGCGGACATCAAGAGTAGAATCGACGCCTGGGGAGATCTCGGAGCGCGCGGCGAAGTGATGCGGCGCATCAAGCAACAACTTGATCCGGACAATCTTCTCTCGCCGGGAAGATTCGCGTTGTAGTTCACGGTTTGGATTTCAACCATCGTTGAGCAGGTCGTAACCACAACGCAGACTAACAGTTTGGTTTACAGGGGACTCTTATGAAACACAATCACATCAATCTGGCACTGCGGTTCACTCTGGTGTTCTTCCTGACTGTAGGGTCCTTCGCCGGCTATGGATTCCACCATTTTCAGGGGGCAGGTGAACTAACTGTTACTGCTGCTTCCCGCGGTCCGGTACGCGCGCCGCACGGCATGGTGGCCTCGACCAGCAGCATCGCTTCGCAAGTCGGAGTCGACATTCTCGAGCGCGGCGGTAACGCAGTCGATGCCGCAATCGCAGTCGCTTTTGCCGAAGCCGTCACACATCCCGCGGCCGGCAACATCGGCGGCGGTGGTTTCATGATGATCCGGTTGAAGAACGGAAAAGCTACGGCCATCGATTATCGCGAGATGGGGCCGGCGGCTGCCAATCGCAATGTGTATCTCGACCAAGACGGTAATCTAATCAAAGGCGAAGGCTCGTCCACGATTGGTTACCGCGCCGCGGGCGTACCCGGAACAGTGCGCGGCATGGAACTGGCCCTTAAGAAGTATGGTTCCGGAAAATTGACCTGGGCACAACTGACTGAGCCGGCGCGGCGGCTGGCCGCAGAAGGGTTTCCGCTCAGCCATTCCTACGCCGCGAGCCTGCGCGGCAACAGCGATCTGCTTGCGCCTTATGAAGACAGCAAACGCATCTTTCTTAATAACGGAAAGTTTTTTAAAGAGGGCGAGTTGCTGCGTCAGCCTGAACTCGCGGCCACGTTTGCGCGTTTACAAAAGTACGGACCGAACGAGTTTTACGAAGGCGAAACTGCGCGCCTGATCGCCCAGGACATGAAGCGGCACAACGGGCTCATCACTCTGGCGGACATGCACAATTACGTCGCCAAAGAACGCGAACCGTTGCGCTCGACTTATCGCGGTCACGAGATCATCTCGATGCCCCCACCTTCTTCCGGCGGCGCGGTTTTGATCGAGATGCTCAACATCCTGGAGGGCTATGACCTGAAATCGTTTGGCTGGTCGTCAGCGGATAGATATCACCTGATGACTGAAGCGATGCGGCGCGCGTTTGCGGACCGGGCGGAGTTTATGGGCGACACTAATTTTGTGAAAGTCCCCGTCGCCGGAATGATCGACAAGAAATATGCCGCCAGCCTGCGACAAACAATCGCGACGGACCATGCCTCGACCAGTGCGGAAGTGCGTGCGGGCAAACCACCGGGTTATGAATCAGAAGAGACGACGCACTTCACTGTCGTCGATAAGGACGGCAACGCGGTGGCCAACACTTACACCTTGAATGGCGGCTATGGCTCAGGCGTTACCGCCAAAGGCACCGGCATTCTGCTCAATAACGAGATGGATGATTTTGCCGCGAAGCCAGGAACGCCGAACGCCTATGGCCTGATTCAGGGAGAGAACAACGCAGTGGCCGCGCGCAAGCGCCCGCTCTCGGCCATGACGCCGACGTTCGTACTGCGCAAGGACGGCTCGCTTTGGTTTGCGATCGGCAGTCCCGGCGGCCCGACGATCATCAACACGGTACTGCAGGTCATTACCGACATTGTCGACTATGACATGAATATTCAGCAGGCGGTTGATGCGCCGCGTATTCATCATCAATGGTTGCCGGACGAGATTGCTTACGAGCCTTATGGACTCTCTAGCGATACAAAACACGCGCTTGAAGCGCTCGGTCATAAGCTGGTTTCGAAGCCGCGCTACATGGGTGACGCCGAAGGGATAATGATCGAAGAAAAGACCGGAGTACGTTTGGGCGCCAGCGACCCGCGTGGTGGGGATAGCGCAGCGATAGGATATTGATATGGCGAACGACTTCTATTGGTTGAATCATGAAGTTTAGTGAACTCATTCGCCTCCTTGAGCAAAATGGTTTTAAACTAACTAAGGAGAAAGCTCTATCCGCTATTATCGCAAGTTTGGTCATGACAAGTTGATTCGTGTCGACTACCATGGTGCGAAAGAGATTCCTACTGGTACATGTCACGCGATTCTAAAAGCCGCGGGGATAAGTGGTGGAGGTAAACGATCATGATCGATTTAAAGTATTCGCTGGTGATTGAGGCCACCGAGGATCCGACCTTCTTCGGTTTTTATTCTCCAGAACTGGAGGGTTTCACTGGTATCGGACATTCCATCGAAGACTGCTTATACAAAGCCAAGTGGGGAATGGAAGAGCATCTCGCCCTGATAAGCGAACAGAATCTTCCGATTCCAACACCAAATTTGAACCCGACGGTCATCGTGCAAAACGATGGAACCATCGCCTCCGCCGCTTAGGCACCTCGCTTGGCATCACAACTTAACACCACACTCGCGGCAGAGGAAGACAAACTACTCGCCTGCATTCATTGCGGCCTTTGTCTCGAAGCCTGCCCGACTTATATCGCGACTGGCGACGAGAACGATAGCCCCCGCGGACGCATTTACCTTATGCGTGCAGTTGCGGAAGGAAGACTCGCGAGCACCGCGAATTCGTTTCGGCTCCATATCGATCGCTGTCTTGGATGTCGCGCCTGTGAGCCGGTATGTCCAGCCGGCGTTGAATATGGCCAGCTGTTGGAAGGCGCGCGCGCGGAACTGCACATCAACGCGACGAGGCTTAGCTTCACACAACGGGCGTTGCGCTTTGCCTTGCGCCATATCTGGCTCAGCGCCGCACGACTGAATTTCGTATTCAGTTGCGCCCGCCTGGCGCGCGACAGCGGACTGGTGCGCCTGTTATTGAAATCCAAACTGGCGCCGCTGCTTTCGAGGCAATTCGAGTTTGGCTTAGCGCTGCTCGAAAGTTCAAGACCACAACAGGCTCTGTCAGTACCACCTGCGTCAGCGGGTGGGTCCACTGGTCCCCCCGCAACGTTAAGGACCGATGAAATAACGCACCCGCTCACGCAGGTGGTACTAACAAGCCGGCGCGAACCAGTTTTATTGTTCAAAGGCTGCGTGACCGAAGGCCTCTTCAGCCGCGTGAATCAGGCTACGGCTCGAGTTCTTGCGGTCAACGGCTGTACCACCAGCATTCCGGCAAAGCAAACGTGTTGTGGTGCGCTTCATGCTCATGCCGGCGACCTCGATGGCGCCCGCCAACTAGCTCAACAAAACATTGAAGCCTTTACCGATACCGGCGACGCCCCGATCATCACCAACGCCGGTGGCTGTGGCGCGATGCTCGTTTCTTATGCGCATCTTTTTGCCAATAACGAACAAATGGCGCCGCAGGCGCGCCGGTTCAGCAATCGAGTACGCGACGTCAGCCAGCAGCTGGCAGTAACTGGAATCAAAATGGGCGAAGGCATTGGCTCAGACAAGATTACTTACGATGCGTCGTGCCATCTGATCAATGGCCAACACGCCGGTGATGCCCCATTGCGCCTGCTTGAAGCGATTCCCGATCTGAAGTTTGTTCCGCTTGCCGGCAGCGATCGATGTTGCGGAGGTGCGGGCGTTTACAACCTCATGGAACCGGAGCTATCAGGTCAGGTACTGGCAGAGAAGCTGGAACACGTCCGAGGGACTGAAGCGGGAACGTTGGCTACCGGAAACCCCGGCTGTCATATGCAGATTCGCGCCGGCGCAATGCTGGCTGGTGATTCACTTCGTGTTTGTCATCCCGTGGAGCTTCTCGATGAGTCGTACCGCCGGGCCGGCTTTTACATAGAAAGTTAGGGCGGCCGGGAATAAAGAACGCGGAGCCGTAGCGACAGGATGCTGCCCCTCAATGTCGAGTCCACGGTCCGTCGCAACCCCAGGGCCAGTCGGGCTAGTGACCCCGGTCGGCTTCCGGTTCTATAACCAGTGCTCCAGGTGAGGATCAGCGTGACTCAGAAGTCCGCGTTCTAAACGAGGGTTTCGAATTGTCCGCCAACCATGGTGAACTGAACCTTTCCTTCCCGATTCAACCCAACCAGGTCGGCTCGCTTTCCTTCCTCAATAGCACCGCAATCCTGATCAATACGCAGGAGCCGGGCGGGATTCGTGGCTGCCATGCGGGCCGCCTCGACCTCTGAAACGCCAAGGGAAAGCATCATGCGCACGGCGTCCAACATGGTAATTACAGAGCCGGCAATACTGCCATGTGCATTTTGCGTCCGACCGCGCGACACGGAAATCGTCTCACCCCAGATCTGATAATCGCCGTCACCCAATCCCGCCGCCGCGATAGCGTCGCTAATCAGCGTTAGCCGCTCCGGCGACTTTATCTGGAGCAGCAAACGCAGCATCAGCGGATCCAAGTGCACTCCATCGGCGATGATGTCGCAACTCACATCATTCCGCGATAACCCCCAGCCCACCGGCCCCGGGTTTCGGTGATGCAATTGAGGCATGGCATTCATAAAGTGCGTCAGGTGCCGCGCTCCTGCTGTAAATGCCTGATCGAGCACCGCAAGTGAAGCACGCGTATGTCCCAGCGACACGACCCACTCGTTCGCGGTGAGCTCACGCACCAGATCAACGCCGCCGGCAATTTCGGGAGCAACTGTCATCATCTTCACGCTTCCGTTGATGTTGGGAACTTGAAGCGCGGTGAGATCGTCGGCGGTTGAATACTCCCTGAAGAAATTCGTATGCAATGCTCCGCATTGGGCGTCGCTAACGAACGGTCCTTCGTAATGCAGGCCCAACACGCGCGCGCCATTTTCCCTGGTATCGGCCGCGCCGCTGGGAGATTGTCCGTCTGCCTGCACTCGCATCAAGCCTTCGATGGATCGCACCGCACTTGCATACTGCGCTGCCTCAGCAGGCACCAGAGTTGGCAGCCAACCAGTAACACCCTGACTAGCCAAATACTTTGACACGCGCAGGAGATCGTCGGCACGGGCGTTCATCGTGTCGACTCCGGCGGCGCCATGGATATGTACGTCAATGAGTCCCGGCCAGAGCGTCAGATCCTTACAATCGCGCTCAAGCGCATCGCCGCCAATGCGTGCGGCTTCGCCTTCCAAGACCTGCGAAATCTTGCCGCCTTCCACCAGCAACGCGCCACGCTCAACGATCTTATCCCGCGTAATAATCCGCGCGTTATCTAACAGGATTCTCTTTGGTGCTAACGAGGTCATGGGACTATTAAGCAATAATTGATCAGATAATGTAAGCGAATGCCCGCAACGTTGGTGACGTTGCGGGCATTTCGCGGAATACGAACTGGCAGCCGTCGGCCTAGAAATAAAGCTTCACGCCGAATTGCATGATTCGTGGATCGCGGAACGAAGTGACCGTGCCGAATCCCGAACATCCGGCTGTCCCGGCTGTACAGATCGTTTCATTCGCAATCGACCTGGCAGTGCTGAGGTTTCTAAAGTTCGTATGGTTGAAGACGTTAAAAGCTTCCGCCCGAAGTTGTATGCCGACGTTTTCTCCGAACCGGATTCGCTTGGAAAGGGTAAAGTCGACACGCTTGGTTGGCGGTCCATCGACGGCTCCTCGTGATGCAGTTCCGGGGACGTTGGGAACGCCCGTCACTCCAGCTGCAGTCTGTCTGGCGAAACAGGCTGTATTGAACCATTGGTCGACGGTATGTGGAGCGTTAGCATTTGGATCGCAAAGAAGCAAAGGTCTGCCACCGGCCACGATCGCAGGGATGAAGCCGATGCCCGCAGTATCGTAGGTCGCACTTGCTACTGTAAACGGCAACCCCGTGTAGTAGCTGCCAATTCCCGACACCTGCCAGCCTCCCAATACCTTGCCTACCAAGTCCTTCTGCTCCTTGAAAAACGGCAGTTCATAAATGTAGTTCACGCTAAGTACGTGACGCCGATCAAGAATCGCCCTGCCATATTCCGCTCTGATGTTGAAAGCGTCCTGTGGCGCGGCGTTCAGCGAAGACGTTTGATTGTCGGTAAGGTTCTTCGACCAGGTGTAGGACAAGTTCGCCTGGGACGCACCCGAAAAACGGTGCTGGGCGGAAACTTGTAGACTATGGTAGTTGGAGTTGTAGCGGGTCTCGAGCACATTGATCGAACGATAACCGCGGTATGGTCGAATCTGATCAAGAATGCCGGGAGTTGCCGTAAATGGCGTCCCCGCCGCCATGCAGGGCACCGTTACTACGCCGGGATCCTGCAGGGTGCTGGTGCCAGTTGCGCACTGGCTTGAAAGAGCTTTGCCCACTTGCAGATCGTTGATCTCGGTGTTGCCATTCAGGTGCGTTCCCTTGGACCCATAATAGCCCACGGTAACGATCGTGTCCTTACCAAACGTGTGTTGTACATCCAAAGACCACTGTTGCGTGTACGGCGTCAGAAAGTTCGGCTGGATGGCGCGAATGTTCGGAGGTGTTCCTGACGCGACCACGGGAATCGAAGCTCCGGTGGGGATTGGTTGATCCAATCGGGTCAATGTCTGCGTGGCAGTTTGTAAGTAGGGAGGATTCAAAGACAGGAGTTCGGCCGCGCTTAGGGAAACCTGTTCGTGGTAGATTCCATACCCCATGCGAACCGACGTCGTGCCCTTACCGAACGGATCCCAGGCCAGACCCACTCGCGGTGCAAAATTATTCTTCTGCGCCTTATAAACATACTTGCCATAGGGTGAGGCGGTTGGCGTGCAATTGAAGGCTGGCGGACCCGTTTGAAAGTTTTGGGCGTTGACTATCATTCCGTTACAAAAATTGCCCGTTCCCGGAACACGGACATCGGTCGACGTTGTAGCACTAGCTCCGGTCACTCGGGGCGCACTTCCCGCGTTCCAGAGGCCGGGAATGAAGTTGCTCAGCAAGCCGTTCTTATCGTAAGGCGGACCAAAGTAGGAATACCGCACGCCATAACTCAGCGTCAGGTTTTTTCTAAACCGCCACTCGTCCTGAGCGAACCCCTCAAGCGATTTCTGCCGGAAGTCGACCATCAAATCGAGATTTGCCTGACTGAAAGTGACGTTATTCCCCAGCAGAAAGCAAGCCCAGTTTTGATAAAGCGTATTGAGGGCCGACGCGGCGACCCCTGTGGCCCGAGTGCACCCCTGCGAGCTCCCGGTCGTAAGGGTGTTTTGGAAGGTGCTAAACGATCCTTGATTCGTGCCCGACAGCGCATTTTCCGTTTTGGTGTTCCGCGAATAAACGCCACCGAACTTCATAGTGTGATTGCCATGAAGCAAGACCATGCTGCCACTAAAATTCAGTTTGGAAGATGGATCGATGTAATTGCTGAAACCCGTCAACGAATTGAAGCCCGAGACAGTGAGCACCGGAACAACGTCACGCACGCTCGCGTAGGGGAGATTGACCGCGATTGGAGATACAGACTTGGCGAGCAGTCCGGTTGTATGCGTGTAGATAGCGCCATAACCGTAAGTGGCTCGGCCTTCAAAGATGGTACTTGAGTTCAGCGAATAGGTGGCTTGGAACGTGTGTGCGCGCCCAGGTGAATCCGACTGCATCTGGTTCACAAACGGAATTCCGGAGCGCGTACCGATTGAGCCGTCGGCGTCAAGTGTCGGGATTGTATCCCGCTCGTAGCGGTAGAAGAGGGATAAGTGATCCGAAAGCGTATGATCCAGGCGAACGATTTCCTGACGAAACTTTGCAACGTTCAGCGTTGGGAAATTAAGAGCCAGCGTCGCCGGCGTGGTTGGTTCGGGAATCTTGCTCCAAATTTGATTTACGTATTGCTGTGCCACACTACTGACAGGAGTAACCGAGCTGAGTGGCGTTCCGGCATTCAGTGTCGAAGTGCAAACGGTCGAACTTGTAGCGCTCAAACAGATCGGGATTGGAAAGATTCCCGCCTTCATCGCATTCGTAGGAACAACTGATGTTAGCGTGGGATAGCGGGTATCGCGGCGCTGTTCTTCGGAAAAGAAGAAAAAGGTCCGCGCAAGTTTGCTGACCATTCTTCCTGTTCCTTCACCAAAGTTTGGCACGTAGACCGGCCCACCGATAACAAAACCGTAGTTGTTATAACGGAACGGTTTTCTCTTGAGCTTGCCATTCGAATCCCGGCCCAGCGTCGTAGCGAGGGACGGTGTTTTGTTTGAGAGAAAGTCGTTTGCATTAAAAGCCTCGTTGCGTATGAATTCGAAACCTGCGCCGTGAAACTTGTCAGAGCCCGAACGCGTTACAACGTTCACTTGCCCGCCTCCGCTCCGGCCCGACTCGGCGGGATAGAGACTGCGCAGCACCTGAAACTCACCGATTGAATCGACACTCGGATAAGCCTGGATCGTCAGATTAGAGCCGCGATCCGTGACGTCTGCTCCGTCTACAGTAAAGGTATTCTGCGTGCTCCGCGCCCCGTTAACTGAAATCAAGGTTCTGTTGACAACTTGAGTATCGGGATTGTTTGTGCCGGTAAACACCAGGTCATCAAGATCGTTTGATACACCCGGAGCAAGGGTTACGAGTTGAACGAAATTGCGATTATTGATCGAGAGTTCGCGCACTTGGTTGCCGTTTATTACCGTCGAGACGCTTGGCGATGTAAGTTGAACAGCGACAGGGGTCGCCTCGACCGTTACGACCTCGGTAATATTACCGGGCTCCAATGCAACATCGACGGTACGGCGCGCGCCCACATCAACCTTAACGCCGTTTTCCTCATGCTTCTTGAAACCTGCAGCTTCAACCGTAAGGTTGTAGGTCGCTGATAAGAGATTCGGCGCGGAAAAATCGCCATCATCATTAGTCGATGCGGTGCGAACGACGACCTTTTTTTGCGCATCAGTAATTGTTATTGTCGCACCCTTGACCGCCGCGCCCGTCGAGTCCTTAACGCTACCGTTGATGCTGCCTGTAACTTCCTGACCAAAGGTCAGACCACTCAAGCTCAGGCAAAGCGCGACTGCCAGGAGCGTAATTCGAATTGGTATCTGTAGATGTCTCATGTTTGCTTCCTTTTCGTTTTCAAGAAACATTTTGCTGAATTCAAAGATTCCGGAAGCTGCGCTCAAAATCATGCGACAGAGACCGTCCGGACGGGAAGAAGAGCGAACTGTTGTGACTGCTTTTTTCTGCAAAGACGAACCGCTGGAATGATGTCAAGATTTATACACCGCCGTCCTCTATGTAGCAAGCATTCCCGCGAATCGGTAGTGGCTTGATTTGTAACGCGAACTGTTGGTTGGCGATGATTGAATGGCATTCAACGCACCCGCAAGCCCGGGGTCCCAGCGGAGCAGTTCCGCTGAGGTGGTCTTACTGCTTGCGTTACAACAAACCTTTCACAGCGTGAACAACCGAATGCACGCTGACCGTGTGACACTCTCAGTGCGATAAAGCACCTGGAGGCTAAACTTTCAGCTTCATTCGAGTTAAGCAGAATGTCGAAATAAAAGATTCGCGATACGGAACTCTCTTCGGATGTACATTCTATTGAAGAACCGACCAACAAGAAAAGCTAAAAGATTTTATCAATCCGATAAGGACGAGTGATGGGGAAGAGGTTTCATCTATTGGGTGGAGTCTATTGGAATTTTGAAAATACAGTGAGTATGCAGAACCGATCACCGTCCCGTGCCACTTCCCTGGTTTCCCAATATACTTTGCCGCATGGTGCGCGTGATATTTGGACAAACAAACGCGGCCACTACTCACGATGACTGGCGCCTCCACTCTGAGTCACCAACCAGGGTCCTTTGTGCCCATAAGATCGAAGAAGTATTGCCCTTGTTGAATGCCGTCGACGAAGCTGCCACCTCCGGCGCCTGGGCGGTCGTGATGCTGAGTTACGAAGCGGCCCCTGCTTTCGATCGCGCGTTCGAGGCACACCCACCTGATGATTTTCCGGTGGCGTGGGCAGCGATCTTTGATGACCTCGATACAGTTCCCCTTCAGGATTCAACCGAACACTTCAAGACCGGTGCGTGGCGTCCTTTAGTCGAGCGCACGCAATTCGATGCCGCGATCAAAGGAATCCGCGAGCGGATCGCGACTGGGCACACCTACCAGGTCAACTATACTTTTCCTTCGGTTTGCGACTTTGAGGGAAACGCCCTGGCGTGGTATCGCAAGCTCAGTGCTGCTCAGAATGCCGGCTACTCAGTCTATCTTGATCTGGGCCGGTTTCAGGTGTTGTGTTTTTCCCCCGAGCTATTCTTCGCGCGAAAAGGCAATCGGCTCACCACCCGACCGATGAAGGGCACCGGTGAGCGCGGGCGCTGGCTTGCCGAAGACCGGCAGTTTGCAAAGCGCCTGTACCAATCAGAGAAGGACCGCGCCGAGAATGTGATGATTGTGGATCTGCTGCGAAACGATCTGGGCAAGATCTCAAAACCGGGAAGCGTGCAAGTTACAAAGCTGTTTGCATTAGAGCGCTACAACACCATGTGGCAAATGACTTCCACCGTTGAATCGGAAATCAATCCGCAAACCGGTCTGGCTGAGTTGATAAGAGCTCTCTTTCCCTGCGGCTCGATCACAGGCGCTCCCAAGATTCGCACGATGAAGATCATTCGCGAGCTGGAGCCGTTTCCCCGTCGCGTATTCACCGGCACTATCGGTCTCGTTCGCCCGGGTGGAGATTGTTGCTTCAATGTGGCGATTCGAACGGTGGTGCTCGACTCGGCCAGCGGCCAGGCAACCTTTGGAGTCGGCGGTGGGATCACGTTTGGTTCGACGCCGCAAGGCGAATATGCCGAGTGTCTTGTCAAAGCCGCATTTCTAACTCAGGAAGTCCATGAATTTGAACTCCTTGAATCGATGCTTCTTGAACAGGGAGAATTCTTTCTGCTCGAACGACATCTGGAGCGGCTTCGCGAGTCGTCAGAGTATTTTGGGTTTGAATGCGATGAAGATCACGTGCTTGCTTTATTGCGGCAAACAGCCGCGCACCATCGCCGAGGCTGCTGGAAGGTTCGGCTAACGCAAGATAGAAACGGAGTCGTGGAACTTGAGGTTTTGCCGCTGCCCTGTGAATCTGTCAGTGAGTTCCCCGCCGGTAAAACGCTTCCACTTCACATCAAGTTGGCGCCTTCGCCCGTCGATGTCAATGATCGGTTCCTGTTTCACAAGACCACACAGCGCTCGCGCTATCAACAGGCGTTGAATATGACACCCGATTGCGATGACGTGATTCTCTGGAATGAAGCCGGAGAAGTCACCGAATCCAGTATTGCAAACGTTGTTGTGCCGCTGGACGGCCAACTGTTTACGCCTCTGCGAGAGTCAGGCCTGTTGGGCGGAACTTTCCGCGCCGAGCTATTGCACGCGGGAACAATCCGGGAGCGCCGAATTTTCAAGCATGAACTGCAAGCCGCGCCCTCGTTCTACCTCATCAATTCCGTGCGCAAGTGGATGCCGGCACTACTCGCAGACTAGCCATGGCGGCAACGTCTCTAATCCGTTTCCGACAACGTCTCTGTCCCGTTTAGAGAGCCGACTTGTCCGCCACGAGCAGGGGTACAAGGGCCTCCCCAAAACGAAGGGGCCTCATGATGGTTCAAAAAAATGGAGTAGTGTTCATTTTTTTGAAGACAAACCCTGAGCTTTGCGCTAACATCCTCGGTCATCACGCCATTGGAAATCGTTGAAACATTAAGTTAGCAAAGATTCGTTGGCTCTCAGCGCGTCAACGGCTTTTCACAAAGCCGCCTCGGCTCATCGATTGCGTTGAAAGTTTTTGAAGCACTGACAGACAAATAAGATCGTTTTCATTGCAAGGCATCACTCATTGCGGTCGTGGTTTCCTTAATAGTTCGCTCGCCTTTTCTTTCAAGTACTAATACCTGTTGCACTGCCGAACCAAGGTAGTCGTTTAATCCTTAGCTATTTTGATTTGCTTCTTCCCGATTAGATCCGCCTCGAAGGGGATCTATTGACAGGAACCTTGCGCGGAATTCTATCTACCTCTGCGCGTACTTGACCTTCAAAACAAATAGGAGGGAAACATGATTGCTCGCACACTCGGCCGTATCTTCTTGCTGCTCCTGGTCATGCTCTTGCCGGTTATCGTATCGGCTCAGGTTACCACCACGGGCCGACTCACTGGTGTCGTCACCGACTCGAAAGGCGCTCTGGTCCCCAAAGCCGAGATAGTTGCCACTCAGGTCGAGACCAAGGCAGCATTCAAAACCAGCGCCAACAATGAAGGGAGCTGGGTAATTCCCTCGGTACCGATCGGCACTTATTCGATCACCGCTACCGCACCGAACTTCAAGACAACTGTCGTCACCGGCGTCGAGGTCAATGCCGGACAGGTGGCCAGCGCCAATTCTGTGCTTGAACCCGGAGGCGCCAACGAGCAGGTGGTGGTTGCGGGAGGCGGCGAAATTCTTCAGACCGAGTCCGCCAACGTTTCCACTACAATCGTCGGCCGCCAGATTGTAGAACTTCCCTTTGTCACTCGGGATGCATTGCAGTTGGTGCTCACGTTACCGGGCGTGCAAACGCCTGGTGTACCACGCACTTCGTCAATCAATGGCTTGCCCAAGGGGTCTGTTAACCTGACATTGGACGGCGCCAACATTCAGGATAACTTCCTGCGCAGCTCTGACGGATTCTTCACTCAAGTTCAGCCCAAGTCCGATGCCGTTTCAGAAGTCACGGTTTCGACGGCCGTGCCGGGAGCCGAAAGCGCCGGTGAAGGCGCCGTGCAGGTCCGCTTCACCACAAAGTCCGGCACACCTGAGTTCCACGGAGGCGTCTTTTGGCAATATCGCTCACCCAACTTCAATTCCAATTACTATTTCAACCAGATCGACGGCCTGCCTCGGGACAGTCTGTTTCTGCGACAATTCGGAGGACATATCGGTGGACCGATTATCATTCCCAAGTTGCTAAAAGATCGGAACAAAGCGTTCTTCTTTTTGAACTATGAGGAATTTCGATTGCCGCAAACTTATCCTTCGGGACAAGTCCTGGCCTTAACCGGTGACGCACGAAGCGGAGTCTTCACTTATAAGAACACGGCGGGAACTGTAGTCAGCAAGGACATCCTGGCGCTGGCCCTGTCCAAAGGCTTTCCCGGCGCAGTCGATCCGAAAGTTGCGGCCGGTCTGGCGCTCGTCGATACCGGCGTACATAGTAGTGGCTCGCTCAAGAGCCGCATTGCTTCGGCAAGTGATTACAATCGGCTGGAATATAATTTCCAGGATCCCGGCACCAACATTCGCCGCTTCCCGACTGCTCGCTTTGACTGGAACATAAATAAGAGCCAGCACCTTGAGTTCATTCACAATTACCAGTTTTACTTTTCCGATCCCGACGGCGTTAACACGCAGCTCGATGTCGCCGGCCCGGGAACCGGAATTGTGATTGGCAAACCAAATGTCACTGGTTCCATTTATCGTGATTCGTTTTCCTATGTGATGGCCCATCGCTGGACGATCAGCAATAACCTGGTTAACGAAATTCGGGCCACGTCCGGAGGGAACGGCACCTCAACTTTCACAAGAGAGTTCGGACCGGGGCTGTTTGATTTCTGGGGCGGCTATGCGGTCACCGGCGGTACGTACCTGGGCAATCAGCCTTTGGGCACCGGCGCTTTTTACAATCGCCGCTCAACGTCACGTCGCAATACTCCTACCAAGGGAATTAGCGACAACATGACTTACGTCACGGGGACCCACACGCTTAACTTTGGCGCGTCGTTCCTGCGCATCAATTCGTTTACCTCGGCGGCGAGCACGCAACTTGCTCCTCAGGTAGTGTTCGGACTAGCCAGTGGTGACCCGGTCGTCACCGGCAGCACCAACATCTTCACAACCACGAACTTCCCCGGGGCCAACAGCACGCAACTGGGCCAGGCCCAATCGCTTTATGCTTACCTGGTTGGTCGCGTCAGCTCCATCGCGCGCTCGGCCTCGCTCCAGGGCGACACGCAAAAGTATGCGTTCGATAACTTCAACGAGCTCAATCATCAAAACGAATGGGCCTTCTTCGGCCAGGACTCGTGGAAATTCAAACCAAACCTGACCGTCAATTTCGGACTGCGTTGGGAATTCGAGCCATCGCCCATCAACGATAACAACGTCTATACCAGGAACACATTTCCGGGTCTGTACGGTGTTTCCGGCACGGGCAATCTATTTCGCCCGGGAACCTTCAGTGGACAGCCGACGCAATACCGTCTGTTGGCCAAAGGTGAAGCTGGATTTCCACTGCGTAAGCATGACTTCGCACCGTCGTTCGGCTTTGCCTACAGTCCGAATTTCAAGAAAGGTGTACTGCGCCGGCTGACCGGCGATAGCGGACGCACGGTCATTCGCGGTGGTTACTCAATAGCTTACACACGCGAAGGCTTCAACGCGTACACCTCGATGTTTGGCGCCAATGAAGGCGGCACGGTCACGCTTAGCGTCAGCCCGTCATTGACGCCGGGAATATTTCCGGCGGGCGGCGTGATGTTCAACTCGGGAAGGGGTACGACTTGTTTGGGGACGCCGGTGGTTTGCACCACCGGGCTTCCGGGTATCGCACCGCCGGCTGATACCAGCAAGTATCCTTTTACACCGGTCGCCGGCAGCGCGGGCGGAGCAAACGATTTCGATGCACACCTCAAAGGTGGTTACACCCAGTCATACTCGTTCGGACTACAAAGGGAGCTGAGCAAGGACACCGCTATTGAGATCCGCTTTGTGAGGACGCGCGGCACGCACTTGTGGCGCCAGGAAGACTTGAACGAAGTGAACATCTTCGAAAACGGATTCCTCACTGAGTTCAATAACGCCGCGAAGAACATGCAGATCTATGCCGCCGCTAATCCGACCTTATGCTCGATATCTTCGACCGGCCAAATCACCGGCACCTGCAACTATGGTAATAGTGGACTGCCCGGCCAGGTGAATGTAAACATCCTGACTACTTCCATAGCCTCGAGCACAGACCTGACCACCGCCACCCGAATAGCGCAGGGACAAGCGGGCTCGGTGGCCAACAGCATCGCCTTCAATCTAACTCGTATGAATCGCCTGATCCTTGCTAACGGTGGCGTTGGTCTAATTCCCTTCACCAGCCTTCCGACCAGCTCTGGTTGCGATAACTCCTTGACCACAAACCAAACCTGCAGGTTGTCGAACTATTTCATTCTCAACCCGCAAACAACCGGCGGCGCCTTCCTGATGACGCAGGGAACCGACACGTCATTCAATGCCCTGCAAATTGAATTGCGCCGCAGACTGTCGGCCGGTCTTCTGATTCAGGCCAGCTACCAGTTTGGAAAAGCCCTTTCGAATGCTTACGTATCTTCCTCCTCAGTCTTCTCGCAACCGAGGACCCTGCGGAACCCGCAAGCAGACAAAACCAACTCTCCCTGGGACATAAGGCATTCGCTGAAGTTTGATTACATCTATGAATTGCCGTTCGGCCCCGGAAAGCGTTGGGCGAAATCCAGTAACCCCTTCGTCAGTCGGGCGCTGGGTCACTGGCAGATTGGCGGCGTCACGCGCATTCAGTCGGGCACACCGGCACTGTTGACCAGCGGTGGCCGCGCCACTTTCAATCAAAACGATGCGGGTTTGGTTCTGCGTAACATCACCAAGAAGCAATTGCAGGATCTGGTGAAGATTCGCAAGGACCCGAGTGGTATCGTTTACTGGTTGCCACAGACTCTTATCAACAACACGCTGGCCGCATTTGGGACCAGCGGCACACTGGATCCGAGTAGTGCGTACATTGGACCACCGACGACGGCCGGGCAGCTCGGTGACCGCATCGTATTGTTCGGCCCCTGGACTGCTCGCTTTGATTTCAATGTGCTCAAACGCATTCCAGTCACCGAGCGCGTCAATGTAGAAGGCCGTGTGAGTTTCCTGAACGCCTTCAATCGCCCGAACTTCTACCTCGGCGCTCCGACTAATGACACGAATGGTTTAAGTGCCGCCTCGGCCAGCTTTGGCCAAACACGCGCCGCCTATCGCGACATTACGGTATCCGGCACGAACGATCCGGGAGGTCGCTTGATCGAGTTTCAATTGCGCTTGAATTTCTAAATCGCAACTGAACTCTTCGGAAAGCAAAGAGGGATGCGCGTCACTTCGCATCCCTCTTCCTTTCATAACGCAACTGTTAGTTTGCGCTGCGTCACCCCACCCTTCAACGTCTCCGCAAACTAACAGTCTGCGGTACAACGAGCGCGTTACTCGTTATTAACCGCCCCCTTCAGCTTTTCAATCTCCGCCTTAATCAGCGCCGAGTTTGGCGCCGCGGGAACATCTCTCAAGTATTGTTCAAAGGCCCGCAAGGCCGCCGAAGGATTCCGCTGCATCAGGTACAGTTGACCCAGAAACATTTGCGCGCTTCCGACCTGGCCTCCACCCAACTCATAGGCTCGCACCAGTTCCCTTTCGGCCTCCGGCAATCGATTGAGTTGCAGAAAACTGCCACCCAGCAAGAGGTGCACGTTGGCAGCTTTCGGATCAAGAGTGAGTGCCTTTTCGAGCTCAGGAACAGCATCAGCGAAACGATCCTGTCGATTCAAAACCAGGCCCAGTTTGAAATGAATATCGAGCTGCGAGGATTGATCCGGGGCTGCGCCGGTCAATGCCGCGCGCAGAACTTTTTCTGCCTTCACAATCTGACCCGTGCCCAATAAGGCGTCAGCATAGGAAACCGGCAGGCCTCGCAGCGTCGTATTCTCTTCATAGAGAGTCCCGAGCACTTCTGACGCTTTTTTGAAGTTGCCCTTTAGATTCAGCACGACTCCCAGGTTCAAGCGGGCAAACGGGAATCGCGTATTAATCTTCACAGCCTGCTCAAAGATCGCCGCGGCCTCGTCCAGCCGGCGTAACTGCAAGTATAGAACGCCCAGATCATTCATCGCGCGCAGGTATTGGGGATAGAGTTTGATGGCCGTTTTGAAGTGAGTAATCGCCTGCTCGGTCTGCGCGCTGTCAACGGCTTTCATTCCTTCGTCATAGGCTGCGCGGGCAGCGGCCGGCACCGCGGTGTCGAGACTGGCCACGTCAATCGCTGCGGGCGGCGGCTTTGGCTTGCCTCTAAAGGCCGGCAAAAAAACTGTAGCGTAAACAGGCTGATTGCGCATGATGCGAAAGCTGGTTGAGGCCGCGTCGAATGTTAGACCATCGCTGTCAACTGTAACGACGTACTCGGATTCACGAATCAAATCGAGGGTGAACTGGTACTTCCCTTTCGTATCGGTAAACAGGGTTTCGATGCGGCCATCGCTGCGGGTCAGGGTGAAGCGGATCGGGCGCGGCGGCAGGCTGCCGTCCGGCATGAACATTTGGATCGAACACGGAGCCTGGGCTGAAATAGCGGGCGCCAGCGCGAGCAGACCAGGTATTACGAACCAGAGAGCCGCGAAATGGGACCAGCGCAGACGTCGCCGCATGGCCGGAGCTTAACTCCAATGACAAATGAAAGGCAATGTTCGATTCCTGGTCTTGAAAGTCCGACAAACTTCAGCTTGTCGATCTTTCCCAGGAATGTCTTGAGTACTGTAACAACAAACTGAAGGAAGCTCTGAACAACTCGGCATTAAGCCTCGTGGGAGTTGTAACGTAGGCTAGCGTGCGATTCTCGACAACGCTTAAGGCCGAAGGGCCGGCATTCAATAGCCACGTCCGTAAGGGCGTTGGAATGATGTTCTAAGAATTTAGGGAGCGCTGTAGGTACGGAATCAGCAGGAAGTGTCGGCCCTTCGGGCCTCAGACCATCAGAACGCGAGGGCTGTCAATAAACTGTCAGTGATACGAGATCTGTTGAAAGCTTGCTTCAGTTGTCAATCCTTCCAACAAGGTCCCTTGATTACATTAACGACAAACTGAAGTTCGTCGGACTACTTCCTCACTCATAAATCAAAAAGCGCCGGCGCGCGCGCAGAAACTGTTCGAGGCCGGGACGCCAGGCGCGCGCGATCTCTTCAGCAGTTTCCCCGCGTTTAACTTTCGCGAGCGCGTCTGCGTTAGCCAACAAGCGCAGGTAATCGTCAACCTTCCAATCCTGTGGATAAAGGCGGCGCAAAGCCACCGCAATTTCCAAACCTGCAAGCACGGGACGAAACTGACTGCGATTGGTAATGATTATGTTGATGCCGCTGCATTCCACTGCTTTGAAAACCGAGCTCTGCGGCGTGAACCTGACCGGCACGAACCGCACGCCTGCGATCTGCCGGTCATTCAAATAAGCCGCAAGCTCTGGCCCCTTGATCCAAGGGGCGCCAACAACTTCGAACGGCGTGTCCGTACCACGACCCACGGAAACATTCGTCGTCTCCAGCAAACCGATTCCCGGATACAGAGTTGCCTCAGTCAAACTTCGCATGTTCGGCGAGGGATTGATCCAGGTGAGATTGGTTGAGTCGAACCAGTAGGTCCGTCGCCACCCTTCCATTCTAATAACCCGCAAGTCACAACCAAGCCGGCGCTGCTCATTATAAAGCTGTGCCAGTTCGCCGATAGTCATTCCATGCCGCACCGGAATCGTGTGATATGAAGTGAATGATAACTTGTCCGCATCCGCCACCGGACCCTCTACCTCCACACCACCGATCGGGTTTGGGCGATCGAGAACATACACCGGCAGGTGGGCCCTGGCCGCTTCTTCCATGACATAGCCGAGAGTGGAAATGTAAGTGTAGAACCGCGTGCCGACGTCCTGAATGTCATACACAATCGCATCCAGATCCTTTAACTGTTCAGGCCGCGGCCGGCGCGTATCGCCGTAAAGCGAAAATATCGGCAGGCCGGTCCGTTCATCCTTCGCATCAGAAACGTTTTCATCGGCGCCGCCACGGATTCCATGTTCCGGCGAAAAGAGTGCGACCAGTCGCACACCCGGCGCCGCACGTAGTACATCAATGGTCTGCCGGCCATCCCGATCGCGTCCGGTATGATTGGTTACCAGTCCTATGCGCAAGCCTGACAATTGTTTGAAACCGTCCCGCTTCAGCACGTCGATGCCGGTCATGATCCTTGCGCCGGCCCTGCTGATATCGGAAGCTGTCGCGGCGAACACTCCTATATTCTTTACCATCTCAGCGTAATAAGTTCCCAGGCGCAGCCGCGCGCGCGATACTGCCGCGCCATCCTCAACTGCCGCAGCCACAATCGATGCGACGCGCGCGCGCAGGGGCCCGACATCGCCCTTCCCGTCCGGATGCACTCGATTACTGAGAAAGATTACGAATGTCTCACTGGCCGGATCGATCCAGATTGAAGTTCCGGTAAAGCCTGTGTGGCCAAAGGATCCGAGCGGAAACAAATCACCGCGATTAGTGGAAAAGCTGGTGTTAATGTCCCAGCCTAATCCTCGCGTCCAGCCCTGCTCCGAAACCAGACGAGGCCTGGTCATCTCGGCCACGGCCAGGGGACTAAGGATCCGCACACCGTTGTATTGACCGCCGTTAAGAATCATCTGGGCATAGATGGCAAGATCGTCCGCAGTGGAAAACAGCCCGGCATGGCCCGCGACGCCATCCATGCGATAAGCGGTAGGATCATGAACTTCGCCGCGCAGCCACTGCTCCCCTTCGGCCCCGGCATTGGTGCTGGTATCTCCGAGATAACTGAGTTGACCACGACGTCGTTCGGTGGGAGCAATGCGATCTTTAAGCGCAGCAGCCGGCCGGAATCCGGTATCGTGCATGCCCAACGGGATGAAAATGTTTCGTCGCGCAAACTCATTGAGCGGTAGGCCACTGGCGCGACGAACCACTTCACCGAGCGCAATATAATTGATGTCGCTGTAAAGAAAACGCGCGCCGGGCTGATTGCGCAATGGTTCCTTGATGAGTCGCTTGATCGCTTCGTCGTAACCGATCCAGCGTTCCTTCAGATCAAAATCAGGAGCGTAACCCGCACGGTGCGTCAGGAGTAATTCAATTGTGATTCGTTCCCGCCCGTCCCCTTTGAGCTCCGGAATGTATTGCGATAACGGATCGCTCAAACGCACCTTACCGCGCTCAACCAGGAGCATGATGCTGGTAGCCGTGGCCATGACTTTCGTGAGACTCGCCAGATCAAAGATCGTATCCGGCATCATGGCTTCGTGCTTTGGTTCGATTGCTCGCTCTCCGTAAGCTTTGCGCCACACCACCCGACCTTTGCGCGCTACCAACACCACCGCGCCCGGCAATTGATGTTTAGCAATCGAGTCCGCGATCAGCTGATCCATTTGACCGAGGCGGTTGGCCGAAAGTCTGACGGTTGCCGGGATAGATCTCGGAAGCTGACTGGAAAATGTCTGCGGGCAGATAGAAAACAAAAGTAGCAGAGCCGAGGCAAGGCGAACCTTCGCCGACCTGATCATTGAAGAACGAAAGGAAAATTGATTCATGATCTATAAATCGGTTGCGGGTGTTTTTAACGCCGAGGGCGTTCGCCAATTCCAGCCCAGGGTAACCACCCTGGGACGGCCGATTCATTATTAATTTCAGAACACTGAAGGTGTTGGTAAAGCAACGGACCACGATTTTCGCAAACCCTTTCAGGGTAGCAAATCAAAGGTACTCAGGGTGTTACCCTGGGCTGGAATGTGCCAACACCTTCGGCGTTAATTTCAGTTCTAGTTGCTCTCATTCGGCCCCGCGTTGATCTGGCAAGGTCCGATTCGAAGACTACTGCTTCTTCAACTGTATTCCCGTCCCGCGCGGGTAAAGTCCAGGCAACGAAATAGGCAGCTTTCCCGTGATGTCGATTTGCCCTAACACCGACCGGGCCGCCGCTTCCTGCAGGCTGGGCATATCACCATAGGCCACGAGATAGGTTCGCAGTTGCGGGAAACTCATCAACAAGTATGGATTACCAAAACTGATAGCCACGATTCGGGTCTTTTTTTCCAACAGAGCCGAAAGCGCACCTCTTCCTGGCCCGGGAAGATCGACGCTACGCTTTTCACCTGAACGCACACGTCCATACAGCGAGACGATGATCACCTCGGCTTCCATGGCACGGTCCACGGCTTTGAGTATCTCTGGCACGGTTGAGCGGTCGTCCAGCACCATGGTATCTATTTTATAGCCGGCGCGAGTCATCGTCCCAACAAAAGCGTTCGCCACAAATAGGCGATCATCACCATTCGTGATCGCCAGGTTAAAGATGCGACTTTCCGGTTTGAGATTCTTGAGCGGTAATAACTTATCTTCGTCGCGCACCAGCGTGATCGCATGCTCCGCCGTCTCGCGCGCCAGATCGAGAACGTCACGACTGCCGACTATGCGGTCGATCTGGTCCAATGGGGTGATGCGATTCTTTTCCAATCCCAGGTCATACTTCGCCGCCAGCAGCTTGCGAGCCGAATCCTCAATTCGTTTTTCAGAAAGACGCCCCGACTGCACTGCGGTACGCACACCACGTAAGGCAGCATCCGCATCTGCCGGCTTTAGCAGCAGATCGGCGCCGGCCTCGAGCGCCCGCACGGCCGCTTCTTCCTGCGTGAAATAAATGGTCAAACCACTCATGCTCAAAGCGTCAGTAACAATCATACCGTTGAAGTGGAGATCGTTGCGCAAGATGCCGCCGATGACCGGAGACATTGTCGCCGGCATTGTTCCCTGCCCTTCGATCTCACCTGCTTCAGTCGTATCCGTGGGTTTGCCCTTAACGTTTTTTGGCAGCGGCTTGACGACTGTTGGATCCACTTGCGGCAGGCCGATGTGTCCCATCATCACGGCTCCCACGCCCACATCCACTGAGGCGCGAAAAGGAACCAGCTCGACACTGTTCAGCCGTCCGCGGTTGACATCTATTTCCGGCAGGCCGCGGTGGGAATCTACTGCCGTGTCTCCGTGTCCGGGAAAGTGTTTCGCGGTGGCGATGACGCCGCCGCGCTGTGCACCTTCAGTGAATGCCGCTGCAAAGCGCGCTACGTCTTCCGGATCTTCTCCATAAGAGCGAACATTAATTACCGGGTTGGCTGCGTTGTTGTTGACGTCAACTACGGGCGCGTAAATCTGCTGGATCCCGAGAGCTCGTGCTTCGCGAGCAGTTAACTCGCCCTGTCGCCGGGCAAAGTCAGAATTTCCCGTGGCGCCTACTGCCATGTTCCAGGGGAAGTTGACTGTGTCGTCAAAACGCATTCCCGAGCCGGCTTCCAGGTCGGCCGAAACCAGCAGCGGATAGCGAGCCTGTTCCTGCATGCGGTTGACCAGCATCACCGACTCGTAGACAGGCCCACGGAAAAGAATGATGCCGCCGACATGATTGTCCACTACCTGATGTCGCAGGGCCCGATAAGCGTCGCTGTCCTGATTCAGGAAAGTCGCGTTGATGCCAACCGAGATCAGCTGCCCAATCTTCTCGTCGAGTGACATGCGATGCAGTTGTTTGTTGGCCCACTTAATTGCAGCCTTGCTCGGTGTCGACGAATAGGGTTTGACTTCTCTACTTTTGGCGTAGGCCGGATCATCGATCTTAAAAAGCGGCACCACCAGGAGGGCCGCCATCAACAAAACCGAAATGGCGCGGACTTTCCTCCTAATGATTTCTGACCTCATTTGTTTTGAAGAGTAAGCTCGAGAGTTTGCGTTACCTCGGCGACAGTTCGTCCTGACGTTCGACCGGGGTGGGCGCAAAGGCATACCCGGCCAGCCAGGCAACCACAAAAGTGATTATGCTGCCCAGCAACACGTACCAGGTCCAGGCGATGGGCGTCCAAAAACGTATATAGAGCATGACGACAATGCTGACAATCATGCCAATGAGCGCCGGCGGCTCGCTCACCTTTCGCAAAAAAGTCCCTACTAAAAATACCCCGAGCACCGGGCCATTGATCAGTGAAGCAATCGATAAAGCCTGATCCAAAGCCGATCGATTCTGTCGCATAGCTAAGAGGGCCACTCCGATTTGCAAGACTCCCCAAAGGAGCGTCAACCAGTGGGACACTCGCAGATAGTGTTTGTCATCACGTTTCGGCCTGAATGGTTTATAGAGATCATTGACCGCCGTCGCGGCAATGGAATTGAGCGAGGACGAAAGTGCCGCGGCGAAAATCGCTGCTACTACCAAACCAGACAGACCCGTAGGCATGAACTTGGTAATAAAGTCAGGAAATACGCGATCGCCGCCAACCGCCTGGAACACGCCACCCACGGGCAGCGTGGCGACGCCCGATCCCAGCGCAGCGTATCCCGGGTCAGTCTGCGGTCCATAAAACGCAAACAGCAGCACGCCGATAAACAAAAAGCCGACAAACTGCGCAAACACAACCGCGCCGCTGGACAAAAGGGCCGCGGCCGCGCGTCGCGGTTTGTCGGTGCACAAATAACGCTGTACCAGATACTGATCGGTCCCGTGCGTGCTCATTGTCAAGAAACAGCCGCCGAGGAGGCCCGCCCAGAACGTATAGGTCTTAGTCAAATCGATCGGCAACGTAAAATTTAACGCGCCGTCGGTGAACGGCGCCTTAAAAGCGTAGACCGTCGGCCTGATGCCGAAATCAATGAAGTTGAATTTATGGTATTGCTCGCCCAGCGCAATCGCTTGCGGCCAGCCGCCTTTGATGGCCATGATCAGCACCACTCCGGCCATGGCCGCGCCCGCCAGATAGATCCCCAACTGCACGACCTCGACCCAAATTACCGCCTCCATGCCGCCAAAATACGTAAAGATAATCATCACCACGCCCAGCAGCACGACGGACCCAATAACAATTGTTTCGGTATTCGCCTGCGGTTGAAAAGCGGTGTAAACCGCGGCCAGAAC
Source organism: Acidobacteriota bacterium (assembly GCA_025463135.1). Lineage (GTDB taxonomy): Bacteria > Acidobacteriota > Blastocatellia > Pyrinomonadales > Pyrinomonadaceae > JAOAPY01. The sequence goes on from JAOAPY010000048.1 coordinate 155,238, forward strand.
GAATGCCGTCAAGAGCAGACGTATGCCGTCGGCGATGTTGCGCATCACCACGAAAAGTGAGGCCGCGAGCATTTTGATGCGATTGCCAAAGCGCCGCTCGAGCAGCTGATAGACCGTCAGCAACTCGCCACGAAAATACGAAGGGATAAAAAGCAGCGAGATGACCACGCGGCCCAGCATGTATCCCAGCACAAGCTGCAGGAACTCAAAATTGCCGCCGCGTGCGAAAGCGATCCCCGGTACGGAGATGAAAGTAATCGTGGAAGTCTCAGTGGCGACAATCGACGCGGCGATGGCCCACCACGGTACGGTGCGATCGCCAAGAAAATAATCACGCGTCGTTTCCTGCTTGCGCGAGAACCAAACGCCGAACAACGTGATACCAATCAAGTAGCCAAAGATGATTACCAGATCGAGTGGCTTCATTTGTCGTCTTTGGGATTGGTCACGCGATGAATTTCAGCGGCGCGATTTACCACCCCTCCCGAAGCAGCGAGGGCCCGTTCCGCCGCTGTCAGCGAACAGCCCTCTTTCGCCATCAACAAAGCCGCCGGCAGGCTGCCATTGGCCCTTGCCAGACTTTCGCCGGCGGCGCGTTCATCAATTCCGAGTTCGGCCATGATTATTCGCAAAGCGCGCGCGCGCAGTTTTGCATTGCGGGTTTGCATGTTGGTCATGCGGTTCCCGGTGACATAACCTAATTTCACCATCGTGGCGGTCGATAACATGTTCAGTACCATCTTCTGCGCCGTTCCGGCTTTCAAACGCGTCGAACCGGCCACTACTTCCGGGCCAACCACGGGAACAATACTCACCTGAGCCGCCGCTACAATAGGAGATTCAGGTGTGCAGGTGAGCGCGATCGTAAAGGCGCCCAAAGAACGAGCATAAGATAGCGCGCCGATCGTGTATGGCGTCCGCCCTGAAGCGGCGATTCCCACCAAGGCATCATCTCTCGTAAAACCCCGCGCCCTCAGATCATTCTGACCCGCCTCCGCGTCATCTTCCGATGCCTCTACTGCACGATAACACGCTTCATAACCACCGGCGATGACGGCCTGGACCATATCCGGAGAAACACCAAAGGTTGGCGGACATTCAGCCGCATCAAGTACGCCCAAGCGGCCTGATGTGCCCGTGCCCACATAAAACAATCTGCCCGTGTCGCGTAGCCGGCTCACTATTCCTTCGACGGCCTGCGCCACTGCGGGTAAAACGCTTTTGACCGCACCGGCCACCAATGCATCCTCGTCATTCATGACGCTGACGATTTCTGCAATGGAGAGTGAGCTAAGATTGGTTGTGCGCGGATTTTCTTGTTCGGTAATAGGAAGCGGATCTGAGCTTAAGTAAATGTTATCCATGCGAATTCTGCGTTGTTCTCAAAAGAGTAGTGCCCTAACTTCTTTTGTAACGCAAACTGTTAGTTTGCGAAGATTGAATGGCATTCAACGGGGCCGCAAACTAACAGTTTGCGTTACAACTTAGGGCGGAAATCTGAAGAAAGCAATCAAACTGCCAGAGCGACACTACTGTTGTGCTCTCGCGCCATCCGGGCCGCGGCAACTGCCGGACTGAATCGCGGCGGCGCCAGGTAGGCTTTCGGAGCGATACGCTCAACTTCACGCCTAAGTGGCTCGAGCACCAGTTCGCCCGCCGCAAATACGCCTCCCACAAAGGCTACCTGGAAACGTTCCTGCTCCATTTTCAATCCGCGAATCACAGCAGCAGCGGCAATTCCCAGCTCCCTTCCTGCGGCCGTGATGATCTCCCGCGCCACCTGATCGCCTTCTTTGGCCGACTCGATTACCAGTTTCGCAAATCCCGCAATCCGGTCGTTGGTCATCGTCGGCGCATAAAGCGCGGTGGACAGATCGTCAGCTGTCGTCACGTGGAAATAGGAACATGCGGCGGCGGTCAGCGACGTCCCGGGCCCGCGACCGTCCGCCGCGTGCGCAATCGCGCTCAAGGCCCGGCGCGCAATCCAGGAACCGCCACCCTCATCGCCGGCCATGGGCCCCCAGCCGCCCGCGCGCAAGCATCGGTGGCGCGCGTTAATTCCGCAACTGACTGACCCGGTGCCGGAAATCACCACCACACCCGGCTCGCCATCCGTGGCGCCAAACAAGGCGATCTCTGCATCACCAACTACCTCGAGCTCACGGATGCCCAGGTTGCGCAACGCTTCTGCCATACGCGCACTCAACTCTTTGCGGCGGGCGCCCGCTACACCAATTACAATCGCCACGATCTCGGATCTTCTGATGCGGGCCGCGGCACAGGCCCGATCGATGGCCTCTCGGATCGCGGCCGCCGCCACCGTGATGCCTACTCGTAAAGGATTCGAAGGACCAGCGTCGCCCTCGCCCAGGATATTGTCCTCCGCGTCGATCACCACCGCGTGCGTCTTGGTCCCGCCACCGTCAACGCCCGCAAAAATTTCGCGTGGTTGAATCCGTCGCGTTGCTACCAAATCCGCTGACCGCTGGGCGGTAGTTGCCATAATAGGAGTACCGAATCGGCTGCTGATTCGAGGCTAACGATTAAGCTATAGCTACTCTTGATTATTCTAGGTAAGCGTGACGTATAATGGAAACTAAAAGATTTTATCGTTACGATAATCGTGTGTAATAGGATGGCTGGTCCATGGAAATCAGACAACTGAGGGCGTTCGTCGCCATAGCTGAGTCGGGAACGTTTACTGCCGGGGCGGTCCGGGTGCACGTCACCCAAGCCGCGGTCAGCATGCAAATCCGTCAACTCGAGAATGAAGTTGGCGCCAAGCTTTTTATTCGCGCGCCCCGCAATGTGATTCTCACGGAAGCGGGCGAGAAACTGCTCGAACGCGCCCGCCATATTCTGATCGAGCACGATGCGGCCCTGGAAGAAATTGCCGAACTCGCCGGAGCGCGGCGTGGTCGTTTGCGTATCGGCAGCGCCTCAGCCGGCGTAACCTCTGATCTGCTGCCGCGAATCCTGAAGGGAATGCGCAGGGAATATGCCAACGCTGATATCTCAGTCACTTCGGGCACCAGCGATGCTCTGGTCCAACAGATTCTCACTGCCGAAATCGATATCGCATTTGTCTCGCTGCCGGTCGAGGCCCGCGGCATTCACACTGAGCGGTTGAATGAAGATCAGCTGGTAGCGATCGCCTCGCCGCGGCACGCGCAGGCCCGCCAGCGCACCGTCAGTGCCTACGCGCTGGCCGGTGAAAGACTGATCCTGGGCGAACGCGGTGGCAATACGCGGCGTTTGATTGACGAATTTTTTGCCCAGGCGGGAGTAAAACCTACGGTCGCGATGGAACTCAGTCGCCAGGCCGCGATCAAGCGCATGGTCGAGGAAGATATGGGAGTGGGCGTTGTTCCGCTACAGTCCGTGCGAGATGAAGTGGACAAGGGGCGCCTGGTGCGCTGGTGGATTGAAGGCGCGCAGATTAACTGGCAACTGGGATTAGCACGACTCTCAGGCGGGTACGAGTCGCCAATGCTTGAGGGTTTCATTCGTCTTTGTCATAAGTATTTTGCCGTTAAGGCGGAAGAGAATGTAGCGCGGAAACCAAAGACTCCGGCAAAGCAGAAAGGTAAGACAAAGTCGTCGCGTTAGTAATGCATGCTGCTTGTACGACCGGCTGCCGGCCTGTCGAAGTCGGGTTAGCACGCTCCATGCGCCGCATCTGCAAGCCGCCAGCCGGCAGTAGAAATGCGTCGCCAGTCTTTTGTTGCGAGACTTGGAGACTACGGCCTCATACACAGACGCAAACTAACAGTTTGCTTTACATTGTCTGAGCGCCGTGAGCAGTAGCTCAATATCCGACTCGTCATTGAAGAAGTCAGTTGCCACGCGTATGCCCTGAGGTTTTTCCGTCACCACAACTCCGTACTGCGCCAGTTCCGCCACGACACGGGCCGGATCGTCAACTGCAACCAGCGTCTCCGCGGAACGAAACCCTTCCTCGCGCAATGGTGATAGCACACGATAGCCGGACTCGGTCAGGCTCTCAGTCAAACGCCTGTTTAGCGAGAGTGCTCGCTCCTCAATATTATTTCTGCCGATTTCGCTCATCAGCTTGATCGAAGCGCCTAATGCAAACATGCCGGCAAAGTGCGGACAACCTAATTCTGTTCGCGCTGCCGCATCCGGTCGCAAATGAATTTCGCTGTTTCGCATCGCATAGGGATCTTCGACGCTCAGCCAGCCAATCGCCCTGGGCCGCGATCGTGCCTGCAATTCCCTGCTCAGGTAAACAAATCCGGAACCGTATCCTGACAACATCCATTTGTGGCCAGTGGCGCACAGAGCGTCGATCTTCATGCGCTTGACGTCGATCTCAAAAACGCCTGCCGACTGGCTCGCGTTGACAACCAGATAATGGTTTTTCTTAATTTGACTCAGCGCATCAAGATCGATCCGAAAACCATTTGAGAACTGAACGTGACTGAGCGAAATGACACGGGTCTTTTCAGACATGGCCCTGCTTATGTCTTCAAAGCGCACTTCGCCGGCGACGGCTTGCACCAGTTTCACGGGGATCTGTCGATGCATCCAGCAGATAGTTGAGACAGGAAATTCCAACTCGCAGGAGATGACTTCGCCTCGCCCTTCGAGGGCGTCTACAATCACGTTCATGCCCGAAGAGGTGTTTGTGGTCAGACCAATTTCATCCGGCTCAGCATTGATGAAACCCGCGACTTGCTTTCTAACCTCCTCGCGTTGGGCCAGCCATTCATCCCAATGCTGATCGGCAGCTTCAGTCATCTGGCGGTAATAGCTGGTCGCCGCTTCCATCGTGGCCCGCGCCAAAGGCCCAGCGGCTGCGGCATTCAGGTACGCGACTTTCTCAGTAACAGGAAACTGCTGGCGGATTTCTTCCCAGTTGATCATTGATTCGCAAGATACACGATGCTTGGCGTCGTAGCCAAAGTCATGTGATGGCAGGACTGCTCTAATTTTGCACAGGTGTTTAGGGTTCAGTCTTGCAGGCGGGCTTTTGGCTGATGGAAAAACCCGACTGAAGTCGGTACTCTGAACGCTTGTCGCCAAACCCAGGCACTACCCCGTGGCGAAATATTTAGAGAAGCATCAACCAAAAGATTTCCCGAACTCCCACGGAGCGAAATAATGTTTCCGCCGAGCCCTATGTGCGCTGAGTGTTGCGAAGAAGCGCTAACACCTTTCCCTTCAGCACCACGCTCCACACCGCTATGGATCTATTCCAAAATTATGGCGTGTTAACGGAATCAATGGGCTTGGGTTCCATAAAAGAGGTCTTGAATCAAGTCTCGATTAGGCGGATAATCCAAGCGTGAGTGAAGAAAATACAAAAAGCATTGACGGCGGTCGGACATTTGAGGAGCGAGTCTTTGCCCGCTTTGACGCGATGGATGTTCGCTTTGACGCGATGGATGTTCGCTTCAACGCGGTTGATGCGCGCTTTGACGCGATGGATATTCGCTTTGATGGGGTTGATGCGCGCTTTGATGCAGTTGATGCGCGCTTCAACGCGGTTGACGCGCGCTTTAATACCGTCGACTCGGCCATTCGCAATGTGGATTCCCGGCTGCAAACTTTGGAGGTTGGTGCTAATGACACGAATTCGCGACTGGAAAGGCTGGAGATTCGCTCGTACGACACCAAGCCAATTTGGGAACAGGCTCTTAAAGAGATTGTCGACACCAGGCGCGAGATTCTTGAAACCAGGCGAGAAGTATCTAAACGCTTAGATCGAATCGATGCCGTTATGCTCGAAAACCGGGCCGACATCCGAGATGCCGAAGATCGCATCGATAAGTTGGAATCGAAACCAACCTAATACTCTCCAAAGTCACCTGGTGGCGAAGTATTTCTGGAACGCGAGAACACCCCCGTCAATTTTTGCTCCTCCAGCGGAAGATCCCGTGCTTCATAAAACCGGCGCCTCAAACCACATCGTCGCCAGCGGCGGCAGCGTAATCGCAGCGGAATAGTCGAGACCATGCATCGGAATCTCTTCCGCGGTGATGCTCTCGACGACTCCAAAGCCGCCACCACAATATTTCTCCTGATCGGTGTTCAGGAGTTGCCGGTACGCGCCTGCGCGTGGCAAGCCCACGCGGTGGCCTTCGCGAATAACGGGTGAGAAGTTGCCGATGCAAATGATCTCTCTGCCGGTCGATGGCGCGATGCGACTAAACGAGATAATGTTCTCGGCGGCATTGTCCACTTCGATCCAGCGAAAACCCGCCGGTTCGCCATCAGCTTCCCACAACGCGGCATGATTTATGTAGAGGTCATTCAGATCATCGATAAGAGTGTGGATGCCCTTGTGCACCGGCTTTTCCAGCAGGTGCCAATCCAAACTTTGCGTTTCATTCCACTCGCGCCATTGGCCGAACTCGCCACCCATGAACAGCAACTTTTTACCGGGATGCGCCCACATGTAGCCATACAGCGCGCGCAGGTTCGCGAACTTCTGCCACTCGTCGCCCGGCATCTTGTTCAGCAGCGCGCCCTTCATGTGCACCACTTCATCGTGGGAAAACGGCAGGATAAAGTTCTCGCTCCAGGCGTACAGCAAACCAAAGGTGAGCGCGTTGTGATTGCCCACTCGAAACAGCGGATCGGTTTGAAAGTACTTCAACGTATCGTGCATCCACCCCATGTTCCATTTGAAGTCGAACCCGAGGCCGCCCGCATAGACCGGGTGGGTAACCTGCGGCCACGAAGTCGACTCTTCCGCGATCATCATGACGCCGGGACAATCGCGATGGACCACCTCATTCAATTCCTTGAATAGCGTGATGGCGTCCAGGTTCTCGCGCCCGCCAAACTCGTTTGGCACCCATTCTCCTTCCTTGCGGCTGTAGTCCAGATAGAGCATTGACGCCACTGCATCGACGCGCAGGCCATCGACGTGAAACTCTTTGCACCAATAGATGGCATTCGCCAACAGGAAATTGCGGACTTCGTTGCGTCCATAGTTGAAGATATAGGTGCCCCAGTCGGGATGCTCGCCTTTGCGCGGATCGAGATGCTCGTAAAGCGCGGAACCATCAAAGCGTGCCAAGGCAAAGGCATCTTTCGGGAAATGCGCCGGCACCCAATCCATGATCACGCCGATGCCGCGCCGGTGCAGATAGTCGATCAGATAGCGAAGATCGTCGGGTCTGCCATAGCGCGCTGAAGGAGCAAAGTAATTGCTGACCTGATAGCCCCATGATGGTCCATACGGATGCTCTTTGAGCGGCAGAAACTCGACATGCGTAAATCCCAGCTCGAGTACATAGTCGGCCAAGGCTGGAGCCATCTCGCGGTATTGCAGCGCACGATTTTCCTCGTCGGCGATGCGGCGCCAGGAGCCAAAGTGAACTTCATAAATCGAGAGTGGTTGGCGATAGTGTTCCCGAGCGGCTCGAGCAGTTATCCATTTCGCATCGCGAAACTTGTAGGTTGAGTCGTAAACGATGGATGAAGTGTTCGGGGGCGCCTCTGTGAAGTTCGCATAAGGGTCGGCTTTCAGGAAGGGTAAACCGCGCCGGCCGCGAATCTCGTATTTGTAAAGCGAGCCAGGGGCCAGATCCGGAATAAAAAGTTCCCAAACACCTGATCCTCCCAAGCGACGCATCTGATGCAGTCGTCCGTCCCAGCCATTGAAATCGCCGACCACGCTGACTCCCGCTGCGTTGGGCGCCCAAACCGCAAACCCCACCCCTCGAACGCCGGCGAACTTGCGCGCATGAGCGCCCAGTTTTTCATAAACATTCGCGTGCTTGCCCTCTGCAAAAAGATGAAGGTCAAGATCGCCAAGCGTGGGAAGAAACGCGTACGGATCACGCTGGATGAAGATATTGTCGTTCGGGTAGTGGACCTTCAGGCGATAGGAAGGAATCTCGGTAAGATTTGGCAGCCCAAGTTCAAACAATCCCGCGTTGTGAATCATGTTCATCGCTTGCGGTTTTTTCTTGCCAATCAGCACTTCGATCTTTTCGGCGTCCGGACGTAGGGCCCGGATCACGATGCCGCCTTCGACAAAATGTGCGCCCAGGATCGAATGTGGATCGCCGTGCTTGAGTGTCAGTAGAGATTTCAGATCAGCGCGGTCGAGCGGTGGGATCGTTAGCAGGACAGTCTCCTCTTTTGGAGCGGCCGCGCGTTTCCGTATGGCTGAAGTTGGCCCAGCGGTCCTGGATTTCTTGCGGGGCGGATCTTTCTTCATAGCTTGCGATCCGGTCAGAACCACCTGCGGTAGCGGGTGAGTTCTCGTTTGCTTGTCAGGTCGAGCCGCCCATGGTTGCAGACCCGCCCGCTACCGCAGGTGGTTCTGACAAGATCGGTCGTTCGGCAAGACGCTGGTAGATATTCGCGCCATTCCCCAGCTCGCGGACGTTACTGGGAGCCTCGGCCAGCATTTCCAGAAAGCGCGCGCGTGGTGCGGAGAGTCCCAACCCTTCGGTCAATTCAATAACCCGCGCAGCATACCGGAGGATCTGCACCGTCTCGATGCCCGACAATTCCGAAAAGAACCAGCCACAGCTCGTATACATCAGCACGGCGAATTTTTGTATCTCGAGCAATGTCAGGGCTCGGGTTTCATCCCCCGGCGTCAAAGAACGCTTTGCCTGCGCGGCAAGAAAATCGGTTCGTGAACGGCCGTGGTTAAGAATTACTTCAATGTAAGCGTTGCGCGCACGCCATGGGGCCGCGAACAAATCAGCCCCGACAGATTCGAACTGGCCGGCCACATGATCGCGGAGCAGATCCAGTGCGGCACGCAATGGACCACGCCAACGCTGGTTCCAACCCGGCTCGCCTCCGGTGTGGCAACCACAATCGCGCTGCCATCGTCCGACTCCATGCGCGCAACTCCACGAGCTGCCTGCGCCATCGGGACCGTTGTTGAGCTCGACCTCCCACTCCGGAGGCTGCTGATCGAGAAACTCACCATAGTTTGTTACCCGCAGCCCCTGATCGCCGGCTTCGATTTCCAGCGCATGGGCCAACGCCAGATCTCCAAACTTGAAATGATGGCCGTAAGTTTCACCATCGGTGGCAACGTTAACCAGCGGACCACGTTCGGCTGCCTGCTTAATCATGCCAACCAGCAATTCGCTCGAGCGCAGAATGTTTTCAAAGGCAATCGCCTGCGCCAGGGCACCATCATAAAAAAAGACCGCCAGTGACCGATCTGGTTGCTGTCGATGTACATAACGATAAGGACGACTGGTGTCGATGCCGGTGCCATTTACCTCCTGCCAGGTACCTGCAGGCTTACGAAACCGTCCGGCCTGGGCGGGCGCGAGAATGACATAACGCATTCCCTGCTCTATCAATGAGTCGAGCGTAGCATTGTTACAAGCGGTTTCGGGCAGCCACAGGCTTTCCGGTTCACGGCCGAAGCGTAAACGAAAATCGGCGATGCCCCATAACACCTGAGTCAGTTGATCGCGGTCGTTACAGAGGGGCAGAATCGCATGTCCATACGCCTGGGCGATGGCGTTGCCATGACCACCTCTTCCGGCGGCACTCTCTTTATCGGCATCAAGAATACGCTGATAGGTTGCCGGGTGTTGCGACTCAAGCCAGGTCAACAACGTGGGTCCAAAATTAAAACTGATATTCGCGTAATTATTGACTACCTCTTCGAGCCCGTCAGCACGCGTGCCTCTGTGGACAAAAGCGTTTGGCCCATAGCACTCAGCGTGAATGCGCTCGTTCCAATCATGAAAGGGATGGGCGCCAGGCTGTCTTTCGATAATGCCGGTCCAGGGGTTTTCGCGCGGTGGTTGATAAAAGTGTCCGTGGATAATTAATGCAGTCATCTGCGATTTGATTTGCAATCTTCAATTTGAGATCTAACCTTGTACGACAGGGTGGCCGCCTGCAGTACGAAAGCGTCCTTGGTCTTCTTGTCGCGCGACACTTTAAGCAGGACAGTAGTTACTGTCTGAATGCCCGGCCGCCTCACGACCTCACGAACGCTTTCTACCCGCCATGTCCAGACCTACGGCCGCCACCAGGATCGCGCCTTTGATGATGTTCTGCATGTACGGTTCGACATTTTTGAGGGACATGCCGTTATCCAGGCTGGCCATGATCAGCGCGCCCAGAATTGCACCGAACACGGTCCCGCGACCGCCCATCAAACTGGTGCCGCCAATCACACAGGCTGCGATGGCGTCGAGTTCGAGCAATGCACCTGCATCGGGCGAGGCGCTGCCAACGCGCGCTGTGTAGATGATGGCGGCCACACCAGTCAACGCGCCCATGATCATAAAGACCGCGAGCACGTGTTTACGCAAACTTATTCCCGACAGTCGTGCCGCATCAGGATTCCCGCCGATGGCATAGAGATAACGACCAAACGTGGTGTTCTGGGTGAGGAATGCGCCGGCCAGGGCCACGACCAGCAATATCAAGACTGGAATCGGGATTCCGGAATAGGAGTTCATCATGTAGATGAAGCCAACGATCACCAGAGATGGAAACAAAATTCCAACCATCGTCTTGCCCAGGCCGAGCGCGCCTAAACCGTGTTGCTTTCGGCCGCGGATGCGCGCCACGTTCATCCAGATCACGGCGAGCACTGCCAGCCCCGCCAATGTCCAGCCAACCATCGGCCCGACATAGTCCTGGCCAATGGATTTGAAGGCCTGCAACCTTAGCGGAATCGTCTCACCTTTACTTAAGCCCAAAATCACCCCGCGCCAGGCAAGGTACCCGCCCAGCGTCACGATGAAGGCCGGAATGTTTACATAAGCGACCAACGATCCATGGAAGGCGCCGATTAAGACACCCGCGCCAATACCTGCCAACAGGGAAGGAGCCAACCCCCAGCCAAGCCATCCCTGGGCAATCGCTGCGATGCCTCCGGCAAGTCCCACTACCGAACCCACGGAGAGATCTATGTTGCCGGTGACAATCACCATCAACATGCCCACCGCAAGTACGCCGGTGACGGACGTCTGTCGCATCAGATTCGAGAAGTTGCGCGGTTCAAAAAAGATGCGTCCGGTTGAATAGTGAAAGAAGGCCCAGATCGCGATCAGGGCAAAGACCATGGTGTAAGCGCGCAGCACGTCGGTGGAGATTTTGAAGTTTCCTATCTTCGTTTGCCGCACCACGGATGCGTCAGTCGTGGTGAGATCGGCGTTAGTGGGTGGGCGATCGATCGCGGGCTCGTTTGCTTGCTGGCTCATTTAACCCTCACAAGGCTATTGACGTTAACCTCAACTCCCATTGGACTACTGAGGTTTTATGAAAATGCGCGCCGCGGCTATTTACGCCAAAGGCGTTCGACAATTGCAGCCCAGGGTTGCTTCAACCCTGGGATCGGATTCTCAATAGAAGCTGAACTCTGAAAAAGTTCGCCAGCTTTTTTCATTCTCAGGATTCGCCAACGCTTTCAGCGTTGCACTTTGCTTGTGTCTACGAAAACCCAGGGTTGAAGCAACCCTGGGCTGCAATTGTCGAACGCCTTCGGCGTAAAAACTGGAAACCGCTAACTTTTTCGTTTACGCCGCCTGTTGTTTATGACCGGTAGCACACGCCATGACCTTTTCAGGAGTGGCGGTCGCGCGCAGAAACTCGCCGGTCAAGCGCCCCTCGTGCAGAACCATGATGCGATCTGCCAGGCCCAGAACTTCAGGCAGCTCCGACGAAACCAGCACAATCGCCAAACCACTCTTTGCCAGGCGGTTGATCAGCGCATAGATTTCCTGCTTGGCGCCCACATCGATGCCGCGAGTGGGTTCGTCAAGAAACAGCACGCGCGGGTTGGTCAATAACCACTTCGCCAATACGACCTTCTGCTGATTGCCGCCGGACAGCGTATTCGCGATTGTAAAAACAGAGTTGGCCTTGACGCGCAGCTCTTTCATTGAGCGCTCGCCCGCGGCCGACTCCGCGCCCAGGCTGGTAACGAAGCGACCGGAAATCCTCTTCAAGCCTGCGAGGGTCATGTTGTTGAGAATGCTCTGGTCCAATACCAGGCCAAAACGTTTCCTGTCTTCGGTGACAAACCCGATGCCCTGCTTTATCGCATCCGCCGGACTGGTAATGCGTGCCGGCTTTCCGTCGATTAGGATCTCGCCGGAAACGCGACCCGCGTGCGCGCCAAAAACTCCCATCAATAAGTCACTGCGGCCCGCGCCCATCAACCCGGCAATGCCCAGCACCTCACCACGCCTGACAGAGAAACTTATATCTTTAACGATCTTTTTTCCCGGGATGGCGGGATCTTCGACACTAAGGTTACGCACCTCAAACACGACCTCGCCCTGTTCATGATCCACTGCGGGGAAAATGTCTCCGACCTCGCGCCCTACCATGCGAGAAATCACCTGCGCTTCGTCAAGCTCGATGGTCGCATTGGTACCGACGGTGCGGCCGTCACGCAGAACCGTGATGCGATCGCTGATCGTGAAAACCTCCTCCAACTTGTGCGAAATGTAGATCATGCCGACGCCGCGCGCGCGCAATTTCTTGAGAATGCCAAAGAGTGTGGCGACTTCCGCATCAGTCAGCGCAGCGGTGGGCTCGTCGAGCACCAGGATGCGCGCCTCGTGCGAGAGAGCTTTGGCAATTTCCACTAACTGCTGTTGGCCAATGCCAAGACTACGAATCGGTGTGTGCGGATCGATTGCCAGGTGAACATCGTCAAGCAACTGTTGCGCGCGGCGGTACAACTCCTGCCAACGTATGACGCCGAAGCTGCGCGGTTCGCGACCAAGAAAAATGTTTTCACCCACGCTCATTTCCTTAATCAGCGAAAGCTCTTGAAAAATCACTGCGATACCGGCGCGCTCGGCATCGCGCACGCCACTAAACTGGCGCACCTGGCCTTCGATAACTATCTCTCCCCCATAGTGGGGATGCGGATAAACGCCGCCGAGAATTTTCATCAGCGTTGATTTACCCGCGCCATTCTCGCCCACGAGCGCATGCAGTTCGCCGCGGTGTAGGTCGAAGGACACTCCGTCAAGAGCGCGAACACCCGGAAAGGTCTTCGTAATCCCGCGCATTTCGAGGAATGGGGTGGTTGATGGAGGCATTGGTGTTTGGACTTTGGTCTTTGGACTTCGGTCTTTGGTCTTTGGTCCTTTGTTCTTGGTTCTTGCTGTTCTTGCGGTTTTCTTTTTCCTAGTCTCTGATCTCAGATCATCCAATCTCAAATCTCAGATCTCAGATCTCAGATTTGAGATCTGAAACTTACAAAACCTCCTGCCTTCTGCCTTCTGCCTACTGCCTTCCGCCTTCCGCTTCCCGCCGCCAACCCCCCCCCGCTAACGCAGGTGGTACTGACCTGTTCTTCATCCTTCCCCTCACGGCTTGGGACATTTGTCGGGCGGCACGGTGGCGCAGATTTCCGCCAGGGTGTGATAACCATCCTTGACGACAGTGTTAACCAGATTATTCCGATCGACCGCAACGGGTTCCAACAGGATCGAGGGCACAGCCTTTCGTCCGTTGTCGATGGTGTCAACGGTATCGACCTTTTCGCCATGAGCAAACTTGATCGCCGCATCCACGGCCGCATTAGCCAACGGCTGAATGGATTTGTAAACAGTCATCGTCTGTTTGCCGAGCACGATCAAAGTCAAGGAAGCAAGATCCGCGTCCTGGCCGGACACCAGCACTTTTCCCGCCAGGTTCTGGCCTTCAAGTGCCTGAATAGCGCCGCGAGCCGTGCCATCGTTTGAGGCAACCACTGCATCGACCTGGTTATTGGCCTGGGTCAAGGCATTTTCCACGATGTTCAAGGCAGCGCTGGCCTGCCACTCTTTCGCGTATTGATCAGTGACTATCTTCACGTCACCGCGGGCGACCGCCGGTTGCAGAATGTTCATCTGGCCCTTGTGCAGCAATAGGGCGTTGTTATCAGTTGGCGAGCCACCGACGATGACAAAGTTCGCGGGTTTCTTGCCTACGTGGTCGAGCAGGTATTTCGCCTGCATCTCACCCATCTTCACGACTTGATGCGAGACGTATAAATCGACATCGGCATTCTTGATCAGGCGATCATAACTAATGACCGGCACGCCCTGACGGTGGGCGGCTTCGACGATTGAGGCGGCTACTTCACCGTTATGTGGAGCTACGATCAGGACGTCGACACCCTGAGTAAGCAAATTTTCGGCCTGCTTGATCTGTAAACTATCGTCACCATTGGCGACCTGGATATTGACCGTCGCCCCAACTTCTTTGGCGCGTTTCTCTACCAGTTCCTTATCCTTCTGCCAACGTTCTTCCTTCAGCGTGTCCATGGAAAAGCCAATCACCACCGGTTCGTTCGGCCCCTTTTTCTTTTTCGCTCCTCCATTGCCGGTCTGCGTCCCCGTGACACAAGCAGAACCAAGACACAAAGCAACCAGCAGGCACACCAGCATTATTTTTCCATGTCGCATAGTTTATCGATCCCCTTCTTTGGCGAGTTCGGAACAAAGTAAACCAAACTGTTAGTTTGCGGTCTGACCCCGGACGATTCAACCGGATCAGCAACCTGCTCCAGGCGTCCGGCGCTTTGGCATTCAGCGTCGCTCGCAAGTTCGGGTTACTCCTGTCCGGAGAGACCAGCTAAACTACATTCTGATCGTGAGGCCTAAGCTTACCAGAGTCTCGCTGGAAATAATATTGAAGATTAACGGCTGGTCCCGGAGATAACGTTGGATGCTTTTCGCCCGCGTGACCTCGATGGAACAGGGGCCAGACGGCCGGAGTCAGAGGCAGAAAAAAGTTGAGGTGTTTCAGGGGCAGCAGTCGCTAACGCGAAGCATGCACGCAGGATCCCTACGGTCCCGGGCGGCGGTAATAAGGTGAACTTTCAGTGTGCTATCATCGCGCGAAATGTCGACGCCGATAACCCTCAACACTCCCGTCAACGAGCTTCACCTGCATGGCATTGCTCGCCTGGGGCAAAAGACGTCGGCGAAACTTGCTCAGGCGTTAAGCGGTACTGCTACCAGGAAGACTGCGGCTGAAGTCAATGTCGAAGACCTGTTGGGCTACCTGCCAATGCGCTATGAGGACCGGTCGAACCTGGCGCGGATTAGCGATTTGCAGGAAGGCATGGAGGCGTCGCTGGAACTTTATGTCAAGCTCGCCGGCGGATATCAGGTCAGGAACAAACGTTCCTTTCGTCAGCGATTATTCATTTTTGAAATTTCCGCCACCGACCTTGAACGCACCGGCCGGCCGGTCGTTGTCTGGACTTTTCTTTCGGGCCCGCATGCTCAACAGATCGTTACCAACTACACCAGGCGTTTCGAGCGCGGCGTGCGCTTCGTCGCCTTTGGCAAGTGGGAATGGGACCCGCGCCGCGCAACGTTTGCATTGCGTCTTAATAAGCCGGATGAGATCGAGGTGCTGCCCGTAGTATCAGGCAATCAAGAGGTGGCGGCCGCAACCGCGAACGGCGACTCCACTGATTCAATTGCCCAGGATTTCCAAAGCGATCCGGCGCTGGCCGCGATCCATGTGGGCCGGCGCGTACCGGTTTATCGCAAGCTGGGCGAGCTGCGCCCCAAACATCTGCGGGAAATAATTCATGCCACGCTCCATTCACTTCCGGAAGACTCATTCGCAGAGACTTTGCCGGCCGACTTAAGAAGAAGGCTCGCTCTTGTCGATCGCTCGAAAGCTTTTCATCAGATTCATTTTCCGCCTGAGACGGCATCGTTGGACCAGTACGAGGAAGCGCGCAGTCCGGCACACTTGCGCTTGATCTTTGAGGATTTCTTTTGGCTGGCCTTTGGTTTGTTATTGAAGCGGGGCCAGCGGCGCAAGGAAGCGAAGGGCGCCGCGATAAAGATCGACCAGGCGATGAAACTGCGCATAGGATCCGTTCTTCCTTTCAAGCTCACCGCCGCCCAACGTCGTGTGGTTGTCGAGATCTTCAAAGACATGCAATCCGACGCGCCGATGAATCGCCTGTTACAAGGCGACGTTGGCAGCGGCAAAACAATTGTCGCGCTGATCGCGATGCTGGCAGCGATGGAGAACGGCTATCAAACAGCCCTGATGGCGCCGACCGAAATACTCGCCGAACAGCATGCCCGGAACATCAAACGACTGCTCGCCAAGACTCCTTTTCGCGTTGAGCTTTTGACCGGGTCGGTCCGGAGTGCTGAGAAGCGCAGGCTTCATGCAGACCTTGCCACCGGAGAAATTCACGCCTGCATCGGGACCCAGGCGCTGATTCAGGAAGCCGTTTCATTTCAGAAGCTGGGCCTGGTGATCATTGACGAACAGCATCGCTTTGGCGTCGTGCAACGCGCCGAACTGCGCGCGCGCGGCTTGAACCCGGATGTCCTCGTCATGACCGCCACGCCGATTCCACGCTCGCTGGCCATGACGGTTTATGGCGACCTGGATGTTTCGATTATCGACGAACTGCCCCCGGGTCGAACGCCCGTCGAGACTTTGGTCTTCGGAGACAACCCAGACGATCGCAAAGAAGTAAAGAAAGTAATCGATAGAGAGTTGCGTGCCGGGCGCCAGATTTATGTTGTCTATCCCCTGGTGGAAGAGTCAGAGAAAATCGACCTGAAGGATGCGACCCAACGATATGAATATCTGCGCGACAAAGTATTTCCAGGACTGAGTATCGGCCTGGTCCATGGTCGTCTGAAACCGGCTGATAAAGAGGACGTCATGCGTCGCTTCGTAACCGGGGAGATAAGAATCCTGGTTTCGACCACCGTGATTGAGGTAGGCGTCGATGTTCCCAATGCGTCGGTAATGATCGTCGAGCACGCGGAGCGCTTCGGCCTTTCGCAGCTTCATCAACTCCGCGGCCGGGTCGGCAGGGGTGCAGAAAAGAGTTATTGCCTGCTCTTGAGCTCTGAGAAGAGGACCAGCGTCGCCGAAGAGCGGCTGGGCATCATGGAAAAGACCACGGATGGGTTTATCATCGCCGAAAAAGACATGGAATTGCGCGGCGCCGGTGAATTGCTGGGCACAAGGCAATCAGGCCTGCCTGAATTTCGCGTCGGCAATCTGTTTAGGGATATGCAGATCCTGGAGTTGGCGCGAAAGGAAGCCGAGCTCTACTTAAGCAAGCGCGAGAAATCAGTCGATACAAAGAGAATGATCCAGCGCGTTCGTGAGGATCCGCGCTTTGGCCTTGCGGCTGTTGGATGATCCCTGGCTTTCTCGTGTATCATGCCGCAGCTCTATCTATTTCTTTTGCTCTTCTTTGCGATTTAGACCCCAATCGCAATTTCTGGAGGACCCGACATGATCAAGACAATCCTGATAACGTGCTGTCTGCTGAGTATGTTCTTATTGGCTTGCAGCAAGACTGAAACGACTACACCAACGAGCAGCGCAACTCCGGCAACAAAGGCTCCGGCGGCTTCAACCCCGTCGGGCGCAGCGACGGCGAGCACGACTGCTGGAAAGGTTGGCGTCGCCGAGTGTGACGCGTTCATCGAAGCATATGAGAACTGCGTAAACAACAAAGTCCCCGCAACGATGCGCCCGCAATTCAACGCCGGTTTGGCGTCGTGGCGCAAGCAGTGGCACGATCTGGCTGCAAATCCCCAAACAAAGCCGACTCTCGTGCAAGTGTGCAAGACTCAGTTGGAAACCGCCAAAACTTCGATGAAAGCTTACGGCTGCGCGTTCTGATAAATCCGGGTACCGGGAATTAGACATCGTGTGGGCCGAGGTCGTGACTTAGCGCTGAATCGTTATTCAAACCCAGATGATGTCTATTCCCGGAATCGCCTTCACCCCAAATAGGCGGGCAGTGTCTTTTCTTCATCTATTAAGCGATTGCTCCTTCCCGAGATCATCTCCCTTCCTAACAAAAGACTGCTGTGTTTAGGGTGCACTCTTTGGTCGACCTTTCTTCACGATTCGCAACAACCCCACTGGAAAACGGCAGTCTGAACGCCCGGTAATCAAAGTGCGAATAATAGCCGGACAATATCGCGGTCGTAATTTAAAGAGTCCGCCATCGCTCGACACTCGGCCGACTTCGGATCATCTGCGCGAGACGTTGTTCAACGTTATTGCGCCGCGGATTCGGGGCGTGCGGTTTCTGGATCTTTGCGCAGGGTCGGGGGCGGTGGGAATCGAGGCGCTGTCGCGCGGCGCAGCACATGCAACGTTTGTCGATCGCTCGCGTCTGATGTGCCGGTTGATCGAAGCCAATCTCGATCTTTGTCGCGTACCCGAAGATGCGGTGGCGGTGGTGACCTCTGACGCATTGGAGTTCCTACGTAAGGCAGTTAAGCGCAAGGTCCAGGCCTGGGAAGTTGTTTACTTCGATCCGCCGTATGCCGATGACTATCTCCCTGTGCTGGACGCTGTGAGTGGTTTTGCGTCGGAGCTGGTGAGTCCCGGCGCTCTGCTGATAGTCGAGCACTTTCACAAGAATGTACTGCCGGACGAGATCGGCAACCTCACGCGGCAGCGAGTCCTGAAACAAGGCGATTCGGCGTTGAGTTTTTACGAGCAGAAGGAAAGGTAGGCGCGGATCTGTGTGTCCGCCCCGGGCGTTTAGAATTTTCGATGCGAGCGGACACGCAGGTCCGCCCCTACCTACGCGCAAAGGTTGTTTGTTTTTAGTAAGATTAACATCAACATGCTGGTACTTGGAATCGAAACGTCTTGTGATGAAACCGCGGCCGCGATTGTGCGCGAGGGGCGCGAGATCCTTTCGTCCGTCATAGCTTCACAGATCGAAACTCACAAACGCTTTGGCGGTGTCGTGCCTGAGATCGCCTCACGCGAACATCTGGACAAAATCGTATCCATTGTCAGCGAAGCTTTCACACAGGCGAATGTATCCCAGGACGAACTGGATGGTATTGCCGTTACCATTGGTCCGGGATTGGTGGGCTCGCTATTGGTTGGCGTCTCTTATGCCAAGGCGATGGCCTTTGCGCTCGACAAGCCACTCGTGGGAGTGAATCACATCGAGGGCCATGTCTATTCGGTCGCATTTGAAAATCCACCCATCGAACACCCCGCCCTGGCCTTAATCGTTTCCGGTGGTCACACAAATCTTTTCTTTGTGCCCGAGGCCGGCAAATATAAAGTCGTGGCGCGTACGCGCGACGATGCGGCTGGTGAAGCGTTCGATAAAGTCGCCAAGCTGCTGGGCCTGGGTTATCCGGGTGGTCCAGTCATTGAGCGATTGGCACGCCAGGGAAATCCGCTCGCCGTAAAGTTTTCGTTGCCACGCATGGGCGATGGGCGGCCGGACTTCAGCTTTAGCGGTTTGAAAACAGCAGTGACAAAGTACGTGCGCGAGTCCGGCTTGCAACCGTTGACCAACGGCGAGGAACCTTCGCAGGCGATCAAAGATCTGGCCGCCAGCTTCCAGAGTATTGTGGTGCGTTCACTGGTGGGCACGATGGAACGTTTGGCTGAAGAGTATGCTCCGAAGACTTTGATCGTGGCCGGAGGAGTGGCCTGCAATGGCGCGTTGAGAGATGCGTCCCGCGCGGCGGCGACACGACTCGGTCTTCCCGTCTACTTCCCTTCACCACAACTATCCACCGACAACGCGGCGATGATCGCGGCCGCCGGCACAGTGAAGTTGCTGGCAGGCGAGCGCGCTGGTCTGGACTTGAACGCCGACGTCACCTTGAGACTACAAAATATCGAGGTTGAAGATGCAGAGCTAAGGCGAGCCGGCGTGCGATACAAGCTATGAAGACGTCGCTGAGGAGCACGCGACGAACCGATGGGCCATCAGGCGCGCGGTTGCTGGATTCTTTTCTGAATTCGACCCTCAATGACCTGCAGACCGTTCAAAAAACCATTCCCTGACAGATCGAGACAATCATCCTTGTAACCATCGAGTATCGACTTGATGCGCTCGTCATTGCGTAAAGCATCCGAGGAGCCGGACGAACTATAGAGCACAGGCAATAGTAATGGATCCGAAGGCTTTCCCGTTCTGCGGCGGCGAAAGCGTTCCAGTTCGGCCAAACAATTATTCGACTGCAGGAAGCCCTGTGTAATGAGCGCCAGGAAGATGTTGGCATGGTCGATACCAGAGATTACGTGGGGTTGCCAGGCTTCTTCGTCTCGACCCATAACGTCCCAGGAATACCAAACACCAATGGCCTCTGACTCAATTTGAGATTTCAGGCCGGTTGCCAGTCGTCTATGATCATTTGAAAAGCTCAGAAAGACAGGTCTGTAATGACGTGAAGAATCTACGGAACCTCTTTTGCGAAGTCGGCGCTTTCTTCCAAAGGTCGCCAATTTTCTCATCTTTTCCACCAGCTTAAAATAATTTGGTGGTTTGCCAATACCGACGGCGCCGGCTTTTATGGCTTGTTCCAGGTCTCCTTCTGTACCCGAGATCGCTATTATTGAAGAGGGAACCATTTGATCAGTGAGCTTCTTAATGAGTTCAAGTCCCTGCATCTTCCCACCCTTCAGGTGCAGGTCAACCACAAATAAATCAGGCGCACTCCGCGACCGATCATCTCCGTAGAGTTTATCGGAAGCTTTTTCAGCCTCAGTGAAGGCTTCGACATCAAAATCGGCCAGGGGCAAAGAACCTGCCAGGAGCTTGTTGACCTGTTCATCGTCGTCAATGATGAAGACGCGCAGTTTGTCAGGTGGTGCATTATCTACTGCGAGTATGTCCGGCTCGTTATACTCATTAAAAGCCCGGGCGGGTGTGACGTCCACCGACGAACTGGCTTGTTCGGGAGGGACCCTCCCGCTAGTCAGGTTGATATGCTCTGCCAAAGTCTTTATGAAGTTATCGTCGAACCGACACCGATTTCGTTTGTCGTCCTCGTTGGATGTTTCAGTTGCCGGCCCCTCCCACAGGTGAAATGGATTGGAGACTTCGTGTGCCGGCGGCAACGAATCCAAACGAGGAAGAGTGGCGTTAGCCGCCATCTCCAGAATTTGATTAGCCAGGGTCTTTACGAAGTGGGCGTATTCGCCTAAGAACTGGCCCGACGCCTTCAACATGGTGAGGACCGTTCGTTGCTGATAGATGTGATCCGGATTAGCGAGCATTTCGCTGATGACTCTGGGGACAGGACCGTGCCAGGGCATCCAGGAGACCGGAGTAATGACTTCTGCCAAACCGAGCGCCAGAGTTCCTTCCAGTGCAGCAGGCTGGCTCTTACGCATTTCAAAGATCTGCCACTCCCTGCCGGCCTGCTCATCATGAAAATAAGCAGGCGAGAGCAGGGATACCAGCGCGCGACTGGTTTGCAAGGCATCGCTCGACCGGGCATCCCATGCCGGGCGCGATCTTATCTCTTCGTAAAAACCAACTATTTCGCTACGTGGCAGGCCGGCTGTGATCCGGATGGTATCGCAGAGATCTTCAAAAAACTTCTTCACCAGAGGACTGCTGTCAGCTCGCGCATAGCTTAGGAAAAAATGAGGGGGCATTTTGATCTCACCAATAGTCAAACGTCGGCACGTCCAAAGACCGGAGCAGGGCTTGAGTTGCCCGGGACAGGCGTAATTAAGCTGTTAAGAGCAAAGTCAGGGTAGACTGGGCCTTAACAACTGTCAATTTTTTGGGGCGGCCTTTTGGAGGAACTAGCCCCTTAGCTGGTCAGCCCTCAGCTTGTTTCTGACTGGATTTTGAATTTGGTTTGGTCTCGGCCCGCGAGACCCGGTGTGGCCTTATCAACCTTCGATGACGTCCATCGCGCTTTTGGCCTTTTTTTCATAAGCCGCGATGGTGGCGATGTTTTGCTTTTCCACCGCGCTCAACTGCGCATCGGCAAAAGTTGGGTTGGCTTTGTACCAGGCAAAGCTGGCAAAGTAAGTCTGAAACCAGGGTTCTTTGGTGAAAACCTTTCCACGACGCGCATAGATTTCCTGCCGCATCTTGGCAGCATCTTCAACAAACAAGCCGTCGAGCAAGCTGCGCGTGATTACCTTGCGACCAAGATCATCGTGGATCTTGTTTTCATAAGCGACGATCGTTTCCACGTTCTGTTTATCAAAGCCGGATAGTTCGTCGTCCTTGAAATTGTCGTCAGGAACGTACCAGGGCTGGCTGAAGAAATACTGTGACAGCCAGGGCGCCTGAAATTGGCGCCCGTGACGTGCATACACTTCATTTCGCAGCAAGCGAAGCTCATTGAGACTCAAGCCGTGCAGCATGGGAACCGAGATCGGTTTATTTTCAAAAAGCTCCATGTCGCCAGGCGCCAGTGCGATCTTGCGTGATCGCTTTTGCGCGTCGGCAAGTATCAACAGGTTCTTTTGTTCGAGCGCCGAAAGCAGCTTTGGCTTGAATTGATCATTCGGTTTATACCAATACCGTTCGTCGAAATATTTTTGCAGCCACGGTTCTTCAAATCGCTTGCCGTGGATGGCTTCAACTTCAGAACGCAGCACCAGCCATTCAGCCCCACTGTGCGTGCCGAGCTTTTTCACAGTCAGCATTCGCGTTCTCCAGAAGCGCATATCGCCGGGCTGCACGGTGGCGTGCTTACTCGCTTCGGCATCGCGAATAACATCCAGGTTGCGACGTTCGACGCTATTCAGATCGTCATTACTGAAGTTTGGATTGGTCTTAAACCAGTCCTGCGATTCCAGGTAGTTCTTGATTTCGGCGTCTTTGAAAATGCGGCCATGCCTGCCAAATACCATCCCGCGCAATAGCTTAAGATTATCCAACGGGACGCTCGCGATATCGGCAGCCGTCAGCGCGGATTTCGCGAAGTCAAAACTCTGCCAGCGCTCCATGCCGTCCTGGGCGGAGACTGTGAAGGCACCGGCAATGATCAGGATCGCGATGAGAAAGAGGCGTGAGCCAAATCGGGGGAAATACTTCATAGCTACTCCGCGCTGTGAAACAAGCTGTTAGCTTGCGATTGAGGTTGAATGCCAGCGCGACTACGCAAACTAACAGTTTGCGTTACGAGTTACGCGTTCAGCCGAAAATATCGCGCACCTTATCCACCAGACCCTTGTCTTCCAGATCCTTGTTCTCGACATTCGCCAGTTGCTCCAGCAATCGCCGTTGCTCCCGAGTCAGACTCGTAGGTGTAACAACCGTAACGGCGACGAAGAGGTCGCCTTTGCCGCGACCGCCAAGCACCGGCATGCCCTGCCCTTTCACGCGAAACACCGTGCCGGTTTGCGTGCCCACGGGAATCTTCAGAGACTGTTCACTATCGAGAGTCTTAACCGCAATCTCTGCTCCCAGCGCGGCCTGCGCAAAAGTGATCGGAACAGAAGAGTAGAGATTGCCGCCCTGCCGTTCGAATTGTTCGTGCTCGGCGACATGAATCACAACATAAAGGTCGCCCGCGGGACCACTATTCGCACCCGACTCTCCTTCGCCCTGAACGCGCATACGAGAACCAGTCTCGACGCCGGCGGGAATCTTCACTTCCAACGACTTTTCACGTTCGATGCGACCGGCCCCCTTGCAATCTTCACACGGTGTGCCGATCACTCGGCCGGCGCCCCGACAGACATGGCAGGTTCTGGCTACGGAGAAGAAGCCCTGCTGATAGCGCACCTGGCCGGTGGCGCCACAGGTCTGACAATTCTCCGGATTAGTACCCGGAGCAGCGCCAACGCCCTTACACTTTTCGCAGCTTTCCAATCGCGGGATGCGCAACTGCGCCGTCATCCCGGCAGCGGCTTCTTCAAGTGTAATTTCCAGATCGTATCGGAGGTCCGCACCGCGCTGCGCCGTTGAACGGCGCGCGCCGGAACGGGCCCCGCCAAAGACGTCGCCGAAGCCAAACAGATCGCCGAGAATGTCTTCGATACCACCAAAGCCTGGCGCGCCCCAACTGGCCCCCGCGCTGCTCGCGACGCCCGCATGACCGAAACGATCGTACCGCCGGCGTTGCTCTCCGTCTGAAAGGACAGCATAAGCCTCGGCCACTTCCTTGAATTTTGCTTCAGCGCCTTCGTCGGTTTGATTCACGTCCGGATGGTGGCGCCTGGCCAATCCGCGGTAAGCGCTTTTAATTTCCTGGTCCGTCGCCGTACGACTCACGCCCAGAACTTCATAATAGTCTCGCTTGCTCATTCCTGAATTCTTATGAACCTTTCTCTCTGGTAAATATTTCTTCCTAGCAATTCTCGATTAGAGAGCGCACTTGTGCGCCGGTTTTGACATTGGAATTGCTGCCGGCGCGCAACGCGGACAAGTCCGCTCTCTAAACGGACTCACAAATAACCGTGAAACTCGGCCTTAACTCTTTTCTCCCACTTCAGAGGTCGCATCCTCATTTTCCGGTTTCATCATCGCCATGGTGAGTTCAGCCGCTACGCGTTCAAGTTTTCCGAGGACCGCGGTGATCTCCTGAAGACTATTCTGGTGTACGGCAACCTCGCTTTCGGTAAAAACACCTTCGGCGATTTTTTGATCGTTGCTCGAGAGCAATCCGCCGAACTTCGTGAAGGACTTTTGCGTGTTGCGCAACAGGGTCTCGAGCTTGTTCCGCAGGACAACTGCTTCTTTTGTCTGGCGGTCGGTTTCCGCCGACTCTTCCGCGTCCTTGATTAGCCGGTCAATCTCGTCCGGAGGCAAGCCGGAACTGGGAGTTATCCTCATCTGTTGAGCGCGGCCCGTGGCCTTGTCCTGCGCCGAAACTGAAACAATGCCGTTGGCATCGACTTCAAAAGAGACTTCGATCTGAGGAACGCCCCGGGGGTTCGGAGGAATTCCCACGAGCTCAAATCTGCCCAGCGAGCGGTTGCCTTCAGCTAAATCGCGTTCGCCTTGAAGTATGTGAATCTCAACTGATGACTGGTTATCGACGACCGTGGTGAAAGTCAGGCTGTTGCGCAGGGGGATGGTTGAATTGCGCTCGATGATTTTAGTAAACAAACCGCCGCGCGTCTCCAGTCCCAGGCTCAGCGGCAGCACATCCAGCAGCACAATGTCCTTAACTTCGCCGGTGAGCACTCCACCCTGGATGGCCGCCCCCATCGCCACCACTTCATCGGGATTGATTTCAGCCGAAGGCTTTTTGCCAAAAATCTCCGCGACCGTGCGCTCAACAATCGGCGAACGGGTCTGTCCACCCACCAGGATCACTTTATCGATGTCGTTGGGTTGCAGCTTGGCGTCCTTCAATGCTTGCCGGCAGGGCTCAATCGTCTGCGTAATCAGATCACCTACCAGGGCTTCGAACTGGTCGCGAGATAATGTCTTGTTAAAATGCTTCGGGCCACTCGCATCGGCGGCTATGAACGGCAGGTTAATAGTCGTCTCGGTCGCGGACGAGAGTTCGCATTTGGCGCGTTCCGCGACTTCCTTTAGCCGTTGTAACGCCAGGCGATCCTGGCGTAGATCGATACCCGCGTCGGTGAAGAACTGGTCAGCCATCCAGTTCATGATTCGCTCGTCAAGATCTTCGCCACCGAGGAACGTGTTGCCCGAAGTCGAGAGTACTTCAAAAACACCGTCGTTCATTTCGAGGATCGAAATATCGAACGTTCCACCACCCAGATCGTAGACCGCGATACGTTCCATCCCGGATTTACCCAGGCCGTAAGCCAGGGCCGCCGCAGTGGGCTCATTGATTATTCGTTCAACTTTAAGTCCTGCAATTTTGCCGGCATCTTTGGTCGCTTGTCGCTGTGAATCGTCAAAGTAAGCGGGTACGGTGATGATGGCATCGGTGACCGGCTCTCCCAGAAAATCTTCGGCGGCCGCTTTCAAACGCTGCAAGACAATTCCTGACAATTCAGGCGGGCTGTAACTCCGTCCCTGTACACGCACACGCGCATCGCCATTGGGCGAGTCCACGATCTCAAAGGCAGAGGTCTCGCGGGTGCGCTCCACTTCAGGAGAATTGAATTTGCGACCAATCAGGCGCTTGACCGCATAGACGGTATTCGAGGCGTTGGTAACGGCCTGCCGTTTGGCGATCTGGCCTACCAAACGCTCACCCTTATCGGTGAATCCGACCACGCTCGGAGTCGTGCGGCCGCCTTCCTTGTTAGGAACGATCTGCACCGCGCCGCCTTCCAAAACGCAAACGCAGCAATTAGTCGTTCCCAGGTCTATGCCTATCGCTTTTCCCATGAATCCTTAAGGTCAACTTTTTGAATTGTGGCCGGATGAATGAACATCACAACCTCTACTTTTTTACCGCCACCTTTACCAATGCGGGACGCAACAATTTGTCGCCAAGGCGATAGCCTCGAACAATTTCCTGCAGCACAGTATCGGGTTCGTGCTCGTCCGTCTCTTCGGTGACGACAGCTTCGTGAACGTGCGGGTCGAAAGGTTGCCCTACCGACGGCACCGTCTTTACTCCAAGCGTTTCCAGCAAGCCGCCCAATTGCTTGTAAATCAAATCGACTCCACTGAGAAAATGCCGAAACTCATCGGATTCGCTCGCTTCCTTTGAAGCCTCGGTAACGAGGGCGCGGCCCAGGTTATCGAGCACCGGCAGCAGCTTCGTCACCAGCTCAGCGGTCGCTCGATTGTAGGTTTCCGACCGCTCGCGCTCAACGCGTTTGCGAAAATTCTCAAAGTCCGCCTGCCGGCGCGCGAACTTGTCCCGCAAATCGTTTACTTCCGCTTCCTTCCTCTTTA
The DNA here is from genome assembly GCA_025463135.1 of Acidobacteriota bacterium. Classification (GTDB taxonomy): domain Bacteria; phylum Acidobacteriota; class Blastocatellia; order Pyrinomonadales; family Pyrinomonadaceae; genus JAOAPY01. The sequence continues at coordinate 181,738 of JAOAPY010000048.1, forward strand.
GTTCGGCGCGCGTTGCCAGTAGCTCCGCGAATACGGGTCCAGACGCTTCGTTGCCTACCCGGTCCCGCGGGTCCCGGTCAGCCTCCCACCCGGATAAGCTCCCGGTGTCAATCTCGTCGGCTTGGGCGACGCTGTCGAGGACATCATCAACCGAGTCAGCTCTCCCGGAATCCGGATCGCCGGTAAACGAAGTGTCATCCGCGGGTGCTGATGCAGCTTCCTCTCCGGACGATTCCGAAAAGCGGATCGGGATGCGCCCCCATCGTCTCTCTTTTTTTTCTGACGTCATCGATTTTGTGTAGTTTCGCGGTGGCTCTTGCGGTTCAGGGGTCAGATCCGGAAAGAATCCTAAAGCGTTGCCTCTTCAGTAAGCCGGCGTTCAATCAGCCGGGCCATGTAGTTTACCATAGCCATCATTCGTGAATACTCAATTCTCATTGGCCCCACCACGCCAATCGTGCCGACGCCTTCATCGCAGCGAACTCGATACGGTGCAGTGATCAAGGCGCAGTTTTGCATTGATGGCGCCAGATGTTCGCGGCCGATTACGATATGCACATTGCCGGGAGCCGCAGGATCCCTGGATATGCATTCATTCAAAATCCTGATCAAGCGGGACTTTTCTTCGAAAGTCCGAAACAATTCGCGCATCCGCTCGATATCGACAAAATCCGTCTTGGCCAGAATATTCGAGGCGCCATCGACATAAACGTTGGGACTTTCAACCCCCTCTCCCTCGAGGCTCATATCGCACAACAAGATGGCATTGCGCAGTAAGCGATCGTAAAGCGCTTTTTCTTCGCCCATGAGTTCCAGGATCTTTGCCCGAATGGTCATCAGGCTCTTTCCTGAAAACTCTGTGTTGAGATAGCGCGCGGTGCGATCCAGTTCGTCCTGCGCCAGTGCTTCGTCGATGCGAATTATCTTGTTGTGGATGATGTTGGATGACGACACCAGGACAACCAGTATCCGCTTGTCAGCTAACTGCACAAACTCGATATGCTTGAGACGATTCTCAGCCAATGAAGGAGAGATTACTATACCGACGTTGTCTGACAGGGCAGACAGCGCGTGCGAAGCTCTCTCCATTAATCGGTCTGGCCCGGCTCCCGCATCGAGGACGCCCGCATAAACAAGGTCGTCAATTGCCTTCAGGTCTGTCTCTGAAAGCCGCGCCTCGCCCATCATGTTATCCACGTAATACCGATATCCCTTGTCAGTCGGTATGCGACCCGCCGAAGTATGGGGTTGTTCAACCAGTCCCGACTCCTCAAGCGCCGACATCACATTGCGAATGGTAGCTGAACTCCAGCCGGTGGCATGCTCAAAACGGTCAGAAAGCACGCGCGACCCGACCGCCTCGCCAGTGACGAGGTGTTCCTTGATAATCGCAGCCAGAACAGCCTGACCTCGGGCATCAGGGACGTTCTTTTCCGCGGTATTTGAAGTCGAAACGCGACGGGGCATTAGATGAAAGTGGGAGCTTCGGGGCTCGTCCTTGTCTGCCGACCGGCGAGTTGATAAGCGTAAATTGCTCGCCAATCTCCACCACTAGGGCAGGTCGCAGTATAAGGTATTGATGAAGAGGGCTGCAAACAGTTCATCCTCGCGCCTGCCAACTCGCTGCGCTTTGATCTCGGTATTCCAGAATGGCTTGGCGCCCGCGCCAAAAACCGGCTAACTGTTCACAGGAAACGGCTTTGGACCATGCCCTATAATGCATCAGCTGTGGCCACTTGGCATTGAGCTCGCATTCCCTTTCAATTCAATGACTTACGGGTAGCTGACGGAGAACAATTGACTCAGACCATGGCGCGTCCTTAAGATTCACCTGACAGTTTGGCCACGGCAATCAGATCGCTTTCCGAAGATTCTGAAATCCAGTCCAATAGAGATCGCAGACATGTAGATGAGTGAAGCCAAGTGAATTCTGATCTGGAGAAATTGTTTACTGAAGCCTTCCGCCTTCTGGGAGGGACGCGACCGATCCCGCCGGTCGAGGTTCGCTTCTATCCTTATGCCGGCTTGCATCACACGATCAGATTACGTTCAGGCCGCGCCTATGTACGCCTGTCAGACATTTGCAGGGACAGCCCGGCAGACGTGCAACGGGCGCTGGCTTTTGTTTTGGTGGCGAGGTTGCTTTCAAAGCGGATACCTGCGGCTCATGAAAAATTGTACCGAGAGTATTCGTTGAAGCCGGAGATCCAGCGAGCATCCGACATAGCTCGACGACGACGCGGGCGAAAGATGGTGTCCTCGGCGCAGGGGAGCGTGTACGATCTCGACCGCATGTTTGCGCGTTTGAATCGTCGCTACTTCCAGGGCGAGCTGCCGACGCCGACGCTTACCTGGTCGCAACGACGCACGCGCCGCATACTCGGACATCACGATCGGGTTTACGAGACGATCACAATTAGTAAAACGCTTGATTCCCCTGAGGTGCCTGAGTGGTTCACTGAATACATCATGTACCACGAGATGCTCCACATTAAGCATCCGGCGCGGGTAATGAATGGCCGGCGCTATTACCACACCGGCGCTTTTCGTTCGGACGAGCGCCGCTTTCCCCATTACGATGAGGCGCAACGCTGGCTCGAACGCGTCGCTCGACAGCGCCGTACTTCACGCGCACGAGCGGCTTGAAGTTGTTTACGTCAACTACATGCGAAGAAGCAACATCGACTTTGGGAACTTAATTATTTCAGGAACGTTTAAGCAAACGAGGTAGATGGGCTCCTCAAAAAAGGCGGCCCGCATCGGGAACCATCAAGTTTCCGGTGCGGGCCGTCCTTTTTAGTGGAGGGTGTAGGGGTTAGGTGTCGTATCGCAGATGCTGAGCCCGCAACCATCCCGACACCCCACGCCCTGCGTCGTCCGCTGGACAAGGTTCGGCGCAAATCGCTAGACTAACGGGTTTTCCGACAGCCTCTGCGGGCGTCCTTAGTACACAATCAAAAATACCAGCGGAGATCGATTCTTATTATGGCAATTTCTGCAACCCAGATCCGGCGCGGGATGGTGATAGTATTCGAAGGCGCACCTTGCAAAGTAGTAGAGTTCCGTCATCACACTCCCGGAAATCTGCGCGCGATGGTGCAAACAAAACTGCGGAATATCCGCACCGGCGCATCGTTTGAGCATCGTTTTCGCTCGGCTGATACGATTGAGCGTGCCTCTCTGGAACAACATGAAATGGAGTATCTCTATTCGGATGGTTCGCATCATCATTTCATGAATACCGAGAACTACGAACAGATAGAGCTGAGTGAGGATGAATTAGGCGATGCTACGCAATGGCTTTCACCCGGTCTCAAACTTCAGACAGAGTTTTATGAAGGAGCACCCATCGGCATCGACTTACCTCCTTCAATGGAATTGACGGTGGTCCAGACTGAACCTCCGATGAAAGGCGCCACAGTTTCGAACGTCAACAAACCTGCCACCCTGGAGAATGGAGTGACCATCCAGGTCCCGCCATTCGTAAACGAGGGTGATCGAATTCGTGTCGACCCCAGCGAGGGCCGCTACATCGAACGCGCTAAATAGCGGTAACCGATCCTCGCTTGTCTATGTATCCGTCTCTCTATGTACTTAATCTATAGCCTTCTGCTCGGGCTTGGGTTTGTGCTGATGCTTCCCAGGCTCCTGCTGGATGCGTGGCGACATGGAAAGTACATTTCCGGACTGGGCGAGCGTCTGGGCAACCTTGAAGAATTCGACCACCATCGACCTGTAATCTGGCTTCACTGCGTTTCGGTAGGCGAAGTTCAGGCCGCACGCCCACTCTTCCAGGCACTTCGCCGCGAGTTTCCCAATTACTCAATCGCTGTTTCGACCGTCACTGTCACCGGTCAGCGTCTAGCCCGTGAACTCTTTCAAAATGAAGGCGGGAAGGTCTTTTATTTTCCCCTTGATTGGCGTTGGACCGTGCGGCGCGTCCTGAGAAACGTAAGGCCAGCGCTGGTGCTGATCATGGAGACAGAATTGTGGCCTAATTTTCTGTTTGAGTGTCGCGAACAGGCAACACCGATTGCCATAGTCAACGGCCGGCTGTCTGAACGGTCATTCAAGCGTTACAAATTAGTCCGTCGCTTCATTGCCAGGGTGCTTGACTGTCTGGACCTTGCGGTGATGCAGACGGAAGCTGACGCCGCTCGCCTGCGCTCTCTCGGTTTGCAGTCCGAGCGAGTTCTGGTTTCAGGCAATATGAAGTTTGACGCCGGCACGACGGATCAGACGAACTCGTTAACCAAAGAATTAGCGGCGCGCTTTCAGCTTGGAGATGGTCAACTCGTCCTGCTGGCGGCTAGTACTCACGAACCGGAAGAGCGGATTGTCCTGGAAGTTTTCAATTGTTTGCGTTCGAGCATGGACCTGGCGACACTTCGCCTGATTATTGCTCCTCGTCATCCCGAACGTTTTGCCATAGTGGCCGGCCTCCTGGACGGATCCAATCTTTCCTGGTGTCTCCGTTCGGCGGCGCCCGCTCCTGCGGATAATGAAGTGGATGTGATCCTGCTCGACTCAATCGGTGAGTTGAAATCGCTTTTCCCTCTGGCTTCGTTGGTTTTTGTAGGCGGCAGCATTGCCCCGATTGGAGGTCATAACGTTCTGGAGCCGGCGGCGGCCGGTGCCGCCATCGTGACCGGACCATACACCCAGAATTTTGATGAGATCGTCAGAACGTTTACCGCCAAAGGCGCCCTCATTCAGATCACACCGGCAAATGATAATGAGATGGTCTCCCTGTTGTCCGATGTTTGTGCGAAACTGTTGCGCGATCCGGAACGAAGACGGGAACTGGCAGTGCGCGCCGCTATCTTGGTCGAAGAGAATCGAGGAGCAACGGCACGGACCATGCAAATTCTCAAGACCATGCTGAAAATTGGGTCGTAGGTTCCCGCCGGCACTGCCACAATGCACAGCTCTGACAGTCACCAATTGCGACAAGTGAACCTCAGATGACGAGGGAGTCTTCAATCATTCTGGCCCCCATGGCGGCGCTCTATGGAGCTATCACTGAGACGCGTCTGGCCCTCTATCGCCGCGGCATCCTGAAGACCGCCGAGCTTAAAGCGCCCGTCATAAGTGTTGGGAATATCACGACTGGAGGTACCGGCAAGACTCCCCTGGTTGAATTCATCGCGCGCACCGCCGCGGCAGACGGGCACAACGTGTGCATCCTGACGCGTGGATACGGACGAGAAAATCCTGAGCAACGAGTGCTCGTTTCCGATGGACACACCGTAATGGCAAATGCGAGGTCGGCCGGAGACGAGCCCCGACTGCTGTCGGAGAACCTGCTGGGCATTGCTGCTGTGATCAGCGACGCCAATCGTTTCGCAGCCGGCCAGTGGGCAATTGCCGAGCTTGGTTCAGAAGTCTTCATTCTTGATGACGGTTTCCAGCATCTCCAGTTGGCGCGAAATCTCAATGTGGCCACAATCGACGCGACAAATCCGTGGGGCGCCGGACATTTGCTTCCACGCGGGCGCCTGCGCGAAAGTCGTCGGGGGTTGTCACGGGCTGACTGCATAGTGATTACCCGCGCCGACCAGGTTGAGGATCTCGATTCAATAATATTGGAAATACGGAAGGTCACTGGGGACCGTCCCCTTTTCATTTCAAGTATGCGGGTGAGGGCGCTAAGTCAACTCGACAAGAACTCTATCCAACCTGGCGGACTGGCAGTCGGCACGCAAGTCGCGACCTTCTCGGCCATTGGCAACCAACGATCCTTCAAAACGCTTTTGCAAAAGCAGGGTTACGATGTGGTGGCTGTTTCGGAGTTTCCCGATCATCATCGATATGCCCAACGCGATGTCAAAAATATTATTCAAGAGGCGAAAGCCGCGGGAGCCAAGGCATTGATCACGACCGCAAAAGATGCCGTAAAACTGCGCGAGCTTTCTTTTGAGCTACCCTGCTATGTACTGGAGATCGAGCTGTGCCTGGAAGAGGATGCAGCCTTCGTCGCAATGATACGTGCTGCTATTGCCTTATTCCGAACTCCCGTTTAGGAGAGCAATCAGAAAGCCAATTCAAAAGAATTGAGAGTCGGATCCGATCGCTACCGAGACCGTGTGGAAACTCCGACTACCGTGTCATGAAGTCAGTACCTAGCGGGTGGGTAAGTGATGGAGCAGCTATGACGCCGAGACGATCTGGTTGTGCCCAGCGATCTTGTTGGGAGCAGACCCACCCGCTACCGCGTGGTGGTACTGACCTCATACTGCCGATCCGACGGACCTCACGACCCGCATGGTGGTGCTGACCTCATTGCCTTCGAAGAGGTGCGAGTTGAGGGATGAGGTCAGTACCGGGAGCGGTATCGCTCCCGGTTCTGTAACAAGCGCTTCCTTGACTAAACGCTGTTCCGAGTACCATTGATCGCAAGCTTAACCAGTTGCCAACTGACGAGCGGGCGGACAAGTCCGGTTTCTAAACGAGGCGGTTTAAGAATTTCAATTAGTGCCAGCCGGCGGTACTGGTGGCAGAGTGCTTGTTGGTTTTGGAGTTACCGGCGGCAAAGTTGGTGATGGTACCAGCGGATTGACCGATTGCGGACTCGGTTCAGGCGTGTGTTTGGGTGAGGGCAATTCCGCCGGCCGATTGCTGTTGCCGTTTACAGCTTTGTTATCGTTAGCGGTGTTTGCATTAGCGGTCTCGCTTCCCGACGGCGACGGAGAAACAGCGGTGTTGGCATTCGCGTTGTTGTTCGCATTCGTGTTGGCATTCGAGGCGGGATTCACGGCGCCACCGAGGGGAATTCCCTGCTCGTTCTGACCTGTCGGAGGCGCTGTGGGTTGCACGGCCTGGCTGTTTGGATCAGCAGACAGTCCAGGAACCTGACCCTGTTGATTGGAATTCGCCGGCTGCGCATTGCGAGTGAAAGCCCAAATCACCGCGAATACCACGACTAAGCCGGCTACTGCCGGAATGATGATCTGCAAAGGCTTGAATCCGGAAGCCGGTGGCGGCGGTTGTGTCCGCAGAACTGATGGAGGTTGATCCGGGGGCACATACGCAGGCGTACGTGGTCGCACCAGAGTCTGCTCGTCGTCTTCGACGGGAACGTCGCCGGTAGGCTCGTGTGTCGGAACAACGATTCGATTGATATTCCGATCGCCAAGCTCCGGCTGCACCAGTCCGTTGCCCTCGGCAATTACTAAATCTTCAACCAGCGCTCCGGCGGTCTGGTAACGATCATCTCTCCGTTTGGCTAGGGCCCTCTTGACTACGGTTTCCACTCCAACCGGCAGGTCTTTTCTTTCATCGAGCACCGAAGGAGGCACCTCTTGAAGGTGCTTGAGCATTACGGAAGTGGGCGAGTCACCAACAAATGGAACATGGCCCACCAGCATTTCAAACAAGATCACGCCTAATGAATAAATGTCGGAACGCGAATCAATTTGTTCGGACTGTGAACACTGCTCGGGCGACATGTACTGCGGCGTGCCGATAATCAAATCCGGCGAAGTCAAACCCGGATCCAGTTCTCCCGTGCCTTCCTTGATTTTTGCAATGCCAAAGTCCAGGACCTTTGCATAGTCGGCGCCGGTCGTGGTGAGCAACATGATGTTGTCGCTCTTGAGATCGCGGTGGACCACACCTTCAGCATGAGCGGCATCGAGGGCGCTGCCTATCTGCCTCATGATCTCAACCGCACGCGTGAGCGGCAGCGGTCCATCCTGACGGATCACTTCTTTGAGCGTCCGCCCGTTCAGAAATTCCATGATCAGAAAAACTACGCCGCCTTCGTCTTCGCCGAAATCCGTTACACTCAAGGCGTGCGGATGCGAAATTCTCGAGGCCGCCCGGGCCTCGCGCGAAAAGCGCGCGACAATTTTTTCGTCCGCGGCAAGCGAAGGGCGCAGCACCTTAATCGCGACCTTCTTGTCCATCAGGATGTGCGTGCCTCGATAGACCGTGCCCATGCCGCCGACGCTCAGACGCTCTTCGACGCGATACTTTCCCGCCAGTGTTTCACCGACTAACGGATCCCCGGTTGTTTCCAGTCCAGATCCGTCGGCAGGACAAAGCGTGGTCGTATCGGAATATTCTGCACCGCAGCGCGGACATTTTTTCATCGGCGGGTTGTGCCTCTTTCTTGTGGCTCGGGAGAACGCGAGCGTATCACACTGCTTTGAGGAGAGGCAAAGCAGCGCTAAAAACCAGACACCACACAAAATCGATGGCGTCCTAGTTTCTAACGCAAACTGTAAGGCCACCCCATCAGGGCTGTCCCGCCGGGGACGCGGGGTTTGCCTCGTTGATAGGGCATTCAGCGTGGGCGCAAGCTAAACAGCATGCGTTAGAAAAAAAGCAACCGTAAACCAGTCTAAAAAGAAGATGCGAGCGAAGCAGTGAGCCTCGCTCGCATCATGCTGATTGCGTTTACCTGGGGGCTAGTTGATCTTGGCGAATACAACCAGGAGCGCAAATAGGACCAGCGACTCGATCAGCGCCAGACCCAGAATCATCATGGTCTGAATACGACCGGCAGCACCCGGATTACGCGCCGCACCCTCAACCGCCGCCGCACCGATGCGGGACTGGCCCAGTGCTCCGCCTACCACCGCGATGGCGAAGCCAACGCCAGCGGCGATCGCTTTCAAGCCGGGATTATTGTCAGCTACCGCGGTCGCCGGACCCTCCGCGAAAGCCGGAACCGCGGTGAGCAGTACGGCCACCAGGGCAAAAAACAAAACATTAAGTCTTCTCATCTTTTTCTCCTTCTCGGCACCCCGAGAACCAGTGGTTGAACAACGAAACTACAGTTGACGGCTGGTTATGATATCGCCTGCATCCGGTATCCACCGCCCCTCGAACAACGGTGCTCCTGCGCTACAGACACTGTTCTGCTTCAAAACTCGAAGCTATGAATTCGCCGACCTGCTCGGACCTGCCAACCAAATTTTAGTTTTGCGCCGCAACGTGCGTGGGCGTGCTTGCCCGCGTCGCTCGAGGTGCGTTCGGATAAAGCCATAATCAAGTCAATATTGGAACCATGAATTCTTCGCTCTGGTCATCGTGCTCGTGATGCTCGGCGTGGGAATCGTGGGGTGCATGCGACACCTCGCTCAAGTACAACTGTGATAAGAGAACGAACACAAAGGTTTGGATGAATGCGACAAACAAACTCAGGGGCATCAGTAACACCGGCACCACAAAAGAACTCCAGGGCGGAGCCAGATGCGCGATGGTGTCCAACACTTTCTCATCCGCAAACAAGTTACCGAACAGTCGAATACCCAGCGAGAACGGCCGAATAAAATTGCTGACCAGCTCAATCGGAAAAATCAGCGGAGCGATCCACCAGATCGGCCCGGCAAAGTGTTTCAAGTGGCCAAATAATCCGTTCTCCCTGATACCAACTGAGTTGTAATAAAGAAACGACGAAAGACCGAGGGCAAAAGTTACGCTGGTCGCGGCTGTAGGCGACATGAACAAGGGGAACAGCCCCATCAAATTGGAAACAAGAATAAGCACGGCAAATGTCATGACCATGGGGAAGTACTTGAGCCCGTGTGGGCCAATAATGTCTCCCAGCATGTCGCGAATCGCCAGTACGCCCACTTCCAATGTTTGCTGTCCATGACTGGGATCGTCAGCCGAGAGCTTTCGACGAAAGAGCAGAATTATCGCCAGGCTCAGAATACAGGCGATTACAAACATTACGGTGTACCAGGGAATCGCATTCTCAGGTGTGTACGGACCAAACGCCGCTTCCGGAGTGCTGCCGAATTTCCCGAGAATCTTTACCCAAATCGGGTGGGTGTACTTCATCTCGAAATCGTAGGCCCACGGTCCGAAGTATTGATTGACGTACTTAACAATGATCGGGACGTGCTCGGCATGTTCCTGCGCTTTATCGGCATGTTCAGTTGCCGCCTCAGCGATCTTTTCCTGTAACCAAAACATTAATTGATTCCCTCTCGGTGAATAACTATGAAATAAAACTCTCTCAAGGCTTCAGCAAACAAGGCAATGACAAAACTACACAAGCCAAAAATTGTCGCCGGCAGCGATACGAGGTTGAGCTTGTAGGCGCCGATGACTGCCGCCGCGACGACGAAATATCTAATGATGTATCGCGAGCCGTTTGCAGAGGCTGCTTTACCCGAGACTCGAGCTGCAATCAGCGCCGCGATCGACGTGCTCATCCAGCGATAATTCAGCAGCGAAAGCAGACCGCCCAACAAGAACCCGGTGGTTACGCGCCACGGACCAACCAGCGCAGCTACGCCAACGGCCAGGATCACGGAAACGATCATGACGCGGAAAATACGTCTTTCCAGGGCATCATCCGCGGTCAAGACTGGGTTGTCAGACAAACTGTTTTCGATTTCCTTCATTGGCAAAGCCAGCGATTTTACACGCCAAAGACGGCAATTGTCGAACCGGAGCCGTGGCATGGGCGTTCCGCCCGTGTATTGCCCGCAATAGTCGAGTTACAGCTTTGAAGTCAGTCGAATAAACTGGTAGAAACCGACAATTGCGCCCAGCACAATACCCACGACCATTAGCCAGGGCTTCGTTCCCAGCCAGCGATCGAGCGCCCAGCCCACACCGCAGAGCGAGACAACGGAAAAGAAAAGCGAAAGCGCGGCCGCATATGCGACTCCGCTTTTGCGATTTGTCTCTTGATCATCGCGGTCTGACATTATCGGGGTTCGATTCTCGCTGAGGGATCAAAGGTAACCTTGTCGTAAATGTCATTCAGGTTGAGTGAGCAGCCGATTGACTTAAGCTCGACGACATCATCGAGAGAGCGATAGTCAAACAGCATCCACTGGCTATCGGCCTGCTTTACATATTGCTCGACGCGAGGTCGATCCTGGGAAACGAGTAAATGCTCAGCGAGGGAATCGAGCGTGCGATAGTAAGATGACTTTGCGATACGATCGTAGCGCTCGATTGATTGCGAGAGTATCTCCACCAACAAAGTGGGGTTAAGCAGTGTATCGAAGTGTTCATCCTCAAGCTTGGGTTCACCGCAAATAACAACTATGTCGGGATACGTATACAAGCCGGTGGCGTTCACTTTGACTCGCATTTCGCTCGCATAGATCTCGCAAGGCTTCCCGCGCAATTGCTGGCCTAACGAAACTACGAGATTGGTCGAGATGAGGTTGTGCTTACGACTAGCACCGGTCATTGCGAATACCTCACCATTTAGGTATTCACTCCGGTGCTCGGACTTTCGTTCAAGCGCCAGGTATTCCGCCGGCGTTATGAAGGGCTTGATTTGGCTCGAGATCATTGACTCCAAAATACTTTACCACGCCTCACGCTTCAAATAGTTCTTCGGCACCTCGTAAAGCATGGCGCGCGTTGAATGACGCATCGAATCGTGAATGAAACAAACATGCGTACACCAGCAGGCCTTGCCACCGTCGATTGCCTGCAGCTCATCCTGCCGCTCCCGCGCAGCCCACAATGCTCCAAAGTTGTAGTCATAAGCGGACAGCGTTGCAAAGCTTTCCCGCAATTCACACGCCCTTACGTCGCCGTTGTAATCAATCACCGCTGTCGTTTCTCCTGCCGTGCAGGGAAACGGCCAGGGATTGGATTGCTGAAAGTTGTCATGCTGCGTGCGGTAATGGGTCGTGATCGCGCCCACGTAAGCGACGTTTTTTACAAAGCGACGACTGGCATCGTCCTCCGCAAACATTCGATCGCCGTAGCGCTTCGTCAGCTTTGAAACCTGCGCGTACATCCCCGGCAGAACTTCCGGCGGTACCTGTTTGATCGCCTCGCCGACCAGCGTTTCACCGCGAATAATATTGAAATATTGCCCGTCAAGCGTGAAGTTTTTCCATAAGTACTCCGCCAGCATCTCGATCTCGGTATAGTTGTCGGCACACACCACAGTATTGACGTTCAGGCGAAAGCGGTCCGCGAACTTTTCTTTCAGCGGATAAAGCGACTGGATGCAGTCGAGTGTCTTGCCCCAGTTGCCGGGTACGCCGCGGATGCGATCATGTGTCTCGCCATAGCCATCCAGGGCAATATTCAAGTACAGATCCAACTCTGGATTATGGCTCAAGGCGTGATCGACCACGTCGAAGACGCGAGCTTTGATGAGACCATTAGTGGGGATGATCACGCGGTTGACAGCGTTCCCTTTAACAAACATGTCTATGATTTCCGACACATCGCGCCGCAGGGTGGGCTCGCCCCCGGAAAGCCAAAGGTCGGTGATCGGCGGCATGGTGCGCGAGATCTTTTCGATCTGATCGAAAGTCATGTCACCCGGCTGATTGAGCTCAGCGTGATAAAAGCACGTCTTGCAGAACGCATTGCAGCGGGAGGTGACAAACAGAATCACCGTGCCCAGACGTTTTTCGCGCTTTGTCGTTCGCAGCAGCTGAATAAGTTGTACGGCTTTGTTTGGCATTTCAATCGCATTCGCGCCCGATGATGACAGCTTCAGTCGGCGATTTCAATTCATAGGTGGTACCGCGCCAGTCGATGCGTCGGGAAGCCGCAGCCGCGAGGGCATTGCAAAGAAACAGCGCTGAGGCAAACGGCCACAATACCAGGTGCGCTAAGGTGCTTTGCTGAATCGGCAAGTCGTAGTTGCCTAAAGCCGTGCTCACCGCGCGCAAACGGATCCACGACTTGGCCGCGCCCAGCGCGAAGATGATTGACAACATGACGACTGCGACCCAGACCGGACGTCCCAGCATCAGTCGCGCGCTTACCAGCACCAGGCCGCCAAAGAACACCAGCACAAACTGCGAACTTCCTGCCAATATCGCTTTCCACAGGTGAGGAGCATAGACGCGCGTAATTTTCAATTGCCGGTTCGTGAATTCCAGCAACTCTCTAAAACCACAGTCGTCACTCGAAACAATCAAACAAGCCGGCACAAAGTGTATCGGTAAACCTGCCTGCTGCAGCACGCGGGTCAGTGTGAAATCGTCGGACACTGTGCCGCGCCAGCGCTCAGCCACCTCGAGCCTCTCAAATGTCGTGCGACGAATGGCCGTCGAACCGCCCCAGCAGAAATTCTTGTCCGCCCGCGATCCCAATGCTGAGGCAATCGACGCGTTCCAAACAGCGCGCAAGTGCGCGGCGAAGGTTCCTCGGTTGGGAATGAACCAACGATAGCCAGTCGCGGCTCCAATGCCTTGATCGCTGAGCGGGGCCACCAGGGAGCGCAACCAATTGGCGTGGGACCCCACATCACTGTCCACAAAGACGAGTACCTCGGTCCTTTGATCGAGTGCTTTGACAGCGGTGCGAAGGTTGTGGACCTTCTGGCCTGAGTCGGTAGCCTCGCCGGCAATGATGACGCGAGAGGTGACCTGATGTCCCTCAAGCTTCAGCTTGTCGTTTGCGCTCGCGGCGATTCGCCCCGGCGCGTCGTCTGGTTCCGGCAAAGATTCAAGCCTCTGATAGTCTTCGACAAACTGAAGTTTGTCGGACGCTGCCGCTCGCACTTTCTCAACCATCGCCAGGCCCGGATCGTCTGGCCGACCAGTCACAAAAATAATCTCGTAAGCAGGATATTGTTGTTCGAAGAGCGCGCGGACATTCTCTTCCAAATCCTGATCGATGCCGCGGAACGGCGCAATGACAGAAACGAAAGGCAGGTAATTTGAAAGTGGTTGGGCGCCTTCGTGCTGAATGTAAGTCCTGAAGCGACGACCGCCACGAAGGGAAACAACTCCGAACCAGATGGACCACGCGGCTAAGAAATAAAAGACCAGCATCTATTCCCTATAAATAAATCAGGCGATGCTTCGTCGAAACATCGCCCTTGTATACTTCAACTGTTGGCTTAATACGCCCGTAAGAATCAATGCATCCATTGCCTAATCAAATCCTGGGCGAAGCTGATGATCGGCTGTGGATAGACGCCGATGATAATTATCCCCAGGACGGAAACCGCCAGCGCCGTGCGCAGCGCCGGAGAAAGAGAGAGTGGTTTGTCATCAGCAATGCGGTCGCCGAGATACATCACTTTGATAAAGCGGAGATAGTAATAAAATGAGATGACGATATTGATAATAGCCCAGCCGGCGAGCCAGTAATACCAGGTTTTGCCTGACGCCTTTCCTTCGACTTGCCCACGCTGCCACAGACCCAAAAGGAGGTAATACTTTCCCATAAAGCCGCCGGTCAGCGGCAGCCCACCCAGCGAAAGCATAAAAATGGCCATCATCGCCGCCATCCCCGGTGCTTTGTGCGCGAGCCCGGCCATGTCATCGACATTGTCGCCGATGATGCCGCGCCGGCGCAGGCTGATCACGATGCCGAACGCGCCCATGTTCATCAGCGTGTACACGAGCAGATAGATGAAGATGCCGACATAGCCATACAGATTTCCGGCCACCAGTCCCAGCAGCAAGTAGCCCGCATTGGAGATCGACGAGTAAGCCAGCAGTCGTTTGGAATTCTCCTGCGTGACCGCGCCCCAGTTGCCGACAAAGATGGTGATGGCCGCCACCAACCCCAGCAGCGGCGCCCAGTCAGCCCGCATGTCGCCCAGTGCCGAAATAAAGATACGCGCATAGAGCGCAAAGCTCGCAGCCTTTGAACCAGTCGAAAGAAACGCCGTCACCGACGTCGGCGCTCCCTCATAAGCGTCGGGCGCCCACATGTGAAAAGGCACGGCAGAGATCTTGAAGAACAATCCGGCCGCCAGTGCGATCATGCCCAGCAACAGCATCGGTCGCAGTCCCTTGATGGCGTCGCCTGCCTCCGCCGTCTTTACCGAACCAACTATGGCGGCTACGCTTTGACCAATCTCGCCCACGTTCGTCGATCCGGCAATGCCATAAAGCAGCGACATGCCGTAAAGCAGAATGCCTGACGAGAAGGCACCCAGCAGGAAATACTTCATCGCCGCTTCATTCGAACGCTTCTCGCGCTTGGTAAATGCCACCAGCACATAGAACGTCAGGGCCATCAACTCCAGACTGATGTACAGCAGGATCAAATCGTAACCGCTGCCCAGGAACATCATCCCCACGGTAGCGAACAGGACCAGCGCATAGTATTCGCCGTGCTGCTCGCCTTCGATATCCAGAAAGCGCGTGGCGATGCCAATGGCCAGCGCTGCCGCGACCAGGAAGATGAACTTGAAGAGGAGGGCAAATCCGTCGATGCGCACCATCCCATAGAAACCGCTAAGCGGCAAAGAATCACGGTTGCCCGACCAGAGCATTACCAGCGAGAATGCCGCGAGCGCAATACCGGTCAGAGCAAAATATGCGGTCCACTTGCTTTTCTTGTAGGGCAGGATCACTTCCATCACGAGCGCGATGCAGCCGCACATTGTCAGGATCAATTCGGGCGCGATCAGCCGCAGGTCGTTCACGCTGAAAAGTGAAAAGGTATTGGCTTGTAGTAACAGTGTCATATGATAGCGGCGCTTAGTGCGGCTGAATGGTAAACCCCTGCGGCAATTGACCAGGGCTGAGGGGCTGCCCCGTGGTCCGCGAGTCGATTGGCAAAGATGGAGTCGTCATGCCAGGGATCGGGTACGCTGGCCGCACTTGTTTCACCACCGCGTTCACGGGTTTGCTGATGTAATTCATGAAAACTTTTGGATAGCAGCCGATCCAAAGGGACAGGATCAACAGCGGCGTCATGTACACCCACTCGCGCCAGTTCAGATCGGAAAGTTTTTGATTCTTCGGATTGTCCACCGTGCCAAAGAACATTCGTTGATAGAGCCAGAGAAAATAACCGGCGTTGAGAATGATTCCCAGCGTGCCCCAGCCTGCCCAAAAAGGATTAGCCTCAAACGCGCCTCGCAAGGCCAGAAATTCTGAGATGAATACAGCCAGCAGGGGCAAGCCAATGGCCGTCATGACCATGGCCAGAAACACCGCGGCATATCCCGGCATGACGTGCGACAGCCCGCCGAACTCCGCCACATTGCGCGTGTGGCGCCGCTCGTAGATGATGCCCACCAACAGAAACAGCGCCGCGGAATAGATACCGTGATTGATCATCTGCATCACAGCGCCGTTGAGACCATTGGGATTCAACGCAAATAGCCCCAGCATCACTACGCCCATCGACGACACCGAAGAGTAGGCCACCAACTTTTTGACGTCGCCGTCCTTCTTTACCACAAAGTACATCGCCGCCAGCGCGCCATAGATGATGCTGATGATGGCCAAAAAGATCATCACACTGCGCACACCAAAGCTGCCAAAGTATTTCTCGTCAATCGAGGCCGCCGGAAACATTGGAATATTGAAACGATAGAAACCGTAGGTTCCCAGTTTGAGCAGAATGCCGGCAAGGATTACAGAACCGGCAGTTGGCGCTTCGACGTGAGCATCGGGCAGCCAGGTATGAAAGGGAAACATCGGCACCTTGATCGCAAAGCCCAACGCGAAGGCAAAGAACAGCAACACCTGGACGACGTCCATTGGCAGTACCGAGCCCATGGCTTGCAGATAGATAATATTGAAGGTGCCACCATGCGCGGCTGCTGTGACAGTGTTGTTGACAATGGCAGCCGCGGCAGGATTTCCTGCGAGCAAATTGATTGTCGCCGGTGTGATTTTTGAATAGACGTCCGGATCCTGAGTCAGGAAATACATCTTCAGGATTCCCAGCAGCATGACTACCGAACCAACCAGCGTGTATAAAAAGAATTTGATGGCCGCATAGAGGCGATTCTCGCCGCCCCAGATGCCAACCAGAAAGTACATCGGCACCAGCGAGACTTCGAAGAACAAGTAGAACAGAAACATATCCATCGAACTGAAAACGCCCAGTACCGCCGCCTGTAAAAACAGGAGCAGCGCATAGTATTCCTTCTCGCGTTTCTGGATGTATTCCCAGGATGAAAGTGCAGCAATAACTCCCAAAAGTGTAGTCAAGAGGATCAGCAAAACCGACACACCATCGGCTCCCATCTGATAGCGCGCGCCGATTACCGGAATCCATTGATGGTCTTCCAGGAACTGCATGCCGCCGAGACCGCTGTCATACCTGAACCAGAGATAAAGCGAAGCGACAAAATCAAGACCCAGCCAGACAGTTGCGAAACGCTTGATCAGCGTGGCCTTGTCTTTCTTGAAGAGCGCGATAATGATTATCCCGCCCAACACCGGCAGCCAGGTAACAATGGAGAGAATGTGAATGTTAAATTTCAGCACTTCTGATCCTCGCGGTCTTTCTGCCTCACAAACTCAGGCCAGAGATTTTGAATAGGTGGTGCGCCTTCAGTGTCAACGTCCCATTACGGCGCCAACAATGTCCGTATAAAAGAAGACGGCGACTGCAACCAGCAGTCCGATAACCATCATCAGCGCATAGTTCTGGGCCAATCCCGTTTGCGCCGCGCGAACGAGCGGCGACATCAGCCGAATGACGAAAGCCGCAATTGCATTGACCAAACCGTCAACAAAGTATTTGTCGATGCCACCGGTGATGCGGCTGGAGAGTCGCGTCAACCAGGCCGTGCCGTTTACAGCGCCATCAACCACCCTGGAATCAAACGCGAAAACGCCCCGGGCGATGTCCATCGTGCGCCGGGTAATCGCCCAGCCATAGAATTCATCGACCCAATATTTGTTGTAGCTAGCGTTGTAAAGTGGTCGCAGTCGGTTGGCCCAGATGCCCGGTAGCCGCGTGTCTTTCAGATAGAAAAGATAACCAAGGCCCATGCCGGCGCCGGCCGCCAGCAGCGAGATGATGATAAATAACCATTCGGTAGCGCCATGGCCAATGCGTTGGGCAATGGTATGGGCGAGATTAAACCCCGTGTCACCGTAAGGCTCGGCGGCCTCGCCTTCTGTCGCTTCTGCCGGGTGCGGCACTTCAGCCGCACGAGACGCCGGAACCTGGCCGGCGTTCGTGGCGGTCCCGCTCGTCGCAGTCTCGGCATGACTTGCATTTCCAAAAGAATGCGTCCCTGGATTCCAGATAATTGGATTCAGCCAGTTGACGATGTTCAGGCGGCTGCCAAAGTGTTCGCTGCCGGTGATGGATTTGAAAGCCGGCCCGATACCCACCAGACCACCGACGGTCGCGAGGACGGCAAGCACTGCGAGCGGCACCCACATGTTTGCCGGCGACTCATGGGGCACGTGAACGTCGTGCTTGCCTTTGCCGTGCGTTTGACCCACGTGTTCGCCGGGCTCGTGTCGCGGGCGATCGCCGGCCGAAAACTTCCGGGCGTCGTGTGACGTCAAGCCCTTATCAAAGGCAGACGCGTGCGCTTCATCCGCTTCACCACCGGCGGGGGGCTCGAGAAACTTTTCCTTGCCCCAAAACGTCATGGCCATCAACCGCGTCATATAAAAGGCCGTGCAGGTGGCGGCGATGGTGGCGATCAACCAGAATACCCAGCCATAAGGAATGTAATTGGTCGCCGCGGCGTTCCACAAAATTTCATCTTTGGACCAAAAGCCGCTGAACGGAATAATGCCGCAGATCGCCAGCCAGCCCGCAAAGAAGGTCCAGTAGGTATAGGGCATGTACTTTTTGAGCCCGCCCATACGGCGCATATCCTGCTCGTGATGCATGCCATGGATCACGCTGCCGGCGCCGAGGAACATCAGCGCCTTAAAGAACGCATGCGTCATCACGTGAAAAATGCCGAAGACAAAAGAGCCGACGCCGCAAGCGAGAAACATGAAGCCCAGCTGCGAAACAGTTGAGTAAGCCAGCACCTTCTTGATGTCGTTTTGCGTGATCCCAATTGTAGCGGCGAAGATCGCGGTCAACGCGCCAATAATGGCAACCACAAACATCATGGTTTGTGAATGCTGGAAAATGACATTGGTGCGCGTGAGCATATACAGGCCCGCAGTCACCATCGTCGCCGCATGAATCAAAGCCGAGACGGGCGTGGGACCGGCCATCGCATCCGGCAGCCAGACATGCAGCGGCAGCTGCGCGGATTTGCCGCAAGCGCCGATAAAGAGGCCGAGCGCAATCCACGACATGATGCCCCAGTGGCCCAACAGCTCAATGGGATAACCCGAGGCCTGCGAAATTACGTCGGTGTATTGGCTGGTGCCAAACGTGCCGATCACCGCAAAGACAGCGAGGGCAAACCCAAAGTCTCCGACACGGTTGGTAAGGAAAGCTTTGCGGGACGCGTTCGCCGCTTCCTGCCGATCAAAGTAATATCCAATCAAAAGATACGAACACAGACCAACCCCTTCCCAGCCTACGAACATCATCAGGAAGTTGGAGCCCATCACCAGCACCAGCATCATGAACATGAACAGGCCCATGTAGGCAAAGAAGCGATAGAAGCCCGCGTCGCCATGCATGTATCCGGTTGCGAAAACAAAGATGCAGAGACCCACTCCGGTGATCACCAGCATGAAAATCGCTGAAAGCGGATCCAGTTGATAGCTCCACTCGACATCGAGTGCCGAGTTGTGGGGCGTCTGCGGGGCCATCGTCTCGCGTTCTTTTGCGCCCTGGGTCAGACGGACTGCGCCGCCGGGTATCCAGTTGTAAACAAAGGCACCCCCTTCACTGGTGACGTAAGGGTTGGGCCAGCGAGACTCTCCGCCAAAACCATAGGAATACACGGCCGCAAGAGCCAGCAAAAACGCCAGCGCTACTGAGCCAACCGCGAGGCCCGCCACGGTCCGCTCAGAAAAGCGGAAAGCACGGCCCAGCAGCCCGTTAAGGGCCGCGCCGATAAGCGGCAGGAGTGGGACAAGCCAGATGAATTTATACATTGAGCGTTAGGTCTTTGGCTTTTGGTCTTTGGTCTTTGTTTTTTACCATCGTGGCTTTGCAGCCTAAATCACAGCTTCCAACCATTCATGACGGCCAAAAACCCAAGACCAAAAACCAAAGACCACTCTTTCACCATTTCAACAGATCAATCTGATCCAGCAATATCGTTTCCTTGTTCCGATACAGAGCAATGACAATGCCGAGCCCAATCGCGGCTTCGGCCGCGGCCACCACGATGACGAAGACTGTGAATATCTGCCCCGCCAGCGCATTGGGATTGCCTGTTTCCTGCAGGTACCGCGCGAAGGCGATGAAGTTCAAATTCGCGGCGTTCAAAATCAACTCAATCGACATGAATATGACGATGATATTCCGGCGCGTGAGCACGCCCGCTACGCCGATTATGAAAAGCAGCGCGGCGATGACTAAAAATTTGGACAGGTCAGGGTGCTGAACGCGGTCCCAGATAACTGATGACGTTCGTGCGCCTTCAGTCTGCAAGAGCGTGAATATTGGCGAGAGCATGCTAAGCATTGACTTCCGAGACCGGTTCCCCAGCTGAACGTTCAAAGTTCGAGAGTTCGGTTTCGCGCTTGATCTCTTCGTGCAAAACTTCGGGAGCGACATCATCCACAGCCGCTTCCTGTTTTATGGTGCGCGCCAGCATGACGGAACCTATTATCGCCACCAGCAGCAAGACGCTGGCGACTTCAAACGGAAGCGAGCCATAGCGATAAAGGGCGGCGCCCACTTGCTCGCTGGACCTGGTGATCTTCGAAGTTCCGGTGGCGGCAGTGTCTAAATTCTGATCCTGCCTGGCCCTCGCTTCAACCGGGTCTTCCGCCTTGCTGTGATCGCGTGCTTGCAATCCCTGGACTCCGGTATTAACCGCGAATAACAATCCGAACACCAACAGCAGGCAAAAGATCAGGCTGGCAGTGACCTGCGTAGTGTGATTAAAGATCGGAGCAGCGCCGCGTTCTTCCAGTCCCACATTCACCAGCATGATGACGAAAAGGAACAGAACCATCACGCCGCCTACATAGACCAGGATTTGCACCCCGGCGATGAATTCCGCACCCAGTAAGATGAACAATGCCGCGACAGAGATGAGCGATGAGATCAGAAAGAGCGCACTGTGGACGGTGTTGCGCGCCATCACGGTCAACAGACCCGCGAAGATAGCGGCGATTGCGAAAATCCAGAAAAAAACTGCTTCCCAGCCGGAAAGAATCATAAAGAATTTCGGATTGCGAATTGCGAATTGCGAATTTCGTTTTGCAGTCGGTTCATAACAAATCCAGGTGAATTTGGCTTGCGAGTGGCTGCGGAATCAAGATTGCGCCTCGAAATTGAAAATTCGCAATTCGAAATCCGCAATCCGCAATTCTCAGCTTGTGTACTTAACCGTCTCCCTACCTTGTTCCAGCATCTCGCGGTTCCAGACAAAGCCGGCGCGCGAGTAGGTCGCCAACTCAAAATCCTGAGTCAACTCCAGGCACGAGGTCGGGCAGGCTTCCTGGCACAACGCGCAAAACATGCAGCGGGAAGTATCGAAGATAAATTCATCCAGGACTTTTTTCCGTCGCGGTTTGCCGGCGACCACAACCTCAACATCCATCGCCAGTACATCGATACAATCTTCCGGACAAGCCAACGCACACAAATTGCACGCGATACACAAAGTGTCGTGGGTCTCCGGGTCCATGTTCAGCCGGGGCGCCCCGTGAAAACGCGGCGCGACATCCGGGCGAACCTTGGGATACTGCTCCGTGTAAATCCCCTTACCCGCAACCGAGTCCTTATCGGTCGCCGCTCCGATGTTGTACTTCAGCGTAAGGCCCAGGCCCTTGAGCAGATCGAACAGGAAAAATCGCTTGAGCTTCTGGATGAAATCGGGTTTCTGAACCTTAACCAATGACATACTGCTACCTCTTAACTCTCAGTTGCGGCCGCCGCCGGCCTGGTTGACGCAACCGCGGAAGTGCCACTCGGCACGCTTACCAAACGAATATTTCTTCGCTGGCTTTTTAGATGGAAATCACGCGAACGCCAGTTGATCAACGACAACAGACCGCCCGTGAGCAAAAGCCCAACCAGGCCCAACCCAATCATTATCACCTTGCCGGTCGCTGTTAAATTCAGTCCCTGCGTCATCGATTCAATCGTCCGCAGGCCATGCCAGCCATCCAGGGCCTGGACCAGAAAAACGCTGAACGCCGTAAAGACAATATTGATCAGCGCCGAGGGAATCAACCACTTCCACCCGATGTCCATCAATTGATCGTAGCGAAAACGCGGCAGGGTCCAGCGCAGCCAGAAATACAGGTACAGGATCAGCGACAGTTTAATGATGAAGACAAGAAAGCTGACGATAACGTATGCGTTGTGCCAACCACTGACTTCCAACTTGTAGACGAAGGGAAAATACCAGCCGCCCAGATACACTGTCGTGGCCACCGCTGAAACAACAACCATCGCGGCATACTCAGCCATGAAAAACAGCGACCAGCGAAACCCTGAATACTCAGTGTGAAATCCGGCCACCAGTTCCGATTCGGCTTCGGGCAGATCGAAAGGCGCGCGATTATTCTCGGCGATGCCGCTCACCAGGAAAATCAAAAACCCGGCGGGCTGATAAACGATGAACCAGATGGAATCAAAAGCCTGGGCCGCGACAATACCGGATAAAGATAATGTGCGGGCAAACATGATTCCGCCGATCAGTGCCAGACCCATCCCCACTTCATACGAAACCATTTGGGCACTCGAGCGCAGCCCACCCAGCAAAGAGTACTTTGAATTTGAAGCCCAGCCCGCCAAAATCAACGCGAGCACGCCCACGCTGGATACCGCGATCACGAACAACAAACCAATGTTGACGTCCGTAATTACCGCCCAATCAGGGCCGAAAGGAATAACTGAGAAAACTACGAACGCTGCGACCACTGCGATGTAAGGAGCAAAGAAAAAGATCCAGCGGTCGGCTTTCTCGGGTATGAAGTCTTCTTTAGTCAAGAGCTTCAATCCATCGGCAATCGGCTGCAACAATCCCCATGGTCCAACCCGCATCGGACCCAGCCTGGCCTGCATAAACGCAGAAATTTTTCGTTCCAGATACGTACCGTATGCCACCCAGGTCGCCACTACGGTAACTACGACGCCGATTTGAATCACGGGCCAGACGACGTTGTTGATCGTCTCAGGCGCGAAAAAACGGCTGAGCAAATCGTTGATAAAATTTACCGGCGCGAATAGCGCGAGCATGATCATCTTTTAAACGTCAGGATCAAAGTCAAACAAATGATTCCCGTTCCTGGTTCTTACGCTCAACCGTGTACTCTGGAGCAAACACCAGGCACTAAGAAATAAGTACAAAGCCCAAAGTCCTACCTATCAATCTCGCCAAGTACGATATCCAGCGTCCCGATGATGGCCACGACATCAGCCACCAGGTGGCCAATACACATTTGCCGCAGGGCCTGTAAGTTGATCAATGACGGCGGCCGCACCCGCACGCGGTATGGCTGGGCTGAGCCATCCGAAACCAGATAACAACCGATCTCACCCTTTGGCCCTTCGATCGAATGATAGTAATCGCCTGCCGGTGGCTTGATCACCTTCGGCAATTTGGCACTGACCGGACCGTCGGGCAACTTGTCGATTGCCTGTTGAATGATGCGGCGCGATTGGCGCATCTCTTCCAGACGCACCAGGTAGCGATCGAACGTATCGCCGTTCTCGCCGAGCGGAATATCAAAAACCATATCCGCATAGGCGGCGTACGGCCGCGACTTGCGAATGTCCCAGGCGACTCCCGACCCACGCAATGATGGACCTGACAAACCAATCGCTACCGCTTCATCTGCTGAAATAATGCCAATGCCCACCGTGCGACTAAGCCAGATGCGATTCTCCGAAAGGACCGTTTCATATTCGTCTAGGCGTTTCGGAAAGTTGTTGACAAAGCGACGGACGTCCGAATCAAAGCCTTCATAAGCGTCGTTGGGCAAACCGCCGATGCGCCAGGCATGACAGGTTAATCTGGCGCCGAACTGACGTTCAAATATTTTTAGAATTTCTTCGCGCTCCCTGAGTGCCCACAACAGCACCGTCACGGCGCCGATGTCCAGAGCATGAGTCGCCAACCAAAGCAGGTGCGAGGCAATGCGATTTAACTCGGTCAAGATCGTGCGCAGGTAATGCGCGCGCGCCGGCACATCGAGTCCCATGACCTGCTCGACCGTCTCAACCCAAACCAGGCCATTGGATACCGCGGCAATATAATCGAGCCGATCCCAATAGGGCGCGATCATCGGGTACTGTCGGTTTTCAGCGATCTTCTCCATGCCTCGATGCAGGAAACCGATATCGCAATCGAGGTCCATGACGGTCTCGCCATCGAGTTTCAAAATCACTCGCAACACGCCGTGGGTCGACGGATGCTGCGGCCCCATGTTCAGCACCATCTCGGGGTTATCGAGAAGCGCTTCCTGAGTGGTGGCGATTTCTAACTGGTGCATATGACTCTCAAGCTGCGGGAGCATTGACCTCGGCAGGTTTATAACAACCGGTTACACTCCATGGCTCAACTATCAGACCGATCTCTTCGGCCTCTCCGCGCGTCTTCTTTGGTATCAATTTCAAAACCAGGGCGCTCGCCGCGCTCGCTTTATTCCAGACGTTGCGTGGCCTCATCGTTTCAGTGAGCACAAAACCCGCCACTCGCGCCGCGTCAGGCGAATCAAAAACCTTTGCTTCATACTGGGCGGCGATTTCTTTTGGGGTCATGTATCAGTCGTCTTTGGTCTTTGGTCTTTGGTCTTTGGTCTTTGGCTTTTGGTCTTATACCTGTCCACAACTTCTGTCACAATCAGTTGGCGTGGAATGAAACAAAGATCAAAGACCAAAAACCAAAGACCGTTTTCACTTATCCTTCGGCATCACTTCTTTCTCACCCTGGAATATATCGCGCATCAACCGCTCCTGAGGTACTGAGAGAAATTCAAGACCATAGTTGCGTCTTTGTTCCAGCTGTTCGCGCTCCACGTCGCTCATCACCGGAAGATGCTGGGCGGTCCATTCATTTTCGACAAACTCCAGAGCGTAGTCTTTTCTGAGCGGATGACCCTCCCAATCCGGCGGCAACAACAAGCGGCGCAGATCAGGATGGTTTAGAAACTTGACGCCGAAGAGATCATAGACTTCACGTTCCATCCAGTTTGCTGCCGGCCAGACACCCGTGACGCTCTCGATGCTTTCGTCGCTGCCCAGCGCCACTTTCAGGCGCACTCTTTGATTGGCGGGGATCGAATAGAGATTGTAGATAACGTCGAACGGGCCCTCGAGGCGAACGGGAAAGTGCACACAGGTGAGGTCGCTAAGATAGTTGAACGGGATAGTGGAATCCTGTCTAAGAAAATCACAAACCCGCACAATACTCGCGCCCGACACGCGGACGGAAAGTTGACCCAGGAACTCAAACGCTTCCAGCACCACGCCATCGAATTCGGCTTTCATCTTTTTTACGAGAGCGTGGCCGGACGCATCGACGGGTTTCGGACCTTCCTCTTTCTTTTTTACCGGAGGCTTTGGCGCAGCGGGCGCACCCGCAGGGGGTGAAGTGGCGGCGGCCTTCTCACTGAGAGCTTCTTTGGCGGCAACAACCCGCGCCTTGGCGTCTTCGACCTTGGAACTCTTTTCCGTGTCAGCGGTGGGAGTGGGCGCCGGCTGGCTTTCAGCAACGGCGGATTCATCTGACACCTCGGCCGGCTTAGACGCATCCGTATTTGGCTGCCTGGTGTCTTCGGCCATGCTGTTCGCTTAGTTGAACCCGCACCGGAATCTCTCGAGCTCTTGCGTTCTTCCCAGAGACCCGCGCCTCGGTGTTTATGCTAAATAATAAGAAGGGCAGGTGGATTTAAGCATGCGGATTAGTCGCTGTCAACCAGCTTGTTTTGTGCCCAAGTCCCCGTCCAACTTGACGATACAAGGACTCGGCTCATATCATGTATCGTTTGCTAAGGACGGCCGGAATGGCCCTAAACAAGTAAGGAAGTAAGAAGAATGAAACCAGGAATTCACCCCGAATATCACGAAATAACCGTCACCTGTGCCTGCGGCGATAGCTTCGCCACTCGCTCCACGCGCAAAGATGACTTGCATATCGAGATCTGCTCGGCTTGTCACCCGTTTTTTACCGGTAAGCAAAAGCTGATCGATACGGCGGGACGCGTCGACCGATTTAACAAGCGCTACGGTAAAAAGATTGAGCCAGAGACAACCGCGACCGCCCAGTGAACTAACGGCTCGCGTCAAATGATGATTAGAAACCAACACTAGCAGGAAATTAGTATAATAAACGCCGGCGTGTTTAGCGTCGGTCGCGGGTGCCTGTATGTCTGCATCCTCGACCGAAGTAAACGTCGGCGTTATTGTTTCTAATAGAACCCATGATTTTGCTGTCCAGGCATAGATCACGGAATATTCTGAATTAACGGCAGCGAGACGGCATGCTGGAAGCGTGCGGTCCCAGGGATGAGGAAAACGGTGAGCACCAACGAACGAGATTTGATTGTAGGCGGCCAGGCCGTAATTGAAGGCGTCATGATGCGTACGCCGAGCGCCTATGCCATCGCCGTCCGCCGGGCCGACGGCAGCATCGCCAATACCGCCGCACGCCTGCCCAAGTGGAGCGATAAATATCCGTTGCTTAAGTTACCGATTCTTCGTGGCAGTGCTGTCCTGATGCAGTCGATGGGACTGGGCATCAAGGCCCTGAATTTTTCAGCCAACGTCGCTTTTGGGGACACTCAGGCGAGCGCGGAAACAGTTCAGGTAACTTCGTTGCGGCCCGCCGTGATCGAAGGAGAGGGTGATTTTGCGGGACTAACCGGCGCCGTTCCCGGCCTGTTTCCCGTGCCTACGCAAAGCCGAGCCAGGGATGAGATGAAGCAGGGAGGGACATTTGCCGCCGCCGGCTCGATCGTTTTTGCGTTGCTGTTCAATGTCATGCTTTTTGTAGCCGCGCCATTGCTGCTGACGAATGCGCTTTTCGTCGCGACCGGTTGGGCGCCGGCGCCGATTACGCAGCAGTCAACCACAGCGCCAGACAGCGTGGCGGCCAGAAATTCAGGCACAGCGGCGAACTCGACGACGGTCGGTTCTCAGAATGATGCCTGGTATACACGAACCTGGCAAAACGTTCGCGGTTATCTGCGACCTGTGCGTCCATCGATCACTTTCAACCTGATTGATGGAATGATTCGCATGAGCTTCTTTCTGATCATGATCTTCAGTTTCTCGCTGTTGAAAGACATTAAGCGCGTCTTCCAATATCACGGCGCCGAACATAAAACGGTGTTCACCTGGGAAGCTGGATTACCACTCACCGTTGAGAACGCTCGCCCGCAGCCAAGACAGCATCCGCGTTGCGGCACCAGCTTTCTGATGATCGTGATGTTGGTATCGATACTGTTGTTTTCGGTCATCAAATTTGATTCGTTGGTTTACAACTTTCTCGTGCGCCTGGCCCTGGTCCCAATTGTTGCCGGAATCTCGTATGAGATCATTCGCGTTTCGGCAAAGAAGGAGAGTGGCGCGCTGTTCAAATTGATGACGCGTCCCGGCGTCTGGCTACAGAACATCACGACGCAGGAGCCGGACGATTCGCAACTGGAAGTTGCATTGGAAGCGTTGAAGGAGTCGTTGAAACTTGAACCGCAACAAGGCGAGGCCGAGCCGGCACTTTTGTCGTAGGCGTCCGGCAAAGTAGCACAGGCTTCAGTCTGTGTGCCGCGGAATGAGTCACAGACTTGATCTGTACTACAAAGATTTCGACAAACTGAAGTTTGTCGGACAAAAAAAAGCAATGCTGGAAAAACTGGAACACATCGAAGCGCGCTATGAAGAGCTCACCAACGAGCTTTCTGCGCCTGAACTGATCGCGAACCCGTCGGCGTACGCCAAAGCTGCAAAGCAACTGCGCACACTCGGCGAGATCGTCGACAAGTATCGCCAATGGAAAACCCTGAAACAGGAACTGGCGGGTGCTCGCGAACTTATCGACGGTTCGGATGATGACGAGATGCGTGAAATGGCCAGGGCCGAGGCCGGCACACTTGAAGAAAAGATCAGGACCACCGAAAACCAACTGAGACTGCTCTTGGTACCCGCGGATCCGAACGACGAGAAGAATGTCATCATGGAGGTTCGCGCCGGCACCGGTGGTGACGAAGCTTCCTTGTTCGCTAACGAAATGCTGCGCATGTACGGGCGTTTTGCCGAGAAGCAGGGCTGGCGCTTTGAAGTTCTCGATTCGTCGCCGTCAGGGATTGGCGGCATCAAGGAAGCGGTTGCCCTCATCGAAGGCGAGAAGGTCTACTCAAAACTCAAGTATGAATCGGGAGTGCATCGCGTTCAGCGCGTGCCGCAAACAGAAGCGAGTGGCCGCATCCACACTTCGGCAATCACAGTAGCGATCCTTCCCGAAGCTGAAGAGGTTGATGTAAAGATCGACGCCAAGGATTTGCGCATTGACACCTTCTGCTCATCCGGGCCCGGCGGCCAATCCGTCAACACGACTTATTCTGCGGTGCGCATCACGCACTTGCCCACCAACGTCGTCGTCTCAATGCAGGACGAAAAGTCGCAGATTAAGAACCGCGAGAAAGCCATGCGCGTGTTGCGCGCGCGGTTGCAGGAACTCGAGGAGCAGAAGCAGCACGAGGCGCAGGCCAGCGAGCGCCGTTCAATGGTGGGCTCCGGCGATCGCTCGGAAAAGATTCGCACCTACAATTTCAAAGAGAACCGCGTCACCGACCACCGCATCGGCCTCACGATTCATCAACTCGACCTGGTGATGGAAGGCAATATTGAAGAAATTATCCAGGCGCTCTCGACTCACTACGAATCGGAAAAATTAAAACGCGAAGCGGTCGCTGCGTAGAAGGACTTCCAGGGCTCGCAATAAGTGGCCAGTTTGAATGGTTTCTCGAATTCTCACGCGGGTTTCAACCGTGTGATGAAGAAGTGATCCGGGTTCCTCGTTTTACGCGAGAGGCGTTCGCTAATTAGCTCGGGATTGAACGGCGAATTAGGGGAGTGTTAAATGGTGCCAACCTAGTTCTTGATCTCGACCGCCTCTACGACCGCTCTCACAGTTTGCCGCGTTTCGTCGGTATAGAGAATGTTCTTGAGGAAGTCGTGAAGCGACGGGTCATACCAAGCCTCTGAGCTTCTAGCGAACAATACCACCACGGTTCTGCCCAATATCTCTTTTCTCGGTGAATCGGGGAAGGAGTCCAAACTGTCTTCGCGGGGCGTTACCTTCCCATTAGAAGTTCTCAGCTTGCCGTTAGCGAAAATTTGTGTTTCTGACCACTCTCCTTGTCTGTTGAAGATCCTGACGATCTTCGACGAGTCAGAAATCTTTCCGTCCTCATTGTATTCCGTAAGGGTGTAGTTAATGGTGATAGCCCCGCTCTGGCGATACTTCCTGATCGCCAAGCCGCCGCTAAACGACCCCACGATGACCAAAGTCACGATCAGGATTCCCTTTTTCACGATCGTTTCTCCTCTCATTTCAAAAACGGCTCGTTACGGGTTGCAGCTGTTGCCGCAGACCGAAGTCGAAGTAAGGAATCCAGTAGAGTTGCAGTTCTCCCACAAGCAGCAACCTGCCTGATCGGGGATTCCCACACTGGCCGGCAGGGCATGTGCCCCCTACCACATGGCAGTTATATATTTGAAAGGAGCTTCGGTGAAAGCGGTTTAGAATGTGTGCCGCAAAAACTCGCTCCCAAGTCGTTTTTCTATCTATCCAGAACCCGAATGTAATCCTCGTCAATCCTAAAGTCAACAAAGTGTCTTCTCTGCCCTCAAACAACCATCCCAACCCGACTCGTTCGAACAGATCAAGCAGTAAACAAGAACTCCTATTTAGCCGTGGGATCCTTTAATCCAACCACAAACAACCAACTCAAACCAACATCGCGATCCGGTAGTTGATGCGAATTTCGCGGCCGGATCGAAGCATGCTGAAACGACTTTTGGGGAGAAAGCTACTTTTAAGGCAAGACTGATTTTTAAGGCAAAGCCACTGACAAGATGAATTTTGGACCCACTTCTTTAGATGGATTCGTCCCCTCGTGAAGTAAGGCCATTAAGTAGCACTGCTACTTCGCGCTAAGCCGCGCGCGCTCGGCCGCGGTCCAGGCGCAGAGCGTCTTCACTTCTACGGCCGAAGGCTTTGAACCTGGATGCAGAGGCGTGTAGGTACTGAGCGGCATCGCGCCATCCGTCACCTCGTCGCACATCTGCTGCAGTTTCCTACTCTGTCGATCCTTATCATAGCCGCCCCATTCGGAAAGGTTCAGATTCCGCCGCCCCTCATCAACGTGACCAGTAATAAACCACGAAAGGGGCGAGACATTTGTATACCAGGGCCAAACGGTTTTGTTTGAATGACAATCCCGGCAGGAACGCTCGACTATGGCCGCGACCTGGGGCGTCATCTGCGTCTGCGCGAAAATCGTCTGGGCCTCGTCGACCGGAGGATTCGTCCGTGCGGGCCGCTTGAACTGAACCACAACAAAGAGAATAGCTACTCCCAGGACCAGCCACTTTAGTATTTTCAATACCCTCATTCCTGCCCCCTTCGCGTACCGCGGCGTCTCAAATCAAAACCTTCACGACTAAGCCCACAAGCGCAAGCTGATAATACCGCATCGGCCCTCGGACGTTGCCGAAAATCATCGCGAGCGCTTGCTTGTACGACAGGCTGCCAGTCTGTCGCCGCTGCAAGAGCTATCAGCTGACCCTCGAGGAAGCTTGTGGCTCAGTCTGATTGTGGCACACGCATCTTACACGGGCGGGACGCCCGTGCCGCTTCTCTCGAGTAATCTTCAATTGACAGGCCGTCCCGACACGCACTAACCTGAGGCCTCTCGCCTCTTCAGGCCAGGCGAATCACCTCGACAGATGAACTGTCCGGACTGAAAGGAATTCACTCATGTACAGCAGGTTCTTCATCTCCCTCTTGCTGGTGCTGCTTTTTTCTTTTGGCGTTCTGGCCCAGCAGAACCAGCGCAACCAAGAGAAAGAGCAATTGATCTGGGATGAGCTGGCGGCGACCTCTCCCGGCGCCGTCGAAGATTTCAAAGCGGCAACCATCGCCATGGATGCCGGAAATTACGCGGAGGCCGTGCGCCTCTATGAAATCGTTTATAAGAAGGCCCCCGAGTTCGATCACGGGCTCCGCCGGCTGGGAACGTCGCTGGCGTTACAGGGCAATCTCGAATCCGGCCTGGGCTTTTTGGAACAGGCAGTGGATAAGAGACGATCAGCTGAAAATCTATTTAGTCTCGCTCAGTTTCTCTCGTTCCCCGCCGACGGTAAGAGTGGCACGAGAGAGCAGAAATGGCGCGCTTACTCGCTCTTGCTGGAGGCAGAGCCGCTTTCCAAAATGAACGATCAGGGCGAGTACGATGCCATGCTGGCAGAGCTGGCGATCGAACTCGATCAGACCGACATTTTCCGCCGGGCGACCGAAAAGCTAAAGGCAAATCATCCTGAACTTATGCAGACGCATTATTACAGCGCCGTCCTCGCGGCCTTCGACGAGAAATGGGTGACCGCGGAAAACGAGATCAAAAAAGCCGAGAGCATGGGATTACCCCACGCGGCCGCACAGGAATTCCTGGACTCGGGCGTACAGACCCGGGCACGTGTGTGGCGCTATTCGGGATACGGTCTGATCCTGGTCGCGATTTGGATCCTGGGTTTGGTCGTTCTTTTCCTGCTCGGGAAACTGATGTCCCGGAAAACTTTGCGATCGATTGAGGACGCCGATCCAAACGCAGTAACTTCCAACTCCGATTTGTCGCTGCGCAAATGGTACCGGATGCTGATTAATATTGGCGGCGTCTACTACTACCTCTCGATTCCCTTTGTAATTTTTCTCGTAGTCGGGTTTGCCGCCTGCGTAACCTATGCAGCCTTCGCCGCCGGCCACGTGCCCATCAAGCTGGTAATAATCCTTTGTGTCGGGGCGGTTGTCACTGTGTACAAAATGATCCGCTCGCTCTTTATCAAGATCGATCAGGAAGATCCGGGCCGCAGCCTGAGCTATGAAGAAGCACAGGGCCTGTGGGACCTGGCGAGAAAAATTGCAGAAACGGTAGACACGCGCCCGGTTGATGAAATCCGCGTCACCCCGGGAACGGATTTAGCGGTTTATGAAAGCGGCAGTCGCAGAGAAAAAGCAAAGGACGAGGCGCGGCGAATTCTGATTTTGGGTATAGGCGTGCTAAACGACTTTCAAGTGAGCGGCTTTCGCGCGGTGCTCGCTCATGAATACGGACACTTCTCTCATCGCGACACTGCCGGCGGTGATGTTGCCCTGCGCGTAAACTCAGACATGATGAAGTTTGCGCACGCAATGATTCTGAGCCGACAAAACGTTTGGTGGAACATTGCCTTTCAGTTCCTGCGGATCTATCACTTCATTTTTCGCCGGATTAGTCATGGAGCGACGCGCTTGCAAGAGGTGCTGGCGGACCGCGTGGCCGCGGCGAAATTTGGCGCTCAGGCCTTTGAGGAGGGACTCAGGCATGTCATCCGCAAGAGCGCCGAGTTCAAGTTCGTCGCCAGTCGTGAGATCAACGAATCAGCTAATGCCAAGCGCGCTTTGCAGAATCTTTACGAGTTGTCGGTAACAGCAAACCCCGACCTCGAGGAAGCGGCGGAACAAATCTTGAATCGCAAAACCACTGAGGACGATACCCATCCCAGCCCGAATGATCGTTTTCGCTTCACCCGGAAAATCGTCTCACAAAGCGAGCCGCCCATATCAGGAATGGTCTGGGACCTATTCAATGACAGGGCGGCCCTTACTCTCGAGATGACCTCGACGATTCAGTCACGAGTCAGCGGAGCTGCTTAGCGCGTTACTTTGATTAACAACTCGGTGCCGTTTTCAAGTTTCAGTTCTTTACTGCCTTGCACTGCAAGAGAGCCGGCCCCGCCGGCGCCCCCGATTAGCAATCCTATGGCTGCACCTTTGCCGCCTCCCGCGATACCGCCGATGATCGCGCCGGCGGCCGCGCCGATGCCACCGCGCTTGACTGCCTGCTTGGTGCGGCTGCCTGACTCAACACCGCCCTCATTGTCGGCCCGGCCGGCGTCCTGTCCATAAACGCGCGCGACGTATCCGTGGAGTGTCCCAGTTCGACTGTCGGGCATGGTGATTCGATCGAAGTCGAGATTCATGCTGGTCCGACCGCTGACTTTGCCTGACTTGTTAATCGAGCTGACATGACCATTAATGGTCGCCTCGTTG
Organism: Acidobacteriota bacterium; assembly: GCA_025463135.1. Lineage (GTDB taxonomy): Bacteria > Acidobacteriota > Blastocatellia > Pyrinomonadales > Pyrinomonadaceae > JAOAPY01. Next base: position 214,763 of record JAOAPY010000048.1, read on the forward strand.
TATTTGACGGGATCGAGCACGGTGACTGTAAACCTGTCGCCGACCCGCGATTCTTTGCTTGACAGGGATTCATTCAGCCGCACTTTCAGACTGGTACCAACGGGCACGCTGATGTAGGTTGACGTCGGCGTTGGAGTTTGCGTGGTGGTAGTCCGTCGCACGCGTCGCACGGGACGGCGACGGCGCGTAGTACGCTTGGTTTGTGTCTTTGTGGTGCCGCCACCGAGTGGTATTGTCTCCTGCGCTTCGACAGCCAGTGACATTGACAGCAGGGCGCTCAATACGAAAAGCGCAAGCACTAACTTTCTTGAAAAAATTGATCTCATCGGTTCTCCTCCTCAAAGCACGCCGCTTTATGGCGCATCACTTTTCAGTCTTCCGTTATGGCCCATCATTATCTCCGACTTTGACGGGCCGGGTAAAGACGACAAAAGCCGCTTCCACTTTGGGAGAGCGGCTTATCCTGGGACCGCACACATCCTGCGTGCTGGTGACGGCGGCGGCTAATACCTGCAAAGGTAATCCACCACGATTGTTATACAACCAGCGCCGACGCCTCCTCGCTCTCAACCAGTTTCTTCGCCGGCTCGTCCTCCCCTTCGAATGATCGATGGCGATGCACGGTGCCATCTGACTCGAAGATATAAGACGACGGTGATTCGCGCATGATGATGTCCTGCAAACGCATCAGCCCATAGAGCAGGGCTTCGGGCCGTGGCGGGCAGCCGGGAATGTAGACATCAACCGGGATACAGCGATCTACGCCCTGCATCGTGGAGTAGGAATCGAATGGCCCACCCGTCGAGGCGCAGGCGCCCATCGCAATAGCCCATTTGGGTTCGGGCATCTGATCATAAACGCGACGCACAACCGGACCCATCTTTAGGGTTACGGTGCCGGCGATAATAATTAAATCGCTTTGTCGCGGGCTGGGGCGAAATACGCCGGCGCCAAACCGATCGATGTCAAAGCGTCCGGCGCCAGTGGCGATCATTTCGATGGCGCAACAAGCCAGACCAAAAGTCATCGGCCAAAGCGCCGATTTGCGCGCCCAGTTGATGCCGAACTGGCCCAGCTTGGAATCCACTACGGGCGCCACGACCTTGCGCCGAATCGAATTCATGATCGAATCGACCGTGGTCAGTACAAAACCTTCTTCGTGCTCAGACATAATAAAATTTCGGATTGCGGATTTCGAATTGCGGATTGGTCTTTTGCAAAGCTTGAATTTGGAGGACGACGGCTCCGTGGTTGAGCCTCAAATCCGCAATCCGCAATTCGAAATCCGCAATTCTCCTACGCCCATTCCAGTGCGCCTTTGCGCCAGGCGTAATAGTAACCGACGACCAGGATGCCGATGAAAACAAACATTTCCAGCAGCGCGAATTTGGTAAACGAGAAATCGTCGCCCATAAAGATAATGGCCCAGGGCAACAGGAAAATCGTCTCGACATCGAAGATCAAAAACAGCATTGCGACAATGTAATAGCGCACTGTGAAGCGATCGTGCGCTTCCGTGGTCGGATCGATGCCGCACTCATAAGGGCGCATCTTTCCCTTTTCATACTTTGCCGGCCTCAGAAACCGGCCCAGAATTATCGGCAGAATCGGAAAGCCGATGGCGACAACGAAAAAGATCATCACCGGCCAGTAAGCCGTGATTGGTCCACCCACAGTGTGCGCGGTCGCAGTTGCCTGAAGCAGCATGGTGCTCAAAAACAATGGTAGCGAGTTCTCTGCTTGAAATTTCGCGAGCGCTAAAATATTAAGCGCCGCACAAGAGCATTGTCAACGAAGAGTTTCGAAAACGCAGCCGGACCGAAGAGTTGGAAAGCGTTATGTGGCCAATGAACCACCGTTAGATTCTCGAATCCCTTGCTCCGTAGGACCCAATGTTTATAGATCAGGTGATTCCAAATTGGTCCGTCGCTCCTCAGAGGCGCGAAAGGTCTACTTCCCCTGGTTGAGCTCTGTCTCAATGACTCTGACAGCTAATCGAAACCTTCCGCTCCTACGAGCTTTGAAGATCTACCAGTAGCGCAGATGGTCCATAAACATTGTGCCCTAACGGGACTCAAACCAAAACGAAATGATGCTACGTTCGTCGGCCCTGGCAAAGGGTAAGCAATCACTTCGCGCGTTGTTTTCAGTCGGGCACAGCTTAATGCCGGCTGCCTTCAGGATCATCGCCCAGCAAAGCAATAGCATGATTCAAGACCGGCTGGATTACTGCGAAGCTCTCGCGCACGCCTTTGGGAGAACCAGGAAGATTGACGATTAGAGTTCCTGAGCGAATACCGCAGACGCCGCGCGAGATCATGGCCATGGGTGTTTGTTTCAGAGTCTCCATGCGCATCGCTTCGCTGAGGCCCGGGGCGTCGCGTTCGATAACGGCACGGGTTGCTTCGGGTGTGTTATCGCGCGGTGAGAAGCCGGTGCCGCCAGTGGTGATGACCAGATTCACATCAGCCTGATCGGCAAGGGCACGCAGCAAGTCAGACAAAGGATCGAGATCGTCGGGAACAATTTTTGTAGCGACTATTTCAGCGCCGATATCTCTTAAAAGTTGTACGAGTGCTTCGCCTGATTTGTCCTCTCGCATGCCGCGTGAGCAAGCGTCACTGACAGTTATCACAACCGCGTGGACATGGGCCATTACTTATTGCGGTCCCTTCTGTGCGCGCGCCCAATCTCTCACTCTCTTCATCCATTCGGGACGGTCCAGCGTGAGGCTGTCATTGACGAGCTTCGTCAAGGCTTCAGCCGTAAAGACCGGCAGGACAATACTCGCCTGGGACCTGATGTAAGATCCGCCGGTGAGTGTCAGAATTTCGATGCTTGCACCGTCGTAGCGCCACACTTCCGGGATGCCAAACTGCGCAAAGACCGCTCGTTTCTTTACAGACAAACTGGTGATATCTATTTCGACTACGATGTCGGGCACAGGATCTACCGATAGGTCTATCCGTTCCTTTCCGCGAATTAGAGCTTCGTTCCGCACATAGAAACAGGAGTCGGGTTCGAAACCGCGATTAATGTCTTCCCGCGCAAACGTCGTCGAACCTAATCCCCGCAAGATTGGACCAATCTCCATGGAGATGAGATTTACCAATAGTTTTATGGACTCGTTGACATCCTCATGTTTGGCGCCAGGGCTCATGATTTCGAGTTCTCCCCGATCGTAAGTCAGTCGAGGCGTACTACAGTCGCCGCGTTCCTCCAGCAATCGCTGGTAGGTATGCCAACTTATGTTGTGCAAGACGACTCTGCCTTCGACAGTTTTCGGCGGGTTGAGCACTGTGACCATCACGTTTCCTCCAGATGTTATCTTCGCACGTGTTCTTTCAGCCAGCAACGATCCATCACAACCAAAAGGCCGGCGTCGAGCGCGCGCCGCGCAGCATCGTGATCGATAACACCTTCCTGCAGCCAGACGGCCTTTGCGCCGACTGCGATGCCTTCGTCAACAGCCTTGCCGGCCTCTTCCGATCGGCGAAAAATATCGACCAGATCGATCTTTTCGGGAACATCAGCGAGTGAAGGATAGGCCTTCACGCCAAGTACTTCAGTCTCATTGGGATTGACCGGAATTATTCGATAGCCGTGGCGTTTCATGTACGAAGCGACACCGTGCGAGGCGCGCATTGAACTGGAAGAAAGACCGACAACCGCGATTGTGTGGCAGTCGTCAAGAATTGCTTTGATTGTTTCGGCGCTATTAATTTCCAAAGCATTCCCCGGATCGAATCACCTGCGGCTCCGATTTCGAAACGTTCAGGATTAATTCCCAAAATGAAATAACAACCACCCGACTGAAGTCGGAACTCTAAGCGCCTGTACCGACCGCATGCAGTTCCTGTAGTGAACGCACATTCGGAATGCGGTTATTGGCAGCGCCAATCGCCTCGATGATGGCCTGGGCGCCGGTCATGGTGGTCACACACGGCACGTTGTACTGCAATGCCGCGTGCCGAATCGCCTGCTCGTCAAAGTGTGACGCGCGACCGAGCGGCGTGTTTATGATCAAAGCGATCCCGCCGCGCTTGATGTGGTCCACTATGTTGGGCCGGCCTTCGTTGACCTTGAAAATATTTTCAACTTCCAAACCCACTTCGCGCAGCCGCGCCGCTGTACCCAAGGTGGCCATCAGTTCGAACCCCAGGCGTGCCAGGCGCCGCGCCAGCAAGACCGCCTGGCCCTTATCAGGTTCATTCACACTAATAAAAGCCATGCCGCTTCGCGGCAACGTCAACCCCGCCCCCGTCATCGCCTTTCCGTATGCCTCACCAAAGGTATCGCCAATACCCATGACTTCGCCGGTCGAATGCATCTCAGGACCAAGTATTGGATCGACGCCGGGAAACTTCGCGAACGGAAAGACGGGCGACTTGATGAAAAAGCGATTGACGGTTAACTCTGCCGGCAGAGCAAATTCCTTCAGACTCTGTCCAGCCATTACCAGCGCCGCAATGCGCGCGATGGGCACTCCTGTAGCTTTGGAAACGAATGGTACTGTGCGCGACGCCCGTGGATTTACTTCCAACACGTAAACGCGATCATCCTTAATCGCAAACTGGACGTTCATCAGGCCGCGCACGTTCAACGCCTGGGCCATCTTGCGCGTGTAATGACGCATCGTTTCGATATGTTCAGGATCGATGCGCAGCGGCGGCAGCACGCAGGACGAATCACCGGAGTGGATGCCCGCTTCTTCGATGTGTTCCTGAATTCCGGCAATCACACACGCTGTGTCGTCTGCCAAAGCATCTACATCAAATTCCGCGGCCTGCTCCAGAAACTTGTCGATCAGGACGGGACGATCGGGAGTAAAGCCCACTGCCGTGCGAACATACTGATCCAAACTTTCTTCATCATAGACAATGGCCATCGCTCGGCCGCCCAGCACATAGCTCGGTCGCACCAGCACCGGATAGCCAATTCGCCCGGCCACCTCTTTTGCTTCCTCGCTGGTCGCCGCCATTCCATTGGCGGGCTGTGGAATCCCGAGGTCCACCAACAGCGCTCCGAAGCGTTTGCGATCTTCCGCCAGATCGATCGAATCAGGTGCTGTGCCGATGATTGGCACGCCGGCCTGATGCAGACGCATGGCGAGGTTGAGCGGCGTTTGCCCGCCAAACTGCACGATGACGCCTTCGGGCTTTTCAATATCGACAATATTCATCACGTCTTCGAAGGTCAGCGGTTCAAAGTAGAGCCGATCCGACGTGTCGTAATCAGTGGAAACGGTTTCCGGATTACAGTTGACCATGATCGTTTCAAAACCCGCTTCGCGCAAAGCAAAAGCGGCATGGCAACAACAGTAATCGAACTCAATTCCCTGCCCGATGCGGTTCGGTCCCGAACCGAGGATCATGATTTTGCGCGCGTCGGTGGGGTCCGCCTCATCTTCTGATTCATAAGTCGAATAAAGATAGGGCGTGAAAGATTCGAACTCCGCGCCGCAAGTGTCCACGCGTTTATAGACCGGCACGACGCCAACCTTCTTGCGATAGGCGCGCACTTCATCCTCCGTGCGCTCAGTCAGGTAAGCAAGGCGCCGATCAGACAATCCCACTTCCTTGAATGAGCGCAGCAAGGCCGCGGGAATTTCTTCCAGCTTACGGCCTTCAACCTCACGTTGAACCTCCATCACGTCCTGAAGTTGTTCAAGGAACCACGGATCGATGCGCGATAGTCGGTAGATTTCCGAGATGGGCACGCCGTTCTGCAAGGCATAAGTAACATATGAAAAGCGCTGTGAATTGGGCCGCGCCAGTTTTCGCTGCAGTTCATCGGGCGACACGTCTTCCAAACGCAGCGGCTTAACTGCTTCCAGCGAACGCAGTCCTTTGAAGAGTGCTTCCTTGAAAGTACGCCCAATCGCCATCACTTCGCCGACGGATTTCATCTGCGTCCCCAGCACGTCGTCCGCGCCGCGAAACTTTTCAAAGTCCCATTTGGGAATCTTTGCCACCACATAGTCGATCGTAGGTTCGAAAGACGCGGGGGTCTTTTTTGTGATGTCGTTTGGAATTTCGTCCAGCGTGTAGCCCACCGCAAGTTTCGCGGCAATCTTCGCGATCGGAAATCCCGTGGCTTTCGAGGCCAGGGCCGACGAACGCGATACGCGCGGATTCATCTCGATGATGCGTATATCGCCATTCTCCGGGTTCACGGCAAACTGAATATTGGATCCGCCGGTTTCCACGCCGACTTTGCGGATGATGGTGATGGCCATGTCCCGCATCTCCTGATATTCGACGTCGGTGAGTGTTTGCGCGGGAGCGACAGTAATCGAATCTCCGGTGTGCACGCCCATCGGATCGAAGTTTTCGATCGAGCAAATGATGACGACGTTGTCGGCCAGATCGCGCATCACTTCGAGCTCAAATTCCTTCCAGCCGAGGATCGATTCTTCGATCAGCACTTCATGGATGGGCGAGGCCGCCAAACCGCCGCGCACGATTTCTTCAAACTCTTCGGGGTTATAAGCGATGCCGCCGCCGGTGCCGCCCAGTGTGAATGACGGTCGAATGATTGCCGGATAGGCTGTCTGCTTAACTAATTCTTCGGCCTCGTCCCATGATTTGGCAAAACCGCCGCGCGGCATCAGCAGGCCGGCTTCGTCCATAGCCTGCTTGAACAGCATGCGATCCTCGGCCACTTTGATTGCTTCTCGCTTGGCGCCAATCATTTCGACGCCGCATTCCTCGAGCACGCCTGAGTCAGCGAGCGCGATGGCGAGATTTAGCGCCGTTTGTCCGCCTACCGTGGGCAAGAGCGCGTCCGGACGCTCGCGCCGGATGATCGCAGAGACTGATTCAACCGTGAGCGGTTCGATGTAAGTGACGTCCGAGGTTTCGGGATCCGTCATGATTGTCGCCGGGTTGGAATTCACCAGGACTGTGGTGTAGCCTTCCTGCCGCAGCGCTTTGCAGGCTTGCGTTCCGGAGTAATCAAACTCGCAAGCCTGGCCGATGACAATAGGGCCGGAGCCGATGATTAGAATTTTACGAAGGTCAGTGCGTTTGGGCATTCGAAGCCAGCTTACAGTTTTCTGCTTCCACTTGCATAACGGCCAGGCATTTTACATAACTGGAGGCATTTAGAGTAACGACCTCATTCAGCGATTAGACATCGCCGGAAAGCGGCTGAAGTCGGTTACTCTGAGCGTCCTGCTAACCAATGAAGATATTGATCTCGATAATGATCGTTTCTCTGGGCCTCAGTCTGGCGCAGGCACAGACACCGCGCACCCCGGAGCAATACAACGATCGTGGTCTGGAAAAGCAAGGCAATGGAGACATTGACGGCGCTATCGAAGACTTCACGAAAGCAATTTCGCTTAGGGGCCTGCCAATGGTGATGTCCGCAGCCTACTACAATCGGGCGAATGCTTTGGTAAGCAAGAACGATCTAGCCGGCGCAATTGCCGACTACGGCAAAGCAATCGAATTCCATCCAACCGATTTTACGAACTATTACGCCCGCGGTCTGGCGCTCATGGCAAAGAATGACATTGATGCCGCCATTGCGGACTTTTCTAAAGCTCTGCAACTGCAGCCCGGAATCGCAGTGGTATTGAATAATCGGGGGAACGCCCGAAAACTGAAGGGCGATGTCGCGGGCGCGCTCAACGACTATAGCGAAGCCATTGCAGGAAACCGGACGTATGCTGAAGCCTTTTACAATCGCGGGGCGCTGTTACAAGAGCAGAACAATCTCGATGGAGCCATTAAGGACTATTCTTCTGCGATAAACGTCTCACCAAAACTTGTCGATGCATATGTGAATCGTGGCGGCGCGCGCCAGGCAAAGGGTGACCTCGACGGCGCTCTCGCCGACTACAACCAGGCGCTTGAGTTGAAGGCCGACGATGCGGGCACTTATTACGCTCGCGCCACGGCTCGGCAGGCAAAGCATGACTGGAAGGGCGCCCTGGCTGACTACACAAAAACCGTTCAGCTCGATCCAAGTTCAGCGAACGCTTACGCCAATCGAGCGGTCATCGAAGCCGAGCTGGGAAAGAATGTCGAGGCCTTTAACGATTTCGACAGAGCATTCAAACTCGATCCTTCTCTGCGCGCCATCCATAGGGATTACATTGAAAAAAAACTGCACCGCAAGGCGCCTTAAAAATACGGTCCGTTTAGGAAACGGACTCGCCCGCCTGCTGAATACTCCCAGCGCACTGGGTATTTTTCAGAGAGGAATCATATCCTTTCGTCGTAGGTTGAACCCGAACGATCCCCCTGCTCACGCAGGGGAATTGGAACGATGCGAACGGTGACCCCTACAACTAGTTGAAAATTACACAAACCCCACTCGCCGCAACAGTTCCTCATAGCGAGGATCAGAACGAAGACTGTCGGCCATAGCTTCAACCTTGAGGCAAGCCAGACCCAGGTCATGTTCTTCGCAGCCCTTTTGAAGCCAGGTGAAGGCCTGGTCGTTCTCCCTGAGACCAATACAAACCAGGGCCACACGGTAGGGAGCAACATAACGTTGCTCGGATTGTGCCATTAACTCCGCCAAAAGTTTTCGCGCTTCTGTCATATTGCCTGAAACTCCGTAAGCGTATCCAAGCGCGGCCAGCGCACCTGGATCGCGTCCCAGCATGGCTACCACCTTCTGCAACTCGTCGATGGCGTCGCTAAACATTTCCTTTTGCACGTAAGCCAAGCCAAGACAAAAACGCGCGTGAACAAAATTCGGATCTAACTCGAGCGTCCGGTACAACTGCTTGATCGCGTCGTCATATCTCCGTCCCAGATAGTAAATCCAGCCCAATGCCACGTTAATAATCAACGACAGGGGATCGAGCTCATGCGCACGCTCGAGTTCCGCAGCTGCTTCCGCGGACCGGCCCATGAAGGCCAAATACTCTCCATACCAATGGTGCGCGGTGGCATAGTTTCTGTTCAACTTAATGGCGCGCTTATATTCCTTTTCCGCTCCCAGCCAGTCCCAGTCATAAGCTCCTTTCGCATAGGCGAGGGAGATGCGTGCTTCAGCAAGGGTGTCGTCAATTCTCAGCGCCATTTTCGCGGCCGCCTTGACCCGAGGCATTACTTCTTTGGGAGCGAGCAAGCCATAGAACCCCAGAATGATGTACGAATCAGCCAGGCCCGCGTGAGCCAGCGCATAGTTGGGATCGAGACGAATAGCCTCCTCGAAAAACTGGATGCCTTTCTTCATGCCTGCTTCGCTGCGCTTGTTCCAGTGATAGCGTCCCTGCAAATACAACTGATAGGCCTGAGTATTGTCCGTGTAGCGTTTGCCCAGTCGCTTTTTTTCTTCGCCGCTCAACTGCATTTGCAGCTTTTCGGAAATTTGTTTAGCGATCTCTTCCTGCACAGCAAAGATGTCGCCAGGCTTCTGGTTGAAATGCTGACCCCACAGTTGTGAGCCGTCGGATACGCGCACAAGTTCCGTCCCAATCCGAAGGGAATCGCCGAGTTGCAGGACCCGTCCAGTCAAAACCGCATGCACATTCAATTCGCGCCCGACCTCGAGCGGATCGATGTCTCGGCCTTTGTAGCGAAATACAGTGCTCCTGGCCATGACGCGTAATCGGGGCAGCTGCGAGAGGTTGTTGATGATACTTTCGGTTATGCCGTCCGACAGATACTCAGCATTTGGATCGGCGCTGTCATTGAGCAAAGGCAAGATGGCTACCGAGTTTATTGCCTTGCGCGAACGGCCTTTGTCTGAAGACAGCCGGTTGGATTCCAAAAGAACTTTCGGGCTTTTGGTTCGAAGCTGAGTTTCCGTTTGAGTTCCTTCTCCGTGCCTTGTCGGCGTGGGTTCACTGCTATGGCTGGCGGCATTTGCGTCGAGACCACCGGGTTTGAGCCCGGCCGTTTCCCAATGGTCCGCGGCTGGAAGCTCCCGCCTTAGTCGCTTCAGATCATTGAAAAACTCTCTTGCGAGCACGTACCGCTCCTCACGATCTTTCGCCAGCGCTTTCTTTAGGGTCCACTCCAGCTCGGCCGGTATCTCTGGAGTCCTCCAGGTGAACGAGGGTTTGTTTTGCAGGATGGAAGCGATCATGTCGCTCCTGGTTGTTCCCATGAATGGGGCTTCGCCTGCCAATAACTCATAGAGAACGACGCCGAAACTCCAGATGTCGGTGCGCTCATCAACGTCCAGGCCGCGCACTTGCTCGGGTGACATATAGCGAACGGTACCGATGATGATTCCCGGAGCCGTATCCACGAGCGTCGAATCCCCTCTGCGGCGGTCCTCCGGATCAATGAGTTTAGCGAGACCGAAATCCAGCACTTTTACGTAACCATCGCGTCTGAGCATTATGTTCTCGGGCTTGATGTCGCGATGGACGATCCCCGCGGCGTGTGACGCGACCAGGGCTGAAGCAATCTGCGCGGCCATATCGAGCGCCTGCGTCAGGGTGATTGGTTTGCGCGTCATCAATGCACGCAGTGTTTCGCCATCGACAAATTCAGTAGCGATGAAGTGCCTACCGTCGTCGGTTTCTCCAATCTCATGGATCGTTAGGATGTTGTGATGATTGAGAGCCGACGCGGCCCGGGCTTCCTGTCGGAACCGTTGCACCTTGCCCGCATCGCTCACCAGATCTGTGTGCAGGAATTTGAGCGCGACCTGGCGATGCAGATCTTTGTCGAATGCCAGGTACACCGTCCCCATACCCCCGCGATCCAGCATCTTTTGTACTACATAAGAACCGACCGACTTGCCGACGAGTGACTCCCCAGGATCATCTTCAGCCAAAGTTTCGGCAGCGACTTCGTAAGCCGGTTGCTCGATAAAGCTGCCGGCCGCAAGGTGATGGGAAATCATCGATTGCAGTTCCTGATGTAGGACGTCGTCCCCCCGGCAAGCCTCGGCAACGAAGTTATCGCGCTCGCCGGAAGCACATTCCAGAGCGGAATGAAAAAGATGGTCCAACTTTTGCCAGCGCTCAGGCTTCATGTTTTGGAGGTACACGACTCAGACCGACAAGGATCCTTCGCTGCTTTGCGTCTTTGTGGGAGTTTTTTTTCAAGCGCGAGAAAGATTTTCCTGCAAAGACGCAAAGCACGCAAAGATCGTTCGGTTCAAAACTTGACTCATTTCCATAAGGTTGTGCACTGCAAAGATTCTAGAGTCGTTCGAGATTAAATCGAGCCTTGGTGGTCGCGGATTGTATCGCTTAGGCCGGAATCCCTCAACTATTTCAGCTATTCGTGGCGGCCCACAGCCCACCGCTTGTTTAGGAAAACGCACCTGGCGCCACTTTTTTTATTGGTCGATGATAGCTGAGGCTCAGAAATGACGCGTCATTAAGTAGAGCACCAATCAATCACCACAGTAGGAGGAGAATATGGTGAAGAGAATCGCATCTCTGGCGTTGACAATCGCACTTGTGTTCACGATTGCAGGGACTTCTGTTCTTGCCAACACTCCGACAAACGGCGTTGCCCACGTAGAGACTCTGCCTGAAGCGGCGACCTCGGCCAAAAGCGAGGGCCAACCCAGGGAAAAACTGCGGGCGGCGGTAACCAAACTTCTCGCGGATACCAAAGCCGGCAAGCGCGCACTGCCGGCACAACCTCAAATCCAACCGGCAAGAAGCAACGGTCTATCCAAAGGGAAGAAGATTGCCCTTGGAGTGGGCATTGCCGTCGTCGTGGTTGCGGTCATCGTAATCATTCACGAGGCTCGCTCGCTTGGCAATTTCGACTTCCATGGAATTTCAATCCATTGACCGCCGCCTAGCTAAGTTGGTAACGCAGACGGTAAGGCCACCCCAGCGGGGCTGCCCCGTCGGGGACCCCAGGTTTGCGACCGCGTTGAATGCCATCCATTCCTCGCAAAACTAACAGTTTGCGTTACAAAAGCTCCATGGAGCCTTGCTGCCGTGACGAATGCTGCGCGTTTTGGTAAAAGACTTCCATGAACTTTTACCTTCGTCGGGCCTTTCTGTTGCTGTTCTTTGTGGTCATCTTGCTGCTGCCTCCCACAGCTTGCGCTCAAGCCTCTGCTACAGGCGACGAGAACGATCTGCTGCCTACGCCTTCAGCCCCGAAAGATCTTTATCCAGCAGATGCGGACGCCAACAAGGAAATCAAAGCCGCTCTGAAGCGTGCCGGCGTGGTTCATAAACGGGTGTTGCTGGTTTTCGGGGGCAACTGGTGCTATGACTGCCACGTGCTGGATCGGGGCCTTCACGAGGGCGCGGCCGGTAAGATTTTGAAAGAGAGCTTTGAGCTGGTGCATGTAGATATCGGTGAGGCTGACAAGAACCTGGACCTCACAAAGAAATACAGCATCCCACTGGAAAAAGGCGTGCCGGCAGTGGCCGTGCTCAGCAGCGACGGGAAATTGATTTACAGCAGTGGTAGCGGTGAGTTTGAAGCGGCCCGTAGCATGAAGCGGAAAGATTTGGTCGCGTTCTTAGCACGGTGGCAGGAAGGGAAGACCCCCTGAGTAATCGCCGCTCCGTATGAGTCGCTGACCCTATCGTCATCGGCCTTCATCTATAAACATTTCGTCCCTGCGGGACTGAGGCATTGTCGCACCCCCATCGCGCGCAGTTCGAGCTCTCTCAGAATTACGGCTTCTCGAACCGCTTGCGGTAATCTTCACCCGCCATCTCTACCTTATTACACATTTCATAAAGCCGGCTGCGTAGCGGTACACCAATGCGCTCTTCGAGCGTGGGGGTGGTAATCATTCTTGGCCGGCGGTCAAAGCCGGCCTTGCCACCGGCGCGCCGCGGCGTCTCCACCTCGTCCGCAGTCTCCGCGCTTGGACCATTCGGTCGCTCGTCCAGGAAGTTGGTCGTGAAGATTGTCAACTTCTTGTCGTTATATCGTGTGTTGATGATTTGATAGAGCGTATCTCGTACCCAGTCAGTCGGGATGGTTGCTCCCAGCTCGTCCAATACCAGAACCTCAGCTTCGTAAACGGGAGAGAGCACTCCAGTCTCGGAAGCCTTGGAAATGGGGTTGTAAGAATCCTGGATGCGCTTAAGCAGCGATCCCGATTCATAGAAAAGGCACGGCACACCTTTGTTGAGCAGCCCGCGCAGGATAGCTACCGCCAGGTGCGTCTTGCCCACTCCGGCCGGTCCCATCAAAAGCAACCCCCGATCGATGTACGGGTAGTCAGCTACCAGAAAGCGCGCGTATTGAAGAGCATTGTGCTGCGCAGAGTTTGGTTCGCTCTTGAAATTATCCAGGGAGCAGTTCGCATACCGCCTGGGAATGCGTGCTGCATCCAGAAAGAGTCGGCGAGAGTCCTGCCCGCGACACGTGCAAGGTCGCGCCCCCTTACCCGCCACGACTTCTACTCCAGTGCCAAAACAAAGCGGGCACACTGTGAGTACGGCGGGCTCGTTCTTGACAACCGCTGACGCTGTCTGGGAAGAACCATCTCCCTCAACGATGCGCAACGTTGGTTTTTGCGGAGTTTCGGATGACATGCTGATAGTAGTCAGAAAATTCGAACCAGGCACAATTCGATGGTGATTATAGCACCGGTCGCCCTGAACCAAAGTTACGGGGCCATCGGCTTCCGAGAGTTCATCCAAACCGCAGCTGCCGAGAGCGCATGAATGTCATCTCATTTCACACTCGGGTTTCAACCGGGTGATAGCCGCCTACTCCGATTTCACGAAACCCGTTTCAACGGTTTATGCGCCAGCCAATCAGAAACCCTAGAAACGGTTCGAACATCAAAAGGCAACCTACTCACCCGGTTGAAACCGTGTGAGAATGAGAAGCTCAGAGGTCTTGATCCAAAGTGAATGACATGTTCAACCTGAACCACTGACAAGAGGTGCTTTGTCAGTGGTAAGTGTTTTCGTTAAGCTACCGGTGGTTATTAACTCAGGGGCAGCACGCAGGATGCGCGCGGTCCCGGGATCACGGAGGGTCATGTTTCCGGGTATGAGTTTAGTTCGTTCATTGTTGAGCAAGCTGGGCCTTAACAACATTTCGGTCGAGCGTCATCCCATTCGCGTTTTCCTTTTGGAAGACGATAAGCGACGCCATCAATGGTTTCTAAAGCGCTTTGCCGGCGACCAGATCGACATTGCCGATAATGTCCAAAGCGCGCAGGAGTTGCTCAACACTAACGCTTATGACGCACTGTTCCTGGATCACGATCTGCACCCGGAGCACTACAATTCTCCCACTACTGATGACGAGCGGACCGGCTATGCAATCGCCACCTGGCTGGCAGTCAATCCTGAGTTACAAAGGGCTTCGACAATTTTCGTTCACACGCGGAACGCTGAGGGCGCCATGCGCATGGTCGAAAAGCTAAGGAACGCAGGCAGGGCCGCGGAGTTCGTTCCCTTTCCCCTGCTGGGCGAGCGAATCAAGCATTACTGGAAACGCTGAAGTCCAACTCTTGACACTATATTCCTTGAGGAGTAAAGTGCCGCCGCTCGCTAGTAAGTGAGGGCCTCACACTTAACTCGTTTTGTCTCGCGCCCCACCTAGCTTCCCATTTCTCTTACGACAGGAGGTTCACAAACCCATGAAAAGAATTCTTTTTCAATATGAGTCACCAATGGCCTTACTGTTTCTAATCTTGATGCTCAGTTTACCCCTCGCGACTCATGGCCAGTCGACTCAGGCTCAAACTTCGCCTAAGCCCCCAACCCAAACCACCACCGAGATCAAGAATCAGTCGACGACTGAAACAAAGAATCAGTCCACCACTGAAACAAAAACTCAGGCACCCGAGGCCAAGAAATCATCAACACCTGAAATTAAGGATCAAGCCATCCCTGCGCCTGAAAAGGAAGCAACTAGCAAGACCAACACTGAAACCACTAGTAGAACCGCAACGGAGAGCGCTACTAAGACTACAACGGAAACAATTAATTCTTGTCCTGACGGTAGGCTCTTGGCTATTAGGATTCAAAATCCTTATAAGATTAAAGCGGCCGGTACAGTTACAAGTTCAACTGCGCGGCCTGATGATTACGTAGAGTTCACCACCATGGAAGATATTTATTCGATAGCCGAAGACGGATGCAAAGCACAAGTGTTGATACCGAAGGGGACGTCACTCTTCGGATTCGTTGAGCTACGAAAGCACCGACACTTTCCACTTGTAGACGGAAAATTGACAGTCAGATTGCGCCCGTACAAGGCTTGGGATGGTGAAACTGTTGACCTCAGCATTTCGCGCAAGAATCCACGTAGAAATGACTGCGTACCAGGAACAAGAAAGGGGAAGAATCTCGCCACTCCGCCAGAAAACTGCATTGCGGGGCGTGCTAACGCAAACGTCGCCGCTCTTGTTCCCGCCGCAGCAGCGATGGGAACAGCCATCCTTGCAGCTGTCGCAAAGACCACAGCCGGCAAAATACTGGCGGCTACTGCTCTTTTTACCATAGTCGCCCAACAGAATGTCGGCGACTTACTAAATGGGACTGATGCCCAAATAAATAAGGATGAGGTGTTCGATGTGGAGATAGTTAAGCCCGTGAAGATCCCGGCACCGTTAGGATCCTCAAAACCGTAGGCTAGACGCTTTGACTATCGTTTGCGTGTGTGGGAAAAAAGTGTGGCCAGGGACGGAATCGAACCGCCGACGCCGGCCTTTTCAGGGCCGCGCTCTACCGACTGAGCTACCTGGCCATATCCGTGGGCAAGACCGCGTAGTGTAGTAGTCAGCGAATGACCTGTCAACTTACGAAGGCGCGCTTCATTTTTGTCGAATTAGTCACAAAAAGTCGTTGACGAATTCGTGATGAGGTGTATAATCCGACTCGTTGAGGGTGGGGTTGACGCCCAAACGTCAGCTAAGTCGCAAGACGCCATCTGATGCTTGAAAAGACAGTGCCCGCCAGTGCCAGCTCGGCCGCCGATCGCGCCCCCCGCAGTCGCTACCTTCGAGCTGGCACAGCCATTTTTACCCCTGAAAATCTCTTAAAAGACGAAGTTCACCATTAGAAAGCACAAGTGCGCCGGATGCGCAAATGACTTCCAATATGCCCGTTTAGAGAGCGCACTTGTGCGCCTAACGCCCTGTTAGGAGCGTCAAATATTGGAGCGATCTCGCAACAACGCGGCCTCACGATTCGCGTCGGCGGAGACCTCAGCCTCGTCCATCGTCAGCAGGTTTCTGCCTTGCATCACCAGACTGCCATCGATGATCACCGTCTGCACATCGGATGGCTGGGCTGAGTAGACCAGCGCGGAAACGATGTCCGCAGGCTGCGGCAGCGAATGCATTTCTGCCAGACTAACGATAATCACATCGGCGCGCTTGCCTGTTTCCAGGCTGCCGATTTCCTCGGCCAGTCCCATCGCTCCAGCTCCCTCGATAGTAGCCATGCGCAGCACGCGCGCCGCGGGCAGCACCTCTGGTCCGTGCAATACCTTCTGCAACAAGGCCGCAGTTCGCATCTCTGTAAACATGTCCAGCCGGTTGTTGCAGGCCGCACCATCAGCACCCAGCGAAACTGAGATCCCTTCTGCGAGCATTTTCTTGATCGGGGCGATCCCGGACCCCAGTTTCAAATTCGAAGAGGGACAGTGAGCGACGTTAGTGCCGGTGCGCCGCAACGTTTCCAACTCGTGCTCATCGAGATGCACGCAATGCGCGAGTGCGACATGCGATCCCGTCAGGCCCAGCGAATCGAGATAGGTAATGTTACGCATACCGCTCTCGCTTTGCACCAGTTCGCATTCCTTCGTATTCTCGGAAGCGTGCGTATGGACCATGACTCCATGCTCGCGGGCCAGCAGAGCAACCCTGGACAACAATTCACGGGTACAACTGACGGCGAACCGGGGTGCGAAACAATAGCGAATGCGACCATCGTTCTTTCCATGCCATTTCTCGAGTAAGGCCAGCGACTCAGCTACTGACGCTTCGAGTTGCTCGTGCAGCTCGGGAGGCACCTCGTCGCCCTTGTCCATCATGCACTTGCCCACGGTGGCGCGGAATCCGGTCTCGTCAACAGCGCGGAAAACTTCTTCGGTGTGATTGACGGTTTCCATCGTCAGCGCGCAGGTTGTACCGCCTTTAATCAGTTCGGCAATTCCCAAACGCGCAGAGGCACGCACTGAAGCGGCATTGTGCGCCGCCTCCATCGGCCAGACGCGTTTCTTCAACCAGTCGATTAGGGCCAGGTCGTCGGCCGCGCCGCGAAACAATGTCTGGCACAGGTGTAGATGTGTTTGTACAAACCCAGGCAGCACAGCGCAATTGCGCGCATCAATGACGATGTCCGCATCGCTCACATTAGCGCCAATACTGGTAACGCGACCGTCCTGGATGAAGAGATCGCCATTCACGATGGAATTGTTCGCATCCATCGTGACGACGGTTCCGTTCCTGATAAGTATCGATTGCATAGGCTGAAGTTGGTAACTCTATCCTAAGCGCCGCACAATAGAGAACCGAGAGCGGTAGCGCCAGGATCCTTGACTCAACTGACTCAAAAGCATATCGCCTTCGTTTATTGAGTGCCGGCATCCGGTCGCTAACCGCTCCCGGTTCTGTAATTATCGTGGCCGACGTTGCCGGAACGTAGAATCACGGCACGGCAGAGAGCTGCCCGCCCAAGGTGGCACGGGCCCTCTCAACCACATCGGCAAGATGCCGATGCCACCGACTATTTCTTGTCCGCGCCGGCAGCCTTGGCGCCATTAGCGCCTTCAGCTTTCTCTTCCACGCGCACGCGCATTCCCAGCTTGACCTTGACTTCGTTCTCAATCCGCAAAAGCATCTGTGGATTATCCTTCAACAATGTTTTGGAGTTTTCGCGGCCCTGCCCTAAACGTTCGCCCTTGTAAGAAAACCAGGCGCCGCTTTTTTCGACCACGCGTTGCACCACCGCGAGATCCAGCAAATCGCCTTCGCGAGAAATGCCTTCACCGTACATGATGTCGAACTCGGCTTCGCGAAACGGCGGCGCCACTTTGTTCTTCGCGACTTTTACCCTGGTGCGATTGCCGACTACGCGATCGCCATCCTTGATGGCGCCGATGCGGCGGATATCAAGTCGCAACGAAGCGTAGAACTTCAAGGCCCGGCCGCCGGTCGTGGTCTCGGGACTGCCGAACATCACGCCAATCTTTTCGCGAATCTGATTGATAAAGATAAAACAGGTATTCGACTGGGCCACGATGGCGGTCAACTTTCTCAGCGCCTGTGACATCAGCCGCGCTTGCAGCCCGGGCAATGAATCGCCCATCTCTCCATCCAACTCAGCGCGCGGCACGAGGGCCGCAACTGAATCGATGACGATGACATCGACACCATTGGAGCGCACGAGCGCTTCGGCAATTTCCAGGGCCTGCTCACCGGAATCAGGTTGCGAGATCAGGAGCTGATCGATATCCACGCCGAGCTTTCCGGCGTACTCGGCATCCATTGCGTGTTCGGCGTCAATATAGGCAGCCACGCCGCCGGCCTTTTGCGCTTCGGCCACGATATGCAATGCGAGTGTGGTTTTGCCGGAACTTTCCGGTCCGTAAATCTCGATGACGCGCCCACGCGGCACGCCGCCGACGCCAATCGCCGCATCCAGCGAGAGGGAAGTTGTGGAAATCGCCGGAATATCGGATACCTCACGCTCACCCAGGCGCATGATCGAGCCCTTACCGAACTTCTTCTCGATATTCATCAGCGCTGCTTCGATAGCTTTGCTTCGTTCATCAGTCATGGCTAGCATCTCTTTCTTCCGCTCCTCTTCTCACCGTCAATGTGTAAAATGCGACTGAGCATAGCACATGTAACGCGAGAATGGAACAGTGTTTCATTCTTGCAACAGCAGTTAATCCCGGAGGGTTTTGGAGGCAGACGATTGTGCGCCATGGCAGCCCTCTCTGCATCTGCCTGGGTGGTAAGGCGACGCACAAACATCTCTGAAACATGACCGGCGAAATCACCGTTAGCGGCCGAACAATGCTGTCACGCTCTGACCCGTCCGTTTCTCGACCTGTTCGCACAGCGACGGGATCGCGCCCGATGATTCGTCTCGGTTGATTCGCTCAATGCGCCAGGTGGGAAAGAACAGATCGATCAAGCCAATGAACGGCTCGTCGTGCACAATTGAGCGTAACCAGTCATCAAAGGAATTAAGGTCGAGACCGCGCAAGAATACTCCAGCCGTGCTGATTTCGTCGAGTATTCCCCAGCATTTTTCTCGTGGAGTGTGCAGGACAATAACTACCGGGTCACCGGGCTCGATTTTCTTCGTCATGTTAGGTAACGCAAACTGTTAGTCTGCGAGCCTTGCCGGACATTCAACCTCGAAAAATTCCTGGCGCTACACTACTGAGTTAGTCAATGCTTTGGCAAACTCACCGATGTGTCGTACAAGGTCTGGTGCGCCATTGCTCCGTTCGATTTCCGCAACGATAGCCGACCCGACAACGGCGGCATCAGCATACCGGCAAACCTCTGCAACCTGTTCCGCGGTTGAGATGCCAAAGCCGACGGCTACAGGCAAGTTTGAAAATCTTTTCACGCGACGAACCAGCTTCTCCGCTTCGTTACTAATACTCGCCCTCGTTCCAGTCACTCCGGCGCGCGAAACCGCATAGATAAAGCCGCTTGCTCGTGCGGCAACCATTTCCAGACGGGCATCAGTCGAAGTCGGCGCCACGAGGAAAATCATATCCAGGCCCTCCGCTCGCAAAGATGAGGCAAACTCACCTGCTTCTTCCGGAATCAGATCCGTCACGAGCACGCCATCGATCCCTGCCCGGCCGGCAGCCTCTGCAACTCGCCTGGTGCCGAATTGTAAAAGCGGATTGAAGTAGCTGAACAGCACGATGGGCGTGTCCATGAGCGCTCGCGCCTCGCTGGTCATTGCCAGGATTTCTTCAAGGCCAAACCTATGGCGCAGCGCACGTTCAGAAGCTCTTTGAATGACGGGACCGTCGGCCATTGGATCGCTGAAGGGAACGCCCAGCTCAATTATGGTCGCGCCTGCTCGCGATAGTTCGATAAGTAACTCTCTGGTCGTGTCAAGATCCGGATCGCCCGCGGTTATGAAAGGGATGAAGCCTTTCTTCCCTGTCCTTTTTAATTGCGAAAAGGATTCTGCTATGCGACTCAAGGTGGTACTCCATTGTTGTCTGATTAATCCGTCTCAATGCCTGGAGATCGTAAACTCTCACTGAACCAGAACCAAACGAGCTACAGGCTGGCAGCCTGTAGTATTTTACTCGCCGATGATCTTTAACAAGACTCGCTTGTTGCGGCGGCCGTCGAACTCGCCATAAAAGATTTGTTCCCAGGGACCGAAATCGAGTTTGCCGTTGGTAACCGCCACGACGACTTCGCGTCCCATTATTTGTCGTTTGTGATGCGCGTCGCCGTTATCTTCGCCGGTGCGATTATGATGATAGCGCTCTGGACTGGGATCGAACGGGGCCAGCCACTCCAACCAGCGCTGATAATCTTCATGAAGACCGGGCTCGTCATCGTTGATAAAGACACTGGCAGTAATGTGCATCGCATTTATCAAACAGAGGCCTTCCCTGATGCCGCTGTTCGTGAGTTCACCTGCTACCTGTTTGGTAATGTTAATGAAGCCCATGCGGGTGGGAACATTAAAGGTCAGCTGCTTTGTGTGTGATTTCATCGCGATCCTTTTTTTGACAAACTTAGTTTGGCGTGACCTGTACTACAGGCTACCTCGCAGGACGACAAACTGAAGTTTGTCGAACTATTATTCTGTGCAAAATTGAAATTGAACGTTACCATCTCTGCACGATCCTGACAGGTATAATCGAACTGACCCTGATAAACAATGCGCCTGCTAGCCGTCATTCCCGGTCTCGTCCTGATCCTGATCATTCTCTGGGAAGCCTTTGAGACAATGATTCTGCCACGTCGCGTCACCCGACGTGTGCGTTTGACGCGCCAGTTTTATCGAAGGAGCTGGGCGCCCTGGGTGTTTCTGGCCAGACGGCTCCGCAAGCCCAAGACACGTGAAGAATACCTAAGCCTCTATGGCCCGTTGTCCCTGCTGGGGCTGTTGATGCTGTGGGCGGCAGGAATCATTGGGGGATATGCAATCGTACAGTGGGGACTGCATTCGCCGTTGAATGTCCCGGACAGAAGCTTAAGCTTCGGCACCTATCTCTATCTGAGTGGCACTACCTTCTTTACCCTGGGCTATGGGGATGTCACTCCCCTGTCGCCATTGGGCCGGGCCATCGAAGTGATCGAAGCGGGCACGGGTTTTGGCTTGCTGGCGATTGTAATTGGATATCTGCCGGTACTCTATCAATCGTTCTCGCGGCGCGAAGCCAACATTTCGTTATTGGATGCCCGAGCAGGCTCTCCTTCCAGCGCGGCTGAACTGCTGCGTCGCCACAAAGCGGCCGGCAACCTCGACGATCTAACTCCCTTGCTGCATGAGTGGGAACGCTGGTCCGCGGAACTGCTCGAGAGTCATTTGTCTTATCCTGTGCTCTGTTACTTCCGCTCGTTGCACGATAACCAGTCGTGGCTCGCGGCCTTAACTACCGTCCTCGACACATGCGCTTTGGTTATGGTTGGTCTCGACGGCGCTTCAGAGTGGCAGGCACGACTGACATTTGCGATGGCCCGTCATGCCATGGTCGATATCGCGCAAGTATTTAGCACCGCGCCGAGAACAGTGGACTGTTGCTCGGTGCGCCTGCCGCCGGAAGACCTGCGGCGTCTGCGAGAGATATTCGTGGCGAACGGCGTGAATCTACGGGAGGGCGCCGAGGCCGAGCAACACCTGCTGAAGCTGCGCACCATGTATGAGCCGTATGTTGTGGCCCTCTCAGAGTACTTGCTGATGCCGCTGCCTCCGTGGATTCTGCCACCCGCGGCCGTCGACAATTGGAAGACGAGCGCCTGGGGAAGAATACAGTGAAGGAGCCAGGCTAAGAGTCATTGACAAAGTTGAGCGGGTGGCAAGCTGACGCAACTAACTGTTTGCGTTACATCGAGCCTGAGATCAGCCCGGCTGCGGAATTACTTATGAGACTAAAAACATGGGCCACGAGAATGGGATTCTGGGGGCTTTTATTCTTCCTGGTCAAGGGATTCTTGTGGCTGACCATACCGGCCTTAATTGCTCTCTTCGCTGAGTAAGCACCTTCCAGCACGTAAAAATCGGCCCGCGTGTTTCAGTTTTATTGTGGTCCAATTCTGAATGGACCACCCTGTTGACACCGCCTGACCCACTGCATAGAATCGGGGCCAAGAAAATCAAAAGCCAGGAGGGAATCAGCACGTGAAGACCAATATCCGTGTCAGCAGAAAGAAGCCGGAATCTCTCACCAGTCAAATCAAAGACCAGCTCAGTACGTTGATTGAGTCGGGAGCCCTGGCGGCGGGCAGTTTCCTGCCCAGTGAACGCGAGCTTGCCGAGTCTTTGAAAGTCGCCCGCAATGTTGTGCGCGGCGCCTATGAACAATTGATGAGCGTGGGCACTATTCAAAGTGAGGGACGGAAAGGCAGACGCGTTCGCTCGGCCAGTACCAAAAAGAAAGCAGCAAGCAAGAAAAAGTAGAGAGCGTTGGGCGCACCCGACCGCTCAGGCCCTTGGATCCTCGCTCGTAAATCAAACACTCTTTAAGTCAACGCACCGGCAGCGCCGCTGCATCGCCGAGTGCCAGAATCTCTGCCTTGATGGCCCTGCGTTCGGCCATCAGGCGCACGAAAAATCTGCGCCGCATCAGAAAAAATGTTAGCGCCCGCAAACCAGCGATGGAGGCGTCCCACTCCTCGATGAATCGCATGGCCACGTAACCGGTCAACGGCAACAGGGGCAGAGTCAGGAGCACGCCCCACCACCCGGCAAACTCAAACACCGCTATGGCAACAATCAGCCAGGTAAGGGGAAAGAACAGCATGGCGGAAATTATTTTTATCGTGGAGACGACGTCTTCGGTACTCCGAAACAGACTGGAAGAAAGCACACCGCCGAGTCGATAAGCAGGAAAGTGAATTACGATTCCCAGCGCGGCCGGGACCAGCATCAGGAGAAACGCAAGCAATCGTTTCAGCACCCGCGTCAAGAGAGAGGTGGCGGACTTCGGCGGCGCCAGGTTGGCCGGATCCACCCCCGCCTGCTGGAGCTTTTGTTCAAAGCGAGTGATGCGTGTTTCCAGCTTTCTCAGTCGCTCCGGCGCCTGCTCCAACAGCAGGGTATAGCCCTTGACGAATTGTTGTCGCAATTGCAGCTCGCGGGCCAAACTCGAGGTTGATTGTTCCTCAGGGCCCTCTGAAGAAAAGATCTCTTCCGCGCGACTGATGGCATGCAGTGCTTCTTCATGTTGGGCGTCGAGCATCACCTCGCGCAAAGCCTTCTCGATCGTTTGAGAGAGCTCGCGTACGGCGGCGCGTGGCAGAACACCATCGGCTTCCAGGGGTTGGGGCGTGACTGTCAGGGGCCGGCCAAAGTAAAGCAGTGCTTCGCTGCGAAACGACGTCTTCGAGGTGTAGTAGAGACCTGCCGGGATGATCTTCAGATCGCGAACTTCACCCGCTGATACGGCCCCCAAAGCGATGCGCGCGGCGCCGGTTTTTATGGGTTGCAGGCCCGGCTGATCATGCGAGATTCCTTCCGGGCAAATGCCGATCGTTCCTCCCTTAGCCAGCCATTTAGCGGCGGCGGCGAAGGTTTCCTGGTTCTTAGTGACGTCCTCACCCTGATCCTGATGGCGATAAACCGGCAACGAGTCGAGAGCGCGAACGAAATAACTGATTACCGGCATTCTGAATAATGGGGCCTTGGCGAGGAAAGAGACTTTGCGCGGAGCGAGACACAAGAGGAAGGCCGGATCGACCAGCGCGTTGGGATGGTTGAGAACAAAAATGACTGGCGCTTCGAGGGGAACATGTTCCAGTCCTGCGACTTCGACTCGGCGAAAATAAATGCGGAGAGTAAACCGCAGCAGCGCCACAATGATTCGCCTGGTCACCTGATCCTCCTGAGTTCATCGGGTGAGATCTCAGCGGGATTATACCTAAAATCAATTAGCCACAGATGGACACGAATAACACAGACTCCAAAGAAGAGCGGCAACTTAATTCTCGCTTGATGCTGGCGCGCTCTGCGTTTCGTTCCGTGTCTATCCGTGCCAATCTGTGGCTAGTCTTCTTGTCTGCCCTGCCTTCTGCCTATTCTTTTACTGCCCGCACTCGTTGTTGCCGTGGAGTACCACCGAGCTGAAGCGCTGTTGGTATTCCGCTGAAGTCAGGAACGAACAGACCATGCCGCGATAGTTCCCCGGGTCGCGGTGGTTCAGCACCTCTACCCAGAAGTTGTATCCAGCCGTATCCGGTCCGCGCTGCAGATAACCAAAGTATTCCGTCAGCACAAACGACGCGTTGTAGACCGCGCCCTTGAAGGCTGTGCTTTCGGCTACTGCTCTCAGCACCGCGCTGCGACTCTGATTCATATCAGCGCCTGTGTTGTAAGTTTGAATCAGTGACTCGCGCTGGCTCGTCAACTCCAGGCCCGCGTCCTGCTGCACTGTCTGCAGCAGCGCGTCCACGAACACTTCTCCAGAGTTAATGTTCTGATACTTCTGCACAAACTCCGGTCGCGCCACAAAGCCGTCCGCGAAGGCTATGCGGCTGGCGTCCAGCCCTGGTCCGCCAACTACCTGTTGCCGATCCTCTGAGAATTCCGCAAAAGTCAGTCGCCGGCCCAGTGCCGCTCGGTACAGCCGGTAGACGTAGTTGCCGCCCAGCTGGAATTCGTCGGACTGGAAGAACGCGGCGCTGATATCGATGCGTTTGTGCCTAATGCAGGTCGCATCCAGACCGCATTGATTGAGTTGCTCGCTCCAGAACAGCCAGCCTTGCTGGTCTGGTTCACGACCAAGGAAGTCCAGGTACTGCTGCCGCACAAAGAAGTCGGCAGAGTTCAGCGGGTTCTCAGTCTGTGTGCCATTGGCCGACGCCGTAAACCCGGCATCGGTCCGGTTGCCGACGAGCGCGAACGAGCGGCTCGACGGACTAAACGAGTAGTTCGCCAATCCCGGGGTCAACGTGTAGAAACCATCCGCCGCTACATTGCTGAAGCGGTATTCACCATGGCTATTGGTGATGGTGCGCGCAGCCTGGTTGCCACTCAGGCTTACCGACACACCGCCGAGCGGCGCGCCGCTGGTGCTCGTCACTCGTCCACTGATCGCAAGCGGCGTAGCTGCGTTGATTGCGGTGAACGTCGCATCGGTCGTGTTGCTCAGCAAAGAGAAAGAGCGGGTTGCAGGACTGAATGAAAATCTGTCGAGTAACGGCGTTATTGAATAGAAGCCGTTAATCGTCAAATTATCAAACCGGTAGTCGCCATTGGCGTCAGTGACAGTGTGGTCTTGCCTGCTCCCACCCAGGTTAATCGTGACTCCCTCAAGTGGCCCACCCTGGGTGGTAATCACTCGTCCACTTATGAATCCCGGATTTGCCGTAGGACCTCCGCCTGGTTCATAAGCTCCCATTGAAGGCGGATTGGCGCGGCCGCGCCCGAGAATATCGAACGTGATGCCGGCAATGGTTTGTCCGGCAGCGATGGCGGGAGAGCCGCCCTGAAGATCGAGATTGGTCGGAGAAATGAATAACGGATCCGCGCTGATCGAATTCACATCGTTCTGCGTTGAGGCGCGCCAGGCGGGCAGGGTCGTATGGTCCACGCCGTAGAAGTTCAGGAAGCCGCTCACGCTGGCCGTGCCGGTGGAGTAGTAATCGTTGTAGTTGATCGTGCCGAAGGCCAGGTTGGCCGAGGTGCCAAAGGCCGTTGCCGTGGTGACAAAGGCCCCGTAGGCCTTGCTGCCCACCGGACCGGTCGTGCTGTTTACAAAAACGTTGTCGCGCAGATCGAGACCCTGGTCGGTAGTCGAGTCGGCCACGAAGGCACTATTCAAACTGGCCGTGACCATCGCGCCTGACATATTGACGCTGTTGAAGTAGACCTTGTGGCCCGCGCCGCCGAGCAGGCGGATGCCGGCCGGGTCGAAGGTGAAAGAAGCGGTGCTGAAGCCCCGCCCAAACACTCCGTAGATGGAATTGTTGATGAACGAGTTGTTGAACTCGTTGGTGCTGGTGGAGATCTCGATACCGAAGGCGCCGGACCCCACCGCCTCGTTATTCACAATATCGTGGATCAGGTTGCGGGTGACCGACGCGTAGTACACCGTCGATCCCAGTTCAATGCCGGAGATGTGGCTGGTGATTATCGTCGTGTTCACGCCGAAGATTTCATTCTTGTTCACCAGCGGATAGCCGGCGCCAATGATCTCGATGCCGCGGAAGACGATAAAGTTAGCCGCAGTGGCGCTACCGATCAGGTTGTTATTTATGTTCAGCCCATCATTCTCGCCGTCGAGAACGGTGGCGACGCGCACAGCGATACCCTCGTAGGCCGTGTCCACGGCGTTGTTTTGAATCCTCAGGAAGTCGTTGTCATTGCCGTTGGTGCCCACGGTAGTGCCACCGGCAAAGATACCGAAGATGTTGGTGGTGGCGGTGGCGGCCGGTTCTCCCGCCGAGCAGATAGCGTTCTTAATCGTGGCGAAGGTCGCCCCGGCGTTGGTGCCCTGGCTGGCAACCCAGACGGCGGCCGTGGTGGTGGCGGCGTTGGTGTTCTTGATGGTCAGGTCGCGGGTCGTGCCCCCGGCCGCATTCGAGCCATCAATTGTCACGTAGTCCGCGCCGAGCAACTCAATAATGGCGCTGGCGGACGAGCCGCTAATAGTGATAGTCGCGCCGCCGGCTGGCTTGATGGTGATCGTGTTGGTCGCATTCTCGCCGCCGTTGGCCGGAACGACGATGGGAAATGTCTCTCCCGCGGAGCTGTAGGTGCTGAGCAAGCTGTAGACAATCGGTCCATTAATTATTTTGCCGGTGAGATCCGCCATTGCCGCGGTGAGAGTGGCGTAACTTCCCGCGGGTCCGATCGTATAAGTACTCCCGGGGAAAGTAGTTGTACCTGTCAGGCGACCGACGGCGAAGAAACCTAGTGATGTAACCGCGGTTGAAAGTACGGCTGGGGCCGTAAGGGTGCCGCCGACTGAGGCGTAGGCGCCGTTCTGAGTCGCCGATTGACCCAGCGCATTCCCAGTCGAGTTCAGCTCAGTCACGCGCACCGTGGTGTTCGTAAAGTTGGCGGCGCCCGCCGTGATCTGGGCATTCCAATAGCGGTTGTTATTAATGGCGTCGAGGCCGGCGCCCGCCGTTCCTCCTGAATCCGCGTCAAACACTTCGGCTTGCACAGTGACAGTGCCTCCGGCATTGGTCGTCGGATTGACCAACTCGACCTGCTTGTACAGGGACTTGCCAATCGGGAAGACGTAAGTGCTGCCGGACACGAGACTAGCCGGCAGAGTACGGGCCATTGGCCCGTTGACGTATGCCATGCCCGAGCCGCCCAGCACGGTGCCAGCCGCCGTCCCAGCGATGGTAATCAGATTCGCCGCGCTGGTATTTAGTGGACCGCCGGCGACCCCGGCGCTCGTGCCGCCCAGTAAGAGACCAATGGTATCGGGCGCCGCACCCGCATTACCAGTGATGGTCAGTGGACCACCAGCCAGGGTTACGCCGTTGGTATTGAACTCTTGTACGCTATCCACCGTGCGACTGGCAGGGATCTCGACGCCGGTGGTCGCAGCGGTATTCGCCTGGGAATAGACCAGGATTAGGAAAGTCGGAACCGGAATGGTCGGCGCCACATCAGCGCTACCGGGTGGCAAGTAAGCTACGCCGCCACGTTGGATGACCATAACATTCGCCGCGTTCTGAATCAGGTTTATCTTATTCGTATTTATCAGCGAGCCGGAAAATAGAAGCAACCTCGCAACGTTGATGCCGTTTGCAGCCGGATCAATCGTCACGCCCGGGCCGCGGTTAATGAGGGCGAAGCCGAAGAGTGGATTTGCAGCAGTGCAGACGGTACCGGTGCCGGTGTAGCTCTGGGCCACGCTGCCCGCGAACTGCAAACGGCTCGTGGCACTCGTGGAAAGACACCCTGTTATGGTGCCATTGTTAGTGAAAGTGCTGCCAAACATGTCAAGGATGAGGGCGTTCGGATTGAAAGTCGCGCCCGTCGGGATTGTGAAGTTGCCATAGACGTAGCCAGTGTTGCTTAAATTCAGGGTCTTGTTGTTAGTGGTGGTGTCGATCGCCACGTTCGGCATATTTCCCTGGGCGCGAAAGACAAAATTGGCCGCCGTGGCAGCAGTACCCGCGTTGAGCGTGCCGCCGGTGAAGTTAATAGTTCCCTGCTGGTTGTAATCCAATGGAGCTGCGTTGGTGTTGGCCTGAACGAGGTTGATCGTGCCGCCCGAAATGTTCATCACGTTCGTAGGCAAGGTCGAAGAGAAACCGAATGAAGGTGTGGTAGCTGCATTACCGACCGTACAGACGTTGACTGTGCCTGCCGACTGCGTATAGGTCACGGCACTTGTCGAGTTGAGACGGCCGGACACATTCATCGTGCCGCCCTCGATGATAAACTGAGCCCCGGTACCTGCACCCATTGAGTTCCCGGAGACCGTTCCGATGTTGTAAGTCCCACTCGAGATTCTGAGCAGACCGTTGTTGGTAGGTGAACTTCCCTGGGCGGCTACGGTAACGCTCGGATTGTTGAGCCAGAAACCTCCGGTCGCAGGTATTGTGTAACCCGTGGTGGTGAAAAATTTGCCGGTCAAGGTAAACGCACCCGACACTTTCAGCGTCCCGTTTGTCAGGGTCAGGAACGCCATCGGTGCGCCATCTGTGTTCGTGCCTTGAACCGTGAAGTTGGTCGTGGTGACGTCCAGAGTGTTGGCCGACGACGTACCTTTATTGATGTTCAGAGTTCGGATGTCAGTAGTGGCGCCTGAGCCGCTAAAACTATTATTGCCGGCTCCGGTGAAAGTAATGTCGGCGCCCGCGGCGTTGGTGTTGGTGCTGAAATCAAGAGTGCCGTTATTTACGAGATTGGTTCCCACGGTGAGCGTATGCGTGATGACCGTTCCCGCCGGGTCGGTTTGGAATGTGCCGCCTGAATCAATGGTACCCGATTGTCCAGCATTCAAAGTTCCGGTGGCATTATCGAATTGCAGAAGGCCGCCACTCTGCACCGTGAAGTCAAGAGCCACGGCGGCCGTATCGATGATGATAGTGCAACCACTTGTGATGGTTACGCTATCCGCGGCCGTCGGTACTCCTCCGGTCCAGCTCCCTGCCGAACTCCAGTTCCCACCCGCGCCGTTGCACGTGATAGCTGCCTGCGGACGACGGGGAGCTGCCGGCATCTCCCTTGCTGAATTCCGTGGCGCCCTCTCAACAGACAAAGGCTCATTCGATGCTACCGGCAGTTTGGCTGACGCGTTCGTTTGGTCTACCGGTAGATCGAGTTCCGGATATGACAGCGCGACCCCGGGCCCTAGTGGTGTTCTGATGGTCGGCGGCTCGGCTCGTGTATCTTTCGACTGGGTCTCGTCCCCAGTTCGTTCTTGCATGAGAGCTGTGACGCTCGCGACCGTTGCGGTGAGTGTCAATGCCAGCGCAAAGATAAACAGGATGGCAAATGAACCTGGCTTCAATATGGTTGTAGCACGGGGGCGTAGTGCTCTCTTCATAAGTTCCTCCGGATTAGTTTTTTGAACAGTATCTGATAGATGGTAATGACTTAGCGATGAGACGAACAGGAAGGACTGGAGTATCGGTCACCCCTTTGGAACTATCTCACGCTGCGCGAAGACCCACGTTTGGAGGCTCCACGTTAATCGCACTCGCGACACAAGTCAATGTTTTTGACGGCGAGTCGTTTGCCTCCAAACAAAATTAGCCACAGATAAGCACGAATGACCCGGATTCCAAAACAAGAGCGGCAGCTTGATTCTCGCTTAATGCTTGCGCGCTCTACGTTTCGATCCGTGTCTATCCGTGCCAATCTGTGGCTAGTCTTCTTGTCTTCACTGCCTTCTGCCTACTCTCTTACTGCCCGCACTCGTTGTTGCCGTGGATCACCACCGGGCTGAAGCGCCGTTGATACTCCGCCGAAGTCAGGAACGAACAGACCATGCCGCGATAGTTCCCTGGATCGCGGTGGTTCAACACCTCTACCCAGAAGTTGTATCCAGCCGTATCCGGTGCGCGCTGTAAATATCCAAAGTATTCCATCAACACAAATGAGTTGTTGTAGACCGCGTTCTTGAAGGCGCTGCTTTCAGCAACTGTTCGCAGCACTGCACTGCGACTGTGATTCAAATCGGCGCCCGTGTTGTACGTTTGAATCAGCGCTTCACGCTGGCTCGACAACTCCAGTCCGGCATCCTGCACCACCGTCTGCAACAGCGCATCCACGAACACCTCTCCAGAGCTGACGTTCTGATACTTCTGCATAAACTCCGGTCGCTCAACAAAGCTGTTGGCAAACGCTGTGCGGCTCGCATCCAGCCCCGGGCCGCCAACCACTTGTTGCCGATCCGCTGAGAACTCCGCATAGGTCAAACGCCGGCCCAGTGCCGCTCGGTACAGGCGATAGACGTAGTTGCCGCCCAGTTGGAATTCATCCGACTGGAAGAACGCCGCGCTGATATCGATGCGCTTCTGCCGTATGCAGTTCGCATCCAATCCGCACTGATTGAGTTGCTCTGTCCAGAACCTCCAGCCTTGCTGGTCCGGTTCACGACCAAGGAAGTCCAGGTACTGTTGCCGCACAAAGAAGTCGCCCGTATTGAGCGGGTTCTCTGTCGCGGTGCTGTTGGCCGTCGCCGTGAACGTTGCGTCAGTACGGTTGCCGAGCAAAGCAAACGAGCGGCTCGACGGACTGAACGAGTAGTTCGACAATCCGGGTGTGACTGTGTAGAAACCGTCTGTCTCTACATTACCGAACCGATACTCGCCGCGGCTGTTGCTGATGGTGCGTGCCGACTGAGTGCCACTCAGATTCACACTTACACCTCCCAGAGGCTGGCCTTCAGGGGTGCTGATCACGCCACTGATCGAACCATTAGCCGCGGAGGGCGCGTTTGGCTGGGCCAAGGTCCAATCAGAGAAGGAACTAACCCCTGTTATGGTTGCCGAGTTGGTAGCCGGTGTGACCGTGCCTCCCGGCGTGGTAAAGGCCCCGTTGTACTTGAAAATCACAAACGCATTTTCATTCGCGGTCCCCGGAATATCCGTCGGATCGAGATAGTTGAATGTAAGATCCGCCGTGACTCCGGTTCCCGTCAACGTCCAATACCTCTGCAATGCATACTGTGGCGAGGCAAAGTTCGGTTGTGGCCCTTGCACCGCCTTGACCGTGAAGTCCGCCGGGAAAGTTCCCGCCGTCATGTTAACCGTCACCGGAGAAAATCCATTTGCCGTGCCCACTTCAAATGACTTGGAAGCGGCGGCTGAATAGTTCTTCCGGAAATTGCCGTCGACGTAGCCAGTAGTGCGCACAACGACCGAGGCAGCATTTGGCAAGATCAGAGTGTTCGCATTGGTGATGAGTCGACCGGACGTGAGCGTCAGGGCGTTGTTCGGCGATGCTGCCACGCTGGTACTAGATAGATCGCCTCCCGCGATAGATACGTTGTTGGTGTTGGTTACTGACAGGAAATTAAGGATGCGCGTGGGATTGATCTCGACACCAGTGGTGCGGAGGACGGACTCCTGCGCATAGATCATGAACTGGCCGCCGGTTCCCTGGTTGTGAACCGGACTCACGTCAAACGCGCCGCCCGGAGTCAGCAAGCCGGCTGAGCCGATCTGGACGGCAGAAGTCGAAGCGCCGCCGTTGCCCAGCGTGATCTGATTACTATTGACGAAGCCTCCCGTAAAGAGGTTGACGCGCGTCGTAACGAGGGGCGAACTTAACGTGACAAGGAAAAGGCTGTTGGTGCTAATGCCAACGCCGCCGAACGGCGCCGCCAGCGTCCCAAACGTGCCACTACCGGAGTAGTTCATCGCTGCCCCGGCGTTGGCAAAGTCGAACCGGGCACTGGTGCCGGTCGAGGTAATTGCGCCGTTATTGGTAACGGTCGTGCCGCGGAAGAACACCGTAACGTTATTGATGTTCCAGGTCATCGTCGGATTGACCACAACATTCGGAGCAAAGGAGGTCCCGAAGGGAGTGCCATAAGTCGAAGCCGCTGGGGCGCCCGGCCCGCCGAAAACGATTTGACCGCCCGTGATATTTTGGACTTGGCCGGTCATCGCAAAATCATCCTTCGTAGCGCCGGTACTGGGGTTGATTAGATTAATGGTGCCGCCGCTCATGTTGAACGTCGCAGCGGTGCTGAATATTTCAAATGAGCCAAAGGCACTCCGATTGTTGCCGACGACGGCAACATTAACCGTGCCAGCCGTTTGTGTGTATGTGCAGGCACCCTGTGGGTCGAACCGGCCGTTCGCATTAAGCGTGCCGCCCTCGATAATGTAAGACGTAGTTGCCGAAGCGGTTTCAAATCCATCGGCGATTGCCAACCCGATAGTATAGGTACCCTGCGTGAGACGGAATAAACCGTTATTACCGGACGTTGTGCTCGTATTCGTACCGGCTACGGTGAAATTCGGGTTATTCAGCCAGATGCCCCCGGTTGCGGGAATAACATAGATGGCCGTGAGAAAGACGCGATTGGTCATCGTGAAGGTGCCGGATATCTTCAGAGTGCCGTTGGTCAGCGTCAGGAAGCCGGCCACATCTGTGTTCACACCCTGCACCGTCAGGTTCGAGGTGGTGATTTCCAGGATGTTGGCATTGGACGTCCCCTTGTTGAGAGTGATGCCCCTGATGTCAGTCGTGGCTCCGGTGCCGCTAAAAGTGTTGTTGGCCGCACCGGTGAAAGTGATAGTGGCACCAGCGGTGTTGGCGTTGGTACTGAAATCCAGCGTCCCGTTGTTGGTTAGATTCGTTCCGACCGAGAGAACGTGTCCGGTCTGGGTACCGCCCGGGTTGGATTGAAATGTTCCGCCGGAGTTGATAGTAACTGCCTGGCCGACGGTCAAAGTTCTTGCCGTGGTTGCTTCAAACTGAAGAATTCCGCCGCTTTGAATGGTCAGATTCAAAGCGTTACTGGAATCAATCGTCACGGTCGATCCGGTGACAATAGTGACGTTATCTGTGCTGGATGGGACTACACCTCCAACCCAAGTACCAGCCGCGCTCCAATTACCGCCCCCTGCAGTCGAAGAGATATTGCCTGGCGCCCCGGAGCTCTGGCTACCCGATAAGGCCGTGCTGAGCGCACCTTCGGAAACCGCATACACCTGCCAGAAATAATTCGTACTCGGGCTTAAGCCGGTGGCTGAATAGGAAGTCGCATTCTGGATGGCAGTCCCGTCAAACGTATAATTGAGGCCATCGGTCGAACGATAGATTGCATAGATAGTTTCGTTTGGTGAGTCCACCCAGTTCAGCGTCATTCCGGTCGCCGTGATGGCAGTGAACGAAAGAGTAGTAGGCGCTGTGGGTGTCGGTGGAGTGAACGTGAAAAACCTGCGCGAGCCCTGGGCCGCGGAATTGAGCACGGTGATCGCGCCGGCTGTATAAAGGTTAGCGACGGCCGTCGCCGAGCTGCCGTCAAAGGTTGGTGGGGGCGCCCCGGATTGCGCCGCGGTGACCGAACCTACTGTGCCAGCGGTGTTGCTCGAAGAGAACCCGATGTTTGGATCACGAGAGTTGACATCTGCCGCACCAGCCGCGGTCATGGTCATGCTCCCGTAAACAAACTCAATGACGCCGCTCGTTTCAATCAACCGGGCCTGATAGGTCAGATTGGCCGTGCCCCCGGCGTTGAAGTTTGACTGCATGTTCAGCCACTCAACGACGAGCACGCGATTCGGAGCTGAGCCGATCACCTTGAAATGTACTTTTCCATCTCCCGCGTGGGTGCGCTGGTCAGCGCCGTAGGCTGTAATCAGAGAGATACCGGCTTGCGCCAGTGGTTTGTATGGCGAGGCTCCCTGCACCGCTGTCCCACCCAGCCGAATCAACCCGTTCGAGTTGGCGGAGAACTGACTGAATCTCGCTCCCTGAAAATAAAAGTCAAAGCCAATATTGGTCACCGCCGAAGGCGTGTCGTCCTGATCGGCGGCGACCAGTTGGGTCGTGCCGGTGCTCATATCGGTGAGCGATGCGACAGTCCCGGTGTTGAAAGAGTAGTTGCTGGCGACTTCAGCAGCGCTTGGCCGCGCAATCTCCGGCTGCTCGGGGCTCGGTCGCTCGCCTTTAGTCACAGGTATCTTGGATTGTGGCGGTTCCCGATCCACTGCCTGCTGCCCCAGCGCTGGAACGCCAAATGCCGAGAGCAATCCCACTGCGGCGATCGTAACAAGGATTATTCGACCGCTAAGTGTCTTCATCAGATGATTTTTTTTTGCGCTATTCATGGGGCCTCCGTCAGGGTCTCTAAAGTGGATTTCGGGTTCGAACGAAATTCCGAAAATGAGCTTAATCCCGAGCTTGGTTGAGAGAGAAAAGCAAACTTTCTTGTTTGTAATTAGAAAGGGTACCGGCAACTGGCCTTCGATCCGCTGATGGGCGACACTCTATATCACAAAAACCCAAAATGAGGAACAGAAAACCCAGCTCATCAGGCTTTTTCTTTTTGTCCTTCCGAGAAAACGAAGGCAGGGCCGCGCCAGCCGGCCCTGCTACCCGTGAAGTCTTTCGTAATTGTTCTGAGAGATTTAGTGCGCCCGGTCCGCCCCACGCGCCGGTTCACAACTAGAGATGACATTGTCACTCCGCCAACGGCAAAGCTGAACCGGGATCAGAATTCATGGCGCAGGAATAATCCGCCCATTGCATGATCCAAACAGCGACACATCTGTATAGGGCTTCTGTCTTTTCTAACTGGCAAAGGAAAAAAGGCCGGCCCTCGCTGCTCGCCCTGGGAATGGGTATTGCACGAAAGCAAAAATGAAATTCGATTTTAGAGGAGGCTCGATTTTGCTTAGAAGAACATTTGCATTAATGCTTTCCGTAGTCATGATGCTCGCCGCCCTGGGCTTGCACGTTGTGAAAGCGCAATCATCAACAGACGCAAAGGCCATCGAGAAGACGCGTGCCAAAGTGCGAAAACTGGGAGTGGGACGCGAGGCTCGCGTGGAAGGAAGACTGCGCGACAACACCAGGTTCAAGGGCCATATCAGTGCGGCCAACCAGGATTCGTTTGCCGTCATCGACGCAAAAACAGGTGCAGAGCAAACGATCACTTATGCCGACGTCACTCAAGTCAAGAAGCGCGGCAGCGGATTTTCTACTCGCAACTGGGTGATTGTGGGAGCCGCCGTGGCGGCCACGGTAATCGTCGGGCTGACCGTTATCAAGCCGATCCTTTGTGATGGTTGTTAATGGAATCCGGCTTCTGGAAACTAATAGATATTCCGGAACGGGGATCAAAAAAAAGCGAAAGCGGCAACGTCCTCACCCCGTCACCGCTTTCTAAGCGCAACCTTTGGGGTCGCGCTGGGGTGAGACATTCAGCCTCACCCTGGTTAGGCGCATTGTACAGCAATCCGCATGTTTCAGGAAACGCGACGCGCTGCCCAATAGTTTTACAGGGGATTCGGGCCGGACTACTTCCGGCGCTTGAAATAAAAGACGGGATCGTTGGGCGGTCCCGCCACTGAGATCAACTCCCAACCTCTTGACCCGAGCTTGTCGAGATGTTGTTCCAGCACAAACCCCTCGCGGCCAAACGAACTAACTTCCTTTCGCATATTTGGTTCGCCGGTGGGAGTAAAGTTTGTGCTGCTGGGCCCGGCTACGGCCAGATACTCCCACTTTTCCGCAACGGGTTCCGCCGCATGTTTGTCAGTCGAGTTGGCCCGGACAGATGTTTTTATGACAAAGGCCGAGGCGAGAAAAAGCAGTAAAAGGACAATGGGCATTATGCGCTTCATGGTTTTTCCTTTCGCATTGATCTCGAGGGAGACACGAACCTGCTGACGGTTCTAACGCGTCACCTGAGAGTTTGTTCCAGGAGAAAGACACTAGCCGCGGATAAAAGCGGATGACACGGATTCAAGTTAAGTGTGGGAACGGACCTGTGTGTCCGCCCTACATCTTAATTTTGATCCGCGTTCATCCGCGGCCATTCTTCCTCTTCGCCTTTTCCTGCCTACTGCCTACTGCCTACTGCCTACTGATTTCCGCACTCGGCATTGCTACGACTGACGATCGCACTAAATCGTCGCTGGTACTCCGTCGAGGTGATGAACGAGCAGACCATGCCGCGATCGTTGCCTGGGTCGCCGGTGTTCAGCACGTTCAACCAGAAGTCATAGCCCCTCTGATCCGGGTTGCGCTGCAGGTAACCGAAGTACGCAACCAGAACAAAGGCCGCGTTGTAGTTTGCATCGCGGGTGGCGGTGCTTTCCGTGATCTCCCGCAGCACGATGGCGCGACTCTCAGTCTGACTCGCGCCGCTATTGTAGCGGGCAATAAAACTGTCACGCCGGCTGCTAAGATCAACTCCCGAAACCTGCTGCACGTTTGCCAGCAAGGCATCGACGAATGACTCAGCCGTAATGTTATTTTGAAACCTGCTCGCAAATTCGGCGCGTGCCACGAAGGCTGCTGCGAACGACTGCTTCTGGGCTTCGAGACCTGGCCCACCAACAACTTGCCGGCGATCCGGTGAGTACTCCGCGTACAATGGTCTTCGTCCCAGCGCGTCTTTGTAGAGGTTGTAAATGAAGGCGCCGGATTGGCGGAACTCCTGCTCAACAAAAAATGCACTGGCCACGTTCACACGGCGCTCTCGCGAGCAAGCAGAGTCTCCGCCGCAAGTCAGAATCTGGTTGGTCCAATAGTTAAAGCCCGATTCATCAGGTTCGCGCCCAAGCACGTCAACATATTGTTGCCGCACGAAGTATTCAGCCGTGTCCAAAGGGTTGGCCACATCGCTGTTGAAAGTTGCCGTAAAGCCGGCTTCCGTGTTGTTGCCTATCAGGCTGAACGAACGATTGAAAGGATTGAAGGTATAGTTGACCCGCGCCGGCGTCACCGTGTAGAAGCCGTCGGTCTCGACATTGTCGAAGTGGTAGTTGCCGTTCCCGTCGCTAATGGTCTTTCGTGACTTGGTACCTTCAATGCGGACAGTTACACCCGCCAGCGGATTCCCTCGATCGTCGACAAGGCGGCCGCTGATTTTACCGTTGGCGGCGGTGGGATCTCGCGCCACCACAGTCACAGAGACTGTGTCGCTGTTGTTCTCGTCATTGGGCTCAGGCGTGGTCGTGCTTACCATTGCCGTGTTGGTAATGACAGTGTCCGCCGGTGTATTCGGGCCGACAGAGACAACGAGGGAAAAGGTGTCGGCGCCCGGGGCTGCGAAGCTGGGATTAAAGCAGGACACAGTACCGCCCGCACCTACTGCCGGTGTCTTGCATGTCCACCCAGCCGGTTGAGAGAGCGAGACAAAAGTCACAGCTGCCGGCAGCGCATCGCTTAAGGTGGCGTTATCAGCATTGTCGGGTCCGCCGTTACTGACTTGAATGGTGTAGGTCAACGGGTATCCTGCAGGTACCTGCTGAGCGCCTGCCACCTTGGTCACGGTAATGTCAGCGGAGCTGCCCATCACGAGGGTTGAGGCGGTGGAGCTATTGTTTTCATCGTTGGGATCAAAGGTGGTGGTGCTAACCGTTGCCGTGTTGCTGAAGAATGTGCCCGGCATTGCGTCTGCCGGCACGTTGACAACCAGCAAAAAGACGTCGCCGGCAGTGAAGGCAAGGCTCGGGTTCGTGCAAGTGACGGTGCCGGCCGCCCCGACCGCGGGGGTCATGCAGTTCCAGCCGGCCGGAGACGACAGCGAAACGAAAGTAAGACCTGGTGGTAGCGTATCGCTTAAACTAGCGTTCTCGGCCGGGTCGGCACTGCCGTTCGTCACGGTGATCTGGTAGGTGATGTCGGAGCCGGGCGCGACCTGGTCCGGGCTGCCTGACTTAGTCACTCCAAGGTCCGCAGTCGGTTGTGGGCCGTTCCCCAAACGCCGCGCGTCCTCCTGGGTTTGTCTATTTGTTTGTTGCCGAG
Organism: Acidobacteriota bacterium; assembly: GCA_025463135.1. GTDB lineage: Bacteria > Acidobacteriota > Blastocatellia > Pyrinomonadales > Pyrinomonadaceae > JAOAPY01. The sequence continues at coordinate 252,711 of JAOAPY010000048.1, forward strand.
CCTTACTACCGGGTGGCAGGCACACGAATATGGCGCAGAGAACTACTGCGAATGACAGGTAACGGTTAGGAATTTTCATAATGTCCTTAAGAAGAAGATGGTTGTTCGCGTAAGGGAGGGGGTGATGCCCTAAACCGGCGCCCGTGATTGTTTGGTAGCTGAATCAGAGAATAACTTTCCTGCCTGACTCAGTCGTAATCGGGTGTCGAAAGAGTACGGGTTATTTCATTCGTTAGTCAAACCTGCACCCCCTTTCAGCTTGCTTAGATTTTCAGTCCACTCACACACTCACCGCCTTCTTAAGAGTGGCCGAGTTACTGCCCACACTCGGCGTTGCTGTGACTTACGATCGCACTAAATCGCCGCTGGTACTCCGTCGACGTGATGAACGAACAGACCATGCCGCGATAGTTGCCTGGGTCCCCGGTGTTCAGCACATTCAACCAGAAGTTATAGCCACCTTGGTCCGGGTTGCGACGCAGATAGCCGAAGTACTCTGTAAGTACGAAGCCGGCGTTATAAGTGGCGCTACGCACGGCAGCATTCTCCGTCAGATCCCGCAGCACAAAGCTGCGACTCTGTGTCTGACTTGTGCCCGAGTTATAACGCGTAATCAAACTGCTGCGCCGGCTGCTGAGATCGACGCCGGTCGCCTGCTGCACATTCGCTAATAGAGCATCGACAAAAGATTCGGCGGTAGTACTTGTCTGATAACGATTGGTAAACTCGGCTCGCTGGACCAGGGCCTCAGCGAATGCCTGCTTCCGCGCTTCGAGATTTGCTCCGCCCACGACCTGCTGGCGATCTGCCGCGTATTCTGTGAATGAGGGCCGGCGACTGAGTCCACCCTGATACAAGTTATAGATGAATGATCCGGTGTCCTGAAACTCCTGCTCGATAAAGAAAGCCGCCGCCACGTCCCGGCGTCGCGTGCTCACGCACAAGGCACTGCCGCCGCAGGCAAGAATCTGATTGCTCCAATAATTAAAGCCTCCTTCGTCAGGTTCGCGACCGAGCACGTCAACGTACTGCTGTCGCACAAAATATTCAGGTGTGTCGAGCGGGTTAGCCGTGTCCCCATTAAACGTCGCGGTGAAAGCCGCATCGGTGCTGCTGCCGGTCAGGCTAAAGGAACGGCTTCCAGGACTAAAGCCGTAATTCGATCGTGAGGGAGTGACCGTATACAGGTTATTGGTTTCGACATTGCTGAATCTGTAATTGCCGTTGGCGTCAGTGATGGTCTTTCGTATTTGTCTACCACTCAGATTGATCACCGTGCCGCTCACGGCCACGCCGGTCTGAGTGGAAACCTGGCCACTGATGACTCCATTGTTAGAGGTGGGGGCAGTGTATTGGACGCGAAATACTGCGCCGACACCGCGCGCCAGGTAATACAGACTGCCGTCTGCGGTGACGATCAGATCGACCGGAGAATTAATGCCCGTGGCAAAGGCCGTCGCGGTCCCGGTAGCTGGGTCGAAGCGCCGAATCCAGCCGCCACAAAATTCAGCAAAAAAATACTTGCCGGCATAATCACTGGGAAATTGAACCGACGTTGGATTGTAAAAAGCGCCGCCCGTGATCGCGCAACCGACCGTGGGGCCCGTCCCGTGTCCATATTCAAATAATGGATCGCGGAAATTTGCGTTTGCCGGGGAACAAAAACCTTCACAAATACTCCACGCATAGTTCGAACCGGCAATGCCATCGTCGATCTCTTCCCAGGTATTTTGGCCCACATCGTTGATGAACATACGTCCCGTGCCTGGTTGAAACGTGAAGGTGTATGGGTTGCGCAAGCCAACGCTCCAAATCGCGCGGTTGATGCCGGCGGGCGAGCCGGCAATTCCCGGGAATGTTGTCGGATTGTCAGCGGGAATTGTGCCGTCGGAATTGATGCGCAACAATTTTCCCAACAGGTTCCCGAGCGACTGGGAGTTCGCGGAGTTGGCATTCTCGCCGGCAGCGACATAGAGTTTTCCGTCCGGACCAAAATGTATCGCGCCGCCATTGTGATTGGTAGCACTGCTGAGGTTGTTTAGATCGAGCAGCGGCAACTCGCTGCCGGCAACCGCCACATCGACATTCGCCGTGAAGCGGCTGACGCGATTGTGGGTCGCCGGACTCGTCGCGGTGTAGTAAACATAGACGAACTGATTGGCTACGAAGTTGGGATCAAAGGCGACACCCAGTAGCCCACGCTCGCCAGATGAATCGACGGTGAGCGTTACGAAAGGCGCCGGTAAAAGGGCGCCGTTCTTGATCACTCGCAATTGACCACCCTGCTGACACACAAACAGGCGGCCATCGGGGGCAAAGGCCATGGCCGTCGGATTCGTTAGCCCGCTCGCGTATTGTGATTCGGTAAAGTTGGCCGGCAGAGTTGCCGCTACGACGTGTGAAGACCTGGCTGGCGCCGGCGCAAGACTTACCAGACCCATCAAAAAGATGGTACGCGCGATCTGGCGGCGCCTCAGCGAATCAATGGCCGATAGTAATAAGTTCTGGAAATTGTCGTAAGAGACGTTGGAATGCATTCCTGGTTCCCCCGCTTACTGCAAGATTGTTGAGGACGATCTTTGGGGGCCAGAAGTCTTAGGATAAGGGCTAAGGGGTGGGGTTGTCTATCGGAAGTTTAGGTTTAGATGATGAGACTTATCGTATGCGGGTGTTTTGAGGAAATTTTCCATTTCTCATTTTTCATTTCTCATTGTTTGATTTCAAGGTCATGACGAACTTAATCAAGTATGTATCGCTTCTCTCATTCTCAACCGGTTTCAACGGCAATGATATACATGACGTATCAAGCGTTCGTTTGCCAACTCCTGTTGGGGAGCAGGATCTGATGCCGCTGGCGTCAAAAGACTTCAATCCAACATCTCCATTCGTAATTTCCAAATCTTTGACCCACCCGCTTACGCAGGTGGTACTGACAAATCAGCCTGGCGTGCGAACAGAATCATTTGATGTAATAATGCTCCTGCTTTCCCAATCATCCTAGACCTAGACCTAGACCAGAGAGGGCTCTATGAAGCGCTTTGCCATTTCGTTTTCTGTCCTGGTACTCGTGTTCGCGTCACTCGTAACCGCACAGGAGCGCGGGTTCAACGTTAACGACTTGATGAAAGTTCGCCGGGTGAGCGACCCGCAGCTTTCGCCTGACGGTAGGCACGTCGCCTATACGATCGGGGACGTTCATTTTGATGCCAACAAGGTCATCAATCAGATTTACCTGCTGACAATTGAGGGCGGCGGCGTCAAACAGCTCACGAGTGGGGCGGCCTCTGCCTCTGCACCCCGCTGGTCTCCGGACGGAAAGAAGATCGCCTTCGTTACCGGCGGCCAGGTCTGGGTTATGGAAAGTAATGGCGATAACAAAACGCAGGTGACCCGCATATCGACGAGCGCGGCGGCGCCAGTCTGGTCGCCCGACAGTAAATGGATTGCTTTCAGTTCAGAAGTTTATCCGGACTGCAGTGACGACGATTGTAATAAGCGAAGAGACGAACAGGCCGACAAGAGCAAAATCAAAGCTCACACGACGGAAAGGCTTCTATTCCGCCATTGGGATGAATGGCGCGACCTAAAGCGCACGCACGTGTTCGTCATTTCCAGCAAGGGTGGGCCGCCCAAAGATCTGACACCGGGAGATTTCGATTCCCCGCCCTATGCCGCGTCGACCGGCGTTGACTTTGCTTTTTCTCCTGACAGCAAAGAGATGGCCTATGTTCGTAATCCGGATAAGGTCGAAGCACTCTCCACCAACAGCGATATCTATGTCGTTTCAATCGGTGGAGGCGCTGCGAAAAACATTACGGCCAGTAATCACGGCTATGACGTGGGGCCTGCTTACACTCGTGATGGCAAGTACATTCTTTACCGTTCGCAGGCGACGGCGGGCTTCGAAGCGGATCGCTGGCGGCTGATGAGGTATGACCGTGCCGCCGGCAGCAGCATTGAGATAACCAGAAATTTCGACTTGCAAGTCGAAGAACTGGCCCAGTCGCCCGACGGCAACTCTATTTATTTCACTGCCGGCGAAAAAGGTCGCCAACCCGTCTTTCAGCTGCCGCTGTCCGGCGGTACGCCAAAGAAAGTATTGGACGGCGTCTTTGCCACCAACATTCAGGTTACACCCAACGGCAACTCTCTTGTTTTCGCGAGCAGCTCACTCGAGGCGCCTCCGGAAATTTTCCGCGCAAACCTCGGCGGCGGTGGTGCTGCGAGTGCAACCGCATTGACTACGACCAACAACCAACTGCTGTCACATGCAAACCTGACTCCGGCAGAGGAAGTTTGGTGGGCCGGTGCGCTCGGCAAAAAAATTCATGGCTTTGTAGTCAAACCCAGCGGGTTTGATGCGAGCAAGACCTATCCCCTGGTGGTCCTGATTCATGGTGGCCCACAGGGCGCATGGAACGATAGCTGGAGTTATCGTTGGAATCCACAGATTTTCGCCAATGCCGGCTATGTCGTTTTTGCGCCCAACCCACGCGGTTCCACAGGCTATGGTCAACAGTTCATTAACGAGATCAGCGGTGACTGGGGCGGCAAGGCGTACACCGACATCATGAACGGTGTGGCCGACACGGTGCGCCGCAACAAGTTCATTGATAAAAACCGCATTGGCGCCGCGGGAGCCTCGTACGGCGGCTACATGATCAATTGGCTTGAGGGACACAACAACGATCCGCGTTTCAACTTCAAGGTGCTGGTCTCTCACGACGGCGTTTACAACCTCACGAGCATGTATGGCGCCACTGAGGAATTATGGTTTCCCGAATGGGAATTCAAAGGAACACCCTGGACCAACAAGCTGATGTACGATCGTTGGTCGCCGCATAATTTCGTCAGGAACTTTAAGACCCCAATCCTAATCATTCACGGCGAAATGGATTACCGCGTGCCATTTGGTGAAGGCCTGCAGTTGTTCACTGCCGTGCAGCGCATGGGGATCGAATCAAAGCTGTTGGTCTTTCCCGATGAGGGCCATTGGGTACTCAAGCCACAGAACTCGGAGCTCTGGCATAAGACGGTGCTGGGGTGGCTGGACAAGTACCTGCATTAACGCGTGGGCTTTGGTCTTTGGTCTTTGATCTTTGGTTTTTGGTTTTTGGTTTTTGATCTCAGATCTCAGATATCAGATCTCAAATTTCAGATCTGAGATCTCAACCGTCGTCGCGCAACGGCGAATTATCATCGCCTAATCACACGCGCGGGGATATAATTCGCCTACCCTGTCGAGACTGTGGGAAAACTCAAACCCTTCGGAGGCTTATCATGCGCAAGCTCACTAAACTTTTTTCTATCATCTCTCTTCTGATTTCTGTCCTATTCGCCCCCCTCTCAGCCCGCGCCAGTGACTTTAAGCGCGAGGTCATTTATCAGATAATCACCGATAGATTCTTTGACGGCAGCACCTCGAACAATAATCCCGCGCAAAGTGCGGGACTCTATGACTCCACGAAAACAAACTGGCGCCTGTATTGGGGTGGAGATCTGGCCGGCATTCAACAAAAGATCACTTACCTGGCCGGTATGGGCGTAACCGCCATTTGGATCTCGCCTCCGGTCGATAATCTCAACACCAACATTCCGGACGGCAACAACAACCCCACCGCCTCTTATCACGGATATCAAGGCAGGGACTTTAAGCGCGTCGAAGAACACTTTGGGAATTCCAGTAATAGCTGGACCGACTTCGATAACCTGGTGACTGCCGCGCATCAAAACGGCATCAAGGTCATTATCGACTTTGCGCCCAACCACTCGACACAGGACAACGCGGGAGAGTTCGGCGCGCTTTATGACAACGGGACGCTCCTGGGCAACTACACAAACGATACGAACGGATATTTCCACCACAATGCGAACATCTCCGGCGGCGGCTGGGACGATCGCTACCAGGTCGAGTACTACACTCTTTTTGATTTGGCGGATCTCAATCAGGAACACGCCACGATCGATGGCTACCTCAAGGCCTCCGCGCAACTGTTCCAACAACACGGGGTCGATGGCTTTCGCATTGATGCCATCAAACACGTCACCTGGGGATGGGAATACAGCTTTGCGAATTCCATCTACAGTTATGGCGACAGCTTTCTGTTTGGAGAGTGGTACCAGGGCAATACTTCCGACCCGCTTTACCATGACTCTTATAAGTTCGCCAACAAGAGTGGAATTTCCATGCTCGACTTTCCTCTCAATACGGCGATTCGCAGTGTCTTCGGATCCAACGCCAATTTCTCAACCATCGATTCCGTCCTGACGCAGGAAGCAAGCAATTTCACCTGGAAGGAAGACCTCGTGACCTTTATCGACAATCACGACATGGCGCGCTTCCTCTCCATAAACAACAACAACAACCGGCTGCACGAAGCGATGGCCTTCACGCTTACCAGTCGCGGCATCCCCTGCATCTACTATGGCACTGAGCAGTATCTGCACAACGACACGAGCGGCGGCACTGACCCCTACAATCGCCCGATGATGCCCAGCTTTGACACGACGACGACAGCCTACAAAATAACGAACAAGCTCTCGACGCTGCGGCGTAACAATCCGGCCATAGGTTACGGCTCGATGACTGAGCGCTGGATCAATAATGATGTTTACATCTATGAAAGAAAGTTTTTTGGCAATGTCGTCCTGGTGGCTATTAATAAAAACGAGACCACCAGCTATCCTGTCAGTGGCCTGAATAGTGCACTTCCGGCTGCCACCTACACGGACCAACTGACCGGCTTGCTGGGCGGATCGTCAATAACGGTGACGACTGGCTCAGGCGGGAATAATCCCGTCACTAATTTCACGCTGCCGGCCCATACGGTCGGTGTGTGGCAGTTCACCGAAGGGGCAGCCACTCCGGAAATTGGATCGGTAGGCCCCACTGTAGGCCAGCCGGGAGTGAGAGTGACGATTGCCGGACGCAACTTTGGAGCGGCGGCCGGGTCCGTTAAGTTTGGAACGACCAGCGCCACCATCAACTCCTGGTCGGCGACGCAGATCGTTTGCACTACCCCGACCGTGGCCAACGGCAACTACAACGTTACGGTCACAAATTCGGCCAGCCAGGTTTCGAATGGCATACAGTACACCGTGCTTACTGCCAAGCTGATTCCCGTCACATTCACGGTCAACAACGCGACTTCAACAAGCACCGGGGACTACATTTTCCTGACCGGCAACACAGTCGAACTCGGCGCCTGGGCCACAACCTGGGACGGCGCGGTCGGGCCGATGCTCACGCCGAATTATCCCAACTGGTTCCTGACGGCGAGCGTACCCGCGGGCCAAACGATCCAGTTCAAGTTCATTAAGATTGCTGCCGGAGGCGCCGTGACCTGGGAGAATGGCGCCAACCACACGTATACGGTACCAAGCAGCGGCACGGGATTCGTCAACGTGAATTGGCAGTATTAAAAAATGAAGACGGAAGGATGAAAAAGAAGCGCCGCAGCCAGGTGGAGATGCGAAGAAGGGCTGATGCGGAAAAGGGGTGACAGGGGATGCTTGACGTAACGAGTGTGGTTGGCGGTAAGGTTGAACGCTCGCCAGACCTCTCCGTGTCTCCCTGTCCCCGTGTCACCGCGTCTATCCGCGGCCTCTTGTCTCCGCATCTCTCCTTTGCCGCGTCGGTTTTCCTCCTCGCTTTATTTGTATCGTCAATAGGAGCGGCAGCGGTTCAGGCTCCGCCTCCTAAACAAGCGACCAGCCTTAGTGCCGAAGTTGCGAAGAAGTATGTGGGACGTTATGAATTGGAGAGCGGGATCATCCCGGTTTCCACTTTGGACATCACCTTTGAAAACAATGAACTATGGATCAAACCGTCGGTGTTGAAGAAACGCCGGATGATCTATAAACCAGCCGCCCTCAAGTCAGCGAACGTCTTTCTGGACGAAATCTCAGGCGCCCCATACAAATTCAATCGAGACGAAGAGGGCAGGATTGTCAGCCTGGCTTTTCAATACGAAGAGGCTGAATATATCGCCCAGCGGGTTGAGCTGCCGCCGCCCAGCCTCAAGGGCAACACGACTTTCAGGCTGAAAGGGTACGAAGGCGCGAACGTCATAGTACTCTCAGGGTCGTTCAATAACTGGCACCAATCGCAATACGTCTTCGGACGCGAAGGCGACGAATGGATCTGTCGCATCGATTTAGAACCCGGCAAACATGCTTACAAATTCATTGTCGACGGAAATTGGATTCTGGATCCAGATAATCCGAACACCGAAGATGATGATTACGGCGTAAAGAACTCTGTAATGAGTGTTGCGAAAGCACCCTAAGCACTGTAGTCAGTCTCATTCTTCAGAGTCAGACAAACTTCAGTTTGTCGATATTTGCGGTGCCACGAACCTCGCTGTTGTGCGGCTAACGACAAACTGAAGTTTGTCGAACACTGTCTGGATTCGTTTAGGGAACATGACGGGACTAGCAAAAGGACTGATCATTTCAGTGGCGGTGGTGGCGGTAATCGCGGCGACGGGTATTGGCGTCGGGATTTACTGGGTCTCAACCCATGGCGGTGAGTTTTTAGAAAGATCCAAGCAGACAATGATTGACGGCGCGAAATTTGGCAAAGGCACTGACAACCAGGGTTGTGTAACGGAAACTATCTCGCGCTATAAACAAGACCCGGGATTCAGCAGTGCTTTGTCGACTCAGCTTTTTCTGCAGGGATGTCTTCGCACCAGTCGCGAAACTCCGCGATTCTGTGACAATGTGCCCGGTCGCACTGAGTTCATTAAAAGCGCCCAGTGGCAAGCCGAACAATGCGCTCACCATCAGCTACGCGATAGCTATTGCCCACAGATTTTCGCTAAGGTCCAGATGTTTTGCGATATGCGGCGGACAACACAATGAAGAGAGTTGTCCGTAGTCGATCTTGAGAGTCCGACAAACTTTTTCAGTTTGTCGATATTTGCGGTGCCACGAACCTCGCTGTTGTGCGGCTAACGACAAACTGAAGTTTGTCGGACACTGACTACTCTTCGCCCTCCAATTCGGAATTAATCTCGCCACCGATAAGCACCGCCATTCCGGTTAGATAAAACCAGAGCATCAACACAATCAGAGCACCAAGCGAGCCATACGTGAGGCTGTAGGAATTAAAGAAATGCAGATAGATACGGAGGCTGAAGGAAATCAAAAGCCAGAGCACCACGGCGATCAGCGCGCCCAGCGTCAGCCACCGCCTTCCACGACGACGGCGATCGGGCGCGAAGTGATAAATCAACTCAAAAGTAAAGTACACAAACGTGAGCATGATCGGCCATTGCAGTAAATGCCAGGCAACCGTGAAGGCGCTGCCAAAACCCACCGTGTTCGCTACCGCATCACCGATCTTGCCGCCGTAGAGCACAATTGTAAGTGCGGTCAGAAGCAAAATGGCGAGAGCCATTGTCAGGCCAACCGAAATCAACCGCACTTTCCACCAGGGCCGCCGCTCCCGGACGTTGTAAGCAACGTTGAGTGTGTCACTGATGGCGCCCATGCCGCTGGAAGCGACCCACAACGCTGCCAGCAAACTGAACCCCAGTCTCCCGCCGCCGCGTTTGGCGGTAACTTCCTCCAAAGTGGCGTAGACCAGCGTGACGGCTGAGTAGGGCATCACCGTCGGCAGGTAAGCGAGCAGTGAGTCGCGCAGCTGCGTGCCCGCCGCCGCAAAGTATCCCAACAGCGTCACCAGAAATATCAGGAGGGGGAAAAGCGCGAGCAGAAAATAGTAGGAGAGCTGCGCCGAGCGCGCCAGCAGATCGTGATCATTGATCCGCGTCCCAAGACGATTAGCAAAGCCCCGCCAGGTTCGACTCTTCTGGGCAGCTGTCTCCCCCGGATTATCAGAGCTGTTCTTTACGGTCCCCGTGGAATTCATCAGAATATTATGAGTTCGTTGTTTGTTAAGTAGCGAGGGGGTTTTCTTTAGGCGCGGATTCGCGAACGCGTGAAATGTCTCAGATTGTGAAGAACCTCTTGATACGCGCCAACAAATCGACCTGATGATATTTCAGCCTCGCGCGCTTGGCCTCTTCATTAAGGTCCTCGCGCGCGGCGTCCAACTCGACACGGCGACGCGCCAATACCTGCGAAATGTCCTCGGCGATTTCCGGCCGGCTGCGGAGTATGTCGTTGAAGGCCTCTTTATCCAGTCGATAGCATACGACGTTACGAAGGGCCACCACTGTCGCCGCACGCCGCTCTCCGGTCATCATTCCCATCTCGCCGAAAAAATCGCCTGCGTGCAGGGTCGCGATAACTTCACTCACTCCGCTGCCATCGACTGACACCCGAACCTCGGCATCGCCCTTTGCGATCACGTAGAGCCAATGCGCTTCGGCACCCTGGCGCGTCATTGCTTCCCCCCGAGTGAACGGGGCTACGCGCAACCTGCCGGCCAGTGATTTTCGCTCTTCGTCAGTGAGCGTGCGAAACAATTCGATCTGCTTGAGCGTCGTGACGCGAGCTTCGATTTCTGCCTCCCCTTTGCGCTGTTGCCGGCTGAGATCTTCTTCAGTCACAAAAAGCGTTTGCGCTGGAATGGAAAGGGGAATGCCCGAGCGGCGTAATGCAAAAAAGATGCGCGTCCGCACAATCGAATTTGTCGGATCGTCGACGGCCAGATCGGTCAGCCAGTAACGCACTGCGTAGCTCGCAAAACTTTCCTTGAAATCCATCACCACGCAGTTCGCCGGCGGCGCGCCGGCAATATTCGGAATCGGTTCCGCGTGCAACGCCGTTTCCACCGCTTCAATTACAGCGGATGGCGAATAGCGAAAGTCGACATTGAAGTAGACCCACTGGCGATGTTGGCGCGGCGCGCCGCTGCGCCGGCCCAAAACAGTGACCTGCGATCGCATCAGCACGCTATTGGGAATGATTATCGTGTCCCAGTTGCGGGTCTCGATGGCGGTGTGACGCCAGCGAATTTCTCGCACCAGCCCCTCCTGATTGTCAATGCGAATCCAATCGCCCACCGCGATGGCCCGCTCCATTTGCAGGGCCATCCCACCCATCATGTTCCCCAGCGTGTCCTGGAAGGAAAGGCCAATGACGGCGGTCAGCACCGCTGAAGTAGCAACTATTCCGGAGAGATTAACCTGGCCAACGCTCGATAGTAGCGTGATGGCCGTCACGACGTAAGCAAAGGCCAGCAAGAGGTCGCGCATGATGCGCGGTGGCTTGAGCCGCAATGGATCGAGAATTACTTCAAAGACGAAAATGCTGCCCAGGTTTACGAAAGCGAACCACTCGAATAAGAGTGACGCCCACTGAAGCCAGCGATACGCCGGGCTCGATGGCAAGGCTCCGTAACGACCCAGCGAAGCGACCACCAACAAACCCAGCAGCGACAGCGTGAAAAGAAAGATACCGTTGCGAATGCGTGGACGCTCCGACGGCTTCAGGGCCGAGAGGATCAGGGCGCCGACTAAAAAACCAACGACTACCCACAGGAAGGCCCGGTCCATATTGCTTGCTGCTGTGACCTGGTGCCAGAAGCTCATGATCGAGGGTTCACCTGAATTGAAAGGAAACGAAACTCAACGCGGGAAGGACCGTTTGGAGTTGTTACTTGACCATCGTGCCGGTCCGGGACCAACGCGTGTTCTGGAAAAAATCTACGAGGGGCCCGATCATTGATTTGCTCGAGGGCGCGCTCTCGTCATATGACCAGTAGACGAACATGGCGCGGCCGATTACCAAATCGCGCGGCACGAAACCCCAGAAACGACTGTCCAGACTGTTGCTGCGGTTGTCACCCATAACGAAATAGTGATTGGCCGGCACCACAATCTCTTTCCCATTTCCTTCCTTCTTGAAGATTGGATAAGAATCTTCGCCGTAAGTCGGATTGGGACTCCAATAGACATCGTAAGCGTCAGTTGATTTGCGAGGTGGAACGGTTCTTATTTCCAGCGGCCCTTTGTCGTTGTTATCAATGGCCTCGACGCGATGCTCAGGTAATATCTTCCCGTTCACAATTACATCGTGGCCTTCGATCTGAATATGATCTCCGGGAATGCCGATGACGCGCTTGACATAATTTGTGACGATCGGCTTGTTGTCCGAGCGTTCATAGTCACTCGCTGGATCGTATTTATTGCCGGGGTATTTGAAGACGATGATATCACCGCGCCGAATCTCTCGCTGCGGTAAGAATGGCAAAGACTTTCCGGGGGCAAAAATGAATTTGTTGACCAACAGATGATCGCCAATCGTGATCGTGTTTTCCATTGAACCGGTGGGAACTTTTACCGCTTGCACAATAAAAGTCATGCCAAACAAAGCCATGATCACAGTCACTACCGCGGATTCGTAATACTCGCGGAAAAGAGATTTGGGTGGGCCTTTAGGTTTGGTTTCTAGCGGCGGCGGAGCTTCTTTGCCGTTGCGATGAAAAATTCGAGCGAAAGAGAGCTTTGTTGGTTCTGGTTGAGTGGCGGTCGACGCCTCTGCCGTCTTAGTCGCGTTATCCATTCAAAAACATCCTAGATAGGTTGCGGGTGCTGGTCAAGTTGGTTACGCGAGATCGGCTTTCATTGTTTCCAAAGCCTGTTGCGCCGCTGCCGCTTCAGCGGCCTTGATCGATCGACCCTGAGCACGAACGCTGCCGCCATCCCAAACCAGCTCTACATGAAATACGCGTTTATGCGGCGGCCCGGCCATTTCGACAACGGCATAGCGGGGCGGCGAGCGATGCTCGGCCTGCAATTTCTCCTGCAGCATCGTTTTGTAATCCGCTTCGGCTGCGTTAATTGGATTCACGCGCGCCAGCTCTTCGCTAAGCGCCCGTTCCACAAAGGCGCGAGCGGCCTCGAGCCCGCCGTCCAGGAATATTGCTCCGGTTATCGCCTCCAGAACGTCGGCGAGGATGGCATCCTTGCGCCGCCCACCACTCTTTTCTTCTCCGCGACCAAAGCGCAGGTAGTCACCCAGTTGTAGACGGAGGGACGCTTTGGTTAAGGTCACGGCACTAACCAATTGATGCTTCATACGCGAGAGTTCGCCTTCGGAGGCCGCGGGATAAAAGCGGCATAAGTGATCGGCAACCAGCAGCCCCAGCACCGAGTCTCCAAGAAACTCCATCGCTTCATTGTGTAACTTGCGCGCCTGCTCTTCGGCCCCCGGCGCCACCTGTTCGTGCGCCCAGGATCGATGGGTAATCGCCCGCTCGAGCAGCGCCCGGTCGCGGAACTGGTAACCGAGGACCCCTTCCAGAAGATTCAGATTCGGAATTAGCTCTTCCATGATGATCGAAATCGAAGGGGATTCTAGCAAAACGCCGAATGCAGGATCGAGGTCATCGATCGAACATTCGGCGCGCTTGCGATTTGGAGGATCGCGCTATGGCTCAGTGTCCCGCGTGAGCTTTGCGAGTCCGCGGCTTGCTGGTTGGGGGCTTAACCGGTGTTGCACTCGGCTTGGGCTGAGTGCCGGTAGAGCTTGTCGCAGGCGCCGGACTACTACCCGGCGCAGGACTCGCCGTACCTGTTGCCGGCGTCGCCGGTGGTGTCGGTAACGACGTAAGCGGTGTCGGCACGGGCGGCAATGGCGTGGTCAAGATGCCGGCAATCATTTTATCCAACCCGACGTCTGTTTTGTCGTGACGGAATTTGTACAGGTCCGTCAGAGCGGTCAGCCAGGCGGCTTTGTTGGGATCGGTACCAGCCAGGGCGACTGCGCGTGCGTACGCATCGATTTCGCGATCGATGATTTGATTTATGTTCTCCAGGGCTAATTTGCTTTCCGCAGTTTCATTTTGACCGCCGAATTTGGCTTTGTAATCGGCTGATTGTTTCGCGTAAGGTCCGCGCTCGTACGCCTCGGCAAGATATGCATAGGTTAATGGAGTTGTCTTTATCTTGCTGTTGTAGCCGGCAGCTTTGATCAAGTGCGGGATGGCTTCGTCCGGATTACTGGTTGCTTTGAGCGATCCGATGGCGTAATTCAGTTTTGCCAACGCGTCATCCTTGTTATCAAACGGAGCCCAACTATCCGGTGCCTTACCGGACTCAATTAATTCGATGGCCTTTTGCGCGTAGCTGACCGTATCGTTCGCCACTGCCGCGTTTTGTGAAATAGCGCCTGCCAGGGCGAGGGACATGTAGCCTTTTAGATAGGTGGGATCGTCGGCAAAGACCTGCTTGCCAACTTCGAATGCAGCCGGGAGATCCTTCTTGGCGATTAGCTCGGCAAGTTGATCCTTGCGATGGGCCTTTTCATATTTGGCAACGAAGCCCTTTAGAAACTCTACCCTTTTTTGTTCAGCATCGTCAGCACCTTCAATGGGACAAGCAACATACTTCTTTGCCAACTCATTGGCCTTTGCCTGATCGCCCTTTAGTTCCTTGTAAATTTCGGCATAGAGCGCAGCCTTGGCATCGGCGGTGCAGGAATCCTGCGCGGCCTGACCAACGCCCGTGTAAGCCTTACTTGCCAACACTGGCAAAGACAGGAGTGCCAGCGTCGCGCAAACTGATAAAAACCCAAATGTCTTTTTCATTACTAGGAGATCCTCCAAGATCGAATCGTTCAATATGTCTGGCCGGGAGCACCGCGTGCCCTCTAGCAACGCGCCACTAAGATGCGAGTAATCTTAGGGTCGTTGCAGCTGGCTGTCTAACACACCAGGGGAGAGTACCACGCAACGTGGCTTTTGGATCGGGCTTCAAAACGCGCCGCAATATTCCTGCAACAGCGATGGGCCTGTCAAGGCCGCGACGCCGAAAAGTTCCGCTCAGTAGTAGAAAAGCAAAATGCGCCGAACTCTCCTACTACGAACGAGTCCGGCGCATTAAGATCCTGACAGTTTTAATGACTACGGCTTTTCGCCCACACGTCTTGGCCGGTCATCTATGGAACCTGTTTTTACCGGAGCTTTCGCGCCGGGCGCAGGCTTCACACTTTCGTCAGTTCGTTTGGGAACCGGCATGATCACGCGTTTCACTTTGCTGTTTGTAACAGGCGCTACATTGGCCGGCTTGGTGACTGCGGTATCGGCAGTATCGTTTGCTTCGTTCATCAAAGTTGTGTCGACTTCCGCCGCACCTTCTTCTTTGGCCCTTTCGACTTCTGTTTCCTTTGCCTCTTCATCGATATCGGCCGCCTTCGGATCACCGGAGGCCCCGTCGACCGGCGCACTGGCAATCGGCAGGTTGGTAGGTGTGCCGAACCGATGGTTGAGGTCTCGATAGATCTGCCCGGCTACGGCCGCCGGCAAGTGGCTATGAGCGTCAGTACCGCGGGTGATAACCACCACCGCGAGTTTTGGATTTACCAGTGGTGCATAAGAGGTGAACAAACCCAACCAGGTGCGTCCGTCACCGATGCAAGTTCCAGTCTTTCCGGCAACCGTTTGCGATGGATCGTAGGCTCGCTTGCCCGATCCATAGTTGACTGCGCCAACCATGCCCGGGACCATTCGCTGCCAGGCGTCGGGTTCAATCTTGATCTGACGTCGTACTTTGGTTTTGAATTGCGCTTCTTCCTGACGAGAGCGCGGAACTTGTGGAGTCAACAGCTTGCCACCATTGGCCATGGCGGAAACCAGCGTTGCCAGTTGAACTGCCGTAACTTCAAAATCGTCGCCGTGCGACGACATACGGTTAAGGGCAAAACCGGTCTTCAATCCCGGCAAGCGACCAGGAAATTCATTGGGTTCGTTAATGCCGGTCTTTTCACCCAGGCCCAACTCGCGGGCGTAAGTAACCATTTTGTCGAAACCCACGCGCCCGCCTACTTGCTGAAAATAGGTATTGTTTGAATGCGCCAGCGCGCCGGTTAAATCCAGGTGATAGCGATCGAACGCGGCATCGGTATAACTGGTATCAATTACCTTTTCGTTCAAGCCCGCCAGCCCGGTAACCAGCTTTATGGTCGAGCAGGGTTTGAAGCCGCGTCGCACACCCCACTCCTGATTCACCGTGGCATAGACTCGCCCCGATTTGGGATCCATTACCACTACGGTGCCGGCATGGTTGCCCAGCGCATTTATCGCTACCCGTCGCACTTCCGCGTCTTCGCCGGTAGTGACGTCTCGTGAAATAAATGTCTGCACTTCATTGCGCATCGCTGCGTCAATAGCACGCTGGCGCGCGATTGCTGCCTGGCGCGCAGCTTCAGCGCGACGTCTGGCGAGTTCCAGGTCGCGACGATGACGGCCTTCGACGCGTCGCATCTCAGCAGCACGTTCACGTTTTGTTAGGGGACGATGAAGTCTTCGCTCCAGAGCTTTGAGCGATGATGCCTGTTCGTGAGCGACCCGCACGCGTGCCACGCGCACCTCACGAGCCGAAAGCCGGCGACTGCGTCCGCCGCCGCGAGCCGACAATCTTCCATGGCGTCCGCCTCGGCGGGCACTGGCTGAATGGCGTCCGCCGCGCTCGGCGCGACTATGACGGCCCCGAGCAGCGGCAGCTCTCCTGTGTTTAGCAAAAACAGGTACGACAAAGGGGAAAGCAATAAGGAGGAAAAGAATAAGTGCGAAACGAAAGTACTGGGGGGATTTGTTTATAGAAGTCATCGGCAGGAACCTTTCTTCAAAATTTCAATGGGATTCGCCAAGGCGTACTGCTTGAGCGCGCCGGAGCGAACACTTTTGATTACGGCAAACCGCGTGACGTTTGCCAGCGTGTCTCCGCTCAACTGCGAACCAAATTTTGAAATTGGAAATTTTCAAACTCACCTCTCAAAAAAAATCCAACCGATTTTCAAAACTCAGTTCTACTTTGAGGTGGGAGAATTCCCTAAAAGGCGGCCCCTGGGGACACTGATTGAGACCGGGGCAAATATACCATCTGGTCGTTTGAGGGGCAACCGAAAAATAACAAACTCTTCATATAGCTACCTTTAAAGTCGAAAACTTGAATGTCCGACAGCTTTAGCTTATCGCTCCCTGTAACACAGGCCGCGAGCTTGTGAACGCGACGCTACCGGCTGGCAGCCTGTAGTACGACCGAGGACGAACTGAAGTTTGTCGGACTTTAGCGGACTTCTAATGTCTGGATAAACTATGATGACCGTGACCATTTCAATTTCGTGATGACCAGGTTGCCACACATTGCCAGCTTCCGACTGCGCCTGTTGCTCTTGCTCGCCGCATTGCTGGGCTTGACCCTGGGCGTGCAGTATTACGTGAACCTGCGTTCTGTTCGCAATAACACTCAGCGGCTGGCTGAGCAGGAGCAGGCCATCATGGGTGGGATGGCTTTGGGTGTAAGTGCGGTTTCGAGCAAATCATATCTTGATGATTTGAAGAGAAATCTCAAGCAACCCTTACTTGATGAAAATCATGGTCGCGTAGAGAACGTTTTGGTTGTCGACAGCGACGGCAACGTGCGCGATAGTCTGGATGACCGCTACGAGCCCACGACGAATGATGATGGGTCGCCCCGCTACGTTCCGCTGACAAGAGTGATCCTCCCTCCCGTTAGCGGCGTAGTCGAATTCGTTGACGAGAGTCAGCGTCGCCCGAGTTGGTTGGCGGTTTCCAACGCCGCGAAGCCTGGCGAACCCGGAGCTTTTTATCTACCCGTCGAGACTAACCAGGGTCGCTGGTATGTCATCGTCGTCCTTGGTTCAGCCAGCAACCTGACAAATATCCTGCAGGCGCAAGCTTCAAAGTCCCTGCGTTACACGCTAATCCTCCTGCTGGTCACCACTCTGGTTACCGGGATTTTGGTGTGGAGATTCACGCGTCCCATCAAGGACCTCTCCATCGCCGCGCGCCGCGTAGCCGGAGGCGATTTCAGCATCAGGGTGCCGGCGGCACGGCGCGACGAGGTCGGAGCGCTGGCCGAAGCCTTTAACGAGATGACAGCCAAGCTGGGGCGCACGCGCCAGCTGGAAACACAACTGCATCAAGCTGAGAAAGCTGCCGTCGTCGGACGGCTGGCTTCGGCGATCGCTCACGAAATCAGAAATCCGCTGAACTACATAAACCTGACGCTCGATCATTTGCGATCAGCCTTTGCGCCTGAAGAACCGAACAAGCGTGAAACGTTTGAACGTCTGGCTAATCAACTCAAGGCCGAAGTGGCGAGAATCAATACCCACATCTCGGACTTCCTGAGCTATTCGCGACCGACCCGCCTTGAGCCACAGCCGCTTAACCTGCGGGTCGAAGCGGAAGACGCGATGCGCATGATTGAAGTCCAGGCATCGGAAAATGGCGTCGAGACGCGCGTTGAAGAGCGAGGCTCCGTCCCTCAGGTCATGGCCGATCGCCAGGCAGTGCGGTCCATCCTGACCAACCTAATCATTAATAGTCTGCAGGCTCTCGACGGTCATGGACGCCGCATAGTTGTTACTCTATCCACCGACGATTCGACCCGGCGCGTTCAGATCGAAGTGGCCGACACTGGCCGTGGTATCCCGCCAGAGGACATCTCAAAGGTATTTGAGCCATACTATTCGACCAAGGAAACCGGAACCGGATTGGGTCTCGCGATTGTTAAGAAGGCAGTCGACGAACATGGCGGTACGATTAGCGTGACTTCGAAACAGGGATCGGGAACGACATTTGTAATAACGCTGCCGCTTGACGGCAAGAATGAAGAAAAGGAGACGGCGTGACGCGGAAACAGGGAGACAAGGAGAGGCGGAGAATGGACGGGTAAGATTTGCCTTCCCCGCGTCTCCGTGTCTCCCTGTCCCCGCGTCCGTTCTGCTTATGGCGCGTAAAAGCATATTGGTAGTCGATGACGAGAAGTCTCAGCGCGAGATTCTCGAAATGATTTTATCCGGCGAGGGATACGACGTTACTACAGCGTCGTCGGGCGAGGCAGCGATGAAATTCGCGAAGGAACATCGCTTTGATCTCGTCTTAACGGATTTGAAGATGACGGGCATGGACGGGATCGAACTGCTGCAGCACCTGCTGGGCCTCGATTCGGCCATCATTGTCATCCTGCTGACAGCACATGGCACGATAGACTCGGCCAAAGAAGCGCTGCGTCGCGGCGCCTTCGATTACCTGCAAAAGCCTTACGACAAAGAAGCTCTGCTGGGCACGATCAATCGTGCGCTCGACAAACTCAACGCGATTGATACTGAGATCGTCTCGGCCTCTCCGAACATGGAAAACGTCAAGAAGATGATTTTCAAGGTCGCGAGATCGAGTTCGACAGTGTTGATTCGCGGCGAGTCCGGTACCGGCAAGGAATTAATTGCGCGGGCCATTCATAATCAGTCGCCACGCTCAACGGAAATGTTTCAGGCGGTAAATTGCGCGGCCATCAACGAGAACCTGCTGGAGTCGGAACTTTTTGGTCACGAGCGCGGATCGTTCACTGGCGCGCACGCCGAAAAGAAAGGTCTGTTTGAAGTCGCGGACCGCGGCACACTGTTTCTCGACGAGATTGCCGAGCTGGATGTCGCCATGCAGGCGAAACTTCTGCGTGCCTTGCAGGAACACAAGATCAGACGCGTCGGTGGCACTCATGAAACCAGCGTCGATGTGCGCGTGGTGGCGGCCACCAATCGCGATCTGCGCGCGATGGTCGCGGACGGACGCTTTCGCGACGACCTCTACTATCGCATCAACGTCTTATCCATCGATGTCCCGCCACTGCGAGAACGTCGCGAAGACATCCCGGTCTTAATCGATTACTTCCTGAAGAAACATACGCGCAACACCTCGCGCCTGGTTCGCGGCCTGGATGCGGAAACCAGGAAGTTGATGCTCGACTACAGTTGGCCCGGCAACGTGCGCCAATTGGAATCCGCCATCGAACGCGCCATCCTGCTTTGCGAAGGTGAATTCATTACCGTCGAGGACTTGCCACTGGAGGTTAGACAAGAGGCGAGCCCCGCGGCTCAGGGAGCGTTTAAGCTGCCGCCGGAGGGCATCAGCTTCGAGGATGTTGAGCGGGATTTGATCATGCAGGCCATGGAACAGACTGATTACAACATCACCAAATCGGCCAAGCTGCTGGGCCTGACATTCCGCACCTTGCAATACCGATTGGAGAAGTTCGGGATTAAGAAGCCGGAGGGGAAAGCGGCGCCGTAGGATTGCAAAGGGCTAAGAGCAAAACGCCCCTGGGTCCTGGCTCTTTGCCCCCTGCCCTTTGCCATTGCCTTGCAAGCGGGAGACAGAGCCAACGTTCTTGAGTCATGACCTTCATTAATCATGACCTTCATTAATAAGGAGACTCTTCCCATGCGTACCCTCAAATTACTATCAGTGACGATGGCTCTGGTTGGTCTTACGGCGTGCTACGGAACAAGATCTTCCGAGCAACGCGCGGTCGCTCCCGCCTCCAATTCCGCCGCCGGCAAAGATACCGACAGTGTCGCCACAAATGCGTTGGAAAAGCAAGGGAGCGCTAAACCAAATTTTGCCCTTAATCAGCGCGTGTCTCTCCAGCAAGCGGATCAGACCCAGACGATGACAGAGGCGATGAACCGCAAGATAATCCAGGACGCTGAAGTCGCGCTCGAGGTCGACTCGCCGCTGGAAACGCAGCGCAGCGTAACTTCAATTGCCGAATCACATGGCGGTTTTGTCGTAACCTCGGAAGCAAAACAGCGACAGTCGGAAGATCCGTCCCAGCGTTTGATGGACGTCACCCTGATGATTCGCGTGCCCTCCTCTCAATTTGGTCCGACTCGAGATGCCATCCTGGGCTTAAGCAAACGCGTTCTCGATAATAAAAATACCGGACAGGACGTCACCGAGGAATTCATCGACCTCGAAGCTCGCGCCAAAACTCAAAAGGCCCTCGAAGCGCAGTTCCTCGAAATAATGAAGCAGGCCCACAAGGTCGAGGACGCCCTGGAAGTACAGCGCCAGATCGCGGATGTGCGGACTGAGATTGAAAAACTCGAAGGGCGAAAGCGGTTTCTGGAAAACAGATCCAGCCTTTCAACCATTACCGTTAACCTCAAGTCGCCGACTACTATTGTCGTGACGCCTACGGGATTCGGACGCGATGTCAAAGAGGCGATGAAAGAGAGCGTCGAGATTGCGCGCTCAATCGTCCTTTTTCTGATCCGCTTTGTAATCGTGATGGTCCCCATCTTCCTTTTCGTTTTTCTGCCACTCGCTTTACTTGCACGCTATCTGATGCGCCGAGCGCGTCGCCAGCGCACGGTGATCGGTGCCAACGTTGAGCCGCCGACGCCGGTTCCGGCTGCTTGACGTATTCAATCCTTAGCTCCCCTCCGCACTAAAGTGGGGAGGGGTCGGGGGTGGGGTCGGCGCAACGTCCACCTCTCCCCTAACCCCTTTACGCTTGCGGAGTGGGGAACAAGATGATCAACGGCAAGCCGGCAGCCTGCCGTACATTAGAGGCCACATGTCCCGAAGAAACCAGCTACTCATTATCAGTTTCGTTACTATCATTTTCCCGCTCGGTTTAGCAGCCTGTTCCCAGACGGCGTCCGGACCTGCGGCGCCCACTCCGGCAAAGCTCGTGCAGGTCAACTCATTGAGTTTCGTAAAAGCCCGCGCGGCGGAAATGCAGGTTGCGGCGGGTGGCTCTGGTGAGGCAATTGTTACCGTAGCGGTCCAGAGCGGTTATCACGTCAACGCGAATCCAGCCACGGACGCATATCTGAAAGCGACCGAGCTCATCGTGCAACCAGCGGAGGGTCTCACACTCGCATTCATCAAGTATCCGACCGCGGTTAAGAAGACGTTCTCCTTCTCGGACAAACAGCTCGCGGTATACGAGGGCGAGATTCCCATCAAGGTCCAGCTAAAGGCCGGTAAGGAAGCGGCAAAGGGTAGCCATAAACTGGTCGCCAAACTAAACGTGCAAGCGTGCGATGATCAGCTTTGTTATCCGCCGGGAACGTTGGAGTTGACTATCCCGGTGACTGTTAAGTGAGTGCAGTTGAGTGAGCGGGAGGCAAACGACGCTCAATGAGACAATTCTGGTTGGGTGTTACTCTGGTCTGTATTTGCGTCGCGGTGCTGGCGTTATGGCGGCAGCACTACGATGCTGCTTTCATTATCGGCACGGTGGCAGCGTTGGCGTGGTTTCTCAATTATCGGGCACGCATCAAGGAGACGATCGGCGAACCAGATGAAGAATCAAGCACTGAAGAATAAGACGATATTTGCAGTTTTCAACGCTATGGACCAGGACATAAAAAACGAGCCAAGGGACATTACCAGCACTAGAGACTTTGCGAGAGCTTCTGCTTACTACACCTTTGGCGTTAGAAAACTGGTGCTCAGCTTCCTTGTTCTTTCATTCCTTTTCAGCCACGCAACCGCGACGCCGGCTTCAACTGAAACAGAAGTTCGTGCGACGGTTACGACGGTATTTCAAAACCTCAAAGACAAAAACTACGAAGCCCTTTACGACACGTTGCCGGCGAACACGCGCTCGCGCATAACGCGCGAGCGCTTCGCCAGTTCCCTGCGCCGCACCCAGGATACCTATGTGTTGGATCGAATGGAGGTGGGGAAGATTAAGGTATCGGGAACCTTCGCTGTCGTGGATACGGATCTCTACGGTCGCTTGTTGAAGCCCCTCGACCTCGAAGGTAAAATTGTGGTCCAGCAGTACCTGGTTAAGGAGGATGGTAAGTGGAAAGTAGCCACCGGCGACAACGCAACCATTCAGCGCTTTCTCAAGGCCAATCCGGCCTTTGCCCGCAGGTTCAATATTCGCCAGCCACGCATATTCGTGAAACGGGACGGCAAGTGGGTTGAATTTGTCCCACCCAAACGCTCTCAACGATAAATTCAAAGCTGATACTCAGTGTCGCCGGCTGCTTTGCACAAAAGCAGGCATTCAAGCTCGAGCGGGGACAGGGTCCGCTTCCTGACTGCCCGGTGTTTACGTGAGGTCGAAGTCAGACCAGCCCCAAAACCAAAGACCAACGGACAAAGACCAAATCCAAAACCCTCTCGGTCAAGTTCAATCTGACGGCAAGCCTTCAGACTGACTGATTAGTGATTGCAATCTGCTGCAAGTTTCAACCTAAATCCGTTAAATCCAGATCAAATCAGTGATCAAGCTCGTGGCACCAGTATTGCCAACTGGTTTCCGACAAGCCGCGCTTCAAGGCCGGTTTGCAGATTGAACGTTCTTACAAAGACCTCTGGAGACTTGATGAATTCCCATAAACTTCCCCGACTTATTAAATACTGCATCGCCATTTCGGTGCTGATTGTTGCTGCCTTCGGCATTCTGGTTGTCGACCGAGGTCAGGCCAAAAATCAACGCGGCGAAATGCGCCGCGGCGATAAAGTTGCCCCCGACTTACGAAATGATGTGCACAAAAAGCAGAATCGCGGACAAGACGATTTGGTCAAAGTGATCGTCCAGTTCAACGCCGCGCCCAGCAATGAAGCTAAGGCACTGCTTCGCCGCAACGGCATCAAGGTTAAGGCGCTCTTTCAAAACTTCAACGCTCAGGCAGTTGAACTCCCCGCGAGTGCGGTTGATGAATTAGCCGCATTTGAAGAAGTGGAAGTGGTTTCGCGGGATGCGGAAGTCAAATCCTTCGGCCATGTATCTTTGACGACCGGCGCTGACGCCGTCCGCGGCAATGGCGCTCAAACAAATGGCCTCGACGGCACGGGCATCGGCATCGCCGTGGTGGATTCGGGCATTGATACCGGCCACGTTTCGTTCCTGGACAAAAATGGCATTTCAAGAATTGCAGTGAGCCGGGACTTCACCGGCGAGAATCGTGTTGATGATCCCTATGGACATGGCACCCACGTCGCCTCCATTGCCGCTGGTAATGGCCGCATTGCCAATGCCAGTTACCTGGGCATTGCTCCGAATGCAAAAATTATCAATCTGCGCGTCCTTAACTCGCAGGGCGCCGGTTCAATCTCGGCCGTGCTGAATGCCCTCGACTGGGTCATGACTAATCGCACGACCTACAACATTCGCATCGTGAATATGAGCCTGGGCTCACCGGCGGTGCAGTCTTACAAATTTGATCCCGTCTGTCTGGCCGTACGCAGAGTTGTCGATGCCGGAATCGTTGTCACGGTCGCCGCCGGCAACGTAGGCAAAGATGCTCTCGGCCGGAAAATTTATGGCGCAATCCATTCGCCCGGCATAGAGCCTTCCGCGCTTACCGTCGGAGCGACCAATACCTTTGGAACGGCCACGCGCGCAGATGATACAGTCACCACCTACAGCTCGCGCGGTCCCACGCGCAGCTATTGGACCGATTCAGCGGGTGTTCACCACTTTGACAATTTGGTCAAGCCTGATCTGGTTGCGCCCGGCAATAAGCTGGTCTATGCAGAATCGGATCGCAACCTACTCGTGACTCTGCACCCGCAACTGGATGCCGGTATTGCCCAGGTAGACAATCGTCGCGAGATGTATCTCAACGGAACTTCAATGTCCACACCGGTCGTCGCCGGAGCCGCAGCCCTTATGTTGCAGGCAAACCCCAGCCTGACACCAAATCTGATCAAAGCCATTCTCACCTACACCGCTCAACCGCTGGCCGGCGTTAACAAATACGAACAAGGCGCAGGCGAATTGAATATTGAAGGCGCGGTGAGGATTGCCCGTCTGGTGCGCACTAATCTTGGATCGAGCACGGTCGTCGGCGCGCCTCTGCTAACGACCACGGTACAGCCAACCCCACAGAGCACTATCGCGGGATATACATTCAACTGGTCCGGTAAAGTCAACCTGAGCAGTGCATTCGCTTCAGGCACTGATTTCATCACCAGGTATCAGCGGATCTATGCCACTGGGGTCCTGGTGGGAGACGGCGTCATCGTCAGCGACGGCGTGCTCGTCGGGGACCACACTTTACTGTCAGACGGCGTGCTGGTTGGCGATGGTGTTCTTGTTAATGACGGAGTACTGGTCGGTGATGGTGTAATTGTTAGCGACGGCGTAATAGTGGGCGACGGCGTACTGGTCGCTGACGGAGTAATCGTTAGTGATGGAGTCATCGTGGCTGATCTGAATTTACAAGCCCAGTCTGGGACGATTGAAGGCGATGTAACGCCCGCAATGTCTCTCGAATACGATACCGGTCTCGATTGCCTGGATTACTAATCAGGAACCGATCAGGAACCGAGTCACCCGCAACATCAACCGAGATACATTAACTTCCTAACTCCAGAGGAAAGAGCCATGCACGCCCAAGCAGCTACAGCCACAGCCCGTATCGCACCGCCGGTAGTGCCGGACTGGAACACCTCGATGAAGATTCATTCTCTCAGTGTTGGCGAGGAAACCGAGGTGCTTACCTTTCTCGCCATCCGTCCGCTTCACACCGTCATCATGGCGGGCCTGATTCGCGACAACGGCCTCGAAAGTGACCTGAACCGCGGAACCTTCCATGCTTGCCGAAACGCGGCCGGCGATCTCGAAGGCGTCGCGCTGATTGGCCACGTCACTCTGTTCGAAACCCAGAGCGACATCGCCCTCAAGCTTTTCGCTGAATTAGCCCGACACTGCACCAACGGAAACGTCATTATCGGCGAACAGGATCGAGTGCAGAAATTTTGGAACTCATACTCGTCCTCTGGTCAGTCGGCCCGCCTCATGTGCCGCGAGTTATTACTGGAACAGCGCTCGCCGCTGGCCGCCGGGGAACCAGTAAACCTGCGGCGGGCCACGATGGACGATCTTGAACTAATAGTTCCCGTGCACGCGCAGATGGCGTTTGAGGAGTCCGGAATAAATCCGCTCGCACGTGATGCTGACGGCTTTCGCCGGCGCGTGGCCCACCGAATCGAACTGGGCCGAGTCTGGGTCTCAATCGTAGGAGACAAACTGATTTTCAAGGCTGATGTCCAGGCAGAAACCCCGAAACAAACTTACCTCGAAGGGGTATACACAGACCTTGAAGAGCGCGGCAAAGGCTACGGACATAGATGTATTTCACAGCTGGGCCGCATTCTTCTCGAAAGCAGCGAATCGCTTTGCGTCCTGGTCAATGAAAAGAATTCGGGAGCCCAATCGTTCTATCGTAAAGCCGGTTACGAATTGCGCGGGCACTATGACACTATTTTTGTGGGACGATAATCGTTCAGAACTTGGCCTCACACGCAGCTTCTCAGGTCGTCAGCTGCACCCTATCTCATGAGCAACCAGCGTCTCTTCAAACCATTCTTGTATATATTGAGCGCCGCCGGCGTCGCGGTGGTGTTGTTTTCCCTGCACCGCCTAAACCTGGCGCAACTGGATTGGCGCTTCCTGTTGCTGGCCGTGACGACCACCATAGTCGCTTCCCGTCTGAGCATCCAGATCCCGCACCTTAAGAGTGAAATCACGGTCGGCGACACACTGATCTTCCTGGCCATTCTCCTTTATGACGGTGAAGCCGCAATACTGCTGGCGACCGCGGAGGCTCTCGGTTCCACACTGCGCGTGAGTAGAAAACCTCGTGTCCTTTTGTTCAATGCGGCGCAACTCACTTGTGCAACTTTCGTGACGGTGTGGGTGACGCGGTTTTGCTTTGGTCCTATTCTGAGTTTGCACCGGGATGGATACTCTGCGCGGTACCTCGGCGCTGTTTGCGTAATGGCGCTGGTGCAATACGTCGGCAACTCGGGGCTGGTCGCGATTTATACCGCTACCAAGAGCGGTCAGGCGTTTTGGGCAACCTGGCACCGGCATTATCTGTGGACTTCGATAACCTATTTTGCGGGCGCTTCTGTCGCAGGGATAACGGTAATCATCGTGGGTGGGGTCAGCATGTATGCCGCTCTCATCGTAACGCCAATTGTGGCGATAATTTATTTTACCTACCAAACCTATCTCAAGAACGTTAAGACCTCCGCGGAAAAGGCTGAACAGGCCCGAGACCACGTCGACGAACTCTCTCGCTATATTGAAGAGCAGGAGCGCATCCGCGAACAGTTTGGCCAAATCGAGAAGATGTCCGCTTTGGGCCAGTTGGCCTCAGGCGTGGCCCACGACTTTAATAACACGCTGACCGGGATTCTTGGTCGCGCCGAGCTCTTGTTGAAGACTGCCAGGGATCCTGAAACAAAACGCGGACTCAGTCTGATCATCCAGGCTGCCAACGATGGTGCTACCACGGTCAAGCGGATTCAGGACTTTGCGAGACAGCGGCGCGATCACGATTTCCTTCCAGTGGCTGTAGGTCAACTGCTAATGGACGTCAATGAGATTACCCGGCCCCGCTGGAAAGATCGGGCCCAGGCCAGCAATGTACATATCAATCTGAACCTGCAGAACGCGACCTCTGCTTCAGTCATGGGCGAAGCGTCCGAACTCCGTGAAGTTCTGGTCAACATGGTCTTCAATGCAGTCGACGCCATGCCTGAAGGTGGAACGCTTCAACTCTCAGCAGAAGAAGTCGACGGATCCATTGAGATTGCCGTTAGCGATACGGGCATTGGCATGAGCGCCGAGGTGCGCTCACAGATCTTCGATCCATTCTTTACCACCAAGGGCAAAGCCGGAATGGGTCTGGGCCTTGCTGTTTGTTATGGCATCATTAAACGACACCTGGGCACGATCGAGGTCAAATCGGAAGTGGGCCATGGCACTACCTTTCGCATAAGACTGCCGGTGGCGGATGTTCAACCCAGTACCGAAAGCGCCGTCGAAACAGTGCGGCTAACCCTGGTTCCCGCTCATCAGACACCCAGAATCCTGGTGGTCGACGACGAGGAATCGGTGCGTGAATTGCTGTCCGATATCCTCAATAGCGAAGGATACGAAGTGACCCTGGCCACCAATGGCAGCGAAGCGCTGACACTATTTGATCGACAAAAATTTGAAGCGGTATTTACGGATGTCGGAATGCCGGGAATGAGCGGCTGGGAGCTGGCCCGCGCCATACGCGAGCGCAACGGCGCAATCCCGTTGGCGGTCATAACCGGGTGGGGCGAAGCAGTGGGATCGATTGAACAGGAAGAGGCCAAGGTCAACTGGGTCGTGACCAAGCCTTTTTCGATAACGCGTATTTCCGAGATCGCCGCGGAGATTTCAACCCAACACGACAGGATGGAAATTGAGCGGTGCTCGCTGGCCTCTACCGGTTAATTCGCTGGCTGCAACTTCACGGGCGGGACGCGTGGCATGGGCATCCTGCCCATGTTTCCGGCGAGACACTCTTTTTTAGTTCACTTGAACTTGGCGCAACTTCACGGGCGGGACGCCCGTGCCACGTGGCATGGGCATCCTGCCCATGTTTTCTTTGGTGTCAGCTCGTGAGCAGATCGTCGAACGACAATTGCGAATCGTCGACGTGGACTTCGCTCAAATCGCGGCGGATGCGATAGCGCGGCACGTCCAGCGCCTCGCGCACCGCGTCGAGATGAAAGCGAATGATGCGTGGCGTCAGGCGCACCGAAGGGATGCGCCGTTTGTGAGCGAGTCGATAGACAGTTGATTCGCTTACTTGCAGGATTTCCGCAAGCTGGCCGGCGGTCAGAAACTCTTCGCGATTTTCCATGTCCGTGTAACGCAAACTGTTAGTCTGCGAAGGTTCGCCAGGGATGTACAGCACAACTCTGGTCCAGCAAATGCCCGCTATTTTGGCGGTAACAGCGAAATCGCTACGCGATAAACAACCGCACTGTCGACTTCGACGTCTTTGCTCGCAGCTTGCATTCCCTCTGCTTTGGCGGTGATGCGATACCTGGCTGGCTCCGGGGTCAGCCTGAACACAAAGGATCCCGTCTCGTTCGTCACCCGGCCGTCGATCTTTTTCGTCGTGCCGTCGCCAAGAAGGCGGGACAACTCAACCCTCGCGTTCCTCATGCTGCGGCCATTGCCATCGAACACGCTGCCCTTGAGAAACGCAATCGAGCCCTCATCGATTGAGAGCAGCAGGTGATCTCCCAGTGACCGCACCTTGCCGGCTTTCACCTCAACGTCTTCGACTGCGCCCACGCTCAATCCCGCTTTGCGAAATGTGAGACCGTAAAGACCCGGCGCCAGCCCCTGGACGGCAAAGTCACCATTGCGATCCGTCGAGCCGTGCGCCACTTCCCGGTCACCCTGTCGCACGAGGACCGCTACACCGCCGGGCGACCCGGTTTCCACTCTTACCTTGCCCTTGATGCCGCCCTTTGATTTGTCCTGAGCTGTGGCGCCGGCCAGGAACAAGACGATAATGGCAATTACGGCGATAGTTCTAAATGATTTCATTCCAAACATCCTCCAAGCGTGGGAGCCGAATAATAGCACTAACCAGGTCAATTCAATGAATTATGCGAAACTTCAACGCGGGTGTGCCCGTAACCAGCTACTATGCAACGGCAACGGAAAGTGGATGCTCGCAATTGCATTCGCTGTTGCCCCGCATCTATGATTGCGGCCTACGAACTGAATTAGTCGACAAGTATTTATGTCACGTCGCCAACCGTCACATCACCAGGTTAAGCCTCGAACCAGCTCCTCCTTCTGCAGCTCGAGTATAAGTGGCACGGGCGTCTCGCCCGTGATTGTTGGCAGTGGCACGGGCGTCCCGCCCGTGTTGGTTGGTAGTGGCACGGGCGTCCCGCCCGTGTTGGTTGGCGGTAGCGCGACGTCACACGGGCAGGATGCGCGTGCCGCATTGAGAATCGCAGTCGTCGCGCTGTTTCTTTGTTTCGCAGCACTGACTTGCGTGGCGCAGGATCCCGCCACACAACAAAGACCGCGGCAAGTTACCACGCGCCCACCTGAGCAAACGGATCCTGAGGACGTCCTGCGCATTGACACCGATCTCGTTTCTGTTGACGTTAACGTCACGGACGTCGCCGGTCGGCCGGTGAAATACCTACAGGAAAAAGACTTCAAACTTTTTTCCGATGGCAGCGAACAGCCGCTGGCTTTCTTTCACGTTCAAACCAAAACGGGAGACACTCGTCCGCTGGCCATCGTTTTCGCCCTCGACATTTCCGGGAGCATGACACCTGAGGAACTGGAGCGGCTGCGCGGCGCCATGCATGCTTTTTCGGAAAAGCTTGCCAACCATCCCGCGGTGTTCTCGGTGATGGCCTTTGGCATGCGCGTGAAGACGCTGCAGAATTTCACGACGGAAGCGGACAAACTCGATCGCGCCTTCGATCGACTCTCTCGCGAGCCCAACGGATTATCAACGCATACGTACGATGCAGTCGATGATGCCATTCGCCTGCTGGTTCGTCATGCACCCAAAACGCGCGAACGGCGGTTAATGAAACGCGCGGTGGTGGTGATAACGGATGGTTTTCCGGTGGGTGATACCGTTGCGCCAGAGACCGTGATTGAACGAGCCAACAGCGCGGACGTCAGCGTCTATGTGGTCACACTGCCGTCGTATTCGCGTTTGCTGGTAGCGGCAGATCGCGAACCCTTACCCACACCACTCGACATAAGCGGTCTGGTGCAGTTGACTGGAGGCAAGAATGTTTATGCCCGTGACAAGGATTACGAACCATTGTTTCGGGCGTTGGCTGAGGAAGTTACATCGTCATATGTGCTGGCATTTTATCCGCCGCCAGAGAAACGGCACGACGGTAAATACCACGCAATCCGTGTTGAGGGTCCGGGCGCGTTAATGCTGCGCCAAAGTCGTCCAGGCTATCAGGCGGTAAAGCAGTAGTGTCCGACGAACTTCAGTTTGTCGTTGTTCTCCCAGGAAGTTTCGCTGAAGAATCAGCGACAAACTGAGTTTGTCGGACATATTAGTGTCAGAACTCGTCTTCGTCGTCGTCGTCGTCCAGATCCTCTTCCACAATATCGAGTTCGACGGGATCGAGACCGACGACCTCCAAATCAGTTCCGCACTCCTCGCACGAGAGAAGGTCACCTTTGTCCGCGTCTGTATCGACATGCACATCGGCATCGCATTCGGGACATGTTCCGGTCGGCACTTACTCTACCTCCAGCAAATAAACGTAATGGATTAGAACGGGGACAATCTAACTGTGGAGGACAGATTTTGCAACCGTCTTTTTCCTCGCTTTAATGCTTTCCCGTGCTCAATGAAATTTGGTTGTCGCTGACAGTGGCATTACGTTAAGATGCGCCGCGGAAAACCGAACACAATTCAGATCTCAGTCTAAGATCTCGAATCTCAGATCTCAGATCTGAAATGTCTGTGTTAACTTGAGATCTGAAGTCTGATCAGGAACTGTGGCTGGCCACAGAATTACGATCCGTGCCAGTAGCGCTACTGTCAGGGGCTAACCTGCGCCGCTACTGATACGCGCCGCCTCGCCAGTATTATTTTTCAACCCGATAATCCTTCCCCATGAACAGGATCATTAACAGAACCCGAGCCACCCTGTTGCTGTTACTCCTGTGGTTCATATTCGTTTTCCTCGTGGCCTACATCTCGCCGGGGCTGAGAGAGAAAAAAGCCGCCCCACCGGCAGCGACCCGAATAACAAGCAAAGCGCCAACCATTCGCCCGGCCGGGTTAAAGGTAACCGACACCAGTTCACCGGATACAGATGGCGATGGAATTCCTGACGTTGCTGAACTGACTACCTATGCCGGCCGGGAGAGTTTCCGACGCTGGTTCACCCTGATTGCCGAGATGCAGTTCTATCACTTAAGCGATCAATGGAACCCTGATCAGCGTGACTGTGCCGGCCTGGTGCGATTCGCCTGGCGCGAAGCGCTGCGGCCACACGACCGCCTCTGGTTTCAGAAGATGGGTCCGGGCTACCAGGCGGTGGCGCCGGACGTTACCGGCAGCGACAGTGCCGGACTGTTGGGCAACAAACTCTTCCGCACTGACTTCGGACGCTACGAAGCGGGAGATGAAGTCAGGAGTTTTTCCGAATTCGCCGATGCCCGGACGCTAAAGAACTACAACGTAGTGTTCGTCAGTCGCGATCGTCGCCAGGCGCAACCGGGAGACCTCTTGTTCTTCTATCAACCCTGGGTACAGAAGTTTCCCTATCACGCCATGATTTTTTTGGGTGACCAGAGCGTCGCCGCAGAGGGCGCCAACGATTGGGTGGTCTATCACACCGGTTCCTCGCCAACGGGAGAAGGCACGGTGAAAAAGGTTGAGCTTTCCGTGCTCGACCATCATCCGGACGCGCGCTGGCGTCCCCTGGAAAGTAATCGGAATTTTGTTGGTTTCTATCGCTTGAAAATTCTGGAGTGACTTAAGGAATTTTTTTGAATAGTACTGTTCGGGAAAAATCCCGCGGAGGTTAGAGACTGTGTCTAAATTAGGCCCACGTGGTCAGCAACTGTTAAAGGCATCTGCCGTCTACATCGCGGTTATCATCGCAGTACTTGCTTTCAGCGTCGTTCGCGCGCGCCTGATGGCAAACAAGCGCGCCGATGTGACTGAGCCTCCCGTCTACACGAGTCAGCCTTTTTTCTCGCTCACGACAAATCGCACCTTCTCGTCGGCAGAACGCGCCAAACTCTCCGTTAGCTATCGCAGCGTGGATCATCTCGACTTTCGCGTTTATCAGGTGAAGGATCCTCTCAAGTTTTTCAAGCAACTTGAAGAACCGCATAAAATGGGTGAGAACGAAAAGGAGCAACTGTCGAATAATTATCGCAGTCGTCTGGCGTTGCTCGAGCGCACTCACTCGCTCAAGTCCCTGCTCTACTCCTCGATCAAAGACTACGTGCGCCGGCAACTGCAGCGCGATCATCGCGAGGTATTCAATCAGAAATTCCGGCAATCCGGCGGACCTTCGCGCACCCCGTTGAATATTGCCGATTACGCGCGCGTCCCGTTGCTCAATTCCAATCAGTTGGTTAGCGCCTGGCGTGAAAGACTGCCCACCAGTTCAGAAGAGTACGATCAGCAGATTGTCAGCCTGGGTACCAACAAGCCTGGCGTATATCTTGTTGAGGCAGTCAACGAAAACCTGCGCGCCTATTCGATCGCCGTCGTTACTGACCTGACCATGGTGCAAAAGTCTACGCGCGATGGCCAGGTGGTCGTTTACGCCGTCGACCGCAAATCAGGCGTCCCGCATGCGAATGTCAACGTTGAGATAGCCAGAGGCAAGGAAAGCCTGACGACCGGCGTGACCGACAAGAGCGGCATATTCAAGACTGAGATTACCAAGCCAAAGACCGAGGCAAACGCGACGCCTCCGGAAGATCAGGATCCGGAAGGCAAACAGCCAAACACAGCGTACCTGGTTCTCGCTCATGAGCGCGACAATTTTGCGATTTCGGACCTCGATTCCTTTTATTTCGGCAGTGAAGGTGATGAAGAAGGCGGCTCTTATGATTCCAACGCAGTCAGCTATGTCTATACCGATCGGCCCATCTATCGACCGGCGCAGAAAGTTTATTTCAAAGGTATCCTGCGACGCTGGGGTCGCAACGGTTATGAACTTCCGGACAGTAAGACCGTCAACGTCACCATCGAGGATCCCAACAGCGGTAAGATTTCTGAACACGAATTACCGCTGACTTCGCGCGGCACGTTCAGCGGTGAGGTGGACATCGCCGACGAAGCGCCTTTGGGCAGCTATAGCATCGTCGCCAAAGCCGGTTCAACCCAGGTCAATTCTTCTTTCGAGGTTCAGGAATACAAGAAACCTGAATTCAAGGTAAAGGTCACCGGTCCCAAACAATTCGCCGCCGTCGGAGAGAAAGTAAAATTCTCCGTACAGGCGGACTACTTCTTCGGCGCTCCGGTTACCAAAGCCGACGTGCATTACAACATTTATCAGTCGCGCTATTACCACTCCTGGTGGAACAGCGACGGTTCAGATGATTTTGACGACGCTGCCGGCGCCGACAATGAGGGCGGCGACGAAAGCCAGGACAACTATTACGGCAACGAAGTGGTGAAGGAAGGAGACGGCACGCTCGATTCTCAGGGCCGGCTTTCTGTCGACTTCGAAGTGCCGGAACCGGGCGAAGATGACGAGTGGGACTATCAATATCGTTTTGAAGCCCAGGTTACCGATCAGTCTCGCCGCGAAATGCAGGGCAGCGCCGCCTTTGTCGGCACGCGCGGAAAAACCATCGCCGATGCGGAAGCTGAACGCTATCTGTATTACCAGAACGAGACGGCCAAAGTGCTGGTGCGCACAGCCGACTACGAAGGCCATCCAGTCCCGCAAAAAGTCACCTTGAAATTCATCGAACAGCACTGGGAGCGAATCCCCAAAGTGGAGGAATATAACGGCTACAAGTACACGTCTTATGATTACGTTTCGCACGAGCAGGAACTACCCGGCGGCGAGGTGACTACCGACTCGCAGGGCAAGGCCACTTATGATTTCAACGTTCCTGTTCTGGGATACATTCACATCAAAACCATCATCAATGAGAACGGCAGAGAGGTCGTAAATCGCGGCGGCTACATCTGGGCCACCGATAAAAAAAGCCAGTGGTCGGACTTTTCATTCCGCGACACAGGCGAGAAAACCATCAAACTGGTTCCGGACAAAAAATCGTATCGCCCGGGAGAAACCGCTCATGTACTCGCGCTTTTGCCGTCAGACCAGGCACATCTGCTGATCACTACAGAACTCTCCACCGTCATGACTGCGCGCCTGCTGGATGCGCCGGGTCGCAGCGTGGTCATCGACGTCCCCATCGAGCGTCGCTTCGCGCCTAATGTCTATCTCAACGTCACGTATGTAAAAGATGACGATATGATCGCCGAGACCCAACTGCTCGCAGTGCCGGCACGCGATCGCATGCTCAAGCTGGACGTCATTCCCAACAAGAAGGAATACAAACCCCGCGACGTGGCTTCTTACACGGTGCTTGCTCGCAACGAAGACGGCTCACCGGCATCGGGCGCCGAAATTAGTCTCGGTGTGGTTGATGAAGCCATCTACAGCATCCAGCCGGAAACCGCCGGGAACATCAAGCGAGAGTTTTACGGCCGTCGCTACAATGAAGTGCAAACCAGCCTTTCGATTCGCTACACCTTCACCGGTTATTCCGGTAATCAGCCCATCGATCTGGCGCTCAATAAGAAAGCTTACCAACTCGCGGATTTTAAAAGTGAAAGTCCGCTGGCCGAACCAACGATTCGCAAAGAGTTCAAGGACACTGCTTTCTGGCAGTCGGATCTGGTCACAGGTGCTGACGGCAAGGCCACGGTGCAATTCAAATTACCCGACAATCTGACAACCTGGCGTGCTACCGCGCGGGCCGTAACCGCGGACACGCGGGTTGGTTCGACGGTACAGAAGGTCATCTCGCGCAAGGACGTGATTATGCGACTCGAGATGCCGCGTTTCCTGACCGAAGGTGACACGGTAACAATTTCGGGCGTGGTCCATAACTTTCTTCCGGCCGACAAGAGCACGAAAATCTCGTTGGAACTGAACGGCGCGCAATTACTGGGCGAGTCCACCCAGACAGTCACGATCGCAAAGAACGGCGAGCATCGCGTCGACTGGCGCGTTCAGGCGCAGCAACCCGGTCAATTGCGGCTGCTGGCCAAGGCGCTGACCGATACCGAATCCGATGCGGTCGAGATGACGATGGAGATTGTGCCCCACGGGTTGAAGCAGACCATGGGTGGCGCAGTTTCGCTAACGCAAAACGACGGCGAACAAACACAGACTTTCAACTTACCCATGCATCCGGATATTCAGGCGCGTTCTTTGCGCATTGAAGCGTCGTCTTCGATCGCGGGCACGCTGTTTGGCGCCCTGGACTATTTGACGAGCTTCCCGTACGGCTGCACCGAACAAACGATGTCCAGCTTCCTGCCCGACGTGATCGTGGCCCAGACACTCAAAGATGTACCGGCCGCTCGCATTCGCGACACCAACGATCTTCCCAAGAAGGTGCAGCGCGGTTTGGACCGTCTCTATAGTTACCAGCATGATGACGGCGGATGGGGTTGGTGGAAAGACGACTCAACCGATCCGTTCATGAGCGCTTATGTCGTCGATGGTTTGGCACTCGCAGGCAGGAATGGTTTTCAGATTGAGCAGTGGCGTTTGGATCGTGGTCGCGAAAAATTGTCGGCCATGCTGGACGCGAATAAGCGCGACAACGGCAATCCCATCGATCAGGAAACACGCGCTTATATGATCTATGCGCTGGTTGAAAGCGGTACGACTGATAACAAGTATCTCGAGCAGCTTTATTCAGAGCGTGGGCAACTCCAACCTTATGGTCGCGCGCTGCTGGCCCTGGCACTCAAACAGCGAGGCGATAACCGCGCCGCCGAAATCGCCGGCCAGATCGAGAGCTCGGCTCATGTGAATGAGTACGACGCTGATTGGCAAACTCATCGCGTGAATGATTATGGGCGGGATGTAATGCTCGACGTTGAGACTACTGCCCTGTCTCTTAAGGCGCTCTCGCAAATCTCGCCGCGGAGTGCGCTGCTGCCGAAAGCCGCGCGCTGGCTGGTGGGCCATCGCCGCAACGGTTACTACTGGGTCTCAACTAAGGAGACGGCTTTTGCGATCTATGGCCTGACGGATTATGTAAAGGCGAGCCAGGAGCTTTCGCCCGACTATACTTTTGAAGTCTACGTTAACGGCACTCAGGTCGCTTCGCAGCACGTCACGTCGACGGCCAATCCGCCCTTGCTTGTTGTAAAGAAGGGAACGGAAGTCGGCAGTAACAATCAAATTCGCATAGTCAAGCACGGTCGCGGCGCATTGTACGTAACCAGCGCCCTGGAGTACTTCACCGGCGAAGATGAAGTGCAGGCGCAGTCGACGCCGGATTTGAAACTGACCCGCGAGTATCTGCGCCTGCGTGTATCGGAAGACAGCAATGGCAAGTCGTCATGGAAGATTGAGCCGTTGAACGGCGAACTTCATTCCGGTGATCTGATCGTGGTGCGTCTGCACCTCGAAGGCGCTCGCGCTCAATACCTGATGATCGAAGATCCGATCCCCGCCGGCTGTGAACAGGTTGGTCATGTGAACAATCTCGCTTTGAGCTATGCGGACAATCACTGGACCGACTGGTACAGCCAGCGCGAGTTTCGCGACAACCGCACCGTGATCTTTAAGGACTATTTCGACGGCAAGGCAACTTTTCAGTATGCAATGCGGGTGGAAGTGCCGGGTGAGTTTCGGGTCGCGCCCGCGCGGGCCGAATTGATGTATCAACCGACCGTGCAGGCGAATACCGGAAACGGCCGGCTGAAGATCCTGGACAAGAAATAGATTTGGAGTGCGTGTAACGCAAGCTGTTAGCTTGCGTCGCCGTTGACCTTAGCTCAGCCTCGCAAAACTAACAGTTTGCGTTACAAGGGAAACAGATGATCAAAGAATCAATGCTCTCAATTTGGCAGTCAACGCGCTCACTCCTGGCGCAGCGCGCGTCAATAGCCATCTTCGCGGGACTCTATGTTCTGCTGCTGGCGGCCCTATACGGGTTCATCGCGATCAGGGAAGCAACGCTATGGCAGGTCCTGCTGACACTGTTGTTTGTGGCCCTGATACCGTTGATATTTTTTCTGTTGCAGGCAGCCATCATCAATCATGCGCGCACTGGGCGCATCGATTGGGGGCAGGCGTTGCGCGACTCAACCAAGCTGGCACTCGTGGCTTTGCCGGTAATTTTCCTCGGGCTCGGCATCATGTGGCTGCTGAATCGCTGGCAACGTCACTTCCCTGCCCCTCAATTCATTCCACCGGCACTCGATCCCGCCGGTAAACCAGTGCCCGTCAAAGCGCCGCTTCATTGGCCCACCGTCTTGTTCGCGACTTCCCGAGGTTTAATCTTCGGAGTGTTTCTGCCGCTGCTCCTGATACATTTGTGGGTCGCAGTCGCCGGCGAAAACCTGCTCGCCTTTGCCCGCGGCGGGCGGCTGTTTTTAAGCCGAGCCGGTCAGATCGTCGCGCGTGCGTTCGCTCCGGGCTCCGTTTTGATCTATGCCGTCGGGCTCATCTTTTTTGCATTGATTCCCTATGCACTGTTGTTCGCTCATCTACACGTGCCGGGCACAAAAAGTGAATTCGTAGTCTTCACCGCGCGCATCGTGTTGGTGTTTCTCTTTATCCTGTTGGGTTGGATTATCACGCTGGCAACTTTTGCGCGCATGAACCAGGTGTTCGCGATTGAGGCCTCGCAGCCGGTCGCGGATGGTGAAGCCATACCATGAATACAAAATCAGGAGCAGTAGCAGGCAGTGAGTTCATCTCATTCTCACCCGGTTTCAACCGCGTGACGCCAGTTGCTTCTCAATTGTCCAACCGTTTCAGCGGTTTACGATTTCGCCTGGAGAAGATAAACCGTTGAAACGGTTACCAGATACCGATGAAACTTTTCTCACGCGGTTGAAACCGGGTGAGAACGAGATGAAGATTCGGCGCAAAACGATGGCGTTGATCTCCGGGATCGACATCAAGACTCTCTTCTCACATTCCGGATTCTGTCTATTAGCCGTAATCGTCGTTGGTGGGTTCGTTGTATGGCAAGGCGCAGTGTCACGGCGCGCGCTTCCGCTCTCTACAACTGCAAGTCATGCCGGCGAGAACGATCTCGATGAAGCACTGCAACGCGCGGCGACAGAGGCATTGGGCCGGCAGGAAGGCACGATTATCGTCGTCGACCCGCAGACGGGACGCGTGCGCGCGGTTGTAAACCAGCAGCTGGCGTTTGAAAACTCTTATTCCCCGGGCTCTACAATCAAACCGTTCACCGCGCTCGCGGCCTTGCGCGCAGGCTTGATTGACAAGAGTTCCACCACCCTCTGTCGCGAACACTACACGCGCAAAGACTTTCACACTGTCTGTGCCCATCCGCGAGACTTGCCGCCGTTGAATCCCGCGGAAGCCATAGCCTGGTCCTGCAACTACTACTTCGGCACGCTCGGCGAGCGGCTCAACGAAGCGCTCCTGAGCGAGACGCTCAGCAGTTTCGGCTTTGGCAGGCCGGCAATGACCGATGGCCTTCACAATCACGCGGGCCAATTGCTGCGCGGCAAGAACGATCCGCGCAATGCACTCGGCGAAGGCGACCACCTGCAGACGACGCCGATTCAATTAGTCATGGCTTACTCGGCTTTGGTCAATGGCGGGCATTTGCTTACGCCTCGCGTCGCGGCGAGTGCGGACTTCCAGGTTGTAGAACGTGCGCGGTTGCATATAGCCCCCGAGCATCGCGCCATCATCGTCGAAGGCATGCGTGGCGCCGTACTCTATGGCACTGCGGCGCGTGCCGGATTGAATTCATCGTCACTCAAACTTTTTGGCAAGACGGGGACCTCAACACCGCTTAAAGGCTTTCGCTCGCAGGGTTGGTTCGTGGGCTTTGCCGCGGCGCCTGACAACCAAAGTCAACTGACACCCGCGGACATCCACCTGGCCGTGCTGGTCTTCCTCAAGCGCGCCCACGGCGCCAACGCGGCTGCGTTGTCGCGCCGAATCTTTGCCGAGTACGAACGAGCGGAGAAGGACGACGCGGATAGTGACGAAAGCCAGGACGCGGAGACGCGGGGACGCGGAGACACGGGCACATCTGACGATAGTTCAATCTCAAAGGGAACAGATCTGGTAACACAAGAAATCCCCGTGTCTCCGCTTCTCCCACTCTCCGTTTCCGTCCCCTCCGCGTCTGATACGGTACGCGTGCATCTGGTTACTGAAAACGTAACCAGAGAAATGCCATTGGAAGATTATGTGCTCGGCGTGGTCGGCGCTGAGGGGAGCATGGAAGACCAGCCTGAGGCCTTAAAGACACTCGCGGTGGCCGCCAGAACTTACGCGGTAAAAAACGCGGGCCGTCATGCTCGTGAGGGCTTCGACTTTTGCACGACTACACATTGCCAGCGGTTCATCGCCGCAGCCGATCGCGCGCAACCTCGTGCGGTGGTAGTCGACGCCGTAAGACAGACAACGGGTGAGATACTGCGCGATGGAAGTGGTCAGCTGGTTGACTCGTATTTCAGCGCCTCATGTGGCGGCGTGACGGCCAATCTGCAGACTTTGTGGGGGGCAAAGGCGCCGACTTATCTGCGCGGAGTGACCGACGAGTTTTGTGCGAGCATGCCTCATCACAGTTGGACCGACGTGGTCCCTTCCGAACGGTTGCTGCTCGCGTTGCGCAGTGATCCGCGCACAGATCCCGGCGCCCATCTAAAGGATGTCATGGTGGCACGACGCGATGCTACCGGGCGTGCCGAGCTAATCATCATCGACGGCGAACGACGCCACACTGTTAATGGTTGGGATTTCAAAATCATCGTTGGCCGCAAGCTGGGTTGGAACCTGTTGAAGAGCTCGCGCTTTGAGGTCGCGCGTTCCGGAACCAATTACGTTTTCCGCGGCAGCGGGTTTGGCCACGGCCTGGGACTTTGTCAGGAGGGCGCTCATGTCATGGCCCAACGCGGAGTGAACTACCGGCAAATCCTGGCGAAGTATTTTCCGGGCACGAGTGTCTCGCAAATCGGCCCCAATCGAGTGGCCGTAGTTTCGCGCGAGCAGAAAGACTTCACTGATCTGAAGGCTCTTGGCGACCAGAAATATCTTTTTGCGGCTTTGCCGCCGCACAGTGCGGTGAGACTCTGCCTCACCGATCAAGTGCCCTCATATTTTAGCGAGGCTGCGCCGCGCTTTCGCGCCTCAGCCTCGAAAATTGAATCGCCTTTTCCGGAAAGGCACAGCGGCAAAGCCGCTATAGCGGGCGACGGGCGGGCGGGGTTCGCGGCGGATTTGATCTGGAATTCCATCAGCACGATTAAAAACGTACCCTCCGCCGGCTCGCTCAAACGCACCTCAATCTCGAGCGAACACTTTCGCGTTAGTTATCCGGTCACAACACCCCAGCGCGCCGCCGAAGGAATTCTCAAAACGCTGGAAACAACCCGAGCCAATCTCCTGCAAAAGATTTCGCGGGCAGGCATAACCATGGGCCCACTGCCCGCCTTCGAAATTTTCATCAACGCGACCACTGGCGATTTTGTCGGCCGCACCGGACAACCATGGTGGGCCGCAGCCGCTACGAAAGGTAACTTAATCGAACTACAGCCCGCCGCCGTTCTAAGAAAGCGCGGCGTGCTGGATACAAGCCTGCGACATGAACTGGTGCATACCTTTGTTGATAGACTTAGTCAGGGTCGCGCGCCGCGTTGGCTCGCTGAAGGCATGGCGCTCTACTTTGCCGGCGAGGGCCGACTGGTGGCACGCTACGCTTCGACCCAAAAGTCTACTGTCAAAGAGATCGAGGAGCGGCTTACCAAAGCTTCGACCGCGGAGGAAATGCGCAGTGCTTATGCAGCTGCGTACGGTGAAGTAGCTGGACTGGTCAAATCGAGTGGAGAGGCGAGCCTGTGGCGCCGACTGGCGGGCGCGTCCACTCCATAAATGACGTCGGAATTCTTCGTATTCTCATCCAGTTTGGAAACTCAAAAACTGATGCCACGGCCTTGTGCCGTGGAGGTTCACGTTTGCCGCTGAAGCCCACGGCCTTGTCTTTCTGAGCACCAAAGCGTGAGGCTCCACGGCGCAAGGCCGCGGCATCAGGACTTTATCATTCTCACAATTGAAACCTACCGAGAAGGAGTCAAAACTCCGACTCCCTACTGCGAGCAATCCTGATTCGATCGGGTCACTGATGGACCAAAGCGCAATTGATACTCGGTCGAGGTAATGAACGAACAAACCATGCCGCGGAAATTGCGCGGCTGACTCCCGTTGAGTATGTTCAGCCAGAAGTCATAGCCACCCTGATCCGGATCGCGCCTCAGATAACCGAAGTACTGCATCAAGACAAACGCGGGGTTGTACTCAGCATCTTTGAATTGCTGAATCTCGATCAGGTCGAGCACCACTTGCGCCCGCGTCTTGGTCGCAGAGTTCAATCCGTCAATCGCGGCCTGGCGTTGGGTGGCGAATTCGGGCCCGCCCAGGCTCGCCGTATTGAATAGGTTGTTCACGAAAACATCGGCTGGTCCAGCGGGATACGCCTGAGTGAATTGCGCTCGCGCAACGAACGTGTTCGCGTAATCGATCGTACTCTGCGGCAACCCGGACCCACCCACCAGGAGCGCTCGGTCGGCTATGAATTGCGCGAAGTTAACGTTGGCCCGTGTGGGCGCGCCCGCTCGCGTGCCGTAGGCGCCACGATACATGCGATAAACCACATAGCCGGTTTGCTGGAACTCAAGTTCAATAAAGAAGGCCGCCGAAACTCCGATGCGTTGTGAATGAATACAGGCAGCATCTGATCCGCAATTCGTAATCTGGCTGGTCCAATAGTCGAGTCCGCTGCTATCCGGATCGCGACTGAGAAAATCCCGGTAATGCTGCCATACAAAGAACTGTGCCGTGTCCAAAGCGTTCGGCGTCAGTGGTTCATCCCGGTTAAGGGTGCCGTTACCGTCCCGATCGATTGAGTTGCGCCGGCCGGCACCGACCGGCACGCCTGTAAACGTTAACTCGGCACGAGTGCCCGCCGCCTGTAACAGCGCGGCCTGCGACACACTCGCTTCGCCCTGCTTATCTGTCTGATATTGTCCGTTGCCCGTGTAGAGAAATCCGCGCGGTGTGCCGTTATAAAGACCGCGCACCACCAGATCACAACTCCCAGCCGCTGCCTGGGCCTGCAATAAATTTAATCGTGTAGTGACATCGGTTGCAGCTTTGTTTGCGGCGTCGACTGTTACCTGCAAGCCGACTGCCGGGGCAATGCCGCTATCGAAAGCCAGCACAAATTGTTCTATATCACGCCGCTGATTATCGTTCTGAAAAATAAACGGGCTGGCATGCAGGAAAGAAAACAAGGTGTCCGTAGAGCCATCATGAATAAACCCATAACCCGTGACTTGCTCTCCGGGAGCGCGGAAGAATCCCGTCTTCTGATATTCCCCACGCAATTGCGGCACCTTCATGTCCTGTGATTCAGCAATAGCGAAAGCTGGAACCAGGGCCCCATTCGTGCCCGTACCAAAGGGAATAGCGACGTGACATTGATTGCACGTGAATACATTGCCATC
The DNA here is from genome assembly GCA_025463135.1 of Acidobacteriota bacterium. Classification (GTDB taxonomy): domain Bacteria; phylum Acidobacteriota; class Blastocatellia; order Pyrinomonadales; family Pyrinomonadaceae; genus JAOAPY01. The sequence continues at coordinate 295,470 of JAOAPY010000048.1, forward strand.
AAGCGGATTGTTCGTGAAAAGCTGGGCGCCGCGGACCGCATTTGGCCCAGTGGGTGGGTTCGGCAAAGTGCGATCGAGATTCTGATTGGGATTTGGCGGATAGCCAAGCGATTGAATAAATGCCTGGAAGTCCGCCATCTCGGTGGCGGTTAGTTGCCGCGGCCCGCCGAGTAAAGTCATGAAAGCCGGGTTGAAGTTCGCGAGCCCGGCGCGATCGCCACGCCAGTGCAAGGGCTCAGTGCCCGTGATGCCCCGCAGCGATTGAGTGATCATCGGCCCCTTCATCGGATGAAAAGTCGATTGGCCAAATCCGAAGGGAGCGCCCTGCGGGTTCGGCACGGTTTGCATATTGCCCGTCGGATCACCCAGGTCCCAGGCTATGCCGTCGCGATGACCATTGGCGTGACAACTGGCACAAGCCAGGTCACCATGCGCCGACAATCCTGCGTCATAAAGAAAGCGCCGGCCACGTGTTAGCCCGACAGGTTCGGGATTGAAACCAATCGGTACCGTTCCAATCTGCGTACGCGTATTTGTATCGACAATGCTCAGACTTTCGTCAAAGCGGTTCAATACATAAAGGATCTTTCTTTTGGGATTGATTGCTAGCCCGGTAGGGCCTTGTCCCACTGCAATGCGCGCCAGGACGCCGCCGGCGGAATCCAGTACGCCAACTTTTGCTGAACCGGTGGCGGCGACATACAGAGTGCCATCGCTTGCTCGCGCGAGATCGGCGGGCAGTGCCAGGCTAAGTGCGCGTTCACTATCGGTGCCGGCCGGATTTCCATAGTCGATATGGCTGTTGAGATCAAGCGGTGTGACGCTCGTGTTTCCCAGACCTACAAACGAAATCCGAGTCTTGAGAAAACGTCCGCGCAGGTTAGGTTCAAAGCGAACGTTGTTGCGCGCCTCGTCATTCAGTACCAACAGTTGGTTGCCGACAGGATCGACAACAGCGTTGCCGACGTGCGTGCCGAGGTTGTGCACTTCGCGACTGAGCACCGCCGCGGCGCCGCTCGAATCCAGGACCACCATATCGACGTCGGCAAGCGAGTAAGGAATGAATGACGTCCATCGCCCATCGTCACGTTCATCCGACCAGTTGGTACCGTTCCATTTCACAATCAGTCCCACGGGCGGCGGTGCGGGCAATCCCGGCCTCAGAGCTGGAGACGGCGGCGGCAGACCACCACCATTGGTCACGATGCTCTCAGGTAGAATCGTCGTTTGATTGCCTGACTCAAAAACAGAAACAAATACCTGCGATCCCAATGCGTCGCGAGTGAGCGCCCGCGGTTGCTTACCGCGAATGTTGATTACCTGTGGGGCCGTTGCCGGAGTAGCTGGATCGTAAACTTTGATGTGGCTGAGACCTGAGACGCAGACAAAAGCCATCTCGCGCTGTTGGCCGGCGAAAACAACATCGGTGGGTTCATCGCCGACGTCGAAAGTGCGAATTACATTCCAGGTCTTGAGGTCAACTACGCTGACGGAATCGGAAAGCCAATTCGTGACCCAGACTTCGCGATCGTTGCGCGCGGCGACGCTCACCGGCTCCAACCCCACCGGGATTTCCGCCATCAATGTCAGGGTGCGGCCCGTCATGTGAAAGACGGACAGGCTATTGTTCGGCGTATTGACAGCCAGTAGGCGCGTGCCGTCCGGAGTAACAGCCAGCGGATGAACTTGTGGAGCTTCGAAGTTTTTGTAGGGGGCGGGCGGGCCCTGCGCTGTAACCGGGGACGCGTACCGGCGTTCAAGGCAAATCAAAGCGACGGCCACGAGGGCGAGGGCAATGACGATTCTTCTCAAGTGTTTATTCATGGGGGATAACTCGTGGACTTCCTTTTGGCCTGGCTGGCCGATACAGCGACAACCTGGTGGCCGGCGTGGCTGGAGGAGATAGACCTGCGGAGAGTATGTGGCTGGTCAGGAAAAGTCAATGAAAACAGGAAAGTGAAAATACCATAGCTATACAGAAGCGGGAGCGGTAGCGATGACCCACAATGGGAAATGCGTCTTACTAAGTCAAACTGCACCAGTACCCCACACCCTAATTCGCTGTGTGAACATTGAAACACTGTGATACGTTCTTATGTCTTAGATATTGGCTGCTATGGTTTTTCTTGTTTTAGTTCGACAATACGATAGGCTTGGATGCCCTTCTCCTCAGATCGCCCATTTTTGAAAAGCAACAAGATAGGAAAGATGTCCTATCCTCGAATCCTTCATCTAAAAACCACGAAGCAGGCAAATTGCCTGCAGTCCCAAAGGGAGAACACTGATGATATCCCCAAGACGCCTTAGCCGGCCTTTGGCCTTGCTCATTTCCCTCGCCACGGTTACGGCGCCACTGGCGGCTCAAAAGCCGACGCCCGAGAAACCGAAAGCGCCTGCACCCGCGAAGCCAACTACAAAACCGGCGGGGGCCGATCAACAGGATCGCCAGATCGATAGTTTGCTGGCTGCCGACGTTTACAAGATCTACGGCGAGGTGAAAAACGTTGGCACACAGATCCACTCCGGCGCCTTTGCCGAACTCATCGACCCGGTGATGAAGTTGGCGGATCCACCCAAAGAATTCAAGACGCTGGTGAAGTTTCTGAATACCAACGCCGAAACTCTGGCAAATTCACGGTTAGTATTTGCCACCTGGCCGACGCAGGCTGGAGTTCCCAATGCCTTCTTCGTCATTGAGCTGGCATCGGCTGAGGAGGCCGCGCAGTTTGAACCAAAGCTCAACCGTGTGTTGCCGGCTATCCTTCCGACGCCGACTCCGACCCCTACTGTGTCCTCTACACCAACGCAGCCTGCGAGTCCGAGCGATGCAAAGACACCCAGCGTCTCAGCGGCTGTTAAGGACAATCGTGAGACGGTCATTATCACTCAACCAACCTTGTCCGCAGACACACCCGCGCCACCGCCACCTTCCTTTGTCGTTTCGCGTTCGGGCAATCTGGTTTTCATCACTGATAAGGCATTCAAGTTCGACAAGCTGCGCCCCGCCGACAGCAAGTTGCTGACTGAAGATCAAAACTTTCGCCAGGCGCGCGAACGATTTTCCACCGAACCGGTTTTCATTTTCATCAATGTGGCTTTATCCGATGCCAACCGAAACAAGGCCTTGGCGGAAGAGAGGGAAGCCCAGCTCCAGGCGCGCATGAAAGCCGAAGAGGAGACTCAGAAGATCGAGACGGTCGAGCCTGCGCCTGACATGGAACAATCCTCCATGTCCGACGAGCCTGCGGCCCCCGATGCGGAAGACACACCGGAAGTGCCCAATAGTCATGTGAGCACCAGAGTCGCACTCGAGGCGGGGCCCGGAACGCTTAGCACCGGCCCCATGTCAACCCCACCACCGGCGCGACCACAATCAATGGCTTTCGGATCGCTCCTGTCTTTATTAGGCGGAGGCGAACCAGAGTGGCCCGACGCGGTTGGTATCGCCATCGCTCAGGAAGGCGACGATTACGTTATCCGTTCGATCCTGGTTGGGCCGCAGAATGGAAAACGGCTGGTCCTTCCCTTCGTGCCTCAATTGCTGGCGGGTCGCGGCTTAACACCCAATGCTGCTTCAGTACTACCTGACGATACGGAAATCCTGATCAGCGCGTCCTTTGACTGGCCCCAGACCTATGAGCAGATGTTGGTTCGGCTGAATGCATCAAACAGGGAACGCACCGCCGAGCTGAGCAGAGTTCCCGCCGCCCACCGGTCCCCGAATGACGAGAAGCCTTACGATCCGTTTTTGGATTTTGAGAAGAAAGGCGGCTTCAAGATCAAGGATGAATTGCTGCCGGCCCTGGGCAATGAAATAGCTTTCGCGAGCTCTATGAAATCACTGCAAGGAGCAGGCGGGTTCGGAATCATGATGGCGCCTCAGCGTGCAGCGCCTAAGCCTTCGCCCGACGCCAGGCAAGCCGAAGAGGAACAGTTGCAGAAAACACGCGAGGCGCAATCAGCTCCGATGGTTTTGATCTCAGTCAGAGATCGTGAAGCCGCACGCCGTTTGATCCCGAAAATCATGGAAGGACTCGGCGTCGGCGCCGCCAGTCTGATCGGCGCCGCCGTGAAGCGAGACGATACGGAGATGGTCGACTTTGCCGGGGCCTTTGCCTACGCCTTCGTGGATGACTTCCTGATAATTTCCACGACGCCAACAGTCAAGCATGTTATCGACAGCCACATCAATCATCAGACGCTGGCTTCGAACGCCGCTTTTCGCGACTTCACGCGCTGGCAGCCGCGCGAAATCGTGGGACAGATATACATTTCCCCGGCGCTGATGGAAGGTTATCAGAAAGCCGCGCACGATCCTTCGCAAACCATTGCCGCGGCGATGCGCGAATACCTGTTGCGGCTTAATCCAACACCGCAGGCGATTACCTACGCGCTCTCAAACGAGGGATTTGGCGCCATTCACGAACTGCATCTACCCAAGTCTTTTGTGCTGGCAAGCGTAGCCGGCGCGGCCTCAGCGACGAAAGAGCCGCCACCGGAAATGAACGAAGCAATCGCGGTGAGTATGCTTCACATGATCGCAAGTGCAGAGGCTACCTACCAGTCGACTGGAGGCAAAGGTAGCTATGGCTCGCTCGACAAGCTCGTCGAAGCGAAGTTGGTTGTTCGGGAATCTCTTGAAAAGTACGGTTACAGGTTTGAAATTACTGCGTCCGGCAATCAGTTCGAAGCCACCGCCACTCCTGTTGAGTACGGCAAGACCGGTAAGTTGTCATACTTCATTGATCAAAGTGGAGTGGTTCGAAGCGGCGATCACGGCGGCGGCGCAGCCTCACCAAGCGACAAGCCCTTTCAATAGACGCATCAACAAGTTTCCATCCGCCTACGAGTGGCACGGGGTCCCGCACGCCCAACGTTAAGCAGTAGGCGTGTGGAGTACAAGCTTCAACTTGTAAGGTTACGTGACCACGCAATCTGATAAACATTGAACTCCATGCGCCTGTGGTTAATGATCTCCTGCTCGCCAAAGCGATTCGCCATCGCTATTACGACTACTAGTTTTCGTTGACACTCTTTGCCGGCAAAGCGTAGGCTATCCGCAACGTTTTTCCACCAGTCCTTTTGTAAATAAGAGGTGCACAACACCACTAAGCAACGCGGAAATACTGGCGTGCACTTGCAGAAGAACAATGACTTTTGGAATTGATCTTGAACCTACCGGGTTGAGTTGAGTCTTGGAGAAGAGACATGCGCTGGAATACCAAACTTATCTTGTCGCTGGGTGCTGTTACTCTGGTTCTGGCGGTCAGTGGCCAGGCCTTGATCGAAGATGAAGCGAATGATCCGGATCTGCCTCCCGGTCACCACGGTCCCTTTGATGAGGCCGGGTATATAAGACAGCGCGAGGCCTTTATCGCGCTACTGCGCGGCGTTGATCCCCTCCGACCAGCCGATCCAAATGCACGTGGCCGGGCTATCGCCAAGTTTGACGCTCAGATGACAGCGATGCGTATGGCGCATGCCGTGGGTCCAAATCAACCTGTAGCCTTTCCGAACTGGGTTGAGTTGGGACCGAATCCGATTCCGCTCGGACAAACGACGACCACCAGGGTGAATGTTGTTGGTCGTATATCGGCGATTGAAATCGATCCTACAGATCCCAACAAGGTTTATGTCGGTGCGGCTCAGGGCGGGGTTTTTCGCTCGCTTGATGGTGGCACAACCTGGACTCCGATCTTCGACACCGCGCAGTCGCTTGCGATCGGCGCACTCAATCTTGATCCGGTAAATGGCTGGCTCTGGGTTGGCACAGGCGAAGCGAATGGGTCGGCGGATAGCTTTGCCGGCGTTGGTCTCTACCGAATCGAAAATGTAAACACTACCGCAACTTTAGTCGGCCCCATCAATCCGATACGAAACTACAACAACGCGGTCGGCACGCCGGTCAGCACGGGCTTCTTCACCGGTCGCTCCATCAGCAAGATTCTAAGAGTGCCTGGTGATCCCACTACACTCTTCTGTGGTATTGCCGGCGGCGTTATCGGCCTCGGCGGTAATCCTCCATTTGGTAACACCCTGCCACCGCTGGCAATGCGCGGGATGGTCAGACTCTCAGCTGTGACCGGGCCGCCGGCAGGCGTTACTGGTACACGAATCGCCGTCACCACCGTAGATACAGGTCAGGGGTTGTGCGCCTTTGATTTGCCTTGCACGGTTAATCGCAACGTCAACGACCTGGTGCTCGATCCACAGGATCCTTCCGGCAACACGCTGATTGTTTGGATGAACGGCATCAATGTGGCGAACGACGGCGGCATCTATCGCTCGACCAATGCAATGTCAGGATCACCGACCTTTACGCAAACACTCATAACAACGTCGACTAGTACGTCCAATGGTAGAGGGGAACTCCGGGCCTACGTGCGCGCGGGCGTGACGGTGCTGTATGTCGCCAGTGGTGAGCCGTCGAACGTGCCGGTCGGGGCGACGATTTGTAACAGTTCTACGCAATTTGGAGCTCTGCGGAGATCCGACGATGGCGGCGCCACCTGGTCGGCAAAGCTGGCCGGTGGGGGCGGCTTCTGCCAGGGCCAGTGCTTCTACAACATCGGTTTCGACATCGTTCCCGGTGCGGCCACCACCACGGACAAACTTTTGTTAGGGGGCAATGTTGCGAGCGGCAATTGCGCGCGACAGCAGGCCACTTCACTGGATGGCGCAGCCACTTCTTTCACTACTCACTCTGCCACCACACATGCCGACACTCACCTGATCAAGATTGCTCCGTCTAATCCATTGGTCGTCTATCGCGGCGATGACGGCGGTGTATGGAAATCAACGGATGGCGGCGACACGTGGACAAATCAAAACAACACCACGTTGAGAGCGACACAGTTTCAGAGCATCGCGGTGCATCCAAGCGATCCTGACATCAGCATTGGCGGCACTCAGGACAATGGCAGCAACATTCTCTTGACCGGCGGAACCTCCTGGCTGCACTCGGATGATGGCGATGGCGGCTTTGCGATGATAGACCAGAGCACGCCGACCACGATGTATCACACCTATTTCAATCAGGCGGGAACGCAGATTGGTTACGCCCGCAGCTTGACGGGAGGCGCCTTCGGCACATGGTCCTTTCTCGGCTGTAGTGGAACCGGCACCACCAATGGCGTTAGTTGTGCGGCCACTGTGGCGGTGAATTTCTATTGTCCAACCGCGCTCGGTCCGGGCAGTCCAAATAATACAGTGTATCTCGGCACCGATAGATTGCTGCGCTCAGACACGCAAGGCACAGCTAATGTCACAGTTAGTCAGGCGCCTTTGGTCAGCGGTGTTCCCATTAGCGGCATCGGTATTTCGCCACAAGATGATAACTATCGTATTGTGGGCTTGAATAGCGGAGCGATCTTCTTCACTACTACGGGTTCCAGCACACTGACGAGTCTCGACGCGGTTGGCGGCGGCAGTGTCATTCCCGATTTCTATGTGGCGCGTCTTGTTTTCGATCCCTCCAACAAGAACACGGTTTACATCACCTTGGGAAATTTCTCGGGAGGCACCGCGGCATCTCAGTCGCACGTTTGGCGCATCACCAACCTTGATACGACCCCGGTGCTTACGGCAATCAACGGCACCGGTATTACTTCGTTGCCGGATGTCCCGGTAAATGGATTCGTCGTAGATCCCCAAAAGACTACGCGCCTCTTCGCCGGGACCGACATTGGCGTATACATCTCGGAAGACAGTGGCACCAAATGGAGTCCGTACGGCGTGGGTCTGCCGCGCGTCGCCGTTTTCGACATGGCCATTCAGAATGTCAAACGCGTCTTGCGCATTGCCACACACGGTCGCGGGATGTGGGAGATTCCGCTATTCGCTCCCACTGCGGCACCGGCTTCGATTAGCGGTACCGTGACCAGCGCCAATGGCCAACCAGTCGCGGGTGTGACTATGCGGCTATCTGGCGCCGAGGCAGCCACTACCAGCACGGACAGCAGCGGCAACTATCGTTTCCGCGCAGTATCACCGAGTGAGTTCTACACCGTCATGCCGGAGCTTGCGAATTACCACTTCAGTCCGGCGAACCGTTCGTTCTCACTGGTAGGTGATAAGACTGACGCAACGTTCACCGCCACGGAGGATGCGGTTGTTGTTTTCAACGCTATCGATACATCCGAGTACTTTGTGCGGCAACAGTATCTCGACTTCCTCGGGCGCGAACCTGATGCCGGCGGCTTCAACTACTGGACAGAACAAGCCAACTCCTGTAACGGCGATGCTGATTGCGTGCGCACGAAGCGCATCGATGTCTCGGCGGCATTCTTCCTGTCGCAGGAATTCAAGGACACCGGCTCGTTTGTCTACAGACTCTACAAAGGCTCGTTAGGCCGCCAACTTCGCTTCAGCGAGTTCTCTGCCGACAGAGCGCAGGTTGTTGGTGGTCCAAATCTTGAATCGAGCAAGACTGCCTTTGCCGCTGCCTTCGTGCAGCGCGCAGAGTTTGCTGATAAGTATCAGGGCAGGACGACGGCGGAAGCTTTTGTGGATGCCCTGCTGCAAACCATGAACGACTCAAGCGGCGTAAATCTATCGAGCGCACGCGCGGCTTTGATCAGTCGCTACAACGAAGGCGCAGGTATGAACGCAAGCCGGGCCCTGGTTGTGCGCCAGTTGGTAGACAACGATACGTTTGCCGGCGCGGTCTACAACCAGCAGTTCGTCGCGATGCAGTACTTTGGTTACTTGCGCCGCAGTCCGGACGCAGACGGCTTTAACTTCTGGCTGAATGTGTTGAATAACGATGCGAGCAACTATCGCGGGATGGTTTGTTCGTTCATCACTTCGGCGGAGTATCAGCGGCGCTTCAGCACTGTCGTCTCGCACAGCAACGCCGAGTGCGGCAGATAGATCAACGCTGTCGACAGAGTACAGACTTCAGTCGGGGTTTTTGTGATTCCGCAAAGCCCACCTCAAGGCCGTGCTCTGAACGCCAGTAACGCGCGCTACTCTGAGCGGCTGTGACGCGCGCGGATCAAAATCACCAACCATCGGATAATGCTCAATTTCTTTTGTAATCAAACTGTCGGTTTGCAACCGCGTAAATTCCGTCTGTTCTTCGCAAACCAAGGGTTTGCGTTTACAACTTTGGGCACTACAACTATCGGGTAGTGGTCCATTAGCGTGTTGCTAAAAAAGGGGACGGTTCGAAGGCAATGAGGTCAGTACCACCTGCGGTAGCGGGTGCGTCTGCTCCGAACAAGATCGCTGGCCAAACCAGATCCTCTCGGCGTTATTGCTGCTCCAACGACAACCCACCCGCTACCGCAGGTGGTA
>JAOAPY010000050.1 GCA_025463135.1 Acidobacteriota bacterium
TACCACCTGCGGTAGCGGGTGGGTTGTCGTTGGAGCAGCAATAACGCCGAGAGGATCTGGTTTGCCCAGCGATCTTGTTCGGGAGCAGACCCACCCGCTACCGCAGGTGGTACTGACCTCATTGCCTAGTATCTCGCCGAGCAGTCCTTTCTTTCTCAGCAACACGCTAACGGAGCACTACTCTCAGTTGAGTGGATGGTCTAATTTTCACGAGCCATTCAGTCGACGCGTACGAACGTAATCCGAGACGTGGTTGCCATAGCGTTCCATGAACGGCTGTCTGTAGTCTGTGCCGCGGATAACATGCCGGCATTCGGTCGTATCACAGATGCACTCGAACGCTTCCATGTGCTCGTCACAAAAGGTGGCATAGTCCATGGTAATTTCTTTGCCGGGCGTGATCTCAGTGCGCGCTACCAGATTGAGACCATCGAGCCAGGCGCTGGGATCGCAGGAATGGTTGATGGGCTTCCAGTGATCCGGGTCGTGACTCCAACTGACAAAAATCTCGTCGGTCAACGGATAGGCATACTGCGCAAACCACTGCTGCTGTTGCTCATTCCAGTTCTCCTTCACGTGCTTCCTGGTTACCAACACATGTGGTTGCTCTTCGTAGGATTCAATGACCTCGCCCGCTTCGATGGTCTCTACGGCGTACATGCCATAGTGACTTTTGCTGTCGAGATACAGTTTCCATTTCTTGTGCAGCCGGCTGTGACGTCTCAAAGCGGCCTTGATAATTTTTTCAAAGAACTCCCGGTGTCCCCACGCTTCCTGCATCAGGATAAGATCGGCGCTGCCTGCTTCTTCCAGGGGATAGGCCACGTCACAGTTGGGATTGATCTCGAGCATGAATAGCTCGCCCTGCTCATTCATGCGAATGTCGCAGCGACCATAGCCGGCGCCATTCAAGCCGATGAACAGCTTTTTGGACATGTCCTTCAGCCGCGTGTTGATGGCGGCATCATCGCTTTGCACACAAGTCATCGCCTCGTAGTCTTTCCACTTCAGGTCAAAATGTTTGAAGGATTCGCCGCTCGGGAAGCGAAATTCGACGGGTTGATAAGCAAAGGGCTCGAGTTCATTGTCCGCGTTTTCCACTACCAGAACGGAAAACTCGCGGCCTTCTATGAACTCTTCGATCAGCGTGCCGCCAAAAGCGGAGATCATTTTCCCGGCCTCGACCCTCAATGCTTCGGGAGTTTCGACTCGCGATTCACGTGTCAGGCCGATGCTGCTATAGCTGTTGGGGTGTTTAGTGATTAAGGGAAATTTCAGAGAGGTCGCAGCCAGTTCAATACTGTGGCTGTGGGCCGCGAATACATAGGCGGGAGCCTTGATACCCCAAAAGTGACAGACCCTTTTCATCATCTCTCGCGACGGCTCGTAGAAGTTTGAGGTTGCGCCGGTAAAGGGGACCTTCAATCTTTCCAGCGTCTGGACCACTTCAATACCAGGACGATCTTCATCCCAGGCGCCGTCGCACAAATTGATGAAGACATCAAAGCCGCGTCGCGAAAGCTCAACGACTTGCCGCACAGCTTTGGCCTTATCAATGCAGGCAGTCTCGCATTGATGCCCTTCGAGGTGACGAACCACATCCGACAGCGGATCAAAATCTTTCATCGGACTATCAGAGTTTTCGTAGGAAGGATCAAGGATGCAGATTTTCACAGGGGGCTTACCTCGAGGCAATCGCAATCGTTCGAACAGTGTTGAATATATATCACGAAAGTGCGCACAAAGATCGACGACTTGTGATTTATATATCGTCGTACTTGAAACATCAGATCTTAATCTTTAGACTCCCGGCGTATGCCCACGATTGCTGACGCCCTCATCTCCCTGCGCGAGCATTTCGGCTTTGAGGGTTTCCGCGCCGGCCAGACGGAAGTCATCAGCGCAATCCTCGAAGGGAAGGATGCTGTCGTAGTCATGCCCACGGGCAGCGGCAAGTCGCTCTGCTATCAATTGCCCGCGATGATGTTGAGTGGCGCGACGTTGGTTGTCTCTCCGCTCATCGCCTTGATGAAGGACCAGGTGGATGCCTTACGCGCGCGTAACCTGCCCGCCACTTTTATCAACAGCTCAATCACGCCGGCCGAACAGCACGCGCGTATCGACGCGTTGCGGCGGGGCGAATTGAAACTCGTTTATGTGGCCCCTGAACGGTTCCGCAGCGGCCGCTTTGTCGAGGCCTTACAGCGCGCCGGGATCTCTCTTTTTGCCGTTGACGAAGCACATTGCATCTCGACTTGGGGACACGACTTTCGCCCTGACTATCTCAAGCTAAAGGCGGCAATCAAAGCGCTTGGCAGCGTGCAGACACTGGCCCTGACCGCGACGGCGACGCCCTATGTGCGGTCGGACATTATTCAACAACTGGGCCTGGTCGCGCCTCCTACGTTTGTCAGCGGATTCGACCGGCCGAATCTCTCGATCGAAGTCATTCATACCGAAAGGGAACTGGAAAAGATTGCGCACATCAAGCGGCTGGCCCTCACGCATAAAGGATCGGGAATCATTTACGCCTCAACACGCAAAGCGGTCGAACAGGTCGCCACCAACCTGCAGTGGCAGGGATTGAGTGTGGCCGCTTATCACGCGGGTATGGGCGACGGCGTACGCATCAAGGCGCAGGAAGACTTCATGTCGGGGCGCGCGCAGATGATCGTGGCTACTAATGCTTTTGGCATGGGCATCGACAAACCGGACATTCGTTTTGTCGCGCACTATCAAATGCCCGGGTCAATCGAAGCCTACTATCAGGAGATTGGGCGCGCCGGTCGTGACGATTTACCTTCGGACTGTGTCCTGCTCTTCAACTATGCCGACAAGAACACGCACGACTTTTTTATTGAAGGCTCGTATCCGGATCGGCAAACGATTCAAAGCGTCTATGACTCACTAATCTCGACGCGACTGCAACGTATCGAGCTTTCCACCAAAGAGATCGCGCAACGTTCCGGCGCCGGCAACGAGATGGCCGTCAACTCTGCGCTCTATTTGCTCGAACGAGCCGGACACATTCAAAGAGTTGCCTCAACCGATAACCAGCGACGCGTTCGCAGCGTAGTCTTACTGGATTCCGAGCCGGCGAAGCTGCGCGTTAATCCCAACGATGTCGCTGGACGGGCGGCGTTGGAGCGGCGCAAGCTGCGCGAGATTCTCAACTTCTGTTATACGGACTATTGCTTTCGCGCGCACATTCTGGATTATTTCGGGGATCGGCATCACGCTCGGCAGTGCGGCACGTGTGGAAACTGCGCTCCACGTTCTTATTCCGGCAGCCTGCCGTCGCTGAATGACTCCTTAAAGAGAACCCCCGCGGGCAAAGCCGCTCGTAAAGGTCGTAGCGGATCGCTGGAGTTAGTGGTCCCGAGAGAGATTACCGACGACGAACTGTTGCGCGTGCGCAAAATTCTGGCCTGCGCCGCGCGCATGAAGGGGCGCTTTGGCAAGAATGTCCTGGCCTCAACCCTGCGCGGCTCGGCAGCGAAGAACGTGATGCAGGCCCGTTTGAACGAGCTTTCCACTTACGGATTGTTGAACGATCTGAAGCAGGACGACATCCTGCTTTACGTCGATGCCCTGATCTTGGCGCGCTGTTTACGAATCACGCCTGGCGAATACCCCATGGTATTAATTACGGAGTTGGGAGAGTCGGTGATGCGTGAGCGTGAGCGAGTGGAACTGACGCTGCCCGCGGGTGGCCGGCCCGTCGCCGTAGTGGAACTGCTCGCGAGCACCGGCGAACTCGTAAACGTTCCCAGCAAAACGATGTTGGAGACCTACGAACTCTACCGGCGAGGGATCTCGGTGGCGGACATCGCGAGCCAACGCAATTGCACGGCGCGCACGATCGAAGGCCATCTCGCCGATTGCGTTCGCGCCGGGCTCGACATTGACATCTCGCACTTTGTTTCAGAGAGTGAGCGCTTGTTGATTCAAAAGGCGGTCGCGGAACACGGCGCCGATAAGTTGAGGCCGCTGCGCGATGCCTTGCCCGAAAGCATCAGCTATACGATGATTCGTTTCGTCATCGCCGAACTACAGCAAGCGGGAAAACTGGAAAGCCAACCGGAATGAGTTTCGCTACCTCCGATCTTCAGGCCCGGAGGGACGTAATGTTTATAGAACCGGAATCCCAAACCACTTTAAAGCGCCGGAGGAGCGAAATATTTCGTTTCGCTAAGAGGCACATCGCGCTCTTCCGGAGCTATACAATTCTTTCTGCTACCTGAGCTATAAACATTTGGCCGCTCTGCGGCCAGGCAAGTTTTATGGTTACCAATCTAAACACCCTGCACAAAGCTCGTAAACATCTGACTCAGCGAGGATCCCTTGACGCAAATTTCCCCCACTAAAGCTCAAAAGAATTCACAAATGCTTGCCGGCTTCGAGCTGTTTCTGATCAGCACCGTGATCTTATTTCTCGAACTGGCTGCCATTCGCTGGTTTCCCGCTCACGTGTTGTACCTGACCTTCTTTACAAACATAGTATTGCTGGCATGTTTCCTGGGCATGTCGGTAGGTTGTCTGGCCGCCAGCCATCGGCGCAATTATTTGAAGTGGACGCCATTGTTGCTGGCCGTGGCGCTGCTGGGTGCACTGTTTGTGGAAATAAGCAGCGGCTCGTTTGTAAAGTTTCTGGATGTCGGTCACCAGGCCTCGCCACAACTGGTGTTTTTCGGCACTGAATATCACAGTCAGGATCTCTCTCGTTATGCAGTGCCGGTCGAGGCCTTGTGCGGGTTCTTTTTTCTGATCATTGCATTGGCGCTGATTGGGCCCGGCCAGGAACTGGGTCGAGCACTCAACCGCTGGACCAATCGGGTGCAGGCCTACAGCATAAACATCAGCGGCAGCATCGTTGGCATTCTGTTGTTTGCGCTTTGTTCGAGGTTGCAGCTTTCACCGTTGTGGTGGTTTTCGCTGGTGGCGCTCGGGCTGGCCTATTTTCTTTTCATTTCACCGCGGCGGTACTTTAGCAAGCTCTTTGGACCAGGTCTGCTCGCCTTCTTTTTGCTGATCGCGATGGTGAGTCTGGCGGCCTATACCCCAGTCCATAACAACTATGAAGGGCAACGCGAAGCACAGCATTTCTGGTCGCCCTACTACCGCATCGATTTCAAGCAGAAAGACCTTTCGTTGTCGGTGAATCTGATCTATCACCAGCAAATGGTTTCACGTAATGAGGTGTTTCCGGCTTACGCCCTGCCGCATTTGCTGAACCGGGACAGCGGCCGTCCGGCTTTCAAGGATGTGATGATCATCGGCGCCGGATCGGGCAATGATGTCAGTCGGGCCCTGCAATGGGGCGCGGATCATGTGGATGCCGTCGAGATCGATCCGGCCATCTACGGGCTGGGACGACAGTATCATCCGGATCGTCCCTACCAGGATTCGCGCGTGCAGATTCATCTGGATGATGGTCGTAATTTTTTGCGAGCGACGGAACGTAAATACGATCTGATTGTTTACGCGCTGGTGGATTCACTGGTGTTGCACAGCGGTTACAGCAATATCAGACTCGAAAGTTACCTGTTCACGAAGCAGGCGTTCGCGGATGTGAAACGGCACTTGAAGCCCGGTGGCACATTTGTGATCTACAACTATTTTCGCCAGGGCTGGTTGGCCGCGCGTTTACAAAACGGGTTGGAAGAAGTCTTCGGGGCAGGGAATTCGCTCGTCCTAACCTTGCCATATCGCAAGGTCATTGAGCCTGAGACTGCGACCTTCGGAGACTTCACTGTCTTCTTCGCCGGAGACACGAACGCCTTGCGAACCGCCTTCAGCAAGCAGCCTGAATATTTTCTCCGCAAGGATCAGCCGCCCGGGCCTGCCTCGCCGAATGGATTCTTGAATGCAGCACCGACGGATTTCGCGCAGGCTGTCGCCCAGGGCAAGCAGGATCAATCTGCCTGGCAGCGATTTGGACTCGCAACTGTGGCGCCCGTGGCCGGTGGAATACGCACGGCAACCGACAACTGGCCCTTTCTTTATTTGCGCAGTCCGATGATCCCTACCCTGAGCCTGCGCGGCATGCTCATCATGGGCGTTCTGGCCCTGTTGCTGATTGTCGTGTTTCTGCCGCGACGAAAGGGCGCGGATCAGAGCGTCAGTGCAAGTGGTCCTCTTAACCTGCAAATGTTTTTTCTGGGCGCTGGTTTCATGCTCGTCGAAACCAAGGCCGTCGTTTCGATGGCGCTGTTGTTTGGCAGCACCTGGGTCGTTAACTCGGTGGTGTTTTTCGCCGTGCTGGTAATGATCCTGTTGGCGAGTCTCTTCACGTTAAAGTCAAAGAGCCCCAGGTTGGGACTTTACTATGCAGGCCTATTCGTGGCGCTCTTGCTGAACGTTTTGATTCCGCTCGATTTCTTTTTGGGGATCAGCCGCACGCTGCAGGTAACGGGAGCTTGCCTATTGGTCTTCGCACCGATTTTGTTTGCTGGTCTGATCTTCGCGGCCCTGTTCAAGAGTACGGCGGAACCTGATCGCGCGTTCGGCTTTAACATTGCCGGCGCCATGATTGGCGGACTGGCGGAATACAGTTCGATGCTGCTGGGGTTTCAATACGTAGTGCTGGTGGCGTTGCTGTTCTATGCCCTGTCGGCGCTGGGTCTGCGACGAGCAAAAAGCGCGGCCGTCTCCGACGAGCTACCCGGCGAAGCGCTGCCGGATTAATTGCACGCCTGGGACCGCGTGCATCCTGCGTGCCGACGTTCCGTTAGTAGCCCTCCGATGATGTAAAACACTATTCACCCACCGTTAGCGCGCCGGAGGAGTGCGGTCCAGGGGTTGTCGTACAGGTTATCCGCATTTCCAGATCCACGGCATTCGCCAATCCTTTATCCCGCCTTCACTGGAATTTTATGCGCATCCAGGCTACGACCTGCGTCAATTCCCTGGGCTTTCCACGGGAAATCCTTTCCTATTACTCCTTTAGCCTCTTAGTGAGAAGATTTTTACTCGCCGCGTAGGAAGAACAAACATTCAGGGAGCCATTTCTGATTCACTACTATGTCTAATCCATTCACTTCGTTAAGGGCCTCTTACAAAGACAATGGTCCCCAGGTTTCTCGCGGCGTACGGCGTCAATTCACTAAGAGTCGCGCTACGCCGAAAGAGTTACTGATTACGCAAATGTTCGCTGATAGGGCGATGAGCGCACCCGAAAGTACGGCGCTAAAAGCCGGAGCCCGGTCTCTGACGTATGCAGAGTTGGACCGGACGGCCAACCGCCTGGCTCACTACCTGATTGAATGCGCCGTTGGTCCCGAGTCCATCGTCGCAATTTGTCTGGACCGCTCACTGGACTCAGTGATCTGCGCGCTCGCCGTCCTGAAAGCTGGGGGAGCCTATCTTCCGATCGACCCCGCATATCCAGGCGAACGGCTCGCTTTCATGCTCAATGATGCTCAGCCAACTGTCGTGCTTACGAAACAGGAAACATCCGCGCAACTGACCACCGGCGCCTGGCGCGTCTTAGAGATAGACCGCGAGGCTACTGTCATTGAACGCTATTCAGCTGAAGCGCCGCTCAATAGATCAACCTCTGAAGATCTGGCCTATGTTATTTACACTTCAGGATCGACAGGTGAGCCAAAGGGCGTGGAGATCACGCACGGCAGCCTGATGAACTTGATTTCGTGGCATCAGCAGGCCTTCGACGTTACGAGGGCCGACCGCGCAAGTCACCTCGCTGCCGTCGGGTTCGACGCTTCGGTTTGGGAAACATGGCCCTACCTGGCGGCCGGAGCAAGTCTGCATTTGCCGGATGAGGACACGCGAGTTTCGCCTGAGCACCTGCGTGACTGGCTGGTGGCCGAAGGGATCACCATCAGTTTTCTGCCAACCGTGTTGGCTGAACGAGCGATGACTCTGGATTGGCCGGAGAATATCGCCTTGCGCTTCCTGCTAACCGGCGCCGACACTTTGCATAGCTATCCGCCGGCCGGCCTACCCTTCGCGGTAATTAATAACTATGGTCCAACCGAGTGTACCGTGGTCTCGACCTCAGGCACGGTCGAACACGGAGTCTGCCGCGATGTTCTGCCAACAATCGGTCTGCCCATCGCGAATACGAAAATCTACATCCTCGATGAGCAGCAGCGACAGGTCTCGGAAGGTTCGGCCGGCGAACTCTATATCGGCGGCGCCGGAGTTGCTCGAGGTTACTTGAATCGTCCGGATTTGACGGCGGAAAAGTTTATTGAGAATCCTTTTAGTCTTCCTTTTGATAAGGATGGCAACGCACGTCTGTACCGGACGGGTGACATCGCCCAATTCCTTCCCAATGGTGAGATCGCATACCTGGGGCGCGTCGACGATCAGATCAAGGTGATGGGCTATCGCATCGAGCCCAACGAGATTGTGGCCGTGCTGAATCGTCATGCGGAAGTACAGGAGAGTGTCGTTGTAGCGCGCGACATCGTCTGTAGCGAGCGACAACTGGCCGCCTACGTCGTCCTGAAAAGCGAAGCGCAATTGACAGCTGAGGATCTACGGGGCTTTCTGCGCGCCGAATTGCCCGATTACATGGTGCCCTCGATTTTTGTACGTCTCGATTCGCTGCCGACGACTCGCAACGGCAAAGTCGATAAGAAATCGCTGCCCGCGCCCGTTGCGGAGAATACCTTATGGGACGAGGTGTTCACGGGCCCGCGCACGCCCCTGGAAGAGCGACTGGCGATTATGCTTTCCACTCTGCTGGGGATCGAAGCGGTCAGTGTCCACGATAATTTCTTCCTGCTCGGCGGGCATTCATTGCTGGGCACACAGCTCATCGGACAGATTCGCGGAGCCTTCGGAGTCGACCTGGCTTTACGTTCGCTCTTTGACGCGCCGACCATCGCGGAACTGGCTCAGGAAGTCGAGAGATTACTGCTCGCTCGAGTTCAAGCGATGAGTGAGGACGAGGTATTGCAGTTATTAACGTAAGAACAAATCCATTTTCCATTTGAGATTTCTCATTTGACATTTTTTATTGATGGCCCAGTCTTACCAGTAAGTCGCGAGTCGTTCCGGAAATCAAATGGTCAATGAGAAATGACAAATAGTGACAAATGCCAAATGGGAAATGATGTCTAACCACAAATATGACCACCCCCAATTCAACATCTCCGCCCCGCCGGCCGCCAACACTGAGCCTGTATCAACTCCTGGATCCTGAGGTCCTGGCTAATCCCTATCCGCTTTACGCCCGTCTGCGTACCGAGTCCCCCGTTTATTGGGATCCGTATCTCCACGCCTGGGTCGTTACGCGCTATGCGGACGTCGTTACGGTGCTGCACCATTTTTCCGCCAATCGCACGCCCACGCCTGAGCAATTTGCCGCTCTTGGTCTGGCTGAACTTGGTCCCGTTTCGCAGATGATGGTCAGGCAGATGCTGTTCATGGATGCGCCCGACCACACGCGTTTGCGAGGCTTGGCATCAATGGCGTTCACTCCTGCGCGAGTCGAAGCCTTGCGCTCTCATATCCAGGAGATCATGGATCGGTTACTGGAGCCACTGTTGTCCGCCGGTCGCCTGGATGTGATCGCTGATCTGGCTGCGCCGTTGCCGGCCATCGTCACTGCCGAAATGCTCGGCGTGCCGACCAGGGACAGCGACCAATTAAAGTCATGGTCGGCAGATTTCGCGGAAGTGCTGGGTAACTTTCAACACAATCCTGATCGTGCCTCGCGCACCCTGAAGTGCGTTGAAGAAATGAGTTCGTATTTTCGCGCCGCGATTCAGCAGATGAAGACAGAACCGCGCGAGGGTCTTATCAACGCGTTAATGACCGCCGAGATCGATGGCGATCGCCTGACCGAGGAAGAGATCATCGCCAACTCGATCGTGACCATGGTGGGTGGACAAGAGACTACTACGAACCTGATTGGCAATGGAGTCCTGGCCCTGCTGCGCCATCCGGATCAGTTGGACAGGCTGAGATCGGATCTCAGTCTGATCCCGTCGGCCGTTGAAGAGTTGTTGCGTTTCGAAAGCCCGAGCCAGCACACGGCGCGCATCGCGCCACAAGATACGGAACTGGGAGGAAAGAAGATCCGCAAAGGCCAGGCGGTCATCGCCGTGATGGGAGCGGGCAACCGCGATCCGGAGCGCTTTCCCGATCCTGATCGACTCGACATTGCGCGCAAGGACAACCGCCATCTGGCGTTTGGCTGGGCCAGCCACTTCTGTTTTGGCGCGCCGCTGGCGCGCATTGAAGGACAAATCGCGCTCGAGGCGATTGTCCGGTTGGCCGATCTGGCATTGGAATCCGGCCCACTGGTCTGGAGAGACAACCTGGGCCTCAGGGGATTGATGACCCTGCCCGTAACGTTTGGCCAGGGGCTAGCACCGGTGTGTAATCAACCGCGAATCGAGCCTGTGACCAGTGGCTGTCCATTCCACGGCGCGGCATAGCACAGTCCGACAAACCTTTAGTTTGTCGTTGCCTTTCGGAGACACAGAGCGATTTTATGCACGAGCATCTTCCTATCACGACGACAAACTCAAGTTTGCCGGACATCTCCGATGCCAAGCGGGCCCTGCTCCAAAAATATCTGCGAGGAGACCTCGCGCATTCAACTCCAGAGTCGCGTGTGATCGCACGCCGCGCGCCCGGAAGTTCCGTTCCACCTTCGTTCGGACAGGAACAGCTTTGGTTGCACGCCCAACTGTCGGGCGATTTCCCGCTCTATAACGAACCGGTTACCGTGCGCCGGACTGGCCCACTCGACCTGGTCGCTCTGAAGCAAAGTCTCAACGAGATCATTCGCCGCCACGAAGCCTGGCGCACTACCTTTAGTACCAGGGATGGTCAGTTGGTCCAGATCATCAACCCTCCGGTTGACCTTGAACTTCCGGTGGTGGATCTCTGCGATTTGGAAGAAGGTGAACGTGAAGCCGAAGCGCTGCGTCTGGCTACGGAAGATGCGCGGCGACCCTTCGACCTGAATAACGGCCCATTGCTGCGAGCGATGCTGGTGCGCTTGAACGATGCGGACCACCGCTTGTTCATCACCTTGCACCAGATAATCTTCGATGGTGTATCTCTCTACAGCGTGTTCCTGCCGGAACTGGCATCGCTGTACGAATCTTTTGTCAACGGCCAACCCTCTGGGCTCGCGGAATTGCCCATTCAGTATGGAGACTTCGCTGCCTGGCAACGCGATCAACTGCGGGATGAAGCACTCTCAGACGAATTGGCCTATTGGAAAAAGCAGCTTACCGGCGCCCCGACTGCGCTGGAGTTGCCGACTGATCGACCGCGACCGGCAATCCAAACTTTTCATGGAGAGCAACTATCTTTCACGTTTCCACAGCAGCTAAGCGAAGCACTCAAGCTGCTAAGCCGGCGCGAAGGAACGACCCTCTTCATGACTCTGTTAGCAGCATTTCAAACCCTGCTTTATCGCTACACCGAACAGGATGATTTGCTGGTGGGCACGGTCACGACGAACCGCAAGCGATCTGAGTTTGATGAGCTCCTTGGGTTTTTTCTTAACACCCTCGTGCTGCGCACCGATCTGGCGGGCGACCCCACGTTCCATGAGCTGCTGGGGCGCGTACGCAAAGTGACCGTGGACGCGCTGGCCCATGGCGATGTCCCCGTTCATCGTTTGCTGAAGGAACTGGAGCGAGAACGTGACCTGAGCCGCAATCCGCTGTTTCAAGTGATGTTCGTGCTCGAGCCACCCTTGCCGGCGCCTCGGCCGGGATGGGAGCTGAGTCAGGTCGATGTTGATGCCGGCATAGCGAGGGTCGATCTGTATCTCGAACTGGATGATCGACCTGAAGGCCTCGTGGGTCGTTTCAGATACAACAGTGATCTCTTTGATGCTGCTTCCATCAACGGCATGCTGGCCCACTTACGGACTTTGCTGGAAGGTGTTGTTGCCAATCCGGAGTGTCGCATCTCGGACTATCCATTGCGCGCCGAGTTTGGAGACACTGGCGACCTTGCCGGCGGCAACAGCGTTCGTCTCGTAAATCCTTTTACAAGCTTTGCACAACAAGAGATCGAGCAATCAATACCAGCCCGCTTCGAAAGTCAGGTCAGAAAATATTCCCGGAACATTGCCGTTAAGAGCCGGACACATCAGTGGTCTTACGAGGAATTGAACCGTCAAGCTAACCGGATAGCGCAGACAATTTTCAATCAACGCGGCGAGGGCGAGGAGAGAATCGCTATTCTGTTTGACCACGATGCACCTATGATCGCTGCGTTACTGGGCACGTTGAAAGCGGGCAAAACTTACGTCCCGCTCGATCCCTCGTATCCCATCGAAAGGCTCGCCTACATCCTCGCCGACTCTCAGGCAGTCGCACTGTTAACCAATGACGCGAACCTCGCGCTGGCCCAGGAACTGACTGCCGATGGCGTTGAACTTATCAATATCGATCAGATGATCGATTACCTGGATACGGCTGCGACATTCGCCGGTGCAGTCGATGTTCCAGCCGAACGTCTGGCTTACATTCTGTATACCTCTGGTTCGACGGGAAACCCGAAGGGAGTGATGCAAACCCACCGTAATGTTTTGCATTTCATTCGGGCCTACACTAACAACCTTCACATCAGCGCGAATGATCGTCTTACGCTCTTGTCGTCCTATTGTTTCGACGCGGCGCTTATGGATATTTACGGCGCCTTGTTGAATGGCGCCACACTCTATCCGGTCGATATCAAGGAAGAAGGGCTAGCAGGGCTTACCGAACGGCTCAGCGATGAAGGGATCACGATTTATCATTCGACGCCGACGGTCTATCGCTATTTTATTAATTCGCTGACTGCCGGAAATAGCTTCACTGAACTGCGTCTGGTCGTGTTGGGAGGAGAAGAAGTCACCCGTACCGACGTTGACTTGTACAAGAAACACTTCGCGGATGATTGCCTGTTGGTGAACGGTCTTGGACCAACGGAAGCCACCGTAAGCCTGCAGTACTTTATCGACAAGGGCAGCAATATTTCGGGTCAGGGCGTTCCGGTCGGCTATCCGGTTACGGGCACTGAGATTGTATTACTAAATAGGGCCGGGAAACCGGCAGAGATTCGCGGCGAGATTTCCATCCGCTGCGAGCATGTCGCGCTAGGTTACTGGAGAAATGCGAAGGCAACCGAAGCTGCGTTTTCTCAGGAATCAGGTGTACGTGTTTATCGCACCGGCGACATGGGACGCAGGTTGCCGGACGGTTCAATTGTCTTTGAAGGAAGAAAAGACTTTCAGATAAAGATAAGAGGCTTTCGTGTCGAGTTGGGAGAGATCGAAGCAGCGCTAAGCCAACACCCTGCAGTACGCGAGAACGTGGTTGTGCTCAGTCGGACCAACGCCGGCGACAAGCAGTTGGCGGCTTATGTTGTCATCAAGCCGGATCCGGCGGCAGGCGACATCGACCTGCGCTCGTTCTTGAAAAATAAACTGCCGGATTACATGCTGCCCACTGCGTTTGTAGTGCTCGATTCATTGCCAATGACTGCGAGCGGTAAACTGAACCGGCGCGCGCTGCCTGAACCGAAAGAGTTTGCCGACCAAACGAAAGTCACTTTCACGCCTCCGCAAACCATCGTTGAAAAACTTTTGGCCGGCATCTGGTCGGACTTGCTCGGCGTCAAAGAACCGGGAATCAACGATAATTTCTTCGAGTCAGGCGGACACTCTTTGCTGGCCGTACGCTTGTTCGCACTGGTAGAGAAAGAGTTGGGCAAACGCTTGCCGCTGGCTACGCTTTTCCGGGCGCCGACCATCGCCCAACTTGCTGAAATAATTGATCGGGACTGGACGTCGCGTTGGACCTCGCTGGTTCCGATTCAAACTGCCGGCTCAAAGCCACCCTTCTTCTGTGTCCATGCCCTGGGCGGGACCGTGATTGAGTACTACGATCTGGCGCGGCACCTGGGACCGGATCAACCGTTTTATGGCTTACAGGCGCAGGGCGTTGATGGCCAACATTCGCCGCATACAACTATCGAAGACATGGCGGCGCACTACATAAAAGAGATCCGCGAGGTCCAACCTTCGGGGCCTTACTTCATCGGCGGCCGATCGATGGGCGGAACGATAGCGTTTGAGATGGCCTGTCAGCTTGAGCGAATGGGTGAGCAAGTTGGGTCGCTTGCGCTCTTGGATACGTACCCGTCCGGATACGTCAAGCTGTTGCTGGATGCCGAGAGACTATCCAATAAGTTTGCATTGTTCGCCAGGCGAATCGGATGTCACTTTTCAAACTTGAAAGGTCTGGCTGGACGAGAGAAGTTTCGCTATGGCGCGGAGAAAATGCGATATGTGCCGGCCAGGATTAAGGCTTCCCTGTGGCGACGAGCTTATCGCTTGTACCAGAATTTCGGTCGCCAGTTGCCGCGCGCGCTTAGCGATGTACGAGAGTTCAACACCATGGCCCGGCTCAACTATGCGCCGCAGGTGTTTGGCGGAGAAGTGACGCTCTTCTGGGCCAGTCAGGATTTGCGCGGGTCTTTTGATCTGGTAACAGGCTGGCGCGTATTGGCGGGCGGTGGCATGAATGTACACGAAGTTTCCGGCAATCATTTGAATCTCATCAAAGAGCCTTACGTCAGCGAACTGGCTGTGAAGTTACAAAACTGTCTGCAAAAGGCGCAAGCGCAAGTTTCGATCAGACTTAACCAGACAGGAATCGCCGCCGTCTCAGATGAAGTACAACCTCAGGAAGAGGCGCGGCCGCGCCGTTTTTGTCCTCCCGCTCATATCAAGCAGCATTCAATTCCCGCGACCTGATCCTCCAAACCTGTAACAACGAATCTGTGAATCCAGTCGCTTGGCTTCAGTCTCGTACGGACGAAATGTTTATAGAAGTACCATCGCGAATATAGCTATTTGAGCTCCGAAGGAGCGCAATGTAACTCAGCATTTCGCTCCTTCCGAGCTTTCAACTTCTTTGGGGTGCTGGTTCTCTCACAAACAATGAGACGGGTTCAGCGGCGGCGCGCAGCGTCCTTAGCTGCAGGCGGTTTCTTGTTGGCGTACTCGGCGATACGAGTCTTTACCAACTTCCGCACCAGTGTTGCTGATAAAGGGCGCTCCACTTGAAAGCGGATGGTGCCCTTGCTCGTGTCGTAGTTCCTGAGATCGTTCTTGTGCGCTTCTATTGGGTGAGCACCGGGATGGAAAGCGCAGTGGTTCGCGGCCGCGCCAAAAGACACTAACAACCTGCCATCAAGACGGAAGCCCGGAATCTGATAGCTGATGCACTCTTCAGCCCTGGGCGCCGCGGACTTAATCATGCTGCGAAGCTTCTCAAGCGCAGCTCGTTTTTCTCTGCTCAACGGTGCCAGGTACTCATCGATGTTCTTTGGTTTAGCCTGCATTGTTTTGTACTCCCGGAGAGAACTATTGAAACTCGATCTGTACCCGCCCACGATCAAATTATTCGGGGGCGGCTGCGAAAGCCTCTCTTATCTTTTCGGCAACTTCATTCAATTCCGTCCTCTCGGGTCTCTGAAAATAACCAGGAGGCAATTTAAGTCCGAAGCCATCGCCATCATGGCGAGGAAATACATGCAGATGAACGTGGAAAACTTCCTGCATGGCTGCTTCACCGTCCGCCAGAAACAAATTGACGCCTTCACACTTTAGGTCGCATTGACGCAATGCAGCGGCGAGACGCTGCGCGACACGAAACATCTGCGCGCCTTCTTCATCTTTCAAGTCCGCGAGAAAAGCGGCATGTCTATTTGGTACAACGAGAAGATGACCGGGATTAACAGGCTGGATGTCCATGAAAGCTGCGCAAAGTTCATCTCGATAAACAAGGCTGGCTTCCAATTCGCCGCTTAGGATCTTACAGAAGATACAATCTCTTTCATCGGTCATGCTAAATTCAAGGTAAGCAGAGTAGTCCGAGTTGGCTCATTGTTCTCAAAGCGCGGTAGTAGTGCAGTTTGATGTCCGATAAGCTTTTTTCGCTTGTCGTAACGCCGCGACAAACTAAGTTTGTCGGACATTTGCTGCGAAACTGCACCAGCACCCAAAGCGTGATCCGCTTTCCTACTATGCGGCGTCTGGTATTTTCAGTTTACCTCTGGTGAAGGAACAACTTTCCACGAAATCCTGCATTCATCACTCGGTTTCATTTCTTCGACTCGAAACAGCACGTAGAGATCAACCTTGTCGTGCTTGCTGTGAAGCAGATACATGTGACCGGATGTTGCTTTGACGAGCACTGCTTCGGGAGATCGCTGGATTACTTTTCCCGCCCGATAGTCCTCTCGAAGACCGTGGTCGTGGGGCATATTACTCGCGAGGAGAATGGGAGTGAAATATATATCGGACCAACCCAATACGCCCAGGTCTCGAATTTGGCTTCGAGAACTCTCTCCCATTGGCACATCAAACCAATCCATATCGCCGTTTTCTGATCTGCCGCCATAACGTAGGTCGTAATAGTTAGCAGTGGGAGGATTCGTGGAATCCCCTCTTACTCCTATGGCAAAGTTGACAGTAGCGGCCAGGGCATCTGGATGTTTTATTTGCGTCAACAGTGTGACTGTAGATAAGTCAGCAGCAGAACTTTGCGGATGTTGAGCTCTGAGGCTGTGTCCGTTGACCAGGACCAGCGCAACAAGCATGCAGAAGATGGACGCTTGTTTGATATTCACCTTATCTCCTTTGGAACCCGGACGCGGAGCCCGTATGCAACCGCCAATCAGCGCTGAAATCCGGCAAGCACTGCATCGGAACAGGCTTGGAGTTCCGTCTCATCTGTTACGCAAACCTCGAGGTCTCGGAGCAGTCCGTCGCGTATGTCATAGACCCAGCCGTGCACAGCCAGCGCCTGGCCGCGCGCCCACGCCTCACGCACAATAGTCGTTTGGCTGACGTTGACTACCTGCTCAATGACATTCAATTCGCAAAGGCGATCGTGCCGCTGCTGCTCGCCAGGCAACGCGTTGAGCTGGTCCAGATGTTTTCCTCGCACGTCCTGGACGTGTCGCAGCCAATTGTCAATCAATCCTAACTTCTCATCGCGCAGTGCGGCCAGTACGCCACCGCATCCATAATGGCCGCAGACGACGATGTGGCCGACTCGGAGCACGTCGACTGCGAACTGGATAGCTGAGAGGCAGTTCAAATCGGTATGGGCCACCACATTCGCAACGTTGCGGTGTACGAACATCTCGCCGGGCAGCATGCCCACTATTTGGTTTGCCGGCACGCGGCTATCTGAGCACCCGATCCAAAGATACTTTGGTGTCTGCTGTGCGGACAGACGCAGGAAGAACTCGGGATCCTGCCGCACCATCTGGGCAGCCCAGACGCGATTGTTCTCGAATAGATGACTGAGAAAACGCATGCCGGAGATGTTACACCAGAGGCGCTGAACGTCCGAGTTGAGAGGCGTTAGAATAAAATCAAAAGAGAAAGTAAACCATTGAAAACTGTAGGGCGGACCTGCGTGTGTCCGCCCATTATCGCAATAAAAACTGTCTCAGGTAGGTGCGGTGTATCTCGCCGCGCGGGCAGACACATAGGTCCGTTCCTACCTGAAAGCGCCCTGTCACGATCTGATTATCTCCGGCGATTCAAGCTCGTCCGAACTCGGAGGTTCAAACAGCCGACACCAGCGTCTGAGCCGAACTTCATCTATCTGAAATGTACCCGACGGCAAGTCGGCATTTCTTGTCGCCCAACGCTTCAGCAGTGCGTCTTCATGAACATCTAAAAAATGAAGCTCACTGCGAGCGCCAAGTTGTGCTGCTCTTGCACGGAAATCCTCTCGCTCGCTGCGAGACCAGAAACCAAAGTCCAGGATAACATCGATGCCCAGCACCAGGATCCGAGCAGCAAGGTCCCACAGCACTGCTTCGATTGGGTCCCGCGCGGCGTCGAGCGCTTCTAACGAAAGATCGTTACCGAACAAGCGGATGATCCACTCATCAGGTGTCAGGCGAAGCGCTGACCGCTCCTGCTCAATCTGCTTTGCCAGCGTGGTCTTTCCGGCACAAGGCAGGCCACAAATGAGATGAAGGGTCGCGATGGTTTTTACTCCGCTTCGCGGTCTTGTGTTCCGGAATAGGAACGTCAATCCAGAGGTTGCAGATTGCAAAATGTACGCACATCACTTCTTATTCATTTCTGCGACCCGCTCTTTGATCTCCTTTAAGGAACGACCGCCCATCAAACGCCGTAACTCGTCCGTGACGCCTCCATCCACCGGATACAACATTATTGGGCCGTTATCTATAGAGCGAAGCTGTGTGCCGAATCGCTGTGGATGACCAATGTTCATCAAGAACCGATCCTCACTGGCTGCTGCCAGGGACAGAGTATCTTTATCGTTCTTCCCTTTGCTGATCGCCACGACCCAAAACTCATGTGCCAACAAAAAATCTTCAGGTGCCTGCCCATGCTGCAGGACCGTCGCGGCACAGTCGTAATCATTGGCAGTCACCACCAGGTTTTGCGTGTAGAGTTCTTTCACCCGTTTTAGCCGCGGCTTGTCACGCTGTCCAAGAGAGGCCGAGTCGATGGATTTCCCTGCAGGTGGAGTGCGGTCAGACTGATCTTCATCGCACAAGCGCTTGAGTTCCTGATTGTCTTCTGACCTATCTTTGGGCGCTTGCGCCGCACTCGATTGAGCCTGCACCGGAAGGAGCGAGAGCCAAGGGCGAAGCACGATACCACCCACTGCCAACACAATGAGAACCAGTGAGAGTTTAGCGAAATAATTTAACATAGCAGTCACCTGTGAGATTTTGAGGCCTCTTCGGAATGCAGCGACCAAAGCGACGACAGGTCGTCGCACTCCGAATTAAGTTTTCAAAAGCGGTCGATCTATTGGCGTATCCGGTTCGCGTAACAAGTTGTCGATAAGAAAGGGTTTGATTTGCCTCGAGCCCATCCGGGACTCTTGGGAAGAAAGGGATCGCTGCTTAAGTTTGCCAGTAACAATCCGGCTTGAGGAAGGACCATACCAACTAAAGAGTCTGATCGGAAAGCTGTAGTCGCGCGCGATGCACCGGCGGGCGGCGGCACGGCGACGACAAACGCAATCCAGTTAACGGCTCGCGAGCGATAGCCGGAACGCGGCCATCTCCTCGCCGTTGCGAACCAGCAGTACATCGCCGGCCAGCACCGGGTGGTTCCAGGTCTTGCCCTTGATCGCGGGGAACCGCGCGAGCTCAGCAAACTTTTCCGGCGTCGCACTGACCAGCGCCAGCGCACCGTCCTCAGTCAGCAACAGCAGCAAGTCCTGATCGGCCAACAGGACCAGCTGGCCGTGGCCGTAACTTCCGCCCTTCCATTTGCGCGCGCCGTCTTTGAGGTCGATGCAGGCTATGCTGCTGCCGTCGAAACCGAACGCATGGCCCTTGTGCACGACGAAATCATTGAAGTAGGGATTCAACCCTTCCGAGGTCCAGCGCTCTGCGACGGTCCAGCCGCCGGGTCCGTTCGAAACTGCAAGACGGCGCATGCCGTTTCCTTCGCCGTCATGGACCAGCACATCACCGTCCGCGGTCAGGGCCGGCTGCACGATGCGGGTGTTGGATGATAATGGGTATTCCCAAAGTCGCTTGCCATCGGCCGGCGCGACGCTGATCGCGCCAGTTCCGTTCAGCAGGAGGATTTGCGGAACTCCCTGGATCGTCATGAGATGTGGTGAGCTATAACCTCCACCGCTTTTCGGACCGATCCAACGCGGTTGGCCATTGGCGAGATCGTAAGCGGCGAGCGTGCCGGCCGTGGCGATGACGACGATGTCGCCAACGACCAGCGGTGAGCTCGAGAAACCCCAGCCCGGTACTTTGGTCTGGGTGTCGGACGCCGCGTTGCGTGACCACACGACGGCGCCGTTAACGGCGTTGAGCGCGTTCAGGATTCCGGTCCCACCAAATGTATACACGCGACCATTGCTGAGGGTCGGAGTCCCGCGCGGACCGGCGCCGCCGTTCGACTCCCAAAATCGAGTTGCGTCGTGGTGTCTCCAAACCGGCTTGCCGGTGGTTACGCTGTAGCAGCTAACGAGCTCGTCGTCACCGCGTTGCTCTTGCGTGTAGAGGAGATCGCCGCTGACTGCGAAGGAAGACCAGCCCGGTCCGATCGGGTGGCGCCAGAGCTCGACCGGCGGCGATGCGGTCCAGTCGGTCTTGATCCGCACGCCGCGAACGACGCCGTCGCGTTCGGCTCCGCGAAAGCCGGGCCAGTTGGCCCCCGTCTTTGCCGCCGCCGGATCCAACGCTACTGCCGCCGGCTCGTCACCGCCCAGGGCCAGGAGACGTTCTTCGGGAGTCTTCGTCCAGCGCCAATGGAAATCAGAATTGGCGTCTCCAGTGATGCCGCCGGTCCGCACAAACAACCACGCTCCGCACGCGAGCAGAATAGCGACGGCCAGTGCCCCGCGCCGAGGCCACTTGGACAAACGACGGCTTGCCGCCGCTGCAGCGACCAACGCGACGCTCAAAAGTGGAATGGCGAATACGGGGAGCATCATCCCCATCATTCCATTCGCAATGGACGCGTGAACGATGCGCTTTGCGACGACGATCGCAAATACCATCAGCACAATCGCGCCCACGCGTTCGACCCATGGCGCTCGGCTGAAGAACAGCCACCACACGACAATGGCCAAGGTACCGACGAGTGCTCCAAGCACGCCGTAAATCATGGCATCCGGCACGATGATGGGAACGACAAACCTGGCCAGTATCAAAAGCACAGCGGCGACCACGCCGGGCCACAGCCTTAGCGGCTTCTTAAACGTCGATGCGTCGGAGTGTGTGATGTCCATGTGAGACCTATACGCTTCTCAACAGTCAGTTTGTTCCTCGTTTCTGGGCGGACGTATCTAACTCATGACTCTGCTTCGGGTCATTATGAGCTGCAAGATAGCAAATCGCGCTCCTGGTCCCGGCAATTCGGTTCAAGATTAGTCCGAATCTCATTCTCACCCGGTTTCAACCGCGTGACTTGCCGCTGATCAAGTTGGTCAACCGTCTTAATCATCGACAAGCTAAGGAAGCTTGTCGGACAGTGTGGCTAGCGTTCCGGTTGCCATTCCAGCGTCGCTGGATGAAGTTAGTTGAAGCCGTAAGCCGGGATTGCAGTGAGTGCAATAACGATGAGTATTAGCAACCGATCTTCATAACCTGAACCTTTTGCGAGTACTGGCCCTGTCATCCTCCATGCGAGAAGATCAGGTTCCAAAGAGTCAGCGAGATTAGAGTAAGGAAGAAGAGAACAGTGCCTGGCCACAGCAATAGCCTCTCTCGTGTCGACAGATTCGTCCAGTATGTTTCGCGCAGCGAGCGTTCGCGCAGCGCCCGCCAGCCAAACTTCCTTGCCACTCTAGTCTGAATGTAGGTCAGCGTAATAACGCTGACGGCAAATGAACAGAATAGCAATCCGAACCAGGCTACAAACATTTTGGGGTCCGTGGAATTAACCGGGCGCCGCGATTCGCAAGAACGTCGAATCAATTAGACAACCTAAGGAACGCGCGACGCGCGGTCTGGTCCAACGACGTCGGTTGCGCCGTCATTCCCAACGTTCTTGACGCCGTTGTGATCTTGCCGGAGCAATAGAATGACGTACGATAAAAGAGAATACATCGGGACCGCAAGTCATGGTATCCAGGTTGTTTGAAAGGCGCGACGCTCTACCGCGTCGTTCA
Source organism: Acidobacteriota bacterium (assembly GCA_025463135.1). Classification (GTDB taxonomy): domain Bacteria; phylum Acidobacteriota; class Blastocatellia; order Pyrinomonadales; family Pyrinomonadaceae; genus JAOAPY01. The sequence continues at coordinate 21,639 of JAOAPY010000050.1, forward strand.
TTTTTCGGGACAGTCCTTTTTCTTTAGCACGTGTTGGAACGAGTTCGCATAGCTTTCGAAAGCCTGCATCGCCCGGTCGTTGGCCGACTGGTCGCGTACGATTGCGGTTAAGACAACGACCTCACCTGCAGAAACGGTTGTTAGGAAATATTGGCGCGCCCCGTTTTGATCGCGCGGATCAAGAGCTGCCCACAAATAGAATGTAAAGCCTGGCTGTCCGTTAGCCGCGGCTTTCACGCGCGGCCCGAGCTCAACGAGCTTTCGCAACGGCGTAGGTGTTTTCTGCATGTAGTCGAATTCATAGGCCTGGTGTTTCTTCAAGATATCAAGATCAGCCACACCTTGTTCCGGTTTCATGAAGTCAGTTGGCTGAACCATGAGATTTTCATAGAAGTTTCCATCGATGATGAATCTTCGAGGACCGCTGGTACCGTTGGGAAAAGAGATTTGTTTTCCGGTTAGCGCGAAGTACAGGTCAGGACTCTCACGAAAAACATAAAAGAGAAACCCGCTCCCATCGTTGGCGCGCAGGGAAGTCATTCCATTCTTGCCACACGGCGAAGGCGCAGCGGAAGCCGATGAGCCGAGCATGAATAGGAGCAACACAGCGCCGAGTTTGAATTTCATCGTTTCAAGTTCCCTGAGTGAAGGATAAGCAACCCAACGATTTGTTGCCTACCAATGCGTTCGAACGCTCGATTAGCGGAACGATTGCGGCCCGCCCGCCTTCCACCTCGCAGCGCTGATTAGTGGCTCGGATCCGGATACAGTGCTGCAAATGCTTCAAGACAGAACCAGACAAGGTGGAACGCGATAGCCACTCGAACAATTCCGAGCGATCCCATTGACCTAAACACATCCAATGAAAAGAGAGCCGCGATTAGAGGCGGACAGTGCGCCAGCGCTCCAACCACATTCCATTTTCTCGCATTCTCCTGACCCGATCCAAGAATCAGTAATACCGCAATAATCAACATCAACAGATAAGCCTGGATCAGCCCAACCCAGACCATGGGAGTTTGCTGCATGAAACCAAATAGGCCGGTCCCAGTCATCCAGCCGATGGTCGTAGCGACAGCGTTCCCCAACGCAACCAGCGTCAAAATCGTACCATGGATCCGCAGTAGCCGGCGCCGAAACTTGAAAATACTCGAAGCCGGTTGGCGCTCCGTTAAGAGGCTGGCGTTCATTGCGTTTTCCTCCGCGTAACGATCTGATTAGAGTTGACCGCGCGGCGTTACATCCAACCTATGAATTACTCAATCGAGGTAGCGAACAGATTTCCCGCAGGGCTCTTAATTACTCTGAGGGTGTCATATGCTCCAGGCCGCATCAGTGAAGGCACTGTTCATAAAATTGCGGACGACCTGACCATCCGAGAACTCCAAAAGAAGATCAGACGTCTCTAAGTCCACTTCGCAATCGATCAGCACTGCGCCGTCAAGACCATCTGTTAGAGCACACATTCGGTCAAAGGTCTTTTGATACTCTTCTTTTGATATGAAATCCGATTCACGAAAAGGGAAATCACCGCTGCCAACAATTATCTCGCCCTGCTGCTGATAGCGCCACGGTGGATTAATGCAAATACTAACAACGCCTTTATCACGCGGCTCTCCAAAGAAATAGAGAAGAATGCTGCTGCAAGCGATTAGTTTGCAGGAGACCGTCTCTCCCAGAAGTTTCTTCAGTTCAAGATGTTTTTCTTCAAGCGTCATGACTCATCAAGGTAAGATTCTAATAATTTACCGCATACTGATGTACACCACCACGTACCCGGTACGCTTTCGGTAAGGCTCAATAACCTCATAGTAGAAACGCACGGCTCGCAGTAGAGCGAATGGTGTCGCGCCCAGAATCGCGATCGTGATAAAGCCCGTAGTAATGGAACTCAGCATTGACTCGTGATTAAGCACGCAGGCGGCATAGCGCAGACGATTTATCAGACGTGCAGGTCCAACAGTTTGGAAAGAAGATCGGCAAGGCACTCTTTTATTGATTTTCCCGAAGTGTCAATAATGATTCTTTCTTTGGACCAAAGATGATACTCGCGACGCTCAACGTCTTTCCATGTTGGCAGGCTTAGTCCTGGAACTGTTGAAGAACGGTTTTCGACTCGGTTGCGATGTTCAAGTTTGTCAGAACACACAACCTCGATATTGACGTATCTGGCTCCCGATTCCACGGCGACCTTTTCCCATTCATTTCTCGTTAATTCAATCGGATTACACGAATCGGCCACAACGCTATTGCCTATTCGCAGGTTGTCGGCAGCGAGTCTATACGAGAGGCGATACCCTTCGCCTTCGACATTGATTGCGCATAGGTCCCTTAGCGCCTGCTCAACGGTATCTATCCGTAAATGAACGGCCGTAATCTGCTTTGCGAGTGCCTGCGATAGCGTAGTCTTTCCCGTGCCTGGTAGCCCGGAAAAAATATAGAGACTTGGCATGGTCAAGTTTACCGAATGGGCCGCAATCTTACGCCTAACGGTTGAGCCGAGATGGCGCGGGCGACAGAAAAAGTCACGATCGCCCTAAGGTTGAGTCTTTGATCCGGTCGCTACGACTCCCGGTTCTGCACCCGAGCAGGTGACTCTCAAAGCTTTGTGCAGTCGTGCATTGCGATGTTTACTAAATGACTTTCTTCATTAGTGCGAGCGGCATAACAAGTTGGTTTGTGCAAAGGCGCCCGGATTAGACGTGCTGCAAATCATGCCGTTCGTGCGGCGTCAGCGAAATCCAGCTCACCGAGCCTCCCTGGCGCGCTTCGAAAAATGCCAAAGACCTCCCGTAATCTCAACGGGCAAACGATGGCCCAGTTGGCGGGCGAGCATGACAATCTGCCCGCGATGATGACCTTCATGCGCGACGAAATAGGTTAGGACATGCCCGACGTCGAGGGGAAGATTACGCCAAGTGTACGCCGAGGATGCGGGGATCGTGCCGCCCTGGTCAAAGCCGAGCTTGAGCAAGCTGATAATGCCGCGGCTGCTGCGGCCTAGTGCTGGAATCAGCTCCTTCGGTCCAACCTTGTGTCGATTGACGGCTCGCGGTACCGCGATGCCGTGTTCCTTTCCTAACGTCTTGATCCACATACACCGCGCGTTGTGGATGTGGCCGGCGATCATCCGCACGGTTCGTCGTGGAGCCCCCGGCACGGTGGCTTCCCATAGCTCCTGGGGTAAGTGCTCGACGAGGAAGACGGTAACGCGGTTGCTGGTTCTCCACGCGGCGAGCAGCATATCCCGCTGATCAGGTGCAGATTTCATCACGCGTCCCTGGAAAATGATCAAGCCGACGCCGAACGGCTAGTGGTACAGTTTCGCGGCAAATGTCCGACAAACTTTAGTTTGTCGCGGCGTTACGACAAGCTAAAGCTCATCGGACATCAAACTGCACCAGTACCCGCCGAACGAAGTGTTATGTTGCGGTTGGGTGAGACAACGGTGATCGCCGGCAATAAAGAAAGTGAGCGGCGCGATAAATGAGGTGGCGCTCCTGAAAACAGGATTGACTGGTCTAAACCAAATCCTGACGCCCCGGATCAAGACCTCGAACACCGGTACGTGGATGGATCGTCACCGCTCAGGCCGGATTATACCCCCTGGCGATACCTGAGCGACAACATCATTTCAGAGTTATCCAACGACAGTCTTCGGCGCGCTCAGGGAGCAAAAGTTTCGTACCGAACGTGAATATTCGCAACTCTGGTTCAATGACGTGTTAGCCGCGGACTCGCTTATTGCTCGAGGGCCTTATGTAACGCTGCTCTAGCGAGCAGACGTGTCGAATCCAAAGTGGGTAGAGGAGTGTCGTCCGGGCGCACGATTAAAGGTATCTCAGTGCAACCCAGAACGACCGCATCACAACCACGCGCTTTAAATTGTCCGGCAACTGCATTGAAATATAACCGGGATGCTTCCGGGAAGATGCCGTTGACCAACTCCTTGAAGATGATCTCATTGATCTTTTCCCTGTCAGCCTCGTCGGGTATTTCGCTCTCGATCCTAAACTCCTTCAATGCCTCCGGGTAAACACTACTCTCTGCCAAATACTTCGTCCCCAAAATGCCGAGCCGCCCGTAGCCCAAACGGTGGGCTTCTTCAGCGACGGCTCCGGCGATATGTAGCCAGGGTATAGGGGACTGCGGGATTAAATACTTGAACGCCTGGTGATATGTGTTATCAGGGCAGATGGCAAAGTCGGCCCCGGCCCGCGCGACTTTATGCGCGGAGGCTGCCAGAAGCGCGGCCACTGTCTCCCAGTCGTTCGCACGAATGGGGGGCATGTGTTGGGCCATTGGCAGCGAGTTCATTGTTATTTCAGGGTGATTATGCTCACCCATGATGGCAGGCGCCTCCAGGCAGATTGTTCGGTAACAAAGGGCAGCGCCCTCGGCACTGCCAGCTACGATACCAATGTGTTGGGTCACGAACTCTTTACCTCCCTCATCAAAAGACTATTGGAACTACTAAGGGGAGCACATAAGGCTTCACGTTTCGCCGAAACACTTGCGGATTGTTACTGCGGTGAATTGCAGATACTTACATCAAGGATTACAAAACAAGAACAGGCAGTCGCAGTCATTGGCTGGATTAATCAAGCTCAAGATCAATTATGATCCTCGATAACAGATAGTTTGACTAAAGTCCTGCGCTTAAAGACCAGCACGTTTCAGGCCACCGGCGATGTACTTTGTCCGATCCATAAGCGGTTTCCATCCGGATCGCTTATTCGAAACTCCGTAAGGCCGTAGAAGGTGACGTCCAATTCCGGCACAGCCAAACCGTTCCTCCGAACCTGCTGGTGATACTCGACGATATCATCAGGATATAGATAGAGGATCGGGTCGCGAGGATTGTCTGGATGTGCATTGATCGATTGATCCACCATCAAACGGCACTCGTTGAAGCGGAGCATGGCCCAGCCCCAATCGTCGTTTCTTTTCTCAACTTCAAAACCCAGCATCTTGCAGTAAAAGTCCACGCTTACCGGCATGCTTCTGACCGGCAGCATTGGGATCAATTTGTTCATCTTCATACAACCACCGTTATAGAGCTATCGTCTCGCCTTTACCATGCCGAACGATCGAATTCAACGGGCGCGTGCGATCAGCATTCAAGCCGCGCCGTGTAAGTTATTCGATCCATTTCGATTATCCGAGCACCGCAGGAATTCTATTGGTCGACTCCCGCGACCTCTTTCGGGGAAGGCAACGGGAAGCGCGTGTGCACGGTCGTGCCGACGCCCGGCACCGACTCGATGTCGACGCTGCCGCCGACGAGTTCGGCGCGCTCGCCCATGCCCATCAGCCCCAGATCGGTGCGCAGCCGCTCGACGTTGAAGCCAACGCCGTCATCCCTGACCGTGACCTGGAGGGCAACGTCCTGCACCGTCATCGTCACTTCGACGTGGCGAGCGCGCGCGTGCCGAGCAACGTTGCTCAGCGCCTCTTGCACGATGCGAAAGCAGGCGGTCTCGATCTCGACCGGCGCCCGCGCGTCGGGGGGCTTGGCAGTGAAACTTGCGCTTAAGCCGGCGCGCTCACCGTGGCGCGTCACCAGGTTCCGCAGTGCCTCGACCAGACCGAACTCGTCGAGCACCGACGGGCGGAGTTCGAAGGCAAGCGTCCGCACCTGCTCAAACATCTGTTTGATGATCCGCGTGGTCTCAGGAACGCGCGCGCGCGCGGCGGGTGAGAGCTCGGCCTCGATGTCCTGGAGGTTCAGCGAGATCGCGACGAGCGACTGCCCGAGCTGGTCATGCAGCTCGCGGGCGAGCGCGGCGCGCTCGCGCTCTTGTTCCTCCAGGAGACGGCGCGACAGCGAGCGGTAGCGCTCCTGCGACTCTCGCAGGCTGTCCTGCGATTGCTGAAGCTGCTCGAGGTTCGTCATCATCCAGTCGACCTCGTGCCGCGGCCAATCGGGCGAGAGATACTGCTCGGGCACTACGTAATAAGGATTCCGGCAGATTCGATCACCGATGACCACGAGCGGGTGCACGATGATCATCTCGCGCAGCGTTTCGGGCGTGAACCGCCGCACATCGAATTGACATAGACCGGCGCAGGCGTGACGTTCCCATACCCGGTTGAGGTTGAGTCGCGCTTCAAACTCGGCGAGGGCCTTCATGTCGCCGTTCAGCGTCCAGCTCATTTCCCCGACAATCCGGAAGCCGGTATAGCCGGCTTTGCGGGACCCGATGGCATACTGCTCGATTTTCTCCAGCATGTCCCGCGTCTGGAGCCCCTGCGCGAGCGGCTTCTCGAAGATTGCCAGCCGGCCCTTGCCTATTTCTGCGTCGATGTCGACGCCCTCGGACGCGAGCGCACTGAGAATGCTCTCTCCGCCGTCATCGACAACACAAACGCAAAGCTCGCCGCGATCGAGGCCGGCGCGGATGTACGTGACGGCGATCGCCACCTCCTCCTCGCGCTGGTCGTACAATGTGCAGACGTGGTCGGCCGGACCGAGTTGCTCTATTGCTGCGCGAACTCTTTCGAAGCGATTGGCGGCATGCATGGTGTCCTCCCAAAATCGATCATACTGGGGGTAGTTGCGAGGTCACTGAACAAGATGCGATCAGAATTGTAGCGCGGGTCAACGCGATGAGAATAGCCCGTGGCGCCCAAATGAAATCCGATGCGACCCTGAAATCAGGACGAGGCTTATGTACATGAGGAGAGACTATCGGTTGAACCGGCTTCTACTACCAGTGTTCGTATTACGTTGTCATGACACCAGCAACCACAGGCAATGTAAGCAAGCCGCTTCTTTGGTTGATTGCACGAGGAAGAGGTATTCCCATAAGGCCATTTATCAGTGATGTAAATAGTTGAGAAAAACGCTATCGCGCGCTCACCTGCAACGAATTGTTATGCTACGGTGTGGTCCAAGGAAGCGATCGACTCCAATTCTGGAAGATTCAAATCGTCGTCGCCCGCACCAAGATCGTAAATCTCAAGTCCTGTGATTGCCTGGTTGGTGCCCCACACGATTAGACCGACGTCGCCTCCCCGGGCGGTCTTGCCGGTGCCGTCAGCAATCGGTTTGTTTTGTTCGGTGGAGTCCTTTACAAAATCAACGCTCGCGCAGCCGCAATCACAACGACCCACAACGCGCAAAGCCGAGATAGTGCCAATTAGTCCGGTCGCTTCAGGAATCACGGAAGCGTGTTCGAGGGCTGCGCGAAGGCAGGCAGCCTCGGCTGCACTGATTTCTCGATTTGGCTTCGCACGCATATTTTAGAGCGGCAATACGCGCGATTGAGCAACTGAATTAAATTTCGGGAGCTCACTTCGCTGTCTGTGCAAAATTTAGACCCTTAGCGAGCCACGGAACGCCCTGGCAGCGTAGTAAGATTCGGCACCGTTGTGATAAACGAAGACACGACCGAAGCGGTAATCAGCAAAGATGGCGCCGCCGAGTTTTCTGATCTCAGAAGGTGTTGTAATCCAGCTCGACGTTTTCGTATCGAAATTTCCAAGTTTCTGCAACTCTCGATATTGTTCTTCGGTTAAAAGCTCAATGCCTATGTCAACTGCCATATCAATAGCGTTATTTTCGGGTTTATGTTCCTTCCTTGACTGCAGCGCTTGACGGTCGTAACAAAGACTTCTGCGGCCTTTAGGGCTTTCCGCTGAACAATCATAAAAGATGTATTCGCCCGTCTTCTTATCAAACCCGACAACATCCGGTTCACCGCCGGTTCTTTCCATTTCACTGAGCGACCACAGTTTTTCAGTATTAGCTTCCAGCTTTGCCTGCACTTTAGCCCATTCAAGACCTTTATGGCGGTTCATGTTTTTCTCAAAACGGGCTTTCAATGCTCTGAGTAGTTCTTCACGTTGTTCTGGTGACAATTTCTTTTTATTGCGATTGATTTTGCTCATACTTTTACTCTAACAAAGATAATAGGGTCGACAACTGGTCGATTGTAAAGATTCACGGGTAGTTTATCGAGTGAATTTGGAATTTTGGTGACTTCATTTCTCTTTCCGACTGCCCTGGTGTGCCAGCAAGGTTGGTTGACGAAACAAAGTTATTCTTAGTCGTGCGTTGCGACGTTTTCAATAAAGTCGTGAACCGCCCGTATCCAATCCATATAGGTCGAGTAAGATTGACGGCCCAACGTTTGAGTTGACCGGGCGACGCAAATCAAAGCATTCTTCGCCGCACCAGGCAAGTTGCGAAACACCGCGCCGCTCGCGTCCAACGATTTGTTAGGCGTCGTGCGCGCGTCTGTTAATTAACAATGCCTTGATACCACATACCATCGCAACGCCGACCAAAAGAATGCGTAAGTAATTGCCGTATGCCCATTCTATTGCTGCCTTCTCCAGTGTTTCTGGCGGCGTGTGCATAGGATCATGAAACAATATAAAGTTGCGGGGATAATGAAATGTGAAAGTGATTACGTCACCTGCAACAATTAAGACTAATGCAAGAATCAGCCACCACCTTCGACCAGCCGGACGCTTCCACCCAAGTATCAAAGAGATAAGAATTGACAGTTGCGTTAAAGGTGCAATAAAGCGAAAGAAGCTCCCTGGATTTGCCACCGCCATAAACTGCCTCAGGTGTTCGAGGGATTGAGGAATGCCGACACGAAAGTTTGGGGCAAGGACGATGGAATCATATAGCGAGCCACCGAAGAGAGCACCGATGGAGATTATGGCCACGCAAAGTATGATTTCTTTTATCTTCGACATGTTACTCCAACACTGACGCCTGGAAAGCTCGAATTACCGCGCGCGGGCGAGAAGCATTCAAGACACGATCTCACGAGCAAGTTTGAGAAGCACGCTGTCCCGCCCTCCAGCGCAATGAGTTGTTACGGCTGTCCAGCCATCGAAGGTCTGTGCGTACAAATTCGCTCCGGAAGCAATCAAAACCCTGACGAGTTCCAAGTCCTCCTCGTGGGTCTGGTGGTCTGCCGTTGGCGCTCCGCTTCAGCGAGTGGTTAGGCGTCGGCTTTGCTGCGACGTGCATAGGGTTATTGCCCGGCCGGTGGTTGCCAAAGCTCAACCTTGTTGCCTTCCGGATCCATGACCCACCCGAACTTCCCGTAGTCTGAGTCATCGGTCGTATTCTCAAGCACGTCGCAGCCTTCATCGCGGAGCGCTTGCAGAAGCGCCGCCAGGTCTTCCACGCGATAGTTGACCATGAAGGTCGACTTGCTGGGAGCGAAGTGTTTGCCATCAGCTGCATCAATCAACCAGGCCGTAGTTCCCTTGGTCGGATTGCCGTCGGCGTCAGTCCAATCAAACGACGCACCACCCCAGTCTTGTACGTCAATGCCCAGGTGAGTCTTGTACCAGGCACCGAGTGCCTTCGGATCCTTCGCGCTGAAGAATATGCCACCAATTCCAGTTACTCTTTTCATCTGATCCTCCGAATCGATCCGGATGCGAATGGTCGCCATCCGACACCTAACGTCCGAGTTGACCGGGCGGCGCGAGTTCATTCAACCTTCACCGCGCCAGGTCTTGATGCGAAACACGCTACCGCCGCTCGCGTCCAACGAGTTGTTGGCCGGCCCCGAATTTAGAGACTGATTTTAATCTCCTTGTTTCTCGCTGGCCTTCGCGAAACTTCGTAACCATTTCTCCAGACGATCAATCGCATTTCGGATGTCACCCTTTATCAACCAGAGATTGTAAAAAAATGAGACGGCAAAGCCGACGAGAAATACTCGAATCGCCCAGCATTGGGCGCCATCACGAAATTTCAATGGGGCAGTATCTTGAGGCTGCACTTGGGCGGCATCTTGAATCTGGGGGAAAGCCAATAATAAGAACGTCCACGCAGCCAAAACTGCCGGATAGATTAAACCGGCGGCGAGCGGTTCATTAATCAAGAGAGCAACTCCGGGAGGACGCTTTGTAAATTGCCCATCCTTAATTCGCAGGTCATTTTCAAGCTTTATTCCAGCCCTTATAAGATACGTGCATTTCTTAATTCCGTAGAGTTCATAAAAGAATAACCCAAGCGTGACGATGAACCCGAAGGCCCCGATAGGTCGAAAGAGGGGCTGTATAAACTTTATCTTTGCTGGGTCAGTTACCAGAAGAAATACCCCAGTTCCAGTCGCCAGCGGCAGAAACCCCAACAGTTTCGCCCGAAAATCATCGATTGAACGATAGCTATTACACAGTTGTTCATAAACCTTGAGTAGTTCGTCTTGAGGGCTTGCCATGGATTAACCTCCACCAATGTCAATTGGGATGCTGCCAAGTGATGCCCAGCGGTTGAGTCGACGCGGCGGCGCGAATCAGAGCACCCTTCGACGCACCAAGCAAGTTGAGAAACACGCTCCCGCCGCTCGCGTCCAACGATTTGTTCGACGGCGACTTGAAAGGACAATCCTCGGTGAGCCGGCGTCACAACAGGTCTATCAAACGGTCGTTGTCTCCCGGGCGTGGTTTACTGCCTGCACGCTCGCTGCCACTAAAAAGCAATTCCGTAAATCGAAAAATTTTGCTGTCGTCTTTCAGTTGGCCGGAAGGAGTCAGAGGATCAAAGATAACGCCCAAGTGAATACCAGACTTCGGGTTTTTAATTGTGCCATCGTCGCGAAGCTTCTGAATATTGGGCTTGCTGGCGTCCAAAGTCAGGACTACTGCCTCACCAGGCTTAACCACGATGGGTCCTACAAACTCATTGCTGGTTGCGCCACCGCCCGTCGACAGATCGTCGGAATAAATGAACCTTGCCTTATAGAGCGTCTCGTAGTGTTTGCCGGCGTTGACAAGCAGGATGGAGGCGAGCAATCTGTCACCCTTCTCGTCAATACTAACAACTGAAGCCCGCAGCACGTGCTGGTTCAGAAGAGTATCCCGGACGAATGCATAGAGCGAGAGTCCGAGCGCCACGATGGAGGCGACAATGGCAATCTTATCTTTGATGGAAAGGTTTTCTTTGGCCATAGCATCACCTCGAAGCCGCCGAACGTCCGAGTTGACCGGGCGCGGCAATCAACTGGGCCAGCGTCAATCTTGCGCTTAAAGAGTGCGCTGTGCCGCGCTCCGGTCCAACGACTTGTTCGGCATCGGTGTTGAAAGCAGAATTACCGATGATGTTGCATGCCGTTTACGAACGCATTGAGCCAAAGATAAAAGGCAACCCATGACGCCGCGACAAGTAGCGATGAAACCAAGCCCAACTGAGCCCAGAGTGCTTCCTTCCAAGTAGCCCGTCCCCTGCGCGCTCGGACCAATTCTACGACACCGATCGTAAATGCAAGAGCGCATAGAGCCGGAATGGCAAAATACAGGACAAGACCGATCGTATTGTGAAGCAGGAACACCGCGACAAATGAAAGAAGAGACATAACGCCTAAAATAGCGGCGCTAGTTCCAAGCCTGAGATTCATGATGGTCAGTTTTCCATCAGCCACGGCAGTTCCGTTGGAGTTACGAAAAGCTGCCGAACGGTGGAGTTGACGCGGCGGCGCAAATTCAATCAAGCATCGCCGGACGAATCAAGTTTACGAAACACGCTCCCGCCGCTCGCGTCCAACGATTTGTTCGATTGCGCCGCCGATAGGTGTGTAGCCAGTTCCGACGGTGTCCGGCACAGAATGTCAGCACCAGCATCCGTAAGTTCGACCTCCGAGCCGTAGCCCCATAGCACACCGATCGATCGGACTTCGTTGGCCTTGGCCGCCATGATATCGGCTGCCCTGTCGCCGACCATCACCGACGTGCTCGGTCCGACTCCCTCGGCGGCAAGCAGGTAGGCCAGCAACTCGGCCTTGTCATCCCACCGTCCGTCGAGCTCGGCTCCATACACCTTCTGGAAATGGTGGCCGAGCCTGAGATAGCTCACGATGCGTTTGGCATAGACCGCCGGTTTCGACGTCACTACGTACGCTGCGCAGCCCATGTGCCCTATCGTATCGAGCATCGCCGGCACACCCTCGTAGACCTTGTTCTCGTACAATCCCGTGTCGGCAAACCGCTGGCGGTACCACCGCAACGCTTCCTCGATTCGCTCCGCGTCCGACGTGTCGAGCAGCGTCGCAAACGTGCCTCGCAGCGGCGGCCCGATATAGCTGGCCAACACATCATCGCTCGGGTACGGGACCCGAAGCTGGTCCAGGGCGAATCGCATACAGCCCACAATGCCGGGTCTCGGATCCGTCAGCGTACCATCCAGGTCGAACAAGAGGACGGGTGTAGTCAACCGGTCTCTCCCTATCAATAAGTAATCGAACGGCCGAGTTGACGCGGCCGCGCGGTAGCGTCAAGTGTGAACTAACGAAGCATCTTGAGAAACACGCTCCTGCGGCCGCGTCCAACGATTTGTTCGGTGGCGCTTATGATTCAACGGGTTCTTCGTTTCGGCTGGCGAACGCCCTCCGCAGATACGATGAACGATTTCTCGGTGCAACCAAGGCGAGAGCAATTCCGTAGCAGCGCAGTCTAGGTTTCTACGCGGGTGACCACATAATGGTTTTGGTAGAAAATGCAACAGAATTGGCTATAGCTCGTGCCGGATGATGTATATGAGGTTGCGTTAGTGTTTCCACCGGGCGTGTGCACGGTGGCAGTGATCGATGAAATCAAGCAAGCCCCGCGCCAAATGCCCGCTCCCGTTTTCATAGAGGCCACACTTTGGGTGTTATTTCCACAAGCGATGTAATTCACCTTAAAGTCAACGGTGTATAGCGTTGAGTTCCCCAATGAAACGTCGGGGTAGCCTTCGACATGGAATTTTTCACTCTCGTCGCCAGTGATTTCTTCTTCTTTACTCATAATCTTTTTTTCCTTTCCTTTCGTTGTTTCGTGTTGTGTGCCACCGAACGGTGGAGTTGACCGTGAGATTGCTTTTCAGCTAGTTATCTACACTGCGAGGTGAATCAACTACTAGGGCGGCGTTGTTAATAACACGGTTCACCAGAAGGCACAAGCTCTTTCTGTAAATTTGCGGCGCTGCCATAGAAGCCACCGAACGGTTGAGTTGACCGGGCGCGGCGATGACATTCAACCTTCGACTCAATCAATCAAGTTGCGAAACGCGCCCCCCGGCGCTCCGGTCCAACGATTTGTTATACGTCGCCGAAACGAGAAATCAGGTTGGTGCAATGTTCGCGCACGATGTCGGTCGCCCAGGCACGCGCAGGCCGAACCTCTGGTTCTTTGCGGGCAAGGGCTGCGTCGGACCAATTCAGAGCTTCCGCACCAATAGGCAAATGTTCCGTTTCAGATTCAACGAGAATGAAAGCGCGCACATCTTCGTCATTGAAGTCGACATCGATTTCACCACAAAGCCTAAGCATCTGGCTCGAACCGTCCAGAACGTCGAGGTCGCCGGAGAGTATCCTCTGGGCTAGCTCGACAACGCGCCCACGTTGCAGTGCGACATGTTCGTCGTGAGACATTCGTTCGGTCATCGGACCAAGACGTATAACGGTTGAGTTGACGCGGCGGCGCGAATTCATTCAAGCATCGCCGGATCAGTCATGATGCGAAGCACGCTCCCGCCGCTCGCGTCCAACGATTTGTTATGTTTCGCCCTTTGAAGACACGCGGAGCGGTTCGTCGTCGGTTTCTAATTCCACGATAGCACCAATGCGCTCCAAGCAGGTGTGTGGTAGTGGGTCAGTTTCGCAGCAAATGTCCGACAAACTTTAGTTTGTCGCAGCGTTACGACAAGCTAAAGCTCATCGGACATCAAACTGACCCACTACCCAGGTGTGTCATCGAAATCTTGAGCAACCCTTCACGCCAGCCAACGATGTTCAGTTTGGGCATTCCGCGATCCCACGGATGTTAGAAACATAACGATTGAGTTCAGGTGGCGCGGGCGGTGGCACGCAACCCGGGCCGGACCAAGCTAGTTGAGAAAGGCGCTATCCCGCGCTCACCTGCAACGAATTGTTATGCGGCCCGTACTTCAACGAATTCAATGCTCGAAGAAGGCGGAGGGATAGGTTGGCCATCATCGCGCAACCCTTCGATGTGAAATTCAATGGCTTCCTGAATGAGTTTCACAACCTCTTCGCGGGTTTCAGCCACAGCCACACAACCCGGCAGATCCGGGACATGCGCACCAAAGCTAGTTTCTCCCGCTTCTACCACGACGGCGTATTTCATATTTGCCCCCTACTTCAGACCAGCTTGTTTGAGAATACTGTTCAGCGTTCCGGGCGGTACATCAATGCCAGGTTTCCCAGAGACAGTCACGGTTCCAAGCTTCGTTCGATGGTTGAATTGACGATGGCTCCCGCGCGTTCGCGCCAAATACCAACCATCATCTTCGAGAAGCCGAATTACATCCCTTACTTTCACGCAGGAATGATAAGGCGTTTTCTAAACAAGAGGAAGCCGCATAACGGTTGAGTTCAGGTGGCGCGGGCGGCGGCATTCAAGCCGCGACGGAATAAGCCAGTTGAGAAAGGTGCTATCCCGCGCTCACCTGCAACGAGTTGTTGGGCGGCCCGTTGATGGAACCCACGCAGCGTGATTTTCTGCCTCTCGCTGAAGCCACGCAAGCCTCGTTGCGCGAAGCGTGGTCGCGATTCACGTTTGTTGGGCGTCGGGAATTTATTAGGCGCGATTATCACTAGCTAATCGGTGTTAGGTTTATTGCTCACGGCGTCCGACACTTCGCAAAGCGTACGCCGTACCCGCAGTCAAAGCACCCGCACCTACCAGTATCCCGCCAATGATCTCTCCAACATTGAAATCGACAGTTACTTCGGGTCGCTGAGACCAACCCCTCCAAACAGCAACTCCTAAAATGGCAATGATCGCAAGTAAGGTGACCAGATATGCGCGGTTAACAAGTCTCCGAGGTTGAGAAGGGATGCTCGATTCGAAGTTTTGCACCTTGCGACGAAGTTCCTGGATCTCAGCCGGTTGACTAAGATAGAACCCTTCTCGTGCTTCGTTGACACGTTTCGTCAAGAGTTCGGTAAGGTATTCATCGAATAGAGGGGCCACTACTTTCCACCGTTTCGACCAAAGTCTAGATGCTTCTTTTTCAGACATGTCCTGCTTAATATCACGCCATAGCCTCCAAACCTTACCATAGTCGTCATAACGCCAATCACGTTTGGCCTGCAGCGTCTTGTCGATATCATCATCCATTAACATTTCGCTGAGCGCGCGTGGTCGTTCTTCTAGACTAACAGTCTCCATGTACGCTCGAATGATTGATTGGAGTGCAGCTTCATCCCCATAAAGAGAGTTGCTGGCCATACAGACCTCCTCGATGTAAGACGCCCAACGGTTGAGTTGACCGGGCGGCGCGAATTCATTCGAGCCTCGCCGGGCCAATGATGATGCAAAAACGCGCAACCGCCGCTCCGGTCCAACGATTTGTTCGGCGTCGCCGTCATTTGAAGGCGCAACCACACGCCATCGAGCTTCACAAGGTCGACGGATCCCGAAAGTAAGTGAACCAAAGCAACAATCCGCCGCCGATGGCAAACAATGCGATTGGAAGAAAGCCAAAGCCAATTAGGCCCATGGCGACGACGAGGCAAAACCACATGAGCATCGCGTAAACCCCCGCCCGCTTTAGCAACCTTCCGTCAGGATGAAGTCGGCGATATTCCCTGTGTAGTCTGAGAATCTTTGCCTGATACCACCCCAAGTAGCCAAACTGATCGTCTGAAGGCAACTTTGCGTTGACCGCGTCAATGATCGCCCATTGGTTGACCGTTGATGCGATGCCGAATCCGCCAGCGCCCAAAACGAACGCTGAAAGTGCTATCAATCTCACGGTCATGGGTTAAAGCCAAAGCAAATAAGAAAGACGCCGAACATAGCAGTTGACCGGGCGCGGCGATTAGATTCAATCTTCGATTCAATCAATCAACTTGCGAAACACGCTATCCGCGCTCCGATCCAACGACGTGTTGGGCCGCCTGTTACGAAAAGAATTTGCTAGCACCGTGCGTGTTTCCTCCACGACCGCGACCAGGGAACGTCAACCATGCGGTCCATCGGGACGGTCGGGTACAACGCTGCCGCGTGCCACGAGAGAGGGAGAGAGAGCACGTACAACGCCATCATCAGACACCTTCCGAGGTCGTGGCTTTCTTGCCATGGTCCTATGCTGATGCCCCAATAATCGCATACAGCTCGGCGCCGATCGACACGTACAGATCGTGGCCGCGCTGCACGATGGTGGTGATGGCCGGGTCGGGGAGAGTGCCGAGCGACGTCATTTCGAACGTCACTGGGTCGATCTGCACGAGCGTCGAGCCGAATACCGTGGTGATGGTCCCGCTGGGGCCCTGGGTTACGATGCCGATATCCGAGGGAAGGGTGACAGACTTTAAGAGCTGCCTGGACACAATGTCCCAGCGGTAAAGCAGCTGGCCTGAACGCGAAAACCCAACCACCACCTTCGGCTCGCTGGTGCGGAATAGATAGCCGGTGCCGAGCAAGCCGGGGACGGGCGTCTGTCGCTCAATCTCATTGAGATTGAGATCGTAGAGGACGAACTCCGCGACGGTTGGTGTCTGGCCCGGGAACGCCGGGTCGTCCCCGATCTTACCGCCGAACACGACGCGCCCCAGCGTATTGAACACTACGAGTCCCAGATCACCGACGTAGAAATTGAGGCCCGTGTGTCGGCCAGCGAAGTGCTTGCTTTGGAAGTCGTAGTAACCGATGCCGGCGCCATGGCCGGATCGGTCGCGGAGTCCAGCCATATAGAGTCGGTTGCTCGCGGATGAGTACGCGAGGATCTCGCTGCGCTTGACACCAGAGTGGTTGACTCCATTCGAGTACTCACCAAGGCGCTTCGGATTCCCGGTACCATCGTCTGTCGTGACCCATGGTGCATTCGGGTCGTATTCCCACAGCGGAGCGTTGGGATAGCCACTGATATACGCCTTTCCGCCGACAACGAGGCGAGATCTGCCCTCGGTGACACCCTTAAACGGTCCAAAAGTCGTCATGATTGTGGATGCTGGGTCAAACCGAAAGAACCCCTGGTATTGCACGACGTCGCCCAGAAGTGATCCATCCGGGAGCAGCAGGAGCGACTCGATCGGAATCGGTGCCGTTGTGATCGAGAACGGCCACTGTGTCCACGCGCCCGTCGAATTATGCGGCCTCCACTTCAGAAAGCCGGGGCACAGGGACTCATCGATCTCCGGAGCAGGCCCGATGGGATTAGTGTACGGAGTCGTGTCTCGGGGGGTGAACGGCGGTGGCTGTCCGTCATGGTACGGATACCAATGTCCGTCAGCGACCCAGAACTGGTCGACCGTCTGGCCGGGCAGGCCAAAATTCTTGTACAGCTTGACCGTCAGCCCCTGATTTTCTATCTGTTTAAATTCCGCCCAGGCATTGACCTTCTCCGTCTTGAGGATCCTCTTAGTTTTGGTCGACACGCGAACCGCGACCACGTCCCAGATATCCTCGCCCACCAGGACGTAGAGCCAGTCACCGTCGGCAACCAGGTAATAGGCGTAGGCGTTCTGGGTGTGGTCCGCGCTGCCGACACGGCACAGCGGCGTCACGACAAGTGTGTTTGGATCGATCGTCAACACCTCGGGGAGGCCGTTTGAATCCGAGTTTCCGAGCGTGCCGCCATACAACATCGAACCGTGGTGGTTAAACACCATCGAGTAGAGCAAAGAGTCGGTGCTATCCGGCACGCGCCCGCCGTCGACAACGGTCTTGGTCGCTGGATCGTAGTACCACCACCATGCCGAGTAAGCGGGAAAGAAGACGCGCCCGTTCGGCGCACGTAATTGATTGCGGATGTGGAATTTCTCGTGCGCTCGGTGACCGCGTTTGACTGGTGGAACCAGAACATCTTCAACGATGTGATAAGCCCCGGTCTCCAGGTTCATCACGACCCACTGGGTCGGATGTTCATCGGGGTAGTTGTAGAATTGACCGATCCAGTTCCAGCCTCCACCGGCACGTGGCACGAGTGCGTCCGTCCACAGGCGCGCGGTGAAGACGGGCGTGCCTAGCGACGTAAGCGTAACCGGTAAGGTCATCAGAATCTCCTTAATCGCGTGGACGCGAATCGAATATGGGTCGTTGGCTGTGGCAGCAGCTCCTGCGGACGTGAACGTTTCGAATCTAACACATTATGTCACGATCACGGGCCGTTGTTGTTTAAGAACACCAGCAACGAATGGCGAGAGCTAGCGGGCTATGCGTTCATAGCGCGCGTTCCGCTGTTCTCAACAAAATATTTATGTAGCACATGAAAACGAAGAGCCCCACGATGGAGTTGACCGGGCGCGGCGATGAACTAGGCCAGCGCCAAGCCTTGCGCTTAAAAGAGTACGCTGTTCCCGCTCTGGTCCAACGAATTGTTCGATTTCGCCACCACTGTAAACGAGGTCTTACGCTTCGTAAATGGAAACCTCAAGAGCCATAGAATATTTCGCGGCGAGAGAAACAAGTTCGGCTGGAAAGAGTTGGCTTTGCAGGAAGCCGTTCTTTCGGTTCACGCCAAAGTCCAAGCTAAGACCGTCAATACCGAGACTCGATTTCAGCCGTCGGATTTCAAGTCGGTTCGACGTCTGGAATTCAATTGCGTCGTTCACTTGATGCTTAAAATTGTCGGAATCATCGCTGACAAGTACCGTTAGTCCCGATGTGTCCCAAGCACGGCTCTCAGATTTGCGAGCACCCTTCGTGAACACGTTGCATGGTTCGAGTGAGCTGCCGGCGAGAAACAATTCCGGCTGGAAATCATCACCCCATGCCCGTAGTACGCAACCACCCATTGGTAATTAGAAGATGCCGAACGGTTGAGTTGACGCGGCGGCGCGAATCAAAGCACCCTGCGCCGCACCAATTTAGTTACGAAACACGCCCCCGCCGCTCGCGTCCAACGATTTGTTATGCGCGTTGTCGTTGCAACCACCAATTGTCGCCATTCATGTAACGACGATTGCAAGACGCGCGCACGAAGCGACCGCCACGGAATACGTACGCGGAAGTTTCAATTCCGCTCGGGCAACACAGGCCACCGTCTTTCCAGAACGGCGCTGCGATAACAATCCGTCGTTGCGATAAGCGTACGTCAAATGGTTTTT
>JAOAPY010000035.1 GCA_025463135.1 Acidobacteriota bacterium
AGATCGCTGGGGACAACCAGATCCTCTCGGCGTTATAGCTGCTCCATCACTTACCCACCCGCTACCGCGAGGTGGTACTGACTTCATGACACGGTAGTCGGAGTTTCCACACACTCTCTACCGCTCCGGGTTCTGTATTCACCCACTGCCAGAGCAAAGCAAAACCTTGCTTAGAGTAAGGTTCTGTAATATTCTCCGCGCGTCCAAACTCAGGACAAAACCTTAACCGTTTGTAGTACTCACACGTACTGGTCGCAACTCGCAGAGGAGCACCTCATGGCCCGAATCAAACCACGCTTTGATTGCGGTAACAACAACGGTCAAGCAAATACCGGATCGTTCTTACTGTGAATTCAAATTATGAGATCGGCTAGTCAGGGGCCCAACGAGGAAAGTGTGTGTGTGTCTCTTTTAAATCCTGATTCTTAAGCTCAATACACTATGACGAGGACAAAAGAGGTATTGATATTAGTTCTTTCTATCCTGTCATTCGTGATGTCCATCATTACGCTTTACAAGACTCAGTTCAGTAGTGCGTGCATGCGAATTTTCGCAGGTGAGCATCTAAACATCGGTCATTTCAAGGAGGGAAATTTTCAAATCACGCTGGCGGTCGTTCTGGTGAACACCGGCGTAAAGACAGGTGTCATAAGCAGGGTTGCTCTGTTGATTCAAGACTCAGCCAGCAGGAGTGGATACTTATTGGAGCCCTATTTTTATCAGAAAATAGATGAGGCCGGCCACTTTCTGCACGACTCTCAACCAGCGCCGATCGCGATCTCTGGCAAGCAGAATCTCTCCAAACAGATATTGTTTCGCTCCTCGCAAGAAGGCGGTACCGAATTTCGACTCTTGCAACCAGGGACCTACTCTCTCAATCTACTCGGCTGGACAAAGACTTCCGCCGATCCCGATCTTCTGGATTCGTTCTCTTTTACCGTCTCTCCGGAAAATTCCAAGCAACTACAGTTTGATTTCAAACAATCAACCGGAAAGACGACTCGGATTTCACAAGCACGCTGGTTTCCCTGGCAAGCGCGATCGCTGACGCAAGAGCAAGTCAAAGCACTTCTAAAGCAGGATTAGCGGTTGCCGCACACGCATGGCAAGATCCACTAACGACCAACCACGCTCTTCATTTCAGAAGGAGATTTTATGAACCGACGGCACCTGTTACAGACTCTAATTGCTGGTGGTGGGGCGACACTGTTGGCGCCGAGGCGAAAGGCTGCGGCTTTGCCTCAGGGAACCATCGACATGTTGAGTGGCGCGTATTCCGACCTACCTTTTCGGCCTAACAGCCCGGGATATATTTCGAAAGGATGGCGTGAACGATTTGTTTGGGCATTGGGTACGCTCAGAACTCCGCGCAAGGTACTGTTCCAGGCGGCTGTCCAGTCGCCCGCTTACTTTTTTATCTTCAAATACGACAATGCCTTTAACACCACGACAGTCCCCAGGGGGACAGTTCCTCCTTCCATCTGGAATACGGGAACCAGGCGAAGATGGGAGAAGGTCAATTACGTTTCACAGTACTTGGATCTGCCGGCGGGGACTTATGTGTTCATGGGGCAGGATGAAACGTTGGGAACAGAAACCAACGAATGCTCGATGTCAATTCGTGACATGGTCCTACCGGGACAGCAGTTATCCTACACCTTTGTAGATTCCCAGCCTTTGTTAGATGTCGCAACCGAAAATACCGAGAAGGCCATCGGGCCATTCCAGGTCATAAACGCGCAAAACGAAGTCTACTATCTGCGGGGTTGCGTTAATGAAAGCAGTGCCGGTCAAGTAGTCGAAGTCTTATTCGAGCCACAGTATCTCTTGTGGAAGCAAAAGAGACCCTACACGGTGCTTGCTACTCTCGCACATCACTTTCACAGCCAATACATCTTCGGCGCTACCAACACTAAGTGGTACTTGATACTCAAGAACGCCGGCCGGAATCCCGTTGTTAATACTAACTCGCCAGTCTCGTTGTCATATGTCTGGGAGCGTTGGCGCCGGGCCTGATCGCCCAGGTTTGTCCTAAGGGTCCGACGAGCTTCAGCTTGTCGTCTAGCTTCGGAAAATACTTCCAACAAGGAAAACGACAAACTGAAGTTTGTCCGACGAGCTTCAGCTTGTCGTCTAGCTTCGGCAAATGCTTCCAACAAGGAAACGACAAACTGAAGTTTGTCCGACGAGCTTCAGCTTGTCGTCTAGCTTCGGAAAATGCTTCCTAACAAGGAAAACGACAAACTGAAGTTTGTCCGACGAGCTTCAGCTTGTCGTCTAGCTTCGGAAAATGCTTCCCAACAAGGAAAACGACAAACTGAAGTTTGTCGGACATGGTTAAGGAAGAAGGCGGGCACCATCGGTACCCGCCTTCTTCGTCACCGCTCCTGGTTCTCCCCCCTCAAGAGCGGCAACTTCATTAAGCTTCAGCAAGCGCCGGCTGAAGCAGTCACAACTGGTCGAGCATCAATGGCTGCATTCAGTGTCGTTGCGCGTCCGCGTTGAACTGAAGCGGTCCTGAAGTTCGCCCGAGGTCAGAAAGGCGCAAACCATGCCGCGATAGTTATTCGACTCACCGCTGTTCACAACGTTCAGCCAGAAGTCATAACCACTCGCATCCGGATCGCGCCGGAGATAGCCAAAGTATTCCATCAGCACGAAGGCCCGGTTGTATTCGCGCTGTTTGAATTCCGGCATTTCGATCACGTCTCGCAAAACCTGCGAGCGGGTCTTGCCGCTGAACATTTCACTCACCAGCCGTTCGCGCTCAACCTGGTAAGGGAATAGTCCCGCCCGATCCATCACGCGGTTGACGAAATCATGGGCCGATAGCGATTGGGGATATTCCATCTCGAATTCCGGCCGCTGGACCCAGTCGTCTGAGAACAGCGTTTTGTTGGCGGCCAGGTCACTGCCGACTACCAGGCGCCCGCGGTCGGGCATGAACTCGGCATATTTCGGTTTGCGGCCAAAGGTCACCTGATATAAGCGGTACACGTAGTTCCCCGTCTCTTGAAACTCCTGTTCGATAAAGAAGGCTGCCGAGACGCCAATCCGGCGGTCGCGAATGCAGTCCTCATTGCCGGAGCATTCGTTGATGCGACCGCTCCAATAATCAAGACCACTGCGATCGGCAGAGCGATTCAGGAAGTCGGCATAGTGTTGTTGCACAAAGAACTCTGCCTGGTCGACAGGATTGCTGGTCGGCGCGGTTACGTCGTTGTCGACAATAGTGATGATGGCGCTGCTGGGAGCGCTCAATGACGCACTGCCGCCGGGATCGGTGAGAAAGAGCGTGAACGTTTCACTGGGCTCAACCGAAGCGTCATCAGTAATCAACAGATTGATGTTCTTGCTGATCTCACCTGCCGCAAAGTTCACGCGGCCGGCCGCAAAAGTGAAATCCGACTGGGCTGACGCCGTGCCACTGCGAGTAAAGTAGTCGACCTTCGAGTCTTGCGCGCGATCGCACGTGCGGTTAACCGTGGCGACCAGACGGCCGGCGCCTTCATTGACCGAGTAGGTCGCCGAGCTAAGGCTAATTTTGCAGTGCTCATCATTTGGGGTCGGCGACGGTGTTGGTGTGGGACTGGGTGTTGGTGACGGCGAGGGCGTAGGCCCGGGCGTACCATCGTTGTCCAGAATGGTGATCAGCGCGGAAGTCGGATTGACCAACATCGCGCTACCGCCCGGATCGTTCAGGAAAAGACTAAAGCTCTCGTTCCCCTCGGCCGCTGTGTCATCTTTAATAACGACTGTGATCGTCTTGCTGGTTTCGCCATCGGCGAAATCGATTCGCCCTGACGCGGAAGTGAAATCAGAACCGGCAGAAGCCGAGCGGCTCTGAGTAAAGAAGTCAACCTTTGATTCGCGCACGCGATCGCAGACGCGATTCACGCCAATCACCAACTGCCCGGCGCTCTCGCCTACCGTAAATGTCGGCGCGCTCAAACTGATCTTGCAGTGCTCGTCACCCGGTGAAGGCGATGGAGTTGGACTAGCCGTCGGTGAGGGCGACGGCGTGCCCTGTGGGAAAAGCGCCCCGGCGATGAACGTTTTAGCCGCGGCAGTCGAGCCACCCAGCAGAGAAATGCCGGACGCTCCAGCCAAGGCCATGAAAAAAAGTACTGCGCCTAACGTTATGGCGAAATGTCTTCCCTTGCCGGCGATTGTTTTCGAATTCATAAGCTCACTTCCTCGTTAATGGTGTTTTGATTCTCTGTGCAGCCGCGCCGACCAGTTAGTAACCGCGCGCAGAACTGCCTTCCGTCACAACAGTGCGGGTGCGCATCCGAAAAATACGTGGGGGTCTTTTTTCATCTCATTCTCACCCGGTTTCAACCGCGTGATCTAAGGTGTCCTTTTGATCTTGAACCGTTTCTAACGGTTTCTGATCGGCGGCGACGGGTAAACCGTTGAAACGGTTTCGGAAAACCAGACCGGTGTTATCCGTTGAAACCGGGTGAGACTGAGAGGGAACCCCCTGGTCACTGATTGAGTGGCCTGAATCGTTCCCCTCGCTAGACAAGAACGTTTGGCAATCTCTATGCTCTTCGAGAAAAAACTGAGCCACTATCGTTAATGAAACAAACTGACCAGCAGTTAATATTGGCCTGCCGCCGTGGTGATCAATCGGCGTGGGAACTACTCGTCAATCGCTATCAGCGTTTGATTTATACTATTCCGAGACGAGCGGGCCTCGATGAAGACCAGGCGGCGGATGTGTTCCAGGAAGTCTTTACCACGCTCTTTCAAAAGCTCAACGAGATCGAACAGCCCGAGCGTTTACAGGCGTGGCTGGTAACTACCGCGCGACGCAAAACCTGGCGCGTAATCGTCAATACGCGGGATTCGCGCCGCCGGACCGCAGACGATGAGGATGATAAGGATGAACTCGCTGCTCTTCCGGATAACGCGCCTCTCGCTGATGAGGTCATGTTGCGACTCGAAGAGCAGCACGGTGTCCGGTGCGCAATCGCGCAGCTAAATGAACGCTGCCAAAAACTGATTTCTTTCTTGTTCTACAGCGATGAAACACCTGCCTATGCGGAGATTGCCAGATCGCTCGGGACATCCGAGGGCAGCATCGGGCCCACGCGCGCTCGTTGCCTCGAGAAATTGCTTCGTTTGTTGGATAAATGAACTGGGATTGTATTTTCCGCCCACGGGTCTGCACTGTTTAGTCGACCGGCAAGTAAAGAACCCGGCCCAACTGTTGCATCCGGTTGCAGTTAAGAAACTATGACGACCTCGAACCAACACATCCCCTTCGCAACGCTGGCCGATCTCGCCGAGGATAAGATTCCCGCCGAGCGAAACACGCTGATGCAGCATGTCACTAGCTGCTCAAGTTGCTCCGCGGAACTGGGCCGGTTAACGCGATTGATCAACCTGATGCGTGAAGACACCGCTGAAGATGCGCCGCGAGACGTCTTTGCATATGCGATAAATATTTTCCAGCAACGGGCGAGCACGAATGAACCGTCCTTGGTTCGTCGTCTGGTGGCCGCGCTCAGCTTCGACAGCGCTAATGCCGCGCCGGCCTTTGGCATGCGCTCCGGCACGGCGGCAGTACGACAACTCTTGTTTGCTGCTGACAAAACCGATCTCGACATTCGCATCGAGACCATGGCCGACGGGCTGATAGTTTCCGGCCAGGTATTGGGGGACACCTGCGTGGGCGGTGAAGTCACACTCGCAGGCCCCGCAGCCACGGTCTCGGCGCCGCTTAACGATCTTTGTGAGTTCAAACTTTCTTCGGTACCAGCGGGCGCCTACACACTGCGCGTGCAATTGGGTGAAGTCGAGTTGGAAATTCCGCACCTGGAGCTGGGGGGTTAAACTCGCGCAAGATGCAGCGTGCAGATCTGGCGGCGCGTCTGGTGGATTCAAGCGATGCCGAACGAGAAGCATTGCTCGAGGAATACCGTGCGCTGGCCGACATCGGCCTCGCGTATGCGTTGAAAGATCTCTGCTACGAGGCATTCACTGTCGAGCCCGCCGGTTCCGTCCAGGCCGCCGCAGTCCTTAAACAACTGTCTCAGCAAACCGACGAAGAGGAGATCAGCGCCCTGGCGGATTGGGTTGGCGGTATTGCTGACCTGGTCGAAGGACAAATGGAAAACGCGATCTTCCATTTGGATTCCGCCGCCGCCCGCCTGGTTTTGCTGGGCAAGGACCACACCGCCGCCACTACACAGGTGAGCAAACTAATCGCGCTGGCAATGCTCGGACGCTATGACGAAGCGATCGAGTGTGGCCGGCGCGCGCTCGCAGTCTTTCTCCTGCACAATGATCTGCTGTCGGCGGGACGGATCGAGAACAATATCGGCAACTTATGCTTTCGTCGCGAACGATATAACGAAGCCGAAGAATTTCAAAGCACCGCCCGCGAACGCTTCCTTGCACTCAACGTCGATCAGAAACAACTTGCCATCATCAATAACTGCCTGGCGAATACGCACGCCGTCCTGCACCGCTTCAAATCCGCTGAGAACCTTTACGAACAGGCATTGCAACAGGCAGAGAGCGCGTCACTGCCGGTAACGCTGGCGGAAATTGAAGGCAACATCGGCAATTTTGCGCTGCTGCAGGGTCGTTATGATCGCGCCCCTGATTACCTCGAGCGCTCGCGGCGTCGCTATGCATCTTTGGAAATGCCGCACCAGTCGACGATTGCTGAGCAGGAAATTGCCGACGCTTACCTGGAACTCAATTTGGTGTTGGAAGCCGCGGAGATTTACGAGCGGATCATCCCAACCTTTGCGGACCTGGGAATGCGAGCCGAGCAGGCCCGCGCGCTGGCCTGCAACGGACGCGCCTTGTTGTTGCTCGGCCGCTTGCCGGAAGCAAGTGCCCTGTTGATCGAGGCGCGCCGGCTGTATGAGGGCGAAGGCAATGAAGTCGGCGCGGCGATGGCGGCGCTGTCGCAGGCGCAATTGGACTACCGTTTGGGAAACTATGCTCAGGCCGCGCAAACTGCCGGCGAGGCTGAACCGCGCCTGGTTCGCTCAGGCAGTTGGCGACGCTTGCTGCTGGCCCGCTGGCTGCGCGGTGAAGCTGAGCGCGCCCAGGGCCACATTGAGCAAGCCAAAGCCGTTCTCGACGAAACACTGCTTGAAGCGGAGCAGAGTGAGCAGCCGCAGGTAGCGGAGCGTTGTTACACTTCACTGGGTTTGCTTGCCTCGAGTATCGGCGACGCAGCACAGGCCGAGCAGGCCTTCAAGAATGCGGTAGCGCTTACCGAAGAACTGCGGGCCCCGCTTCCGGGTGAGGAATTTCGCGCCGCGTATTTCTCGGACAAACTGATTCCTTACAACGAACTGGTGCGACTTTGTCTATCCAGCGAAGCGCGGACTGCTGAAGCCTTAGGCTATGTCGAACGGGCCCGGGCTCGAGCGCTGGTTGAGACGATTGGCGGCGGACTGGGACTGCAAGCCGAGCCGCGCGATGACTTCGAAGCTGAACTGTTCAGCCGGCTCGAGACACTGCGCCAGGAGTTGAACTATTTTTACAATCAGATAAATCGACCCGCTTCAGGTACCCAACCAGGCAAACAGGAGGTTGCAGCCGCGCAGAAAGAACTGCGTGAACGTGAGCGAAAGACTTCCGAGATCATGCGGCAGCTGCAACATCGCGGTGAAAAGACATTCGACCCGGTCGCAACGTTCGATGTTGCCGCGCTCCAGGCCGATCTTGGATCGCACACCGCCCTGGTGGAATACACCACACTCGATGATGAACTGCTGGCCTTTCTCATCACGGATAGCACCGTCGAGGTAATCCGCGACCTGGCGAGCGAGACTGAGGTCACACGGGAACTGGGGCAATTTCGCTTTCAGATTGACGCCTTGCGTTATGGAGCAAAGAGGATGCGCCGGCATCTGACGGATCTAACCAAACGTTCACAGAGACATCTGGAAGGACTTTACGATGATCTGGTGCGACCTATTGAAGATCGACTGGGCCGGCGCCGCCTGGTAATCGTCCCGCATCGCGCCTTGCACTATCTTCCCTTTCAAGCCCTGTATGATGGCCGCACTTATCTGATCGAGCGTCGTGAAGTCTCGTATGCACCCAGCGCGGTCGTATTACAACAGTGTCTGCGGCGGCAAAAGCAAGTCTTGCGAAAGGCGTTACTCCTCGGAGTTGCCGACGAGCGGATACCGCGTGTCCACGAAGAGATCAAGGCGCTGGCCCCGCTGTTTCCGGAAGCGGTGGCGCTGTTGGACCATGAGGCTACCCTCACGGCGCTGCGCCGAGAAGCTCCTGCCGCCGATGTGATCCACCTTGCCTGTCATGGTCAGTTCCGCCCCGACAATCCGCTGTTTTCATCTCTGCAACTTGGCGATGGATGGTTAACGGTTCGCGATGCCTATAACTTGAATTTGCACTGCGGGCTGGTGACCCTCAGTGCCTGCGAAACCGGAGTCAGCACCATAGCGCCGGGTGATGAATTGCTGGGCCTGGCGCGCGGATTCTTTGCGGCGGGGGCGCCTTCGCTGTTACTGAGCTTGTGGACCGTGGATGACGACGCGACCGAACAATTGATGAGCGAGTTTTATACTAGTCTGCGAGAGTCCGGCTCGCCGGCGAGTGCCCTGCGCCATGCACAACTGCGATTGATGGAATCTAAGCCTCATCCTTTTTTTTGGTCGCCCTTTGTCCTGCTCGGACGCTGGTAGACGTAGCTCAGACTTGAGTCTGTGCCCCATCCACGCCACTCAATGTAATCTGCCGAAGGCAAACACAGATTGGCCGGACATCTTATCAATTAACCGGCGACAGCTCCGCTCTGGCCTCCGGCCGCTTCCTCGAGACCTTTGACCCAATCACTGAGTTTAGGCGCCTGCCGATAGGACGGAACCAGCGGTCCTATCCGCTCGAGTATCGCCGCCATGGCGCGCTCGGTGGTGAAGCCCTTCTGCTCAAGTTCGGCATCCAATACTTTCTTAACGTCGCCACTCAGCTCTTCGATGTGCTTGATCCACTCGTCGCCGTAACGCTTCTTGTAGGTTTCAACGTGCGCAGCCCAAGTCTGATCAGCATCGACTTGTTCAGACTTGACGGCCCCGGCCAGATAATCGAACTCGCCCATCGCGCGCGATTGCAGGACGCACTCGATCGTTGCATTAACCAGGCGCTCCGCCGTAGCTGAGAAGGTTGCGAAGGAATACGTCGTGCGTGTGCCGTCTATTCGCTCGTAAGTCAGGACGCTGTGGTGACTTCCCTTGCGCAGGAACCCTCCAGGATCCACCTGGTGTTCGAGTTCGACAGCCTCAACACCGGGCAGGTATAGCGCGCCCAGCTTTACTAATTTAGCGATGGTCTCATTCAGCGGCCTGGTCGCGAGTTCATGCGCTGCAAAAAGCGCGCTGTGATCGCCGGCACTGAGTGGTTGTATCTGCGAGTCGATGGCCATTTTGGGCAACGTTCCCACCAGCAGGGTGGTAGTGGCGCTTATTGTTTCCGCCAGATAGTCCCCGAACCCCTGTGCCTGATCCGGAATGAATATCAGGCCAAAGGTAAACGGAAAGATTTTCCCGAGGGAAATAAAGTCTGACTTCGGGAGCTTGGGATTGCTTCCGCGGTAAGCAAAGACATTATCACCTTCAGGGTTTCCCGTTTTGTCCCGGGCGAGTGCGCCGGAGCGAAGGACATCCGCAAAACTTGGGTCGGGAATTTGCCGATTGCGCGGAATGACGTATTTCATTTGCTTTCAACTCCTTTGCTTTTGAGATGCGACTCGCGACCCAGGGTAATTGTATGCGGCAGTGTAACGCGGATCAGCAACCATTCATAAGCAAAAGATCTTCAGGTCGGCAAACAAGTCATCCACCCGACTCGACGTCCGGTAGGTAGTTCCCAAAGGTCCACATGTGACCTTCGAGGTCGCGCGCGTGATACTCGCGCGAGCCAAAGTCGGTATCCAGCGGGGGCGCCGTTATCTCCGCTCCTGCCAGATGCGCTCTCTCGAAATGCTCGTCTACATCCGGAACATAAACACATAGCGCCTGCGTCGAAGCTCCCAGTGTTTGCGGGCTCGCCAGTCCGGGTTCATCCTGTCGGCATGATCCGAGCATGATGAGATTTGTCCCCAGGCTGAGTTGCGCATGCCGCACGAACAGTCCGGTTTCCGGAACACAGAAGATTTCTTTAAAACCAAACGCCGCACAGAGCCAGCTAATCGCAGCCCTGGCGTCGTTGTATCTCAAGATTGGGAATATCGTCTGCATCTTTTTCTTTGTAACGCAAGCAGTAAGACCAGCCCAGCGGGACTGCCCCGCTGGGGACCCCGGGCTTGCGTGCGCGTTGAGTGCCATTCAATCGTCGCCAACTAACAGTTTTGCGTTACAAACCAGTTCACGCGTTCGACATATTCAGCGGGCAACCCAAGCGTCGACAGGAGGACTCGGGCTGCACGCCAGGGAGTAAGCCACGCCTGATTCGTGGGCTATCCGCAGCAGCCTTCGTGTCCAATAATTAACAGCAGGACAAGTATAGTGATGCCGACGCCGATACCGATGCCGATGGCAATCTTTGCTCCGGTCGAAAGATTGTTACCCTTGATCTGTTTGACCTGCGGGTAAGCCACGGTTGCCGCCTCACCGCGTTTGGCGTCCACCACCACAAAGTTATCTGCTCCCACTTCACTGATGTAGCCCTTCAACTTTGTTTTGTCGCGCAGAGTCACCTCAACACGCGCCGCTTCACCGACACCAAGCCGGTGAATGCCTTCTTTCACTTTCTCGGCAAAGCGGGCCTGCTTCTCTTCTTTTGAGGCAGCGGAGGCAATCTTTACTCCAATCACGTTTAGCAGCAAAACGGCAAGCACGAGGGATAGAAGTTTCTTGAACATCTGTTTCTCCTCACTGAAATTGGTATAGCGAAGATAACTCTCGCAATTCACGAGCCTGAGCGTAAGCGGTCCAGCGATGTGGTCTTGACCCTGACAGCCCTGCTCATGTCCGATGCCTGTGCGACAAAGGGAACAAAATTATTGCACTCCTGTTCGCAGTAGAAGCAAGCAAAGCTTTTTTCCACCGACGGTGCAGGCGCTTAGAGCACCGTCTTCAGGCAGCGGAAGTTCGATCTCATAGTCTTCAGGCCGTGCGAACTGAGTAAACAAGCTGCAGAATTCCGTTGGGTAAAGAATAGTTGCTCAACAGGTGCAGTGAATGTGCCTGGCCATCGGGAATCAATCGTATGCCCCCGCCCAGCAGGACCGGAATCACCGACACCTCAACGCGATCGACCAACCCCTCATCGAGGAGGTAACGGAAAAGACCGGCGCCGCCGAACAACCAGATATCTTTTTCCGCGTTGGCTTTTTGCAGACGTATTCGCGCGGGGATATCTTCCCGCACAACTTCGACACCGGGGATTTCCGATGGGGGCAAGGTTTTTGATACGACTAATATAGGGCGGTCTTTGGTGGGGTTCTTATCACTCATACTCTGGACAAGTTCATAGGTCTTTCGGCCCATGACAAAGCTGTCAAATTCAGAGAACAAGGCCGCGAAGTCCACGCCTGGATCTTCCGGTATCCAATCGTACTCACCGTTTGGACCAGCTATGAATCCATCAAGGCTCATCGCCACGTTGTAGCGAAGTAGTTTCATTCTTACCTGCCTGAGCGCAATTCAATGTTGATCGGGCTCGGAATTAACTATGGGTTAGCAGACGACACAGGCTTACGTCTCACGACCGTGCCGAACGCCTTAGCAGGAGACCCGCCCATAGACACAGTGCAGCTGTGAGGACAGTAAGGAGAATGAAAAGCGGCTCTCTGGCCAGGTGCGCCCCTTCCATGACGAATCGTATGAGATGCGCCACGGTGATCAACCCGAATACTGCGCCGGTAGTCATAACATATGCCCTCATTTCATCAACTCCTGTTTGCCGGATTAGTTATCTAACTTCCCTGGGGACCGCACGCATCCTGCGTGCTGCTTTAATCTCGCAGTCCCATGACTGTGACATAGACTTTCAACGGGAACTCCCTAACTGAAAGTGCGTGGCAACCGTTGCTGCATTTTCCTGGAGCGTGCGACTTCCGTCAACCATGAGCGTTGGCAGATGTTGGCAGGTAGTGCTCCATTAAGGTGTTGCCAAAAAAAGGGACGGTTCGAAGGCAATGAGGTCAGTACCACCTGCGGTAGCGGGTGGGTGTGCTCCCGAACAAGATCGCTGGGCAAACCAGATCCTCCCGGCGTTATTGCTGCTCCAACGACAACCCACCCGCTACCGCAGGTGGTACTGACCTCATTCCTCGCAGTAACTCGCCGGGCAGTCCTTTCTTTCTCAGCAACACGCTAACAGAGCACTACTCGTTGGCAGATCCATGGCGGCGGCTTCTGCTTCGACCCATTTTGCACATTGAATGTCTCGCTCAATCAAGATCAAAACGACTGGCGAGGATGCGACTGATCGAGCTTTTGCCGGAACAAGGTGAGCCGCCCAACCAAAAAACATTTCTCTCTGATGGGACCATGATCAATGACAAGAGTCTTTGCGTGCTTTGCGTCTTTGCGGGAGGCTCTTCAAGGGGAGAGAGAATTTCCCGCAAAGGCGGAAAGCACGCAAATGAGTTTGATTCAATACTTCACTCACTTGCATCAAGTCTCGCGCTACAGGGATTCTGACCACAACTACTTATTCATCAGGTACAGCTTCGCCTTTTGCAGTTCGGGTCTCGAGCCATCCGATTGATTGCCGAGCGCGACCACTTTCCCGTAATAAGCTCGCGCTTTCCTGTGATCGCCTGAAAGCTCGGCGGCCTGTGCCGCCCCGCAGAGACTATTAAAACGGTTCGGCAAATTCTCGAACACGGTCTCGTATTCCTTCAAAGCCGGCGCTGCCTGGTTCATTGCCAGCAGTAAGTCTCCCAGCATCTCACGCGCCGGAAGAATCGCGCCGGGTGTGACCGGATGCTTTTCCGTTGTGTCTTCCAAATCAGCGGCGGCTCGCATAAGTCGAATTGCCTCGTCATCCTTTCGTTCGGCGTGCGCGAGCCAGGCCGCGGCACTTAGGCGTTGAATCTCAACCTGCGTGGCCCAGTCATAGCCAATTTTGATCTCGCTAAGGGTCCTCTGAATTCCAGCAAGCTTCTCGATCTCCGGACGGGCAGCGACCGGCTTGCCCGATCGTGCCGCGCCCATCGCGCGGGCGAAATGAATATTGGCTTCGGCAAATGGAAAGCGTTCCCAGGGAAAAGCATTCGGACGCAGCGTGAGCGCCGCCGCCTCGTCCCAGCGATGTCTCTCCAGCGCATACCGGGCCGGAATCGCCGACCAGGCGAACGCCGCCTGGAAGACTTCCTGATCAATCTGGCTGAGAGCCTGAACTGCATCGAGAATTGCTTTGGCCTTCTGATCCTCCGCCACTTGCAAATAGGCATAGACCAGATAGTCCAGCGCGTGAAGCTGATCCTGCGAAGCCCATCCGGGGTTGGTCCCGGCCACCTTTTTCTGCGCGAGGTCAGCCGAGGCAATGTTCGATTGAATTGATTCCCGCCACAGACCCAGTCGCGTAAAGATATGCGAAGGCATATGCACGGCGTGGGAAGATGAAGGGGCAATCTTCGCGTAGCTGCGGGCTGCAGGCAGTGCGAGGTACGCCAGGTTGGGAACGTCGTAACTGTGAATTAGATAGTGAACAATGCCGGGATGGTTTGGTTCTTTCGGCAATACTCGGTTCAAGATCTCGGCAGCTCTCTTCTTATTCGCAACATAGTCCGTTTCTTTGATGACAAGCGCCCGTTCGTTAAGGGCGAGAGCATAAAAGATCGCGGCCTCGTTATCTTTTGGGTAGCGGAGATAGATCTGTTTCATGGCCTGCTCATAAGCGCGGGCGCGAGTCGGGTGATCGAGTTGCTGCGCATCTTTGTAAAAAGTTCCAAGCGCGTCGATGTAGTCCCGTTCGCGCTGCGTCCTGGCATTGATCGAACGGGCCCGCTCAATCGCCGCGGCGCCCTTCTGCAGGTCCGCTGTGTTTGGCGGTGTCCACAACGGATGATAATTGCTCATCGCAATGCCCCAGTAGCACATTGCACAGGTGGGATCAGTAACGCTGACAGCGGCGAAGGCCTTTTCCGCCTCCGAGTACTGAAACGAATGCAGCAAGGCCAAAGCATGATTGAATTGTTTCCGCGCGGCCGCATTACACGAGACAGGAAAATTGACTTGTCCAAGTTTTTCCGCAGGGTCGTGGCGGTGCATCTCTTGTGACATTGTCACAAGCGCAATACTCATCATGACCACGAGAGCGCCAGGAAATAATTTGCTTGTCATCATCTGCCCCTCTTCTAATAGCAAGTAGGCTTCGGCTTTCTCGGGCGTTTCACATTGAATAATAAAGCTTTGAGGTCTTTGCGAGCTCTGCGACTTTGCGGGCAATGCGAAATCCGTTCCCGCAAAGCCGCAAAGCACGCAAAGGAGAAATAGACAAGGACCAAACAGGTAACACTTTAATCGAAGTAGAAATTGAGTCCTAAATTCATGAGCGCTTCTGTCTACTGTTTCACTGCCGAGATACAGCACGGATGAGACACCATCCCGCTAACGACTGACGCCTGATAGCACATGGCCGGATCACCAGGGTTGTAGGCCCCGGGCCTGATAAACGTGAACCCCTTGCATCGTTTATCCCTGGTGCAGTCCGCCTGACATTGCTCGGGAGTCGTGCCGGGATAGTAGGTCAGGTTTTCGCCATTAAGCGAACCGGTTTCGTTCCGCGGCCCCCAGTCCCCCGCTGCTGTCGTTGAAGTTGGTGAAGCACTCGGAATCGCTTTGGTAACGGGTGCTTTTGGATCTGCCGTTCGGTCTTTCCCGAACCAGATAAAACTGAGGACGCCTCCCGCCCCAAATACGAAAACAAGGAAGATTACAACGCCCACGATCACCCACGGCTTGCCCCTTTCTTTCTCGTTAAGCTTTGTCTGCTGCTGCTCCGGGTACCTCGGCGGTGGTTGCAGCGCCTGCATGGTTGGAATCAACGGTGGACTGACCTCAGTCGTTTTCGGCTGAGGAGGAAAAATCTCTGTCGGAGGCGGCTCAGAGGTTTGTGTAACAGGAAGGAGTCGGGTTTCCCGCGGATCATATTGCGCTGAGAGGGTTGAGCCGTCGTCCAGGCAGAATATCAACGTTTGATCCGCATATGTACGGTTGCATGCAGGACAAATTTTCATTTGCACCTCAATAGTGTTTATTGTTTGTTCTCGCCGGTCAGACTTGCCGCCCACTCTAATCAACGCCTGTCTGCTCGTGATACGGTATTGGAGCGCGCGAACCCATCCTCGCTTGCGGGGCCCGCGACCAGGCGCATCACGGCGTGTCCGACTATCACGATACCGGCGTAGGTCACGCCATCCGCGATGATAGGAGCAAGGCCCGGTGCGAACACCATCCACTTCGGAAATGTCGCTGCTATAAAGTAATCACGCGGCGGACCGATGATCGTCACGATGCCGGTGAATATCGCCAGACCGCGCCAACCGAACCGGCGGGCCAACCGCCAGGTCACAAGGTAAATAGGTGTAACTGAGATCGAAACGCCAAGGTAAAAAAGCAGCAGGAAAATTTTCGAAGCAAATGGTATTTGCCACCAACCCAGGTCCCGGCACAGTGCAATCGCGCCCATCCCCCACAACCCGGCGGCGGCTCCACCCGCCAGCGCGCCCATGACGCGGCGTGCGGTCGCGCGCGTGAAATAGATCACGATGCCGAACTCGATCAGATACGCGGAGGACCACAAAATGAGCTGCAGCGTCGTCATCTACGCTCCTTCTGCCGATCAATTAAGTGGTGTCGAACACCGGATGGATACAGGGAAGCCTTTCAGGGAACAGGCACATGCAGAACTGACTTTCAGTCGGGTGTTTGTGGACAATTAAAGACCCGACTGAAGTCGGTACTCTAAACACCTGCAGCCAAACGATCACTAATCGCTAGCCACGGTGGAGATTGCAGCCGAGCCTTCTTTACCGGCTTCGGCGGCTGCCTGCTCGGTCGCCTCGAGCGCGGCCGCGGCGGCCTCGGCTTCCAGTGCTGCCTGGGCGGCGGCCAGCCGAGCGACCGGAACACGGAAGGGTGAGCAACTGACATAGTCGAGACCGATCTCGTTACAAAAAGCTATCGACGCCGGATCACCGCCGTGCTCGCCGCAGATACCGACCTTCAAACCGGGCTTGGTGCTGCGCCCGCGCTCCGTGCCGATACGGACCAGTTGGCCCACGCCCTCGCGATCCAACACCTGGAAAGGATCTTCGGGGACGATCTTGTGTTCGATGTAGTAGGAAAGGAAACGCGCTGAATCGTCGCGGCTCAATCCAAACGTGGTTTGGGTAAGATCGTTGGTGCCGAACGAGAAAAAGTCCGCGTACTTCGCGATGCTGTCCGCCATCAGCGCGGCGCGCGGCAACTCGATCATCGTGCCGACTTTATACTCGACGGTCGTGCCGTGTTCTCCCATCACCTGGCGTGCGACTTCGTGAATCAGGTCGGCTTGCTGGTGCAACTCCTCGCCCAGCGAAACCAACGGCACCATGATTTCCAACTCGACTTTTTTCTTTTCCGCCTGCGCCTGACAAACGGCTTCGAACATCGCGCGGCATTGCATGCGTGTCACTTCCGGGAACAACAATCCCAGTCGGCAACCGCGGAAGCCAAGCATAGGGTTGGCTTCGCGCATGCGCACGACCTGTTTCAACAGGGTCCGCTTTTCGTCAATGTCGTCGAGCACGCGATCCATATCGGCCAGCGTCGTCGCGCGCTGCAGCGTCATCTTTAACTCAGCCAGCTCAGTCAACAGATCGTCGACACTGGGTAGAAATTCATGCAGCGGCGGATCGAGCAGTCTGATCGTTACCGGCAGACCCGCCATCTCGCGAAAGATGCCGAGAAAGTCGCCGCGCTGTAACGGCAAGAGTTTCTCGAGCGCTTTCTCGCGCGCGCCGACGCCATCGGCGAGAATCATTTCGCGCATGGCGGCCAGCCTTTGATCGCCAAAGAACATGTGTTCCGTGCGACAAAGGCCGATGCCTTCAGCGCCAAAGCCACGCGCTACCTTGGCATCGCGCGGCGTGTCGGCGTTGGCCCGCACGCGCAGGCGGCGGAACTTATCGGCCCACGTCATCAGCTCATAAAAATCCTGGCCCAGGCTGGGACGCACGGTCGGTACCTGGCCCAGGAACACGCGGCCGGTCGAGCCATCGACTGTGATCCACTCACCCTTCGTGACTACGGTGCCGGCCACACTGAACTGTTGTTGGCTGTAATCGATTTCCAGCGCACTGGCGCCGCACACGCAGGTTTTGCCCATGCCGCGGGCGACGACGGCGGCGTGACTGGTCATGCCCCCGCGCGCCGTAACGATTGCCTGCGCCGCCACCATGCCGTGGTAATCATCGGGACTGGTCTCCTGTCGCACCAGGACCACTTGCGCTCCTTCGCGCGCCAGTTCTTCTGCTTCATCGGGACTGAATACGACCTGGCCCTGCGCGGCGCCGGGACTGGCCGGCAACCCGGTGGCGAGCACGGTGGCGTCAGCTTTGGGATCGACTGTCGGATGCAGTAACTGATCGAGTTGATCTGGTGTGACGCGCTGTACCGCAGTCGCGCGATCGATCAATTTCTCGTAGACCATCTCCGTGGCTATGCGCACGGCCGCGGCGCCGGTGCGTTTGGCGTTGCGGGTCTGTAGCATCCAGAGCTTGCCGCGCTCAATCGTAAATTCACAGTCCTGCGTGTCGTGGTAGTGTTTTTCCAACAGGTCGGCGATCGCCGCAAACTCTTTGTAAACCGCCGGCAACTCTTTTTTGAGTTCGCTGATGGGATTCGGCGTGCGAATGCCCGCCACCACATCTTCACCCTGCGCGTTGAGCAGGTACTCGCCGTAAAGTTGTTTTTGTCCCGTCGAAGGATTCCGAGTGAAGGCGACGCCGGTGCCGCTGCCCTCGCCCATGTTGCCGAAGACCATCGCCTGAATATTCACGGCGGTGCCCAGGCTGTCGGGAATACGATTGACGCGCCGGTAATCCACCGCGCGGCGTCCCATCCACGAATTGAAAACCGCGGCAATCGCCACCCGTAATTGTTCGTAGACATCTTCGGGAATCGCCTGCTGATCGGCGACGATGATCTGTTTCTGGGCCGTGATGATGTGGCGCAGATCTTCCGAGTTGAGATCGGTATCGCGGCCTCCGGAGGTTTGCGACTTGAAACGATCCAGCACGCGCTCGAACTTTTCGTGCGCGACGCCCATCACAATCTCGCCAAACAAGGAAGCGAAACGTCGATAGGCATCAAGCGAGAAACGCAGGTCGCCTGTCTGCGTGGCCAGACCCTGGACGGTTTCTTCGTTGAGTCCCAGGTTGAGCACGGTGTCCATCATGCCGGGCATGGAAAAGGCCGCCCCTGAGCGCACCGAAACCAGCAGAGGATTTTGAGCGTCGCCAAAACCCTTGCCGACTTTGCTCTCGATTTCTTTTAAGCCTTCCTTGACCTGTTCCCACATGCCTTCGGGAAAGTTCTTGTCGTTGTCGTAGAAAGCGTTGCAAGCCTCGGTGGTTACGATCAGCCCGGGCGGCACGGGCAGCCCAGCGCGTGTCATCTCGCAAAGGCCAGCGCCTTTGCCACCCAGCAGAGACTTGTTATCGCCGCTGCCTTCTTCGAACATATAAACCCATTTATGAGCAGTCACGTCGTTTACCTCAGGTAAAGTCCTGGCCGGATTCTGGTTTTAGTTTGGATGACAAGCCCGCTTGACCTTGCTGTCGGGCGCAATAGAGCAATGCGTAGCGCCTACAAATTACATCACTTTTGCGGGATTGGAAAAGGCTGGGGGCCGGATGTAACGCAACCTGTTAGTTTGCGTGTGGCCTTGAACGGCTCAGCGATGGGGATCAAACCCGGGGTCCCGGCGGGGCAGTTGCAACTTATGCGGCTTGCAACAGAGACTTCTCGACTGCTTGAGGCAAGTCCACCAAGACAAAGTATGCGGCGGGATAGAGGTAGTCCTCGCCACTCTCGTCAACAACGCGAATGTCGTTATCTTCGGCGGCCTCTTCATCAGGCATGACGCGATAAATCTTATGAAGCTCGAGCGCAACCGGATAATCCGTGTTATTGACGCAGACGGCGAATTTGTGTGCAGGGATCTTTTTTTGTTTCATCAATCTTAATCGAAATATTGTTTACGCTTGATTTCTTTGCCTGTAATTTCGCTGATGATCTCGAAGGTCATTGAAAAGCCTGGGATTTGGTTAATGGTGATTGGCGGCAAGATCAACCCGCGTCGTTCACTTCGCGGGCGGCGCGGTTGCCGGACTCCAGCGCGCCCTGCATCCATCCGGGCCAGGCCGAGGCATGCTCACCGGCGAAATGCACGCGCCCTTCCGCCCTGGCGATGTGCGGCAATAACGCGGTCATTTGTCCCGGCTTGAACCAGGCGTAGGCGCCACGCGACCACACGTCTTCGTCCCAACACTTGGAAGCGCCGCCTTCAAAGTTCTCGGCCATCTTTGGCTGGACCACGTTCATGTAACGCAACACAAAGGGCACACGCTCACGCTCAGGCAGCGCGGTAATGCGGCGCGCGGACGGGCCCGTTGTGTAGGACTCGAGAATGCCGCGCGGTCCGGGCAGGTTAGGAGTCCTTGGATACATGCTCATGATGGGCAAGTCCGTTGCCGCCGATCCGCTCCATCCCTGATCGAGCCAGAATCTTTTTTTCGTCTGCACATAAACGCGCGCGACCGAAGTGTAGAGAAGCTCGCGGATCGCCTGCTGCTTGGTCGGCGAAAAGGCCGGCATCACCTGGATGTTTTTGAGCACGGAAAATGGAACAGCACAGATCAGTCGATCGGCCTTTAAGGTCTGGGGAGTGCCCGCGCGCAAATAAACCACCTTCACTCCGTCGGAATTTTGAGTAATGCTGATCACGGCCGCGCCGTAATGAATTTTATCAACCAGCAGCCTCGCGAAAGCCAGGGGCAACTGATCGCTGCCGCCTTTGATGGTCCATAACTGTTTGGTTTGTTCCCGGTGCGCCGCCTCGCGCAACAGATCCAGCGCCGACACGGCTTCGGCGCCATTACCGAGACCGGAAGCCAAACCGAGATTCATGATGGCCACCGCGTCGGGCGAAGCTCCGCGCCGGCGCAGAAATTCCGCAAAGCTGATTTGATCGTACTTTCTAAGTGACGGTGGCGGCCAATCCGGAACCCGATCGTTTTCGAATTCCCTGAGCACCGGCACCACGTACTTTTCCCACAATCCTCTGCGATCAAGCGCCCGCTCATCAGCTGTGAGATTGAAAGGCCAGGTAACCTTTGCACCGGGCCTTAATTCGAGCTGCTGCCCACGCAAATGCAACAGCGTGCTCAGATCGGAATGCGGGACCGGATCAAGCGCCACATCAAGAAGCTTGGCGTACTTCAACGTCCAGTCGTGACTATCGGGAACGTACATGGCGCCTGCCTCGGCGTACATACCGTCAGAGAATGGTTCGCGCAAAGTTTGAACTCGGCCGCCGGCGCGCAGACGCGCTTCGAGGACAGTGACGTCGTGACCCGCCTGGATCAACTCATGCGCGGCAGCCATCCCCGCCAGGCCCGCGCCGATGATAACGATCCGTTTAGCGGCCGTGCGGCGTTTGATCGGCGAGGTGGCCCGGGCGTCACGCCCGTGAGTTGCGGACAGGGCACGCGCGCTGGTTAACGACGTAAGCGGCAGAGCAGCAATTCCCGCTCCCGCCCACAGGCTTGACTTCAAAAAATCGCGGCGTTGAATTCGATCGGTCATCAGAGTTTTGAGGCTGAAAAGGAATCGGCCGAGCTTTTCGGTTCCGGCAGCGCGCATCCTATCGCCGCTACAGGTGTTATCCAGAAATCGCACGGGCAATCAGGAATGCGGCGCCGGCGGCGGCGCTGCCGATCAGGGCCGTTTGCAGTGCGCTCCGCAAAGGCTTCATACCGGTGAAGCGGCCTTTGACGAAACCAAAGATCAACAGCGCCATGAGCGTAACGCCGATTGAATAGAGCAGCGCGGTGGTCGGCTTGCCGATCAAAATATAAGGAGTCAAAGGAATGAAACCGCCCGCGATGTAGGCGCCCGCTATTGTTACCGCGCTGATGAGCGCGCGTTTCGGATCGGGCTTTTCCAGGCCCAGTTCAAAACGCATCATGAAATCGATCCAGTGCTGCGGCCGTTTGCGCAGCGCCTGGACAATTGGCCAGGTTTCTTCGCGTGTCAGGCCATACCCCTCAAAGACTTCGGCCACCTCGCGCATTTCCTCTTCGGGGATCTCGGCCACTTCTTTTTTCTCGCGTTCGCGTTCGCTTAGATAATGTTCGGCGTCGCTTTTCGCGGCCAGATAGCCCCCGAGGCCCATCGCGATTGAGCCTGCCGCGATCTCAGCCAGACCGGCAGTAACGATAATGCTGGTGGGATTGGCTGTGCCCGTCAGACCTCCGGTCAGTCCCGCGGCCAGGGCAAACGGCACCGTCAATCCATCGGACATGCCGATAACTATGTCGCGGACAACCTCGCCGGCGGTGAAGTGGCGTTCGATGTGTGGTGTTTGCGGCATGGGGAGATCCGGTCAGCGAAGAGTAGCACAGACTTCAGTCTGTGTGCTTGTCATTACGTTGAAGCTTGTGCCAGTTCAATCAGACACGGACTGAAGTCTGCGCGGCTGCTGCTTTTACTTTCGCTCAAAAGATTTTATTGCGATTATGTTGGCGAGTAAGAGTGATGAATTTCATTGGTCTGAAGGAGTGCAAATGGACTGGCGCGTCTTGATAACAACCTTCGGTGTGATTTTTCTGGCAGAGATGGGAGACAAGACCCAGCTGGCTGCGATGACCATGGCGGCGCAAACCAAAAAACCCGTGGCTGTCTTCATCGGCGCGGCGCTTGCACTGGTCTGCGTTTCGGCAATTGGAGTAGTGGTCGGCGGCCTGCTCAGCGAGTATGTGCCGTTGATCTGGATCAAGCGCGTTTCGGCCGTCGCCTTTATCGTGATTGGCGTGCTGATTCTGATGGATAAGTTTTGAATCCAGAGTTGAGGACTAAAGGCTTATGATCAAATCAACCGCGATCATACTTGTATGTTTCTTGCTGTTCAGTGGCTGTTCGGCAGGAAGATCTGACGGCGTGGCTCATACGGAATCCTTCACAGCCGGCAATGACGCCGAACTTAAAGAGGGCGCTCAAAGAATCAGCAACTTCAAACAAGAGCTGATAGGCCGAGGCTTGCGTGTGATATCGTCAGGAACATACTCATCTGCAAAGGGTTCGCGACAACAATTTGTCCTTACAGGAGATTATGGCCACCTCCACAACCTCGAAGTGACTCTTTGGACCAGCGACCGGCTGGATGCGGATAAGCCTCACTTAGGGGCCGGGGCACAAACTCGAATAAGGAATGAAACAGAAGAACAGGAGTTTCGTTTATTGGAGAAGCGACTGCGATTAGTCGCTTCCGGTCAGGAATGAGTGACTAGTGGCCTTACTCAAGCAAAAGCGTCAATCCTTTATTAAATAATTTCACGCGCAAGCCCGCCCAACCTGATCGCCCAACTTCGATCTGTTCCTCAATCCTTTCAGAATTGCGCAGGTCGGGAAGCATTACCTGCTCACGGAAACTCGCAATCACGTTTGGCTCGGTGATCACCGCCACGATCTCTTCATAGACGCGATAGCTCAAAAAATCAAAATTCGATGACCCAACGACCAGGAACTGATCGTCAACCAACATCGCCTTTAAATGGCTCATGCCCTTCTTATAAAGCCTGAGCTTGATACCACACCTGGCTGATTCCCACTTCGCATAGTCCGTGAAGTAGCGCCAATTATTTGTCTGTGGCGTAAGCATCGTCACGGCAACGCCGCGGCGGCCGGCGTCCCGCAAATGATCGTAAAACGGAAAGCTAATATAAGGGCTGGCAATGAAAATGGAGGTCCGCGCGGCGCCGATCAAATCGAGCACCTTTCGGAATACAGTGCGGTTCGATCGACCATCGAGCGCATGAAAATCGGCGCCGTCACAGCGCTTACTGTTCGCCTGGCTCTGGCCGTCCCAACAACGCACAAAGTCCTGACGGAAAAATTCCGCTGCGTCCGCATCTTCAATTCGCAGCATCATGTCATGCCAGGATGCGTTGTGCTCACTGAAATTAATTCCACCGATGTAGGCGATGCGATCGTCAAGAACAATCAACTTCTTATGATTGCGACCCAATAAGCGGCGCGGTGAAAGTCCAAAAGGATTGCAGTGTTTGATCTGCACTCCGCTCGAGCACAGCTCGGTATGAAGTTCGATGGTCGCGCTTACTTCGGCTGCTATCTGCTGGTCGAACCAGTGCGCCGGCGCCAGCAGGCACTTATCACTGAGGACTACCCGGGAAAAAGAGTCGGCCAGAATCCGTTTGTCAGGCGCGCGCGATCCAATCATCGCGTCGGCAAGCAGCCGGCCGATGCGATCGCCTTCGAAGGAAAACGTCTGCACCAGGACCTGTTGTTGGGCCTCGCCGATATCGCGCGCGAGGCTGGTCCAGAAAGCGTCAAAGTCTACAAGTATCCGAGCTTTC
Organism: Acidobacteriota bacterium; assembly: GCA_025463135.1. Lineage (GTDB taxonomy): Bacteria > Acidobacteriota > Blastocatellia > Pyrinomonadales > Pyrinomonadaceae > JAOAPY01. The sequence continues at coordinate 23,591 of JAOAPY010000035.1, forward strand.
ATCGCGGAGTCTTTTCCTTGTTCGAATACAGCGGTCCCGGACATCTGGCTCAGGATTAAAGAAAGGGGTGTGATTGTAACTCAGGGTGCTAGAATCAATGTAATTATTAAACGCGCTTTTGATCCCTTGAAGGTCCGACAAACTTCAGTTTGTCGCGAGTTTGGGGAAATTCAATTTTTACTGACACAAGAGTCTGGGGAGGACATCGACAAACTGAAGTTTGTCGGACAATTATATGGACCACGAATCAGTTCGCGCTTACTGTCTGTCGCTGCCGCACGTCACTGAAGACGTGCAATGGGGGGCAGACCTGTTATTTCGCATTGGTAACAAAATGTTTACGGTGCTTTCGCTCGAAGCCGGTCACGGCCATTGCATGTCTTTCAAATGCACTCCGGAAAAGTTCGCCGAATTGACGGAACGCGACGGTATTGTGCCGGCGCCTTACGTCGCGCGCTATCACTGGGTCGCACTGGAACATTTCGATGCCCTAAAAGAATCGGAGCTAAAGCCTTTGCTCGAGAATTCCTACGAGATGGTTTTGGCAAAGCTGCCGAAGAAAGTTAAGGCGCAGTTATCGTGACTCGGCCGGCCGAAGACTCGTATCCCCGCTTACCAGTGAAAGCGGCTGTGCCGCCCTACAGCGCGGTCAGGCTATGCCTGGCGGAGCTTTACCGCACTGGGTTTATTTAACCCATTCATCCGCGATCTCGGTTTCCACTTTTACCGGCACCGAGCGAACATACTCCTCGCCGGCGCTACACATCGCGCGTTCTACTCTCTTGGCTATCTCCTGCGCCTGGTCCTCGTCGACTTCCACAACTACTTCGTCGTGAATGATGTTGACGATCTTGGCCGAGGTACCGCGCAGATCGTCTTCCAATAAACGCAGGGCGCGTTTCAGGATATCGGCACTGGTGCCCTGAATGGGCGTGTTCTTGCCGTTGCGCTGTGTCATCGAAATCTGCTGGCGATCCAGTTCGTCAAAACGAAAGCGCACCAGACGGCCTGACGCCGTGCGCGATTGTTTTTCGCGGACTGCCCGGTTCGCAGCTTCGCGCAGGTAAGTATCCAGCCCGCGATAAGTGGAAAAGTATTTGCGGAGAACATTCTCGGCCTCGGGCACCCCCACGCCGGTCATGATGGAAAAGCGCTGCGCACCGATGCCATAGACAACTCCAAAGTTCAGGCGCTTGGCAAAATCACGCTGCTCTTTACTGACCTGCTCGACGGCGACATTGAAAACCTGCGCGGCTGTCACCCGATGCAGATCAGCGCCCGAATTGAATGCATCGATAAAACCCTGGTCACCGGAAAACTGTGCCAGGATGCGCAGCTCAATTTGCGAATAGTCGGCGATGACTAACTTTCGTCCCTGCGGATGCCCGCTGAAACAGCGACGGTACTCGACCGCATGCGGCACCTGCTGAATATTAGGGTTGGTGCAGGCGAAGCGGCCGGTGGGCGCGCCGATCTGACGAAAGTCCGCGTGCAAGCGCCCGGTCGCCGGATTGATCAAGTCAATCATGTTCTGGCCATAGCTGGTCAGGGCCTTCTGCACGGTGCGATATTCCAGCAGCGTCGCGATTACCGGATACTGGGCGGCCAGCGGTTGCAACTTCCAGTTGCGCGTTGAGTCGGGGACGGGCACGCCCATGCGATTCAACGCTTCAGTCAATTGCTGATGCGAATCGAGATTGATGTTCGCACGGGCCGGACCAAACAGGGAGCCCTGCGCCGCATCGACCCCAAGGATTTCCTGTAGCTCGTTCGCCAACTCGGCACGTTTGATCTCAACGGCCGAGAGCTGTTTCAGCCAACGCTCCTTTTGCATGAAAAAGCCGTTCAATTCGATGTTGGCCACCGGCATGACGCACTCGAACTCGAGTTGCGCGCATTGGACCAGCGCGTTGGTCTTCAGTGCTTCGATCAATCGTTCGCGCAGCGGCAGCAGGATCGCGGCATCACGCGCAGCGTATTCCAACTGCGCTGCGGATAAGTCGAATTCCCAGTTGCTTAGCCGCTCGGTTTTATCAACCGACTCGTTCAGGTAACGCCCGGCGACAGCATCCAGACTGTGACGTTCTTCGATATCGCCGGCACTGACCAACTGGCTGGCCAACAGCGTGTCAAACAGGCCGCCGAGGTCAACACCGAGTTTGTGCTTGATGAACTTGGCGTCGAACTTTGCGTTGTGGGCGATCTTTATCGGACGAGCGGCGGCAAGCAGACGGCGCAGGGGAGCGAGCGCTTCGTTATTGGCGAAGTCGCCATGACCAAAAGCATCGAGGTCGATGATGCGTACGCCGTCCGGTGTAGCCAGCTGAATCAGACGCAGGCGCGAATTGTAAGGATCAAGATCAGTGGTTTCCGTGTCGAGTCCAATGACAGAGTGTTTCTCTAGATGTTCGACTGCTTCGCGAAGCTGAGTTTCTGTTTTGACTACCTGGTAATTTGTTGTGGCCATTAATTATTTCTTGGATATAGTTACGCAACGATCAACGTCATCTCCAAACTGCGCCGGCTCGCTAACCAAGCAGTTCTTCATTCTTCAATCCCAGCAAGCGCCTCAACATCAGGATTTGTCCTTTGTGTTGAGCTTCATGATCGATCAGATGATGCAGGATCCAGCGCAGGCTTTGTTCCCTGACCGTGCCTCGTCGCTCACGAGCGTAGACGCGATCCAGATCAGCTTCAGCAAATGACGCCAGCAAATCCCGGGTCTGTTTGCGAATCCGATCCGCTTCGGCCAGACAGAAATGCGCGGAATAGCCGCTTGTCGCGACGCGCTCCGGTTCCGTTAAAACATCCCAGTAGGCCGCTCTCCTGTCTTCGTCCGTTAGCTTATGGCCGGCGACTATGCATTGCATCCACCACCACTCGGCCTCGCCAATGTGCAGCACCAAAGCTCCAATTGAATGCGTCTCGGGAACTGCAAGGCGACCGATGTCTTCGTTCGAGATGCCGCTGACGGAGGCGTGCAATTGCTCGCGCACTTCGTCCATGCCCGCGAGATAAAAACCTATTTCGCGCGCGACGCCCGCGACTGGAACCAGAACACGACGATCAGCTTTTTGAGTCATTATTACCTGTTCTTTGAGCGTGCCGACCTATGTGTCCGCACAGGTGCGCCCCCTACAAAACCGAGCAATCAACCGACGATATCGCGCTCCGCTACTGGTGTCCGCACCAGGATCAGCATCAACACCGCCGCAGTCCCGCCCAACACTGCACTCAGCAGGAAGGCGGTTGTTGGTCCTTTCCAATCCCACACCGCTCCCATCAAAATCGAGGCGGGCAATACCGTGATGCTGAAAGCAAGATTATACAACCCGAATGCCGTGCCGCGTTGTTCGGGCCGCACCAGATCGGCAACCAGCGCCTTTTCTGCGCCTTCAGCCAAACCAAAGTAAATGCCATAAATCAGAAACAGGACCCAAACCGAAATCTGATTGCTGACAAATGCAAAGCCCGCATAAACCGCCGCGTAGAGGATCCATCCGGAAACTATCAAGCGCCGTCGTCCCAGCCGATCGGAAAGGTCGCCGCCCCAAAGCGAACTCAACACCTTGCTGGCGTGGTGCGCCGCCCACAGCAGCGGTATCGCCATGACCGAGACGCCGGCCGTCCGGGCCCGCAAAAGGAGAAAGGCGTCGGAAGAATTTGAGAGCGTAAACAACGCTACCACGATCAGAAAGCGTTTGAAGTTGCCGTCAAAACCACGCCATGAAAGCGTCGGACGATAAGCGGTCGAGCCCGCGCGATTGATGCTGGCGGATTCCTTGAGAAAGAAGATGGCCACCAGCACGGCTGCCAGCGCAGGCACCGAAGCCCATAAAAAAATTCTGGTGAAATCATGAGCTGTCGGAGCGTTTCGATTGGCGGCAATCAACAGCACCAGGACATATCCGATAAGGGGGCCAATTACTGCTCCACTGTGGTCCATCGCCCGATGAAAACCAAAAGCCAGGCCCCGCTGTTCCACGGCCACCGCGTCGGCAATCATCGCGTCCCTGGGCGCCGTGCGCACGCCTTTACCAATGCGATCGGTCAAACGAATTCCCAGCACCTGATACCAATTATTCGCAAACGCCAAAAACGGTCGTGCGAAATTCGCGAGGGAATATCCAAATACCACCAGCGCTTTGCGCTTGCCCAGGCGGTCGCTGATATAACCTGCAAACAACTTCAACAGACTGGAGACTGATTCGGCTGCCCCTTCGATCACGCCGATGGCTGAAGCTGAGGCTCCCAGAACTGAGGAAAGGAAAATGGGAAGAAGCGGGTAGATTATTTCGCTGGATGCGTCGTTCAGCAGACTTACAAAGCCAATGGCAAAGACACTGCGCGGAAGCTTGCGATAGCGACGCCAGAGGCCGGTGATTCCCTTTTCTGCAATTACCTGCTGGGAGATTGATGAGTGCGGTGCGGTCTCGCCTATGTTGTCCCCCATCATACTTGTCGCATTCTGCCTTTACCGCGGCGATGCCAATCAACGCGGAGGTGCCGTTCGGGCTGGGCCGTTCCGCCGTTGAGTCTTCGACTGCGAGTCAAACCACCCATTCCACCAGCCGTAGCCCGCGCCGACGAGCAGCGCTAGAATGACGATCCCGACCAATGTCATTTTGATGGCCAGCCGCAGCACTCGCTTGGCGATGAAAATAAAAATCACTATCGCCAAGATACCGCCAATGATGTAGATGACGTTGGTTTCCATCAGGAAGTGTCCGACAAACTTCAGTTTGTCGTTTGTGGTAACACAGACTGAAGTCTCTGCTACTCGATCGACAAACTAAAAAAGTTTGTCGGACTTTTGATGACTCGCGCGCACAACCGTCTTGATGTTGCCACGAATATTAAAGTCACCTTCAATCGACAGGCGCAACGGATCGCAAGCGCGCACAAAGTCTTCAACGATCACATTGATTACGTGCTCATGAAATATCTTTACTTCGCGAAACGAGTTGATATAGAGCTTCAAACTTTTCAATTCCACACAACGCTGGTTCGGCACGTAACTGATCTTGAGAGTGGCGAAGTCGGGAAAATCGGAAAAGGGACAAATCGCCGTGAATTCCGGGATTTCGAAGCTTATCTCGATCTCGCGTCCCGGAAATTCGTAAGCAAAAGTGTCGAGCGGCGCCAAATTCATTTCTCCGCGCGGAGTCGAGCGGATGTTCAGCCCTTGTTGATTGACGCCTGGTAACTCAGCAGTTGGCATTCTAAATACCTCTCTTAACGAACGACGATGTTACCCGACCTGACTCGCAGCAACCAAACAGAGTTGGGCGCTCTCCCGGCGAGTTCGTGGTTCTTACCAGCATGCGCGGCTGCCGAAGCCTGAATCTGAGGTAGGCAAATCGGACTTGTGCGCCGGCCTCGCGCTCGGCGTTTAGACGATCAGATAACTTGAATAACATCACCAGCGGGGCTGACAAGTCCGCTATCCAAACGGGTCGCAATTCTTTCATAGCTGCAGTGGTTGGCGAATATCAGCTAACGCTCAAAAAGCCGTTGACTATTCCCAGAATCTGACATAAAAGAAGGCGCCCACAAAGTTTGCTCAATAACCAGGTTTCCTGACTCCTGACGTCAGGCCAATTCAGCTTCAGTCTTTCGAAAGGATCACAGACATGCTCACACGAACCGGGTTTTGGTGGTCGCTGGTTGCTGCTTGCGTAATGTCCGTATGCCTGGCGCCGACTCTCAATGCACAAAGTTCCAGCCCGGATTGTTCTGAAAGAAAGCAGGCGGATTTACCGTTGCCCAGCACTTACCTGCCACGGCGTTTGCCGGAATTCCAGAAAGTCCTGACAGATTTTCTCGAACACGGCGATTACCTGAAACTGAACTGGTGTGAAGACAAAAGACTGCGCGACACCGGTCCTTTCATCAACAAAGTTCCCTACGGCGTTCACCCGACCGTGAAAATCTATTACTCGCCCGGGATTATGAAGTGGCTGCTCGAAGGCCGGAACACAACGATTCCCGACGGCGCGATGATCATCAAAGAACAGTACACGGCGCCTGCCGCCCAGTATCAGCTAAAGCCGCCACCACCCGTTACGGACTGGACCGTGATGATCAAGGATGCGAAGGGTTCGAAAGATGGTTGGTATTGGGCCGAGATTTGGGACGGACAAACCATCGACAACAACAATCCTCCCTATTCCATTCCCAATGCAGGTTTCGGACTGTACTGCGCGCGGTGCCATACCTCCGCGGAAAAGGATTTCACCTTTGCGTCGCTGAGCAACATCAAAGGATTTCCGGGGCAGCCCTTGTCTTATTTCGTCGATTTGTCGTGGGTACCACAGCCACAGCCTTCGCCGGCAGCGGCACAACTGGCCAAGGCTAAGGTGACCATGAGCCATCATGATGAGATGGCGCTGCTGGGGCCTCCAAAGGAGCCTTTAATGCCCCTCACACCTTCGAGCCTCAATCCCTCGTTTGTAAAATTTTATAACTCGATTTCCCCGGTGTCGCTCCCGGAAGTAAAAAAATTACCGCCTGAGACCTACGATCACGTCGTTGCCGATCACAAGGTCCCACAACAGTTTCTGACTTCAGATTCCTGTATGGGCTGTCACAGCGCCATCTACTACGGCAACGCGATGGTCTACACCGGCAAGGCGCAGCCTGATGGCACGACGCCACTCATGAATGTTTCACCTTCCGGCGAGTGGCGCTGGTCACCCATGGGGCTGGCCGGCCGCGACCCGATTTTCTATGCTCAACTGGACAGCGAGCTTGCCTATCTGAAGACGATCAAGGACCGGGACAAAGGCGAGAAGCTGGCCCGCGAAGTGGTTAATACCTGTTTCCGCTGTCACGGCGTGATGGGAAAGCGCCAGTTGGATTTGGACCATGGCGCAGCGGCAGACTTTGATCGCGAGATCGTTTACGTCACGGATATGAACGATCCGAATTTCAAATATGGCGCCCTGGCGCGCGATGGTGTTAGTTGTGCGGCTTGCCATCACACGGTGGATGACAAAACAGCAAACGGACTGTCGCCGTTGAAGTATTTCCTCGAGAACTCGATCACGGGCCAGTTTCAAACGGGTAAGGCGGACGAACTCTCCGGGCCCTTCGAAGACAAGGTTATCGTCACCGATCCGATGAACAATGCTCTCGGGATTAAGCCAAAGTATGATCCCTTCATCAAGACGTCGCGCATGTGCGGCAGCTGCCACACGATCAACCTTCCGGTAGTGGACCAGAAGCCGATGGGCCATAATCTGGAGCAGTTGACCTACCTGGAATGGCTCAATAGCGGTTTTCAGAACGAGTTTGGCAACAATCCACGGGCGCAAACGTGCCAGGATTGCCACATGCCAAACAAGTACAGTAACGCGGCTGGTACATTGAACGTGCCGCTGATTCAACAACCCATTGCTACGGTCCAGGATGATCAGTATCCGGCGGTCGAGCACCGCGCCGACGTTGACAAAGTCCAGGTACGTTTTAGAGACACCGGCTTTGCCCGGCACCAGTTCCAGGGCCTCAATGTTCCTCTGCTGGAGATGTTTTCCCAGTTCATGAAGGATTACAAAACGTCGCCGGAAAAAAACTTTCCTTACAACGAGGTGCTGGGCGTTCGGCAGAACGATTACATGCTTACCGTGAATGCGGACTTGCCTAACGCAATTGACGCCTTTGTACAGCAGGCGCAAAATTCCACCGCCTCAATCGTGGTGACTCCTGTTTCAACTGACAAAGACAAGCTGGTCGCGAATGTATTAGTGACGAACAAAACCGGACATCGTTTCCCCAGCGGCGTAGGTTTTCGCCGGGCCTTCATTGAGTTCCAGGTAATCGATAGCCGCAGCGGACAGACCGTATGGGCTTCCGGCCGCACCAATGAACTGGGCATCATCGTGGATGAAAATGGCAAGCCGCTGGCATCGGAGTTTTTCGATCGCTACAAGGACCGGAGCGGGCAGTCACGACAATATTACCAGCAGCACTACTATGATCAGGCCGGGCACACGATCACGAGGCAGGACCAGGTGCAGATCTTCGAGGAATTGATTCAGGATGCTGACGGAAATTTCACGACGAGTTTCATTCGCCGTGACACGCCCATAAAGGACAACCGCTTGCTGCCGCTGGGTTGGTCGGCGAAAGGCCCGGATCCATCACTGTCCGGCGTCTTTCTGGAAGCTACCTACCCGCACGGAGTGGGAAAGGATAGCCACTACAACGACGGCAGCGGCAGCAGCGTCGTTACTTACGAAGTACCGTTGAATGGTCTTGATCCCAAATACCTGACACTACGAGCGACGATCTATCATCAGACTATTCCGCCTTACTACCTTAAGATGCGTTTCGATCAGGCGCCTGATTATCCGGCAACGAGACGGCTTTACTACCTGACATCAAATCTGCAAACTTCGGGCACACCGATCGAGAATTGGAAGCTGAAGATCGTTTCCAGCAGCGTGGCTGTTACCGGCAGGTAACTTTGGGTGAGGTCTTATTTCCATCCAGTTTAGTCAGCGCACTTGTGCGCCGCTACGCCCGCCACGTCTGAATTCGAGGAGAACGTTTGCCGGGTTTAGCGGACAAGTCCGCGCTCTAAACTGAACGATGGATAGGATCGCGGTTCATATCCGCTCCCGGCCAAGTGTGAAGATCTTGACGAGCACCAGGCCCGAGACGAAACCGCCAATGTGCGCGGCATAGGCCACGCCGCCCTGTTGCGATCCGCCGCCCAACAAACCCAAACCGCTGATCAATTGAAAGGCGAACCAAATACCAATAGCTACGTAGGCCGGAACATCGGTGAGAAAGCGGAACAGGATGACCGTCACGCGCCGCGTCGGATAAAGCAGCAGGTAACCAGCCAGGACTCCGGAGATGGCCCCCGAAGCACCCAAACTCGGTATCAGCAAACTGCTCTGCTGCGTCGCCAGAGCCACACTCGTGAAAACGTGCGCCAGCGATGCGAGAATCCCACAAACCAGATAGAAGATCAGATACCGCACATGGCCCATGCGGTGCTCGACGTTGTCACCAAAGATCCAGAGGAACAACATGTTGCCAAAGATGTGTGCCCAGCCGCCATGCATAAACATCGACGTGATCAAAGTTAGGTAAACAGAGACCGGGGTTGGCTGCAGACCTGGGACCATGACTCGCTGGCCAGTGACCGGCTCTACCGCGGGGCGGTCCGGCGTCGTGACATCCCTGCCGGTGGCAATTTCATAAGGAACGGTAGAATAGGCATACGTAAACCGATCGTTTGATCCAAACTGCTGCAGGAAAACAAACACCAGAATATTAATGGCAATGAGGACGTAGTTGACTACCGGAGTAGTGGTGCGATCTGAGTTGTCGTCATAAAGCGGAAAGACCATTGTCGTTTACTCCCCGGATGGTAGCGTGTGGTACTCAGCGTGTTGATTACGTCTAAAGCTCGTCTGCCGCGGCTTCGGCAAATGCAAGTTCGCCCGCTTCCAACTCCCGCCGTACTTCCTCGCGCGTTCCGAAAGCGCGGGCCTTTTCTTCGTCGAACTCACCTTCCCAGCGCGCTACGACTACGGTCGCGAGACAGTTGCCGATAACGTTGACCGAAGTGCGTCCCATGTCCATCAATTCATCAACACCAAAAATCACTGCTACACCGATGGGTCCCAGACCGCCAGGCAGAAAGCTATTAAGTGTCGCCAGCAGGATCACGAGTGAGGCACGCGGCACACCGGCTACACCCTTGGACGTGATCATTAACGTGATCATCATGAACAGTTGTTGACTAAAACCCATGTGGCCAATCGTCGGCTCCGCGGCCTGGGCCACAAACACCGAAGCCATCGCCAGATAAAGCGTGGTGCCGTCGAGATTAAAGCTGTAGCCGGTCGGCATAACAAAGCCCACAATGCGCGCCGGCACGCCAAACCTTTCCATGTTTTCCATCGCCTTGGGCAGCGCCGATTCGCTGCTGGTCGTGGCAAAGGCAATGGTGAACGGCTCACGCACCGCTTTCAGGAACGGTAAGATCGGCACGCGCGCAATCAACATGACCGCACCGAACACAAAAATCACCAGGACAAAGAGGGCCAGATACAGCGAGCCAATCAGCAAGCCCAGATTCTTGAGTACCGTTAATCCGTTAGTCGCCAGGGTGTGGGCCATGGCCGCGCCCACCCCGATGGGCGCGAACTTCATTACGTAACCGGTGAACTTGAACATCACCTGCGAAAGCGCATCACAGCCACGCAGGATTGGTTTGGCGCGATCGCCCAGCGCCAGCACCGCCATCGCAAACAAAACTGTGAACGCGACAATCTGCAACACGTCGCCGCGCACCATCGAATCGATCACACTGGAAGGAAAGATGTGCACCAGCAGATCGCGAAAGCCCTGCGGTTGAGTCTTTGCCAGCTGGCTGATGTCTCCACCGCCGGTGAGCGCTACGCCAACGCCTGGCTTTGTCAGGTTCACGATGCCCAGACCGATAAACAACGCCAGCGTGGTAACAATCTCAAAATAGAGCAGAGCCTTGGCGCCCATGCGCCCGACTTTTTTCAAGTCCCCGCCGCCGGCGATGCCCACGACCAGGGTGCCGAAGATGAGCGGAGCGATGATGGATTTGATCAGATTGAGAAAAATGTCGCGGAGAAAATAGACTTTGTTGCCCCAGTCCGGGCTGAGGTATCCGAGCAGTCCGCCCAGCACCAGACCAATCACGATCTGCGTGGTCAACGAAGGTTTGTACCAGGGGCGGCGGGGGCGAGTCTCGAGTGTCAAGTTTTTAGTTTCAAGTTTCATATGCGACGACACCAAATGTATCCCGCGCAGTGGATTTGGCAATCGAGGACTGTCTTCAATATGAGCTTGGGGAGCGCTGATTCATTGATCAGTCCGCGCTCGGTCGGCTCGTTAGAGCCGAAATGTTTATAGGACCGCAGTGTTTTGAATATCACCAATCCGGGGGCGAAATGTTTCTTCCCGGCGCTCCCACGGAGCGCAGGAAATAAACGAAGCGTGCTGAGCTATGAACATTTAGCTCCTACGGAGCGTCAGCATGAGTTGAAACGATTTCACCTGCCCCAACGCAACTTGTCGCGCAATACTTCAAAATAGTTTCTATTCATCGGCTGCACCAGCTTGAAACTGGTGTTGCTCTTGCGGATTACAACTCGATCTTCCGGCTTCAACGGGAAACCAACCTGGCCATCCAGAGTCAATGCCACGTCCTCGTTCTGAGTGATCAAGCGCAGTTCGATCAGCGATTCGTCCGGCACCACAATCGGACGATTGGAAAGTGTGAAAGGACAGATGGGCGTAACCACTACGGCATTCATCGTCGGATAGATCACCGGTCCGCCGGCTGAGAGATTGTAAGCAGTCGAACCAGTTGGGGTAGAAACAATCAAGCCGTCGGCGCGGAACGAGTTGACGAACTGCTGATTAAAATAAGCTTCGATCTCGATGATGCGGGCCAGCGCCGATTTGTTGATGACCACGTCATTGAGCACGCGGCTATGCGTCACACTTTCGTCGCCACGAAGCAACTCGACCGCGAGCATGACGCGTTTTTCCACCGTGTAATTGCCCGCGAGGATTGCCTCCAGCCCCGTGTAGAGTTCCTCGATGCGAAACTCTGCGAGATAACCCAGCCCGCCGTAGTTCACACCCAGCACTGGCACTTCCGTGTCACCGAGCATCCGCGCCGTGGCGATCATCGTGCCGTCGCCTCCCAACACCAGGAGCAAGTCGACACTGGCCGCCAGCTTTTCGGTTTCCACGACTTCAACGTGACAACCCGTCTGATGCGCAATGCGTTCGCGCTCGATCTCTGGCCCGCCAACCAGGGCGATGCCACGTTGATGAAGCCAGTCGATCACGCTGCAAAGCGTTTTTAACGCCTCGGGATGATGTGGCTTAACCACAATGCCTACCCGCTTGATGGATGATGGTGCCATTAGTACAGGAGCGGTCCCAGAGGATTCAGATTCAGCCTCAGAAATTGAATCGCTATTGTTTGCAGAACGTGCCGGATGATAGCCGCGGCTGGATTTAGGTGTCAACGAAGTTGAAGAAGATTGGCTTATCGCCAGATGGATGTTCCATCCGAGGGAACCCTTGCGTCTTTGCGACTTTGCGTGAAAGTATTTTTTGGGCAACGGGAATCTCCCGCTGAGGCGCAAAGACGCACGGTAAACATCGCTTACTCGATCGCGGTCTGGTATAGCGCCAGGAATTCGATGTTGCCGTCGGCGCCTTGAATTGGGGACTGAATGAGGCCCTGAACTTTCAATCCCAAAGCCTGGGCGGCGCGATTCACTTCGGCGATCACGCGCTGATGTTTCTCGGGTTCGCGGACAATCCCGCCTTTGCCGACTTCGCCGCGACCAACTTCAAACTGCGGCTTGATCAGAACAATGAGAGAGGCGCCCGCGTTCAGCAGTGCAACGATGGCCGGCATCACCTTGGTCGCCGAGATGAACGCGACATCCATCACTGCCAGATCGAATCTTTCGGCGAAGTCCTGCGGTTGCAAATGGCGGGCGTTGACGCCTTCCCGAACTTCAATCCGTTCGTCGTTGCGCAGACGCCAATCGAGTTGATTGCGGCCGACGTCAACCGTCACCACGCGACGGGCGCCATGCTGCAACAGGCAATCAGTAAAACCACCAGTCGACGCACCAACATCCAGACATAACAATGCCTCCACGTCGACCGCAAACTCGCGCAGGGCCGCTTCCAGTTTGACGCCACCGCGACCCACATAGCGCGCGGCGGGATCGTCGGCGCCCTTGATACGAATCGACGCGCCGGGCTCAGCGAGATCTGAAGGTTTTTCTGCGCGCTGCTCGTTGATGAGCACGGCGCCGGCCATGATCAGTGCTTGCGCTTTAGTACGGGACTGGGCCAGCCCACGTTCAACGAGAAGCTTGTCTATCCTCTCACGCTTCATCCGCAAGTCACTTTATCGCAGGAGCGGTGTTACCTGTTAGCCTGGGCAGGCGGGTTGGAGTGAGTGGATAACGCCGCAGATTAACGCGGACGAGCCAGATCTAAAGTGAACCTTCTTAATCCGTCCTATCCGTGTTCATTTGTGGCAAACTCCGCTTCTTGGCAGGTGACATTACGCCTGCCGGCGGGATCCCTGGACCAGCGAGCGCGGTGTGTCGTTGAGATGAAGCGAAACAGCGCACTCGTCGCAAAGCCAAACCAGGATATGCGGTGCGTCTGCCCAAAAGAAGGAGCTGACCTTCTTGGAGATCTGCAGGGCCTCGTCTACCTGCAAGCGTCTGATTGCCTGTACGTAAAATGCCCCGTTATAGAACTCGCCCTCTGCGCCCTGCTCCCGATGGACGCACTCGCGCTCCCGAAAAACCTGCTTACTCATCGAGTTCACCATTCCTTTACGGCACGATAATACTTAAAGAATGTCGGGGTTTTATTTCTACTGTGAGAGACAGGCAAGCGTGCTCGCAGTTGCTCTAATTTTCCAGCTCAACTGTTCGCACAGATGATGCCATCGGGAAGAAAAAGAGTCAACACTTACATACTTAATTGAAATTTGTTCAACAGAGAGGCTTGTGCGAAGTGTGAATTTAAGCAGTGTATCTGATGTATCACAAGCCGTTAGCTTGTGTGTGAGAATTTATTGGCGTTCCCTTCTCAGGCGAAACCACGAGCCCACTTGTTCGCCCGCGGTGACTGGAGCTTAAACCTTCTGACGCTGGGCCCGTCGATCCTGCAATACCTCTATGCTTTCTTTCACGCGAGTAAAAATGCCGTCGGCATCCAAGCCGTACTTGGCCAGCAGCAGTTTTCCATCTCCGTGAGTCACCAATCGATCGGGCAGGCCCATGCGCACGAGGCGCAACTTGTCCTGCAGACCATTTTCTTCGAGAAGTTCCAGGACCGCGGACCCAAACCCACCGGCAACATAAGCTTCTTCGACTGTAACGATCAGGCGCTTGGTCCGAGCGAGGGCCAGGATCAACTCGGCATCAAGCGGCTTTACAAAGCGCGCGTTAACAACCGTAGCTTCAATCCCTTCCCGGGCCAGATTTTCGGCAGCCTCCAGCGATGGATGGACCATTGAGCCATAGGCCACGATAGCGATCTCGCCGCCATCGCGCAGGATTTCGCCCTTGCCAATCTCGAGCAACTGCGGTTCGCGTTCAATATCAGCACCAATACCGTTGCCGCGCGGGTAACGCATCGCCGCCGGCCCGACGTGCTCGATCATCGTCAGCATCATGTCGCGCATCTCGCCTTCGTCTTTGGGCGCCATCGCGATGAGATTGGGAATGGCGCGCAGATAAGCGATGTCCAGCAGGCCGTGATGCGTAGGGCCATCGCCGCCCGCGATGCCACCGCGATCCAGACAGAACTTGACATTCAAATTCTGAATGCAGACGTCGTGGACCACCTGATCGAATGCGCGTTGCAGAAAGGTCGAATAGATCGCGCACACCGGAATCAATCCTTCGCATGACATGCCGGCCGCGAAGGTCACGCAATGCTGTTCAGCTATGCCTACGTCAAAAGCCCGTTTGGGAAACTTCTCGAGCGCGTCGCAGATACCGGTACCGTCGGGCATCGCTGCCGTCAGGGCCACCACTCGCTCGTTCTTTTCCATCAGCTTGCAGAGAGTTTTGCCGAACACGGACGTATAGGTTGGCGCCTTGGCGGGCGACTTGATTGGTTTGCCGGTCGCCAGATCGAAGGGCCCGGTCGCATGCCAGCGATAGTAATCGCTCTCAGCCGTTGGATAGCCCTTGCCCTTGGTAGTGAGTGCATGGACGATGACTGGTCCATCCTTGACCTGCTGGGCTTCGCGCAAGGCCGCCACCAGGGCCCGCGGATTGTGACCATCAATGTAACCGATGTATTTGAACCCCAGTTCGCTGACCAGCGCGCCCGGCAGCACCGCCGCCGCAATCGCGTCTTTCATTGTCTTGGCGGCGTGGTGCAGGCGGCCGCCGACCGTGGGGATTGCCAGCAGGGTCTCCTCGACTTCTTCTTTGAACCGATGATAGCCCTGCGATTCACGTATGCGATTGAGGTATCCGGTTAGCGCTCCTACAGCCGGCGCGATGGACATCTCGTTATCGTTGAGCACGACAATCAAGCGCGTTTTTAAGTGGCCTGCCTGGTTGATCGCCTCCATAGCCATGCCGCCGGCCAGCGAGGCATCACCAATCAGGGCAACTACGTGGTGATTTTCGCCTTTGCGATCGCGCGCGATGGCCATGCCCAGTGCCGCCGAGATCGAAGTCGAGGCGTGGCCCGCTCCGAAGGTGTCGTATTCCGACTCATCGCGCCGCAGGAATCCGCTTACGCCGCCATATTGCTTGATGGTCGGCAACTGATCCCGGCGACCGGTCAAAATCTTGTGCGCATAAGCCTGGTGGCCAACATCCCAAACCAGCCGGTCCCGCGGCGTATCGAAGGCATAATGCAGCGCCGTGGCCAGCTCCACGGCGCCGAGTGATGCGCCCGTGTGGCCGCCAATCCGCGACATAGTTTCCAGGATATATTGACGAATCTCATCCGCGACGGTTTGTAATTCTTCGGGTTGCAGGCGGCGCAGATCGGCGGGCGAATTAATATTTTGCAGAAGCTTCATGGAGACGTTATTTTTGTAATTGAAGTTGTTTGCGCGCGTATTGTAGCGCGACGCTTGTGTATTTACTACTTCTCAATTTGACGGCTTGCGAACGTTCGGCTGGCAGTCGGGCCAGCCTTACTCTGCATTACAAAGTACTCTGTACACTAAAACAGAGTGGGCCGTCAATAGTTAATTCGGTGAGAAGGTCTCAGGTCCACGAATCTTATGAAACTGGAAATTACAAAATTGCAGCCAGCCCACTGGGATAAAGTGTGCGAAATCTACCTGGCTGGCCTCGGGACAGGACTGGCCAGTTTTGAGACCGAGGCTCCGTCCTGGGAGCAATGGGATGCTGCGCATTCATCCAGCGTACGGCTAGTCGCACTCTCCGAAGGTTTGGTGACTGGTTGGGCGGCGCTAAGTCCAACCTCAGCCCGGGCGGTCTATGCCGGTGTCGCGGAGGTAAGCGTATATGTCGCGCAGGCCCGGCGTGGACAGGGCGTGGGGCGGGCCCTTTTGGAACAACTTATCGCGCAGTCGGAACAGAACGGAATCTGGACCTTACAGGCGAGCATCTTTCCTGAGAATGAAACCAGTATTGCATTACACAAAGGCTGTGGTTTTAGAGAAGTCGGACGACGCGAAAGAATTGGAAAACTAAACGGCAACTGGCGCGATACGATCCTGCTGGAACGCCGCAGCGCGTTGTGAGTACGACAGGCCGCCAACCTGTCGGTAGTAGCACAGAGTTCAGTCGACTCTGCGCGAGGAGCACGGACTGAACTCCGGGCTACAAGCTGCGGCTTCTACCCTCTGCGCAAGCGCAACACCGCAATCTCGGGCCGCACGCCAAAACGCACCGGCAATCCAATTACGCCTGTGCCTCTTGAAACATACAGCTGTGTTTGCCCTTTTCGAAAGAGGCCACTGGCATATTTCAGATCCATCGTGGCGAACCGCGCCGGCGCGCCGATGAACGGCAATTTGATCTGCCCTCCATGCGTATGCCCGCTGAGAATTAACGATGCGGCTTGCGCTTCATCAAAATCGAGCACAGTAGGTTGGTGAGAAAGCAGCACCAACGGGACCTTGCGATCGAGTCCATAAAAAGCTCGCACCCAATCGGTGCCATTCCATGACCAATCGTCTATCCCCGCCAGTTGAATTGCGTCCGGTCCGCGCCTGATCCTGGTGTTCGCATTGTTAAGCACAGGGATGTGATTTCTCACCAGCGCCCGCGTCGTCAATTCGGGATCGGTGTAGTGGTCGTGATTGCCGAGCACGGCCCAGACACCCTCCGACGCCGTCAATCCACCAAGCACCTCCGCGCACGGATCAATGAAGCGCCGGTACGTCGTCGTGTAATCACCAGTCAAGACCATCAGATCGGGTTTGGTTCGGTTGGCCAGATCGACAACGCGTTGAACCTCCGTCAAACCCACGATGCGGCTGTGATGAACATCAGTCAGTTGCGTGATCCGAAACCCTTCGAATCGCTCCGGCAGATCGCCTATGAAAATGTCCGTTTCAGTAACTTCGTAGTTATGCGGCGCAATCAAGGTGGCATAAGTTGCCGTGGCCGACACCGCAATCAAAGGCGCAGCCGCCAGGCCGCCAAGGAACTGTCTGCGGTTGAGATGGACCTTTGACATGGGATAGCGATTGTATCACTCGACAGAAGGGTGTTGGGACGCCGGCACTACGCCCTAAACCCCACACCCTGCTCCCTTCTCACCACTGGTCGTCTTGACAATCCACCATCCCAGTTTAGAATTGACGTTCGCCTGGGCGGTTGCGGAGATGTGGCCGAGTGGCTGAAGGCGGCGGTTTGCTAAACCGTTAAGGGTCTTAAAAGCCCTTCACAGGTTCGAATCCTGTCATCTCCGCCAGATCATCAAGAGGTCAGCGGTCACTAGAACAAGAGGTCAGCGGTCAGAAATCAGAAGTCAGTTAAGGCGTTCCGGGTTTCTACTGACCTTTGATTCCTGATCGCTGACCTCTTAATTCTTATTCTGCTGACTTCTGGCCGCTGACCTCTTAATCCTTATGACTGTTCGCGTACGCTTTGCTCCATCGCCAACCGGCTACCTGCATATCGGGGCGGCGCGCTCGGCACTCTTCAACTGGCTCTTTGCGCGCCAGATGGGCGGCAAGTTTTTGCTCCGAATTGAAGACACCGACCTGCAACGCTCAACTGACGAATCCACGCGCTCGATTCTGGAAGGCCTCGAGTGGCTGGAGCTAAACCACGACGAAGAGCTGGTCTTTCAATCAGCCAACGCACCGAAACATCGCGCAGCGGCTGAGCGCCTGGTCGCGGAAGGAAAAGCTTATCGCGACTTCACGCCCAAAGAGCAGCGCGACGATAAGAACGTTAAGCAGGGCATCGCCGATCGCGCGCGTTCGCAGGCAGCTGAAGGGTTGGACCAGCGCAGCAATCCTTATCGCGATCTGCCTCGTGAAGAAGCAGAGCGCCGGGCCGCTGCCGGTGAACCATTCGCCGTGCGTCTGAAGGTTGCCGGCGAAGGCCGGACACGTTTCGAAGATATCGTTTACGGCACGCAGGAACGAAGCTACGCTGAGATCGAAGACCTGGTGCTGCTGCGGTCGGACGGCCATCCTCTCTATAATCTTTCGGTCGTGATTGACGACATCGAGATGGGTATCACGCATGTGATTCGCGGGCAGGACCATCTGACGAATACACACAAGCAGATTTTGATCTACGAAGCGCTGGGCGCCCGCATACCACAGTTCGCGCACCTGCCGTTGATACTGGCGCCAAACAAAAGCAAGCTGTCTAAGCGCAAGCACGGCGAAGTTGTCAGTCTGACCACGTATCGTGATCGAGGATTCATTCCTGATGCGTTCGTCAATTTTCTGGTCCTGTTGGGATGGTCACCGGACACCACTCAGTACGCCGCAGGGTTAGTTGGCAACGATCAAGAGGTGCAGCCGAATCTCGATCCTAACAACGAAATTTATTCTCGCGAAGAATTGAAACATCTCTTTTCTCTCGATCGCATTCACAAATCGAATGCCGTGTTCAACTTTACCGAGAACGATCCGCGTCACTGGACCGACGACAAGGCGCTGTGGATGAATGCCGAATACATCCGCACCATGCCGCTGGTGGAACTGTTGCCGATGGTCAAGGCCGAGTTGCGTGCCAACAAACTATGGCGCGAAGAATACGAGGAGGACGATCGCGACTGGTTTGAAAAAGCAGTCGAACTGATTCGTCATCGCTTTTTTACTCTGAAAGATTTCTCGGCTCAGGGCCGCGCCTATTTTTCCGATGATTTTGATTTTGACGACACAGCAGTAGCCAGGAACCTGAAAAAAGAGCCGCGTCTGAAAGAGTGGCTGCCGGCATTGGCGACGCGGCTTGAAACGGTCGAGCCTTTTGACGCAGCGGCCGTGGAAGCGGCCTTGCGTGAGTACGCCGACGAATTGGGTGTCAAGGCTGGCCTTTTCATCAACGCCTCGCGCACAATGTTAACTGGCCAGGCGGTGGGTCCTTCGATGTTTGAGGTCTTCGAGATCATGGGCAAAGATCGATCTGTCGAGCGCTTGCGCAGTGGCGTACCCTGGTTCGATTCGGCAAGCGTTTAAGCAACAGGTGTTCAGAGCGCCTGTAGCGGCGAAACATCCTGAAAATTTATTTGGACAACATTATGAAAAGACTCGCTATCAGCATCACATTACTTCTGACGTTTGCCGTGCTCGCCCTCGCCCAGAACACAAATTCATCACCCGCGCCGACAAAAGTCCGCCCGCGCACTACCACAGCCAAAGCAACGGCTTCCCCGACTCCTAAACCCACCACGACAGCAAAGCCGGCGACAACCGCGGCGAGTGACAAGCCAAAGCCGGCGCCTACTGCTGGTGACTCAGTGCAGGCAGCATTCAACAAAATCCTCGACGGCATCAGGCGCTCCAACGTGAATCTGGTGACGAGCGGATACTTGAACTCGCCTGCCCTGGTGCTTTTCAACTATAACGGGTCGGTGACTAAGGGCTGGGACCAGATGCGCAAGAATCGCGAGAGCTCTTATCCGGATATCAAAGACGTTAAGCTCGACGTGCGCGATGTCCATGTGCAAATGCTCGGGCGGGATGGCGCGGTAATCACTTGTCTATGGACCCAAACGCAGACCTATAAGGGCGCACCCGACACAGCTACCGGTCGCATGACGCTGGTGTTCAAGCGCGCCGGTACTGAATGGAAAGCGGTCCATCTACACACCTCGCCGGATCGGCCGGACCCCTCTCGCGTACCTGCATCGGAGCAAACCGCGACGCCCGCCGCCACGCCGGCACCATAAAGTCCGACGAACTTCAGTTTGTCGTCCGTAAAAGAGAAACTCAGTTCCGACGCAAGTTATCGACAAACTTATTAAGTTTGTCGGACATTCCGAATCCGCGCGATCGCGATCCCACCAAGGACGGCCAGGAACGGAAACAGCTCAACTACATATCGCGGTTCGGGGTTTTCCATGGTCGAGAAAAACGCCAGGCGAATAAACATCATCAGCGCCGCCAGCAGCAGCCAACGGCGAATCGCGAAATCGCGCGCGCGCCACAGTACCCAGCCACCGGCAATTCCCAGCAAACTATAAATCCCAACCAACACAGCAAAGAGCGGCAACCAGATGTGCTGATGTATCGAGTAATCCAAATCGTCGAGCGGAAACAACTCGCCCGAAAACGGATAGTAATCCGCATGAGGGTTGGCCCAGAGTGACCAGGCCCGCTTCAGGGGCAGCCACAAATAGTAACGAACCGGCGCCCGCGCAATTCGCTCGCGCGCGATCTGCCCAAACGCGGCATCAATCGCCGGAGTCATCTCGGGTGTTACCGGTTCAGCAGCCTCTTCCGGTTGTTCCTCGTCTCCCGTTTTTTCATCGGCTGCGTTTTCATCAACCAGCGGCGGGGAAGGACTCGGTTGTTGTTTACCGGGCGAAGGATTCTTACCGGCAGACTCAGCCGCGGGCGTAGGACTCGGAGAAGGTTCTTCCGTCGTCGCCGGCTCGTCGGTTGAAGGAGGATCGTTGTACTGATCCAGCAATGCGGCCACGCGCGCTTTTTCCTCGGCCGAATCAAAGGCGTATTCCGGCAGGTCGTCCGGATCGATGGGCTTATCATCCAGGGTCCAAAGGACGGTCTCTACATAACGTCCGTCATCTACCCAGGATCTGACCCAGGCGTAATAACCGCGCGGTACAAACTCGCCGGGCATTTCACCGTGGGCCGGCGAAAGGGGCTGGAAGAGATGAAAGGTGCGCCAGTTGCGCACGGTCCACGGCACCAGCAACAACACAAAGGTTATTGAGAGTACTGAGCCTGCTGCGAATACCCTCGCCAACTTGAACCGCCAACCCGTTGCCTGGCCATCGCTGTTCCTGCGAAACCATTCCGTAATCACCAATGTGAGTCCGACCGCGGCGATAAATAACCCGCTGTCCGGTCGAAAAAAAACACTCAGACTTCCAATCAGACCCACCGCAGCCCAGCGCCATAACGCCTGTTTGAAAGAGGAAGATCGAATCGCCAGAGTCGCCAGCAAACAAAGCGTGATCGCCAACAATGAAGCCCACGTCTCCGTCAGTATTGTGCCGACGTAAATTGTCGTGAAGGGACACGCTGCGGCCAGGGCCAGGGCGGCCAGGCTCGCTCTTCGTTTCCGTCCCCGATCCGGTTCCCAAAGGAATGCGAGCAGGGCCACCAACCCACAGGTCAA
Source organism: Acidobacteriota bacterium (assembly GCA_025463135.1). Lineage (GTDB taxonomy): Bacteria > Acidobacteriota > Blastocatellia > Pyrinomonadales > Pyrinomonadaceae > JAOAPY01. Next base: position 44,911 of record JAOAPY010000035.1, read on the forward strand.
TGTGTCCAGCAGCGCCTGCACAATGCGGACGGCAGTGTTGTTGTAGTGACCAAAAACCGAATAGATCGCGGCGAGAAACAAAGGATAACCCGGCAGACGAATCAGCGAAGGCGCAAACGGCGGCTCTGTGTCATGGGAATAGACATGGTGTTCCAGGAGATTGCGCGCCATCTGCGCATAGACCCGGCCATCACCGGGAGTGTCGTTGGCGAGAAAGCGCGCCACGCAGAAACGAAATGAGAACGCCGTTACTAACAGCAGTAAGTACGCGATCCACTTCCTCTGGCGGTCAGGCATCGAATTTGTTCTTGGTACTTCGTACTTAGTCTTCGGACTTAGTTCTTTGTACTCGATTGTCGGTTCTTGATTCAGATCACACGGAACGGTCGCGAGATCTTCATCTCATTCTCACCCGGTTTCAACCGGGTGATGAGGACAAAAGAAATTCTGCTTAACCGTTTCAACGGTTTACTCTCGCCAGGAACTTACAAACCGTTGAATCGGTTGGAAATCAAGGGGAACCTGTTCACCCGGTTGAAACCGGGTGAGAATGAGATGAAACCTGAGAATGATATGAAGCCAGGCGACCAACTCCAGTGCCGGGTATTTGGAACTAACTGCCGGTAACCATGAATCAAGTGCCAAAAACAAGAACAAGTACGAAGCACCAGGTTCGAGGTTACGGTTGCGCTTCAACGGTCGCTTTTCTTTCCAGCTTGCCCCAACCAACCAGAGCGCCGCGCATCGCCGTGGCAACCGACTTGATCATGACGTAATACATAACCTGGCGATAGCAGAATCGCTGCAGAAAAATCCACCAAAGCAGACGCCAGCGCTCTCGTCTTTCCAGAATGAAAGCGAAACAGGCCGCCAGCCAGTCTATCGCCAGGAACAGCGCGTAATAAAAAAGCACCTGGTTCAAATTCGTCATCGAGTAGCCCGAGGGCTGCTGCAACCAGTCGAGGCCGGCAGAACACAGCGTGTAGACCAGCATCAAATCCATCACCGGCGAAATCAGCGGAAAGATGATTTGAAAAATCCAGACATTGGGCATCGCGACAAAACCAAGCGCGCCATAACGCGGTCGCAGCAAAGCATCGCCATGTTTCCACATGCACTGGAGCGTGCCGTAGGCCCAGCGAAAGCGCTGCTTTGCCAGCGTCCGCAAAGTAGCCGGAGCTTCGGTCCACGCGATAGCGCTTTCTTCGTAGCCGATCTTGTAACCCAACCGCCGAATGCGCAGCGTTAGATCCTGATCTTCGGCCAGCGTATCCGAGGTAAAGCCGCCAGCCTCATCCAGCAGATCGCGCCGCCATGCTCCCACCGCTCCCGGCACAACCGTGATGCAATTCAAGCTGGCAAAGGCACGCCGGTCCATGTTCTGCGAAGTGATGTATTCGAGCGCTTGCCAGCGGGTGACGATATTGATGCGGTTGCCAACCTTGGCATTCCCCGCCACAGCTCCCATTCTCGGATCATAAAAGCGATGCGCCAACGCCGCGATCGCATGTGGCGCGAACACAGTGTCCGCGTCGAGGGCAATTATTATTTCACCCGTTGCGTAACGTAAGCCGAAGTTCAGGGCATTCGCTTTGCCGGCATTCGGTTCGGTAAAAAGCCTTACGCGAGGTTCGTGCTTGAACTTTTCGTTGACGACCTCGCTGGTGCGATCGAGGGAACCATCGTCCACTACAATGATTTCAAAGTTGTCATAGTCCGAGCTCAACAAACTATCCAGAGTCGCTTCAATTACCATCTCTTCGTTGTAAGCAGGAACAATCACCGATACCGAGGGTTTGTATTTCTCTCCAGCGTGAGTCCGCCGCCGGTAGCGGGAACGCAACCACTGGGCAAAGGCCAGGGCGCCGACGAACAACAGGCGTCCCAGACCCAGCAGGATGCCGAGCAGGAAAGCCCACTGTAACAACCAGCCGCCGGTCGAAAGGACGAAGAAAGCCAGCGAGTCGGCGCGCGTATAAACGCTTTGGCTTGACGACACGGGCGGCATGGCCTGATCCCGCGAGATTCCAGCGAGTTCGGAGGTCAAGACAAACTTGAAGCCCCGCGCGCGTAATTCATGAATGATTCCCGGTAAAGCCTGGATGGTCGCTTCTCGATCTCCACCCGAATCATGCAGCAGGACCACCTGGCCGCGAGTTTCGGGGTTCGTATCCAGGGCGCGTTTCAAAGTCCGCTGCACAATCTCATCGGAGGTAATAGGTAGCTTCCAATCATCCGGATCGATACGCAAACCGACAATGATGTAGCCGAGTTCCTGAGCGCGATAAGCGGGCTCGACTTCCTCGGGCTTATCGGCTTCCGCATCACCAAAATAAGGCGGGCGCAGCAGCACCGTGGAACGTCCGGTCAGTGACTCGATCAAACGCTGCGTCGCGTTGAGCTCGAGATCGGTAAGCCGCCAGGGAATTTCGCCAAGGTTCGGGTGCGTAAACGTATGGTTACCCACCTCGTGACCTTCGTTAACCGTGCGACGCACCAGATCGGGATAGGCCTGCCCATTCTTACCGATAATGAAGAAAGTCGCGGGGACTTGTTCCTGCTTCAGGATGTCCAGGATGCGTGGTGTCCATTTGGGATCGGGGCCATCGTCAAAAGTCAGCGCAATCAATCCCGGATGATCTCCCGACCGCTGGATTACATACGAGGAGGGAAGGTTGGAACTGTCGTAAGTCTCAGTAGTGACAAATCCATTCGCCTGGTCGACCTTGATGTCTCGCCAGCCATCGTGCGGGCGAGAGACAACTTTCAGCAGTTCTCCCTGGCCTTCAAAATCGACTTGATAACCATAGACGATCCGCCGCAGGGCCTCGGGAGAATAGTCATGCGTTGCGGAGCCAAAGAAGGACCAGATCGAAGGGTCTTCCGAACCCAGACGCCAGAGGGCAAAACCCGCGGGGTTATAACCGCTGGCTGCTCTCATCTGGTTGTAGGCTGTTACAGCATCGAGGAACCAAACGTGGTGATGTGTATTATCGTCTTCGTCATACTCGTAAGTTGGATTCAGCGTTACCTGGTCGAACAGGATGTGCTCGACCTGCGATTCGTGCGCGTTAATCAGCGCTTCCTGACAGGTAACCTCCTTGACTGTGTCCTCGCCTTCGGTCCAATCGTATCCATAATTTCCGATGGCGATGATCGTTTTAGCCGGATCGATTTCCTTCATCCGGGCAACGAGGTTTCTCTCATACCAGGGCTGGCCCGCGACTGAACCCCAGCCATGATCGCTGCCGGCCGCTTTTCCAGCCCAATGCTCGTCATACGCCATCAGCATCAGATAGTCATTGGCAGCCGCGAATTCCTTGTACTTCCATTCTGAAGAGTCGAAGGGAACGGCCTGCATGACAGTCCATCCCCTAACCTCAAACACTGCATGAAGCTCCTGCATGAAACGCAGAAGGTTATCGAGACTTGCGGCCATCGGTTCCGGTATTTCTTCGAAGTCGATACAAACGCCGGCGAACTTGTTTTGTTCGACAAAGGTCGTCAACGCCGCGACTAAACGCTGCCGCGCCGGTTCATCCGCGATCTGGCGGCCCAGCAGTTCTTTATCCCATTTGTCGTCAACCAGGTTTTGCACCATCGGCAGGATGCGAATCTGTGGCCGCGTTTCGCGAATTAGATTAAGCGCGGGAGCGTGAAGCTCCACGCCGATGGGACTGCCGTCCCTGGCCGGGTCCTGCAAATGGACCCATTGGGGTACCACCCAATCCAGATGGTCCAGATTCCGCTCGAGTGAAGAGAGGCTGGACTCGTCCCAGCTAATATAAAAACCTATGGCCAAGGGCCTGGACTTGGGAATTGCGGGCGGAGGTATGGTCGGCGGCGGTGCGATTGGCATTTCCTGCGCGCGTCTGGCCGGCACTACTCGCTTTGTTTTATCGAGAGCATGCTGCAGTTCTTCCTGCGCTTTCTTTGCTTTTTGTTCGCGTGGATTTGCGGGTAGCGTTGGAGGCTTGGGCTTGAGATCCTGAGGGCGCGGGAAGGACGCACCGGCCCGCAGATCAAAAACCGGCAAGAGTGGTTTGACCACGACACTGGCGATGAATACCGCCGTCACCCCAGTGACGATGACCGCGGCCGCCAGCCAGGTACGGCGCACGCGCCGCCAGCGGCGTCCGGCAGGATCGTAAAAAACTGGCTTTTCACCTATCGGCAATGCTTCTCCAAAACTGAAATCAAGTGTCTTCGACGCGCAGAGCCTTGTTCAAGACCCCGCGTTTGATGCCGCGTATTGATGGGGCGGTGCTTTCCCTTTCGGGCTTCCAACAGTTCGCGTTGGATCTTTCATTATGGCCCTTTGTCGGTCAAGTAGCGAGGAACGAAAAATATTGATGCTGGTATCCGGCACGAGAGAAAAGCCGCCCGCGATGGTATCGCGCGCGGCTCTCCGGTGAAACTGTTGGGATTGGCCTGTGTACTGACTGTGTGCGTCGCCGCACTAAACAGCAAGACTACCGAACCGTCATCCTAACAAGTTGCGAATAACTGGTTCAGAGGTCAGGCCTCAGCCACCTCACTGTGATTAGAACTCATATATTATTTGATCACCTCCTTTTCAGTGTTGCAGCGGATAATAAAATACATGTGGGCAGCCGTCAATTGTTTTTTATTAGTGGCTCGGACCTCCCGCTCGCGGGTCGCGCGCGCGCAGTAATGCAGACTGTTAGTTTGCGTCCACGTTGAATGCCAAACGACGATCGCAAACTAACAGTTTGCGTTACAAAGCAAACGCCGGACGGCCACCGACGTAGACCTTCCACGCGTGCTCCCTGCCGAAAAAGTAAGCGAGGTGGCGATAGTCCTGCACATCGTGGATCACAAAGTCGGCCAACTTCCCTGTTTCGAGTGATCCAATCTGCTCGCCACGGCCGAGGCTGTAAGCGGCATTGATTGTAACCGCGCTGATCGCTTCCTCAGGCAGCACTTTCATTTGCGTCGAAGCCAGCGACAAAACCAGCGGCATCGAGGTGGTCGGAGAAGAGCCCGGATTAAAGTCAGTCGCCAAGACTATTGCCAAGCCGGCGTCAATCATAGCGCGCGCCGCCGGATACCGCGCCGAGCCGAGCGCGTAAACCGAGGCGGGCAGCAGTACCGGTTGGACGTTTGCTGCTTTCAGCGCCCCGATTCCTTCCGCATCAGTATGTTCGAGATGATCGGCAGTGGCAGTGCCTAGTTCCGCGGCCAGTTTGGCGCCCCCCGACAGCGAAAACTGATCGGCATGAAGACGCAGCCTCATTCCCTTGGTGCGCGCGGCTGACAGGATCTGCCGCGACTCAGCTACGCTGAAGACATTCTGTTCGCAGAACACATCGCAGCATTCCGCCAGCTTCTGCTCAGAGATCAGTGGGATCATCTCTTCAATAAGAAGTTCGATATACGCTTCACGGCGGGAACGATATTCTTCAGGGACCTCATGGGCACCGAGAAAGGTGGGAACATACCGCAGGTGTGTTTCAGCGTCTTCACCAAGACGCTTGATAGCCCTCAGGATCTTCAGCTCGTCTTCAACGCTAAGTCCATAGCCGGATTTTGCTTCGATGGTCGTTGTACCGCCGCGCAGAAACCAACGGGCATAGCGCTTCGCGATCTCAACCAGATCATCCTGCGTTGCGGCTCGAGTCGCACGCACCGTGGATTGAATTCCTCCTCCGCGAGCAGCTATTTGCTGGTAGGTGGTTCCGGCGACTCGCTCTGCGAATTCATCGGCACGCGTGCCGGCAAAAACCGGATGCGTATGGGCGTCGACAAAGCCTGGCATGACCAGCCGTCCACCTGCGTCCATGACTTCGCAGACGGCGTTGATGAGTGGCTCGATCTCTGCGCGGGCGCCGACCTTCTCAATGCGATCACCGCGCACCAGCATGGCGCCGTCACTGATTATTGACAGCTCACGCAGTTCCGGGCCCACGCGCGCTCGTGCCGGCCCCGCCAGTGTGACGAGCTGTGAACAATTTATTATGGCAAGCAACTCAGGCACTGCCTTTCCCAGGATAAGAACCAGGGACCGCACGCTTCCAGCGTGTTTAGGTTGTCCCTTCCGGGAACCGATCGTCTGACGGACAGAAGCCTCGAGCGCGGCCTCGGCACGCTGGAAGCGTGCGGTCCCAGGCTTCACTTTGCCGGCACACCTCGTCTACCCAGCCAAAAGATCAGCGCGCCGACACAGTTTGCGATAATCACGGGTGCGATAATCTTTAAGGCAAACAGGGATCGGCTTTCCACCTTAATAATAGGTACGATTGTAAAACCGATGTACAGGAGCGAAACAAGAAAGCCGGAAGCGCAGGCAATCTTGAGCCATAGCGGAGCACGCACGCCGAAAGCCTTCATCCCAAACAGAGGTATCGCAAACAGCACCAGATAGGTCGACGCGTAAAATACGCCACCCGCATTGTCGAGTAATTGAAACGCTTCCTGCGCATTGACCCCGATCAAACTTGCCAATCCCAGAACGAGTGTGACGGCGCCGACAAAGAGGATCGAGTTGACCGGTGTCTTGCGCCGCGGATGCAAACGCGTAAACCACACCGGCAGCAGGCGGTCCCAGCCCGCAACCATCGGCAGACGAGTATTGCCCGCAAAGTAAATACTCATCAGGGCAATCTGCCGCACCACCACACCGAGAATTGCGAGTGAAACAATTTTCCCAACCCAGCCAAACGAACCAAAGCCAAGCGAAAGCACCTGGGGGATCGGTCCAATCAGATCAACTTTGTCCGGCGAAACAAACGCCAGCACGGAACTCGTCCCGAGAATGAACATCACGGCAATTATGGGCGCCGCGATAATCACTGAGCGGCCAATATTGCGGGCCGGCGCTTTGGTTTCTCCTGCAAGAATGGCGATGTATTCAAAGCCCGTCAGCGCCCCCAGCGCGAGTTTGCTGTAGACGTTCAGGTTTAGCAGCGAAAGTTCCGGCACCCTCACGTTGAACGGGTGGTAAGCGCCGACGGTTCCGCGCACCAGCCCGAACAGCGGCAAGCCAATCAGCGCCGCAAAAGTAATCATCAGCATCACGCCACCAGCGTTATGCACCCACTTTCCCAGGCCGAGTCCGCGCACGGCGGCGGCCATCATCGCGATCACCAGCACGCAACTAACTACGGTGATGAGCCATTTCTCTTCTTTCATCCACGGTACATTCAGCGCGTAACAGGCGTTAGTGGTGACTACGAGTCCGATGCCCGCCAGAATTGAAATCGCAAAGACCCAAAGGTTCCACGCCACCATGAAGGCCACAAAATCATTGAACCCCAGCTTGGCCCATTGATAGAGGCCGCCCTCGAGCGGCATCAGCTTATTAAGAAAAATCACCGCGGCAGCCAGCGGCAGATAGAAAGTAACGATGGCCAGCAGCCAGAAGACATTCTGGGAATCACCCAGTTTCGCGGCCCATCCGACCCAGATAGTGCCGACCACAAATACGATCTGCGTGAGTACCAGATCGAATAGTCCCAGCTCTTTTTTGAAGACAGAGCTACGCGCCTCGACTTCGTGTTCAAGGGTCGCGAGCGCGTGGTTAGGTGTTTTGCTTTCTTGGTCCGCCAAACTAACACCCTCAAACAACGTCAAAGTATTCGGATCAGCAGAGGCTTCATCGCTATTAGTTTGACTGGACTACAGGCGCATAGCTGGGCGCTCAGTTGTATCTTCGCGCTCTGAAACTACGCTGACGATGTGTGGTCGTGAACGATCTTCCAACCTTGCCTGGTCTTGCGAAATATCAAAGTGAATTTGCCATGTGGTTCATCACTCGCGCGTTTCAGGCGCCAGCTGCCGATCACCACGGCTCCATTCCTGCCCGACGGCGTTATCTCCAAATCAGAAAACGTCAGCGTGCCCATCTTCTCTTTCGAGTTGTAGTTTTTCTGATAGCGCTCGAGCACGGTCTGCCAGCCATGAGTCACACTGTCTCCGGACACAAAAACCGTTTTCGGCGAGCGATCATAGCCGTCCATATAGCCGGCGATGTCGCCGCGATTCCAGGCATCGCGTTGCGCGTCAAGCACGGCCCGCACGGCGGCGCTGATCTTTTCGTCATGCGTTGCAGAACTCTGCGCTTTGATGGGGATCGTCAACACGGCGATTACCAAAAACCCTATTGCCGTCGAGGTTGTAATTCGGCGCATGGTCCAGATTCCTTTGATGGTTGGCCAGTATTGTTTGCGCGCCAGACTATAAATGCACCGGACACTTTCCGACAAGCTTTTGCCGGTAGTTTCACGCCGAAGGCGTACGTCAATTCCAGCCCGGGGTTGTTCCAACCGCGGGTGTAGTTGAAGTAATTGAATGTAATCATCGAAGGTGTTGGCCAACTGTGCGGGAGGAAGTTAGCGAACTCTTTCAGAGTTCATGTGGTGATTGGGATTCTGATCGAGGGTTGAAAAAAACCCTGGGCTGAAATTGGCGAACGCCTTCGGTGTTTCCTGAACGGCCTGCTCATTTGATCGGACTGTTCGCTTCTCATTGATTCTGCCTGCTCAGCCACTCCCGCACATCTTCACGCATCGACGGCACATACTCATGGGCGGCGTCATGACTGCGCACCTCGACATCACGCGCGCGCAATTTCAAGCGCTCAAGATAGTCCGCGACACGAGCCGGCGGATAGAACTCGTCGCGAGATCCTGAAAGATAAAGCACCGCTGCCTCGGTTGGCCGATAAAGCTCGCTCGTTTCCCAATCACCCGGCAGGCCTCCGCAAATACCAATGACTCCACGCAATTTATCCGCGTGCGTAAAGGCAAAACGAAAATTGAGCGCACAGGTTTGCGAGAAGCCCAGCAGAAAAATGCGTTGCTCGCCGGCAACGCCCTCGTTGACGAGAGTGTCAATCAAATCGAGCAGGGCCTGATGATGCACAGCAACAGACTCTTCGGATTTGAAGTTCGTCAGCCAGCCAAACGCAAACCCCAATGGCCCACCTGTCTCCTTCGGCTCTTTGATGTGCTGGTGAAATCCCTGCAGCGACGCAATGGCAAAATTATCCGGCGCCATCAGGCGCGCCTCGCGCATCATCTGCCGCTTGTTGGCGCCATAGCCATGCAGCGCGATCAGCAGAGGCGCCGGACAGACTGCCGGCAAGTGCAAATCGTAATAGAGATTTATCTCGACTCTTAGCGAGCGTTCTGCTGTCGGCTTCTCGCCATTAATGTTCATGTCTTTTCCACTTCAGGCTTCCGTTTATCTTCGTGGGCCGCACAATGCGCGTAGCATAAAGGATGATATCAAAAATCTAGTGAGCAACTCACAAGTAAGGAAGGGGAACCTGCCCCCGCTCGTTCCGGTAGAAATCATCAAGAGTTTGTAGCTTCCAACGCTGCATTACTATTCTTAACTTGATCGCTGGGCAAGATGCAGCGGGGACAGGGTCCCCTTCCTTAATGTCAGGTGCTCACTACTCTCTTCACTGTTAATCCACTCGTGTTATGTGCCTGTTACAGAACCGGGAGCCGAAGCGACTGTGTGGAAACTCCGACTACCGTGTCATGAAGTCAGTACCACCTCGCGGTAGCGGGTGGGTAAGTGATGGAGCAGCTATAACGCCGAGAGGATCTGGTTGCGCCCAGCGATCTTGTTGGGAGCAGACCCACCCGCTACCGCGTGGTGGTACTGACCTCAT
>JAOAPY010000026.1 GCA_025463135.1 Acidobacteriota bacterium
GCCGACCATGCCGGTCCACACCACGTTCTGCGTCGTGGGAAACTCCTGTGTCGCCAGTAGTTGTCCCGCTCAGTAAAAATTCTCTCGCTCAAGCCCGCTGCCCACATAGCTGTAATCCGCCACGTTCTGACCAAAGACGTCGTACACCATCGTACGCGTTACGCCATCGACTGATGTTTGCACGCGCTGGCCTGAGCAATCGTAAACCTGTGCTTCTGTCCACGTTCCATTCGATGCGGTTAGAAGGAAGGGTGAATCCTGCCGCAAACCCGATCGCGAATCTCGGTTGAGCCTTCTGTGGCGGGCGCAGGATCTCCGGCGAGATCTCGCCGTGGGCACATCGAGGTGGATGTCAGTGCGATCGAAGTAGTGGCCCAGAGATGCGGCACGTACTGCATTGACCCCCGTGCAGCAGCAATCTCTGGAACTTTGTCAATCCTTCTACTCTAGTACTGGTCAGAGGATCCTTCCGACTCTATTGTTACGCTGTCCGCAGACATCTCAATCAGATTACCTTGATCAGTTCTCACCTTGAATGCCTCAATCGTTCCGCGCGACCAGTCGCGAGTCTCGCTAACGACTTCTCCCAAGCGTTGACCGGTTTTCACGTCCCGAGCAACGCATCTTGGTTTGAATAAAATCTTCGGCTTCCAGTTTCTTAGACCAATCTCCAACAAGCAACGCACTAGCATCACGCCGAATAACATCTCAACTGGGCCGGATACTCGCATTCGTAAAAAAACCAGACCGGATATGGCACATACAAGAGTATAGAAACCGCGCCCTAATCTCTTCTGCCTCCTTATTGCACGCTGGGGCTCCGGCAAAGAATCAATACCAGCCACTGCTGGCCACCAATAGACTGAGAGTATCCCCGCCAATCCGCTGATAATACCGAACACAAAGATAATGTACACCGATCTTTCAATCATTGATTCCCCATTCCCAACTTGATAACCTGCCTTACAACTTTCCGTCAGCCTGGAGGGCCGTCACTATGACATCGCTCAATATCTCTAAGATAATCCCTCTTATTGCCGAACGATTCTTTAATCAAGCTGGTCCAATACTTCCCAGCAACATAGACAGCAGAAGTGCCTGAAACAGCCGCCCTTCCTACTGCCTCAACCCTAAAGAGTCCGTCTATTCCAATATCGATAATCGTGGCACCTTCAACTGCCGCAAGTCCCTCTGCGCCAAAAACCAATGCACCGCCAACGGCCAAGCCCATCGCCGCGTTTGCGGCGGCTAGCTTGGCAAGGGTCCGAGCCTCCTTTCCCAAATACCGGCCGAGCGCTGCATTCAAGCAGGCGTTAGTCTTTGCCTGAATTGATCGTAGAGTCTCTCCAGGAATGGGTTTCTCAGGAACAACGGTACTACTGGGATCCATCCCTTCCAATAACCTGATTATTTCTATTGAGTGCCCGCTCTTCCAAGCGTCAAGAAAATAAGAGTTAAAAAGAGATCTTGGCTCCCAACGATCAACAATGACGTTATCGCACTCTACCCACTTGTGTGTTTGGTCATCAAAGCACCACGCTAATCCTGTAGGATCTACAAGGTTCACCGGATCATTCTGCGTGTAGGAGTATCGATTAAAGCTTTGCGGATTTGCTATCGTCATACTGCCGCGATACGGATCAGGGCTAGTCCAGCGTCCGGAGAAACCTTCGTACTTTCTAAACAACGTATGATCCAGCCTTGATTTCTGGTCTCGTTCAGTCATACCGTAGTTCCAGCGATTGCCATCCGTCCAACCGTACTCTGACAGCGCGCTGCGGGAACCGATTCCGCCGCCGATTTCTTCGCCGAAAGGTAAGTAGTCATGCCGCGCGGCCACGGTGCCGCTAGCGCTCAACACGGCGCGGGTAGTACCCTGAATATCCTGCAGTGCGTATCTCAGACCCGCACCCGCGAAGTCGCCCGAGATGACCACGTTGCTCAGAGTGTTGCCGCTCGAATACAGCGAGGTGTCAACCAACAACGGGTAAGTTGGGGTTACGGTGTGCGAGTAAAAGACTGTGCCGTTCTTGCTGTATTTCACGTAGCCACCTTCTATCGCCACGCGAAATCGATCTCCGCTGGTCCAGGTCGCCTTCTGCCCCAGGCCGGTTCCGCCTTCGTAAACATACACCTTGCCTTCAGCGCGCTCGGTATAAATCGCATAATCTATGTCTGAGAAGTGTTCACCGCTGTTGCCGTGACTAAGGCCGTACATGCCGTAATCCAATAAATCTGCAGTGAATTCCGCGTATCCGTCTCCCGATACAATTGCCTGTGTCGAGGTAGCGCCGCCATCCCAATTGTTGGCAGCGGTCTTATATAGACTGTTTCCCGTGGCCGTGACACGAACCAAATTGGTCCAAATCACGTTCTGTGTGGTGGGAAATTCCTGTGTCGCCAGTAGTTGTCCCGCTCGATAAAAGTTTTCTCGCTCCAGCCCACTTCCAACATAGCTGTAATCGGCTACGTTCTGACCAAAGATGTCATACACCATCGTACGCGTTACGCCATCGACGGACGTTTGCACTCGCTGGCCCGAGCAACCATATACCTGCGCTTCTGTCCAGGTGCCATTCGATGCCGAGGTCTGCCGACCATTGGCGTCATACGCGTACTGGTAGGTCTGCGCATGAAACTTGAAATCCTGAGTGACGTTCCCGTTGTCGTCATAAGCGGCGACAGTCGAAACAAAGCGATTATTATTGTTGCTGTTTTGGTAATCACTCTCCGACACCGCCGGCAGGCCCAACGCAGTGTTGGCGTCCTGTCGCTTATTACCATAGCGATCATAAGTGTAGGACTGCGAAAAGTTCGTCGCGCCGCCGACACTCGTCGTCGGATATTCGGTGACAGTGGAAAGCCTTCCCAACCTGTCGTACTTGAACCCCTGCATCCACTGAACAGTACCGCTGCCACTGCCGAGAGTCGAAGTGATTTTCCCGATTTGACCCGTGTTGTCAGCTACCGCGACATTTCCAGTCGCCGCATCGAACGTGCCGTATGCGTAATCGTATTGCTGTATTACCGCGGAGCTTGTCGCCAACTTCAGTTGGCTGGGCTGCAAGGCGCGATTGTAAGTTCGAGTTTGGGTGGCGCCATTCCCCCAGGTTTCTGCCGTGAGGCCGCCGCGCGAGTCAAAGGTGAAACCATTGGCAAGTGTGGTCGTGGTCCCGTTAATCGTCTGACTAACGCTCTTTAGTTTGCCGGCATACTCGTATTCATAACTGGCCACATGACCGCTCGGATAGGTCTCGCTCGCCAGCATATTACCGAGCTTGTAGGCATAGCCAAAGGTGTAGGTCGTCGAGCCGACTGCTTGTCGATGCGCGACGATGCGCCCAGCGGAGTCAAAATCATATTGCGTTGAGGTCGAAGGTGTTGAGCCAACTTGCGCGGTAGCAATGGTGGTAAGGCGGCCAGCGTTGGCGTAAGGCTGACTCTGCGCGTCGTTGCGCGTCTGATCGTAGGTGTAGGTCATCGTGGGCGTGCCCTGCGCCGTGCTGCTGTCGCCAACAAAGTACTGCACTTGCGTCAACCTGTTCAGATCGTCGCCGTAGACAAAATGAGTACGTGTGCCCTTCGCATCGTAGGAATCGGTAACCTGGCCGCTGCTGTTGTAGTTGAGCTTGCGCGACCAGTAATGGTTTCCGTGAACGTCGCCGACCGTATAGTAAGGCGCGTATTGCTCGACTTGCTTTTCGAGTTTCAAGCGGCCTAACGAGTCATACCCGAAGTATCGATGTTGGTCTCCCTGGCTGATGTGCTCAAGGTTGCCAAGGATGTCATATTCATAACTCGTTGGCTGACTCAGTAAGCCTGACGAGTTAAGTAGACTTCCGGTAGTCGGATCTGGTTCGTCCAGGCGGACAAGCCGGCCCAGCACGTCAATTTTCTGGCGCCTGATGCGCCCCGCCGCATCCGTGACAGTCGTTTGAATCCCGTCATATCCACTGTCCCAAGTGTCGTAACTAAGATTTACATGCGCGGTCGTGGTCGTGGTGCTGCCTTCACCCGTTGGTGTGTACACATCCGTCGTACGCCCGGTCACGTCATACGCGGTGGTCGTGACGGGATCGCCGCCGGCCGGATTCACGTGGAGGCCACCGCCGTAGCCACCAGTATGAAACGGGTTTGTGGTCAGAACATTGCGACCCATATTGTCGTAGCGCATGACTTGAGAGTCCCAGCTGGCGAGAGCGGGATCGGTAGTCGTGCCGTCATAAAAGACCTGCTTGACTGCGTCACGCCCATCATAAAAACGGTAGTAATCCGTCCAGTTGTTGATGGTCGTTCCGCTGGAATCTATTTTGGTCGAGACATTGATGTAGTAATGTCGTTGTCCCGCGCTATCGGCGATCAGGCTGTCGTCATAGAAGTAATGAATCTCGCGGCCGCTTGGTTCAACAATATAACTCGGCCGTAGCGAATCACTGCTGTAATAGTTAGTCGTGACCTTGCCGTTCTCATCGGTGGTGGTTACCACCAGCCCGGTGGGTAGATCATAAGTTGCACTGCTCGTAAAATGCAGACCGCCTGGGTTGCCGCTTGTGATGGAAGTTACATAGGCAACGCGGCCAGCTCTTGCTCTCAACACTGCGTTAGGGTCCGATTATTTAGGCCGCAAAGGTAACGAAGTTCCAAGTCCCTGTGAAGATTGTTTGAGCTGCGCGAGTGATGCTGCCCCTGGGATAAAAATTCAGTGAAGAGTTTGCGTGGGACTAATTGTTGGTTAGAGACACGTAAAGACCGAATGCAATGGATTCACCCTATGCTTATGAAATGAGCATGTCAAGGTGGCTTTACTCTCGGGTAGTGGGTCAGTTTCGCAGCAAATGTCCGACAAACTTTAGTTTGTCGCGGCGTTACGACAAGCTAAAGCTCATCGGACATCAAACTCGCAGGTGGTACTCACCTGAGTTTGGTTATCTGCCTTCCGCTTTCCGCTTTCGAGGTTAGAGGATCACAATCGTGGGGCGATTACTGCGCTGGCCGTTGACGATGAGGGTCAGGTCAATCAAGCCCGAGCCTTGCAACTCGGGAATGAGAACAACGTTGATATGATCCAGCCCGGCGATTAGGCTCTCGCCTCCCGCAAATTCAACCGGCAAGCGATAGGTGCGACCGTCCTGTGTATGAGCTTCGATGGTGACCGACTCGGCAAGATTGGGGATCAGGACGCCATTAACCCAGACATCATTGCTCGGATCAAAGTTTGCCGCGTTGCCTACTACCCCGGAAGCGAAAATCATTAGTCGGGTTCGCTTATCATTACTGAAGTTCTCTTGAGTGATAACAGATACCGTGGTCGCGGAAGTTTGACGACCTATATTCAAAGCCAACACTGGACCGGCGGTGTCACCCGTTATGGTGACGAGTCGAAGTGACGATATCGGCGTTGGTGTCGGTGTCGGTGTTGGTGTCGGAGTCGGAGTCGGTGTTGGCGTCGGTGTTGGTGTCGGCGTTGGTGTTGGTGTCGGCGTCGGTGTCGGCGTTGGTGTCGGCGTCGGCGTTGGTGTCGGTGTCGGCGTTGGCGTTGGCGTTGGCGTCGGTGTTGGCGTTGGCGTTGGCGTGGGGACCGCGAGCACAACCAAATGCTCGATTGTCAGCGAGCCACTCACACCCGCGTCAAAAATAACTGGACAGAAGACCCGAGGCGAGAAGGCATCGTTAACGCAGGACTGATCCAGCGTCCCGCGCGAGCCTGTTCCCTGGGTACCGACAACACTGTAGACGATGGACGGCCCCAACCTGATAAACACACCATCCATATCCACGGTCACACGGCTTCCCACCGGCGGTCCCGAAGTCGGCGTGGGAGTCGGAGTAGGTGTCGGCGAAGAACCAACGATCGTGATATTCAGATCAACATATGCTGGGTTGTTGCCGCCACTACCGGCGAAAGTAATTGAGTTGCCATTCGGATCCGTGAACGTTCGCCCCAACAGCAAGGGAGCATCCAGGAATCCCGATGCCGAGCCGGGTGTCATATCCAGCAACATCACACCACCCCAATTCACCAACAACCCAATGCCTTGCCGGTACTCGATCCAATAATCCTTCGACTGAAACCCCGGAATGCGCAGACCATAGATTCTGGTTGGATCAATTGCCGTCTCACGATCCTGAGCATGAATGCGATACGACCCGCTGGTAGTGACGCGGGGAATGTTTGCCGGCGGCATCCAGCCCATCTCGTTCTTGTGGAACAGGTTGAAATTGGATTGCGTTTGTTCCGTCCCAAATACGTCAAAGGGATCGGCAATGCCACTTGGCGCCGGGGCGCCACAACCCGTGCAATTTCCAAAGATCGTACCGTCCGTGGTCTGCCAGCCATTGGCCCGATTGGCCATGTGCAAATAGAAGTCGACTATGAATCCTTCGATTCCGTAGGTATTGTTCAGAATGTCTGCCGGCTCCAGCCAAAACCAGTCGCCTCCAGTGGTGAGATAGCTGCTGAAGACTCCATAAAAACGCGGTATGTAGACAATGTTCAGGTCGTACTGAGAATAGTTGTAACCCTGGGCCAGGGCGAGGGCGCGCGCGTCGGCCAGGACCGCAGTGGTGCGCCCCGAAAGACCCTGATAGTAACTTACGGGCTGAGGCAGTGTGACGACCGGCCCGACATTCCACGTCAGGGAAAACTGATTGTAGGAATAGGCGCTGAAGTCAGAGTTCGCCACGCCGGCATTTGTATTTAAACTCGCGTCCGTTGGGAGCGTTCCGTTAGGATCATCGGGAAAGCGCGCCCGAATGAACAACAAACTCTTTTGGCCGTGAGAATGGTCCAGGCGTGCCGGGATGTTGGTGCTGAAGAGAGCTCCGGTTTGCGAAGCATTGCTCGAGCGCGCCTTGATTCCTACGGGCGCCCATACGATCAGAAATAAGATTATGAATGCGATCGCAGAAAAGAGTACCGCAACACGAAAGTCCGACCATCCTCGAAGGTTATTGCGACAACTCATCAATGAATAAAGTCTTTCTTAAGATTCCCGCTTGCAGTCACACTATTCGCAATCCGCGCAGGGAAAGAATCCAGATCGCAATCTTTCCTTGAGACCTAAAGCCGTCTCGAACTCTTCTATTTTTATGGCCCCTAATATGTTGTAGTGGTGAGAAAAATCGGCAGATGATTGAGAAGACATCCACCAGTGGTGAGACTGCACTCTACTAAGGCGGCGACACTTTAGTGCACTCATAGCCTTGCTGTCAAATTTGCGAATCACCGTAGGAGTAGATTTTATTTTGAGCAACAGGATTTGTGGAGCTTGGCGGTTACTGATCCAGTTGATTGAATGTGGAACTATACAGAATCGGGAGCGGCAGCGACCGGATCCTGCAGTCAACCGGATTTGCTTGTGTGTTTAGAAAACGTGTTGCCAGTTGAGTGAAGGATCCGGTTGCCACCGCTCCCGATTCTGAAAAAAGGGTGGCCTCCGCATTGGAAGCCACCCTCTTATCAAACCATCATTCTGATTCCCTATCAGGGAACCACGATCGTCGGCGCGTTACTGCGTCGTCCGTTGACGATGATCGTCAGATCAACAGTACCGGCGCCTTGCAATTGCGGCACCAGCACGACGTTGATTTGGTCTAATCCCGGCAAAGCGCCGCGCGCGCCGGCAAACTCCACCGGCAATTGATAAACCCGATTGTCCTGAGTGTGAGCTTCGACGATCACAGATTCGCACAGGTTCTGAATAACTGCGTTGCCTTCGGATATGTCATTGCTCGTATCCGTGTTGGCCGCGCTGCCGCTTACACCAGTCGCGAAGAAGGTGACGCGCGTGCGTTTGTCGGAGCTAAGGTTGACCTCAGTAGTGACCGACATTTGCTCCATTAATTGCTTTGCATCGTTGACCACCAGGGCGGGGCCAACTTCATCGTCCGCCATTGTCATGATCCTGGTTACGTCAGGTGTAACGCTAATCGTGCCCTTTGATACGAAACCAGCCTGCGACACTACGATCACTTCGGCATCGCCCAGGGGAAGATTCGCCGGCACAAAGAACGTCACGCGTGTGGGTGAAACAAAGAAGACCGGGACGGATTGTCCGCCCACTGAAACACTGACGCCTTCCAATTCATAAGGCATGCCACTACCGGAGTTCAGGTCGGCAAACTTTGTTTGCGTGCTCAGCGGTGCAACAGCATCGCCGAAAATGGAACCGAGACTGGCGGGTGAAACCAGTCCATCAGCAACGGGTCCCAGCCCAGATCTTGCAGCGCCGATAGTCAGGATCATTCTGGCATTCACGAATATCGCCAGCTGAATAGTCTCTGGAGTGATCTGGCCATAACGCATCAGGTCTTCAGTGACAGCAAGGTGGCCAATGGTGCGTTCGAGGTGCGCCTTCATACTTGCCGAAGGTCCCGTCTGACCGGCCAGCGCCGCATCGGCGCGCGCGAAATAATATGCAGCCATCAATTGCGAAGCGATTTGCCCGCTCGAGTCGCCGAACAGATTTCTTTCGTCCGTGAAGTCTCTATAAGCCTGTTGGATTTCAGCCGCCAGCGCATCGAGATTTGCGGCCACCGCCGTTGCGGGTGTTGCTTCGCCATTGGCTGCTCCAGCATAAGGGCTGCTGGGCCATAAGAATCCGGCAACGATAGTGTTGGCGAGTTCCCTCGCATGGTTCACACTCTCGGGCGACCTAATCACGTTTACGGAAACGCTCTGCGAGAAGGCGGTTGCGCCCGAGTTGTCGAAGGCTTTCGCCGACAAGCTGTAAACACCGCTGGAAACGTTGGTCCAGACAAAGGTGTAAGGCGATGATGCCGTGCCGCCGAGCAGGACGCCGTCGGCATAGAAGTCAACTCTCACGACCTGGCCGTCAGAATCTGTGGCATTCGCGGTTAGAGTAATATTGGCGCCCATAACGACACTTGATCCATTGAGCGGCGAGACAATATTGACACTCGGCGCCACGTTTGGTGAGGGCGTCGGAGTTGGCGTCGGCGTCGGCGTTGGAGTTGGCGTCGGAGTCGGAGTTGGCGTCGGTGTTGGAGTCGGAGTCGGAGTCGGAGTCGGAGTCGGCGTTGGAGTCGGAGTTGGCGTCGGCGTCGGAGTCGGCGTAGGCGTCGGCGTTGGAGTCGGCGTAGGCGTAGGTGTTGGTGTAGACAGCACAACCACATGCTCGACCGTTAATGCACCGCTTACGCCGGCGTCGAAAGAGACATGGCAGAAGATGCGAGGCGAAGCAGGATCATAAAGGCACTGTTGATCGAGCGTTCCGCGAGCGGTGGTGCCCTGAGTACCGATAACCGCGTAGATTATCGATGGACCGGACCTGATAAATACACCATCGATATCGACCGCTACCCTGGCGCCGACGCTTGGTCCCGGAGCCGGACTCGCATTCGGCGTCGGCGTCGGACTGGGTGTCGGCGTCGGACTCGCTGTTGGTGTGGGAGTAGGGGTCGGTGTTGGAGTCGCCGTCGGAGTTGGCGTCGCAGTTGGCGATGGGGTCGGTGTCGGTGTCGGCATGGCTGCGTTGGACAGCGCCTGATTCAACTGATTGATGTTGACGCCGATGTCCGTGCCATCGCTCGCCGCGTTATGGGCGGGGCTGGTTGCCTGTACCATCCAATCAGTGAGAACCGTCGAATTGCTTCCCGCAAATCTAACCGCCGCCCAGCTCGGGGCTGCCAGGTTCGTTGATCCCGGGAAATTACCCAGCGGATTTGCTCCGGGAACATTCATGGCAAACAAATTGTGATCTTGCGTGGGATTGCTGAAACAATTCAGGTATGCAGTACCGCCAGCCGGCATATTACAAATAGCTGTATAAGTTCCGGCGTCCACCAGATTATCCCGGACAGTAACTCCCGTTGCTTGAGTCACCTGATAGTAGGGAGCCTGAACGCCTCCCGGGCCTCCGTTTGAGGGTCCGGCTGCGAGCAAAGACGTACCGGTATTGAAATTCGGAAATCCACCGACACAGGTGTTGTGCGTGATAGTCAGGTTTGCCGCCGCTCCGCTCACATTGACGCAAGAGCCATCGGTAACGTCCCGGTTGAGTGCCAGGTTATTGTCAACCAGAATGTCATGACCCTGGGTCGAAATGCTGATGTAATCCGTCAGCGACAACATCACCATCTGCGTGTAAGACAGGAACCAGTTGTTTCTGATGGTCAGGTTAGCTGAGGTGCACCAGGGACAACCCCCGTTTTGGTTTACCGTAGTAACCGCCAGCGTGCCCGGAAAGCCGCCAAAAATATTCCCTTCAAAGCGACAGTTTAGGCAGCTCTTGGTTTCGATGAATCCCTTTGGGTGGTTACCGTTAGTGGCTTGATGAACAGTACTGAAGTCAACCGGCAAATTAAAAGTATTGCGTGTGACCGTCAGGTCGGAAGGCTGCGTTCCGGCCCAAACGACTTGGCCGGGAACCGCCGGCGTCGTGTAAGGAACGACTCGCGATGCATTTCGATCGTTGTTGAATAAGTCCTGGGCAAAGGTGACATCGCCCGTACTTTGGTTTACTGAAGCAACCCTTCCTACCGCCCAACAAGGCAACGTGATTCCATTTCTGCATTTGGTGGAATCATCTGAATGAGGCAGATCCAAAGCAATGTTCATCCCGACACTAAGTCCCGCCACACTCGAGAGTCGCGCTGAACGAAGTGTGGGCGCCGGATTGGGGAGCACAGTCTGAACACTGTAGGGAATACCGTCGGAGCCACCGACCAGGATCGGTGTGTACCACGCTTCCAAAAAATTGTTGTCGATTACAGTGTGATCCGAAGTGCCGGAGACGGCGACAGCGTGCGTCTGTTGAGCACTGCCGTTGCTGAACTGCGAGTCATACGGGTCGCGTCCAAAGAAGTCGTAGATGTAACTGTTCTTGATCGTGACATAGCTGCTGTTGTTGCTGAAGGCCCACTTGCCGCGGGTCAGCCAGTTGTTCGCCGCCGTCGGATGTTCCTTCGGGTGAACCACACAGCGATCAAAGATGATGTTGTTGGCTGTGTAAGATAGATCGACCATGCCAAAAGTTATGTCGTTACCGGTGTTGCCGGTCAGGTCGTTGGTGATTTCAAAACCGATGAACTGATAGCCACTGGCGCCGCTGTTGGCAAAGATGACCGCGGTGTTGGGCTGATTCACCGACAGGGTCGGCATATCAATTACATTTGATGGTGAGACGCGCGTCGCAGCGGATGGCAGGAGAGGCAGGTTAGCGCTTTGGATCGTGACGTAGTTCGAGCCGTTGAAGGAACCCGGTTTCACTGGCAGGGTGAAACCGCCATGGAATGTTGCGACCTGGACGATGATCGTATCGCCGCGATTAGCGGTATTGATAGCGGCCTGAAGATCGGCGCCGGCCGGCACGACTATGGTCGCGGCCCCGACTGAGCTGCTGATTCCGGCGAGCAGACTCAGTATCGAAATTGTTAAGAATGATTTTAAGAAAGACCGCTTGGATAGGGGTCGAAAGGATCGGGATACAAAGAACATTTTCGTCCTCACTTCGGTAGCCGGACGATCTCAGGGCAAGAGACTCCTGGCTTTGCGGACCCAGATCACTCTGGGGGTGCCGTTTATCGGTTAAGGTCTGAGACCTTTGGAAAAGAACTATCGGTAGTGCAGAACCGCGCGCTGAAGACTGGGCCAGTTAACTTGCGCAGCTTGGCGGATAGCAGCATCGGGTAAGGAGCAACGCTACTTCTTAGCGATATGAGGATAGGAACACGCGAAACCTTACCGTCTAAATAGCTGACGGAAAGGACTGATTGGCGAAAATCTGTTAATAAAGATGATTACGAGCGGAAGAAATGAGGCAACCCACCGACAGAAGTGCTTGGTGGGTTCGGAGACAGCTGGGAAGAACCTCGCGTGTTATATTCGCGGAGTCTCAGAGCTGGTTTCTCTCCGATCGCTTTCGGCAACCAGACAATCTCAGACCGGCCCGGATGATTCGAAATCTTCCAAGCGCGCCGAGACTCACGGCTTTGTGTCCCTGCCTCGCGACAGGTTTACCTTTATCGGTGCAATCGCTATGACTGAAAAGAGCTTGCTATCAGGGTGATAGCCACAGCCCTCATTAAACGATGATGGCCATTGTTTGTCAAGATATTTTTGCTATTTGGGGCCGAATTTTGCTGCCTCTGCCTGCTCAATAGCCATGTGGACCGAGGTGCCCGGGAGATGTGCCGTGTCATGACCCAAAACGCCGCTAACTGTTGCAAGGCAAACTCAGCTGGTATTGAAACGCCGGCCCGGTGCTGTTAAAGTCGGCCACGGAATTTGAAAACTGGATCCACTTTCGTGGGAGTTCGATTCGGTTAGAAATAAGCCCGAATCTCATTCTCACCCGGTTTCAAACGGTAGAGTAAGCGCTTCCTTCAAATCCCTCCCCCGTTTTAGGGGTTTTGACCGCCGCTTGAGTGAAAACCGTTAAAACGGTTGGGAAAACAGGCGAGCCCCGGGTCACCCGGTTGAAACCGGATGAGAATGAGAGGAGGAAAACGCTATCCCACTTCCGAATATCCCGGTTGAATCCATCTCGATCCAAGATGGGGAAGTCAAACTGAACCAGTAGCCGAAGCCCTGGTCGCATTGCCCAAATTACTTAACCTTTGTCCAATCCATACATCTCCGGCTCCCTGGTCCCCAGCATTGTTGGCCTCGTCGTGGTCAAGACTGGTGGCCGGGCCAACGCGATGACGGTTTCTTTTTTTTCGGAGGTGGCTCACCACCCAACCTCTCTGTGGGTTTCCATCGCCAAAACCTCCTATACGCATACTCTTTTGGAAGAGGAAGGCCGGTTCAGCCTGATCGTGCTCAACCAGACTCAAAAGGAAATAGCCCACACCTGCGGGTCGATATCGGGTCGCGATCGAGACAAATGCGCAGGCCTCGATTTGTATCCCGGACCCGAGGGTTACCTGTTCCTTAACGGCGCTCTGGCCTCCACTGCTTGTTCGGTCCGGCAGAGTGTTCCGGTCGAGGATCACACCCTGTTCATCGCAGACATCTTCCAAACCGAAATTGAATCGCGTAAGTCCCACCTGCGGCAATTACTCTTATCCGATCTGTAGGGCACAAAATGCACTGGCCGGGAAGAACAATCTGGGACACGCGAGTGCAGGGTATTTGTGGCATTCTCAGCGCCCGCGGCGATGACGAGACGGCCATGTTTGTCTCAGCAACTTTTGCCCAGGTGACTCTGGCGCCGCCTCGTGTCATCGTTAATCCCAACCGCACCTACAGCATCGAAACGGCTATCAGCGGGGCGTCTCGCTTTGCCATTAACGTGATGCCTGCGTCCAGCCGCGACCAGATAATTCGCTTAATGAAGGTGCGCCGGCGCCAACAGAATCGCGGCGAGATTGTCGATCTGGTCCTGCTTGAAGACGAGCATGACATTCCTTTTATCCAGGGAGCGCTCAAGACTTTGTTCTGTGAAGTCGAGCAGGCCGTCGATGCGGGCGATCGGAAACTCTACATATCGAGAGTGCTGGAAGCGCGCGCTAACCCTGAGCTCCAGAATGAGAGGCCCTTGCTCTTTGGCGAGGTTTCCGGTGGGCCGGTGCGCTTTATTGGATTCCAAAAACGGTTGCGTACGGTCCTGGCTAAGTCAGGCGCGCTGGATGTGTTGAAAAAAAGTTTCTACAAATTGAAGCCGCCACCGCCTCCCAATATTGCGCTTAACACTTATGAAGAAGCCGGCGCTACCGAGGAAGAGATTGCCGCCATCAATCGCTATGGATTGTTGGACCAGAGCCGCTATCTAAAGCCGCCGCCCACGCCTCGCATGGTCTCAAAGAGTCTGGGCGTCTGCGTCGTGGGCACCGGCTGGGGTTCTTTTCATTGCAATCTACTGCGACAGGCGAGTCCCTCCGCCAGGCTCTTTGTGTGCGGTCGTAATCCGGACAAGACGGCCCGCCTGGCTAAGGCCGTCGACGCCGAAGATTATTTTCTCGGTATTGAGAAGGCTGTTGCCGATCCGCGGGTTCAGGCCCTGGTGCTTGCTTTACCTCACGATGTGCATCGATCCGCGGTGGAGATGATCGCGGCCGCGGGCAAGCACGCACTGGTGGAAAAACCAATAGCTACCAGTCTCGCCGACGCGGATGCGATGATTCTCGCCGCCCGGCGGGCCGGCACGATTCTAATGGTTGCCGAAGACATGCATTTTCGTCCGGCCATTAAAGAAGCAGTAAAGCGGATCCTGGCCGGAGACGTAGGCGAGCCGCTGTACTTCTTTGGTAATGCCGCCGGCGTCCGTCGACCGCGTGGCTGGGCCGCCCAGGCAGAACGAATGGGGGGCGGCGTGTTGATGGATATGGGCGTGCACTACGTACGAGCGTTACGACTGTTAATGGGCGAACCAAGTAACGCTATCGCTTCCAGGGCGATGCAGATTGATACGAAGATTTCCGGAGAGGACAGCGTTCAGGTTTTGTTTTCAAGCGCGGCGGGCTGGCAAGGACATATGTTTCTGAGTTGGGCTTCAACGCGGGGGTTGCTTCCCGACATTGTCATTGCCGGTGAAAAGGGAACCATCCATCTGTGGCCGGGTACGTCGTTTATCGATCTCTATCCGATCGACCCGCCTTTTATTCCCCGGCTATTGTCCCTGGTCCGACCTTACTGGCTTCAGGAGAAGTTGATGCGGCCGCAATTTGGTCGCGTACGAATCAAGTTGCCGGAGAGCGAGGGCTCAGGGTATCCGGGTGAAATTAGAGAGTTCCTCGCCGCCGTTG
Organism: Acidobacteriota bacterium; assembly: GCA_025463135.1. GTDB lineage: Bacteria > Acidobacteriota > Blastocatellia > Pyrinomonadales > Pyrinomonadaceae > JAOAPY01. The sequence continues at coordinate 14,710 of JAOAPY010000026.1, forward strand.
CAGAAGAGCGCGCGCCGGTTTCACCACCGGAAGACGGAAGAAGGGATTTGGAGATTGTGCTGCGCTGCTATGCGGCGCTGAGTGAGGGAGGACAAGTATCGATTGGGCCGGTCAGTTAATCGTGGCATGGGCATCCTGCCCATTGAGTGGCATGGGCCTCCTGCCAATTAAGTGGCATGGGCATCCTGCCCATGTTCCTCGCGCCACACTCTTGCTTCATTTTCACTTGAACCCTGCGCAGCTTCACGGGCGGGACGCCCGTGCCACGCTAGATCCCATAACATTCGATCAACTTTGCAACGCTTTTAGCCAGATCGAATTTTTCGTGAGCAATAATTTTTCCGCGTTTCCCCATCTGCTTACGCAAGTCCGCATCAGCGGCCAGCCTAAGGATCTTCTCTGCCATCGCTTGGTCATCTCCGCGATCAACCAGATAGCCTGACACGGAATCCTCAATCAGTTCAGGGATACCGCCTACGCGTGTGCCGATGATCGGTTTTTCATAAGCCATCGCCTCTGCAATGACCCAGCCGAAGACCTCTTCCCAGTTGGAAACCTGACACACTATATCGGCGACGTCATAGACTCCTTCGCCAAACGGATCCTTAACCAGACCGGTCCAGGTCACATGATCGCCGATCCCCATTGCTTCTGCTGCGCGGGTATATTCCTCGCGATAGGCGCCCTCGCCAACGAAGACAAAATGCACGTCGGGATTTTGGGCGATCACGGTGCGCGCCGCTTTCAGCAGATCCACAATTCCCTTCTCTGGAATTATCCAACTAACCTGGACGACAGTGACCCGGTTATCCGGAATCGCAAATCTTCGTCGAAACTCCGCGGCCAACGTCGGGTTGGGATCGACGCGAGAGAGATCTACGCTGTTATAGATCATTTCAAAGCGTCCCTTTGGCAGCAGTCCCAACGTCGTCAGGCAGTGGTATCCGTAGTTGCTGACGCAGGTGATTTTCGTCAGCGGCAGGTTGATTAGCCTCACCGCCGCCCTTTTCCAGATGGGCGCAAGCCGCGGAACATAACCTTCAGGTCTTGAGGTTTGGTCGGTAAAAAAGATTTTCTTTACCGAACACAGTCGTCCTACCCACGGGTAAATACCGAGAAAACCGGTGAAATGAAGGTGGAGAATATCGGGGCGGTAGTGTCGCAGAATTCGTCCCAGATCCTTCGCTGCTTTCCAATTGAGATCGATTGAATTCTCGAGCACTTCAATCGTGACATTCGGCAAACTGAGGAATTGCCGCACGTCGTCGGGGGGTTCGCTAAGGAAAACCAAAACACTTTCCCAGCCCCGTTGCTGCAGCTGCGTCGATAGTTCGCGGGCAAAAGTCTCTGTGCCCCCTATGCGAATGGGATCTACTCCAAAGACCGAAACAACTCTCATCGAATCTTTCATCTAGTCAGCTTATTTTTCAGCGCTTAGTTTACTTACGGCCGGTGCCCTGTACGGCAAGGTTAACTCCGGATGCTTCAAACAATGCGAAATCAATACCGGGATCTTTGCCGTCGGTCGCCGCTTTGCGAAACTTATTGCCGGCTGCAAGCCGCCAATTACCTCTAGCGTAGTCATTGAAACCAAACTGGTCATAGGAAGCGACGAAAAAGTTTCCGGGAGGAAAACTCTTCTCAATCTGATTGGCTGCTGACTGGTTCCTATTATCGGCGATAACATTTCCCTTTACCGTGGCGCCTGGAAAGCAATTACAAAAAGGAACGTCCGGACAAGCCGCACCTTGAATGAAACAAGCAATACCATAGAGATTGTACTGAATGATGTTGTTGCGAAACACAAAGTTTCGCGAGGGGTTGTTATAGGCGGAAAGAATGTTTCCTATTTGCTGTACCGTGTTGTGCTCGACAGTCAATGAATCTCCGCCGCTTACCTGCAGAAAATAAGTACTGTCTCCTGGCGACTCCAGGTCTGTAAACAAGTTATTCGCTATCTTGATGTTCTTTGCTTCCACGCTGGGAAATTGATCGTCCTTTCCCAGAAAATTCATGCCGGCATTCGCATGACGGGAAATGTTATTGGTGATCTGCACGTCCCGGATCGTGCTCCAGGGTGCTTTACCATTCTGATTGCGAACGGTGATTACAAACGCGGCCTGACGCGGATTGCTGCTCTCAATAACGTTCCCATCAACAATCACACGTCTCGCATTCTTCAGCTCGAAGCTCCCTTTCATCGTCACCTTACCGGCCCATTCGGGCGGCCGGTAAAAATAATTCCGGCGAATCTCGATATCCGAGGGGATCAGATTTGTGATGGACGGATCGGCGCCGCCAAAAATAAGTACCTCAGCGCCGCCTTCCAGATAATTGTTAATGATGTGGAATGGGCCGGGGCCATTCCAGCCGGCAATAGCCTGAGTCTCGTCACCCTCACCGGCAAACCCGGAGACGTGCGAGTTGATTACCGAAGTCTCAGCGCTGTTCAGAGCAAAGCCCCGCCGCGCTTTGCCCAGGCCGGTTGAGTGAACATAGCAGCGATCGAATATCAGGTGATGCGGAAACTGCGCGTACTCCGTTTCCGCGTTTCCCAGATCTATCAGGTTGTATACATATTTGGAGTTGGCGGCCGGTGAGAATTCAACTCCAATGAAACGGAAATGATGCGCCTGTGGTTCGGCACTCAGTGCTTGTGAATTTGAAGAAACTATTTTGGGCAAAGCACGCGCGTGCTGTCCAGGCTTGATCCGCTCGCCTTCACTCGAGATCCCGGCAAGGTCAGAGGTCCGAATGGTTATGTAGTCCGCATCGGTGCCGCTGCCCGGCCCTTTGTAAGGAAGGACAAAAGGACCCGAGTAAGTGACGCCCGCCTGGAGTATTATGGTGTCCCCAAATTTGGCCGACTTCAGTGCTGCCTGCAGATCGCCGTTGGCGTCCACGTTAATCTGATCCAACTTACCTGACGGTCCCAGAGATCGAACCGGCTCGCTCATTCTCGCTGTTAGGAAGACCACCAGACAGAGAATCGCAAGGGCGCCGATGCCAATCGCCGCAATAACTACTCTTGATCTTTTATGCTGGGCCGGAACGCTGACTCTCCTCCCGCTGATCCATTCGGAACATGCGAAAAAGCTGGATGCCTGGGTCGATCGAAGAATTTGACTCATTCAGACGCGTTCCAGTATAAACTGTTTCCCACTGCCCTCGTGACTCCGAGCTGCTGAGCGGCAAATATAAAGATTCGCTTTCATCGAATGAGTACTGCAATTGAGGAATGGGAGCGCGCCGAAAAGGAACGCAGCGCGCGCGAAGCCTCTCAAACCTACAGCGCCGACGCCCTCGCGACCCCCAGAAACGTTGATCGGTACATGAGTCCTCCGGCGGATACCGTCTATCCTCTGGAATATGTTTTTCATTTGCTTGGGGACGTGCGCGGCAAAACGATTCTTGAATATGGTTGCGGTGACGGAGTCAACACAGTGTTGTTGGCAAACCGGGGCGCACAGGTGATTTCCCTGGATCTTTCGCCGGAATTGATCAAGGTCGCACGCCAGCGACTGCTTGTGCATGGGATCACTTCAGGTGTCGACTTCATAGTAGGCTCTGCTCACAATGTTCCCTTGCCCGACGCATCAATCGATGTCGTGGTTGGTATTGCCATCCTCCATCATCTGGACCTCGCGCTGGCCTCGGCCGAGGTCAAACGCCTGCTCAAGAGTAGCGGCGTGGCAATCTTCCAGGAGCCGGTGCGCAATTCCCGGGTGCTGAAAATAGCTCGCAGCCTCGTGCCCTATACTTCGCCGGACGTGTCTCCATTTGAGCGTCCCTTGACTGATAGTGAGCTGAAAGAATTCGGATCCGGCTGCTCGTCATATAGTTCGCGGGCCTTCTCTTTGCCGACTTCATCGCTAATCAATCTCTTGCCCTTGGTGCGACGTTACGCCCAGGCGTCGCTCAGATGGGACGCGGCACTGCTCGAGAGATTCCCCTCGCTGGGCCACTATTCCCCTGTCAAAGTAATTCAACTGGTAAAGTAAGATCCCGGGCTCGCGTCAGAACTCATCTCTTAGTATCAAAAAGTCTGGTTGGCCTCGGACAAGTTGGGAAGGGGACCCTGTCCCCGCTCTCAGCGGCATGACAATCAATCAACAAAAGACCATTCCTGATCTGACAGAGTTAAGGGTGTCACTCTACATCAATATGCCCAACTTGTGGCGGGGACAGGGTCCCCTTCCTTACTGTACTTGCCAGCAGGCTATTAGATCGGTGGTTGATTTCACCAACGCTGAAATCAAACCTCACTCATCCAATCGCCGCCAACACATCGACGATTCTTTCGGCTGTCTTACCATCCCAAAGAGGTGGAACACGAGGCGTCGACGCATCCGGCCTGCGATCAAGAGCCGCAACTGCCGCCGCCGTAATCCTCGTGGGATCAGTTCCCACCACCACATTCGTTCCCATCTCAACGGTTATCGGTCTCTCTGTGTTTTCGCGCAGAGTCAAACAAGGAATCCCGAGCACCGTCGTCTCTTCCTGAATACCTCCGGAATCCGTGAGCACCAAACGCGCTCCGCTGTACAGCCACATGAAATCCAGATACCCAAGCGGATCGATCAATCGCAGACCGTCGCTACTCTCTATCAGCTCCGTCAGACCGAGATCCGCGATGGCCTTTCGCGTCCGCGGGTGAACGGGAAAAATTATGGGGAGTCGCCGGCTTATTTCTCCCAGGGCTTTGATGATGCCGGCAAACGTCTCCGGGTCATCAACATTTGAAGGGCGATGTAGTGTCAGCACCGCATAGTCTGAATTTGCCACGCCCAGATCTTCTCTGATCTTTGAAGACCTGGCGCGCTCCAGATGCAGATAGAGCGAATCGATCATGACGTTGCCGACCAGATGAATTCGTTCTGCCGGAATTCCTTCCGCGCGCAGATTTTCATCTCCATCGGATGAAGGGGTGAAGAGCACATCCGCTATTTGGTCCGTCAACAAGCGATTGATCTCTTCCGGCATGGACCGATCGCGACTGCGCAGTCCGGCTTCGACATGGGCAACTTTGATTCCCAGCTTTACACAAACCAACGCGCACGCCAGAGTAGAGTTCACGTCGCCAACGACCAGCACCCAATCCGGTTTCTCCTCGAGCACCACGGGCTCGAACAGTTCCATTACTGCCGCCGTTTGAGCGGCATGCGAACCGGAGCCAACTCCCAGGTATCTATCCGGCCGGGGCAAGTCAAGATCGCGGAAGAAGGCATCCGACATAGCCGGGTCATAGTGCTGTCCGGTGTGCACGACCAGCGGAGCAAACTGCGTGGGCCGTCGCTCCATTGCCTTTACAATGGGTGCAACCTTCATGAAATTAGGTCGCGCGCCGACGACATTTATGACTTTGAGCATAGTGTCCTGTCAGAACGGTTTCTTCTCATTCTCACCCGGTTTCAACCGGGTGATTAATTCCACCAAGACTCCATTACCCGTTTTAACGGTTTACATTTTCGCCAGAGATTAGAAACCGTTGAAGCGCTTGAAGAATCAAAGGAGCCCCCAGTCACCGGTTGAACCCGGATGAGAATGAGATGAAGCCAGACTCTTGCCTCATCGCCGCGATTCCTACGACGCATGATGCTACCGTACCAGTTCCTCAACGATCCCTTCGAATCTCGCTGCCACCGCGCCGGCATCGAATCTCTGTCGCACCATGGGGTTTCCCCAATCAGTTCGCGCTTCTGACTTGCTTTGGCGAAGATGGGTAATAAAGGCGCGGACCGCCTTGCCAATCGCTCCGCTATCGGTCGGGTCTGTAACCCAACCACCCAGTTCGTTGATTAACTTTGCCGCAGCGCCTGGAGGCGTGATGCCCAGCACCGGACGCCCGGCGCCAATGTAATCGACCAGCTTCGACGGCAGAAACACGCTGGTCGCAGCCGGGGCGTCAATCACTAACAAACCATCAGCGGATGACATAAGCGATAAGCTTTTCAGATAATCGACCGTGGGCTGGAATTTCACCAGACCGTCAGGTAACCGATCGAAACCCACTTCACTCAGCTTGAAGTCGGTGATCGAGCCTACAAATTCAAAACACACGTCCTTGAGAAGATCGGGGTCCGCGGCTGCCATTTCCGCGAGTGCGTGAAAGAGCGGTGCCGGAGTACGACGTCCGTACAAATCACCCACATAGCGAATGACGATTCCTGAGCCGGACTGCTGCTCCGCGAGATCGAACAGCCCTGATTCGAACGCGTGCGAGAGCACCCGAGTCTTTGATCTCAGCTCGTCCCGATACTTGCCCATGACCAGCGCCACAGTTTCATCGGAAGTAAAGATCAGGCGATCGGCGGCTTCCACCACCTTGCGCTCCAATGCGACATTAATACCTCTGGTAAAAGAGTTGTAACCTTTGAATTCATTCTCTACCCACGGATCGCTGAAGTGCGCAATCCAAGGCACGCCGTATTTTTTCTTTAGTTCCAAACCGATCAGGTGATCACTCATGGGAGTTCCAAAGGTGGTCAGGACATCGGGGTGGTAATTACTGTCACGGCTGAAATTTTCTATAGCGTGCAAAACTGCGGGCTTCCAGTCGCGATATCGGTCGGGCGTCTTTTCCCACAACCGTATGTTGAATTGATAAGCAACTTTCGCCGTAGCTCGTTTCCAGGCGGGCTGCGAAAACGGGACCCTGATACATTTCTCCAGGAAGTCTTCAGCGCGCGGACTCAGGTTGTGATCAATGCGATCGTCCGCAGCATATTCATTGCCACAAACCAGCACTGTGGCAAATTTCAACCCCGCCAGGAGACGCGCCACCTGCACCGCCCTCGGATTGTTGGCTGGAGGATAGTAGAAAGAAACGGCGAGTAAATGGATTGGTCTTGTCAATTCACTTACAGTGTCCGGCATTTGCATCGAGCGGCTGCGACCGTCATTCGACTTCGCATGCATTGCCCTGGTAATAATGAGTCGAATGCGCGGTAAAGGCAACTGCTATTATTTTTCGGTAGTGCTCCATTAAGGTGTTGCCAAAAAAGGGGCGGGTCGAAGGCAATGAGGTCAGTACCACCTGCGGCAGCGGGTGGCTCCGCTCCCGAACAAGATCGCTGGGCAAACCAGATCGTCTCGGCGTTATTGCTGCTCCAACGACAACCCACCCGCTACCGCAGGTGGTACTGACCTCATTCCGACTACGCACGCCAAAAGCGTGCTTGACATGCGGCGCGCGGGTGGGCTAAGTACGTCAGATGTTATTAGACCTTCTGCGAAGCTTCGTGGGTGAAGCGCGGTGCCGTATGTTTGACTGGCGGCACGGAGTGCAGACCTGCGGCACGGCTGAGCTCAAAGGCTTGACCATCACCGGTGAAAACGCCACCCATGGAGTTTTCTACCATCCTTCCCATCCAAAATTTTTGTTTGAAGTACTGGGTGGGCTCAAGATTGACTACAGCCAATATACCTTTGTGGACCTGGGTTCAGGGAAGGGCCGAGTGCTGCTGGTCGCTTCTGAGTTCCCTTTCCGTGAAGTTGTGGGGGTGGAATTCGCTCGGGAACTTCATGAGGTCGCCGGCAAAAACATTCGCGACTATCGCAGCGGCTCTCAGAAATGTAAAAAGGTCCAGGCTATCCATGGAGACGCCACAGCGTTTGAGTTTCCTCCCGGCCCTCTGGTGCTTTTTCTCGCGAACCCGTTTGGCCCGGGCGTGTTGGTCCCGGTGCTTCGCAATCTGCAAAAGTCGCTCGCCTCAAATCCGCGCGACGTGATTTTGCTTTACACGGCAGCATTTCACGGCAATTTGGTGGAGACTGAGACGACGCTCAAGTGCGTAGAGCACTCGACCTATCACAATACTTACCGCACTGAGGTATGAATCCTTTGCGTCTTTGCGAAATTTTTGTCGCCCTTGAGAATCCTCCAGCAAAGACGCAAACCGCGCCAAGGAATTTACTCTTCCCGCTTCAACGCACGCTTTACCCGATTCTGAATCCCGGCCGGCAGCGCGTGATAGATCTTCATGCCAGAGTGCCCCAGTGCTTCCTTCAGTTCATGCCTTCGCAGCCAGGTGCGGTCGAATCGATAGCGGTAAACAGGAAGGATCGTGCCGCCCATCTTTCGTAAAAACAGATGCGCTCCGGCGAGGTTGTAACTCGTATAGCCTTCGCTGCAGGCCCACTCGATCACTCGCCAATGCAAAAGATCATTTGGTTTGAGCTTGAGATCCTGCTCCAGCGAACTGTTCGCTGCGTATTCAATCATCCCCCCGGGCGATAGACGTATCACCACGCCCGCAATAACTTTTCCTTCAAAGCGCGCCAGGAAGAGCCGTCGGTTCTTGCTCAGCAGCAACGCTTGTTCGAAAGTTTCAAAACGGACGGGTTCCTGCTGCTTCCGCACGCACCATTTTGCGTAGACGTCGTAGTACGCCTCAAAGTCTTCGCGCGTGCTCGCCGTCGAGACTTCGATTCCCTTCTTAATCGCGCTGCGAACATTGGTGCGTCTGTTACTGGAAAAGCCTTTGAATAGAGCATCGGCTCCGCGGGTGAGATCAAGCACCACCACACCTTCCTGCTTTTCGCAGCGATAGCCAAACGCGATCAGTTCGTCGAGCGAAGACATCGAGTAGAGAGTAATCAACGTCTCGGAACCCGCCTCGGCCAACAATCCTTCAGCCAGGTTCGCGGCGACAATACCCGGCTCAGCTGATTTGTCGAAACAGCATTGGGGTCGCGATTTCAATCCGCAATGAACTTGTCCCGATTCGTGTAACCCCGTTGCAACGCCAACCATTTTGCCTTCATCCCAGGCGAGGACCGCGAAGGGTTTTTTCTCACGAAAAAAGGGCTCGAGAAAGTATTCAGGTGATACGTAATGCGCCGAAAAATCTGCGCGTGCCAAAAAGTCGCGCCACGCCGTCTCGACTTCGGGTTTCGGATATTCGTGTAAGTTAGTCCAGTTCATGAGTTAAATAACAGGCATCCTTATTTTTTCCGAGTCATTCGAAATCGAACTTTACTCAACGCCATTGCGCCGTGATTTAATGGCAGAGTCAATGATGGACCACAGCCGGCCCAGACTCAGATCCATTGAAAAGTTAGTTGCGATGTGTGTTCGTGCGTTCCTGCCCATCGTTCCCGCCAGTGCCGGATCGCGTGCTAAGCGCAACATGCGCTCAGCCATTCCTTCAACGTCACATTCATCAACCAGAAAACCCGTCTGACCTTCAATGACGACATCCGGAATCCCGCCGTGCTTCGTCGAAACAACGGGCAGACCAGTAGCTCCTGCTTCCAGGACTGCCACCGGAGTGCCTTCGGAATCGCCCGACGCCGCAACTACCGAATGCTGCACAAAGCAGCGCGCCTTCCTCATTTCCTCTTCAACCACTAAATGGTTTTGTACGCCCAGGAAAGTAATAGCGTCCGATACTCCGAGGTCGCTCGCCAGTTTTCGGCATTCGCTCAAAAGAGCTCCTTCGCCAATCATTCGCAATCGCGCTGACGGATAAGCTCGATGGACCTGGCTAAAGGCGGTAATAGTCAGATGAGGGGCTTTTTTTTCTCTGAAGCTTCCCACCGCAATGAATACCGGCGGAGCATTGTCAGGATCAGCGCCACCAAATTTTTCGCAATCAACGCCACACGGATTATAGTGAATCTTCTCTCGCGGAGCGCCCAGCGTGACTAACTTTTCTCGCATAGCGTGCGAGACGGCGATGATGGCGGCCGCCTGTTCGAACATTCCCGCATAGGTGTCTTCGAACATTTTGAGAATCTCGCGATCACTCGCATCGTGGCCGTGGAAATGGACAATCAGCGGCACGTCAGCCTGGCGGCAGGCTTCGGCGCACCAAACTCCACAACCGCCATATTCAGCCAGCACCGCGACCACGTCATATTTTCGAAAAACCTTTAGATAAGCGGCGGTCTTTTCGCGTTCGTGATCGTTGCGCAAGAGCGTTCGCTTCAGCTTGTGATAAACGAGTCGCGGATAGGATAGTACTGTATGGTCGCCGATGCTCGGCCGCCAGCTGTGAACAATCACGGTCTTCAACGGCAATCGTTGGGCGTGCGCTCGAATAAAAGTCTCTGTCGGGGACGGCGGGTAGGGCGTAACAATGCAGAGCGATTTTGCATTGCCTGCAGCCGGCGTGTCCACTCGTTGATTCGTCATCATTACAAAATATGTTTCAGAGAAACTTAGATCTATCTACCACAGTACAAAGATCTACATCGGCTTTCGGGCCCGGACGATGTAAATGCTCGCGTCCTCTGAAAGCTTATCTGGACTTCGTCGTTCGATGAGCCAGATAACTCTCTGGAAGAACCAGGTATAGGCCGGTTGCATCAGCCTGGGTAAGCGATAAAACGTCGAATCCTGCAATAGCTGCAGAGCCACCGACTCCGGGCCAAAGACGCCTTTCGTTACTACGATCTCAAAACCTGCGGTCTCAAGTTGCAGCCGCAAACCGTCAATCGTCCAACGCCAATAATCGCAGGGATCGGGATGGTAGGCCCACCATCCGTGCGTGGAAAGAATTAATGAAGCTCCGGGTTTCAAGACCCGAAACGCCTCTCGAAGATAAAGCGCAGGATCGATCACATGCTCGAGCACCTGTGAAGACAAAACGCAATCAAAGCTGTCGTCAAATGAGGGCAAGGTGCCGTCGCTCCGGATGATAACTTCAGCCCGTTCGTTACCGGGAAGATCGGCAGAAATGTAATTAGTAAACTTCTCGCTAAACAGGGCCTTGTAGGGATTGTTACCACAGCCAAAATCCAAAAGGTTGTCGCCGGCTGGGAGTTCGTCTGAGCGCACAATTTGTTCCAGCTTGTCGAGCAACAAAACCAGAAAGCAATGAACGCGGTTTGCACGACCAGGCGCCGCGCGATCTCCACGATCGGTGTTCTGATATGCTCCCACAGAAAGCTGGGCTTCTTTTAATGCCATGCTTACCTAAGAATTTTCGTCGGGGCTAACAATCGGGAGTGGCCGCTTTTTCGGCGGCCCAGGGTATTCATTCAAAAAGATCAAACTGCTAATTGGCGGTCGATTTCGTTACCGGGAGTTCAGGAGATTCTTCAGACAAGCGGCGCAAGGCGATCGCATAACCGACCAGGAAGTAGACATACCATAGGTATGCCACCGACAGAAAAAAGCTGGTGACCATATAGCCGATAAGGCTCGCTTCGATGCCGACGCTAAGATAGTAATAGCGGCCCCGAGAACGGGTCGATTCCAGTTGCCGGCGGACCTTCCCGAGGCGTTTAAGTGGCGTGATCAGAAACAGAATGTAGATCACCATGGCGGGGATGCCTAACTCAGATCCAACCTGAGTGTAGGCGTTGTGACTGGCGTGGCTCGTATTCGAAAACAGAATGAAATTATTCATTCCCAAACCGAACAAGGGATGCCGGGTCATCAGAAATACAGATCGCTTCAATTCTCCCGTGCGGGCCACGGCCGAGGCATCTGTCCCCTCTGTAACTCTGCTTTGGTAGCCTCCGGGACCGGCGACCACTACCACGAGAACCAGGCCCAGACCGCCGATTGCAAACAGAATCCGGTTCTTGCGAGCAAGCTTCCAGGCCAGCGCTGCCATAATGCAAACCAACCCGACAAAACCGCCGCGCGAAAAAGTTGCCACCACGCCCGTGATGAACAGCACTGCGCAGCCCGCAAAAATCAACTTTTTCGCCGGACCCTTTGAAGCAAAGAACAAACCGACGGCAAGTGGAATCATCGTTACCAGGTGCAGGGCGAGGTCGTTGGGGTTACTGAAGAGACCGCCAATCACTCCCTCGATCCGAAGGCCGCTCTCAAGCAGGCGTCCCAACCGGTAATCATTTACGGCGGCCGTGGCCATCACGCAGCTCGCGACCAGCGCGAGGTACAGCAATGCTCTCAACCGCTTTTCGGTCCTGACCACATTGACCATCACCACAAACATTACAACTACTTTTGAATATTCGATCCAGCTGGTCCAGGCCCAGGGGGTATCAAGCGAACCCGGAATCGAGAGCAGGGCCGCCAGCAGGAGCGCCAGCACCAGGAAAACTTCAGGTTGTCGCCCGCGCCGTTTCTTCTCTAAACCCATTTGGGTTGGCAGGAATATCGCTATGGTCAGTACGGCAATCCAAAACGCGGCGTTCTTTAAAAAGTCTAAATGTTGAGAAAGCTCGTACGGGCGAAAGTAAATGAAAAACATGAAGAGGAACAGACCAGCAAAGCTAACCCCGTGAATACGTCTGGGCAGGGCCCTCTTCCACTGCGACTTTGGCGTCGCCACCGGACTCGGACGAGCGTCAAACTGGCGAGACTCTGCCAATCCTGGTTCAGGACGCAGAGGTTGATCGTCGAATCCGCGATCGTCAAATCCATCACCGTCAAAGTCGTCCCTTTGGGCCCCGGCAGGGCCTGACCGGGTCACAGGCTCATAATCCATGATGGGTGGGTTTCGTTGCATGTTGCTTACGTGCTGCTTACTCCGGGAGTGGTGTGGCAATTAACTTTGGCCAAACACATGCCTTAACTTCGCCACAATTCTTTCGCGAAGATTGCTCACACGGAGCTGTACGTTAAGAGCGGCCCCAAAGAAGTTATGAAGAGCCGGCGGACTGATGATCCGCTCAAAGGCAGGTATGAAATTCTTTTTGTTTCCAAAGCCGAGGATGCGATGGTCCTCGGCAGTTAGATCTCCAAGAAACGCCGCATTCAAGAGCAGTGGATGATAGCGATAATAATCCACGTCCTCTTTCTGTAAGGCCACTGAAGGATCATGGTAGTTATAAAATACAGCGCGGCGCGGCTCTAACATCGGCACCCCTTGCCGGTGAATGCCGGATGTGTCGAACAAGAATGCGGAGCCCGCCCTGCCGGCTACCTCGAGGATCTGTGATGCGGGAAAATTCTCAACCTCGGGATTGCGCACTGGCCGTGGGTGTTGCCGGCGCTGGCTTCGCCGGACATAGTTGAAAGCCCCGCTGCGAACATCGGTTAGATAGAACGCCAGTTTTACTTCCCTCGGAATATCCTGAATCGTTTTTTGATCGTACCAGGCATCGCCATGCCAACCATGAAAGTCTCTTTTAGTGGGCAGCGACTTCCAGCCCTTCGCTTCGGTCAATTCATATGTGTCGCCGAGATAGAGATTTAGAATCTGCTTGAGCAGTGGATGAATCGCGAGATCGACAAAGCCCTGATCGAGAAGCAGGACGTCTTCGACCATGTGCCGATAGAGTTCGGTCTTTTGATAACCATCAAAGTTGTTCCAACGCAATCGTCGCAGCTTGGTAGCGAAGGCCTGCTGCATCCCACGCAGTTGTTCGTCGGTCAACAAACTCGGCAGGACCACGATACCTTCGGTTTCCAGTTCGGCACACAGGCGAGCAGCGGTCGATTGCTCGGCCGCCGGCCGCGTACCTTCTGAAGTTTGCTCGTAGTCTTTGGTGCGAATCATTATTAGGCGCCGATTAGGCCACTGCCGCCGGATTTTCCTGCGCCACTCTTCGGATCTCGCTCGACTCCTTCATAATCTGCCGGAGTCGATAGTCCCGATAATCTCCCGGGTTGCCACGCTTTCCGTCCAGTGTGGCCACCACCATGTTAAATGCTTCCCGCGCACTTGCAAAACAAATCTTGAACCGCCCGGTGCGCTCGCCGAACTCAATGGCCTCACTCAGGAATCGTTTCATTTGCTCGCCGATCATGGCGTCCTGGTCCCATTCGAAGAACCCATGGGAATACAGTTTGATAAACACCCATTCGGGCCGGCCTTCTATAGAAATATGTGCTTCACGCCAACGCTGCAGGCGATCCAGGCTCAAAGGGTAATTCTGGGCCAACGCTCCGTCATCAATTCGTGGCACCGGCACGCCGTGCCAACGCCTGGTCCAATCGAAGACCAAAGGCCCGGTAAAGATTATCGGCAATGTCGGCTCATCACCTATGCGAAGACCGGGCCCGGAGCGATGCGGCCGTGCTTCCGCCAGGGGATTTCCGCATTGATAGATCGAATTGAGCCGCGGGACCTGTGAACGATCAGGGGCCGATGGCAAAGTGAAATCCGCATAGCATCCGGTCTCGGCGAGGATCTGCATTTCAGAGTCAACGCCGCAGAACTTGCCGCCGGCCGAATTAGCGAGCGCCCAATTGCCATGCACGAAGGCGTACCTCGGGGAAGACGACTGACTCTCTCGCGAAAGACAGCGATGCTCTTCCGCGAGCGCGTCTCGAAACTCAAGCAACAGGCGTTTGGTGTTCTCGGCCGTATCAGGCTGCTCAACGCCGTGATGCAGGTGAACCTCGACTTCGCCGAAACCATCTTCCTGCAATTCAGCCATCATCTCCAGCAGCGCGGGGTTGTATTGCTCGGCGGGAAAGAAGTTGGTGTGTCGGAACGGCGTACCGTCTTCATCCCGAACTGCATTGCCGGTGGCCCTGGCCAGCTTGCACCATTTTTCGAGCTGCGGCAGACCCTCAGGACCGATTGGAGGTTCAAAGTGATTTGCGACCAGAAAAATGAGATGCGTGGGCGCGTTGGAATCGCTGATGCGCCTGGTCCATTCGCGCGCGCGCCAGGCCGGATAGCGCAGCAGCCATGGCAAAGACCATCGTAATTTTTCCGTGATGCTGTCGGAATACATATTAGTCCGTCGTTCGCGATCCGGAGCCGGCGGGTTTTCTCGCTACCAGAAATACGCCCCGGACCATTAGTTCTTCGTCAGTCATCTGCCGGTACTCTCGCGAGAGCTTCGGCCGTATCTCACTTATCACAGGCTGAGCTGTTTGAAAAAAGACTTGATCCAATTCAGCGATCTCTTTGTGTGGCACATGCGGACCATGTCCGACCGTGTCGGTAATCAAAAGCCTGGTGTCGTATCCCAACTTATGCATATGCTCGCGGTAGTAACCGATCAACTTTCGGTTTGGTATTCCCGAATCCGTGGCCATTAGCCGATAGACTGAATGGGGAATGGTAAGAAACGTTAGCGGGTGCATACCGCCATCAGTAAAGATTCCGTAGTCGCTCAAGTCGATCTTGTGCAGCATCATCCCATTGGGCGCCAATAACTTGTCGACTTGCGCAAAGACAACGGCGGGATCATAGATTTCCTCAATTACCGCTCGAGAGATGATGATATCAAAGCTCCCTTCGGGGATTTGCAAAGCCCTGGTCGCGGGCTCGAGGTCGAGTCCGCGGCTATAACTGATCCTGGTCGCATCGAAACTGATTCCGTCGGTAAGATCGACCGCCTTATCAAACCGCCCCCTCTCCTCGGAGGTCAACTGTTCACGCAAAGCGGAATATATTTCTTCTTCTCTTCCCGCATCCCGTTTCGAACAAAACTTGTCTATACAAATGACTTTCGCTGCGCCCGCTGACAGAAAGCGCAGCGCCACGCCGACGTTATCACCAAATCCCAACTCGAGTATTTTTTTCCCGCGAAGCTGGTCACTGGTCAGTTGCCCGTAAGCCAGGTAATCCTGGAATTGCTCTTCGATATAGCTGAGGCTCTCATCGAGGGTTTTGTGGCTATGTGTCGAACCGTGCTCTGTCTCCGCATCGCCGGATACAAAGCGTCTACGCATCCGCCAATTCTGGAAGATTTTATAGACGATGATCAGAGTTTTAGATTTTCGGGCCCAACGTTTCATAAAATGGATGCTGAGAAAGTGGAATTCGATTTGACAGTTAATACACCGGACGGGAGTCGGTGGTATTCATTCACCAATACTCTCTTAACAGTTTTTCAGCAGCCTGCCGGGCCTCCTACCGCGGCGACTATGGCTATTTCTTGAGATTCTGTGGGTTCCCAGGGTCAGTGCCGGGATAGGAAGATAATCGGGGTGGCTCAGCATCCGCCTCCAATAACCATATCGTGCGGTCTCCAAAAAAGCTAGTCAATTTTCCATCGCGCTGCGAATCCATTTCCCGGGCCCACACCACTTTTGCGGCGTTGATGTTTGCCTCGTTGTAAACCCATTCACTGTGAAAGTCATGGTTTGGCTGGTAACGGACGATCACCAAATGACGCCCCGGAAGCGACTCGAGCCGCCTCAATATCTCTGCGCGATCGTAATTCCCTACCGCCGCGGCGGCCCAGGTTTGTCGCCAATCGGTGCCGACCTTGAGGTGCAGTGGCCGCGCGAAAAGGCGCACCGGAATCAATAGTAAACAGATTATCGGGACGGCTCGCGCCAATAACAATCCGGTCGGTCTGCCGCGCCGGCGACAAAAGCGCAAATGGCGCATCCCCTGCAACATCACCGCATACAAGAGCCCCATCAGCGGAGCAGCATAGTGCGCATTGAACCATGCCGGGGCCAGAAATCCGATCGAGGCTATCGCCCCCGCAATCAACAGCGGACGTAGCCGCCGGTCGCGCAGCACGCGAATCAGCATCAGAAAAGGTAGCGACAACACTGGTCCAAAATAGAAAAGCCACAGCGTCACGAACTTTCCCGCGGTCCTGATTGCCGCCCCCCTGGGTGTCCGGGTCTTATCATAGAGCGCCTGCTCCCAGTTTTGATAAAAGTCGCGCATCACCGCGTGGTTGTAATGTGGTTCAACAGCAGGAGTTTGAAAAAAGAACAAGGGAGCCGTCGCATAGGTGCTGCGATTTACCTGATACGGCATGCGTGTAGGGCTGCCGGTGACTCTCCAGAAGTAAAACCCCATGCCGATACACATCAACACAAGCACCGCCCCAAGCGGCAACGCAACCTGGGTCATTAATCTCCGCCACGGTGGTCGGTTTCGGCTGACCCGGATAACCAGCACAACTACCGCACCTAAGGCTGTGAAAAAACCTTCGTTCGGTCTGCTGTTGGCGAGAACGATGATTCCAATTCCCATCACGATGGAGAGGATTGCTCGCGGCTTGCGCATAAGCCGTGGTAACGCCCCTAACACCAGCACTCCCCCAAGGCCTGCCAGCGTACCGCCCATGTAGCTATTCATCCAATAACTAAAGAGCCCTATGCGAACAACTGCGATCAGCCCGCCCAACAAAGCCCAGCGGGGCGGCAACCATCCCTGTAACATCCAGCACAGTGCCGCACACAGGATTCCGCAACTTAACCAAACACCCCACCAGGGATTGCCGAATACGACTTTGCCCAGGGCCATCATCACGCTCGAGGCAATGGGATACATCGAGTTGTGAGTTGGCTGCTGGATTATGTGAAAACTTTCAAAGTGCATCCACAGCGGATGCGTGGGATTCGTGAGGCGGCCGGAAGCAAACGTGTCGGCAGCCAGCAGGTAAGAAAATTCATCATGCGCCCCTGGCGTGGGTATCGGCACCAGTGGTAACAATGCGGCACGTCCCGCCAAAGCCAACAACCCCACTGTCACAATTGAAAGAGTGCGACGGCGGGCAAAACGAGTGAAGCCTCGCTCAGCAATGCGAAACCAGTTCGAACCCAAACGCGGAGCGGCCCAGGCGAGCAACAGCGCTATGATGACAAACACAGCTTCAACTGCAACGAATTGATAATGGATCATCAATTCATTGAAGACGGTCGGGAAACTTGCCATAGATTGGATGAGGTACTAGATCTTGGGACGGCAGACGAGAACGAATTGATAGCCGAACAGCGTGCTTCGCAACCTGGTCAGGCCCCAATTGAGGAAATGCAGAAAACTCAAAGAATGACCCTTGCTGGTCGACGGCATCATGACCGGCAAAGGGATCGGCGTGGCATTGATGCTAATCACATCGAATCCGGAATCGTCCACTAACTGCTTCATCGTCTGCAGCGTAAAGAAGCGGAGATGGCTTTCATCGAGGATACCTACCCGGCTGTAATTGAAACGTCCGAAAAGCAAATTCAACCGCACCCAGATGTTGGCTACGTTCGGCAATGACATCAGGACTTTGCCTCCAGGCTTCAGCAAACCACTCACGCGTTCCAGCATCCGGCGCGGGTTGCGCAAATGTTCCAGCACGTCGCCAAAAACGACGGCATCATACTGGTCCAGTTTTTCGAAATCCAAAGTCTCAATATCACCAACAATGAGTTCCCGGCAGTGCGGCCGCGCAATCTCGGCCATGTCCTTGTCCTGCTCTACTCCCGTAACGCTGCAACCAAGTTTGGCCATCTCAGCAGTCAGGTAACCGGTGGCCGTGCCAAACTCCAGCACTTCCGCGGGCCGCTCCTTCTCAATCCATTGCAGTATCTGCGCGTGGCTGCTGTAGGGATCACTCTTCTTATAAACGTACTGATCGCCGGTCACGTCGTATCTTTCCTCATAGATCAGCCGCGCCTTGTGCAGCCGGTATCGCAACGCGGTCTTCACGCAATTGAATGCGTAGGCCATGCCATTGACGTAGCATATCTCATCGCCGTAGTAAGTCGGGATGGGACGCTCGACAATGCGCAGCCCGGCTTCGTGAAACTGTATCAGGATGTTGGTGTCAAAGTGCCATTCATTCGAGTTGAGCAGGAAAGGAACTTTCTTTAGCGCTTCGCAGCTATAGAGGCGATAGCCCGAATGGAACTCGGACAGGTTCATGCCGACGATACGATTCTCGAGCGCGGTCAGGATCCTGTTCCCCGCAAACTTATAAAGTGGCATGCCGCCCTTCAGCGGATTACCCCCGGCAGCCATACGCGATCCGAAAACAACATCGGCCTCGTCATTTTCGAGCGGCTCCAGCAGTTGCGGCAGGACCTCGGGTGCGTACTGCCCGTCAGCATGCAGCATCACGACGATGTCAAATCCTCGCTCTATCGCGTACTGGTATCCGGCTTTCTGGTTGCCGCCATAGCGCAGGTTTTGCGTGTTACGGTGGATGGTGAGCTTGTCGAGCCCCTTGTCGAGCTTGTAGCCGATCGCCGCGTAGTAGGTGTTATCGGTTGAGCAGTCGTCAAAAAGAAAAACTTCCTCAACCTTCTCCCACACGCTCTCGGGAATGCGATCGAGCGTCCAATCAAGCTTGTTGACGGCGTTGTAGGCGATAACGAAGATGCCAATACGCTTGTTCCTGGTCATATTAAGCCAATTTGAATCAGGCGCGGCCTGGGAGTGCCGGGTAGCAACTGGTTACACTGGGCGCAATCTTAAACATAGAAAGTAACAATGGCAAAAGACTTCCCGGCACTCTTGCTTTCCTTTGCACCTTTGCACCTCTGCGGGAAAGTTTGTTCCCGCAATCGCTAATAACAGCTCAGTGAATCTTCGGCGCCCTTGCGAGCCCGAGCAGGAAACCGGTACCCCATGTCAAATGGATCACTGAGAAAATCACGGGCAGCAAAAACAGCAGAGCGATACCTGCGCGAGATTTGCCGGCTAACCTGGCCGCGAAAAACAGCCCCAACAATAAATAAACGCTGAGTTCAATCGCCAGCAGCCACCACATTGGCCTGAACCAAACGCCGGCCATCAACAACAACGGAATGGAAGCAGCAAAGACCGGCGCCACCGCCTGGCGCAATCTGATGGAACTCGGATAGCGCAGGATCATTCTGGCTTTCCAACGACCGTAGCGCCAGTACTGAATACTCAGATCCTTCAAGGTCGCGCGCGCAAAGTAATCACAGTGCTCGGCTTGATCAAGCAGCACAGTCTTTCCATGCAGGCGCACGCGATAATTGAATTCATAGTCTTCATTCGCCGACAAGGTTTCATCAAAGCCGCCGATCTCTCGCCACAAGTCTTTTTTGAAGCAAGCGAATGCGACGGTGTCCACAGCCTGCTGCGCGGCGGCAGCTTGCCCCAGGCGATACGTCGCATCACCAATGCCAAAAGGATGCGAGACCGCCGTCGCAATCGCCCGAGCCATTAACGTGTCCGCGCCCGGGCATACCTGGCAAGGCATACCGACGACGCCAACGCCTTCCTGCCGCAACACCTCGACTGAGCGGCGAACATAACCGGGCGAGGCGACCGCGTGCGCATCCAGCCGCGCAATGATTTCTCCCCGTGCTACCTGAATCCCAAGATTCAGCGCGGTGGGAATCCGGCGCTCGGGATTGTCGATCAAGACTACTGAAACATCGGGGCGGCGGCGGCGGAATTCGGTGATTGCTTCGCGAGTGCGATCCTGCGACAAACCATCGACGACGATGATTTCGTAATGGTCAGGATCATATTGATCGGCGAGGTTGTGAAGAGCTTTGCCGATGAAGCGCTCTTCGTTAAGACAGGGGATGACTACTGAAACGAATTCGCTGGAAAGCGATGGCGTGGATTTTTCCATCTCATTCACACCCGGTTTCAACCGGGTGAGTCAGCGCAAGATAAAATTCATGCACCCCTTTCAACGGTTTCGTAATTGGAAGCTGTCGGTACCACCTGCGTAAGCGAGTGGTCTCATTTCGCTGATATGTCGCCGTACGGTTTGACCCACCTGCTTACGCCGGTGGTGCTGATAAAGCAGTGCGCCATAGATCACTCGGTCGAAGCCGGGGGAGAATGAGCTGAGTCCCTCGCGCGTCGACGTCGAGCTCGCGCCCACAAGCCGATCACGCCGCTCCCAAGCAACACCATTGACGTCGGCTCCGGCACCGGTTGCGCTACATTGAAAGAGTAGGTGTGTGTGACGAACTGTCCCGCACCGGCGGCGCCCGAAAGACCTGGGCCGCTAATGATACTGATGGTCAGAGTTGCCGCTACACCCTGGGCATTCGCGCCCGGCGAGTTAATCGTGAAAAGCTGACTATAGGGTGGCGGAACGCTACCAAACGCCGGAATGGCAAAGGTCTGAACAATTGGTGCGCTGCCGGCCTCGGTATAAGTGATCCGGAGCAAACTGCTGACCCCTGCAGGAACCGTTCCCTGAATATCAACCAGAAAGCTGATGCGTGGCCCGATGATGGTGACACCTGGATTTGAAAGCAGGTTGACCCTGGTTAGACCATTATCCTGCAACGCAACGACATTGCTGAAGGTTAAGGTATCTGCCTTGGCGCTCAATTCCGTGGCCGTGAAAAAGGTTATGACGATGGCAAGAGCGGTGATGAAAGGGCGAAATTGGGGCACGTTTGTTAACTACCTCTTCAATCAAAACCTACGTCAGTTGTTGCTTTTCTAACGGCCTGGAAGACACGCGCAGCCGTTTGACTAAGAAACGACTAATCGTCGTCAATCGCCATTATGCTCGCCGATTTCGTAATGGCAAGTGCTAAATGCAAGTGGATCTGAATAGCGGCCTCGCCGCCGCACAGTGCGGTAAGGCTCTTCGCCTTACCGATCGGCCCCCTTTTTTGTGAGAGGCTATGCCTCGAACAGGAGGCGCAGCCCCCGAAGATCTTTGGCAGATCAACGGTAAGGCAAAGGCCTTACCGCACTGTGCGGCGGCAAAGCCGAGGGGGTCGCGTTGGGCTCTAATGTGTTTTCAATCCCGATGGACCAGCTGGTAATAGATCATCTTCACATACTCACTGGGCACCATTTGCCAGCCGCGAAGATGCAGCCACCAGGTTGCCGGCCCGGGTACCTGTTGGCCCGTAGGTACGGCGTCGAGACCAATGGCAATCCCTGACGAGGCAAATGTTTGTCCGAGTGTCCAGAGAGTACGACGCGAGTGATAGGCCGAGGTCACAATCAGGATTGAGTGCAGACCATTGGCCTGAGCATAGCCACGCAGTAGCTGCAATTCTTCGTAGGTCCCCGAAACGGGCTCCGGCAAAGTTTCAATCGCTTCGTCAGGGACACCCTGTCGTCGCAAGTAGCGGGCAGCCAATTCCTGATACGGGATATTGCGCTGCTCATCACTGACCCACCCGCCCTCCTGATTGTCGTTGGTCACAAGAATTTTTGGTGCGCGGCCTTGTTTGTAGAGCTCTGCAGCTCGCTGCGTCCGTTCTTTGAACACGGCCGAGCCCGCCATAATCATAATGACATCGGCGCGCGGCAGAGGTGCATTGACGATCAGGAATCGCGCTGCCGACCAGGCGACCAGCCACAAGAAGATCAGGGCAGTTCCGATAGTTAGTAGTTTTTTGCTTTTCGACAAATGGAGGGTTTGGACTTTGGTCTTTGGTCTTTGGTTTTTGGTTTGGCTTCCTCTCATTCTCACCCGGTTTCAACCGGGTGATACTCGTGGGTCTTTTTCGAACCTAACCGTTTCAACGGTTTCCCCGCCGCGCCTTAGTCGTTGTTTTGCCTTTGGCTCCAGAGGAGCTGAATGTTTATAGCCAACGGCCTCTCAATATTTTTGCGCTCCTTAGGAGCGCAACGCTTGAACATTTGGCCCCTATCGGGGTATTGAAGCCTGGGCGCTCGTGCGGCTATAAACATCTCGCTCCTCCGGAGCTAAAGCCCAAAATCAAAGCCCAAAGCCCAAAGACCAAAGACCCCTCTTTACCAACATATCCCCTGATAAGTGTCGTCAGAAGTTCTTTCAAACAGTCGCACCAGATCGATCACGATCTGATCAGCACGCAGCCTGGTTTCAATTTGACGAAACTCCTCCGCCTTGTTGCCGATGATCAGCACCTCAGAAGTCTCCAGCACTTCATCAATGCCGGAACGCATTAGTTGAGAAATATGCGGAATCCCGGTCTCGATAAACTCCTTATTAGCGCCAAAGAGTCGAGCAAGCGACACGTCGCGATCATAGATTGCCAGGTGTAGTCCCTTGCCAATCAGAGTCTCGATGAGGGCGACCATGGGCGATTCCCGCAGGTCGTCAGTGCCCGCCTTGAAACTAAAACCAAGTACGCCAATTCGTTTTCGGCCGGTGCTAAGGACCATATCGACGGCGCGATCAATTTGCAGGCGATTGCTCGCCAACATTGATGCGAGCACTGGCACCTCGACGTCGAGTTGCCGGGCCTTGTAGTTAATTGCTCGCAGATCCTTGGGCAAACATGAACCACCAAAGGCAAAGCCGGGCTTCAGGTAATAAGGAGAAAGGTTGAGCTTGGTGTCCTGGCAAAAAACCTCCATCACTTCATGACTGTCAATCCCCAGCCCTTTGCAGATGTTTCCCACTTCATTGGCGAAACTGATTTTCAGAGCGTGAAAACAGTTGCAGACATACTTGACCATCTCGGCGGTTTTCACGGGCGTGACGAATACGGGGGCATCGATATCTACGTAGAGCTGACGTACGGCGTTCGCTGTTTGCTCGTCATCGGCGCCAATAAGGGTGAACGGCGGCGCATAGAAATCCTTTAGCGAGGTGCCTTCCCGCAGAAATTCCGGATTGATACAAACTCCGAAATCCTGACCCGCTTTTTTTCCCGAGGATTCTTCCAGCGCCGGCACTACCACACTTTCAATCGTGCCCGGCAGCATGGTGCTGCGGATCACCACGATGTGGCGGCTGTTTTTATTTTTGAGCGCCGCGCCCATCTCCTGACAAACGCGTGCGACATAACTGAGATCCAGGCTTCCATTAGCGTTGCTGGGCGTGCCCACGCAGATCAAAGACAGTTCGGTTTTGTCGATAGCTTCCTGAGTATTCGCCGTGGCGCGCAAAGATTTTGAGCTGACCATCTCTTGGACCAGCTCGCTCATACCGGATTCGACGATCGGGCTTTCGCCGCGATTTACTATCTCAACTTTTGTGGGATTGACATCGACGCCCCAAACGTCGTGCCCTTCCTTCGCGAAGCACGCCGCCGATACGCAACCCACGTAGCCAAGACCAAAGATGCTGAGTTTCATAAGAGATTATTTTCCATTGGTCATTTGAAGTAATTTGACGTTTGTCATTTATCATTGCAGACCCACTTGAGCAGTCCCTTCAACGGGATTGACAGGGACCGATGATTCTTAACGACGCAGCGTTACTTCTTTCGTGGGGTACGGGCGTTAGGGGGCGGTTCGAAATGACCACTGACAATGTCAAATGACAAATGGAAAATCGCCTTCCCCACTCAACGATCCATTGACCCCGCCGGCTCACCCATCAACCGACGATTTTGCTCACTAGCAGCCAACAATACAAATCCATCTTCCCCACCAACTGATTGGCCCACTTCCAAACGCGAAGCATAACGATAAAGATCGTTCCAGGAAACTCGTGGGTCGTCACCCTCCACCCAATTCCATTCCGGACGTGGACGAGGCGACAGCAGCCGTCGCGAGATCCAAACGTCCCCGCCGTTGGACCAGATCGCCTGGGTTCGCACGGCAAACTCCTGCTGCCAGTGCACTACTTCCGGTTCGCCCGGGCTAATCAACGCCCCAACTCGCAGATTGCTTTTTCGATTGATCGGATGGAGTGGAAAGCTGCGATTAAAGTTCACCAGTTCATCCTGCCAGTTTGCGGTGAACAGCCAACGGCCCGGCTTTAATGTCCCAACCAGCTCGCTGATGCGCGCCGCTGATGTTTCCTGCTGTCGATTCAAACGCACGCGGGCCATCATAACGCCATTCGAGACAACCATCGCCAGGACAAACAGGACCAGCGGGTATTTGAACAGACGTCTTACCTGCTCAGAGTCCAGGGCCCACGCGACGGCAATAAAGAGCAGCGGGTACAAAGGCAGATAACGTTCCGGATCGCCGCCCTGCCAGTAGATGGCAAAGGCGATCACCGGCATTACATTTATCAGAAACAAGATCAGCAGACGACGGCCGTTTGTTGATGTCACCAGACTCAGCAGTATGAAAGACAGGAACAAATAAAAAGCCAGCAACTTCCAAAGACTCAGCCGCAGCAAATCCACAACAGACACCGGGTTCAATGGATCATGCAGCAGATACCTTTTGAACAGCATTCCGTCGTTACCCATGTTGATGAAGGAGCGTGCGAAGCCGAAAACCATCTTGCTTATACCCTTGTTCGCTGAACCAACCGTGCGTGAAGTCTTTTCCATCCAGGCCCGGAACTCCCCAACGTTGTGAATGCCGATATGGGCCATCACGGCAAAATAGACGCCACCGCCAACAATCGCGCCCACCACCGCTGCCAGCAGCGAAAGCCTTAGTCGTTGCCTGCTAAACCCCAAAAGAAGCAGTGGCGCCAACAGCGCCGCCGGAATCGCCAGGACAAAGGGAAACCATAACAGACCAGCACCGGCCAGCGACGCTCCAGCCAACAGCGCCATGGAAAGCGAGGGCTTGTCTTTCTTTCCCTGCACCAACAGCAGGTACACGGCCAGCAACACCAATGAAAGTCCGGGAATGTAGGGAGCACCCGTATGAAAGTAGTTGAGGAACGCCTGTGCGGAAATGAAAGCCAGGACAGTGAAGATGACCGGCCACTTATTGCGGCAAACGCGGTTCAAAATCCCGTACAGCGACAAGACGCTTACCAATCCGCCCAGCCAACTGAGAGCGAGCAACACCAGGATCGCACTCGCCGTCGCATCCTGTACGCCAGATTGGCGCATGAGCGGCGCGGCAATGCGGAAAAGGACGTAACCCAGCGGCCGCCAAAGCAGGTGTCCGAATTCCCAAAAGAGATAATCCCGGCCCGCCAAATGAAGCACAATCGAATCAGCGTAATCGACCGTGTCTCCCATGAAGTAAGCACTGGTGAAGACACTGGCAACGACATAAAGCAGGACGCAAAGCGTAGCGCCCATAATCGGAGGCCACGCCAGCCGTGATGTCGTCGTAATCTTTGTGGGGGTTGAATTCAAGTATGCGCTGGGAGTTGGAAACTCCGAAAAAGATTCAAGGCTTAATTCACATTATCGGTATCAGTAGCAATGCGCCTCTGGAGATCGGAAATTGCGATCAGAGAGGGCAGTCCGGAAGGGGACCCTGTCCCCGCTCAAGTTGGCAAGCATACATGCCTCGCTATACCCTTCTATTCAGATAACTCCGCTTTGCTCTTTGCCCGCACGCCTAAGCTCTCTTTTCAATCGCGCCCATCGCGATCGGCTCATGATCAATCATCCGATCTGAGCTGGCGGCTTTCAGGTCAACCGGCTCAGTGAACGACGACTCAAGACTACAGAAAAGATTGAAACGGATAATGAGCCACATCGCTACCACACCATCCATCATGCCAATCTTCTTTCCCTCTTCGTAGGTTCTGCCGTAGTAGCTAATCGGTGTTTCGTAAACCGCACACTTCAACTTGGCAAGCTTGGCGGTCACTTCGATTTCAAAACCAAAGCCGCTGGAAACAATAGTCATCTTGCGAATAATATCGCCGCGAAACGCTTTGTAGCCTGTTTCGACGTCAGTCATGTTCAGGTTCGTAAGCAGGTTCGACAGGAAGGTTAGAAATTTGTTGGCAACATAGTGATAGAAATACAAAACGCGCGAAGCTTTGCGCACCAAAAATCGTGAACCATAAACAACATCGGCGTGACCATCCAGAATTGGCTGGATGACCTGAGGTATTTCTTCCGGATCGTACTCCAGATCCGCGTCCTGAATGATCACGATACTTCCGGTCGTAAGTCGTAATCCGGTTTTGAGCGCCTGGCTCTTACCGGCATTCTTTTCATGTCGCGTGTAACGAACTTGCGGATGAATCTCTGCCAGCCGGCGAGCAATTTGATCGGATCCATCAGTGGAACAATCGTCGACGATGACTATTTCGAAAAGTTGCGGCACGGCCAGCAGCTTGCCGACGATCGCCGGCAGCGTGTTCTTTTCGTTGAACGAGGGCATCACCACGGAAAGACATCGTTCGTTATGGATTTGTTTGTTCATGGGCCAGCTAATTTACTATCCGGACAAGCCTTGTAACAGCTCAACCTCCTGTTCGGTTTTAGTTACGGCGGCGGCTTGCGGAAGCCTGGCTTGTTCGCAGATTTCAGCAAAGCGACGGGCCACGCGGTTCCAGCCAAACTGCTCGCGTACCAGCTTTGCCGAGCGCCGTCCCAGATGAAAGGCGAATTCGTCGTCCTCGAGGAC
The DNA here is from genome assembly GCA_025463135.1 of Acidobacteriota bacterium. Lineage (GTDB taxonomy): Bacteria > Acidobacteriota > Blastocatellia > Pyrinomonadales > Pyrinomonadaceae > JAOAPY01. The sequence goes on from JAOAPY010000026.1 coordinate 41,454, forward strand.
TCGCACCACCGCCGCGGCAAATGTCTCAGGCGTGTCGGCCAGCAGAATGTCCGACTCGGGTTGCACCGGCAAGCCTTCGGCGCCTATCGTGGTAGACACGATAGGCTTCTCCATCGCCATGGCTTCAAAGATTTTCAGGCGAGTGCCGCCGCCAATGCGCAGGGGCACAACATAGGCCGCCGCGCGCTCCATGTAAGGTCGCACGTCTTCGACCCGGCCAGTGACAATGATCGAAGGATCCTGCTTGCTCAGCTCAACCAACGCCGGGTATGGATTACGCCCGACTACGGTCAAAGTTACATCCGGCAGTCTCTTCTTAATCAGGGGCATGATCTGCGTCGTGAAGTACCGGATCGCATCCTCATTCGGCAGCCAATCCATCGAGCCGGTAAAAACCAGATTGTGCGGTTCGCGACGCTCAGCGCGGCGCGGCCGGAAAAACTCCGTATCGACACCGGTAGGCACATCGTCGATGGCGCTCACTCCGTATTCGCGCTGCATCAACTGACTGTCTTCGCGCGACACCGCCACCACGCAATCAACGCGACGGCACATCACACCTTCAAAGGCCAGCATCTTGCGCCATTGGCCATAGAGGTAGACGTGCTTGAGGGTGTTCGCTTGAACTTCGGCATGACGCTGCCAAATCATCGCCTCGACGTTGTGCTGAAATAAAATTGCCGGACAGGGAAGGTCGCGCGGCAGATTTATCGCCGGCGCCAGAAAATCACAAACGACGACATCATAATCGCTTTCCCTTGTCAGTCGCCCAATGGCGCGGCGCATCTCTGTAGACTGATATTTGGCAATCGCGTAGGGGAGGCTGGAAACGAGATTCAATCCCAATTCAACATAAAAGCCGGGCGTGAATTTCCGGCGCTGCCGATGGGGAATGCAAACCAGCTCGTGACAATACTCAGTGGCGAGCGCGCGCGCATCTTTGTCCGCGGTGCCGTCGTCCAGCGTCAGATAAGTGATGGAGTGATCGCGCTTCAATTCCTTGAGCATCTGATAAGTGCGAATCTTTCCGCCCTTATCGACGGGATGAAGCAATTCAGTTTTTAGCCAAAGTATACGCATCTTGTCAGTACCACCTGCGCCAGCGTTACGTGTTCCAGTCAGACAGGATTAACACGATTTACGAGATAAGATACCGGGCGAACGTCAACATTCCTCTTGTCATCCTGTTGATTCTGTGAATCGTATCTTATCCCATCGCTGCTTATCGGCTGCTAGCCAGCCAACACTGCTTCGGATTCGGGTCTCGCGTCCCCGCTCGGGTGTTCGCCATCAATAAAGCGTCGCTGCCACATTTCAAAATTCACCAGCGCCCAAAGCCTTTCGGAATGATCTTCGCCGGCGTCATGTCTCTTGACCAGGGTGCGCACGCACTCTTCCTGAAAGATACCGCGCTCCAATGCTCGCCCACTCAGCACGTACTCGCCGACTACAGAGCGATATTCCCCGCGAAACCATTTGCCGATGGGTACCGGAAAGCCCATCTTCGGACGCGACAGTATCGATTCCGGCAAGATCCCCTTCATACTCTTGCGCAGGACGTACTTCGTGGTCCAACCACGCAGCTTCAATCTTTCCGGCAAGCTCGACGTGAACTCGACCAGTTTATGATCGAGGAAGGGCACTCGACTCTCAATGGAGGCAGCCATACTCATCTGGTCCTGCTTCATCAGCAATTCGTGCAAGTAGGTTTTGATGTCGGCGTAAAGGAGCCGATCGAGTGGCGACTCGGCATCGGTCTGGGCCAACAGATTCCGTACGCCTGAATACGGGTCAATGCCCCCGGTCCGCGCGCGCGTCTCGGGTGTCAACAAATCGTTTTGTAGGGTGCGAGAGAAAACTGAAAAGTTATCGAAATAGATGCTCTCAATGTCAGGTTGCAGCGAAAGAAAAGTACGCAGCAATTTTTGCCTGACTTTGGAACCGCGGGGCAAGCCTTCGATGCGATTGCGGACAGCGTTGCGGATTCCCTCCGGCATGGCGCCGTAATAGCGCGCTCCCAGCGCCAGGTTCAGAATTGTCTTGCGATAACGCGCATAACCGGCGAGTAATTCATCGCTGCCTTCACCGGTGAGTACGACCTTGACGTGCTGAGCTGCCAATTTGGAAACGAAATAAAGTGCGACGCTCGACGGGTGGGCCAACGGCTCATCTTCATGCCAAACGAGTTTCGGGAGCGCGGTAAAGAAATCTTCAGGGCTGACAACTACTTCGTGGTGGTTGGTTTTGTACGCTGACGAAATTAGACGCGCGTACTCCAATTCATTAGCTTCGCGTTCTTTGAAGGCGACGCTGAAGGTTTTGATCGGCTCGCTCACCATGCCGCTCATGACCGCGGCAATCGCCGAAGAATCGATTCCGCCCGACAGGAACATGCCCAGCGGTACATCAGCCATCAAACGCAAGCGCACGGCCTTGCGAAATAATTCGCTCCATTCTTCGATCAGATCCTGATCGCTGCGACCACCCGGTTCGCTTTTGGCAAAGCTCACATCCCAGTAGCGCTTGATGTCCACCTGGCCGTCACGCCAGCGCAAGGTGTGCCCCGGCAGCAAGCGTTTGATACCGCGAAACAAAGTCTCTTCACCGGAGGTAGCATGATTGGCCAGATAGTCCGGAAGGGCCGCGAAATTGATCTCCGGCTTCAGCGCGTCGGCCGCGAACAGGGTCTTGATCTCCGAGCCGAAATACAATGAGCCATCGTCGGCATGAAAGTAATAGAGTGGCTTAACCCCCAGGCGATCGCGCGCGATAAAAAGCTCACGGCGTGTCTGGTCCCAAACGGCAAAGGCGAACATGCCGCGCAAATGCAGCACACATTCGGCGCCATGCTCTTCGTACAGATGCAGAATTGTTTCCGTATCACAATGCGTGCGATAGACATGGCCGCGAGCTTCCAACTGCGCTCGGAAATCCGCGTGGTTATAGATCTCACCGTTGTAGGTAATATGAAGCGTGCCATCCTCGTTGGTCATCGGCTGATGTCCACTGGCAACGTCAACGATACTCAGACGGCGATGCCCCAGGCCCACCGCGCCATCGATGAAAATTCCTTCATCGTCAGGGCCACGATGCATGATGACATCGCGCATGCGCGCCAGGACGCCGGCGTCGACGCGCCGTCCTGATCGACTTGATAATGCTATGCCGTTAATGCCGCACATTGGGTAAGAGGGGCTTTGGGCTTTGATCTTTGGTCTTTGGTCTTTGGTCTTTGGTCTTTGGTTTTTAGTTCTTGGTTTTCGCTTTCTGCTTTCTGCTTTCTGCCTTCTGCCTTCTGCTTTCTGCTTTCTGCCTCCTGATCTCAGATCTCAGATCTCAGATTCTTCCGCCTCGGTTCAAACTTGCGAACGCCGATTCAAAATCAACTATTGGCAGCTGCAACTGCAAGACACCATCATCCGTCTCAATACGAAATTGATCACCCACGCGACTGGCGACCAGATAGCTGAGGCGCCGTTCTGAGCGCAACACTTCACGGCCTTCAAGTTCCAATCGGTGACCTCCAATCAAAACCAATTCCTCCGGAATGGTGGCGTCCGCGGCAGCAAATCTTGCCCAGGTCCACTCAAAGTCTGAGGCCAGGCGCGCCATTTCAACCCGCTCGCCGGTCTTAATCATAAGGATGTCCTGCCCTGCTGCGCCACCAATTTCGAAGGCGCGACCCCCAATGCCTTCGACTTCACGCAACTCGGGACGCCGTTCCGCTCTGGCGCCCGGAAGCAACAAAGTCAGAAAATCCTCGTCCTTACCGGCAGGCGTTGAAAAGACATAAACGGGTGCCGTCACCCTTTCTCCATAACAGTGCGAAACGGAACCTTCTTCCCTTTGCCACGTCGAGTTTGTGCCGAAAGCGGCGATTTCCAGGCTGGCCGACGACCCCGACGCGCTAATCCCGCTCGCACCCTGACGGGCTTCGACACCGACCTCAATTCCAGAGTCGTAGTGAAACCAAAGGTCATAACGGTGCGGCCCCGCCGACCTGACAACGTCCCAAATGACCCAGTAACCATGCTTCAAAAACAGAATCTTCCGCGTGTGTTTGACCGGCGCAGACAAGCGTTCATACCCGTCATGTCGACCCTCAAAATAATCAAACCTGTCACGACTGATCCAGGCCAGAGTTTCGCAGCGCGCGATCCGGCTCCATGAAAATGGCCCCTGCGGTTCGGACGACGATTGGCCATCGACGGTCAAGGTGTTATGAGCTCTCGAACCACGAAACCAGTCGCGCATTTCCTTTGAGCCCGTGTAGGTGTAGGTGCCCGGATCGACAAGCAGCGTTTCTCCGCGTGCTGCCAGCTCGAACGATAGGGCATCGGCATGCGCGTGCCCGCAGTTCTCCATACCGTGGGGTCCACAATCAATCAACAAATAATTCGCAGTCGCTGTCCAGTCATCGCGCATGACATAGTAGCCGCCCTGCGCAAACGCTTTGGATCTCGCGGCGGGTTCATGCGCGGCCACTTGATCAAACTCCGCTACTCCCTGCGGACCCAGGAGCCAAAGGGTTTCCCCGGCCACTTCGCCGGCGACGTATTTGTAATCGCCGCGCCGAAACAGAGACGCCCCTGTTCCCAGTGCGGCGCGAAAATCATTACGCTCGCGTTGGTCCAACATCACCAGGCGCCCGCCATCGTCATCTCCGAAAAGTGGAGTAGTACCATCGGGTCTTGTGACGTACATCAAATGGTCCAGCAATAACTGTAATTTATCCGCAACGTCCCCAGGGACAGTTTGATTATTCAGGCGCGAAAGAATCAGAAAATGTAGGTAGAAGTCCGTCGTATAGCGGTGATAGTAGCTTGACTGTTCAAAATAGACTCCGTCCGGCAGGACGTGTCGGGCCATTTGCTCGAGCAGAATACTCCGGCCGCTCTCTCGCCAACGCGCCGCGGCCCGAAACTCGGGCAACAGCGTGCCGAGGTAAAACAGTCCGAGAGCCTCGCCGGTCAAATGAGTGTTCGGACTGAAATAGGTCGAAAGGTAGGTCTCCAGATGTCGCGCGTGCAGATAAAGAAATTTAAGCGTTCGCAAAAGCAGCGTAGAACTGAGGGCCGTTGAATCCCTAAAGAAGTTCAGCGCCCAAAGCCAGGAGATCGAACGAAAGGCGACTTCCAAACTGCTGGCCCAGTTGATGCCCAACTTGGGCGTGTTTTGATTCATCCACGAGTCGAGGTGCGCCGCAAAAGTCTCTGCATACCGCTCGTCGTCCGTTAACCAATACGCCTGGCCGAGCGTCGTGAAATACTGATGACGATTCAGTTCCCAGACAATCTTTTTATCACCGGTTACGCCGGCGTCGAGGTAATTCACGCGGCTCCAGTGCTCAAGCGGCGCACGCTTTCCCGAAATGGGTTCCAGTTGCCAATCGATTGGCTCGCCAAAACTGAGATCGCGCAAGCCAAGCAGATCGAACTTGCCAGCCAGGATGCGTTCAGCTTTGGCTACGATTTGGTTGGCAGCGTTGGGCCACTTATCGCGCAGTGTCTGGAGCGTTCTTTTTTTATCAGACAAGCCAGGAAAGAAAACGGGCGTTGGGCGGGTGCGAAAATGTCGCAGCAGTTCCTGATCCGAATTCAGCTGGAGATCCAGCAGTTCAAAGAGATCCCGATCTGAAGGAAGCTTTGCCAAAGGTGACCAGCCACGCTGTTCCCGCAGCGAGTTGAGTGACTGCGCAACGCGCACCCTGATCTCGTCGATGCTCAATCGTCGTAGCTTGTTCAGTTTGCTCATTGCAATATCCCGAGCGATGTTCGTTACAGGCGTTCAGAGTTCCGACTTCAGTCGGGTTCTGCTTAGCGACTTAAGGAACCCGCCTGAAGGCGGTACTCTAAACACCTGTAGCCACGTTGCCTGCTTTCTGCTTTCTGCTTTCTGCCTTCTGTGTTCCTACGGCCGTCGTTTCATACAACTCCAGCCACTGCGCCCGCACCGCCTCCCAACTGTACTTCCGACACTCCTCCTGGGCCCGCGTGGTAATCCGAGCCGCCAGTGCCTGGTCATCAAGTAAACGAATTGCTGCGTCCGCCATCGCTTTGTGATCGCGGCATGGGACCAGCAAACCACTCTGCTCATGCGTAACAATGTAGGGAATGCCACCGGCATCGGTGCTTATCACGGGCAGCCCGCAGGCAAAGGCCTCGAGCAGCGACAGCGGCTGGTTGTCGATCAGCGAGCCGTTCAGATAGATGTCGGCGGCGTCATACAACGTCCGGACCAGGTTGTGATCGATCTGCCCCCTGAATTCTGTGTGCTGTAGTTTTAACTCGCGGGCAAGTTGTTCCAGAGTCCGACGCTGACTGCCATCACCAGCTATCGTTAGACTTGCTTCGGGGATGCGACTCTGAATAATCGCAAACGCCCGCAGGACAGTATCAACGCCATAGTGCGATTCAAGATTCCGATTTGAGAGGAACACCGGTCGCAGTTGCCGGCGTCCGCGAAAACGAAACGATTCAGTTTCGATTGTGTTGTAGATGGCGCGCGCCAACAGTCCGAAGCGCGCCAGAACGCGCACCAGATATTCCGAGGGCACCGCGATTTCATCCGCCATACCAAGTGTCCGAATCGCCGAGGGCCAACGTTCCAGATGATCCTCTGCTTCACCGCTGTGGTAATTGAGTACAATCTTCTTGCCGTAAAGTTTAGAGATCAGGATTGCCGGAGTGGGCGCCAGAACAAACGAAAAGTAAGAAGCGGAAAAAATGTGAATCACATCGTACTTGCGCACGCGGGCCAACAGGGACGCGACGTACCAGAGGGAAGTTACGATAGTACGCATGTATTTGATCGCCTGGAGTTTTCTGAGAAGTCCCGGCAGACGGGGATTGATCGGCAGAAAGCCCATCTCCAACGAGGCCTCGTCTCCTAAATGCTTCAGCAACCGCGCGGCCTGCACCGCCTGGCCGCCCAGTATGTCCAACGATGGCGCTACCATCAGAACGCGCAACCTTTCGTGCCCGTACGTCACGCCCGGCTCTTCCGTATGTTGTGATGTGTTCGATGCTTGCATGCGCTAATGAGACGGGCCCATTTGGATGACCGTTCGTCTTTAACGCCAAAGGCGTTAGCTAAGTGCAGCCCGGGGTTGTTTCAACCCTGGATCCATGTAGCCAAAGATGACGGAACACTGAAAGCGTTGGCCAATGTCATCCCGCGGCCGTCGCCTCCTTCAGAGTTGCCGACTAACAAGCTGGGACTCGATTCCCAGGGTTGCAATCAACCCGGGGCTGGAATTTGCCAACGCCTCCGGCGTAAAACACAACGTTGGATCGGGTTTCATTGCAACGCCTTCAGAGCGCGTCGTGTCTCCCTCTGCGCTAACAGTCTATCGTAAAGCTCTTCGGTCCGTGCGAGTTGCGCGGCGGTTGAAAACTTCTCGGCGACAATTTGTCTTCCCGCGTTTCCCATGTCCGACAGATGATTGCCGCGTAGCAGGGCAATGATCCGCTCAGCCATCATTTGCTCATCTCCGGCGGGGACCAGGTGACCCGTGCGGCCTTCGACAATAACTTCACCAGCTCCGCCGACGTTCGTTGCCACAACCGCTCGTCCGGCTGCCATGTATTCGAGTATAGAGTTGGAAAAACCTTCAGCCAGTGAGCTAAGCACGCACACATCTGAAATGCTGAGCAAGTCGGCGAGCGATTCACAGCGACCGAGAAAATGAGTGCAACTATCAATTCCGAGTTCACGCGCGAGGTCACGCAGCGACGGCATCAACTCACCTTCACCCGCCAGCAAAAAAGCGGCGTTGGGTACGGCATCCCGAACGCGCCGCGCCGCGCGTAGAAACATCGGATAGTCCTTAACCTCATGACGCATGTTGGCAACTATAGTCACGTAACTGTGATTGCCATCCAGCGCGGGCGACAGGCCGATGCGTGCAAATGAATCCGCGCGGCCGCCGCTCGCCAACGTTGTCACCCGCTCCATATCGAGCCCGTTGTAAATCACACTCGTCTTACCAGCCGGGACTCCTTGTCGGATCAGTTCGGCACGCACGGATTCCGAGTTGGCAACCACCTGATGGGCGAGTGAGTACGCCAGACGCTGCATTCGCTTTTGGCCGGCGGTGCGCATGCCGCCGGTTTCGCGCATCGACGCCACTCGTACCGGTACGCGCGCTAAGGCGGCTGTAAACATACCAAAGATGTTGGTGTAAAAGTCGTGCGTGTGCAGCACCTGGACCTGGTTGACTTTTAGAAAACGGGCGAAGCGCCGCATCTGTGAGAAAGCCTGCGGATTGTAGAAGGCGGTCAGGGGAAAAGCCGGGATTTCTCCAAGTTGCAGATCTTTGATTTCGGATCGCAGCACGCCGGCGGGATTCAGACAGGCAAGGCGAACGTGGAAGTGCCCGCTGTCATGTAAGAGACGGGTCAGCTGTAACGCCTGACGCTCGGACCCGCCCTGGTCGAAACTGTCAATCAATTGAAGGACAACTGGTTTCATACGGAGGGGGCTGGGTGTTGGGTGTAGGAACCGGCGAAGACTAATTCTTCAAAGATCCGGGGAGATGATGTTCTCCTTGATTCCCTGGGAACGCTTCCCTATTCGCAGTGTTCGTAGAATCATCGCAACACCCTTCACCCCACCCTAAATTCATTGAGGGTATTGATCTGAGCAGGCGAGGTTGACTCATCGCTATACCCTACACCCTTCTCTACTTTACCATCTCGATAACTCTTACGGTGGCGTAATAATCGAGCGAAGGAAACTTTCTAAGGACGGCCCCGTCCAATCGCTGTAGCGGATTCATGAACTTGTTAGCCACGGGTAAAATGCCGGCGAGGTTTATGTACGGCAAGGTAAAAGCCTTGCTTCGATATTGTGAGAAGCCGTGACCAAAATCAATCAGCTCTTCATCCGTCAGCGGCCGCTCATAAGGCGAGACGTCTTCAGCCTGATATGGAATCAGTCCACGCAGCAACTTGATCACTTTTGAGTTGCGCACGGGCTCCTGGAAAATGGCCCGGCCGCCTTTTTTCAAGATCCTGAGGACCTCACGCGAAACCAGTTGCAGATGCAGGTGATGCAAAATAGCGATGCCAAAAACCAGATCCACCGATTCATCAGCCAGCGGAATGTTGTGAGCCGAAGCGTTGATGAAGCTCACGTTACTCGTGATGTTGTTTTTGAGCAGCCGTTCGCGCGCGACCTGCATAATCGGCTCAGAGATGTCCATGGCAATTACTTTAGCGTTGCGCCGCGCCAACAGAACGCTGCTTTTGCCGGCGCCACAACCGAAATCAAGGATCGTCTTACCACTCACGTCACCGAGCAGATAGTGCGAGTATTCCAGCGGATAGATAGTGTCGGCCGAAGCATTCAAAAAGCGATCGATCTCGTTGTCGCTGTACCGCAACGGCCCTTTGGCTGTGTAGGCGGACTCGATGGCACTGCGGCTTATTTCTTCACGCTCCCATTCCTGGATGTGATTCCGTTCGGCCAGAGTGTGCGAGCTACGATTGATGACGTACTCTCCGCTCTGGAATTTCGCATGCTTGTCACCACCGTCGACAAACACCTGGTGCCAAAGTTCCAGCATCAATAGAGACCAAAGCGCCATTGAATGGTCCCGCCGCCCGCGCTCATGTTCATCAAGCAGCACATCGGTGTACTTGGGAGATACGATACCTCGCTCTCGAAAACGCGAATCGGTCAACGTGTCGCGGATGCGCTCGCGCAATTGCAAGTTGATCCATTGTTGGATCGGCACGCCAAAGCCCTGCTTGGGACGGGAAAGAATTTCTTCGGGCACCAGGTCGGCTACCGCGCGTTTGAATAAATGCTTGGTCTCCAATCCGGTCATCTTCATTGAAGCCGGAATGCGCGTTACAAAATCGATGAGTTTGTGATCGAGCAGGGGCACGCGCGCTTCCAGTGACACGGCCATGCTCATGCGATCTACTTTGGTCAGGATGTCGCCGGGTAAATAGGTCTTACTGTCGATATACAGCAGGGCATCGAGCAGCGCGTTGGTCCCCACATTGTCGCCATACTCCTGAAAGGACATGCCCACATGACTATTACTGCCCAACTGGTGCGCGAAATCCGACGTATACAGCGAACGCTTGTTCAAGCCTGTGAAGATCGAGACGTTGTCAAAATATCTGTCGATCGGATCAAGGGCAACGTTGTGTAGAAAATTACGGCCCCAGGCGCCGTGGGGCAGCGTGCGACTGAGCGGCTCCATCAGCCCGCGCCGGAATTGTCTCGGCAGCAAACCAAACTTGCGCCGCTTGCGTTCTGTGACGTACCGAGTGTAGCCGGCAAATAGTTCGTCGCCACCGTCGCCGGAGAGCACTACCGTGACGTGCTCGCGAGCGAGTTTGGATACGATGTAAGTGGGAATAGCTGAAGAATCCGCAAACGGTTCGTCAAAGTGCCAGGCCAGGTCGTCGACGACGTTGCAGATTTCCGGGGTGACGAAGAACTCGTGATGATCGGTGCCGTATCGCTTCGCCGCCTGGCGCGCGTATTTCAGTTCGCTATAACTGTCTTCGAGAAAGCCAATCGAAAAAGTCTTAACGGGTTGCGTCATGTGACGCGCCATCAATGCGACCACCGTGCTCGAGTCGACACCGCCGGAAAGGAAAGCCCCCAAAGGTACGTCGGAGACCAGGCGGATGCGCACCGACTCGTCAAGCAACTCGCGCAACTCTTCGAGATAGTCATCTTCGCGACGACGCGTGCCGTTAGTCTCGTACGTGAAATCCCAATACTCCTTAACCAGCAATCTTCCGTTGCTGAAAGTCAGGATATGACCCGGCGGTAGCTTCTTAATGTCTTTGAAAATGCTTAGCGGATCGGGAACGTAGCCCAGCGAGAAGTAAGCATCGAGAGACTCTGCGCTGGTTTCGCGCTTGACTCCCGGGTGTTCAAGCAGCGATTTCAACTCTGATCCGAAAACCAGCGTACCGGTCGACGTCAGCGAATAGTAAAGTGGTTTTTCTCCCGCCCGATCGCGCGCGATGAAGAGCTTCTTTTGCCTGTCATCCCAAATCGCAAAAGCGAACATCCCGCGCAGATGGTCCACGCAGGTTGTGCCGTATTGTTCATACGCATGAACGATTGCCTCGGTGTCGGACCGCGTCTTGAACTTGTGACCATGTCCTTCCAGCGTCTTCTGCAGATCGCGAAAGTTGTAGATCTCGCCGTTGAAGACGATAGTAGCCGAGCCATCTTCACCAGAGATCGGTTGGTGGCCTCCAGCCAAATCGATTATCGAGAGCCGTCGCATTCCCAGGGCGACGCCCTCCATCAGCAGAGAACCGGAATCATCAGGGCCCCGGTACCTGATCACCTCGCACATGTTCTCCAGGATGTCCGCACGGTCTTCCCGCGCACGAACCGCATTCGTGTCCCAGAGATCAATAAATCCGGCTATTCCGCACATTGCAAACCTTCATAGCTCCAGGAGAGGTCCAGGATGTCTACCCTCGCCGCTTATCTTAACGTATACAGTGCCAATCCGCGGCGTCTTCAAGATTCAGTTTGTTAATCGGTCTCAAATGTCCGCAATCGTTGCCGAGATAGGTTCCGACCGTTTTAGATATGCGAGGTGTGATTGGCTGGCTTCGCTTCCGCCTGCACCCTGCCAAGGAGGCTAAGGACGCGCTCACCAACTTCCTTCCATTGGAATTCACGAACAACGCGCGCGCGCCCCTGTTCTCCCAAGCGGCGCGCGAGATCAGTATCCGTGAGCAGTTGAGCCAACGCTTCGGCAATCTCTGCCGGGCTGTGCGGATCCACGAGTAGCCCAGTGACTCCTGCCTCCACGGCCTCCGGCACGCCTCCGGCGCACCCGCCAATGACGGGCTTGTTACAGGCATTGGCCTCGAGAAATACCATTCCGAAGCCTTCAACGGAGTCCTCTTCCAGGTCTTCGCGGCTCGGCATCACAAACACATCACTGAGCGCATGAATAGCGGGAACATCTTCGTCGGGCATTTTCCCTGTGAAAATGACTTGATCATTCACGCCTGAATCTTTAGCGAGACCTTCCAGCACGCCGCGGTATGGACCGTCACCCACAATCAAATAGACGAAATCCGGAACTCGTTTCTTCAGGATGGGTAGCGCCCGGATGACCATGTCATGGCCCTTGCGAGAAACCAGGTTCCCGACGGTGAGGATCACCTTCTTCCGTTCACCCACCGAGCCCAGAAGCCTTTCACGCAAGCCCGGTCTAACTGGTAAGGGCCGAAATATTTCTGTGTCGCAGCCCGGATAAATAACTTCTATGCGATTTGGATCGATGCCCGCTGCTTCGGCAAGTTTCGCGGTGTAGTTGCTGCAAGCCATGACGCGATTGGCAAGCTTAAAAGCAAGCAGAGCCTGTGGATAGTTGCCGTTGATTGCCGCGAGGAGCTCATTCCCGTAAACGAAAAGAACGAAAGGGAATCTTAGTCGCCGCCGGAGCCAGAGTCCACAACTGCTGTCAATGGCGCTGCCCAGCATGATGACCCCTGGCCGGTCTCGGGCCATAATAATTGTCAGTGCCGAAGCCCAGGCCGCCGCTTTGCTGATTCTTGAATGCCCCAGGAGCGAAGGAAACCGGTAGACCGTGGGACCAACTGCGGCCGCGTCAACGGACTTGTCCCTGGGGACGGCAGTGAGACAACAGACATGATCCGGACCAAGGGTTGCTGCAATCTTTGCCAGGAAATGCGAAATACCGCCGACTTGCGGTGGATAGTATGCTCCGGAAATCAGCAGCGCCTTTACCTTCTCCGATGACACTGCCTGGAGCGTTGACAAGTGGCCCTCCTGCGTCCCTGAGATGACCTTCGATCCGAAGAATTTCAGCACTAGACCTTGTAGCGCAAGACTTGATGCGAGTGAGTCGAGTTTTGAATCGAACTTTCTGTGCGTGCTTTGCGCCTTTGCGAAATTCCTTGTCGCCATTGAAGAGCCTCCCGCAAAGACGCAAAGCACGCAAAGGAATCTTGTCGGTCTGAGCGTAGCCTCGCTAGATCTTAGGCTGTGAACAGATTGCCATCAGATCCAATACTGAATCCAAATTATCTGAGCGATAGAAAAAGTCGCTGGTTGAATACTTGTCCAGGATGGAAGAATCCAATCGCTTGGGTTCAGCCTGGGAGCCGCCGTCCTTTCGTCGGGACCGCACCAGCTTCCGGATCTGTTCAACGGCGGAATCAGGTAGCAATGATTTCGCTCCACCAATGACCTTACTTCGCAGCTCATAGTATGGTGGTAATAACGCGCCGGCATTGCGACGGGCTTCACTCAGGCGCTTCTGAACGCGAGCATATTCAATGTTGTAAACTTCTTCGCTGGCAGAGAGTCCTTGGATCTCCACCTGGCGAAACCAATTGCGCAAGAGTTCATCCAACTCCTCTGCAACAAACTCGCGTACATGGAATTCGTTCCAGGGTTTCATGCCCGGATCCAGTCTTACGCGGGCATTAGGCGTCGTAAAAACCACCACGCCGGCAGGCGCCAGGACGCGCTTCAACTCTGACAAATAAGTCTCGTAGTTGCTGATGTGCTCGATGACCTGGAAACTAATAATCAGGTCGAACTCACCATCGGCAAACGGCAGCTTCAATCCATCAATAAGCAGATAGTTGATGTTCGCCCCGGCATATCGCGTGGTTGCCACCTTGAGTGCGTTAAGCGATAAGTCCACGCCCACGATTCTGCGACAGACGCTGCTGACTATCCTGGTTCCATATCCGGTATTGCAGCCAATCTCGAGCACTGTCTTATCACCGGCTCTCTTCGATACCTCTTCATAGGCTTTCAAGTGCATCAGGCGAAGACAATAATCTTCAAGTGTAAAAAGCTGATCGATGTCCATCAAGGGATGACTATGCCCCTGAAAGTTAAGTGTTTCCTTTTCTGATGGCGTTTGCGACATCTTCATAGTTCTTTTTTCACCGTCACGTTTCGGTCCTGCGTTTCAGATCTCCGCGTACTAAATAGCCGTCGTGATCTCTTCTCGCCTGGTTAGCAAAATCGCAAACCCTTTTAGGTCGCGCAGCAGCAGTCGTCCCGCGGGAAACAGTCCCAATACCACAAGACTGACAAGCATGGCGATTGCGAAAGCCAACCCCAGGCGAACAAATGGTTGAGAAACTAAGGACCATTGGCGAAAAGCAACCAACGCCGCAAGTGCAGAAATCGAAGCGCCGGCTGGCGGGCCGATCGCGCGATAGAAATCCATCGCCCTTACCGGCCCCTCGCGGGTGGCATACCAAATTGACAACGGCGTCACCAGCAGGAAAAACGTAATGGAATAAGAAGCTGCTACTCCGACTGCGCCCCAGGGTAACCCGACCACGATACTCGCAATGATAATCGCTGATCCAATCAGTCCCCACTGAAACATTTGACGCGTACGACCCTGAGTTACATAGAGCCAACCTACTGTACCGCTTACAGGCTGAATAAATCCCGCTATCGCAAGCAAGGCAAAGATGCGGCTCACTCCACTCCATTTTGGTCCCAGCAACAGCAGCACCACCCAGTCCGATGTCGCAATCATGAATACCATCAGCGGCATCGTCAGTATGGCAATCTTCTCGATTAGCCGCACGTAGGCGCTGCGATAACGTTCCGGAGAATCGGTTAACCGGCTCAGCGCTGGTATGGCTACCGAAGTAATCGGCGCACTGATTTGCTCGATCGGCAACATCAGTAATTGGTAGGCTCTGGCATAGAGTCCAAGTTCCAGACCGCCCCAAAAACGACCGATAAGCATGTTATCAAGATTGCGCGCGAAGTAATTGATGATACTAAAACCCGTCAAGTTTCTGCCGAACGCAAGCAGCGAACGAACTCCTGAGTTTCGCACCGGCAAGCCCGGACGCCAGCGGCAAACAAGCCAAACTGCCATGGCGTAGGCAAGCCCCTGACTCAGTTGGCTGAACACCAGGGCCCAGTAGTTCTTGCCGCGCCAGGCCAAATAGATCCCTGTAGATAATCCCACCAGTAGGGCAAAGATCTCCGCGGCTGCCAACCCGCCAAACCGCATGCGACGACGGAGCAGGGCTTCGTGTTGTACCGTCAATCCCCCAAGCAGAAAGCCGGCGGAATAGGCTATTGTAATTGACACAAGACGGGGTTCACCGTAGAACTTTGCCACCAACGGCGAAATCGCAACCGTCACAAACATTATGAGGACGCTGAAGCTGATATTGATCCAAAAGAGCGTGGAAACCTGACCTTCATTGAGGTCTGCCCGCTGAATAGTCGCCGACGATAACCCGAGATCCTTGAATATCGCGATGAAGCCGGTCACCACGGCGACCATGCCCACCAGTCCGTAATCCCGCGGCGTTAACAGTCGAGCCAGGATCACGGTGGCGAACATGCTCAGAAAAAATTTGAGACCTTGAGACGCTATCGTGACCGCGCCACCCCGTGCGGTGCGCAAGCCAAGATCAATTTTCAGATCGGCAGTGCCTAAGTATTGATTGGGTTTAGGGGCGGTTGACATGAGAGTTTCGACGTTCGTTCAAATCCGCCGACTCAAGAGATTGTGAACGAACATTCGCTTCGAAGAACTTCGGGGAAACAGGGCGAGCAACAATCTTAAGGCCTTAACCGCAAAAGCAAAAGCTGCAACGCAACAGGCGCAGCAGCTTCCCTAAATCTTTTACCAACGACGTGCGAATTCCAGTTCGCGCGGCTTTCGTTAGATCGCTACGCGCTCCTGGTCGCTCGCCAAAACGAGACTGCGAACACGTTCGCGCAGAGCGCTTTCAAAGCGTCGCGCCTCTTCGACCTCGCCAAAGGAAAGAGCACGCAATTCCTGTTCGATACGGCGGCGATAGTCCGATACCAGCGAATCAGAAACACCCAGGACAGCTGCAACCTCAAGCTGGGTTGAATTCTCTGACGCCAGATAGCAGTGCCACAGCACGCCGAGAATGCGATTGTATTGCTTTACTTTACCGCGCACCGTCTCGTGCAGATTTTTCAAGAACTGATCCACGAATCCGGCGGCCTCATCCTCAGACTCGCGTCTCAACAATCCCTGTTCGGGAGTGTCACGCCGGTCAACCGGCTCAAATTGAAAACGCTCGTTGTCGTTATCATCAGTCTCGAGTGGTACCAGGTAGATGTCCATTACCGGTAGTCTTGACATCACCAGGCTGCGCAGCGTGCGCACATCAACCGGAGCGTCGACGGCATCCAGCACAGAGACAATCAAATCTTCCAGATCCGAATTGCTGATCACGACCTGGGAGTCTCCGGTGCATCCGACCATGCGTGTGTCTCGCTGGCGCACGGGAACCATGTGAGCGCGCTGTTCAAGATCATGATTGTCGCGACGGCGTTTGCTGTCGCCCCATTCACTTAAGCCATAAATGCGATCGGCCAGGCGGCGATGCGGTTCGTCATCAATGCCGCTGGTATCGAAGCGGCGAAAGTTTGAGCTGGATTGAATTAGAGTTGAAATGCGGCGGGCCAGACGGTAACTCTCCGGATGACGCTTGCGAAGCTCAGCGGTAAGCAGGTTGGTCAATTCGATCTGACTGATCTCACATTCGATCTCATAGTCAGTCATACTCGTTTCGAGATAGTGTTCAAAGCGATTCTTGCTCAGCAATTGCACGAACAATTCCTGAGTGAGATCTGTATGGGCGTTGCTGCCCCCCTCTTCGACCAACAGTCCGGCATTCCTGGAGGCGCGCACCAATGGATGATGAGACACGATGCGATGCAACTCGCTCCACAGCCGGTTGACATCCGAAGAGCGCAGGCTTTCCACCCATTTGCCGCTCTTCGAGTATCGCTCTGGTGTTGGACGCGGCACGCGTTGTTGTTTCTCCTGTGCCGGGGCGGCAACGGGGGCAACTTCAAGTTGGCTTGGATAATCTTGGCTTAGGGGTTTCACTTGATTTTCTTGAGTAGCAGCCTGGGCGGCGATTAAATGGTTTGATTTTGGGCGATGAGGATCCACCGAGTCAGCAGGAGCCGGCTTGGTGATCGCGAAAAGGAACAGTGTCTATAAACGTGAGAAGCTAGAAAGAAGGCAAGAGTAACGATGACCAGGAACTTCGCGCTATCTAGCTCAATTAGTGCGAGGTTTTTCCGGCTTCACGGAAACCTGAGAACGCGCAAACCCAGGGGGTATTGAACGTTTGATTGAAATGCTAAGGTCCTTTTTGGGTTTGCCCGACCTTGGACTGGGCGGGTCATCCTGGATAGCAAGGGAGCAACGCCCTTGACTGACGAAAGGGATGTTAGCAGCAAAATAATATTTGAGCAACAAGTTTTTACATTTCGCTCAACATATTGATTTCATTCGAAAAAAAAGTTGTTTAACTCGCTTTAGAACGTGGAAATCGAGATTGATTGATCCTTTTCACCAGCTGACCAAGGGAAATGCGTCTCTTTAGACCCGATCGTTGAGGCTCGCAAAGTTTTTATTGCCCCTAGCCTGTTCCTCAATGCGTGGACGCCTTGGCCCGGATCATAAGGGCTTGAAGTTTTTAGCAGTCTATCTACGCAAACTTAGGGGAAGATATGGTTTCTACAGGTGTGGGCTCCTTCACAAAACAGGCCGCTTGCCCCTCTTCTAAAATACTGCTTGAGTATCGGCGCAACACGCTTGCACCAGAACTGAGCAAGCTGGTGGAATGGCATTTGGAAGAATGCGATTTTTGCTGGTCCGAGATGAGGCTTCTTACTCATCATGCGCCGCAAGCTGCAAGCAAGGAAGAAGGTCGGCCGCCGTCAATGCCAGTGAATTTGCGAGTTTTAGCCGAAGCCCTTCTTTTCAGTCACCGGCCCCGTCCCACAAGACAGAAAAAGCAGGCTAAGCAGTAACGCGTGCTTTGTTCTTGGTACTCGATTTTTTGAACCTGGCTCCGGATTAGCCAAATGTTTTTAGCCACTCGAACCATTTTTGTCGCGCGCCCGGTAGGGGCGTAACATTTCGCGCCTTCGAAGCTTGGAAAATCTCTCTAGAGAGGACTCGGCAGCTATAAACACTGAGCTCCTAACGGAGCTAAAAACAAAACCACAAACCAAGAACTAAAGTTCAAAGTACAAAGTACAGGAACTACACTTTTCGCGGCAGGTCTATCGTAAAACTACTTCCCTCGCCCAGCCTGGACTCAACGGTTACCTCGCCGCCATGGGCACGCACGAGGTGTTTGACAATCGCCAGTCCCAGGCCTGTACCCCCCAACTCTCTTGAACGAGCACGATCAACCCGGTAAAAGCGCTCGAACAGTCTTTGGAGATGCTGCGCGGGTATACCTTCGCCGGTGTCGGCAACGAATATGCGATCGTTAATTCCGTTTTCATGTCTGATGGTTACGCGGCCACCATCGCGATTGAACTTGATTGCGTTGTCGACAAGATTAGTCAACATCTGCTCGAGCCGGCGAGGATCGGCACAGACTTTAACGTCCTTACCGATTTGATTTTCCAGGACCACCTTTCGCGTTACTGCGCCGCTGTTAAGAGAAGTGATCACGTCGTTAACGAGATGTTGAAGCGGAATCTCTTCCGACTTTACCTGGATGCCGGCTTCGATGGTGCTCAATTCCAGGATGTCGTCAATTAGTCCGTGCATGCGCGTCGCATTGCGGCGAATGATCGCCAGAAACCGCTGGCTGTCGGCTTCGGAAATGCTGCCTCCCTCCAGTGTTTCGACAAAGGCGAGGATGGCCGTCAGGGGAGTGCGCAGTTCATGCGAGACATTTGATAGAAACTCCTGACGCACGTGTTCGAGTCTTTCTAACTTCGTTATATCAAAGAAAACGCCGATCGCGCCTTGCACGACTTTGCCGTCACTCGCTTGCAAGGGAACCACGCGCAAATCAAAAATCTTGCGATCGGGACCGTGAGTTTCGACTCTTACTCCTGAACGTTCTTCGCCCTTCAACGCTCCCAGAAAGGCTCCATAGATTGCGGGGTTCCGGGTTAGTTCGGTGAGACGTTGCGACTGTAAGGTGTCCGCGGATCGCGTGAATAACTGAAACGCAGCGGGGTTCGATGCGACAACTCGCATATCGCTGTCCACTACCAGCAGGCCCTCACGCATCCCGCCCAGCGTTGCCTCGAACAGTTTACCCAGCGCAAAGATTGGTGTTGTTGGCAGGTCGGTTGTGGCGTCGATTTGCTCAGCGGCGAAGGACGCCGTCGGCTCTCTCTCGCGGAAAATCCGGGCGCCAAGCGCAACGCCCGCGAGCAGTGCCAGAAGGCTCGAGATTAACTGAGACCCGCGGAACACAGGCGCCAGCGTAAAAGCAGCGGGCAGGCAGATGGCGGCCAACAACAGCCAATAGTACCGGGATTTCATTTCGTTGACAGAGAGTCTAAGGCTTCTTGGCGCAACCGGTGAAGCGGTAGCCCACGCCGACTACGGTTTCAATGCAATCGCCGCAGTCGGCAAGCTTCTGGCGCAAGCGGCGAATGTGTACGTCCAACGTCCGGGCATCGCCGTAATAGCTATAGCCCCAAACGCTGTCGAGCAACTGCTGCCGAGACACTACGCGATCGGGACTTTTGGCCAGCACGGAGAGCAACGAGAATTCTTTGTTAGTGAGCTTGATACGACTTCCGTTGCAAACGACCCTGACATCGGTGAAGTCTATTGTTAATTGATCGTCTTCGTAACTTTTCGCTCCGCCTTCATCCGTGCGTCGCAGAACCGCACGCACTCTCGCCAGCAGTTCCCTGACCGAAAAAGGTTTGGTTATGTAATCGTCTGCTCCCAGATCCAGTCCAGCGACGCGATCCGATTCAGAAGTCTTAGCGGTCAGCATGAGAATTGGGGTGCGCCTGGTCAGCGGCTCCCGGCGTAGTCGGCGGCAAAGCTCGCTGCCGCTCATGGCCGGTAACATGAGATCAAGAATGATCAGCACCGGCGGATTACGCTGATTGAGAGCTTCCACGAGACCTTGTTCTCCGGTGGATGCCACGACGGTGCTAAGACCTTCGCG
The DNA here is from genome assembly GCA_025463135.1 of Acidobacteriota bacterium. Lineage (GTDB taxonomy): Bacteria > Acidobacteriota > Blastocatellia > Pyrinomonadales > Pyrinomonadaceae > JAOAPY01. The sequence goes on from JAOAPY010000026.1 coordinate 61,406, forward strand.
TTCCAGGTTGTACTTCAAACCTTCGGCGATGTCCGCGTCGTCCTCGATAATCAGGACAGGTCGGCCCATGGTTTTAGTGAATGTGCTTGATGATGGCGGCCTCTGCCATGTAAACGGTTAGCTCGCAGATATCAGTTACATAGTCGCCGATGCGTTCCATGTGCTTGGCCACGAACAGCAGGCGAGCATCGCGTGTGGCCGTCGACGGTTCGGACACCATCATCGCAATCAGGTCGTGAAAGAGCTGATTGTAAAGATCGTTGATTTCCTTATCGCGCTTGATGATTTCGCGGGCGGCCATGGCATCACGCGCGGTAAAGGCGTCCAGCGCTGCGCGCAACATTGATGACGCGTGATCAGCCATGCGTTGCAGGCTGGCGCTGAGTTTGATTTCCGGCTCGGTATTAAGGTCGATCGTCGCCCGGGCGATATTGCAGGCGTGATCGGCGATGCGCTCCAGCAGCGGGGCCATTTTCACGGCAGAGATTACAAAGCGAAGGTCGCGGGCAGCCGGTTGGCGTAACGCGATGAGGTCAATGCACTGCCGGTCGATCTCGACCTCCAGCCGATCTATTTCATCATCGTGACTAAGCACTTCGCGGGCGATGGAATCGTCGCGCGCCGCCAGGGCGTGCATGGCCCGTTCCAGAGCCCGCTCGGCTTCACCCCCGAGCAAAAGCACACGGTCACGCAATTCGTTCAGTTCGTCATCAAGATGGCGGTGGTAATCCATAGTCTTGTCTTAAATCTCAGATCTGAGATCCTGGTCTTTGGCCTTTGGTCTTTGGATTTCTTTCGTACCTCTGAGACTTTTGCAACAAAGCCTTTCAATGTTTGGTGCAAAACCAAAGACCAAAAACCAAAAACCAAAGACCTCTTCACCCAAACCTTCCCGTGATGTAATCCTCAGTCACCTTTTGATCCGGCGCAGTAAAAATCTTTTCCGTCGGGTTTACCTCGATCAACTTGCCCAGCAGAAAAAATGCGGTGGTGTCAGAGACGCGAGCTGCCTGCTGCATGTTATGCGTCACGATCACAATTGTGTACTGCTGCTTTAGATCTACGATTAACTCTTCAATCTTTGACGTGGCGATCGGATCCAGAGCGGACGCAGGTTCGTCCATCAATATTACCTCAGGCCTGATGGCCAACGCCCGGGCAATACACAATCGCTGCTGCTGCCCGCCCGAAAGGCCAAGGGCGGATTGGTGCAGGCGGTCTTTTGCTTCGGACCACAACGCCGCATCTTTCAGCGCCTGCTCAACGCGATCAGCCAGTTCAGTTTTGCTTTTCGTGACGCGATTAATCCGCAGGCCATAAGCCACGTTGTCGAAAATCGATTTTGGAAACGGATTCGATTTTTGAAACACCATGCCCACGCGACGGCGTAAATCCACCACGTCGGTTCCGGGATCATAAATGTCGTTGCCGTCGATCGTGACCTGCCCCTCAACGCGAGTCGCGGGGATCACGTCATTCATGCGGTTTAGCGTTCTCAGGAACGTCGACTTTCCACAACCCGAAGGCCCGATCAACGCCATTACGATTCGTTCGGGAATAGAGAGAGTGATCTGAAACAACGCCTGCGATCGCCCATAGTAGAAGTCCAGATCGCTAACCGTAATCTTCGCAGGCGCCGCCGGCGTCGAAACAAAGGACGCTTTAGATTGGTCTTGCGGCAACGTAAACTGCGACGGAATTTTTGGTGTCGTGGCTGACATCATCAAAATTTCTTGCGGGTAAAGAAACGCACCGCGATATTTATTCCCAAAATCAAAGTCATTAACACCAGTGTGGCTGCCCAGGCCTGCGCATGCCACTCGTCATACGGTGAAATCGCGTAACTATAAATCTGCACCGTAAGCGACGCGATCGGTTGATCGAGGTAATGACTGAAGAAGCGGCTGCCGAACGCGGTGAAGAGCAATGGTGCTGTCTCTCCCGATACCCGCGCGACAGCCAGCATGGCCCCTGTGGCAATACCCGAGGCAGCGGCTGGGATGACCACGCCCAGGGTAACGCGCCATTGTGGCGCGCCCAGGGCCAGCGCGCCTTCGCGCAGACTTTGCGGCACCAGCTTGATCATCTCTTCAGTGGTGCGCGCCACAATGGGAATCATGATCAATGCGAGTGCGATGCCTCCAGCCAGCGCCGAAAAATGCTTCAGTGGCAAGACGACAATCGTATAGACGAAGACCCCGGTAACTATTGACGGAATTCCCGTCAGCGTATCGACAACGAAACGCAACAGACTGGCAAAGCGACCGCGCCCAAACTCGGAGAGATAAACTCCGACAGAGATTCCCAGTGGCATCCCGGCCGAAGATGAGAGCAACAACAATACTATCGATCCGAGAATTGCATTGCCGATGCCCCCACCTTCTCCTACAGGGCGAGGACTATCCAATAAGAACCGTAAGCTGACCGAACCGATTCCCTGCCAGGCGATATAAGCAAGGATTACCAACAGCACTCCGACCGCAAACAAGGTGCAGGCGGCCGTGAACGCCGTCATGGCAGCGCTGGTTACCCGTCGGTGCCGGTCACCTCTGGGTAGCTTAGACTTCAGTCTGAGTTCTTCCGTTACGTTCATCTCTCATCCGGCGCGAGCTGCACAGACTGAAGTCTGTGCTACCTAGGCCGCCGCGCCACTCTTACGCGTTACATTCCAAACCAGCACTCGGGCCAGACCATTTACCACAAACGTCACCAGAAAGAGGATTAGGCCCAGCTCGACCAAAGCGCTCAGATAAAGGTCCTGAGTTGCTTCCGTAAACTCATTAGCTATGGCCGAGGCGATCGTGTAAGAGGGGGCAAAGAGCGAAGCGCTGATTTCCGCGCGATTGCCAATTACCATGGTCACCGCCATAGTCTCGCCCAGCGCCCGTCCCAGTCCCAGCATCACCGCCCCGGCGATTCCCGGCGCTCCGTTGATTAGCACTACACGCGTCGTTTCCCATTTGGTGGCGCCCAACGCCAATGCTGCTTCACGCTGCGAGTTGGGAACAGCAGCCAACACATCGCGCACAACTGACGATATGATTGGCGTCACCATGATCGCGAGTATGATTCCCCCAGTGAGCATCCCAATTCCGGTTATTGGTCCCTGGAACAAAGGCGCCCAGCCAAACCAGTGCGCCAGCGGGGGCTCGACATGCACTCGCAAAAATGGCGCCAGCACAAAAATCCCCCACAGTCCGTAAACGACCGAAGGAATAGCAGCCAGCAACTCAACCAGAAAAGTTATGGGCCTGGCGATATAATGCGGCGCCTGCTCAACCAGAAAAATTGCAATACCCAGGGACAACGGAACGCTTATGAGAAGCGCCAGCAGCGATGAAACCACGGTGCCGTAGATGAACGGGAGCGCTCCGAATTCACTCTTGACGGGATTCCACTCGCGGCTCCACAAAAAGCTGAAGCCGAATTGGCGAATCGAGGGGAGCGACTTCAGGGCCAGGGCGATGATCATGCCACCGACGACAATCAGGACCAGTAGCGCGGCACAAAACATCAAGCCACGAAAGATCGCATCGCCCGCATTGCCCGTAGGCGAAAGCGCGCGTCGCAATCGTCCGACAAACTTCAGTTTGTCGTGAGCTGCAGTAGAAGTCCTGGTGGACATCGCTCTTCAATCGCCGGCCATCGACAAACTCGAGTTTGTCGGACATGACTTACCGCAACGGCTTGCCCGCCGCCGTAATTGAATTAAGTCTCGCTTCGGCTCGCTTGACTATGTCCGCGGGCAACGGCGCATACAACAAGTCCCGGGCAAACTTTTCGCCGTCGTGAATTCCCCACCACAGGAAATCAACCACCGCTTTCCCTTTCGTGGCATCCCTCTGCTCTTTGTAGATCAGGATGTAGGTGTAGCTGGAAATCGGGTAAGCATTCGCGCCCGTGGCGTTAGTGATCGAGACCCGCAGGTCTTCGGGAGTGGTTGCTGCTGACCCCGCCGCCGCGGCAACCACCGTGTCAATGGTGGGCTCGACGAATTTATCGCTGGCGTTTTTGATTAATGCAACCGGTAAATTGTTCGGTTTAGCATATGCCAGTTCCACATAGCCGATCGTATTCGGCTGGTTCTTCACTTGTCCGGTTACACCTTCATTGCCTTTGCCGCCCTGACCCACCGGCCATTTGGGCGCCTTGTCGACGCCGACTTTCGTCTTCCATTCAGGGCTGATCTTTGAAAGATAGTCAGTGAAAACAAACGAGGTGCCACTGCTATCAGCACGATGGACCACCGTAATGTCTGTAGCGGGCAGGTTCACACCCGGATTGTCGGTCTTTATCCGCGGGTCATTCCATTTGGCAATCTTGCCGAGAAAAATATCGGCCACGACATCAGAAGAAAAGCGCAGCGGCTGGGAGATACCCTGCAGGTTGTAGGTCAAAACCACCGCACCCAGCACCGTGGGGATATGAATCAGCGCGCCCGGGGCCGCCTTCAAATCGTCGTCAGTCATCGGCGCGTCTGAAGCGCCAAAGTCCACCGTCTGCGACTGGATTTGCTTGATTCCGCCGCCCGAACCAATCGACTGATAATCGATTTTGATATTTTGGTTGAGCTTGCCGTATTCGCTGACCCACTTTTGATAGAGCGGGTTGGGAAAAGTCGCGCCCGCACCCTGCAGGCTGATGTTTCCGCCCGACTGCGTTCCGGTCGAACCAGGGCTGCAGGCGACAGCCAGAGTCAGCAGCACTGTAAGCGCGATGCCCAGGAAAATTCGCGGCGCTGAATTCAATGGGACCATGAGAATCTCTCCTAAAATTGAAGCGTGTTGTAGCTGGAAGAACCGAGTACTCTAGAAGCGTCGTGTTACATCTATCTGAACTACGGCTGAACAATATGTGAACCGTCTTATGGTCGGTTCCGGTTCCGTCACCGCGTGATCGCGTCATTACACGTGGGATTCTTCCCGATGGGCCACGACCAGGAGCCGATAACCAACATTGATCATCGTATCGATGGAAACGTCGTAAGGCAGGAGCTTGGTGCGCAGACGATAGATGTAGACATGGAGACTCTCGGGATTGAGAGGCTTTCCGGCACCCCAGGCGTATTGCCAAAGCTCTTCGGCGGGTACGATGCGATCGGCCGAGCGGGCCAGGCGTGAAATGATCAGAAACTCAGTCCGCGGAAGTTTGATTGCCTGGCCCTCACAAGCAACGTAGTAATTTCCGTGCTCGACTCGCAGATAGCCGTCATCGTAAATATCTTCCTCTGGCGAAGTGGAGAGCTGACGTTCGGGAAGTGAAACTTGCGATATGGACATAAGCGTTGGGCGAACGGTCAAACTTTCCGGTGGCCGCCAACCAGCTGTGCTGAATCGCTGATCGCCAACAAACGATTTTTCTTCGGCGAGCACCTCGTCCGAAACACTAGAAGTTCAGGCGCAAAGCAAATTGAATCTGACGACTGGTGCCGAGGCCGACATCTCGGACCACCGTTTGTCGCAGCAATCCGAACGTGCCGCCGGCGCCCGAGGCAGTATAGGGCTGGCCCGGTTGACCTGCGGTTCCGCTTCCCGTGGCGGTCGGTAGCGCGAGACTCAAGGTAGAACCTGGGTTTGCGAAGTTGGTGTGATTCAGAACATTGAAGATTTCCGTGCGAAACTCGAGATTCGTCCTATCAGAAAATCGGAAGCGTTTATTTAGGACGATATCGAACTGACTGAAGTTAGGACCTCGCAGTGCGTTGCGCGGCAGGTTGCCGAAGGTTCCGGGCGCCGGAGTAGAAAACGCTGCCGGATTCAAGATGCTGCGATCGTTACTCAAGTAAGGGCTTACGCCCGCAATTAAGTTGGGCCGGCGAACGTTGCGTGAATTACCTCCGCCAGGTGTATTGACCACCGCAATGAATCCTGCCGGCAACGCTCCGCTGGGCAGTTGCGCGACGAAGCCGGTTGGCTGACCCGCACCGCACCCCGCGGGATTCACACACTGAATGACGACGTCGGGCCTGACGATACCGACCTCGATTGGCAGTCCCGATCGCCCGTTGACGATGGTTCCGATCTCCCAATCACCCAGGACAGCGTTCCCCGCGCTGCCGAGACCGTGCTTCCTGCCTTTGCCATAGGGCAGGCTGTAGAGTGCGCTGAGATTGAAGCTGTGACGAACGTCAAAGTTGTTATAACCGTTGTCATAATCGTACTCGCTCAAGGCCCGAGCATTATTCGCCGCGGTGCGTGCCTCGTTCGAGCCGGCGGTGTTTCCAAAGCTGCGTGCGAACGTGTACTGCGAGTTCAAAACCAGTCCGGTAGCAAAACGCCGACCTAACGACATCTGCAGCGCGCGGTAACTGTCGTGACCGCCGCTTGTCTTGTAATCCACTTCGGCGTACGGGTTCAGCACGGTCAGTCCGCTGATGATCGAGAACTCGCGCACGGTGCGTACCGCGGTGACGTTGCCCGCCGCATCCGCGAGGTTCACGACGCCGAAACCCGAGGGCAAGGTCGCGGCAGTTGGTCCAATGGTTGTCTGTCCCGGCAGAATCCGGTTAGCCACACTGCGCAGGAAAAGATTTCGTCCCTGAGCACCCACAAACGCCGTCGACAGTGTCAGCTTGCCGGGCAGTTCCTGTTGCCACGAGAAGCTGTACTGGTAAACCTTCTCGGGAATCTTGTAATCGTTCGCATAAGCCCGCGGTTGATAAGCCCGGTTGTTGGGATTGCTAAGAAAGGCCGCCGCGATTACAGCCGCGTCCTGAGGGAAAGCATTATTAACGTTGCTGATTGTGGAGCTAATGCGGTTCGACTCAATCGGCTGGATCTGATCTTCTGTCTGGCCGGGACCGTAGTAGATGCCCGCGCCACCTCGCAACACCGTGCGTCCCCCTGCGAAGAAGCCCGTGCCCGAAGGCTTTGGTGACCATGTCAGCGCCACGCGTGGGCCAAAGTTCGTCTTCGATGTAAGCAATGGATCCTGGCTCGAATCGCGCAACACACCGGTATCGATGTTGAAGAGTATCTGGCGGTTATTAGCCTCGCGCAACGGCGTGTAGTACTCATAACGCAAGCCATAATTCAAGGTTAGGTTTGGTCTTATCTTCCATTCGTCCTGTGCGTACCCGATGTAATACTCCTGCTTTCCAAGAGCCTGCCCGGTCGATCCATTGAAGAATGGAGAAGGCGCCGAGAGGTCGCCCAAAAACTGCACCGACGATGCTGTGTTCGCCAGAAAGTTATTGATGTTGGCGTAGGTATAGGTAATGCCACCCTGCCTGTCTGTGTACAAACGAATCGTTCGTACCTCGCCGCCAAACTTGAAAGTGTGATTGCTGCGAGTCCAGGTCAGGTTATCCACGAACGAAACTGAGTAAGGCGTATAGGGCTGGCCGCGTCCGTTCTGCGCGCTATTGGCGCGTATCAAACCACCGGGGGTAGCAACACCGGCATTCGCGCCCTGGCCAGGTAACGCAAAGCCGGCCACGCTGCCGGAGATATTGAACGAAAGGTTTGACAGGTTGATGCCGTTAACAGTCGGCGCCAGGCCGTTGATTCGGGAGAGAGCGCTGTTGTAACCAACCTTGAATTCGTTGAGCAAGGTAGGAGCCGGCAATGACTGCAGGGCGATGACGCCATTCTGAGGTACATCGCGAATGGCAAGCTTTCGACCGCTCACGCCGTCAGGCTGCAGGTTCGTGCCCTGATCGCGAAAGAAGCGAAAGTACATCGAGTGTTTTTGGTTGAGGCGGTAGTCAAGTCGCAAGGCCGCGGAATTTTCGTTGACGATATTGGTCGCCTGGAGCTGAACAGTATCAAACAGATCTGGTCCAACACGGAGGCTGACCGCCGCGGGATCTCGGAACGCTGGAATCAGCGCCGCGGTGGAGGCGTTACAGGCCACAGCGCCAGTGCCCAGCGGCGGCGCGCAAATACGCGAAGCGAATCCTGGTACGGTCTCGATGGAGTTGATGCCGCCACGCAACCGATAGCCTTCATATGAGAAAAAGAAGAAGGCCTTCTCCTTAATAATCGGACCGCCGATGGATCCGCCGAACTGGTTCAGGCGTAGCGGGCTCTTCTTTAAGAGTGGGTTACTATTGTCAAAGAAGTTCGCGGCATCCAATGCATCGTTGCGGAAGAATTCAAAGACCGAGCCGTGAAAATCCTTGCCGCCTGATTTAGTCAGCACATTGATCTGTCCGCCGGTTCCCGTGCCCTGCTCCGCGGGATAATTGTTCGAGTCGACCCGAAACTCCTGTACGTTCTCGAGACTGGATTGAAGCCGAAAAGGCGTGGGCACTTCGCCGTTCAAATTGCCTGGCGAACTGTCGATGATGGCCGTGCCTTCGATGCCGTCAAAGCGAACCGTATTCTGCTCGACCGCGCGACCCGAGAAGCGAATATCTCCAAAGGTACCCGAACCGCTGTTCACGGCGCCCGGCGCTTGCAGATATAACTGTGACAGCTGGCGGCCATTGATGGGCAGCCCCACAACTTCGCGCGGATTCACGTTGGCGCCGTTGGCCGCGGAGCTCGTATCCAAGATCGTTTCGCCGCCGGCGGAGACATCGACCGTTGCTCTCAGATCCTGCGGCTTAACCACGAGATTGAGCCTCAACTCCTGCCCGACGAGTACCTGCACATTCGTTGCGGTCGTCGCCAGGCCTGCCGTCGTCACTGTCACTGTATACGTGGATGGTTTCAGTGAAGAGATCACATACAGGGCATCTGGGTTGCTGGTCGCCGTTCGTTCTTCTCCCGTCTTGTCATTTTTCACGACAACACTGGCGCCTGGTATCAGTCCGCCATTTTGATCTGTGACCGTACCGGCGATTTGACCGCTCTCGGCCTGGGCCAGAGCCATCACTGGAATGAACAGGATCGCGAGAAACGCAAAGAGCCTTGAGACTCTGTTGCGAAACCGTTGGGGGTTAAATGAACTCATCCTTCTCCTCCTGTGGTTAACAAACAATTGCGGCAATGAATCTTGAAAAATTTGGCGGGCTGAATTTCAACTGAGAATTCGAGTCCCGTAGTCCCAACCCGCGATCTGGATCGGGCGAAAGTTGTCGAAGGCAAGCCATGACTCTAGCCGCGGAGAGTTAATACGCTGTGAACTGGTCCTTAAATGTTTGTTAACGGGAGAGTGAGTGAGGAAGGCGAGCTCGCTCCGTGTGGCTATGGGGATTTGTAGCCAATCGGTGAGAGGTTCGGGCGAGTCTAAGACGTTATACTTCGTTATGAAGGAGTGGCTTCATCTCATTCTCACACGGTTTCAACCCTGTCCGACGAACTTTAGTTTGTCGATGGATTGAGTAGCACAGACTTCAGGAGATTCTGATCAACTGCTTCAATAGGAAACTGTCATTCGCCTTTCTCTCATTCTCACACGGTTTCAACCCTGTCCGACGAACTTTAGTTTGTCGATGGATTGAGTAGCACAGACTTCAGGAGATTCTGATCAAGTGCTTCAATAGGAAACTGTCTTCGCCTTTCTCTCATTCTCACACGGTTTCAACCCTGTCCGACGAACTTTAGTTTGTCGATGGATTGAGTAGCACAGACTTCAGGAGATTCTGATCAAGTGCTTCAATCGGAAACTGCCATTCGCCTTTCTCTCATTCTCACCTGGTTTCAACCGGGTGAGAGCGGACCTCTTCCAATGTGTTAACCGTTTCAACGGTTTCCCACTCCTGGGTTTTTTAGAAATCGACTTATATGACGAGAAGGAAACCGTTGAAACGGTTAGATCCAATTAAGATGAGCAGGTGTCACCCGGTTGAAACCGGGTCAGAATGAGAGGAAGCCAAAACCGATGTGCGCGTTGGATCACAGGGACCTTGTACAACAGGCTGCCAGCCTGTCGAGGTGCGGGTGGCATGAAGCCCGTCTGAACGTGACCTGAACGGACGGCTGACCGTGTGTAATTTGCGTTCGTTCAAGATTCTTAATGCAGAGTTAAGTTGGTTGCCACATTGTGGTAATCCTCGGCTGGTATTCTCACTATGAAAGTAAAATCGATGAGGAAAGCAAGATGATGCAAACTCAGCAAACACCGTCAAGCGGATTTGAGATTCGCTGCGTTTGTTGTGGGGTGAGGATACGCCGAGACAGTCCCGAAGATTCACACGGACTTTGTCTGACGTGTTTCTATCGCATCCTCAATGAACGCCTGCGCACGCAAAGGCACTCGCGCCAGGGCGAAGGCGTAAGCGATCGGTAGCGCAAAACCGTCTCGTGGTCAGTTGTAGGGATCGGCGCGTACTCATGATCTGAGGCCCGAAGGGCCGACACTTTTTTTCTGATTGTCCTCCTTTCCCGCGCCCACCGGCGCTCACTAATTTCGCAGAACGTCATTCCACGCCCTTACGGATGTGGCTACTGAAGGCCGGCCCTTCGGGCCTAAAGGCCGTAGCATCCAGATTCGAATTTGCCGACCAGCTTGAATCATCACTCACCACCGCTGAATTTACCTGCGGCCCATCTCCGGTTATCCTGAAACACAAATTAGTCGAGAGGAATGATCAATGAAATTTGCCCGCATCGTACTAAGCACGACTCTGCTGATGACAATGTCTCTCCCTGTTTGCATTGCCGGCCAAACAAAACCAGGCCCGATGGCCAAATCGGGAGTCAGCAGATCAAAACATCAACGACACAGACGGCGACACCGCCCTAAACACAAAAAGCAGGTCAACGTGCCAATACCTTCAGCAGCAACCACTACACCATCAGGCCTCACTTATGTCATCACCCAACATGGCAGCGGCCGCCAACCCTTGGCGGGCGAAACCGTGGTGGTCAACTACACCGGTCTTTTGGGCAGTGGTGTAAAGTTCGACAGCTCTCTCGATCACGGAAGTCCTTTCGAGTTTCCGCTGGGCGCCGGACGAGTGATCAAAGGCTGGGATGAAGGAATCGCCCGGCTCCATGTCGGTGATCAGGCGACACTGATCATTCCGCCTGAGCTGGGATACGGAGCCCGCGGCGCCGGTGGCGTAATCCCACCGAATGCGACCTTAATATTTTTGGTGGAACTGGTTGGGATCAAGGAAGCGTCCGGACCCAATTAGACATGTGGGCGTTTGGATTGAATAATCTGGTAATATGGAAGTCAGCCGTTACTCGCAAAGAACAAAAAGGTAGACGATGCCGACTATTCACAACGCCTTCCCGATAGAGGATTCAAAAAATGAAAATAAACTACTATCCGGATACCGACTCTCTTTACATCGACCTCTCATCGAAACCAAGCGCGGACAGTCGCGAAGTATCGGATGGAATTGTTCTTGATTACGATGCTAATGGGGATTTAGTCGGTATTGATATAGATCAAGCCAGCACGAAACTTGAAATGAAGGAACTCGTTTTAAGCAAACTCCCAGCGAAAGTAAGACAAGTCGCTTGATGAGACGCCTACCGCCACACCTTGAGAGCCTTTATTAGAAACATCCTGAGATCGCCTCCCGCCTCAAGGATCCCGAGTGGATTAACCGATTGTGAGCCTGACAATCTTAACCAGGAATCTCAATGAAACGCACGCTTTCCTTTCTGACTTTTTGCGGGTTGTTTGCCCTGCTGATCGTTCAAGCCGGCTCGCCTTATTGGATCGCGCGCGCGGGAACAGGGCGTCCAGCACAACACACTGAAGTCAAACTCGACCCAAAGCTCTTTGATGAGTTTGCAGGTCAGTATGGCTTTGTTGACAACCCTGACTCTGTCCTCTCGTTCTGGCACGAGGGAGACCGGTTCTACATGCAGCCCACCAACCAGGGCAAGGTTGAGATCTTCGCAGAGGGCCCAACGAAATTCTTTCTCAAGATCGCCGATGTGCAGGCGTCTTTCGGGCGCAACTCTCAAGGCAAAGTCAACGCGTTGGTCCTCCGGCAAAACGGCGAGGAACGACAGGCAAAGAGAATCAGCGACCAGCCCGCGGTAGAGGTTCTGGTGCCGTTCGAAAGACGCGAAGAGATGATCGCGATGCGCGACGGCGTGCGCCTGCACACACTGATCTTCTTGCCCAAAAATCAGACCGAGGCGCTGCCGATACTCTTTAACCGGACACCTTATGGTGTTGCGCAAAACACGTCTGACTCAGTCAATCGACGCTATAAAGAGTTGGTGTCAGACGGGTATATTTTTGTGCGGCAGGACATTCGCGGCCGCTACGGGTCGGAAGGCCAGTTTGTTATGAACCGGCCGCTGCGCGAAAAGAACGATCCCAAAGCCATTGATGAAAGCACCGACGCTTACGACACGATTGAGTGGCTGATCAAGAACATCGCCAAAAATAATGGGCGCGTCGGCATCTTTGGAGTTTCATATGATGGCTGGCTCGCGGCCGTGGCCACGCTCGACGCGCATCCGGCCCTGAAGGCTTCTTCGCCGCAGGCGCCGATGACGGACACATGGATGGGAGACGACTTTTTTCACAATGGTGCTTTTCGTGAAGCCTACGGATACGAGTATGCAACTTCGATGGAAACGTCTAAAGAAGACACGGACATCGCGTTTGATAAGGACGCCTATGATTGGTATCTGGAACCAGGGAGGCTCGCCAAAATCACCGTAAGCCCGCAGGGACAGTTACCTACCTGGAAGGCTTTTGTCGCACATCCGAATTACGACGATTATTGGAAGGCGCGAGCAGCAGAGCGGTATCTAAACCAAACTCAGGTGGCCACGCTGGTGGTCGGCGGCTGGTGGGACCAGGAGGATTTCTACGGCTCGCTCGCAACTTACGAGGCGTTGGAAAAGCACGATAAGAATAACCACAACTTTGTGGTGCTCGGCCCCTGGAATCACGGCGGCTGGAATGGCTTCGGCAGGAACCTGGGAGCGATCGATTTTGGCAGCGCCACCGGCCTCTATTTTCGTCGCGATGTTCAGGCCCCATGGTTTGCGTACTATCTGAAAGATAAAGGAAAGTTGAATGAAGCCGAGGCCGTTACCTTTCAAACAGGGACCAACAAGTGGACCACCTCCGATCATTGGCCGCCAAAGGAATCCGTCGAGCGCAAGATCTTTCTGCATGCCAACAGAAAACTCTCGTTTGAAAAGCCGGTAGGAAATAAAGAGACCGGATTTGAGAGCTATGTGTCGGACCCGACTGACCCGGCTCCTTATCGCAAGCGACCGATACAAGCGACTTATGGACCAGGATCTCTATGGGGTACCTGGCTGGTTGCGGACCAGCGGTTTCTTAAGGACAGAAGCGATGTGCTTAGCTGGCAGAGCGAGGTTTTGGAAAGCGATCTTACCGTGACCGGAGACATCGTCGCGCATCTCTTCGCTTCGACCACTGGTTCGGACAGCGATTGGGTCGTAAAGCTTATTGACGTTTATCCTGATCACTACCCCGATAACAAATCAATGGCGGGTTACCAACTGATGATCGCCGGCGAAATCTTTCGCGGCCGCTTTCGCCAGAGCTTTGAAAATCCGGCAGCTATCCCACCCGAGCAGGTCAACGAATACACGATCGATCTATACGGCAATAATCACTGCTTCCAAAAGGGCCATCGCGTGATGGTCCAGATCCAGAGCGCCTGGTTCCCGCTTTATGATCGCAATCCGCAGAAGTTCGTGGAAAATATTTTCCAGATCCAGCCCAGCGACTATCAAAAGGCCACGCAGCGAGTGTATGAGTCGTCGCGCTATCCCTCGCATGTGGTCCTGCCGGTGATGAAGTGAGTGCGCGCGGCGCGGAAACTTGTACGACAGGCTGCCGGCCCGTCGAAGTCCGGGAGCTTGTTGCATGCGCGAGATCTGCAGGCTGGCAGCTGCAGTACCAGCGTTGCTCGCTGACCTTAAAACTTAATCACCGTGTCGAACTGCAACCGCGTTGTCGGACGATTCAACGACCCTGGCGGAGTCGCCGCAAACGGCCCCAACGCGCCGTTGGGACGCTCGGTAACTATGCCGGTCACTGTAAACGTCACGCGCGGATCGACGGCATAGGCAAATTGCAAACGGTGTCCGCGCATGTCGGACTGTTGGGTCACGTCAGAAAAATTGAAAGGCGTTAGCACCGCATCTTTTTGAATACGCAGGAACGTGTAGCCGAATTGCACATCGCCGCGCGCTTTCGTAGATCCCACCTGAATTTCACCCCAGTAGCCGTGCTTTTCGTGATTAGGCAAGAGTAAATTCGCACCGCTGGCGGCAGCCGTGATCACGTCATGCGTTTGCGTGTTGGTGACAAAATCAAAGAGCAGTGTGACCGGGAAGCGCTTGCTCTGTTTAAGCTCGAGGCGTGCGAGCATATCAACCAGGTTATAGCCTGAGGACAGGCGTCCATCGCGGTTCGTGGCGTTGTTGCTGGCATTCGTGAGGCCCAGGTTGCCATTGCCGGCAACGAGCAGCTCTCTGGAGATGGCAACCTGCGTGGTGATCGTTTGCGCCGGCGTAGTGCCGGAAGCAGGAATCGTAAAGGTCACCGGAAGGAGCAACTGGTTGCCGAAGACCTGCACTGGTGAGATGAACTGCGTGCCGGAGAAGAAAAGATCGGCTGCCGAAAGAGTGAGCGCTACTTTTGGATTCGGCTCCAGCCGCGCCCGAATCTGGCCGCCATACAATGCAAGGTCCCGGCCGCCTCGCCGCGACTGGTCAATATTCACCGTACCGTTGCTGTTGCGAACAAATGCAGAGTTTCGCTCCAGCAATGGCAGCTGCCACGCAACCAAAGTCAGATCCTTCAGCGTGGATTTCTTAAAGGCGCGCGCGTACGATTCGTTGAACCCATCGACCATCAAGTCGTTGTCGATAGTCATTTCCGTGAACACCCACGGCGGTTCGAACTTACCACCCTGTAGTCGCAGCCCCGGCGCCCGCTTCGGTTTGTAAGTGACGAAAGCCTGGTCAAGCGCGAATGGCTTGCGGTTGAAAAAATCCGTGAGTGTCTGGTTGGTCGAAATACTATCAGCAAAGCTGCCGGAGGCCAGCCGCAATCCCCAGTCAAACTCGTCGTTAATCGAGCCGCGCATCTGCAAACGAGCGCGCAGGCGCATGCGATGACGCGGACTCAGTTCGTTGCCAAGCACCGCCGGGTTATCACCATTAGCGAGGCTGTTCGATTGTCCAAAGATCGATTCAGCCCGCAGACGAAGGTCGCCGCTGAACTTGATGGCGCCCAGCTCCGACACGCGACCCTCGACCTTCTTCAGGCGATCTTCAATTGCTGTCTGGGGCTCGGCTGTTATTCGCGTGCTTTCGCTTTCTGCACTGACCTTTGAGGCAACTGTCAGCTCTGCGCGCGCAGGAACATCGTTTGCGGACAGCTTTGCCGCTAACTGCCTGATGGTTTCCTGTTGCTCGAGCATCATCTTTCGCATCTGCTCGAGCTGGGCGCTCTGCATGCGAAGCGTCTCTTCGAGCGCGCTGAGTCGCACCCCCTCGCTCGCGGCGGTATCTTTGGAAACCGGCCGATCGTCGGCCGGGACCACCGGCGCGCTTTCGGATGCAGCCTTATTCGCTGCCGTTAGAACTCTGGAAACTGTCTGGCCCATGACGCGATTTGAATTGAAAAGGCAGATAGCGAGCGCGACAATGGGCAGGCTCACAGCAAGCTTGAAAATACGTGGCATCTTGTCCTCCCGGTGGATGTATGAGAGAAGCATAGACTAATGGTCCGGCGTGAACGCAAGCTTAACGAGATGTTAAAATCGATGTGAAGCCGCGTTCTCGAAATCTGTGGCATGGGCATCCTGCCCATGTAACTGGCGCAACATGCCTGGTTCATTTCACTTGAACCTTACGCCACTTCACGGGCGGGACGCCCGTGCCACTACTAAATCCGCCTTTGGTTCGCCAATCGGCAGACTCTTAATTTGACCACTTGACTCACTTGATTTTATTTTGCCCCTTTCGGGGCAGCCCTAATTTGCTTTTGTAACGCAGACTGTTAGTTGCGGCCCCGTTGAATGCCATTCAATATTCGCAAACTAACAGTTTGCGTTACAACCTGGGGCATTACCTCAGCGCACCTCAGTGCGGCAAATATTCACAACCGGCATAGAGTAAGGTTATACTTCCGGCGATCCAAATTTTTTCTTTGGGAGTTCCTGATCATCTTGAATCCGGGTCTTCTTGAGCCTGGTCTTCTTGATCCCGATCTTCTCGATCAAGGCGAGATGCCGAACTCTTTTTGCCGGTGTCACGCGATCTCTAAACTGGAGGCGAGCAATGCATCATGATGGAAAAAATGACGACGAGAAGCTGAACGATCAGGGCACCGGTTTCTCGCGTCGGGATTTCCTGAAAGTCGGGGGAATCTCTTTGTCAGTTCCGCTGGTGATGGGCGCGCGCACCGTCAACGTGGCTGGTCAGGACGTTAAGATTTACGGACCTGGCAAAGTACACATTTCGCTCGACATCAATGCGAAGAAATATGCGGCTGAAGTCGAACCGCGTGTGACTTTGCTCGACACGCTGCGCAACGAATTGGAACTGACCGGAGCCAAGCGTGTCTGCGACCGCGCGTCGTGCGGCGCCTGCACCGTGATTGTCGACGGGAAAGCCGTTTACTCCTGCACTGTGCTGGCCATCGAAGCGCAAAACAAAAAGATCACCACAGTCGAAGGTTTGATGGACGGTGAAAAACTGCATCCGCTGCAACAGGCCTTCATCGATAATGATGGGCAACAGTGCGGCTTCTGCACGCCTGGTTTTGTCGTCGCGTGCAAGGCCTTCCTCGACAAGCATCCGCACCCGACACGCGCAGAGCTGGGAACAGGGCTGGGCGGCAACCTCTGTCGCTGTGGCACTTACATGGGTATTCGCGCCGCGGTGATGCAAGTGTCGAAAGGAGGGCAAAATGGCTGAATACAAATGGCCGGACGCGGAAAAGCGCAGTTTGATCGGCAAGCGCATCTCGCGCATTGATGGTCCCGTTAAAGTTTCCGGGCGAGCGAAATACTCATACGACCTCAAACGGCCCGGTGTGCTGTACGGCAAGATGCTTCGCTGCCCGTATGCGCACGCGAAAATTGTGAGCATCGATATTAGCGCCGCGGAAAAGATGCCCGGCGTGAAAGCGGTCCGCATCATTCAGGATGTCGGCAAGGAGATCAAGTGGGCCGGCGACGATGTCGTCGGCGTGGCGGCCATTGACGAATCGACGGCGGAAGACGCCGTGCGCGCGATCAAAGTTCAATACGAGGTTCTGCCGCATCTTGTCCTCGATAACGATCCAAAGAGCGCCGGTGAGAATGCCAAGCCGGTCGCAGCAACCACCCTGGGTGATCCGGCGGCGGCCTTTGCTGCCGCAGACGTTGTCAGCAGCGAAGGCCTTTACGGCAATCGCGTAATCACGCACTGCTGTCTCGAATCCCATGGAATGACCGCGGAGTGGACTGACGCAAACAGTCTGCTCGTCCATCCATCGACGCAAAACGTTTCGGGCACTGCGGCCCAAATGGCCACGCCTTTGGAAATTCCCGCCACCAACATTAAAGTGCATCAGGACCACATTGGCGGCGGATTTGGCAGCAAGTTTGGTCCCGATTCCTGGGGTATCGAGAGCGCCCGTCTCTCAAAACAGGCAGGTGGTAAACCCGTAAAGCTTTTCCTGGAACGCGCCGCCGAGTTGATGGTCGCCGGAGCTCGTCCTTCGAGTTATGCGCGCGTGAAGGTCGGCGCTAAGAAAGATGGTACGCTCGTGGCCTGGGAGTCCGAATCGTGGGGCACGGGTGGTCCGGGCGGCGGAGGCTCTCCTCCCCTTCCCTACATCTTCAACATTCCCAATCAACACAAACAACACACCGCCATTGCCAACAACATTGGGCCGGCGCGTGCCTGGCGTGCGCCCAATCATCCACAGGCTTGCCTGATCACGATGAGTGCGCTCGAAGACATGGCCGCCCAACTCAACATGAGCCCGCTCGATTTCTTTCTGAAGAACATTGATTTGACTGGACCACGAGCACATATCTATCGCGACGAGTTGCAGATTGCCTCTGACCTGATCGGTTGGGATAAAAATTGGCATCCGCGCGGTGACAAGACCGCCGGTCCAATCAAACGCGGGCTGGGACTCTCGATTCACACCTGGGGCGGGGGCGGACACCCCAGCGACTGCGACATCACCATTCAGCCCGACGGCTCGGTCGAACTAAAGATGGGCACGCAGGATCTGGGCGTCGGCACGCGCACGGCGCTCGCTATTGTGGTCGCCGACACGCTCGGACTGCCGCTCGAAGCCGTGAAGATCTCAATTGGAGATAACAGCTATCCGGCATCGGGTCCGTCCGGCGGCAGCACGACCATCGGCGGCATCAGCGCTTCTGCGCGCCGAGGGGCGGTTGATGCGCGTGATCTGATTTTTGCGAAGGCGGCGCCTTCACTAAATGCCAAACCCGAGGAGTTGGAGGCCTGGGGTGGCGTCATTCACGTGAAGACGGATCCGAATCGCAGTCTTACCTGGGCCCAGGCCTGTGCGAAGCTCGGCGGTATGCCAATTACGGTGCGGGGCAAAAATCCCGGGCCGGAAAAACTTAATGATCAGGGGGTCGGAGGCGTACAGATGGCTGACGTTTCCGTCGACGTTGAAACCGGGGTCGTCAAGATCAATAAAATTGTCGCCGTGCAGGACTGCGGTCTAATCATCGATTTGAAAACTGCCGAGAGCCAGGTCTACGGCGCCCTGATCATGGGCGTGACTTACGCTTTATATGAAGAGAAAGTGATGGATCAGCAAACCGGTACCATGCTGAATCCGAATATGGAGTTCTATAAACTGGCGGGCCTGGGCGACATTGGAGAGTTGGTGGTCCATATGATGACCGGCAAGGGTTACGACGAGCGAGGTCCGATTGGTTTGGGCGAGCCGCCGACGGTTTCGCCCGGCGCCGTCATCTCGAACGCGGTCGCTAATGCGATTGGCGTGCGGGTGGGAACACTGCCATTAACACCGGATCAGGTTTTAGCCGCTTTGGAAAAGAAGGGGGGCAGCAATGCGAGCATTTGAGTATGCAGTTCCGGCGAACATGGACCAGGCAATCCGCCTGCTTGGTAATTCCTGGGAGGACGCTGCGCCGCTGGCCGGCGGCACCGATCTCCTTTCGCTGATGAAAGATGACGTGGTCGCCCCCCGCCGGCTGGTGAACATCAAAGAGATCGGCGCGCTGCGCGGACTGAGCATCGACGCCAAACAGGGCCTGCGCATCGGCGCGCTCGTGACTGTCCAGGAGCTGGCCGACAATCCCAAGGTCGCGCACGCCTATCCGGTAATCACAAAAACAGCGAACGAGATCGCCGGTCCGCAGATCAGAAACATGGCTACCATTGGCGGGAATCTTTGCCAGCGGCCGCGTTGCTGGTATTACCGCTCGGGTCATGGACTACTGGCCAGGGATCTCAAAGGCCAGTCGCTCGTACCTGGTGGTGACAACCGCTATCACGCCATCCTCGGCAATGATGGGCCGGCCTTTTTCGTGAGTCCGTCGACACTGGCGCCGCTTTTCATCGCGTTGGGAGCGACTGTTCGTCTGGTTGGCCCCAATGGCAAACGCGAAGTGCTGCTGGAGAAGTTCTATCTGATTCCTAAATCGGAAACTGAGCGCGAGCACGATCTGAAACCGAACGAGATCGTCACTGAAGTTATTATCCCCCTGCTCAATGGAGCAAAGGCCGCGACCTATGAAGTGCGTCACAAAGAAGCGATGGAATGGCCGCTGGCCCTCGCTTCGGTAGTCCTGAAGATGAAAGGTCAGACGGTGAGTTCTGCTCGCGTTCTGCTGGGCCATGTTGCTCCCGTGCCGTGGCGCTCGGCCGAGGCAGAGAGCGCCCTGGTGGGAAATCCGATCAGCGAAGCGGTAGCAGAGGCCGCGGGCAAAGCCGCTGTGGCCAACGCGAAAAGCCTTGGCCGTAACGGATACAAAATTCAGATCGCGCGCGTCGCCGTGAAGCGGGCGATCATGGCCGCGTCTTAATACATCCGCGAAGATGTCTTTGGGAGATAAGGAAATGATTACCGAGGCTGAACGCTTTGACGTCAAACATCCATCGCTCTGTCCGCATCTACGTTGGAAAAGTTTCTTTATTGAGACTGACAACGATCCTACCGTGCCGCCCACCAACTCCGGTAACTTCTGGTGCGTCTATACTCACAACTGTCTCGGGCCGGACCGCGAACTTGCCGAACCGGGAAATTGCGTGTCGGCTGAGCGAGCGTGTTATGGAACAGGACGCGTAGGCTAGGTGTCAGTCGAACTCTTGAATGGTGCATGTTATTATTTCGCCGTGCGAATTATTGAAGCTCATTACGAAAACGGCCTCCTGAGGCCCAAGTCACCCCTCGCGCTGCGACTTGGCGAGCGTGTTGGTGTGATCGTGGTTCGCTGGCCCGATCCTGCTCGCTGGGATCTAAGAAAAATTGGAGCTATGGCTGATTCTGAGGATGTTGCTCTCGCTGAGGCCGGGATCGGGGAGTGGCTGCATCAGATTGATGAGGAGGAGCAGGGTTGAATGGGACGAGTGGAACCCGAAAAACTTGTGGAGTAATTAGAATGCGTAAAGTTATGACCATCAGTGTTGCCTGTCTTAGTTTGTTGCTGCTCTCGCTGGCCGCCAACGCACAGCAAATCTCCGGTGACTATTTGGAAACGCGGAACGCCGATATTTGGACCGGCGCCTGTGTCGCGAATGGTGAGCTCAACCTCGCCGGCGATCAGGCAATCCTCGCGTGGCATGTTACCAAAGGCCGATGGAATGGCGTGCCGCTGGATGGACTCGGCGTAGTCGGGGTCGTCAAGGCGGCGGCTACTCTGGGCGATCAATACAACAATCCCTATCCCGCCCAGGCCGTGATGATTGTCGACTCCAAAGCCAATGCCGCCCAGCAAAAAGCACTCGTCGGCATGGCGCAGAAGATGGCCGGCGGAGAACTCCTCGAGAATGTGGTGGAAATCCGAATCGCGCCTATCGAGATGACTGTAGGCAAAATGGAAATGAGCCACCATGGTGGGCAGAGCGCCACGGCTTCATTGCGAGCCGGCACCATGGTTGGAGTTGAGACGCGCGACATCGGCGGCAACGATCATCTCTGCGGCAACGAGAACATCTACTATGCGCCGTTGGTTAAGCTGGTGCATTCGATGCCGGCCGTCGCCGAACTGGACGAATACGATGGTCCTGGGTTGGGGGTAATCTGGACCCTGCGCGGGAAACGCAGCGCCTTCGTCGGTCGCTTTGCATTCTAGAGTGCCACGGGCGTCCCGCCCGTGAGTGTACCTTCGAGAAACCCACGCGCTAGAGGCGTTTGTATTCGCAAGTTGAATCAACACATGCCCTCCAAGTTGCTCGCCTTCTTTTTTCTGCTCCTGACAATCTCCCTGCCGGTCCTGGCCGATGGCGGCAAGGTAGAATCCATCGGCGCCTTCGCGGATGCAAGTGCTTCCGAAGGATTGAAAAAGGCGTTGGATCCAAAAGGCTATCGCGTATTGCTCGCTGATGGCAGCGTGCTTTGTGAAATATGGCTGCCAACTGCGATAGTCAGTGGCAAAACCGACGCACAGGGTGCAACCTACACCTGGCTGGCAGAGTCGTCGCTGGTCGCCGTGATTTCATTTCCCAAATCGGCCGTTGATTTTCGCAAGCAAGCCATTAAACCCGGCAGTTATACATTGCGCTACGCTATTCATCCGCAGGACGGCAATCACCTGGGTATCTCTCCCATACGCGATTTCCTGTTGCTGGTTCCCGTAGCCTCGGACCCGGACCCGACAAGCAAATTCAAGTTCGAAGAGTTGACGGCCCTGAGTAAGAAAGCCAGCGGCACCAATCATCCATCGCCCCTTAGTATCGTTTCGCCCGATGGCATCACCAGCTGGCCTTCTGTTTTCGAAGATGAAAACAACCATTTGGTATTTGCCGCCAAAGTCAAAACCGGGTCCAGCGAGACACCGGTTGCCTTCGTGGTCAAAGGCGTCGCCGAACAATAGCGATTCTCTATTTCAGCTTGATCGAGTTTTTGAAATTGCTCAGCAGCGATGACGAAAGATTGACGGCCCGGGAGTAAGTGCCGAAGCAGAAAACCGTTCCCGCCAAGGCGCAGAGACGCAAAGGCGGGAAATGAGGTCAGGCATCGAAACAGTGACAGCTTAAGGTTGCTCTTATTCCTTAGCGAGCTTGGCGTCTTTGCGGGAAATCTCTTGAGCGGTAATGACCGCGACGACTAGCTAAAACATGTCGGACATCAAATCACTCTGGCTAAAGAGTAGCCGGCCCAAACCAGCAATAAGCCAAGCAGATTGGAACCTACAATGTTCACGGCAGCAAACCAAATCTCACCGTCTTTAAGCAAAGTAAACGTTTGCAGACCGAACGAAGAAAAAGTCGTAAAGCCGCCCAGCAAGCCGATCATAACCATGGCGCGCATAGTTTCGTTAATCAGGAACCGCTCCTGCATCAGGTAGAACAAGAACCCGGCCAGAAAACAACCGACAATGTTGACAACTAATGTTCCGGTGGGAAATGTCTCGCCAAAGCGTCGCGCGATGATGCCGGAGAGCGCGTAACGGCCCAGTGTGCCAATCAAGCCGGCCAATCCGATCAGAATCGCTTTCTGCATGCCGCGCGGGTTTCCTTATGAATAAAGTTCGTCGATCAGCCCGCCGAACTTCTGATCAATAACGCGGCGTTTTACTTTCAAGGTGGGCGTCAGCTCTCCATTGTCGATGGTCAGCTCGTCGGGTAATAACGCCACGCGGCGAATGCGTTCATAGTCGGCAAGTCCGGCAGTGAGTTTGGCGACATCACGCTGCACCAGTTTTATCGCGGGCGCAAACCGGCTTAGTTCCGCCCGAGACGTGGGAAACTTTTCACCGTCGTCGTTAAGCTGCTGGCGCATCGCTTCCCAATCGGGAACAATCAGGGCAGCCGGTTGTTTGCGACCGGCGCCGATCACTACGACCTGACCGACGAATTCGCTTTCCTTGATCAAACTCTCGAGAAGCTGCGGCGCTACATATTTGCCGTTCGATAACTTAAAGAGATCCTTCTTGCGATCAGTAATGTAAAGCCGGCCTTCTTTATCCATGTGGCCCACGTCGCCGGTGGCAAACCAGCCATCCTTGAGCACCTCTGTCGAAGCCTCAGGATGTCCATAGTAACCACGCATTACGTTCGGACCGCGGATGATAATCTCGCCGTCCTCGGCAATAGCCACTTCAATACCCGCGAAAGGCTGGCCCACGGATCCTACCCGATTGTTCTCCGGGCGGTTGGCGCAAACTATGCACGTTTCCGTCGCGCCATAGCCCTGCAAGACCGGAATGCCCGCAGCTAAAAAAGCGTAGGACAGCGACGGTGAAAGCGGAGCCCCTCCGGAAACGAAATAGCGCAGGCGCCCGCCGACTCCTTCACGCCACTTGGAAAAGACGAGACGGTCAGCCAGTCTTTGTTGCAGCGCCAGCAGCGCCGGAATCCGCTGTTGCTTGTCCTGCAATTCAGCGTAGCGATGTCCAACTTCCATCGCTCGCATAAAGACGCGTCGTCGCCAGCCTTTTGCTGACATACCTTTTTTTACGATGCGGTGATAGACCTTTTCAAACAGGCGCGGCACCGCCGTCATGATGGTCGGCTGCACTTCGCGCAGGTGCTCGCCTACTTGATCGAAGGAACTGCAGTAGTAAACGGAAACGCCGCTATAGCAAAAAATGTAAAAGCCTGTGCGTTCGAAAATATGTGAGAGAGGTAGGACTGAGAGGGCGACGTCTCTATCGTTGATCGGCAGCCCGCCGTTGATGGCAAGCACATTGGAAATGAAGCTTTCATGGGACAGCATCACTCCCTTCGGTTCGCCCGTGGTTCCTGACGTGTAAATGATGGTCGCCAGATCGTCCGCGTGCACATTGTGCAAGTACTCGTCGAACGCGCGCGGTTGTTCGCGGTCACGCTGGGCGCCAGTCGCTTCCAGCTCTTTCAAAGTGATCGCCTGCTCGATATCCGCTGCCGCTTCTTCATCAAAGAAGATCAGCTTCAACGGCATAGCCAACCCTTCGATCGCTTTGGCTGCATGCTGGTAAACTTTGCGTCCGGAAACAAACAGCGCGCGCGAGCCGGAATCGCTGAGGATGAATTCGACCTGATCGACCGCCTGCGTGGTGTAGATGGGAACGTTGACAGCGCCGAGACTGAGGATGGCGAGATCGGTGATGGACCATTCAGGCCGGTTCTCTGAAAGCAAGGCCACGCGATCGCCTGCTTTGATACCCAGAGCGGCGAGACCCAGAGCCACGTGACGCACCCGCGCCACAAACGCCGCGGCCGGGATGTTAATCCACTCGCCGCTGACTTTGTGATTCAGCGCATCGGCTTTGTTGTGGTCAAGCGCAGCAGTCAAACACAAAGCGGGCACGGATGAACGCGCGGGCGCTGTTGCTGGTTCAGTCGCGTCGATTCTGGCGCTTACCGCCGAAGCCACGTGTTTGGTGTCTCCTCTGTCTTAGAAAACCCCGCGGGAGAAAGAAAAACTGAGGGGGGTCTCGGGCCGAGAGATAATACTACAACCCCGCGTAGAACCAAGAGTGCCGGTGAGCGACGCCAGGACCTGTTCGGTTTAATACTTTCGAATGACTTTTACTTCTCATTCACACCGCGGCTTCAGCCCGGTGGCTGCGCCGTTCTAATGAAGACTTGGAACCGTTTCAACGGTTTCTGATTCGCGGGATAGAAGGTAATCCGTTGGAAACGGTTTTAGTAGACTGCCGATCACCCGATTGAAACCGGGTGAGAATGAGATGACGAATTCTTCGGTGGGGCATCGTGGAATACTCATAAGTGTACTGAGGCGGCCCTATTTGTGTCTTGGTTCGAAAGCAAGTTTCGGATAGCTTCCCAAACTCCGAGACTCTAAAATATCGACATGGAAAACCCAACGATTGGGATCACGTCTGATCTCCGCCAGGCCCTTGATTGTGCTCATCAACATGCGCTGTTGCACCTTGATAGTCTTGATCAGACTTCAGTCGCGGCCACGGCCGACCTCGAGACGCTGCGCGCGCAGATCTATAAGCCCCTCGCCCAGCAGCGGCTGGCTCCTGAGCAAGTCATCGAAGAGCTGGTCCGGGACGTTGGCGGTGGCTTGCTCGGTTCCGCCGGCGGCCGCTTTTTTGGTTGGGTGATTGGTGGTGTGCTGCCCGCGGCCATGGCTGCCGACTGGCTTACGTCGGCCTGGCAACAGAATGCGGCGATGTACGCGTGTTCGCCGGCGGCCAGTGTCGTTGAAGAGACTGTTGGCGGTTGGTTGAAAGAAATTCTCGGTCTTCCCTCCGCTGCCAGCTTTGCCCTCGTGAGCGGTTGTCAAATGGCGCACGTCACCTGCCTCGCCGCTGCCCGGCATGCCCTGTTGGCGAAACGTGGTTGGGATGTTGAAGCCGAAGGACTATTTGGAGCGCCGCCGATTCGGATTCTCTCGAGCAGCGAACGTCATGGTTCCTTTGAACGCGCCGTGCGCATGTTGGGCTTTGGACACGCGCGCATAAAACTTCTTCCCGTCGACGCTCAAGGTCGCCTTGTGGCCGAGGCTCTGTCGGCAGAACTCGAGAAGGAGCCGACCGCGCCGACGATCGTCCTGTTGCAGGCAGGCGACATCAATATCGGCGCTTATGATTCTTTCGCGACGTTGATACCTATCGCCAGGCGCCACGAAGCATGGGTCCACGTCGATGGCGCGTTCGGATTATGGGCCGCGGCCAGTCCGCGCATGAAACACCTTGTCGCGGGAGTTGAGCAGGCCGACTCGTGGGCCACCGACGGGCACAAGTGGCTCAATGTTCCGTTTGACTCAGGCTTTGCTTTCGTCGCTGATTCTGAGTCGCATCGAGCATCGTTGGCGATTCGCGCTGCCTACCTGACCCACGCAACCGAGGCGCGAGATCAGGTTGAATGGAACCCTGAATGGTCGCGACGCTCGCGCTGTTTTCCGGCCTACGCCGCGCTCAGACAGTTGGGCCGTGATGGTCTGGCTGAAGTGGTCGAACGCTGTTGTCGCCACGCGCATTCTTTGGTGATGGGAATCGGCGCCCTGCCCGGAGCGGAAGTGTTATGGGAACCCACGATCAACCAGGGTCTGGTCCGTTTTTTGAATCCGATGTCCGGCGCCGTCGAAGCAGATCACGATCGCTGGACTGATGAAGTGATCGCGAAAATTTTGACGACCGGTGAGGCATTCTTTGGCGGCACCACCTGGCACGGGCGCCGCGCTATGCGTATCAGCGTGTGCAACTGGCGCACTTCCGAGAGCGACGTTGCGCGAGTGGTCGAGGCCGTCGCGAGGGTGTTGAAGTAAGAGTCCGACAAACTTCAGTTTGTCGCCGAGTTGTACTACAGGCTGGTAGCCTGTGTTACGTAGATCCCAAACTGAAGAGAATTATATAGTTGCAACCGCGTGAGAATTAGAGAGGAAGGCGAAACGCAGTTTCCTTTGAAGCACTTGATCAGAGTCTCCTTCAGTTTGTCGTCACCTGTCCAAATTCAGTTCTTACTTACAGGATCATCTATCGATCAGTAACGACAAACTGAAGTTTGTCGGACATTCAGGCACCAGCCGCATCACTGGACGAAAGGTCCGCATGGTCGCGATGACTGCGGCGGCGTCTGCGGCGGCCGGAACGTTCCATTTCAACGCGGCCATTCAAGGTGGCCAGCGCCGCCAGCACCAAAAACAACAGCGCGTTCGAAGTCGTGTGCAGGGTGAAATCGAAAAAGCTGTGCACCAGCACCGCGAAACATCCTGCCAGTGCCCCCGTGGCCACACCGCGCCGGAATTCATCGCCTGTCTCGCGCCGCTGCAATCCCATCCGAAACAGCGCGACGATGAAAAACAATCCGAGCAAAGCGCCGATCAAACCGCCGTCCGACAGCACTTGCAGATAATCGTTGTGAGCCTGTTCAAGCCGGTAGAGACCGTTGTGTGAATCGTATCGCGTGTAGATAACGCCAAACGCGCCCAGGCCGGTACCGATAAACGGATGCGCGCGGATGATGTCAATGGTCACATTCCAAAAATGCGCGCGTCCGGTAGTGGGATCGTCAGTATTAACCGAACCCACAAAACGACTCAGGGCCTGCTCGCCGCCAAAGAATACGGTCGCCGCCAGGATGCCGACGATCAGAGACAAAGCCAGCGCTGCTCGCGTGACGCCGCTGCGTACCCGTCGTTGCTTTTCTTCCGGCTCGCGCGCCCGGTGCTTTCTTCTGAAACCAACAATCACCACCAGAAACATGACCTCTCCGATCAGGCTGATGATACCGCCGCGCGAGTTTGTCAAAATCAAAGCGACACCCATCATGCCCACCGCGAAAACATAGAGCAGTTTTTTTTCGCCTTCGATAGCTCCCGAGAACAAAAGTCCCAGCGGGACTGCGAGCGCCAACTCCATGTAGCCGGCAAAGTGGTGCCGGTTAATGAAGGGACCAAACGCTGTGCTCTGGGCCAATTCCCGCATCCAGTAGACCTTGGTCGGACTGGTGAACGATTGCGTCATGCCAAAGATCGCCAGCACGAAACCAAAAATCGCGATCGTTCTGACGATTATGCGCAAGCGATGGGGCGTATCGATGAAAACCAGAGAGGCTGCAAAGAAGATGAGCAAAGTCGTGATCTGCACGATCACCAAACGCGTCGCATTGGGGTCAAGCGATAAAGTCCTTACCGCGGAGGTCGCGAGCACACCGCCAGTGTTCGTATTCCGCAATGATAGCAATTGAAACAAGCCCAGCCCTGCCATTCCCAACAACGGCAGTTGCAAAATATTCCTGCTGACACGCAATGTGCCCAGTCGCCATCCGTCCGCTATCCACAAAAAAAGGAGCAGTACGCCGCAAAGCGCGAATAGCGCCATGGACCAATAGTGGACCGTGCCGTAAGCGAGGGCCGTCATAACAACGGCCACACAAATGGTGAGAAACAGAAACCGGCTGAAGATCGTGTGCGGCACCATGCGCGGCCTTCCGTCCCCGGAAGCCGGAGACTGCGGCTGGTCCAGCGCGGCACTCTCTTTAAGAGCAAGCGATCTAGCTTCGGCGTTTGAGATCAAAGTCGTCATACCAGGCCGTGCCAAAAATTGGGCACACAGAATTATCACCGCAAGAGGCACGATTGACGCGAATTATGATGCCTTCGGTTTTGGCACCGGTCTTAAACGCGACGGCAATACGTTGCCAATCATTTGAGCCACCCGGCGCGGGCTGGGAACTGGCTAGTACTGATCCGTTGGCGGCATCCAGAATTTCCAGTAGCGGCAGGCCGGCACTCTCGAGCTTGTTGGTTTTTACAAAGCCTTCAAGATCGTATTGCGTGCCCGGCTCTACAACGACGAGCTGCCCAACAATGAAATCAACGTTGGAGCGCGCCTTAAACAACAGGCGCAAATCGCGCTTGCCACTGTGCGGACTAGCCTGATCAATAGACGCCTGCGCCTGTTGACCGGACTTTATCTGCCAACCGAACACACCCGCATTTGGCGCGCTTGAGTCTTGCTCGAATCCGCCATCCAAAACCTGGCCCACCTTGCCCCGGCCGGCTTCATTAGGCGCAAGGTCATTCCATATTTCCAGGGCCAGCGGAAACCGCTGCATCTCGACCATGGATTTAATCAAGGCTTCACCGACGCCGCGGTTCGCCTGCTTTTCAGCGACGGACAATTCGTGCCACAAGTTCAATCCGACATCCACTTGCTTTCTCTCGATCAGATATTTCGCAAATTCCGCGCGGGCTTCAGGAGCCGAACCGATGGCTCGATTCATATCGGCTGGACTTTTTCCGTAGACCTCCCAAATCAGATTGAACACCTGTGGGCGCAAAGTCGGATCTGCTTCGCCGGCGCGGCGCAATTCGGCGAAGGCTTCAGCCTCGTTGCCGCTGCGCAACAGCAGGTTGCCCAGGTACCAGCGCGGATAGGAATAAGCCGGAGCGAGTTCGACCGCGCGGCGCATAGCGCGCTCGCCCTTTTGACTGTCGCCTGACTGCTCAAACGCCCGGCCCAGGGCCAGCCAGAAACGATAGTCGTTCGGCGCCAGACCCACCGCCTGCTCGTACTCTTTGATCGCGGGGTTCGGCTGATCGAGCGACAGGTTTCTTTGCTCAATCTCGGCCAACGTCCAGTGTGTAAGCGGATCATTGGGCGCCAACCCGACTGCCAGGCGCGCGTTTTCAAGTCCGCGATCGTCCGGGTTAAGGTTGTCCGCTACGGTGTTCCCTATAAACCAGCGAACCGAAAACCAGACGCCGCCCAGCGCCAGGATCAACGGCAGGATGGTGAGCGCACGGCGCAGAGGGGTGCGCAGATTTAGGTGTAGCAATTGGTCAGTCATTCAAAAAAGTGCCGTTGCCTTCGCGAATTCATCTTTTGTTCTGCTATAACAAATGAGAAATGTCCAATGACCAATGACCAATGACAAATCTACAGTTCTTCGATGTGTACACGCATTTGTTTCAGCACAATATCTTCCGCCCGACAGGACTCCAATAACTCCTGCACGCGTTGGGCGGACATTTGAGAACTGGAAATAAGTACCTCATCGATGCGCTGAGCGCGGCAAACCGCAACCAGATCGTTGCTGCCGCCCAGGACCTTGAGTCCGTGAATGACCTTTTTCGCTTTGGCCGGATCGTCGTCCAGAAAACCAACGGGCGAATATTTCCACTCGCGGTTGTTTCTTAGCTCACGCAAAAACAACTCGCCGCCATCGCCGGCTCCATAGATAAGCACACGACGTCCGGTGCCGTCGTGCGCTACCGGCAGAACTTTGCGGAACAGCCGAAAGGCGAGCCGGCTGCCCGCGAGTAACATGAACATCAGCAGCCCATCCAACACAAAGACGGTACGCGAGTAACCCTGGAAGCGAAACGCGAACAGAATCACCAGCATGCTGAGGATCGAGCTGACGGCCACCGCTTTCACAAAAGTAATCAGATCTTCGACACTGGTATAGCGCCAGATGCCGCGATAGACCCCAAAGACCAGGAAGGTGGCCATCTTGATAAAGACCAGGACCGGCAGTGTGCGCAGGAACAGATTCCAAGCCGTGCTCTCTGAGAACGCACCAAACTTCACGGCATAAGCGCTCCAGTAAGCCAGGATGATCAGCACCACATCCAGTAGCACTTCAAAGATGCGACGTTTGTAGGACACGTCGACCAGAAAGGCGTGCAGCGGCTGACCTTTGAGGGCCAGTTCTGCTTCGCTTTCGTCGTAAACTTTTACGCCGGCCAGATAGACACCCAGCAGCGTCAACACGATTGTGAATCCTGCAATAGCCGCCAGGCTCATGTCGAGTTTCATCTGGCGCACCAGCAGCGCCAGGATCCCCGACAGCCCGGCAAATCCATAGAGCATCCAGACCGCGCGCCGTTCAGACATTCCCAGCGCTACCAGCCGATGCGAAGTATGATCACGGCCACCCTGGGACACCGAACGTCCCGAGACTTTACGCAGGATGGTCACAAACGTCGTGTCAAAAATCGGAATGAAGAGGACCAGAATAGGAACCACGAGCACGGGCAGGAAACTTCTGGAACGACCGCCAGAGACATTTACGAGGGCCGCGCTGGCCAGAAAGAACCCTATGAATAAAGAGCCGCAATCTCCCATGAAGATCGAAGCGGGATGCGAATTGAAAATCAGGAACCCCAACAAGGCCGCGGCGAAAATCGCCATCATCAGGGCCTCGGCCGGCTGTCCACTAACCACAAAACTAAGAGTCAGAAAACACGCACCGATAGCCGCGATGCCCGTGGCCAGGCCGTCCATATTGTCGAGCAGATTGATAGCGTTGGTGATACCGATGAGCCAGAAGATGGTGATTACCATATTCACCGAAACGGACCTGGTCCAGGGCAAGCTGAGCCCGTAATAAATAACAAAGGCCGCTCCCATGATCTGACCAATCAGTTTCTGATAAGGCTTTGTATGAATGACGTCATCGACCAGGCCCACCATAAAAAGAAAAGTGCTGGCATTGATGATGGTCCGGCCATAAGTGGAATCAGGAATGATGCGCAGGTAGCTGAAGACCAGGTAGGTGATGACGACTGCCGCCCAAATAGCTACTCCGCCCAGCATCGCCGTCGGTTTTTTATGCCAGCGATCGATCTTGGGCTGCGCCACCATCCCCTGCCGTTGCGCGAACGCGCGCACCAACAGGGTGAGTACTACTGCGAGCAGAAATGAGGCAACGACAGCTGCGATTTGAACGCGGGTGAATAGCATTAATTTGGAGTGTGTTGGCAAAGCGAAGCGCGACGCCGCTTGGATTTTTTGGCAATCCTCAACTCATGGGATGAACCAAAGCGCCGTCGCCGCTTCGCCCGGAGTCCCTGACTCGGCGCCGAGCTGGGATGACTGGACTGCCGGCGCACTACATTTTAGTCATTGGCACTCGACGGCCGGCCGCTTTGATAATCAATGACGCTGCGCAGGATGCCTTCCAGCTTCATCTCCGGTCGGAACCCTACCAACGCGTTCACCTTTGAGGTATCCGGAATACGGCGCGGCATGTCTTCGAAACCTTCTTCATATGCTTCGTTATAGGGAACAAAAACGATCTCGGAATCCGAACGGGTCAACTCTTTTACCCGGTTTGCCAGTTCGACGATACTGATTTCCTCGTTTGAGCCGATATTAAAAACTTCGCCGACTGCCTTGTCGTGATCCAGCAACTTGATCAGCGCGCCCACGACATCGCCCACATAACCAAAACAGCGCGTCTGTTTGCCATCTCCATAAACCGTGATCGGCCGCCCCGCCAGTGCCTGCCTGACAAAGGTTGGGATCACCATGCCGTACTGGCCCGTCTGGCGCGGCCCCACGGTATTGAAAAGACGCACTACGACTGTGGGCAATTTTCTTTCGCGCCAGTAGGCGAGCGCGAGGAATTCGTCAATGGCTTTTGAGCAGGCA
Organism: Acidobacteriota bacterium; assembly: GCA_025463135.1. GTDB lineage: Bacteria > Acidobacteriota > Blastocatellia > Pyrinomonadales > Pyrinomonadaceae > JAOAPY01. The sequence goes on from JAOAPY010000026.1 coordinate 93,261, forward strand.
TAACTCCAACGACCCTTCGTGGTGGCGCCCATTACCAGGTTGCCGTCTTCGCGAAACGGCACTTCTGTGCTCAGACCGTACACTTCCGAGGTCGAGGCAATCAGCACTTTCTTCTTCTTTTTATTAGCGAGCGAAAGTACCACCTCAGTACCGTGCACATTGGTTTCAATCGTGCGAACCGGACTCTCTACAATCAGCTTGACGCCCACGGCCGCGGCCAGGTGCACCACGACGTCGCATTGATCGATAAGCTCCGCGGTCAGCGGCTGGTTCTGGACCGCATCGATGGTGTAGTGAAAGCGTGGGTGTTCCTTGAGATGTTCGATGTTTCGAATGCTGCCGGTCGACAGATCGTCGAGCACGAAAACTTCATCGCCTCGTTGCAGATAAGCATCGGCCAGATGCGAGCCGATGAATCCTGCTCCTCCTGTGATCAATACGCGCAAATGTTTAGCTCCTTTGGAGTGTTCTCAGGTCCGACAAACTTCAGTTTGTCGCAGTTCGTAGCACAGACCTCAGTCTGTGTTTTCGCTTCCATCACAGACTTGAAAAAACCTCTGATCAAGTCATCAAAGTCTCCACCTTGCTTCAGCCCGCGAAGCGGGCGAAAGCATAAAGCCTGGGGTAGCGCAGCGGAACCCCAGGATCCAATATGCCAATCAATTTCGCTGCTCAACGACAAACTGAAGTTTGTCGGACAGTGGCGGCGGCTGCGGCCGGTTCGTGTTGCATCAGTTGCTGATAAAGTTCGGCAATGTCCTTGAGCAATCGCGCTTTTGCAAAATCGTGCGCGGCAAACTGGCGCTCGTCCTCTCCCAACCGTGCGCGCAATGCGCCGTCTTCCACCAGCCGTTCCAGTCCGGCGGCAAACCCGACCGCGTCATCGGGAGAAACACTGACGCCTCGCTCGCAAATTGTGTAGTTCGTCTGTACCGCGACTTCCCTGCCCAGTAAATCAACCACGCCGCCAACCGATGTCGCGATCACGGGCCGCGCGTTCAGCATGCCTTCGATCAGTGTCAGGGGCGTGCCTTCGTTGCGCGAGGTCAAGGCTACAACATCCAAAGCGGGATAGAAGAATTCGGGATCCTTGCGCGTACCGGCGAAGATCACATCATCGGTTAGACCCAGCGACCGGGCCAGGTATTCAAGCGATGCGCGCAGGTGGCCGTCACCGATGACGACGAATCGAACTCGGCGTGGTCTTTGCGGTGAAACAAAACTCAAAGCGCCGTCGTTGCCGGCGCACTCCAAATTCGTGCCCGCTGGGGCGTGCCTGTCCTTGTATAAAGCTATACTTCGCAAAAAGAGTTCGTGGTTCTTGATCTCAGTCAGCCGCCCCACAATGCCGACGAGGATATCGTCCTCCGAAGCATCGAGTTCGGCGCGGAACCGTTGGCGGTGTTCGTGCCAGTTTGCGAAGACCTGCGTGTCCAGGCCCAGCGGTATCACCGCAAATTGACCGGCACGTCCGACGCGAAACTGTTCGTTAATTTCCCGTCGTTGTTGCTCGCTGATGACAATGATGCGATCGGTTCCGCAACGCGCCAGGATTCGCTCGATAGTCACGAACAGCCGCGTTTTCAATGGGCCATAATAACTATGAAAAATGTGGCCATGATAAGTATGCACGAAGCGACACGAGCGCGGCCGGCCAAGCAATACACCGGGAGTTAGCCAGCGATAGAGCAGACCGGCAACGCGGCCCACCGTGCCTGCCTTGGCAGTGTGCGTGTGCACGATGTCGGGTCGCTCGCGCAAAAATAAGCGGTAAAGCTTCCAAACTGTCAGCGCGTCCTTGAGCGAAACTTCCCGGCTCATCTGCCGCATATAGAGAGGCGCGACACCCAGCTCTTCCGCGAAGTAACTCATGTCATCTTCACCGGGCGGCACCACGCCGGCCACCAGCACGGTTTCGCAATCAGAATTCCGCAGGCCTGCCGTTAACCAGACGACGTGCTTCGCTGGTCCACCGACATTCAAACGGGCGATGATGCGAACGATTTTCATTCTAAAGAGGGTTTTTGGTCTTTGGTTTGGATTGTTACTTGTCGATATTGGTTTTGTTTTTTTTCGTCTCGTGCTCCGAAGGAGCGGAATGTTTATAGCTCGTAACCCATAAATGCTTGCACGCTCCGTAGGAGTGTAAGGTTCGAACATCGCGCCCCAACGGGGCTCATTAATCCAAAGACGATTACGGTCGCTATAAACATTTTGCCCCTAACGGGGCGCAAGACCCTTGCGCCTAACGGGGCGTTACCCTTGCCCCAAACTGTAGTAACCAACTCCCGACGCCTAACTACAAAGAACAAAAGCTAAGAACCAAGCGCCGAAACCCCCAAAGACCAAAGACCCATGACCCATGACCCATGCCTTCCTTTTACTCCATTCTAAAGATCGTATGCGGATCATCTTCATGTCGAATCTCGTCCACAGGTTCGCGCTTATCCCGACCGGCATATAACTGGTTGGGACAGTTGATGACGATTCCCTCCTCGGAACCAACATTCTGGTAAGCATGCACGACTCCGGCAGGTACCAGCACCGACTTTGGATCGTCAGCTCCGACCACCAAGGTCATGACATGATTAAAAGTTTTCGATTCCGGCCGGTTGTCCCACATGCGAATCTTGAAATTTGAAGGTCCCAGAAAGCAAAACAGATCTGCCTGATCGACATGTTCATGCGGACCCCGGGTGACTCCCGATTTCGTCGCCGAGATATAAGCCATCGTCGGATGGAACTGCGCCGCCAGTTCATCGTGCCGAAACAGCTCCGTCAACCAGCCCCGCTCATCATTGAATTTGCGCAGATCGTTGACAACGACGCCTTCAATCTCTCCCGCTTTAAAACTTTCAGACTGTTGTGCTGATTCCGGCTTCACTCTTTAGCTCCTGATTATTGGCTCCAGTTTCGGCCACCAGATTCGAGGCCAGCAACAAACTTTCAAAGGTTCCGGCATCGGTCCACCAGCCCTCGAGTTCGTCCCAGGTCATTTCGCCACGCTCAATGTAAGCGTTGTTAACGTCCGTGATCTCAAGCTCACCGCGACCCGAAGGACGAAGGGTGCGAATGATGTCATAGACTTCGCGGTCGTACATGTAGATTCCGATCACCGCATACTCCGACTTTGGCTCGTTGGGCTTTTCTTCAATGCGTATGACGCGCGCGCCATCGAGCACCGGGACACCAAAACGCTGAGGGTCCGGCACCTTCCTGAGCATGATCTTGGCGCCGCGTTGTTGTTCGCTATAAGCGCGGACTGCGGCACTGATATTACCTTCGATAACGTTATCACCAAGAATTACACAGACCGAATCACCCGCGGTGAAATGTTCGACGAGTGACAGCGCTTCAGCGATTCCGCCCTCACCTTCCTGGTAGGTGTAGTTGAGATGTTTGAGCCCGAATGCTTTCCCGTTGCCCAGCAGCTTTAGAAAATCCCCCGCCGAATTGCCTCCGGTCACAATCATGATGTCGGTAATGCCCGCATTAACCAATGCCTGAATAGGATAATAAATCATCGGCTGGTTATAGACGGGCAGTAAGTGTTTGTTCGTCACCGCGGTCAAAGGCCGCAAGCGAGAACCCAATCCTCCGGCAAGTACAACGCCTTTCACAAATATTAACCTCCGGTTAATGGGTCTTTGGGTCTTTGGTCTTTGGTCTTTGGGTTTTTGTTCTTTGTACTTTGTTCTTTGCTCTTTGCTCTTCTCTGGCTGCCTGCGATCAGCCATTTCAGATTTGAGACCCGCGGGGCGAAAGTACAAAGAACCAAGTACGAAGAACTAAGAACAACTTACAAAAACCAAAGACCAAAAACCCAAGACCTTCTTTAATCAATAAACCTTTGAAACCACAATTCCATCATCAAAAGTGTCCATAGGCGATGCGAGTGATCGCGCTCGCCGCGCACATGCAACTCGACCATGCGCCTGACTACTTCCGGCTTGAAGTACCCGCGCTTGAGCGCCTTTTCCGACAAGATCGTTTCGCGCATGAAGGGCTCCAGCTTGCCGCGAAACCAGTGTCCGATAGGCACTCCAAAACCCATCTTCCGCCGTCCCAGATTCTCAGCCGGCAGCAACTGACGCAAGACGCGCTTCAGCAAATACTTCGTAGTCAACCCGCGCAGTTTTAGGTTCTCGGGCAGACTGGCGGCAAACTCTATGACCTTGTGGTCCAAAAATGGAGACCGCGCCTCAAGCGATACCGCCATCGTGGCGATATCCACCTTGACCAGCAAATCGTTGGGCAGGTAGGTCATCGTATCAGCCAGCAGGGCGGCATCCACAACCCCCGCTCCGTTGGCCAGCGCAAACCACGGCTCGAGCAGCGCCGACGAGTTGCTCAACGCGGTCTCGTAACGAAAGCTGTCCGAGTACATTTCGCTCTTTGCCGGTGCATCGAAAACGCTGATCCAACGCATATAGCGATCGACTTTGGGCAGAGAAGCGGCCTGAATGAATCGCTTGGCATCGCGCACGCGACTGCGACGCGTTTCCGAAGTCGGCAACATCCCGATCGCATGATCTATAACTCCAGATCGCAGCACCCCCGGCAGGCGATGATAGCGCTCGGCCAATCGCATGGCCGCGTAGCGCTCGTAACCGGCGAAACACTCGTCGCCGCCGTCTCCGTTGAGCGCCACCGTCACATGCTTTCGCGTCTCCCGCGCCACGTAGTAGGTAGGAATAGCCGAGGAATCCGCGTACGGTTCGCCATAGTGCTCAACCAGCAGCGGCAACACTTCCAGGGCGTCGGGTCGCACAATGAATTCGTGATGATCGGCGCCGACGTGTTCTGCTACGCGACGCGCGTGATGCAGTTCACTAAAATCCTGTTCTTCAAAGCCAATGGAAAAGGTCTTGATGGGCTCGCCTGATTCTTCACTCATCAACGCCACTACGGCGCTCGAGTCGATGCCGCCGGAAAGAAACGCTCCCAGCGGTACTTCGGACATCAAGCGTACCTTAACCGCATCGCGAAGAATCTCGATCGCCCGCCGGCCCGCTTCTTCTTCACCAATCTTGAGCTTTTTGGAAAAGTCCGGCTGCCAGTAACGGTCAATCTTTATCTCGCCCTTTTTCCAGCGCAGGCTGTGTCCCGGCTCCAGCTTACGGATGGCGCGATAGGCTGTAAGCGGCGCCGGCACGCACATGAACGACAAGTAATGATGCAGGGCCTCTGGTTCGACCTCGCGACTGATACTGGGGTGCTGCAACAGCGCGCTGAATTCTGAACCGAAAACGAAATCACCATTAACCTGGGCATAGAGCAGTGGTTTTTTACCCACGCGATCTCGCGCGATAAATAATTCCTTGGTACGCTCGTCCCAAATTGCGAAAGCAAACATGCCGCGCAAATGGTTCGGACAGTCGCTGCCATAGCGATCGTAAGCCTGAATGATCGCCTCGGTATCGCTGTTCGTGTAGAAGGTATGGCCTAGCTTTTCCAGCTTTTCACGCAGCTCGCGATAGTTGTATATCTCCCCGTTGAAAACGATCCACGCAGTTCGATCCTGATTGTGAATCGGCTGCCGGCCGCCTTTCAGATCGATTATGGAAAGACGCCGCATTCCCAGGCCCACCGGACCCTTGAAATAGAATCCGACTTCGTCCGGCCCACGGTGCCGGATGGCCGCGGACATCCGACGGACCAATTCCTGGTCGACGTCGCGCCCGTCGCTGCGAACTATACCTGCGATTCCACACACAGAAGATCGATTCCCGGAGAGCTAAGGCCAGAGTCTGAACATGCCGAATCCTGAAAGCGGCTCTATATTAGCGAACGTCTCAGGTGCTGTCCAAACAGACGTTTAGAGTTCAAAGGTAATAATCAATCAGGGAGCGCACGGTGATGCAATTTGGATCCGATAAGCTTCGGCTTATCGTCGTACGGTGCCAATCTAAAGTCACAATACCTTTCGGAAGTTTTACCCGAAGGGTCAGCAAGGTCTCTCAACCGATTCTTAGGCCCGAAGGCCCGGCATTCAGTAGCCACGTCCGTAAGGGGGGTGGAACGATGCTCTAATAAGCCAGCGAGCGCCGCAGGTGCGGAATAATTCGATGGATAGGATAAAGTGCCGGCCCTTCGGGCATTCCTTTCCACGCGCTCGCGGACGTGGCTACTTATTACAGGCCCTTCGGGCCTCAGACTACGACCCTGATAATTTTTACGCTCTCAAGAAAGCACTCTTAGAGTTTGCCGCGCCATCGGCAAAACCAACCAGCCCTCGCTTGTCACTTCGTGAGGCACTCGGGGTAATCTGTGCTAACATTTTTCCTCTACTGGCTGATTCGCTCCGAAAAGCTTTCGCACCGGCCCGTCAATCTTAATACTGTCAAAAGGAACAACAACGTTTGGCCATTAGCAATCAGGTATCTGTCAAGCCCCTAATTACTCCCTACGGCGGCAGTCTCGTTGAACTCGCTGTTGCTGACGCAGAGATTCAGGAACTAAAAGTTTACGCCGGTCGCCTGCCAACAATCCAATTATCAGAACGGGCCGTTTGCGATCTCGAACTCCTGGCGACGGGAGCATTTTCTCCGCTGGCGACGTTCATGGGGCGTACCGATTATGAGCGGGTCCTGCATGAAATGCGATTGGCCCGCGGACCAATTTTCCCTATACCCGTAACCCTGACGGTCGATGCAACTTCAGGCGTACGCCTGGATCAGGAAGTCGCCCTGCGAGATTCACAAAACGAATTGCTGGCGATAATGACCGTCACGGAGATTTATGAATGGGATCGAGCAGAACTCGCGGAACGGGTTTTTGCAACCAATGATGCCCGCCACCCGCTGGTTGCTGAAATGAGTCGTTGGGGAAAATTGAATATTTCGGGACCATTGCGGGTCATTGCCTTGCCGCGACGTTACGATTTTCGCGAACTGCGTATGACTCCACGCGAGACGCGGGCACGTCTCGAGCAGTTCGGACGTGGCAACGTCGTCGCTTTTCAAACTCGCAATCCACTCCATCGCGCTCATGAAGAGATAACCAAGCGAGCGGCTGAACAGGTCGACGGCGTATTACTGCTGCATCCAGTTGTCGGTCTCACCAAACCCGGTGATGTCGATCACTTCACGCGCGTGCGGTCTTATAAGACTTTAGCGACTAACTATTACGCCCCCGACCGGATTTTGCTTTCATTGCTGCCCCTGGCAATGCGCCTGGCCGGTCCCCGGGAGGCGTTGTGGCATTCGCTGATTCGTCGCAATTACGGCGCTAATTACATGATTATTGGCCGCGATCATGCAAGTCCAGGAGTTGACTCGAGCGGCAAGCCATTCTATGGCCCCTATGCGGCACAGGGACTGGTTCAAAAGTTCAGCGCGGAGATTGGAGTCACGGTCCTGCCCTTCAATGAGTTTGTTTACCTTCCGGATGAGGATCGTTACGAAGAGGCGTCACGGATTCCCGAGAGTACTCGCACCGCCTCGCTTTCGGGCACGCAGGTCCGCGATGAATACTTGCAGAACGGGAAGCCGCTGCCGTCATGGTTTACGCGCCCCGAGGTGGCGCGGATTCTGGCGGAGACATATCCTCCAAGACATAAACAGGGAGTCTGCATCTGGTTTACCGGCCTGAGCGGCGCGGGCAAATCAACTACGGCCGAAATCCTGACTGTGCGCTTGCAGGAGCATGGCCGCCAGGTAACGGTGTTGGATGGCGACGTGGTGCGCACGCACCTGTCCCGGGGACTTGGCTTTGACAAGGAAGATCGGGATCTGAACATTCGTCGCATCGGTTTCGTTGCGGCGGAGATTGTCAGACACGGTGGGACAGTCGTTTGCGCGGCGGTCAGCCCATATCGCGCCACACGAAACGATGTCCGGAACATGATCGGCGCGGATCGTTTCATCGAAGTGTTCGTTGATACGCCCATCGAAGAGTGCGAGCGCCGCGACACCAAGGGCATGTACGCCAAGGCCCGGCGCGGAGAAATCAAAAACTTTACCGGCGTCGATGATCCATACGAACCACCGCAACACCCTGAAATAAAATTGATCACAGTCGGCCCGCTGCCGGAAGAAAATGCGGGACTTATTCTCGAACACCTGATCAGGAACCGCTTCCTGCAATCCGCGAGCGAATAACAACATGCCCGCCGTGGGCTAGCTTCGATTCAGCCTTTTCACAAAGACCTGAAATTCCGGGCCTGCAAACTTAGCAACCAATCCTTGTGGGACTGACGGCAACCAAACTCCGGAACCGACTCTTCGGTATCTGGGAAAGATTCACCACTGGCTCAACGAATCGCCAGGTCTTTCGCGCGGCCACCACCATCGTGTTTCTGACCTCGGTTGCAAAGTTGGCTGCGGTGGCCAAGGAACTGCTGGTCGCCCGACGATTTGGTACCGGCGCCACGATTGAAGCCTTTCTCGTAGCTGTCCTGATCCCCATGATGGCGATCAATATCATTTCCAATTCACTCTCCATTGCCCTGATACCGACCTACATCACCGTCAGAGAACGAGACGGCAAAGAGGCCGCACAGCGACTGCTTTCCGGCATCACAGTTTGGGGCCTGCTTTTATTGGGAGGGGTCACGCTGCTGATCATTGCCAGCTCGCGGTTCTACCTCCCCTGGATTGCATCGGGTTTTAATCAGCGGAAACTGGATCTGACCTTTCAACTGCTGCTAATCATTTCACCCTTAATTGTTCTGAGCGGCATCGCTAATATTTGGGGGGCCGTACTCAACGCCGGAGAACGATTTGCCCTGGTAGCTCTGGCGCCGATTATCACGCCCTCAGTGACCGTAATTGTTCTTCTCTTTGTCGTCCGCTACTCAATTACCGCACTTCCAATTGGCATGGTCCTCGGCGCCGGACTTGAGATGATCCTGCTGGGCGTGGCTCTCAGGATGCGAGGAATCTCGCTCAGACCGAGGTGGCATGGCTTGAATTCAGACTTGCGACTGGTGGCCCGGCAATTTGGTCCGCGCGTCGGCGCCAGCATTCTGCGCAGCGGCTCCGTGGTTGTAGATCGTTCCCTGGCGGCGACCTTGTCGGCGGGCAGCGTGGCCGCTTTGAACTATGGCGATCGGGTGGTCATAACGCTGCTCACGATCATCGGGGCGGCCCTGGGTTCGGCGATCACCCCTTATTACTCCAAGATGATTGCCAACCGCGATTGGCGCGGTGTGCAGCACACGTTAAAGCGTTATCTTCTGCTGCTTTTCCTGGCCAGTATCCCCCTCGTCATGTTGCTTTTCTTCCTGACCGTGCCCATCGTCCAGACAGTATTTCAGAGGGGTTCATTCCGGGCCAAGGACACTCAGCTGGTGTCGCAGATTCAAGCCCTTTACGCGCTTCAAATACCGTTCTATCTCGGCAATGTACTGGTAAGCCGCCTGCTTTCGTCTTTCCTGGCCAGTCAGATTACGATGTGGGCCGCCGCAATTAACCTGGCGCTCAACATTGTCCTGGATGTCCTGTTCATCAAGATGATGGGGGTCCCGGGGATAGCCCTAGCTACCAGTTGTGCCAGCCTATTTACCTTCTGTTTTCTTTCCTATCACTCAGTGAAGATTTTGAAGCAGCGGGCGGGGGCTTGGCGGGCCGACTAATGGGGCACACGTCAGCGACCCCTGCCCCGCGGGCGACTGTCCCGGAACAGGATCGCGTTTATTTAGGGCTGAGTGGTAAGTCCAATAAATCGAAGTTTAAGCAAGATTTTCTTTGACATTTCAAGTTAATAGATGTAGTTTTTCCCTGCTTCTCTTGCCAGTTTAACCAAAGACCAGTCGGTAGCAGTTTGGCTGATTGCAAAATACAGCGTTGTAAACCAAATCGAGAGTCGGCCATTCGAGCTCAATCAGGCGGAGGTATCTCAACTATGCAAATTACTCTAAACTATTTTCTGTCCGCTACTCTGCGCACCGTGGCGGCTGTTGCACTAATTGCCGGGACGACGGGAATCTTAACGTCATCAGCTCTTGGTCAGGCTCAAAACCGATCGTGGTCAGCTGCCGGTTCAACTGGAACCGTTGACGACGACAGCACTGCGATTGCTCAGTTCAAGAACTTTGCGGTTACTTTGCAGCCGGGCATAAACGGAACTGCGCGCGTTCGCTATAACATTACGGCCGTCGACGGAATGAACTCGTTTTGTCCAGCAACAGCTTCGACAGTCAAAGTACGCTTCCGCAATTCCGACAACAATGGCAACACCGCCAAGGTTAGTTTTGACATCAAGGTCACGAATGTCTTGACGGGCGGCAGCACGGTCCTCTACCACTTTGATAGCAATGCTAAAGGGGCGGGCACGGCTTTTACGACTTTTACTGATGCCGCCGTACCTGTCGATTTTGACTTTGCGCAAAATGTTTACTGGATCGATGCGACGATCTTCAGGAGCGTCGCGTCCGAGTTTTCTGACCTGGGTTCGATTCAGATTTGGGAATCTGCCGGGACGGCGTGCCCCTAATCATTCGGGCGAAGTTTCGTCGCCCACCTGTGGTGTCGGCAACAAGAACCCGCCAACATATTGAGCTTACTTGGATTTGACCAAGTCCAGTTCCTTTGAACATACGGTTTACCGTGATACGGAGGATTGAAGTTTATGAGACAGAATCGTCGTTTCGGTGGCATTAATCTGTTGGCAGGAATTGCGGCGAATATTTTGCTGCTAACGGCTTTTGGTTCAGGTGTCGCCGACGCCCAACGCCGACTTGCTGATGACAGTGATGTTTTTAAGGCGCAGAAACAAGTTAGAGAGCCGGCGCTTCCAGTCTCAGGACAAGGAAGGACGCAAATCAACCGATTATTGCCCGGAGCGAATGCCCCGGGAATCGTCCGTAGCGATGCCGTGACGCCTCAAGTCCCTTCGGCCGTTACCGCCGGGCCGATCTCTAATTGCGTACTGAATCCAGGGCCACAACCAGCTTCGGGTCACACCTGCAATGTCTATGAGACGGATGCCTCCGGCACTTCCAGTGAAATATCCAATGTAATCACCATTCCCAATGTAGTGGTCGGTGGTTTCCTGGTTTTGAAACATGACGGGGCCATTGCGGATAGCGTCGTAAGCAACTGGAGTGACGTGCTCAAGTTTGGCGATGGCACTAACGCCAATACAACCAGCATGCAGTTCTTTTCAAAGGGATGCAATACCGGTAATGTGAACGACACGAGTTGCTTTCCGGCGTACTCGCCGGGCACATCCGGTTTTGTAACTGAAAGTAATCCAGGTCCCACCGTCTTCTTTAACACTCCGAACACCTACAATCTGTACAGCGTTGACGATGCTCCGGTGAGGCCATGGACCACCGCAGGTTCGACGGGAGCCGTTGATGAGGATAGCCTGGCGCTGGTTCGCTTTAATAGTTTTGGCGTGAACATCGTAAATGGCCAGACAGGCGCCGTTCACATCCGTTACCCCATTACCGCTGTTGAGGGTGTGGCTCGGCTCTGCCCGGCAACTCACTCGACCATCAGAACTCGTTTCCGAAACTCTGACAACAACGGAAACACGGCCAGGGTAACCTACGAGGTCCGCACGAGCAGTGTGAGCGCCGGCGGGAATACCCTCCTCTACACCTTTGACAGCAATGGGCGTGGGGCCGGCAGCGCATTTAAGACTGCCACTGAGACTGCGGCTTTCGACTTTAACTTCGCCACCAACATGTACTGGATCGAAGCCACTGTTTTCCGCAGTGTTGCCTCGGAGTTTGCAGATTTGGGGACCATCCAAATCTGGGAGTCAGCCGGTACCAGCTGTCCATAGCTGGTTGCGACGACCTAAGCACTTCGCTTCCTCGAAAGGCGGAAACAAGTTGAACTTGTTTCCGCCTTTTTAGCGCTTTGGCCCAACCCCACTGACTTGGGTCCGCATCTTGCTTCGCATTCTAATGCGAAGGAGGAGCAGCGACTGGCGCGAGGGTGATCTGCACTTCATCTGCCGGGGAAAATCCCTGAATCTTTAATTTGTATTCGTGACCCTTCGGAACCTCAAAAAGCGCGACCGCGCGCTTGCTCTGATTTGGACTGACCTTTCCGACCCGCGTCACACTGCCTTCCAGAGTTGCCGACTTCTCACTCAGCGCATATTCCTTGCCTGCCTCATCCACAAGTTTCATGGGGGCAACGTCTCTTTCCTTCTTGTCCGTATTGACGATGGCCAGGTCAATGCTCAGATAAGTTCCCGGGCCGGATTGTTTTCCGTCCTTCTGCACCGCGTGGTCGCTAAACCACGAACGAAAAACCTTGTACCCCAGATACCCGGCAGGCACTGCTTCGCCGCTGTTAAAAATCTTTCGCGGCGCCACCGGTTCAACGGGCGAGTTCTGAGCTATGGGTGAAGTTGCCGGTGTCGCGCCGCCAGAATTACTGGAGCCACTTTTGCCCGCGCAGGAGATTGATCCGAAAGTGAAAGCAGTTAACACCATTAAATGAAGCAGACCTGCCAAAGATTGCCGGCACACTTGCGGCTTCAGTTTAATGGAATAGGGTTGTGGCATTCGTTCCTCCCGATGAATTTTTCCAGCGGACTAACTCGCTCACTCTAACGGGTTGCTTCAGTTTGAGTAAAGCAGGGGCTTCAGGTTATTCATCATGTGCATTCGGACTGTTCCTGGTTTCGATGAATACGGCGCGTTCGAAAAGAGCGGATTAGCATTTACAGTTCTTATCATCCTGCTGTAGCCTTCGGCGTGCCCGCGCCGCAGCAGCAACCTCCCACAAACAAGACCCCAGGCTTCCGTCTCGGTTACCGGCCGGAGTTGGATGGCGTTCGCGGCGTTTCCATCCTGCTGGTTCTCGGGCTGCACTTCACCCCCAGACTGTTACCAGGTGGTTACTGCGGCGTCGAGGTATTCTTCGTGCTGAGCGGTTTCCTCATTACGTCTCTGCTGCTGCAGGAATGGGAGCGCACAGGTTCGATTCGGCTCAAGGACTTTTATTTTCGGCGCGCGCTGCGATTGGGGCCGGGATTGCTTTTCTATTTGCTTCTGCTCGGAGGTTACGCCTTCGTCTTTCTCAACAGTGAACGCGCGACGGAAATTTACAAAGGAATCTTGTGGACTCTATCTTACGTTTCCAACTGGGTCATTGCCCTTGAGCACGGCCACCCTGCTTCGGTGCTGGCTATCACCTGGTCCCTGGCAGTCGAAGAGCAGTTTTATCTACTATGGCCCCCCATCCTTGTGCTGCTGCTCAAGAGGAAAGTAAGCAGGCCCTGGATCACCTTCATAATTCTGTTCGCAATTGTAGTGATCGTCCTGCATCGAACCTGGCTCTGGCATACAGGCGCCTCATTTCGCCGCTTGTATTACGCAACCGACACTCGAGCAGACGGATTGATGCTGGGCTGCCTTATCGCATGTCTGGTGTCATGGAAGCTAATTCCCAGAGCGCGCCTATTCGAGCTGAGTTTGACGACCCTGGCTCTGCTTGCTTTTTTGTTCCTGGCATATCTTGTTCTCATGATCGACAGCGAGCTATACCTGTTTAGATGGATGTTCACGCTGGCTTCGCTGTCCATAGCAACGGTGCTCTTATCACTCGTTGTTTGGCCCGACTCCATCGCCTGCTTCCTTTTGAAGTTTCCTCCGCTGGTCTGGGTGGGCCGCATCTCTTACGGGCTTTATCTTTGGCATTGGCCGGTGCGGGGCTACGTTTTCGGCGCCTCGTCGCAACCCACTTATCGGCAGATTATCGCAGCGCTGGTCTTATCCTTTGGCATCACCACAATTTCCTTCTATGTCGTAGAGCAACCGTTTTTGGCATGGAAGAAACGACTGAGCCGGGTGTAAGCGGGGGACCGCACTTTCCTGGGACCGCACGCCTCCGGCGTGCCGACTCCGCAAGATAGCACTTTCCTGATTACTTGATGTTGCGGTACGTCGACGCACGCAGGACGCGTGCGGTCCCAGGGAGACTGTTGATGCCCACGGCGCTGAGAATTGCTACCAACGGCATCATGGGTAAGCCGTACCGCGGTTCGATCCAGAGCGGCAGCGAAACTATGGCGAGGAACAAGGGAAACAAAGTGAGGTGGCTTAGTTCTACGAATCTGGCCCTTTGCGTCACCAGTCCAACGACGACCAGCAGAAAGACCATTGCATTGCCGGCAACAAACCCGGTCCTGATCAGCACCTGACCCATCCGCCCTTCGCGCAGGGCGGCCCGAAACGCGATGCCGTCGTCACCAAAAATGTAGCTGCCGCTGTCAATAAACAATCGCGGGTATTGCTGCGCCCGCACGACCAGCCAATTGCCGGGATGGTCCGCGATGCGCCGCAGCGCCGCACGCAGGCGCACGCGATCGAACTCCGTCTCGTCTTCGCTCGGTGAACCCGCTGCCGTATCAACACTCCTGAGCAGGGCTTTGCGCCGCGCCACGTCATCGGCGTCACTAATTGCCATCGAGCCCAACAAAAGATTGGTGCCGGTTCCAGCCGCAGCCACCGGAATTAACCGGTGAAAGACCACCGCGTTGCGAACTATCCAAATCGAAGCGACTACAAACGACAGCACGGCGATCATCAAATAGCCGCGCCGGAATGAACGCCAGGGTGGGGTCAAGGTAAGCAGCGGCAGCAAGACTACAAACGGCACCAGTGTTACACGGGTTAACAGCGCCAGCCCAAAGGCGATGCCGGTCCGCACGAACTGCTTCCTGGCCCAGAAAAAGATCCCCAGCGTCAAGAGAAAAGTAAATAGAGTTTCAGTCAGCACCACGGCCGTGAAGCGGCCGGTCATTGGCGCCAATGCCAGCCCCACGCCGGCCAGCACAGCCACCGGTCGCTCAAAATGCCGCCGCGCAATCAGGTAAACCAGGGCCACCGTGAACGCACCTAAAACAGCTTGCAATAACAATACGAGAAAGACTGGGGCCGACTCTTGAAACCAAAGTAATGCAATCAGAGCTGAATAAAGAGGCGGCCTGAAAGCCGTGGGCCGGATATCGTCCGCACTAAAGAAATGGTTAACAACTATGTTTCGGGCAGTCGCGAGGTACCACTGACTGTCGCCTGCCTCCCAGGAACCGAACTTTACCCAAGCCAGGCGAACGACCACTGCCAGCAAGGTCACGCCGATAAGTTCGGCCGGCACTCGCGGACGATCGTGTTCGCTGACGACTCCATTGATCATTTCGTTTAGAATACCAGACTTCCGTTACGGTCAACGCAAATGAAAAAACCGGATTTCTTTTTAGTGGGAGCACCCAAGTGCGGCACGACTGCGATGTATCAATTCCTCTCGCAGCACCCGGATATCTTTCTGCCAGAAAACAAAGAAGTTCATTTCTTCGGTACGGATCTATATTCACCACATTATTCCAGGGATCTGGAGAAGTACCTGGGACTCTTCGCCGGCGCCACGAATCAGAAGAGAGTGGGTGAGGGTTCGGTTTGGTATCTCTACTCGAAGGTTGCGAGTAGTGAGATCAAAGAGTTCTGTCCCGGCGCTGCCATCCTGATAATGCTGCGCAACCCCGTGGATATGATCTACTCGTTGCATGGCCATCGACTCTACATCAATTCTGAGGACATCGAAGATTTTGCGACCGCCCTGGAAGCGGAAGAGGAACGGAGGAGGGGGCTGCGACTGCCCGCGAATCCCTATCCTATCGCGGGACTATATTATCGCGAGGTTGGAAAGTACGCCGAACAGGTGCAAAGGTATTTTGCGTGCTTCGGTCGAGAGCAGGTAAAGGTCCTCCTCTACGATGATTTCAAAGCGGATCCCGCCGGCGTCTGCCGAGAAGTGTTTTCTTTTCTTGGCGTGTCTCCTGCCTTTCCTCTTGAGATAAGTGTTATCAACGCCAGCAAGAAGATTCGTAGCCGGGCCCTGGCTTCATTTCTGGATCCGCCGCCGCCGTTGGCACGAAAGGTGGCCCGCGCTTTGACGACACCGGAAATGCGCCATAAGCTTTTTCGCACGGTCCAGGGGATGAATACGGAGCATCGGCCGCGCCAACCCTTGCCTCCTGATCTCAAAAGGCGTTTGCTGAAAGGCTTTGCCCCCGATGTTCAGCGCCTGAGTGAACTTTTGGGCCGCGATCTATCACACTGGTACCAGCCTCCGGACGAAGACGATTGACATGAATCAAGACAAAGTTTGGGATTACTTTCAGACGGAAGGCCTGGAAAAGTTTGCGCTGTCGGTTCCGCGCCTGGATTTTCTATTTAAGCAGGCCCGAAAGATTTCAAACCGGCAAACATTGCGAATACTGAATATCGGCGTAGGCGATGGCTGGCTCGAAAGAAAATGTATCGAACAGGGCTGGGAAACATACGCTCTGGATCCGATCGCGCAGGCTATCAACAACGTCGTCGCGGACGGTGTTCAGGGAAAGGTGGGTCACATCGAAGCGATCCCTTTTGCAGACGATTTCTTCGACGTGGTCTTCTGCTCAGAAATTATCGAACACCTGACAAAAGAACAGACTAAGCAGGGCCTTAACGAAGTCCGGCGCGTCCTGAAAGCCTCAGGAATGCTTTTGGGCACTGTGCCCTTTAATGAAAATCTTTTTGAGGGCCGGGTTGTCTGCCCGGATTGTGGGAATGTCTTTCATCGCATTGGCCATCAACAGTCTTTTGATACCCACACCATCGCCGCGGTTTTTTCGGATCGCCTGAAACTGGAAACGGTAAGGGCCAAATACTTTTGTGATTGGTCAACATTGAATTGGAAGGGAAAGGTCATAGCGATCGTGAAGAAAGCACTGTTGCCGGCAGGCGTGCACGGCGCCCACGAAAATATTTACTTTGCCGCGCGCAAGATTGCTTCGTAGTGTCCGACAGACTTCAGTTTGTCGCTTGAGTAGAATGGACTTCAATCTGTGCGGACGTTGGTCGAAAATCGCAGACTGAAGTCTGTGCTACTTGCAAAGAACGACAAACTAAAGTTTTGTCGCACATCAAAACAACGAGCCCGTGAGAATCACATTCGTAACTCCTTCCCTGGCCTGCGGTGGAACCGAACGATGCGTGACCCTGTTGACGCGTGGCTTACTCGCGAACGGACATTCCGTCACGGTCATAACTCTCTACAACGAAGACACTGATTTCTTTATTCTTCCCAAAGCGGCTGAGCGACTCGCACTCGGCATCGATGGAATTTCCACTACGGTGATTCATGGTCTGGCGAATAACTTGCAACGCCTGCGCATTCTGCGAAGGGCCATCAAATCCTCCCAACCGGATGTCGTTGTTTCACACATCCACCAGACGAACGTAATGACGATCATCGCTCTTGGCGGGACAGCCGTTCCGATGATCGCCGTTGAGCATAACGATCCGGGAATGCACCCCGCTGGAAGAATCTGGGAGGCATTGCGTCGCCGCACCTATCCGCGTGCGTGGAAACTCGTCAGCGTTAGCCGTGGTGTTGACGAAGGCTTTTCCTGGCTTGCCGCGGACAAGCGCATCGTCATTCATAACCCGATTGAGTTGCCGAAAGATGTCCAGGCGATCAGCGTACCGGATACAGAAATAGGTGACCGTCAGTGGATTGCGGCGATGGGCCGGCTGACCCCACAGAAAGGATTTGATCTGTTGCTGCAGGCGTTTGCGAAAGTAGTCGATCGGCATCCCGGCTGGGGCCTGAGGATTATTGGCGAAGGCGAATTGCGTCGCGAACTCGAGCAGTTAAGCGCGCAGCTCGATCTGTCACAAAGCGTATCGTTCGCAGGCTTGCTGGCCAACCCGTTGCCTGTTTTACGTAACTCAAAACTTTTTGCCATGGCTTCTCGATATGAAGGTTTTCCCTACGCGGCGCTGGAGGCGATGGCCTGCGGCCTGCCGGTGATCTATACGGACTGTCCCAGTGGACCGCGCGAAATCATCAGAGAGGGTGTCGATGGCCTGCTGGTGCCAAACGGAGATGTCGCGGCCCTGGCCGCTGCTATGGATCGCTTAATGAGTAACAGCGTCGAGCGCGCCAACCTGGCAGCGCGTGCACCCCAGGTTCTCGATCGCTTCGGCACGGCGGGAATAGTCGCGCAATGGGAAGATCTTTTTGAAGCATCAATGAAGTAGTACAGACTGCCAGCCTGTCCTGCGCCAGTCCACAGGCTGGCAGCCCACGGTACAAGCTTAAATGAACAGCGATCTAACTGCCCGGCACCTGGAGCTCCACCGAAATATACTTCGCGAATTGGGTCAGGTGCTCGAACCTGGCGCGCGGGTTTTGGATTTTGGTTGCGGCGCCGGAAACATGGTCGATGAATATTGCTCAGCCGGATACGTAGCCGCCGGCTGCGACCTTCTGGTGATGGAGGAATCGGAACATCTGCGGCGCATAGATGAAAAAACTCTATTACTTCCCTTCGCTGACGATACTTTTGATTTTGTTTTTTCGGACCAGGTAATGGAACATGTGCAGGATCACCACCTGGCATTCGCCGAGATAGCACGCGTGCTAAAGCCCGGTGGCATCAGCCTGCATGTCTTTCCTTCGCGGCTTAAACCGATGGAGGCGCATGTCCTGGTGCCGCTCGGAGGTGTGCTGCAAAACCGCGGGTGGCTGACGTTGTGGGCCTGGCTGGGCATAAGGAATTCTTTTCAGCAAGGAAAAAGCGCGCGCGCGGTGGTGGCATTGAATGACGAATACCTTCGCCAACGCACGAACTATTTGACCCGCTCGCAAATCATCAACGCCGCCGCCGGTTATTTCGAGACGCTCCTATTTGTCGAACAGCACATGATCAAGCATTCATACGGAAACGCTCGACGCATCTATCCGTTGGTAAAGTTGTTTCCGTTTGTAGCGAGGCTCTACAGCAACTTTTACGCGCGGGTGATTTTTCTGCAGAAAGCGCAACGCAATCTCTCGAGTTAAGAATTTTGGTGGTTGAATTTGGATTGTTTAATTCTGATCGTTTACTTTTGATCGTTTAGAAAGCGCACTTGTGCGCCCGACGTTGAAGTGATTCAACTCTAAGTGACCCAGCCCTCGTTTGCTCCGTAGAAACCGAGTGTTTGCCTAAACTGAAAAGCCCTCGCTGCGTAGGGCACAATGTGATTTATCTCAACCGCAAAAACCGTTTCGCTCCTACGGAGCGACAGAACTTGTGGTAGGTGCCACGAGCTATAAACATTTGGCTCCTACGGAGCCAGGACGACGCTCGCATCACATGGCACCAGCTACGGAATATCGCACGAGAAAAATCAGACTTACGTTTCTGGTGCGTTCGCTTGATTTCGGCGGCGCGCAGCGGCAGCTGGTTACGCTCGCGAAAGCGCTGGACAAAACACAGTTTGATGTGAGCGTGCTAACCTTTTACTCCGGCCAACCGCTGGAGCAGGAACTGAAGAATAGTGGCGTTCGCATTATTTCTCTAGATAAACGTGGACGTTGGGATCTGTTTCCATTCCTGCGTCGTTTGCTGCGAGAGGCAAAACTGCTGCACCCGGACATCCTGCATGGTTATCTGGACATCCCCAATCTACTCGCGCTTTTACTCAAACCTTTTATTCACGCGCGCGTTGTATGGGGGGTGCGCGCCGCGGATATGGAACTGCGCCATTACGACTGGCTGCGACGTCTGGCCGCACGTCTGGAACGTTTCCTGTCCCGCTTTCCCGATCTCATTATTGTCAACTCCGTCGCCGCCCTGAAATATCACATCGCTCGAAGTTTTCCAGCGTCCAGGTTGATGATGATTCCGAACGGCATTGATACCGAAGTCTTCAGGCCGGACCTCTCGGCACGCGTCCGAATGCGCAGTGAATGGAACATCGCTGAAGACACACGCCTGATCGGGACTGTGGGCAGGATCGATCCGGTCAAAGACCTGCCCATCTTCCTGCAAGCGGCAGCGATCGTCTGCGGGCAAATGACTGACGCGCGTTTCATCTGCGTGGGAACGGGGCGAGCAGAGTACGTTCAAGAGTTAAAGACATTGGCCGCTGACTTGGACCTGGCGGATCGAGTTATCTGGGCTGAAGCTCGTCTCGATACTCCCGGCATTTATAGCGCCATCGATCTGTTGGTCTCTTCATCGCGCAGCGAGAGCTTTCCCAACGCGGTAGCGGAAGCAATGTCCTGCGGTGTTCCCTGTATCGTGACCGACGTCGGCGACTCGGCCCTGCTGGTGGGTGAAGGTGGAATGGTCGTGCCGCCACGAGATGCAGAATCCTTAGCCGCTGGAATTATTCGCTCACTGGCCGCTATTGATACCGGGGCGGACAACAACGGCCGTGCTCGCATTATTGAGCACTTCAGTGCGCGACAATTGGCAAAGCGAACTGCAGACGTGCTCGCTACTTTGGGTCAGACTTCTTAGTTTGGAGTGCGGTCCCGCGGCGGCTCGCCGCTGCGTTCGTGAACGAGGTTTCTTCGGAACACTTGCTGCGACAGGTCGCAGCGACCAAAGCGACGAGGTCGTCGCACTCCAAATTAAGACACTATCCACTTTCGGGGTGTTAACCCTGGGCTGGAAATGGCAAACGCCTTCGGCGTAAGGATGGTAAGTAATACTTTTGACAATTCCTTTCCATCAGTTATCTTTGCTCGGACCAATTCCATTTTCCAGCGGACGCTTTAATGACTCTTACGGCAGGCGCAGGCATCGCGATTGACGCGCGTTCACAACCAAAGCCCGGAAAGACTTCTGTTTCCATGGCCGGCGCCAAGCCGGTAAAAATTCTGCACATCATCAACGATCTGGCGATTGGCGGCGCAGAGATAATGCTGTACCGGCTCCTTTCAGAGAAAAGCCGGCAACGATTCAATCCGGTCGTGATCTCACTCATGGATCGCGGATCGTTGCGCCAGCGGATTGAAGAGCTGGGAATCCCCGTGTACACGGCACGTATGAAACGCGGCCTGCCGACTCCGGCTTCGATCTGGCGTCTGATCCGTTTGGTGCGGGAAATTAAACCCGATCTGATCCAGGGGTGGTTGTATCACGGCAGCCTCGCGGCCCAGATTGGCAGCTTTTCTTTACCCGGCCGAATTCCCGCTCTATGGAGCATTCATTGTTCGATTTACTCGCTCTCATTTGAAAAGAAATTGACTGCCGCAGTGGTGCGTATCTGTGCTCTGCTCTCACGCCTCGCGGCTTGGATCATCTTTGTTTCGCGGACCAGCCAGGCGCAACATAAAGCGTTGGGCTATGACGTCAGCAAAAGCTGTGTGGTGCCGAACGGCATCGACACTTCTCTGTTTGCTCCCTCCATTGAAGCAAAGACTTCGGTGCGTTCGGAACTTGGAATACCGCGGGAGGCATTGCTGATCGGTGTCATTGGTCGCTATCACGCGATGAAGGACCATGCAAACTTCCTGCGAGCTGCCGCGCTAATCGCAACCACGCACCCGGAAGTACATTTCCTCCTGGCCGGGCGCGAACTCGATCACGAGAACCGCGCGTTAGCGCAATTGATCCGCGAGCTGCGTCTCGAAGATCGCACGCATTTAGTAGGTGAGCGGACCGACATCGCGCGGCTGGTGGCGGCACTTGATATTTTTTGCCTGTCGTCGTCGCACGGCGAGAGCTTCCCCATCATTGTGGGCGAGGCGATGTCATCCGCTGTTCCCTGTGTGGTGACCGACGTGGGTGACTCCGCCTGGATATTGAGTGGGACTGGTCGCGTGACGCCGCCGCGCGATGCTCCGGCGCTCGCCGCCGCTTGCGTCGATCTTTTGGACCTGGGCCAACAGGGACGCGAGACTCTGGGGCAGGCTGCACGGG
This sequence comes from Acidobacteriota bacterium, assembly GCA_025463135.1. Classification (GTDB taxonomy): domain Bacteria; phylum Acidobacteriota; class Blastocatellia; order Pyrinomonadales; family Pyrinomonadaceae; genus JAOAPY01. The sequence goes on from JAOAPY010000026.1 coordinate 114,912, forward strand.
CCCGAGTAGTTGATCTCTTTTCGTTGTCCACTGTCGTCGCTGAATACGAAGCTCTGTACGAGACCATGCTCGCCAGGGCCGGCGCCAGCGACAAACGGATCTATCAGACGGTGGGTGAGGCGTAGTCCGATGAAAAGGGCTGAGGATCGCTAGTTTGACCTGGCGGTTGCCGAGGGACGCCGGGCAGCAGCAGCAACCGCCATGTCCTTCCTGGCCTGGTCCCGCAGTCGCTTTTTCTCCTCGCGCTTTTCCATCATCAGCACGTAACCCACGGCCACAAAAACAAAATAAAAAACCAGTAGCTGCGCCCGCTGGCGATAGGCGGTGCCGACGTTGCCCTGGAAAACCGAATAGGCCAGCGACAACATTACCGAGAAAACGAGGATGGGCGAGATCTGGCGCAGCCTGTATCTGATTGAGAACCACAGACCAAGTACCAGCATGGGAAACGATCCCCACCAAAGGATCATTTCCGGCAGCGTAATGCTCTGTCGCAATGACGCAAGCTGCCAGGGAAAAGGCGCGAACAGCAGGTAAAGGAGACCGAGAGGAATTGTCGTCAGGGCGCCCGACGTGGTCGACACGTCAACGTCCTTGTCAAATCCTGACTTGGCTGATCTCGAAGCGTCCAAACGGCTGCGGTTAACCTGCTCGAGTCCTCCAAAGGCTTCCATCTGAACGTTCGCATACCGGGTAACGCCAAGGTAGGTCAGCGACAAGCCCAGTGCGATGATCACTATGAACTGTCGCACGAAACTCTGCGCCGTGATCTCGCGCATGCCGATCAAAAAAGCACCGCCAATTGCAGCGACGATCATATAAAACACATAGAAGCGCAGGCTGAGTAAACAGAAAAGAGCGATCACCAGCGTCACCAGGTACTTTACGCTGAGTTTCTGTCCCAGCTTGAGCGTAGCCAGGATCGAGAATGCCAGCAGAAAAACGATGGGTGCATCCTTCAGACCCTGAGAAGACCAAAGGACCAGCGAAGGATAAAAGGCCACGGCAAACGCGGCCAGACGCGCGACCTTCCGGTTTCCGTAAACCTGTTGCGCGCAGAGAAAGATTATCGGCGCCGTGGCAGCGCCGATGACGGCGTTGAAAAACTGCACTGCCAGCATATTGCGACCGAGAAAACCATAGAGCGCCGCAACCAGGTAGACCATGCCCCAACCGGATCCTTCTCCCTTGCCAATGAAAGTCGTGACCACTGCCAGAGAGGTGCGGTTGCCGTTCCAGGCTTCCAACTGAGCAGTACCAAAGAAGTCATAGGTTAAGGCATCGCCGCCAAAGAAGGTCTGCAGGTTGAAGACAAAAATGAGCGTGCCGATCAGCACGCGCAGCAAAAGCGCGAAGAGGAACAGCTTCAATAGAAAACTGCCGTCCTCACCTGATCGATAGATCAACCAACCCGCGGCGCCCGCCAGTGCAGCACAAAAAAGTACAGCCTTCAGGCATTCAACGATATCCACCTTTCCGTAAACAGAGGCATACGGCGTCACCAGCGAAGGCACCATCAGGATAATGAAGGCGGCAAATAAGAGACCCAGGATTGTTAAAGTACTATTCACGGTTCTACTCGTTCTTCGAATTCATTCGACTCTTAAATATTGTCGGGCAGATCGCGGCGGGTTTTACGCTCGATCAGGAACCTGTCTTCCTCACTCAGATCTTTCACGACTTTAGCCGGCACGCCCGCGATTAATTTCTCTTCACCCACCAGCCGGCTCGTAATAACCGAGCCAATGCCCACAATGCAACGCGAAGGTATCGAGGCGCCCGGGGCCATGCGAATCTCCGATCCGACATAGGCAAACGATCCGATTTCGATCGGCCGGGTGCGCTGTCGATTGTGCGTCCAAAGGGACGAGTTTCGGCCCCCCAATATTGAGCGCCGCCCTATCTCGACCCGATCTGTAAAATCAATCTTGTGGCCCGTGGTGATGATACTACCGTCGCCCAACAGGAATCTCGGTTCTACTTCATTGACGACGTCGGGATCGACGATAGAGTTGATTTCATTCAGACGAATTATCTCTGCGAACCGTCCCAGGCGAACTTCATCTCCTCCGCGAATGATATTCAAATGGCCGATGCGCACGTGCTCCCCGATAGTCAATTTCTGTACGCCGATAATAACGTTGAGGTGCCCGATCTGCACATCGTCGTCGATTTGGCAGGCGCGCGCATCGATGATGCTCAGTCCCACTCGCACGCGCTTGCCAATCCGATAACCAAAAAAGAGTCGATAGCAAGGTCGCTTGAGAAAGGACGGCAGCAACGCGACGCAAGCAAGCATGACGAGCTTGAGTTTACTGGTCCGATGCATCGGCCTCCTGAAGGCTCACGCCTTTGCCGCTTCTTTTAGCGCTGCCGCCAATTTATCAGCCTGCGCGGGAAGTCCGTAGTGCTCTGTGACGTGCCGGCGTCCGGCGGCGCCCATCATTTTTCTCTGGCCGGCATCCACGATCAGGGTGGTCAGGGCCGACAGCCATTCAGTGTCGTTTCGTGCTTCAAAGTGGGTGGCGCCGGCTTCACCGATCTCAGCCGAAGCTCCTACTGGTGTCGCCACATAGGGAACACCCACGGCCATATACTGCAAGGCTTTAAAGCCGGACTTTCCTGCCGCCCAGTTTCCGGAATATAACTTGGCGTCAATGGGATACAACCCTATATCAATTGATTGAAAGTCTGATATTTCTCGCTCCAGTCTCCACGGAACATTGTCAACTGTAACTCCGGGAATCAACACTTCGTCTTTGCCTGAGCCCACAACTTTGAGCCGGAACTTATGCCTTTGCGCCAGGTCCTGCAACACCGGAAAAATAGATTCCAGGTAGGGATAGGTAGAGTGTGTGCCAATCCACCCGAGGAGCACCGGATTGCTTTCCGGGCGGTGCGGCGCCGGCCGAAAGATTTCTGCATCGACCACAGTGGGAATAATGCGGGCCGTGGCGCCTTTGCTCGAAACATATTCAGCGATAGCGCGATTGCCGCAAGTCACGACACTGGCCCAACGAATCAAATCATCGGTCTTGCTGAACCACTTCAATGCTTTGCCGACCCGGCCATAGGTTGGGCTAGTATATGAGACGTAAGTTGCGTCATCCAAATCCAGCACCAGGGGACGTCTTAGAACACGTGTAGTCAACCACTCAATCACCGGTGGTCCAAACAGCATTGCTTCCCTTTGGACCAGTATCACATCCACTTTTCCGGCGGCCACGATGTCCGCCAGGCGCTTCACGGCGGCCCTTAACAGTCCGATCGCCGTGCCCGTTAACGCCTCCCGTCGATAAAACTGCTGAAAGAGAGCAGAGTCCATGAAAGGATGGATAGTAAGACTAATACCCCGATCCGCAAGCGGCCGCACGAACTGCTGCAAACGATATCGAGTTGCCGCTGCTTCGACTGGATACGAGGCTAAGCCCAGGACCTTCATATATTTTCGACCACGGATAATTCGCCGCCGGCAAAGATACCAGATTTTGCGAGTGGGAGTTGGACACGCCAGTGGTCCAGCGCCGAAAGTCGTACTCGAGAAAAATCAGCTGTTGTCGCAGCGAGGCTCGCGTCCTGGTAAATACTAACGTCCGAGAGAAGCCCTATCGCTCGAAGCCGTCCGACTGGGCCAGCTTTTCCCCTAAAACCTGATATCAATTGGGCATTATCACATCAAGTCGCAACAGATTCTCGGCCGCATAAAAATCTCTCCGTTTCATCGATACCTCTGGACCAAAGCGCACGACCAGCACGCCGAGCACGCGACGCGTCGCCACAATTTCCGCACGTGGTGCTTTGCTTGCCTGCAAGCGCCTCAGCCACTCATTCGCACAAGCAAGCGCGTAAGGAAACCACGGCTCGTGATAGGTGTAGCCACCCGCCTTTTCAATTCCGTCAAGGTCGCGAAATCGGACTTCAAGCCGATCCTCATCCGTAGCGAATGGACCACTCTCATTCGGCAGCGTCACTACTCGGCGCGCAATGTCGGACAACATCGCTGGTGAAAGCTGAACGGATTCCGGTTTAAGCTGGGCCGCCCTTAGCAGCAGAAAGTAGGCGAGCAAAGTCAGACTGGCGACGGGCGTCACTTCGCGGTTGCTTTGCGACCCGTGCCAGCCCGGACGATCCTGCCATTCCCCTTCCCGATCGTAAGTCGCAATCAGGCGCCGCACAGTGCTGATGATCATCTGGGTTAGCCGATCGCGCCCGTTTTCGTCGGGCCACTGCTCGCCCGCCTCGCACACTGCCAGCAGCGCTTCGAGTCCGAGCAAGGTTGTGTACAAAGAATCCTGACCGGTCGGAGTTTGATTGGGCAGGTGCTCCCATCCGCCGTCCGCGCGGTGATAAAGCAGCGCCGCCCGTTGCGCATAGCGAAGGTCCCGTGTGAATTGTAGTCGCTCATCCGGCGTGAGCGCACCATTGCGGGAGAGGAGAGCACTGAGGGCAATGATCGGCGAGAGCGCTGCTTCAGCTTGCGGGTTTTTGAGTTGATACCAAAGCCATCCGTAAGCGATACCATTCGCCTCAGTCGCCCGACCAGGCTCGAACGGAACCTGAATCCATTTCTTTGCGCGTCCCAGGTCTGAAGCGGCCGCCTCAGGCGCGCGAGCGATGCCTGCGACTATCTGGCCCAATTCCCAGGTGCCGCCGACACGGCCGTCAGGCGTAAACCGCAGTACCTGGTCAGGCTTGTCCAGTTCAGCCAGTTCGGCTGCGATCAGCGACTGCCGCAGGCTGGCCGCCGTGTTCCTAATCTTGATGTCGGATGCAGCGGGCCGGAAGATCGAGATATCGTGTTCGTCGAGCGTACGACGGATTCCGGCAGCGGCGGGTACTCGCGCTCCAGAGTCTGCGACTCCCACGTAACTGATCATGAGGACGAGAATGATCAGCACGCTGAGTAGCGTTGCCAGGACCCGACGCCGTCGCCGCCTGGCCTGATCTCTTTGCCTCAGCGAGTCAAAGCTGACACCCAGTATGCCGGCAATGATCTTGAGTTTGCCGTCGCGAAAGCCATCCTTTCCGCGCCGCAGATCTGCTGCCAGCGGTTCAATTGCTGAAACCGCAGCTTCGGCGTTCTGCTGTTCGAGCAAGGCCGTAGGAAACACCGGGCTTCCATCCAGCCCGCCTCTCAGAATCGCAGAAAAAATCTTCGTCTGTTTTCCAAGTTTCTGAAAAACCTGAATCTCGCGATTGACCCAATCCGATTTTGCGGCTGAAGGTGAGCACAAGACGATCAGGGCCAATGAATCCTCTAGCGCCTCCTTGATTTGCTGCGATAGATCCGGCGCACCCGCAAGTTCGGCGCGATCGAGGAAAATTGGGGTCAGACGTGCCGGGGTTTCTCGACCGTCGACATGCCGGCCAACCAGGGCGCGCGGCAATTGGTATGTTTCGAGGACCCGGTGCAGACGGTGAGCAAGCCGCGCGTCGGCGTGGCTGTAGGTGATGAAGGCCCAGTATTTCACTTTTTGCCTGCGGATTGTCGCCGGAGATTTCGCCGTGTTGAGCTAACAGACTGACTCGATAGTCCCTGAGATTAACATATAAGGTTAGTCGGTGCGCCTTTGACTCAAATGATAATAGTGGGACATTTTCGCCGCGAATGTCCGACAAACTTTTGGTTTGTCGCGGCGCTACGACAAGCTAAAGCTCATCGGACATCAAACTGACCCGCTATAACATAAGGCCCACGTTTTCGATCGCTTGCCGCAGGTTCAACCCATCAACACTGCCTCGTACAAACGCGCGTAGCGCTCAACGCCTGTCTTTCGCACATCGAACAAGCGCTCGGCGATATCGCGGGTGAAAGCGCGCGTACGGCGTCGGTCCTTCAGTAGCTCCTCTACCTGAGCTGCTGCAGCCTGATATTCGTTCTCCGCGAACTCATTGATGAGTACCCCGGCTTTTTCTGTCAGTATTAGCGCGTCGGAATCGCCGATACCGGCATTGATAACCAGCGGCAGGCCGCAGGCAAGGTACTCGGCATACTTTGTGGGCGACGATGCGAGTTTTGAGAAACAGGGCTTGATAAAGGCGACGCCAACGTCACTAGCCGACAGGTACGAAGGCACTTCACCTGGCTCTGCCGCGATCACCGTGTAGCGGTCGGCGGCAATGTCGCGCTGTTGCATCAGGTTTCTAATCCGCTCGTGTTTGCCGGGTGTTAACCAAAGCGCGTGGGCGTCCGCGCGCCGCTTGATGAGAGTCGCGAAAAAATCAGCCATCTCCTCGGTCAGGTACCAACCGTCTATCGAACCGCTATAGACCAGCAGGAAACCATCTGCCAGTCCCAGTTCGCGGCGCCGCCGTTCGCGATCCAATTCGCGAAAGCTGAACAAATCAAGATCGGCACAGCACGGCACCACGGCGTGAACAATATTTTCCCGATCGCGCAAACCTCCCCACTCTTTGATGGTCGGCCAGATCGCTTCGGTGAGCGTGACCACCCCTTCACAGGCGGCGAAAGCACGTCTCTCCATGGTCTTGATCAAACGATAAGGAACACTGCCCTTGCGCCAGTGGTTGGCGTCCACATACTCTTCGGCCATCAGCCCGCGCACATCAAAGATCAGTTTGATATCAAAGCGGCGTTTGAGGCCGAGCGCGATGGTCGCCGCGATATGACTCCGAGCATGGACCAGCTCAATATCGTTATTGCGTACCAAACGTCGCGCGTATCGCACTCCGTTGATTACGTCAAAGATCGTCGCCGGCAAAGATGGTGTCCGGTGATAGCGGAGCCAGTGCCAATCAATTCCCTGCTCCGCTAATTGACGACGCAAGCCTGCGACTTTGTCGCTGCCGTGTGCGCTGAGCGCGGCTGGCCGCTCGAAACTGAGCAGCGTGAACTGGACTCCGCGTTTGCGCAACTCCCTGAGATACGGCAGCACCTGGCTTTGGCCCAACGGATCGAGCATTCCGTTGTAGGAGATGAACAGTACTCGCTTGCCGGCGAGCGCACGCGAGCCTGTGCGGTCCTCAGCGATATTTTCCGTCGCTTCAACGCTCATTTGTTATGCCAACTGCATCCGCCCCCAAGCCAAGCTTGTCGCTAAAGAACCATTGAATGCTGCCGGCGATTGCGCCTAAATCGAGCACGGCGATGAGCGGCAGTATTAATGTCAGCCGTAGCAGATTGCGAAACGGACCCGCCGGATAACACTGTCGATTGCGCCAGATGGCAACTACAGCCCGCGACAAGATCAGTAACAACCAAAGTGTCAGTGGAATCAGCAACCACCATCGACCCAGAGCAAATGCCGGCAGAGTCAATAGAAGAATTATCAGATAGCGGCTGAAGATCGCCGATTGCCAATCTCGCCAGAGTCCCGCGCGAATATTATTTCGCGAATAGACCGCAAACCGCTTGAAGGTGCGTCGCAGGTTGGGCTGCAGGTCCCAACGCACAATCGCGCGCGGCGCGTAGGCAATGCGAAACCTGGCTTCATCGACCTGGTTCATGAACAAGAGATCTTCGGCCGATCGCAGATGCTCCGGAAAGCCGCCAACCGTTTCCCAGACACGCCGGCGCATCAATGCTGAAGCAATAAAGCGCGGCCGCATCGATACACCATCGATTTCCGCGGGTGGTGAGATGTAGGAGATCGCGGCGCACTCTTTGAAAAAAGTGTTGGTGCGTGGTTCATAAGATCCATAAACCACATCGACCTCGCCGTCGCGGGCTTGTTCCGCGAGCAAGGCGAGCCAGTCTTGCTGCGGCTCGATGCCGGCATCGGTGAAAGCAAGCCACTCGGAAGAAGAATGAGCCACCGCCAGATTTCGTCCGCGTCCCGGCAGAGCCCTGGTGGTGCGAATCAAGCGGACCGGAGAGCCGCGGTCGATGTACTGTTGAATAATCGCGGTGGTCGCATCGGTCGACCCTCCGTCCGTGATCGCAATCTCTGCAGGTGGCAGCGTTTGATTGAGCAGCGCTTCGAGCAACGCGCCAATCGAGCCTTCCTCGTTGCGCACGGGAACAATTACACTGATCTGCATGTGATTCTGAGTGGTCAAATCTTCTCTGCCACGGGACTCTCGGTCAGTCGGTAAGCCGCCTGAGAGCGCCTTAATCGGAGGCCCGAACCTTAGTTGATGACGTAGACGGATTGCAAGCGAGGTCCACAAAATTCATCACGCAGGAGATCGACAAAATCAATGGATTGGATAAACGCACTGCAATGGCCGGCCATGGCGATTACGGTTTTAGCGGCATGGATGGTAGGAGCGCAACGAAAGTACAAACGCAGTTGGGGTTTCCTGCTCTTTCTATTGGGAAACGTGCTATGGATTCTTTGGGGGCTGCATGATCGCGCCTTCGCCCTTATCTTCCTGCAAGTTTGTCTGGGCTTTCTAAACATCCGCGGCGCGGTAAAGAACCAGCCGGAATGAAGAGGGGCAGGAGCAGGAGCAAAAGGCAGAAGGCAGAAGGCAGAAGCAGGCCACAGGGTAGGATGATAAGTCAATCAGGAATCTAGCTGAGGAAGGCAACTCCTGCCTTCTTTCTGCCTTCTGCTTTCTGCCTTCTGCTTTCTGCCTTTGCCCCCTGTGCTTACCAATTTTCCCTGGCTATGTATTTCAAAACGCTTTTGATTGAGGTGACGCTGTAACCGCCGTCTCCTTTGGCGACGGGTATATGACGATAGCGGCCGAGCGACATCTGGCTGAGCGCAGTGGCCACAGAATCCGTCTCACGCAACGACTCAGGGTTTGGGCTCATCAGTTCCCTGACCTCAACATCCTTCGGCTTCGCGACATCACCAAACCAGCGATGAAGCACATCATGCTCCGTGAAGATCCCCACCAGCTTGTCCGCGTCTACCACTAAGGCGCAGCCCGAGCGCGCCGACATCATCTTTCGCACCACCTCAATCACCGGCATGTTGGATGGCACGGATACGATCTCTTCCGGTTCAAGTTGTCCGAGGTTGTCTGCCATTACCGAACACGCCAGGCCGCGCGCGCCGTCAGACCCGGGAACGTCTAACTTCTGCAGACTAGTCATGCAGTTGTCACAGCGATCTGTGCCCTCGATGTTGTCATGACCGCAGGATGGACAGAGCATAAGAATTCTCGATTTCGAATTGCGAATTTCGGATTTCGGATTTACTGCTTTTGAATCGTGTTTGGTCCAGGCTGCAAATTTCGCAATTCGAAATCCGCAATCTTAAAATTCCTTATTCCACCACCCAGGTATCTCCGCCGTTGATCAGCTTCTCCAAACTGCCCGGGCCTGATTTGGCGATGGCCACATCGATCTGATCGACCAGCAGGTCTTCGTAGGTAGCGCGCTCGACGGCGCGAAAGATGCCCACCGGCTGCGGAAAGTCAGGCTGTTCCATTCTGGCAAGCATGAAAGCGACGGACGGATCAGCGAGGTTCACGTTATGAACCAGCAGGTCGGCCTCGGTTATTCCATCCTCACCAATCGTCACCACTTCCGGATGCGCTCCGTTCATGCGAATGCCTTTGTTGCGCTCCTTGCCGAAGATCATGGGTTTGCCGTCTTCCAGATAAAGCACGTTGTCCGAGCGCACGCTGCGGTCGGCGAAATAGTCAAAGGCGTGGTCATTGAAGATGTTGCAGTTTTGATAGACCTCGATAAACGAGATGCCCTTGTGCCTGGCGCCTGCTTCAACCACTGAGCCCAGATGGCGCACGTCGATATCAATCGAGCGCGCAACAAAAGTGGCCTCACTGGCGATAGCCAAAGAAAGCGGGTTAATGGGATAGTCGATCGTTCCCATCGGCGCTGACTTCGTCTTCTTGCCCAGTTCGGAAGTCGGACTGTACTGACCTTTGGTCAAACCATAAATGCGGTTGTTGAAGAGTATGTAATTGATGTCGAGATTGCGGCGAATCGCATGAATGAAATGGTTGCCGCCAATCGATAACGCATCGCCATCGCCCGTGATCACCCAGACGCTCAATTCCGGATTCGCGCACTTGATGCCGGTAGCGATGGCGGGCGCGCGTCCGTGAATGCTGTGAAAGCCGTACGTGTTCATGTAATACGGAAAGCGAGAAGAGCAACCAATACCCGAGACGAAAACGATCTTCTCGCGCGGGATGCCCAACTCCGGCATCACCTTTTGCACGTTGTTCAGGATGGCGTAGTCGCCACAGCCCGGACACCAGCGCACTTCCTGATCCGAGACAAAGTCGGCTTTTTTCATCTGCCCCGGAGGTGGGGCGACCTTGCCTGAGACGGCTGAGCCGGCTTCGCTGTCGGCGGAAATCGCCTGTTCGACAATTGGCTTGTTGCCGTTACCGCTGCCATTTGAACCGTTGGAACCAGTGCTCATTACTGCTCCTTGGACAATTTGGGATAATTCAACCCAGTTGCGTAACCCGGAGATCAGAAATCATATCCAACTAATACACCTTGCTTCGCGCGTTGCGCTCTCGGAGTCTCAAAGATACTCTTCGACTTTCCGCACAATCTCGCGAATCTGAAAAGGACGGCCTTTCACTTTTGAAAACGCCACGGCGTCGACCAGATACTTCGCGCGAATCATGGTGCAAAGCTGGCCCAGGTTCATCTCCGGTATGATCACTGTCTCGAATCCGGCGAGCACTTCGCCCAAATTTGCCGGAAACGGATTCAGATGACGAAGATGAGCTGACGACACGCTTTTGCCTTCGCTTTGCAGTCGTTCAACGGCCGTGCTGATCGACCCGTAGGTAGAACCCCATCCCAGTACCAGGACCTTGCCGGTCTTTTCGCCGCAGACTTCCACCGGCGGAACATCCTGCACGACCCGATCGATTTTCTCCTGACGCAAACGGACCATCAGATGATGGTTCTCAGGATCGTAGTTCACGTTGCCGGTGATGTTCTGCTTTTCAATGCCGCCGATGCGGTGTTCCAAACCCGGAGTACCGGGAATCGCATATGGCCGCGCCAGCGTCTGCTGGTCGCGTGCGTAGGGCATGAAAGACGCGGGATCAGTCGCGAAGGTAACGGGAATTTTCGGCAGCGCGTTCACCTCGGGAATTGCCCAGGGCTCGGCGCCGTTGGCCAGATAACCATCCGACAGATAAAAAACCGGCGACATGTATTTGAAAGCCAGGCGTACCGCTTCGATCGCCATTTGGAAACAATCCGCGGGCGTTGCCGGCGCCACGACAATCGCCGGGCATTCGCCGTTGCGTCCCCACACGGCCTGGAACAGGTCAGCCTGTTCGGTCTTGGTGGGCAGCCCGGTTGAAGGCCCGCCGCGCTGGACATTGATTATGACCAGCGGCAACTCGGTCATCACCGCTAGCCCAATGGCTTCCTGCTTCAAAGCTACGCCCGGACCAGAGGTGCCGGTCAATCCGATATGGCCGGTAAAGCTCGCGCCAATGGCCGCGCAAACAGCAGCAATCTCATCTTCGGCCTGAAATGTCTTGACACCAAAACTCTTGTGACGCGCCAGCTCATGCAAAATGTCCGAAGCCGGCGTGATCGGATACGAACCATAGAAAAGCGCGCGTCCTGCGAGCTGCGAGGCGGCCACAAAACCGAGCGCGGTGGCTTCGTTGCCCGTAATCTTGCGGTACTTACCAGGCGCGATGTTCGCCTTCTTAACCGTGTAATGTGTAGTGAAAACTTCAGTCGTGTCGGCAAAGTTATAGCCGGTCCGCACGGCGATCTCGTTGGCCTTGGCAAGCTCAGGATTTTTGCCGAACTTGGCGTTGATCCATTTGATGGTCGGCTCGATTGGCCGGTCATAAAGCCAGTAGAGAACGCCCAGCGCAAAGAAGTTCTTGGAGCGATCCATCTCTTTGCGCGTAAGCTGCACCGCGCCCTTCAAGGCATTCATGTTGAGCGTCGAGATCGGCAGCTTGTGCACGCGATAGCCGGCCAGCGAACCATCCTCCAACGGATTCGAGCTGTACGCGGCATACTTCAAATTCTCTGGCGTGAAGCCGTCGGTGTTGACGATGATGGTGCCGCCGTCTTCGAGATCGGGAACATTGACTTTCAAGGCCGCGGGATTCATCGCCACCAATACGTTGGGTTGATCGCCGGGTGTCTTGATATCATGACTGGAAAAATTCAATTGAAAACCGCTGACACCGGGCAAGCTGCCGGCCGGAGCGCGAATTTCGGCGGGAAAATCCGGCAGAGTGGAAATGTCGTTGCCTAACACGGCCGAGGTGTTGGTGAACTGCGTGCCGGTCAACTGCATGCCATCGCCGGAATCTCCGGCAAAGCGAATCGTTACGGCTTCCAGTTCTTCGAAGTGCTTTTCAAAATGCTCGACAGGGTTTTCAATAACGGTGCTCATGGATGTTTATTCAAACCTTTTCGCTTAGTTTAATGCTGATATTTCCTGCTGATTCAAAATCCGCAGTCCGCAATCGTCATTCCCAAATCGGCTAGCCGCCTTCCTCTTTGGTCATAATCTGGTCCGGCATGGGTGGCAGGTTCATTGTCTCTTTCGGGTAACTTTCCGCCAGATAGAAGATCACATCAAAGACTGAAATGGATCCTACCAGCTTACCGTCCTTAACCAGGGGAATATTGCGAAAGCTCTTCTCGTTCATCAAGCTGACGGCGTCGCCGATGGTCGCGTCAGGCGTGAGGGTGGAAACCACAGGCGACATCCAATTGCTTACGGACGCCTGCATATCCACCTCATTGCCGACGATTTTGGTTAGCAGATCGCGTTCTGTAAAAATGCCGACGACGCGTTCTCCCTCACAAACGATGGCGCAGCCGCCTTCGTCTTTTTTCATTGCCTCGATGGCCGCGGCCAGCGGTGTGCTGGGTTCAATGCAAACGTAGTCATCGGTTTGCATCAGGCTCACTTTGTCGGCACGCACACGCCGCGAAATTTCAGGACTGATCTCTTTCACGGAGTGCGGGTTGTTTGTGGTCGTGGTCGGCTGGGGATCTGGCATGTATTGCTCTTTCTAAAACCTCGGAGTCCTTGCCGGGAAGTTAATTCTACAGAAGCGAATGCGCACGAAATTGTATCAGCAAATTTCGAAAACCATAAACAGAGGAAACCGCCGCAGTGTCCGACAATCTTCAGATTGTGGTTGAGCAACACTAGCTCTCTTTTCAGGGTCTTAACTAGCCCGCATTTTGCAGCACCTTTAGTTCCTTCTCATAGGGCGACATTTCAACCAGGCGGCTCACTATGCCGGGCAGAACTCCCAGGGTCTGCTCGATCTCTTCCGTTGTATTGTAGCGACCAAGCGAGAAGCGTATCGATCCCTGAGCGGCCGTGTAAGGGACGTTCATTGCGCGAAGGGTGGGCGAGGCCTGGTGCGTGCCCGAATGGCAAGCCGAACCCGTCGAAACACAGATGCCGGCTTCGTCGAGCAGCATCATGATGTTTTCACCTTCGACGTATTGAAAGGAAATGTTCGCCGTGTTGGGCAGACGTTTGGCGCGATCGGAGATTCCGTTCAGGAGCGCGTTGGGAATCGTTCGCAGAATTTCGTCTTCAAGTCTACCGCGCAGCCGACCAATCAGTTCGTGACTCTCCGGGTTTGCGGCCAGCTCGCAAGCTGCACCCAAGCCTACAATGTTTGGGACCGCGGAGGTGCCGGCGCGTCGTCCGTGCTCCTGGGCCCCGCCGATAATAAACGGCGGCAGCGTTACTCCGTTGCGAACATAAAGCGCGCCGACTCCCTGCGGCGCATGCAGCTTGTGACCGGACAGAGCAAAAAGATCAACTTCCAATTCTTTTAAGTTGATCGGAATCTTACCTACCGCTTGCACGCCGTCAACGTGAAAGACCGCGTCAGAATTCTCGCGCACAATCTTCCCGATTTCTTCAATAGGAAACAGTACGCCCGTTTCGTTATTGGCCAGCATCACTGAGACAATCGCGGTATCACGTCGCAGGGCCCGGCGCAGATCGTCAAGGTCAAGCTCGCCCTGACCATCCACTTCCAGCCAGGTCACTTCGCAACCAACTTCTGCCAGGTGTTCGCAAAGATTTCGCACGGCCTCGTGCTCGACCCTGGTGGTAATGATGTGGCGGCGCGTCGGGTTTTGTTCCAGGAAGCCGCCAATCGCCCAATTGTCTGATTCGGAGCCACACGAGGTGAAAACAATCTCAGTTGGATCGGCTGCTCCCAACAAGGCGGCCACCTGTTCGCGCGCCTGCTCAACCGCCGTCTTCATTCTGCGACCCAGAGCGTGCGCCGAGGCGGGGTTGCCGTAGTAATCAGTTAAGAAGGGTTGCATCGCCGCGAAAACTTCCGGCGCGACGCGCGTCGTGGCGTTGTTGTCGAGATAGATCATGATGTTGACTCCGAAATCTCAGGCTGTTTCCTTCGACCGACATGCGAAATGCTCACTCACAATCGCCGTCAACGCTGAAAGTTCTTCATCTCATTCTCATCCGGTTTCAACCGGGTGATCAGCGGCCTCTTTGATTTTCTTAAACCGTTTCAACGGTTTACTCCCGCATCAAGCGAATCAGAAACCGTTGAAACGGTTCGATTATCAAAGCGAACCTGAGATCACCCGGTTGAAACCGGGTGTGAATGAGATAAATTCTCGCTCAAGTCTACCAGTGTGTCCTTTTACGCGCCCGGTTGTATCTTCACCGATCTGCGCTCGCCAGCATATCTTCAATCAGCGAATGACACGAACGGCAGCCGCCCCCGGCATTACAAGCTTTCGTCACTTCCGCAATCGTGCGCAACCCACCCGCCTGGATCACGCTTTCAATGGTCATTTCCGAAACGCAAAAGCAGGTACAGATCAGCGCTTCTTCACCATGCCATTCATCCCGCACTGAATCGCTGTAAGCCGTGATCGCCGCCAGCAAACCTTCACGTACAAGTGCCACACAGTGTGCTTTGTCCGGCGGTATCTCTCCCATGACCTGGCACAGCGCGTTCGCCGGTGATTGCATCAGGGCCGCCACCTCGCCGGCCAACTCTCCCCTGACTGCCTCTGTCAGGACCGAGGCCGCGGCAACCAGGCAACTGCATCCTGCTGCTTTGAACTTAGCGTCGGATATTCGTCTTGACTGGTCAATCATCAAAGTAACGCGCAGGGTAGCGCCGCAGGTCATTGATCCAGCCCGCCCGCTAAAGCCAACGCCGCCCAGGTCGCCGACATTGCGCGGCTTTAGAAAATGTTCTTTGATAATGGGTGAAAGTGACAGCATCCTTGTCAATCATTAGGCAGGAAGAAGGCTAGTTTGGCAGTTGCTTGTTTGTCAAAGGGCGTGCTATCAGCTAGGCTTCTGAAGAGAGACTAACTATGACTCAAATGACCGAAACCACAATCCTCGATGCCTTACGACAGATCAATGATCCCGATCTACATAAGGACATTGTAACGCTCGGGTTTATCCGCGATTTGATTATTGACGGCGGCAAAGTTTCGTTTCGCATCGTGCTGACGACGCCCGCCTGCCCGGTCAAAGCCGAAATGGAAAGCGCCGCCAAAGATTTGGTGGGAGCGCTACCAGGTGTCACTTCTGTTTTAGTAACCATGGATGCTGAAGTCCCCAAAGGCCGCGGCATTGGCGATAAAGTCTCAGTGCCCGGCGTACGCAACATCATCGCTGTATCTTCGGGCAAAGGCGGCGTCGGCAAATCAACGGTGGCGGTGAATCTCGCCGTGTCTCTGGCGCAGGATGGCGCGCGCGTCGGCTTGATGGATGCAGACGTTTACGGCCCCAACGTGCCCATCATGCTGGGAGTGAGCGATGCGCGGCCCGAGCTTGACGGTAATAAACTGATTCCGATCGAAGCCCACGGCGTGCGCTTAATGTCGATGGCCATTCTGCAACCGGGCGATAAGCCGATGATTGTGCGTGGACCAATCCTCCACGGCTTGGTGAAACAGTTCCTTTCGGATGTGAAGTGGGGCGAGCTTGATTACCTGATTGTCGACATGCCGCCGGGCACCGGGGACGTGCAACTATCACTCGCGCAGTTGGTGCCGGTGCAGGGCGCCGTCCTCGTAACTACGCCTCAGGATGTAGCCGTGGCCGATGTCCGGCGCGCGCTGCGCATGTTCGAGACCGTGGCCATCCCGGTGCTGGGCGTGGTGGAAAACATGAGCTATTTCATCGCTCCCGACACCGGCAATCGCTACGATATTTTCGGCGAGGGTGGCGGGCAAAAACTCGCCCAGGCGTATGGGGTACCTTTTCTGGGGGCAATTCCGCTGGGAATCGAAGTCCGCGAGGGCGGCGATAAGGGAGTTCCTGTGGTAGTCAGCCAGCCCGACTCGCCTCAGGCCCGCGCTTTCCGGCATGTTGCCGAAGAAGTCGCCCGTCAGGTATCAATCGAAGCGATGAAACCCGAGCTTGTCGTTTTGGGCAAAGGTCAGTAAGATTCTCTTCGTTCTTTGATCCTGGTTCTTTGGACTTTGGAGGGACAGTCTTTTTGATTCCTGTTAAGGACAAAGTTCGAAGAACAAAGATCAAAAAATGCATTCTTGGTAGCGATTTCGAAGGAGAGAGATAAAAATGTCAGCAAACACCAGTACCACCAGCAACGCACCCGGCGTCGTTACCGCAGCCCCGACCGTGACCCTGCATGTAACCGACCCCGCCGTTGTGGAAATCAAGAAGTTCATGGCTACAGAAGAAGGGCTGCCCGAAACCTGCGGCCTGCGCGTCCGCGTCGTCCCCGGCGGCTGCTCGGGTTTTCAGTACAGCCTGAACATTGAAGAAGATTCGCGACAGGGCGATTTCATTCTGGACGAAAAAGGCGTGCGCCTGTTCGTCGATATGTTCAGCGCCCAATACCTGAACGGCGTGCAGATTGATTATGTCACCGGCGTTATGGGTTCCGGCTTTACCTTCACTAATCCGAACGCCACCGGCAGCTGCGGCTGCGGTACTTCTTTCACGGCGTAGGTCGGTCACTAAAGAGACAGACTCGTCTGTCTTCAGGTCGCTGATGGTGTGATTTCGGGAAGGCTCGGTTGTCTTATCAAAAGACGTGCCGAGCTTTTTCGCGTTTGTGGCGGGTTCGAGCTTTGTAGGGTCGGATCTGCTTCATATCATTCTCACCCGGTTTCAACCGGGTGAGAATGAGAGAAGGCGAACCGCAGCTTCTTTTGAAGCACTTGATCAGAGTCTCGTGAAGTCTGTGCTACTTCGCACGCTTGATGAACGGCGATGAACTTAATCCAAGTCATCGACCCTGATGAGGTCGCGCTCGCGCGGCAACTCTTTGAAGAATACGCCTCGTGGATCGAAATCAGTCTCTGCTTCCAGGGTTTTGATAAAGAACTGGCCGGCCTGCCGGGTGACTACGCGCCACCGAAGGGTCGCTTGCTACTGGCGATCGAGAATGATCAGCCGGCTCAGGTTGCCGGATGCATAGCGCTGCGCCCGCTCTCTGACAATGCCTGCGAGATGAAACGACTATACGTGCGGCCCCGGTTCCGCGGCCGCGGGCTGGGCCGAGAGCTGGTTGCGGCGGTTGTTGAAGCGGCGAGAGAGATCGGCTACGAAAGTATGCGGCTGGATACTCTGCCGGGAAAGATGGACCAGGCGCTCGCGATGTATCGACGTTTCGGATTCAAGGAGATCGAGCCGTACTACGAGAACCCCGTCGGGGGCGCAACGTTCATGGAGTTGTCGCTCGCTTAATTCGTCTCGGGTATCAGTATCGAGTTATCTCATTCTCACCCGGTTTCAACCGGGTGATTTGAGTTACGTTTTAGTATTGGAACCGTTTCAACGGTTTCTGATTTCTCTGAGTGGAAGGTAAACCGTTAGAAACGGTTTTAGGTTCCGCCTATCACCCGGTTGAAACCGGGTGAGAATGAGATTTGGCCCTTCGATGCGGATCCTGGAATTTTCGTCGGGGCTCGATTGTGTCGGGCATACCGCTACTTGCTCAACGCTCGCGGTTATGCCAAATTCATAACGCTTTCAAATCATATTCTATTCCGGAGTATTTAACTGTATGGCCACCATCACAGCAGAAACCGCAAGCGGAGCACAAACATTTGAAGCGCCGGAAGGCAAAAAACTGGTGCTGGCGATCGAAGACGCCGGCATAGACATCCTGCACCGGTGTGGCGGCAATGCCCGCTGCACCACGTGCCGGGTCGAAGTGGTCGACGGAGATCCGGGCGAGATGGGCGAACTCGAGCGCAATCGTTTGGCCGTCGAAGCAGGCTTGGCTGAAAACGTCCGTCTATCGTGTCAGATACACGTAAAAGACAACCTTCACGTCACGGTCGTCAACCAGGCTAGCGTGCGGGGGATGGATGCGGGACCGAGACCGCTCGATGAGTAGATATAGAAGGCGTTTGGTCTTGGGACTTTGGTCTTTGGTTTTGACTTGGTGACTAGTTTCCTGTCTCTTTGCGACTTGCCTCAGTCGGTTCCCAGATTTGAAGTCTCACTAGGAAGCCTAAAGAAATCGAGAACTGGGTACCGTCCCAAGACCAAAGACCAAAAACCAAAGACCAAAGACCCAAGCCCGTATTGCTTCCAACCCGCTTCCGGGTGTAATCTTCGCGACGTAATTCAACATATCCACGCGTGCTTACTTCAAAGTCTCGGAGGACCTATGTCAATTGAGTTTGATCTCCCCGTCAGTCTGTCGATGCTGCAAAACATGTTTCACGCACCCAGCAGCGAGGCGCTGCTGAGAATTATTTTTCGCTGGGCGCACTTTGTTGCGGGTATCACCTGGATCGGTCTGCTCTATTTCTTCAACCTGGTCAACGTTCCCTTCCAAAAGGGAATCGATCCCGACACGAAGAAAAAAGTGAACCCGGACCTGCTGGGGCGAGCGCTTTGGTACTTTCGTTGGGGCGCCGTATTCACAGTACTGGCGGGTCTTGCTTACTTCGCGATGTACACACTCAAGGCAGACGTAGCCAATGCAAACAATATCGGTGGCGGCCACATCGGTCTCGGATATGTGTTGGGGGCCTGGCTGACATACCCGATTGTCCTCTTCATTGTGGAGTTCCTGATCATAAAAAAGGTGCCCGCGCTGATCAAAGATGGGCGTGTGTTCGCGATTGTGATGTTCATTCTCGTCGCGATAGTTACGTGGGGTCTCGTCCAATTCTTTGGGAGTATGCTCATGGCGGGCGGAGAGAGCTGGGCCAGCAATAAGACGTATTCGATCGGCATCGGCGGTGCTTATGGCATTGTAATGATGCTGAACGTCTGGGGCATTATTTGGCCCAACAACAAAAAGATTCTCGCCGCGACCGCAGGCACTGGCCCCGCTGCACCCCCGGAATTGGCCCGCCAAGCTTTTGTCGCCTCGAGAACCAACGCCTGGCTCTCATTGCCGCTGCTCCTGTTTATGGCATCAGCGCATGGCGATTGGGTAATCTTCGGCAAAAACTAGCGCCAGAAGGCGGAGAGCAGGAGCAGACGGCAGGGGCAGACGCAGGAAATTATTTCTTGCCTTCTGCCTTCTGCCCTCTGCTTTCTGCCCCTGCCCCTGCCCCTGCCTCCTGCCTTCTGCCCTCTGCCTCCTGCCTTCTGCCTTCTGCCTTCTGCCTTCTGCTTTCTGGCCCTGCCCCTGCTCCTGCTCCTGCCTCCCGCTCCTGCACCTGCTCCCGCCTCCTTTCACATTCGCCACACTAAATCCCGATTCTCTCAACTCATTCGGCACACTTCGGGAAAACAATCGAGCAGCCACGATTGAGATGACTAACGGCGGCGCCTGAACTTCGAGGCGAGAAATGTCGCCACTTTGAAAAGCTCCAAGGAGGCAAATTAAATGAGCACGATCGGTTCTTACACAGCGAGAGACTTCAATCTCAGTGCGCTTAAGGGCATTTCAGACGAAACACTGGAAATGCACTTCAAGCTCTATCAGGGCTATGTCAAAGAGACCAATAACCTGAGCGACAAGATCACCGCATTCATACAAGATGGCAATGTCGATCAAGACGAGATGCCTGCCTACTCAGAATTAACCCGGCGGCTTGGGTTTGAGTACAACGGCATGGTGCTGCACGAGTATTACTTCGACAATCTGAAGACCGGCGGCGGCACTGGCGACCCGGCGCAAAAATCAACCTTCCTGCAGGCAGCGCAATCGAGTTTCGGCAGCTATGAGATTTGGAAAGCTGATTTTGTGGGCATCGGCAAGATGCGCGGAGTCGGTTGGGCCATCTGCTATGAGAACCCGGCGAATGGCCGCTTGTCGAATCATTGGATCACATTGCATGAAACGGGCAACGTCGCCGGCTTTAACCCCATACTCGTAATGGACGTTTGGGAACACGCTTATCTGTTGGACTACAAACCGGCCGAGCGGCCCAAATACATCGAAGCGTTCTTTTCAAACATCGACTGGGCCACTGTAGAGAGTCGAGTAAAGATTGACACCGCGCGCCGCGCCGGCGCGTAGTTAGGGTGTTGGGGTTGGTCATTCCTACCGCCTACACCCGGTACTGGTGCAGTTTGAGGGAAAGGGAAAGTGAAAATGCAATAGCTATACAGAACCGGGAGCGGACCGGGGTCCCCGGCCGGGCAGGCCGGCTGGGGTGGTGGATGCGACCGGATCCTTCAATCATCATGATTACTAGATCATGATTCCTAAGGTTTTTTACCAACGCATGCTTGAGTGAAGGATCCGGTCGCTACGCGCTCCCGGTTCTGACCTCATCCCTCAACTCGCACCTCATCGAAGGAAATGAGGTCAGCACCACCACGCGGGTCGTGAGGAGTCCGTCGGATCGGCAGTATGAGGTCAGTACCACCACGCGGTAGCGGGTGGGTCTGCTCCCAACAAGATCGCTGGGGACAACCAGATCCTCTCGGCGTTATAGCTGCTCCATCACTTACCCACCCGCTACCGCGAGGTGGT
>JAOAPY010000027.1 GCA_025463135.1 Acidobacteriota bacterium
CATGATGATGAACACCGAGCATTAATAACCGCACTCCGCGCCGCCATCGCGGAAGACCGTTCATCTTCGCGTGAAATGAGTGTTCACCTTCACGTGAAATCACCGTTCATCTTCCGTGAAATACGCAGCTGAGCGCCGATCCTTCCAGGTGAGAACTATTTCCAATTGCCAATGAGAATAAACGGTGCCCAATAATATGGGTGGCTGTATTTCGCGTTAGGGTTTGGAGTGAAAGTCTTCGGCGCGTTCTCGGCGTCGAGTCTGATCGAGGACCGTACTGTGTTTGCTCGCTGAGCGTTTCTAGTGCCGCCTCTCAGCAGCGCCAGTTGCGCTTGTCGCAACGCCTGAGCCTTGTTAATGCTGCCCGGCGAGTCATACAAGCCATAAAACTTGACCATGAAATCACGAGTGCTCGAATCAGCCACTTCCCACAAAGTTGCGATAACTGACTTTGCGCCTTCTTTCTGCGCCATCGCCCCGAAGCCTTCGACTTCAAGGCCGTTTGACCGCTCAGTTCCGACCGCTGTATTGCAGGCTGATAGAGTCAGAATCTCGACGCCGCTGAATAGGCTCTGGTTAATTTCGCTGACCATCAGCTTACGGTCTTTTTCCGTAGCCCCGCCGCCCAGAAGCAGGAACGATCTATAAGCGTCGCCCGGCTGCAAACTGAAATGGCTGGCTACATGAACCACTGCGTAACGGCCAAGTGCATTCTTAAAACTCTCTTTCGTGAATCTATCGTCGAGAAGCTTCGTGCCGTTAATGACGCCCCTTTGACACTGGGGATGTAAGCTTACGGTTTTACTCACCGGGTCGGTGATGATGCAATCCAGTTCATCGGGCACGGCTTTCAGCCCTGGAAAACCTTCAAAGTCTTTGGAGACTCCAACTCCGAGAGCCCTCCATTTACTCTTGTCTGAAATCGACTGTTCGAGATACTTCTGGCTTGCCAGCGTGATGAGTACGTTTGCATAGCGCTCTGCCAAATAGTGCTGACCATCCCAAAGTGCTGCCATTGGTGCGTAACGCAGTGTGCCATCCAGCGACCAAACGATTGTGTCAGTATTGATGCCTACGAGATCTTTTTCGATTGGCGCGATAACAATATCGTAGAGTTTCTTGCCCGCATCGCGTGGGTCAATCTTCGGATTCATTACCGCCGCGCGAAAATCCGATACTAGCTTGTTCACCTCAACAGCTTTGATATCGACTGCGTGGGCTCGTTGACTGTCGGCTGTTGTAATGAAGATGGTCAACCGATCATCATCGACAAGAGTTGAAACGATAACGGTACGTCGGGCGTTCATGTCTTTAAGCAGGGATTGAAACCCTGACTTGATTTCCGCCACGCGCGCATCTTTCTGTTTGAATTTCTGATCCAGATCATCGAGGAACCTCCGTGACACCACCCGCGCGTCGTCAAGCATTTTATCTAACTCGTCCAACCGGGCTTGCTTCGGAAATGGCCTGCGTTCGTATTCGGGCCGGTTCCTTTCTTCTTTCAATTCGCCGTACTCCCTACCGATAGCAGTTAGTTTGTTCGCGAATTGATCATAACGCCCAGCGGCTGAGGCTTCATCGGGCTCGAGACTGACGGTAAAGAGCAGGTCCTTCGCGACCTGGTAATCTCGACGCAGGTATTGGAAGTACTCGTCCTCCTTGAGCATTCGCATCACTTGTTCAGCTTCAGGTATCCGGCCCTCAGTAGTCAGCCACTCCGCGAGCCGGCGGTAGGGCATTTCATTTTTCTTGGCGTATCCTCGCTGTGTTGCAACATCGAGGTTCTTAAGCTGCTGACGTTCGCGCTGAATGGCATTGACGGCTTGCTTCTCATAGAAGATTGCCAATCTTCGATTACCAAGTTCATCTTGAATACGCGCGATCAAATTCAGCGTCGAAGCATACCCTACGAGCATGGTCTTCTGATCAGCACCGAGCGATTGGTAGAGCACTAGCGATTCAGTTGCATTGTGAAGCGCTTCCGGCCAATTCTTCAGTTGAATCTGGACAAAAGCTAAGCCCGATAGATCACTTGCGAGATCCGTTTTTTGCGGAAGCTGCCGACCGATCTCCAAGGCTTGCCTGTAATACTCGTCCGCTTCACTCCAACGGGTTTGGTTTGAATACGTGAGGCCAATCGCATTCAAAGTTGTGTGAATCGGACCCACTGATTTTGTTGCACGGGCCGCAGTCAAGGCCTTCGCAAAATATTCACGGGCCTTATCGGGCTCTTCCAGCATGTTATAGATATATCCAACATTGATTGATCTTTGCCATTCGAAGTTGTCGCGATAAAAAGCAGACAAATTGGCAGGATCAACCTTGTAATCCGGCGGGAGAATTATCGTAGGATTCGCTTTGAGTAATAACTCAATATAATCGTCGGACAACAGTATGGACAGTTCACGATTGAAGAATTCCCGAGCCTTTGATTGGTCGTTCAAAACGAAGTAGCTCAATCCCATTAGCCCCAGGACTGTCGCTTGACCGGGTTTGTTTCCGAGCGATTCATAGATCTTCAAGGCTTCATCTAGCGCTCCGCGCGCATGCTGGTAATCCAGTTCGCGAGAAGAATAATCGGCTATTTGAAGCAGGCATTCAGCCTCCATGCTTTGTTGACCATCAAGTTTGCGAAATAGCGCAAGCGCCTTTTCAAAACTCTCGATCGCTTTGCGGCGATCGTCGAGAGCGAAATAACTCTGCGCTACATTCTGCAAAGCCAGGGCCTGCTGTTGCCGGGCCATTATCCGAAACTTCTGGTATTCGCGTTCAACCTCTTCCCATTCGGCGACTGCTTGAGCGCTGTATTTCAGCCCTTGATCGGGCTTGTCCAATTTCGCTGTAAGAGTCGAACCAATTGAGTTGAGCAAGCTTGCCTCGCTCGCTTTTATCGGAATGCCATTTTGCGAAGCTAGGGTGGCGCTGATTTCAGGGTTTCTTCGGATCTCTTGAATTACCGCCAGAGCCTGTTGATTGTAGGAGACACTCTCTTGCCAGTCTTTGAGTAATTCATATGTATTGGCAATTCCACCAAATGCCTGCACATCGTTATGGATGGTCGACGCCTTCCAATCCGCTTTCACCTCTTTGCTCAGCACATCGCTCAGGTCCTCTTCATCGAGTCTCTTCATGAATCGGTGCCCAGCTTCAACGGCTTCAAGAAACTTTGCCCGCGCAGCCAAGACTGATTCGACAGTGCCTTGATTTCGGATCTTCTGCGCCTGATTTACAAGCATCACCGGAGCTAGAAATTGCGCGATCAGCCTTCCGACTCGCAATCTTCGCTCGGTCAGCGTGCCCATCTCAGTGTCAGCCAATTCGTGCCAGCCCTTGTTCGCCTCTTCAAGTTTCGCCAGCCCGACTTCGGTCTCATCTGAGCCCGGCGCGGCCTTAGTGACGACCGTCATGCCCTCCACGAAAAGTTGTTCGACATCAACTCGCCGTCTATCGGTCTTGGTCGCTGCATGCGAGGCTTCCCGACGGATTGAATAGTTACCCTTTGCTGATTTGGCATCAACTCCTGTTACCTCCAGTATGAAGCGTCCGGGCTTTTCCGCGACAAACGAAAGCGTCTCCGGCCCGCTCTTTCCGTTCGGACTGTCCATCGTCGCCACAAACTTGCCACCTGAATCAGTCAGCTTGAGAGCAACATCGACGCCTTTCTGCTCGACGCGGACCTGAAAGAACTCATCCTTCTGTAAGTCGACTTGGTAGCGATGCGTTTCGGCACCCGTAATTGTGCGTTCGAGAGGCTGGCCCGCCGGCAGTGTCTGAATTTGATTTTGAGGCGCGGTTTGACCAAGGGCGGACGCGTAGAGTCTAATTATTAACGCGAAGGCGAGTACGTATGCTCCACGCCGCAAAAAAGAGTAGATCGCTAGCATTTCTTCCCCTATCTCCAATTTCCAATCAGCACGAACGGCGACCAGTAATAGGGGTGGGCGTAAGGCTTCTTTGGATCGTATGCAAAAGTCTGGCTACTGGAACCTGCGTTGACCCGCTGGGTGTTGCGTTCCTGATTTGTCGTCGAAGCTCGTTGAAGTTTGCCTTCGATCATTTCCTTCTGGGCCAACTGTAGCGCCTCAGCTTTGGTCATTTGCGGATTTACTTTTCTAAGACGATAAAACTCGCTCATCAAAAGCGAAGTGCTTACATCGGCGACTGGCCACAGGGTTGCGATGATTGCCTTCGCGCCTCTTGCTTGCGCCACATAAGCAAAGCCATCAACTTCCTTGCCCGAACTATCGCGCTCTCCAACCGCCGTGTCGCAGGCAGAGAGCGTCAGCAGTTCGACGCCGGCCAGAGTCAGCGATGGATTATTCTTGAGGTCGTTGACAGTTAAGATCGAGCCGTCCCCCAAAAGTAGAAAGGACCTACTCGCGTCTCCCGCATTTAGGCTGAAATGCGACGCAATGTGAATGACCTTGTAGCCCTTCGCAAGCTGCACCTCCATAGCTTTCTCCGTGAATCCAGCATTCAGCAAACTCTCACCCGGTAAGACTCCTTTCGGCGATTGCTTGCTTCGTACGATTGAAGCCAATTCGAAAGGTACGGACGGCAAGGAACTAAAGAGCAGATTTCGCTCACCGAGAGTATCGCGCGCAGTTTGAGCTTCAGAGACACCCAACCCGAGCACATTCGGGGTCTGGGAAACCTCTCTGCCGATGCGTGTACGGCTAGCCAGGGTGATAACCACATTCTGATACTTTTGTCCGAAATACTGTTGGCCGTCCCAAAGCGCCGCCAGTGGCAACAACCTCAAATTCCCGTCCAAAGACCAAAGCAGGGTCTTCGCTTTCGCACCCTCCAACTCCTTCTCGATCGGTTTGATCAGAATGTCGTAAAGCTCTTTGCCTAAAGGACGAGGGTCAACCTTGGGATTCTTAACTTGCTCTCGAAACTCAAAAATCTTCCGATCCAGATCGACAGCTTTGATTTCTCTCTCGCCGGCAACTCTTGCTTTCGGCGTGATGAGGATCGTGCGATAGCGGCCTTCACCGACCAGGGTGTAGATAAAGACAAGGTCGCCGCCCCATTCCTGCATATCCGATTGCAAACCTGTGTCCTCGCTTACTTCCCCCACGGGATTCTTGATCTGCTTGAATTCCTCTGCCAGTTGATCCAGGAATTTCTCAAAGTTCGCGTTCGACTCCGAGAGTTTGGTTTCGAGTTCGTCGTAACGCTGTTCCTGCTCGCGTGTGAACTGCGTGCCGCGCTTCTTCAACTCTTCGAGCTTTCCCATCTCTACTGCCAGAGATGAGATGGTCCGCGACTTTTCCTCATAACTCTTGAGCGCTTTTGTTTCTGCGACAGTGAAATCAACCCGCAAGGACAGCTTGTCCGCGACCGATTTGTCGCGTCGCAGATAATCCGAAACCTCCTCTCCCTTGAGCATCCGCAATACCTGTTCGGCTTCGATAATGCGCCCTTCAGCAATTAACCAATCGGCCAGACGGCGGTAGTGCTTCTCTTTTCTTTCTAAGAATCCCTTCTGAGAAAGTGGATCGAGATTGCTCAGGCGTTGACGTTCACTCTGCGTTGCATTCACGGCTCTCTTGGCATAGAAGATCGCGAGACGATTGTTGCCAAGATCATGGTAGGAGCGGCTTATCTCGTTCAACAGATCGCTGAAGCTAACTGAAAACGCTCGGCTTTCATCCACTGAAACCGATAGATAGATTGAGAGTGCTTCGTTTTGATAGTTCAGGGCTTCGCTTGGCTTTCCTGTTTCAAGCAGAGCCCAACCAACATCCTTCAGATCGTCTGCGATGTCTTCTTTGACACCCTGTTTACGGCTTATTTCAAGCGCGCGTTTGTAAGACGCAACGGCGTTGTCCCATTTTTCTAACTTGGCGAATGCTCTCGCTACCGCATCGGTGCTTAGCCGGGTGTTGCGAGCATCCTTAAGGGACGGCGCAACCGCCAAAGCCCTTTCGTAGTACTCAAGAGACTTCTGGTAGTCCTCAAGCAGGCGGTAGACAAATGCAATACTGTCGAGCTTGGTATGTTCTATCAAAGCATCATAAAGTTCGTTATAGATGCCAAAACTATTGCCTGGAACTTTCTTCTTCCAACTGGCGGCAAAGTCCGAGGACTGTAGGATCTCCAATGCCTGGTTCCCGAATTCAGAAATTTTGGTCTTATCGTTCAACACCGAATACATCAAACCAAGCTGGCGCAGGACATCTACTTGGCCGCTCTTATCATCAAGTTCACGGTAAATTGCTAAGGCGTTCTCCCAGTTTTGCGATGCATGTTTGAAGTCATAATTCAACAAGTGTTGGATGCCTAGACTGTTCAGAGTGCTGGCGACGCTTCTACGCTCATCTGGCAGAGATTCATAAACAGTTAGTCCATTGGTTAAAAACTCGATCGCTTTTTCGTTCGTTTTCGATTCTCTGGCATAAATGAATCCTATTTGGCTTAGCGCCGTCGCTTCGAGGACCCTGAATTGGGTGTCCCCTGTTTCTTGAAACAAGGAGTGATAACCGTCAGCAGCTTGAGTCAAATACGCAATACCCTGTTCTGATTCTCCAAGAAATTGGTCGAGGTCGTGACCGATACTAGCTAGACTCGCGGCATGGAATGATTTCCATGTGGGAATAGTCTTCTTCACGTCGATGCCCGTGATACTCAGGAGGGTCGGATCCGCGAAGAGCTCCTTATAGACCTCAGCCGCCTCCTTTGTTGCATCAATTGCTTGTTGCCTCTCGCCAAGGTTAGTGTGCGTCTGGGAGATACCACTCAGTGAAATTGCTTCGCCAATTCTTGATTGAAATTCCAAGATCTTTAGAGTGTTTAGTGACTGGCTTGCGCTTTCTCCTGATCGGCTAATTGTATCCAGGGTGTTTTTGTCTCGTGCGCTTCTATTGACGCTCCGAAAGTCAGTCAGCGCCCGAACTAGTTTTTCTCTTGCCGGAAGTGAATCCGCGCTCGATTTCGCCGATAGCTTTTGACCTTCACCTAGAAGGTTCATTGCCTCCTGGTGTTCTTTCTTTATGCTGTCAATGATGACGCTAATTTCCGGCGGGACCGGGGCAAGCTGTTTAAGTTGTTGGTCGGTTAGCTGACTCAGATAGGAGTCTTCTAATTCATTCCATCCTGTCAGGGCTTTCCTTAGCTTGTTGGCGGCAAGTTCCTTTTGGCCTTCGGTGTTCCGCGCCGCTAAGCCTTCGACAAACGCTTGTTCAACTTCCACTCGTCGCCGATCGTTGCCAGTAGCTGATCGCGAAATCGAACGTTTGATCGCGTAGCCGCCCTTCGCCGCCTTCGCATCAAGTCCGCTTACCTCTAACAAGAAGTTGCCTGGCTTCTCTGCGACAAACGAGAGAGTTTCCGGCCCCTCTTTTCCGTTCGGACTATCCATCGTCGCCAGGAGTTTGCCCCTTGCGTCCGTCAGCTTAAGCACGACATCGACATCCTTTTGCTCGACGCGCACCTGGAAGAATTCGTTCGCTTGTAGATCAAATTTGTAGTGATGCGTCTCCGCGCTCGTCATCTCGCGCTCGACAGTCTGACCGGGCACCAACTCGCGGATCTCAACTGGCGACTGGCCTAAGGTTGCGCGCGCCACAACCAAGACCGTTATGGCAAGCAGAGAAGGGAAACGTTTGCAAATACACTTCACGTTCGTGGATAGGTGGGACAAAATGTTGACCTCTTGTCAGATGCCTTGGACCGAATCCGGCGAAGTCGTTTTACTTATTGCGCCCATTCAATCAGCGCCAGTTCCCAATCAGAACAAATGAAGCCCAGTAGTGTGGGTGAGCAAAAGGCCGTTGCGGATCTCTTAGAAATAGTGGCAATTCCAACTTCGGCGCCGCGCCGTCAGACACTCGCACTGAGCTTCGCACTCCTGTACCGCGCGAGAGGCTAAGGGGCCTCGCCCCGAGCAGAGAGAGTTGCGCCTTACGAAACGCTTCACCTTTCGACGTCGAAGTGTTCTCAGAGTGCAGTCTGTAAAAGCGAATCATCAATTCGGGCGTGCCCTGATCGGAGACCTGCCAGAGGCTGGCGATTACCGATTTCGCACCCAACTCCTGCGCTTTGTACGAGAACCCCTCAGCTTCCTTCCCGTTGTCAGTGATACCGGTGTCGCAAGCCGAAAGCGTGAGCAGATCGACTGTGCCGAAGAGGTTTTCATTCTTTTCCATTTCACCGAAGGTCAGACGTCCGTCGCCGGCAAGCAAGAACGAATCTTTCTGCTGGCCCGGTTTGAATGAATAATGCGAGGCGACGTGAACCACTGGATATTCCCCACTGGCGACCGTATTGAAGAACACTGTCTTCTTAAAGTTGTCGTTCAGTCTTATCGTGCCATTTAGTATGCCCTTGGCTGTATTCTCGCTTCTGACGATGGTTTCAAGTTCCGTCTTCACGCCCGGCAGAGCAGCGAAACCGTCTCGGCTCTCAGAAACTCCGACGCCCAGTATTTCCCAGTCCTGCCTATTTTCAGCCAGAAGAAATTTTTCGCTTTTCTCCGTGAACAGGACGTTGAGATATTTTTGAATTAGATACACCTTGTCGTCGTGAAGCGCCGCCATCGGGATGTAGCGAAGGACTCCATCTAGAGACCACATCAGCGTCTTGCTTCGATAGGGCGCGAGATACTCCTCAATGTCCTGTTCAAGCGTTCGCTTTTGTCGGGATGATCTTTGACGAAATAAGGCGTTATATAGTTTTTCTGCCAGCGGTCGAGGATCGTACTTGTCTGTAGTGAGTGCTTCACGAAATCGAAACACAGTCTGATTAAAATCAGTCACGTCGATCGGATAGGCCTTATGCCCCTTTTCGGTCACCATTATAATCCAGCCGAATTTTGTCTTCTCCGCTCTTGGGTCCTTCTTCTCGCCCGTTTCTTCCCCAGTACCAACGAGTGTGTAGAGAGCGACAACTCCTGAATTCGTTCGCTGCCTCAATTCAGTCAGCGCGCCCTTCAGATTCTTGTTCCGGAAAAACTCTTCTACCCTGAGCCCCGCGGACTTTTCATTGCCGGCCAGTGCAGTCAGCGCACTATCAAGCTTTGCATTGGCGTCGTTAATCTTCTCAGTTAGGTCATTGGCCATTGCTTCCTGTTCGGGCGTCCGATTTTTGATCTTCAGGATGTCGTCGCGTCGACGTTCAAGAGAAATGAGATTTTCGATCCTAGCCATCGAATCGGTTTCGACTGCCGCATATGGAACGGTATCGCCGTTTTCACCGCTACGCGCAAGCTGCGAATATTCTTCGTCTTTAAGCAACCCAAGAACCGCTTGGGCTTCGATGAATCGGTCCTGTGAAATCAATATGTCGGCCAGGGTTCGATATGCCTCCTCCTTATCCTTGAGATAGCTGTGTTGCGACTCCTTGTCGAAATTCTTGATATTGCCGCGAATCGCCTGATAGGCGTTTACGGCCAGCTTGCCATAAAGAATTGCAAGCTGCGGTTTTCTTACTCCGTTTTCAAGATCCATCAGATCCTGCAGCACTGACCCTTCGAGTTTCTTGCTTTGTACCTCTTTGGCAATGGCTAGCGACCGGCGATAGTAATCTTCCGCCGACTTGTACCTTTTCAGTTTGAACGAAATCTCTCCCAGCCCGCGCAGGGCAGACCCTTCATTCCCTCTGTCTTTTACTTCTTGGGCCAATGCGAGACCCTGATCAAAAAAACTTTGTGCTTTACCTAACTCATCCTTCTTTTGGAATACGATGCCAAGATTTACTAGCGGAAAGACTTCACTTTGCTTGTTTTTGAGTTCTCTCGCGACCGCCAATGACTGCTCGTAATAGCTAAGAGCTTTGTCGTACTGTTTTAAATTCAGATATGTATTCCCCAATACATTCAGTACATTTCCTTCGTTGGTTCGATCGAAGGACTCCTTC
Source organism: Acidobacteriota bacterium (assembly GCA_025463135.1). Taxonomy (GTDB): domain Bacteria; phylum Acidobacteriota; class Blastocatellia; order Pyrinomonadales; family Pyrinomonadaceae; genus JAOAPY01. The sequence continues at coordinate 9,862 of JAOAPY010000027.1, forward strand.
ATTAACGCTAACGATTGTTCGTAATTGCCTTGGGCTGTCTGGTTTTGACTTAAATCTGTATTAACTGTGCCAATTCCTTCAGAAGCAAATCCCATCAGCCACCTGCTTTTAGTCTCCCGCGCAATCGTTTCTACCTCCTTAAACTTGTCGAGCGCTTTTTCGTATTGGTTCAAACTGAGGTACAGGTGCCCAAGAGCGAGTTGAGCAATCGCTTGGCTAGTTCGATCTTTGGATTCTCGCGCTTTTTCTGCGGCTTGTTCGAAGGAGCTTTGCGCTTTCTCAAATTGACCAAGTTTTGAGAAAGTATTTCCCAGTGAAACAAGCAGCGACCTCTGCCAATTCAGATTTCTGTTTGCTTTAGCTTGCTCGTACGCTTGGTCAAAGGTTTTGATTGCAACCTCAAATTGACTCTGCTGGACATACAGATTTCCAATGCTGCTGAGTATATAGATTGTCCGATCTGCAAAGCCGAGATCCTGGGCGATTCTTAACGCTCTCTCAAAAAACTCCAGAGCTCTATCAAACTGACGTTTCCTGGCATACAACAATCCTAGAGAGTGGAGGTTGCTGCTCTCGTGGTCCTTATCCTTTGCGTCGCTGCTGCTCTTTAAGGCTTCCTCATATTTCTTCTGCGCTTGGTCGTATTGATTCGACCACAAATAATAATTTCCAAGACTACTCAGCGTAGTCTGGATGAGACCCTGGTTCCTCAGTTCCCTAGCAATAGTCAGGGCCTGCTCGCCCATTCCTGTCGCTTTCTCGTAGTTCTGTACTCCAGCATAATCCTGCGCTAAGACACTTAAACACTGGACTTCTTGAAATCCCAGGTTTTTCTTGCGAGCGATTTCAAGTGCTTGCTCATGCTCCTGAAAGCCCTTGTCCACCTGACCGGCATTGAAGTATCCGATTCCCAAGGAACTTAGCGTCGAGACTTGGCCAACATAGTCATTCAAAGATTTCTTGATTTCGAAGCCTCGTGCGGAGTACTCAATAACCTTGTCGTTGTCACCCAAGCACATTGAAGCCGTGGCTAACAAATCCAGAACATTACCCTGGCCTTCCTTGTCCGCAGCCTCTTCCAGATTGTGAAAAGCCTGAAGAAGTGTTTTCCTCGCCCCGTCACAGTCATGCCTGCGTAATAGAGACCGCGAGCCAATCTCCTTCAGTACGTTGCCTTGCGATTTCAGGTCTTTCGCTGTCACCGCCAATGCAAGAGCATCATCAAGCGCCTTTTGCTCCAAGCCATCCTTATCGAGTTTGTCGTAGATACGGGCCAGTGCTGTCAGTCTATTGACTTGGCCCGGTGTGTCCTTTAGCTCTGTGTCTATTTCCAAAGCTTGCTCCATATACGTCTGAGCCTTTGAGAAGTCTCCTTTCAAATAGAGCAAGCTCCCTAGGCGAAAACGTGTCTCCCGCTCGTCATCCCGTCGTTTCAACTGAATGCTGATCTCCAGCATTCGATTAAGGCTTTCAAAGACCAAATCGGTTTGATTTAGGTTGTAATAGACTCCAACCAAAGCATTGAGCCGGTTGTATTCGCTCTTTGGTCGCTTCAATGCACGAATAATTGTCAGCGATTTTTCGAGTTTATCTCTGGCTGCCTCATGATTGTTCCCTGACATGTAAATGATTCCGATACCGGCCAAGGCGGCAGCCTCGCCAACGCGAGCATTGAGACTCTGAAATGCCAAAAGAGCCTGAGTATGAAGCTTTATTGCATCGTTATCGCGGTTCGAAAAATGATAAGCCCACGCGAGGTTCCACTCGCTTACAGCCTCCCAATACTGATCGCCGTATTCTCGCCACAGTCTCGCTGCTGCTTCAAAGACTTCGGCCGAGTCCTTTGCCTTATCTTCTTTGCCTAGTTTGATAGCGCGAATAAGTGCACGCTCAGCCTCCATCCGTTTGTAATCGGCCGGTTGCGGTTTTCGCCGCTCGACGACTTTAACGACAAAGCTGCCTGTAAACTCCTTTGGACCGACTCCCCTGATTTGCACTTTGTAGTTCCCGTCTTTTTCGGCAATGGAGGAAATAGATTCACGCCAGAGGAAATTTGAGTCGCCGTCCATCTCAACAATGGCCTTGGCGTCCTCATCGGTTACGGTCAGCACAATGTCGATGTTTGTCGGCTCGGATTCAATGCGAATGAACTGACCGTGCTTGACCTTGACCTCAAACTCCGCAATCTCGCCGCCTTTGAGCAAGCGCTCGATTGGCTTGCCGGGTTCTAGAGTTGTTAGTGAAGGTGTTTGCGCAAGGGCGCTGGGATAGACAATCACCAATAGAACCAATGAGGAAAGCGAGAGCACTGCTAATCTAGTTCTCATGACGACGGTCGCGGTAAGGGAAACAATAGTCATGGCCGATCTCCGTTAAGTCATACTTCCTAATCAAGACTCGCGGGCAACAACTCTCGCTACCGGTTCACGTCGCGTTAGCGCCGGACGACATGCAAGTAATAGCGACCGACTCCTTCGGTTTGCCCGGCGGGTGTGACGCCACTGATGATCACTTCGTAATCTCCGGTCGGCAGGCTCTTCCCTGACACGGCGAATGTCACCGTCTGTTTTTCACCGGAAGACCTGGCCTTCAAGCCAACGTGAGGCGAACCCACGGGACTTCGATCCGCGGCTCTCAATAGCGCTTGGAATTTCGAGAAATCACTCTTGGGGAAGTTCAGAGATAACTGAACTTGCTGCGCGTTGGACGGTAACACCAAAGTCTTAACTCTTTTTTCACCCTCGCCTTTGGAGCCAGTCACCGCATAGTAGGCATCGATCACTATGTTGACAACGGGCTTATTAATCTCTTCTGGAAGCCGTTCCAACAGCGATCTCTTTTCTTCCTCCACTTTCGCCACTTGAGCTTCCGCTTCGACAGCTTTCTTGTTGGCTTCGTCTTTCTCTTTCAATGAAGATTCTGCATTCCTTTTCAGCTGCTCTTCAGTTGCACCTTGAGCGATCAGTTGACGATGCAATTCGCGGTTGCTGAACCACAGCGCGCCAGCTGTCACGGCAAACACTACTGAAGCGGCCATAGCTGTCCACTGAAACCAGGAAGGCATCGGACCTTGCGTCTTAAAACGCAGAATCTTGCCTGAAGTTGTCTCATCTGCGTTGGTAGTAGCGGCAGAGCCGATAATCGTGGGCGCGCTCTGTTTGGCTTCGCGCTCTTGTTTCCACGCAATGGCTCGCACTGTCATAGCGCGCGCGAGTTCAAGTTTCTCTCTGCGTTCTGACGAATCGAGAAAGTACTTCTCGAAGAGAGCACGCTGCTCGGCGGTCAACGCGCCGCTGGCGTAATCGTCAATCAACTCGTCCTCGATTTCCTGCAATTTGGCAAACAGAGATTCATCCTCCAGATAGCGTTCCTCAAAGCGACTCGCCTCTTCCTCCGGCAGCGCGCCGAGCAGATAGTCTGTTATCAGATCGTCGTGTTCGGGCTGGTTCATTACATTTCCTCTTGGCCGGCAGCGAACTCGACACTAGAAAGGCGCTCAGCGATACACTCTCGGAGATTGTTTCGCAGCTTCCAGATTCGGTTGCGCAAAACACCACTGGCAACTCCGAGTCGCTTCGCCATCCTATCTCTAGTGTCGATTTTCAGCGTTTTGTCTTCCGAATAGTATTCGAGCAGCATGGCTCGCGATTCCGGCTGCAGACGTTCAAGACATTCGTCGAGACAAAAATGGAGCCGCTCCTTTTTCCAGGCCTCTTCAATCTCATCAGGGTTAGCCCGATCATCAGGAGGTTCCGGTTTATCATCTGCCAGTTGAGTGCCGAGTCTATTTTTCCTGCGGTACTCCTGGAGCACGTAAAACGCCACTCGGTTCAAATAGCCTTCATGGTTTTGCGCGGGCACGCTCTTGCCTTCGAGAAGCAGCTTGCCGGCGCGGTCAAACGTTTGATCGGCTAGTTCTTCAGGATCAGCACAATGATTTCTTAGAAAATATCTCGTCAGCCGTCCATGCAAGAGCACACGGGTTTCTGCAGCGCGATCCCTGTCTGGATCGAGCCACGCGAGCACCGCTTCAAAACGCGGACTCAGTAGATCGGGCTTATCCTCCAATGTCTTCGTCGACTAACTCATCATTGTTTCCTGCGAAGAAAAGCGGTTTCTCTCGCAACCTCATCTCCAATTCCCAATCAGCACGAACGGCGACCAGTAATAAGGATGGGAATAAGGCTTGTTTGGATCAAAGGGAAAAGCTGGCGCGTTCGCATCTGAAGCATCCGCTCTCTTCGTGGTACGCTCTTCGTTGCTTGAGGCCGACGGTTTGAGTTTGCCGGAAAGCATCTCTTGCTGGGCTAACTGCAATGCCTCGGATTTCGTCCAGCGCGGGTTCTGCTTATGAAGACGATAGAACTCGCTCATCAATAGCTGCGTGCTTTCATCCGCCACACCCCACAACGTTGCCAGCACCGCCTTCGCGCCCCTTTGCTGCGCCACATATCCAAATCCTTCAATCTCTCGTCCGCTGTTATCTTTCCCCACCACTGCCGTCTGGCACGCCGACAACGTCAGCAACTCGACGCCTTCGAGTTTCAAACCCGGCTTGTTTCGCAACTCGGAAACGGTGAGCACACTGCCGTCACCGAGCAGCAGGAACGATCGGGTTGCATCTTTCGGATCGAGATTGAGATGTGACGCAATGTGCACGATCCGATAGCCGCGCAATAGCTGACTTTCCAAAGATGCTTCGTTGAACTCCCCATCAATCAAAGCCTGCCCTGGCAGCACGCCTTTGGGAGACTGGCTGCTCTTGACGATCGAGCGAACTTCGGTGAGTGTAAAAGGCAGGGCTGAGAAGGGAACTTCGCGTGTAGTCCCGAGTTCATTAAGCTGGACTTTTCTGGCTTGCGACACTGCCGCCGCCAGCACCTGCCAATTCCGATTAGTCGGGTCGCTCAAGTTGTTCTGACTCGCCAGCGTGATCGTGACGTTCTGATATTTCTGCCCGAAATACCGCTGCCCGTCCCAAAGTGCGGCAAGCGGCAATAGACGTAGGCTCCCATCGAGCGACCACAACAAGGTCTTTGCGCCCGCGCCTTCGAGTTGCTTCTCAATTGGCTTGATCAGAATGTTATAGAGTTCTTTGCCCGACGGTCTCGGATCCAGGCGGGGATTTTCTACCGCCTGCCGAAACTTTTGGATCTTGGCGTCAAGCTCGGTTGCTCTGATTTCATATTTGGCATCAACCTGTGCGTCGGGCGTCACTAGGATGACCCGATAACGATCGTCACCGGCCAGGGTGTAAAGAAAGACCACTCCCTTGCCCCAGGATCGCAGCTTCGAGCGCAACGCCAGAGTTTCGTTGAGGTCTTCCCTCGTCTTGGAGCGTTGGGCGAACTCGTCGGCCAACTGTTTGAGAAAGACCTGAAAGCCATTGCTCGCGACTTCAATCTGTCCCGAAAGTTCTTTATACGTGTTCTCCTGTTCAGGCGTGAGCTTGACGCCGCTGCTCCTGAGCGTCTGCAGTTTGCCGAACTGAGCGCCGAGTATGGTGAGCTTATCCGCCAGCGCGTTGTAACGAACCAGCGCCGTCCGTTCTTCATCATCAAATGTGGTGCTTTGTCTGGGCTCTTCAGTCGGCGCTCCATCTCCTTCGAGATAAGAGATGACCTCAACCTCCTTGAGCATCGCCAGCACCTGTTGGGCCTCAGAGATGCGGCCTTCGGCAATCAACCAATCGGCCAGTTGGCGGTAATCCTTTTCGATCTTCCTGAGAAAGCCCTTTTGGTCTTCGATATTGAAAGTTCTCCGCAGTCGCGTTCGCTCGCCTTGTCGACCATTGACGCCTTGCTTTCCAAAGAAAATCGCCAGACGTCGATTGCCGAGCGTGTCCTGAGTGCGCGCCAGTTCATTGAGAAGGCGAACGTAACTCAAAGAGAAAACCTTTCCCGCGCCAATGCCGACCGACTGATACAGAGACAATGCTTCATCTTGATATGTTAGGGCTTCTTTTGTCTTGCCCAACTCCAACAATGCCAAGCCAACATCAGCCGCATCGTCGGCAACTGCTTCTTGACTGGTTCTGCTTCGGCTGATTTCAAGAGCGTCCTTGCTGTATTCAAGTGCCTTGTCCCACTTTTTCATCCTGGCGTAGTTATTACTAATGGACCTTAACTCGCTTCGTACGCCACCTGAATCCTTTCGACCGCGATGCACCATCAAAGCTTTATCGTAATATTCAATTGCCGTGTCGTAGTCACCCAACTCTTGATAAGCAAGTCCCAATTGGTCCAACCGACCGAATTCACTTGTGTTATTCATAGCCTCGTCACAAACACCGCAGTCGCCGGGATTCCAGGGAACAGACTTCTTGAAGACTTCTCCGTACTCTTGCGACGTAAGGATAGGCAAGAGTTGGGTGAAGATTTCTCGAACTTTAGCTTTGTCATCTAAGATGTAATACATCGTCTCCTTTCCCATCAATATGCCTGCTTGTCCCATCATATCGTTCAACTCGCGATAAATCGCCAGAGCCTCGTCCCAATTCTTTAGTGCGGCATCATACTCAAAATCGAGCTGATATTGTCCGCCAATGAGGTCTAAGCCTCTCGCTATCATGGCCTTTCGATTGGGCAGCGTACGAAACACTTCAATCGCTCGCGAATAAAAATCAATAGCCGTTTTTCTATTTCTCGCCTCGCTGGAATAAGCCAGCCCCATTTGGAACAGGGTCGTTGCTTCTTTGGTTTTTAACTGAAGTGTAAACTGCGAGTCTTGAGGTTCCTGATATAAGGCGCGTATTTGCTCAAGAGCTTGTTTCAGATAAGTGAGCGCCTCTTCAGGTCTCCCAAGCGTATCGAGTGCCGCGCCAATATTTCCCAGAACCCCGGCCTCATTGTCCTTTAGACTGAGTAAGTATTGTTTTTGATTTCGATTTAGAGCGGGGCTGTTTGATTCGTGAAGGAGTTTGATTGCGTCCTCATAAGCAACTAGGGAGAGCTTCAGGTAATCAACCCACTCCTGCCGCTCGCTGGCGTTGAAATAAGTTTGCCCGATTGCATTTAGGGAAAGCCCTTCATTCAGCTTTGAAAGAAATCGTAAATCGTTCAGAGAGTTTAATATCTGTTGGGACATCGCGCCCAACCGACTTGCTTTCTCTACTAAAGCACTATCGTTTAGCTTTGCATTGAGGGAAAGAGATGCTTTCAACGCCTCATTCAGCTTCGCCCGCGCAGTGAGGGAATCTGCTTTCGAGTTAGACGACAATCTTTGTCCTTGACGCAAAAGACTACCAGCAGTTTGCAAGTCTTTGTTTAATTCATTAACAATGATCTGTAGCGCCGTTTGTGCCGTCAACTTCTCCATGTAGTCATCGGCCAAGTCTTTCCATCCCGCTTCTGCCTCAGACAGCTCTTTGAGGGCAGTTTCCTCTTCGCCTTTAATCATTACTTCTGCGATCCCTTGAGCGAACAATCGCTCAACCTCGACTCGTCGCCTGTCTTTCGCCGTTGCTGCGTGCGGCGCTTCTCGTCCGATTGAGTAGCTGCCCTTGCCCGCTTTAGAATCGGTGGCGCTCACCTCCAATACGAACCAGCCAGCCTTCTCCGCAACGAAAGAGAGCGTCTCCGGCCCCTGCTTGTCGTTTGGGCTGTCCATCGTCGCCAACACATTGCCGCTCGCATCCGTGAGCTTCAGCGTGACATCAACGCCTTTCTGCTCGACGCGGACCTGAAAGAATTCATTTGCTTGCAAATCGAATTTGTAATGATGAGTTCCTGCGCCGGCCATCTCGCGATCCAGCGTCTGACCCGATGGCAACTCACGCGAGTCTTCTGACTGTTGCGTTTGGGACGCAATTGTTTTCGCTGATAATGCCAGCACCAAACAAACAATTATTATCAAGGGCGAGGTGTTGCGGAACTTCATCTCATCTTTCCTTCAACGGGCCAAGACCGAGCACGCTATTTAATTTCTCATGGCTTCTTCGGCACACTCTGAAAGAACACCTGTTCGACAGACCAGTTAACCGGAGCGACTGGTCGGTTGCCGCGCGACGTTGATCCGATACTGGTGAGTAGATCCTGGAGCGGTGAGCTTGCTCTCGCTCCCCTCGCTCCAGCTTCGGACGTAGTCCTCACGCCCGTGCTTTGTAACACCGTAGGGTCCGGCAGAGGCTCGTCCTTTGGAGTAGTCAACATGACGTAGGTTTCAGGTCCCAACGGACTTGGGCTTTGGCACGGACACCGCGAGTCACCGGCGCAACTCGTTGTCAGATCTGGTCCGCAAATCTTTATTTTAGTGACTTCTACTACATGCGTCGGCCGCTGATCGTTGGAGCTTGAAATGTACGGAAATGGCGTGTCTCCGTTATTGGCAATATCGGGATACAACAATGTCGCGGTTCCACTACCGTCGATATCAAAGACATAAACGTGGCGTTGCTGCGGGGATGCTTGGAGGCGACTCTCGTCCGCGACCAGTGCCATGGTCAATATCTCGCCATCTTCAAGGGTCGCATTAGCGGGCGACAGCACTTCACCTTTACCGTTTTTCAAAACCAAGTGATACGCAAACCCACCGCTGTCACCCTGGGGCGATTGCAACTTGATCCAGCCTCTAATACGGCCGAGACGTAGCGCGAGGTCTTCTAGGTCGATTGATTTCGTCTTCCAATCCGTTATGGGAGGAAGCGGACTGACTCCGGTATTCGCAGCTTTGATGTTCGTAGCATTCGTCTCACCGGCCTTAGCTACTCCGACTGTAGCGTCTGGCAGGAGCCAACAGTATTCGAGCGTTGAGTCTGATAGCGCACGGCCAACGAGCCAGTAATGTGCTTCTCCGGGTGACTTGGCCAAAGCGATCACGCTGTTATTCGTGCCATCGCCGAGTTTGATTTGCCCGGCTAACTCACCAGAAGGAGGTAGGCTGTAGAAGAGTTTCGCTTTCGCACCTGAGTCCGGTAGTTTGTCGAGTACTGCTCTTGCGGTCAGCACCGCGCCTATAGTGACGATTTGATTGTCAGGCAGTTTGAGCAGCCAGTTCGCACCGTCGTGAAATAAGAAATGAGTAACGAGTTCTGTGGTCGGATCAGCGACGATTTGCACTCTGTCGGATTGGCTCAGTCTTTCTATCTCTTGGACCGCCGCCAGCAGTTGCGCTGTACTCAACTTCGCAGGCGGAATCCAAACAACCAGGTTGGGTTCGTCAGGAGCTGCCCACTTGTCAAGAACAAACACATCATTCACTTTTATCGTCTTGGCGATCCTCATTTTTGCGGTCGTGCCTTCTGCGACGACTTCGGCGATGCTTTTGACGTAATCAGGTTTCTGGCTGATGCGGATGCGTAACGTCGTGATCTTGCCTTCGTCGCTTCTCTTAATGAACTCGCAGCCTTCATTCAGACCCATCGCGAGGCCGCCTTGCAATGCAACGATGCCCTTTGAATAGTCAACGCTTACGACATTAACTTCGGGACGCTTCAATGGATCGACTGATTCCCCAAATAACGACAACCCTCGCCGCGCAGCCGACCCGACCACCACCGGTTCATGCGACACATTGTGACTCTTCATCTGGACTACAAGCCGATCGAAGATGCGGGCGGCGGAAAGATTGCCAGCATTCGGAGATTGAAGTACTTCAACGAGGGAATAGGTGAAGTTGCCACGCGGTATTGCCAGTTCGCCGTAATCATTCTCTCGGGCTTCCTGGTCGTCTCGCGCCGCTGTGATCACCAGCGCGCCGGTTCTTTCCAGATATTGCTGATCACTCTCTCCTTTTTGGTCCTGATCGGGAGGGGGTTCGGCCAAGTCGAATTTCAATTCAGGCGGTCCGGTTTTCGCTCTCCCTCCAGTCGTCACACCACCGCGAGAAATTCCTCCGCTGTGGCAACTATCAAACAGGGCGGTCAAAGTAACTTTCTTCGAGGCCTCGCGAAAAAGCTTAAAGATCTCTTTGTCGCGTATCTCTTTAACATCTTCGCGTTTGGCGATCGGGCGCTTCCAGTCGATGGGCACAAGCGTCTCGTCCAACTGGTCGGCCTCGCCTCCACGGGTATTTCGAATCTGTGAGCCGTGGCCAGAATAGAAAAAGAGACAGATATCGCCGGGTTGGGCTTCATCGATTATATAGCGCTTGAAGGCCGTGAGGATTCCGTCATGGGTCGCATCTTTGTCGGCGAGCACATGAACATTTGCCGCTTCAAAATTGAATCTACCGATCAAGAGTTCGCGAATCGCGCATACATCATTCATTGTGCCGAAGAGACTGGCGAAGCCTTCCGCCGACCCTCTTCGACGGGCAATCTGCTTGGGCGCGGGCTTGCGAGTCGCTTCCTCACATCTGCCCGGCTGAAACTGCGGATCGTGTTCGTAGTTCTCGATTCCGATTAATAGGGCGCGGCGAGTGGGTTTGCTTGTCTGCACGGTGGTGGTTCCAGAGTCGGTTCGGGTCGACGAGGCAAGACCAATTGCCTGCCCGGATTGAAGTCCTGAGGAGCCACACAAGAGGGAACCAATTAATCCGAGTACGAATGAATAGCGAGATAGCATGGTGAGACTTCCTCAACCTCACAGGCGAACTGAGATAACTCGATCAATGCTGCATCTTATTATCAAAATCACTTCATTCGATTCGCCACGCGCCGGCACAATAGATCAGAATTAACTGTCGCACCGGCGCAACCGCGAAACTTTAACGACCTCAGGGGTCAAGCCTCCAACTGTAACGCCAGCCGCTATAGTAAACGGTTTGCCACGGTCCCCAATTCAAGGCCGATCCGTCGACAAAGTCAGCTCGTGCGTAAAGGGTTGTCGCCCCGTTCCCAGTGGCGAAAGTCATCGCACCCCAAGGGGCTACCGTTCCGCGATATAGTCCATCGACAAAACAGTTCACGACCCACGGAGTGAAATTGTTGAAGGTGACCTCGACATATCCCGGCCCAAGGCCTTTCCCCTTTTGGCCTCCCTTGTTTGGTGGCGCGGGAGTCTGTTCGCCGGTCTTGTCATTAGTCGCATCGGCCTTCTTTATGTTTGGATCGGCCGTAGCAGCCGGCGCAGAGTGGGACTTGGTTATCTGCGTCTTCACTTTCGCATTGCCAGAACTCACAGCACCTTTCTTCTGAGCGTTGGCCACCGAGATCGGCATTGCGACCAGAATCAAACTGAGCGACAGAAGCAAAGTAATCGTCTTGAATCTCATTCTCTTCTTCTCCTCAAGTATTAGAAATTAATGTCGAAGATTCGGACTGGCTTGCGTGAGGGGCCGGATGGCTAATGAATTACCATCATTCCAAGCTTCCTTCGGCCCCTCGCTCTAAACCAACGCCACGAAATAACGCCTGCCTGATGGTGGGTGAGATTTAATCACAGTCCCGTCTCGCCTCACAACTTTTATGCAGACATCGGAAAGACGTAGCTCCCGCCGGGCAAATAGAGCACTGGCCCGAGATCCCAGCTTAAAGGAGGTCGGTCTACGAATAGTGCCTGTGCATAAGGCCTGGTCCAACCGCTACCAGCATAAGCGGACAGGGTTCGCCCCGGATAAACGACGCCGACGAAATTGCCGTCCACATAGCACGTTACCTTCCACGGCGTGTAGTTTTGGAAGGTCACAACCGATAGGCCAGAACTGGAAGTTCCCAGGATGCCCGAACTCGTAGCTGAAAACTGCGGACCCTGTGTGACCGTGCCGTTGATCAGCGCTCTGTTGATCGGCTGATTGTTCTTGGCGCTCGCTTGCCCAGCGAACAAAGTTGTTACGGAAATAATACTGATAGCCATTACTAAGGCGATGGTTTTGCGTCTAATCATCTTCTCCTCCTCTAGTCAAGTTTGTTCTTGGTACGTCCTTCCGGTAAAAGCAACTCCTTTTCTACCGGCGTCCATAGGTAGTGTTCTTTTTCGGCGAAACGTCTCCGCGTATTCCACTAGGCGACTGCCATTAGCGAAGAATTCAGTTCTTTACCACTCGCGATGTCCCAAAGACGGATAGTTCCGCTCTCATAACCGCTGGCGAGAGTTTTACCGTCTGGGCTGAACGCAACCGACGAGACAACTTCAAAGAATTGCGTTGAGAGAGTCTTTAACTCTTTCCGCGCGCGCAAGTCCCAAAGCTTAATGGTGCTGCCGGGACCGCCACTTGCGAGAATCTGTCCATTTGGACTGAAAGCCACCGAGACTGTTCTTTTCATCTCCAAAATTCCTCCTTTAACGGGCGAGAATGAAGCCGTCGGTTTCTCGCCGGGCGACTCTGTTTTGCTCCAATGATATTGGCAAGAGAAGGCAAAACGTCTCTGACGGTGTTGCGATTCTTAACCGAAGCGCGAGACCCTCGAAAACGAATTGAAAGTCTTCATAATTCGAAGCTGAATTAGCCAATAGACCGGTAGGGTGAGCTTCATCGTTTACGAACAGCTTCCTGTTCGCGGCCATCTCTAGAAATGAAACAGAAAGGAGGATTGTAAAAAGGCCTTCCTAAGTAAGATCTCGGCTTGCATTTCAATCTATTTCATTCCAGCCGACGAGATTGTGAGATTCAGAAGTAGATGCGAATGAGAGGGGCTAAAACGGCGTTTTTTCCCAGAGCAAACCACGCAACCAGTGCCTCACTAGCCTGAACTGAGGACTCGGCTTCATTCCTCTGCGTTCCATTCCAGCCGAGGAATTTCTTTTTTCGTATCCCCCTCGCGCTACATTGTCCTCCGACAGCCCGCCCGCACAACTCTACGCTGCGCTTCGAGTGCTCCTCTGCGTTACGCCCTTCGGTGTGCGTTCAAGCACCCAGTCGTTTTCCATCTTTCGCTTACGAGGGGGAAGCACTTGTTTTTAAGGCCAAGACCCCGAACCACTAAACCACAAAGGAGCGAAAGACAATGGAGCGCAACACACAATCAACCGACATTCCGAAATGGGCAGCGTTATTAGTTGAAGCGGTGAACAAGCCAGGCTTGATCTTGGAAGCCTATTCCGCTTTCCACAACTACAGTCTCGGCAATCAACTTCTCGCGCTAGTTCAGTGCTACCTGCGAGGCATCCAACCCGGCCCGATTAACACCTTTCCCAAATGGCAAGAACTTGGCCGATACGTCAAACGCGGCGAGCGAGCATTAACACTGTGCATGCCGATCACTCGCAAACGCCGAGACGAGGAAGCAAACAGCAACGGCGAAGTAGACGGAGAACACACCTTTACGTCCTTTGTTCATCGTGCGCGCTGGTTTGTCGTCAGCCAAACGGAAGGCCAGGAACTTAAGGCAACGCCAATTCCGCAATGGAACGCAGAGCAAGCGCTGGCAACTCTCAATATTGAGCGGATCGACTTTGACAGCACGGACGGCAACTGTCAGGGGTTCGCTCGAAAAAGACAAATCGCGATCAATCCGGTTGCGCAACTGCCACACAAGACGCTCTTTCACGAAGCCGGCCACGTGATGTTGGGCCACACGGCAGAAGGCGATTTCGCCGACGGCGAAACAACACCGCGAAGCTTGCGCGAAGTAGAAGCCGAAGCGGTTGCGCTTCTCTGCTGTGAGTCGCTGGGCTTGGAAGGAGCCGCGTATTGCAGGGGTTACATACAAAACTGGCTCACTCAGGGAACAGGTTCTAACAGCGACGCAATTCCAGAGAAAAGCGCCCAGAAGATTTTCCGCGCCGCCGATCAAATCATACGCGCCGGACGGACAGAGCCCGAGCAATCGACGGAAACCGAGCAGTAAGACAGCCGAAAACGAAACGGGTCAGGAAAGCGCGTCAACGCTCGCCTGACCCACACACCAACACTTAATCCCGGTCAGGAGAAAGATTGATGCTAAGCCAGAACTTTATACCCACGCGCACACGACAGGCAACTGAGCTTGTCTCGGGCACTCATGAGCTTATCGCCGAATTACACGAACGCTTGCGCGCCGGAGAGTCTTTTGACAATCCGAAATTAACGGAGATCGCCGATAAGAGTTTCGGCGGCACACGCGCACAAGGTAAGTACACATCACGCGACGCCTACGACGCTTTAGAAATAGCGGTCAACAAATATCTCGACAGCCAGGCGCTAACGCTAATGCAGATGGACGCAGCGGATGCGCTTGCATCCGTATTGCGGCCGTTAACGAAGCGACTAGCGCGACAGTGCGACCGCACGTTAGAGCAAACCGAGCTGCAACAGTTCTCGACTCCGCCACCGCTCGCATATCTCGCGGCCCGAATTCTAAACCCACAGAGTAACGACATAGTTTTAGAGCCATCAGCCGGAACGGGAAGCCTAGCGATTTGGCCGCGTTCTATCGGTGCACAAATTATCTGCAATGAGATTAACCCGCGCCGCCGCGCATTACTCACGCAAGAGCTTAGTTTTGCAACCCACCAGCTTGACGCCGAGATCGTTGACGACCTCTTACCCGCCCAGATTCAGCCCACGGCGATCCTGATGAATCCGCCATTCAGCGCGACAGGCGGGAGAGTCGCGAAGCATTCAGCGCACTACGGAGCGCGACACATCGAGAGTGCGCTTAGACGATTGAAGCAAGGCGGGCGCTTAGTCGCGATTGCGGGCGAAGGGATGAGCTTTCATCGCGCCGCCTTTAGTGAATGGTGGCAGCGCATCGCAAGCGCTTACAACGTCCGGGCAAACCTCCACTTGAGCGGAAAGGAATATGGAAAGTACGGAACCACGTTTGACCTGCAAATTCTGGTCATTGATAAGACCGGACAAACGACCGGCAACGACTGGCAAGAGCAGCTTAACAGCATCGTTTGGAGAGACGCCGAAACAATCGAGGATGCCTGGACCGCGTTGAGTGGTATTGCCGACCGACCCGACGCCCCAACCGATCAGAACGGCGACAGTGAGACAACCGAAGAAGCAAGTCAGACTTTATTTGTCTCTTACGCGCCAGCCAAGTTAAAAGGCGGCAGACCGCATCCGGCTATCATCGTTGAATCATCATCAATGGCCGCAGTCGTTTCGCCAGACATTACCTATAGACCGCACCTTGCCGCTGAGATTGTCAGCGAAGGACGGCTATCCGACATTCAAATAGAGCGCGTTATCTATGCGGGACAACGACACGAGCAGCAACTACCGGACAGCTCACGAGCGGGCTTCTTTGTCGGAGACGGAACAGGAGTCGGTAAGGGACGCATTCTTGCGGGCATAATCGCCGACAACTTCAACCAAGGCCGAGAGCGCGCGTTGTGGTTGTCAGTCAATAACGATCTAATAGAAGCAACGCGCCGCGATCTCACTGACTTAGGACTTGAGAGCATCCCGCTCGCGCGGATCAATGACTATCCAGCCGCAGGAGAAATCACTCTACCGCGCGGCGTGATCTTTAGCTCTTATTCTTCCCTTATCGCCGCAGCCAAAACCGGCGAGCGCCGAATTGATCAGATTCAGAAATGGTTAGGCACCGACGCCGTAGTCATCTTTGACGAGGCGCACAAGGCGAAGAACGCCCTTGCGGGTGGACGAGGCGAACCGACGTTGACCGGCCAAGCTGTGATCGACCTACAAGACCCGGAGCGGAATCCCGATTACCGCGTGGTCTATTCATCCGCGACAGGAGCAACCGACGTTCGCAACATGGCCTATATGACAAGGCTTGGCCTTTGGGGAGTAGGAACGAGTTTCCCCGGAGGCTTTCAAGAGTTTATGCAGGAAATCGAATCAGGTGGAGTAGGCGCAATGGAAATGGTCAGCCGCGACATGAAAGCGCTTGGCATGTATCTGTCAGGTTCGATCTCGTTCGGCCTTTGTCCCGAGAGCGGAAAATCCGTTGAGTATCGAGAACGGATTCACCGCTTAACACCACAGCAACGAGAGATGTACAACCAGGCAGCCGCAGCTTGGCAGGCAGTGTTACGTGATATTGACGCAGCATTAGTGGTCACGAACGGTGGATCACGCGCCCGCGCAATCGCACTAAATAAATTCTGGGGAGATCATCAGAGATTCTTTCGTCAAGTAATCTGCGCGTTCAAAGTGCCGAGCGTAATTGCCGAAACCGAAGGCGCGTTGAGCGACGGAAAATCAATAGTGATCTCGCTAGTGGGAACGGGAGAAGCCAGGACGCGCGAGCAGGTAGCAAGAGCCACCGCCGCAGGCGGCACGCTTGAGGACTTGGATTTTTCGCCCCGCGAAGTCATTGCCGCGATGGTTGATCGCGCCTTTCCAACGACGCTCTATCAGGACGCAACCGATCCCGCTACTGGCAAAACGATACAAGTGCCGGTAAAGGATCATCAGGGCAATATTGTGCAGAGCAAGCAAGCGCTACAAATGAAACAGGATTTGATCGATGGATTGTCCGCTTTAGAGCTTCCCCAGAATCCGCTTGACCAACTCGTCAACCACTTCGGAGAGCGGAACGTTGCCGAACTCACTGGCAGAACCCGCCGACTTATCCGCGACGTGCGCAGCGGACAAGTGCAATACAAGAAACGTGCGCCCGAAGGCGTCGCAATGGACCGAACCAACGTTTATGAAATGGAACAGTTTCAGTCTGGCAAGAAGCGCATTGCGATCATTAGCGATGCAGCCTCTACGGGAATTTCGCTTCACGCTTCAAACCGCGACGAGAACCGGCAGCGCCGCGTACACATCACGCTTGAGCTTGGTTGGAGTGCCGACAAGCAAATGCAGACCTTTGGCCGAACGCATCGATCAGATCAGGCAGTACCGCCCGAATACGTCTTGCTGTCAACCGAGCTTGGCGGAGAGAAGCGATTTAGTTCAACCATCGCTAGGCGACTTGGCAGTTTGGGAGCGTTGACCAAAGGCGACCGAGGCGCAGCCGACAACGGCGACCTCGGCAAGTACAACTTCGAAACGGAAGAAGGCAAAGCCGCGTTGAGCTTGGTACTACGCCGGATCATGAAAGGCGAGGACGTGCCCGGACTGGACAACCCAAGACAGACCTTGCGCGATATTGGCCTACTGGTCAGGAACCGAGACGGTGCAGAGGATATACGCAAAGAGGATGAGTACAACGTTCCTCGATTCCTTAATCGCGTGCTGGCGCTTGACGTGCAACAGCAAAACGCACTCTTTGATCATTTCGCTGACTTGTTCGATCAGACACTCCGCTACGCAAAGGCTAACGGAACGTTTGATGAGGGAGTGACCGACATCAAGGGCCTTGCCGTGAGACTGGCAAAGCCGCCGCGAACGATCCATACGGATCAGATCACTGGAGCGCAAACTACTCACTACACCCTGGAGATTGACTTACCATCGAAGGCCGTTAGCTTTGAGGAAGCCGAGCGGACGCGGCAGCGCAAAGGCGGAGCATTCTTGCGCCACCGAAAAAACGGCCATTTCATCTTAGCTATTGAATCGGGACGCCACACCGACCCGGCAAGCGGAAGCAGCTATCGCACCTTTGCGATATGGAGACCAGAGGCAGCGCGCTCGACTTACACTCGCGACAGCGAACTAAGCGAGAAGTATAAAGCGGTGACGCCGGAGAAAGCGCGTGTATGGTGGACAGAAAAGCACGCCACTGTGCCGGCAATTGAAACCATCGAAACTCACATAATAGGCGGAGCCATTATCCCCCTTTGGCAGAGGCTAAAGACTCACGAGGACACCCGCTTGAGAGTCGTAAGAGTATCCACGGACGACGCGCAGCGAATCGTAGGAATTCAGATCCCGCAGGACAGAGTAGGAGTCGTACTGCGCACAATCGGATCGGAGCGCGACTTGCGCGAGCCCGACGAGATACTTAACCGCATTCTGGACGAAGGCGAAGAAATTACACTCGTGTCGAATCTCACACTCCGCAGAGGATTGATTCACAGAGAGCCAGCCGTTGAGTTGTGCGGCGCCGACCCTTACAAGTTTGCGGAACTCCGCGAACTCGGATTGATCAATGAGCAAATAAGCTGGAAGCAACGCTTCTTCATTCCCACGGATGAGACAACGGGCACCGAAATACTCTCAGCTTTGCTTGATCGCTATCCGGTAGTTGTTGCCGAAGAAGAAGCAAACGAGATTGAGGCAAACTTGGCTGAGATAGGGACACAGCGGCAGATGACCCCGACGAACGTGGTTGACCTTGACCAATGGATCATAGCGGCTGGCGAATCCAACGCCAGAACGGTCAATGAGGTTGACCCGCAAATTGAAGGAGGGTTACTTGCGCTTGAAACAGCCGCAGCGCCAGAAGAAGTGCCCCCGCACGAGTTGGAACAGGCAACGATTTCCAGTCTAACTCAGCAGAGCGCCGCCATGCCTTGGCTTGGTCAAGCTACCAGCACAACTCAGTTAGCTTTTGAATTCGCGTAATCTGGATTTCTAAGCGGACCTAAAGGCTGGAAAATTTCCAAATTCCGTTCTTCGAGAACGGAATTTGGATTCTTATGAGAATCTCAAAGCGTTAGTGCCGTCAGTGATTACATCTTCCTTCTTCGGGCACTCCCACGATGGTCCTGTACGACTCGGTTTAGTGGTCCATCGCACCGTCGCCTTTGGCTGCAGTGGACGCCTTGAATTACTAGACACGGGTTTTGATCGGGACTAAAATCCTATTACCATTGCGTTTTCTGTGGAGGGTCTAATATGTCGCACAACATGCATTTCTTGCCCGAACTGGAAGGCACCGAAAGATGCTTCATTGACGATCTCATCGGAGGAATGTCGGCGGAGCAGGCTCAATTGTTCGCTAGTGCATATCGGGGAAAAAGGAAAGACCCGCACACAGTTTTGCTCACCACGATTGTCGGATTAGTTGCCATCCCCGGATTCCAGCGGTTTTGGCTCGGCCAGATCGGAATGGGTTTTCTCTACTTGTTCACATTGGGGCTCTTCGTGGTTGGCACAATCGTGGATTTGGTCAATTACAAAAAGCTAGCCCTCACTCACAACCAAAGCATCGCCCAGCAGATAGCGGCTAATATAGTGGCGGCGGAAGCCTCTGAAGGTTCGAGGACCGGAACCTCTTCTGACGAGTATCGCAGAGGCACCTCTCGCCTTAATCCACAGACGTCGATGTAGGACCAGCTCTAACAACCTTAGATCTTCGCGAGTTTTGACCGCGCGCATCAGGCCGCAGATGCTGGTCCTCAGAAGTTGACGGTAATAAAGAGTAGAACACTCGGGGCTCAGTTTTGAGTTGAAACTGTGACGCGAATCGCTAATCCGGTTCCTATATCCTTCTTCAGTACAGGACTCAAGTGGGACGAGCGTTTTTTCGAACTGGTTCGGCTCGATCTGCAAGCATGGTGAAATAATGCCGCTCCACGCGGCATGATCAATCGCTCTTGACAGATAAACAGAATGTTCGGCGGCTTCATAACAGCGAATCTAGACGAGCCGCAAAGCTAACGGAGTGTGCCATGATATCTGAAGAGTCAAAGCGTCCCAGCGAAGATGACGAAGCTACTTTGCGAACTCGACGCGCATGGATTTCCTTTCCGTTTAGTTGGATGGCTCTACTGACTTCGATTCTGATAGCACCTCGACTTCATTCTGGCTTTGAGGTCCTACTCGGGTTTTTCGGAGTTCCATCTGGGTACGCGCTTATTATCTTTTCGGTGCCGGTCTTAATACTGCTCCAAATTCCCTTGCGCAGATTTTGGGTAATCTACAGCATCCGTAACGGGAGGGCTGAAATTCATAGATTTCCTGGCGTCCCCGAGTCTATGCCGCTTCTAGACACAACTCTGAAACGGAGGAACTCGCTCAAAGCATTTTTAAACTTTGGCACAATCGAGATTACAAGTATGAACGGTTTGAGTGTTCAGCAATGGCTGAACGTGACTAGAGTGGATAGCGTTTATGAGGCTCTGTTGCGAGCCTCTAAAGGTCAAAGCCCTGATGGCAGTTTGACTCAGACCGCAACCTATTTTGACGGTGAGGGGAACCCGATAAAGCCGGGTACATTTAATTACCTCATCGCAAGATTTGGAAACATTATTCAGAATATCCCGGGACCTGCAAGATCCGCAGAAACAGTGATTGACAAGCCAATTAGTGTTGTTTGGGATTTTCTCGCCAATACCAGTAACTTTGGGAATATCATTCAAGGAATGTGGTATTGGGGAGAGCTTGATCGTAAGACTGCAAAGGCCGGTACTACCTTCCAAAAGGGATACAACCTCAATTACTACATCGTCAATTGGGAACAGCCGCACAGGTTTAGTATGGGGCCTACTCTTAAATCCTGGGAATATGATTTTCGCCTCAGGGCAGTTGGATCTGGGACACACGTCCTGTTCACTCGCCGATTTAATATATTTGGCTGGTTACCTATATTTCACAGCACGGTTAACTACACAATCGACGCATTGGAACAAGAGGTGCGCAAATCACACTGACCATAGGCCGCTTACCATATCCTACTCATGGAAACGGCGGCGCATAGCGCGTTGGACCGGGGCGCGGCACTGCGCGCTCCTTTGAGCGCAAGAAGAGCGCTTGTCCAGTTGGCCACCGGTCCAATCAATTCCCGCATTCGACGGGTTCGTAACGCGAATCCACACAACCCTAAAGCGAAAGGAGCACGGAATGATACCTGAACAGTCGAAGCGCCCCATCGAAGATAGAGGCGCTACCCTACGAACTCGACGCGCATGGATGTCCTTTCCATTCAGTTGGCTGGCCCTAATGATCTCGATTCTGATCGCTCCTTATCTTCACTCTGGCCTGGAGTACTTAGGAGTTTCATCCACGTTCGCGCTCATTAGCTTTTTGCCGTCAGTGTTAATACTGATCCAAATTCCCTTGCGCAGATTTTGGGTAACCTACAGCATCCGCGACGGAAGGGCTGAAATCCATAAGTTTCCTGGAGTCCCCGAGTCTATGCCGCTGCTTGACACGAATCTAAAACGCAAGAACCCGCTCAAAGCACTTTTTAACTTTGGCACAATCGAAATTACAAGTATGAATGGTTTGAGTGTTCAGAAATGGACTAACGTGACTAAGGTGAAAAGTGTTTATGAGGCTCTATTGCGTGCCTCTAAAGGCCTACCGACTGAAGACACGGGAGAGCTTTACCAGAAAAAGGGCTGGCAGATATTTCCGTTTCTGCAAGCGAGCTTAGCCACCTTGGGGGTAATATCCCAAGATCAGCCCACGGAATTTGGTGCGCCCTTCGGTGTTTATCTAGAAACACAGCTGAGAAAAATGAAAAAGTTGTCTTCCAATTCAGAGCGAATACAGTACATTCAAAGACACATTATCAAAATGCACTGCGAAGACGACGATAGAATGCAGATCCGACACAGGATGATACGGTACCTGTGTCAAGAACTGTCTGAGCGCCCTCATTTCGAACTGACTAAGGAGCAGCATGAGCAAGTCGAAAAGGCAGAAGAGGAGGCACAAGAGAAGTATCTGAACCTGATTTTGCAAAAACGTTTACTCGCAACGCAAACAGAGAAACAACCCGGTGGCCCGAACACTTCGTTGGACCGGAGGGGCGGTAGTCTGTCTTTTGAATAGCGTGGTGCCTTCAAAAGCTTTTCTGATCGCGCCGCCCGGCCAACTCGAATCGTTGGGTCGCTTTGCCTTTGGTTTCGACAATGTCAGTTGCTTGACGTGCACCGACGCTCCGACCCTGACCCGACGATGAATGTCTGCGCACGTTGCGTCGCGACGCTTGCGTGGTTCCTCACTGAGGCAGAAAATCACGTTGTGTGGTGCCACCAAAGCTCGACCCAACACTTCGTTGGGTGGGCAAGGCAAGGAGCTTGCACTTAGCCTATGGTTACTCTGCACCAATATCTAGAAAACAATAAAGCTGTAATAGAGTTAACCAGCTTCGAGGAGTGCTTCGAAATATTTAATCACTCAGGGAAGCTAAGTAGCGCGCACTATTATTTTAGGGGCCAGACAAACTCTGCCTATAAGTTGCAAAGCTCACTTGACCGGGTCGGAGCCAAATCCAAGCTTTGGAATGAAGCCAGGTTTATATCCTCATTCAAAAAAGCAGCCATAAATTATCTTCCACCCGGATTAACGCCAACCACAACTTTTGAATGGCTGTGTTTAATGCAGCACTTCGGAGTTCCAACAAGATTATTAGATTTTACAAAGTCGCCGTATGTCGGCTTGTATTTCGCGACATGTGATTTTCACGAAGAGTGCGATGCATCAATTTGGGCTATAAATCCAGGTTTGCTGCATGAGGGAGCGTCACTTTTCCTGAAAGAAAAAGACTTCCCTTTGCCCATTGAACAGCCCCACTTCCACAACTTCTCAAGTTTCATCCAAGAGCCGTACTTTGCTGAGGCATTTTTAAATGACAAATACAGATTTTGTGCTGTGCTTGAGCCCGCAATTGCTGAGAAAAGACTGCTAAATCAGCAAGGCGCTTTTTTAGTTGCCGGCGGCAGCGGAGATACTGAAGAAACCCTAAGTGAAGTATTACTCAGGTTTATCTATTCCCGACCTGAAAAATACGTTGGGGGTGAAGACAAAGGTTTCTGGGATTGGAACCTTGTTAAGGTAATAATTCCAAGCCGCCTAAAAAAGAAAATATTCAGCCAGTTGCAATCGATGAACATCAATGCGCTAACTCTTTTTCCAGATCTATTTGGAGTTGCAAGGTATGCAAAAGAGAGTGTCCTGTCGTTTCGGGCAATTTAGCAATACAACAAATATGGCTGGGCTAATGGCGTTGCCCTCCAACAAGACGTTGGGTCGCTTTGCTTTTGGTTTTGACAATGCAGGGGGGCAATAGATCATGACAGCAGATCCTGAACGCCTAGCGACCCTTCAAAGACGAAGGGCGAAGCGCGAAATCGAACTGCGGTTCAATGCCCTGGTACTGCAGGGGTTGCTGCGCGGGCACGTCGACTCCCTGGAATCGTGGCAGCGGCGCGAGAAGGATCTTCAGGAAAACCCCCTCTCGGTTAGCGCTCTTGGTTTCAGACTCATCATGAGGGGGAAACCTCTCGATGAACTTAAGACTCTTGAAGACCTCATCACGGACACCAGCTCGCTTGGTATTGATCGCGTGCGCGACATTGCGCCCATCCTTAAAAGTGCTGTGTCGACCTTAGGTGCCAAGATCGAGCAGAAGGGCAACCCAGAAGAAGTCCGTGATCTCCTCCGCAATCTGAGCGAGGAGTGTGAAGCTCTCCTGCGTGAGTTCGCTAGTGGCGGCAAAACCTTCATATGTTCGGATGTGCATCTTGGCCACGCAGATTCCGAAAGAGAGACTTTCATGGACTTTTTGGGTATCTCCAAAAGTGGAGATACCCTGATACTTCTGGGCGACATTTTGGACTTTTGGATTGACGCGGGTAGCGACGCCCAGATGCACGAGATAATAGTCGCGGAGTGGAAGGATTTGCACAATCGCCTTCTCGGTGCCCGAGAGGAGGGTGTTAACGTAATTTATGTCCCAGGCAATCACGACAGTTTTGTGTTCACCCTTGAGACCGAGAAGCATTTCGACTGGAGCGGCACGGTGTTGCGGCACTCGACCACGCTAAGAGGAATCAAAGATGCCGTGTCCGACTACCCTCTCGTCTCAACTGCAGACATTATTTATCCTTTCTTGAAGCTGAAGTACGGCACGAACGAGCTGCTTTTGACACATGGGCACGCACACGAGTGGCTGTGGCACTTGACCGATGGCTCGCCCGAACTTCAGGATTTGGAGAAACACTTCTTGTTGACCATTTCGAGCGTTCTGGCGCACCGGTACGGCAGACAACTCAGGCATGTTTTCAACATTGAGGATACAGTCTTCGCCTGGGTAAGACGGGTGCAGGATGTTGCGATCGAGATTACCAATCAACATCTCCAAGCATTCAAGATTGCAGAACTGAGAACATTGCATGGCAAAAGGATCTTTGCCGATGAACTTGCGGAGGTGTTCCGCGACCTGTGCGAGAGTACCGCTGCAGACAACGCACAGAAACTCGTCCACCAGCGAGCTCTCAACAAGCTGAAACAATACCGGGAAGTCTCGGACTTGAAAGAAGTCCGACAGGCAATCCAAACGTTACTTAGCACGAGTGTGAATGCTTCCAATTATTGTTTTAAGGATAGCGCCGGCCTTGTCAGCCTAGTCCCGAGTCCGTTCAGCGAACTGGCCGTTTTCAAAGATTTTGCTTGCGGACATTTCCACGCGCCCCGAGATGAACCACCCAACTACGACAGCGGATGTTTCTTCTACCAGACGAGAAGCTGCCTGCAAGTGAATGAGGACGGTGCGATAGTTCGACCGACCATTTATTAAATAGCTGAGCGGGGCCTGATACTACCAACGCAAGCAGGCACACGATGTCATTCTTCGTTAGGTGTCTCGGAGTTAATCTACGCAGCTTCCCGTGTGCTCCAAACTAGCGAAATAGGCTGGTACAAATACACCCTTTAACGACCGTATCGGCTGCAGCTGCTACGGATTTGCGTGTATCCACTGCCCACCGACTCAGTAGCGCATCTCCATGCCCTTCTCAATGTCCTGGGCGAGTTTGGCTCCCATGCGACTAACGATCATCGAGATGGCTTGCAGCTTGGCAGAATCCACGGCAGCTGTGTGACTGATCTCGGCACCGCTCATCCGTCCGGTGAATTCAACCTGGGTAGCCTGATTATTGATTCCTAATGCCGTCCTATGTCCGGCGATGGAGGTTCCAGCGGCAGCGTACGCAGCTCCAGCCGATTCCTTGCCTTGTTGCATGGAGATAGCGGCCATCCGGTCACCAGTTTCGCGGTCAACTCTTTGCGCCTCAGTAAAGTTTTGCGTGGCGTTGGCGTTCATACCAGCCGTCGAATCTATCCGCGCGGCGTCGTAACCTCGTTGATGTAGAGTAAGCGGCAATGCGCCGTACTTACCGCCCGATGCTGTAGACACGGTTCCAGCGACGCCTTCGCGAATGAGATCGATAGGTCCGCCAAGTAACGGGATATCACCCAAGCCTCTTGACCACTCTTGTTTACGCCCAACTTGCGAATCTGTGTTAGCTTCTCGCGCTTGGCGCGTGCTGACTGTGTTGTTATCTCTGATGGAACGATCGGTGCCTACCCGCGACATCTGCTCGTTGTAGCCAACAATGCCACGGCTGGCACTCCCAAATGTGGTGTAGGCCTGACTCGCGCCGGCACGACCCGCAGCCATGGCCGCGCCGGCGGTCGCTTGTGCCGTGGAGAGCGCCGAAGCTCTGCCCGCAACAAACCCAGCCTGATTTCGCAGCATCCCAGATTCTCTATTGGCCCTAGCCTCTGTGGTCTGCGCATCGTATTGGCCTTGCGCCTGCGTGTTCTGCGCGGTCTGATTTATCGAGGCCGCCGCCGTGGTGCTATAGGCTTCGACACCGGTTCCAATAATCATCGCCGCGAATTGCGACATCGCCGCCGAGACGCCTTCATAGATTTGGCCCATTGAGAAGCGATAGGCCAAGTATGGCGAGATCCATAAGCAGCCACCGGCAATCGTCATCATGAAAGCGGCAATCGCTACTGTGTACACCGGCGAGGCGAAGTTGCTCTTAATGGCGTACATCGAAGCGTAGTCCCAGTTGTAGAGCGGTTCCGAATCGCCCAGGGCCATAGCCATGTTGCCGAAGAGATAAGCGAGCGCGCGAATGAAATAACTCACTGCGGGCCATATCAAAGTCA
>JAOAPY010000028.1 GCA_025463135.1 Acidobacteriota bacterium
CATGATGATGAACACCGAGCATTAATAACCGCACTCCGCGCCGCCATCGCGGAAGACCGTTCATCTTCGCGTGAAATGAGTGTTCACCTTCACGTGAAATCACCGTTCATCTTCCGTGAAATACGCAACGCCTGGAAGAAGTCTTGCGCGGGTATGCGCCCGAACGCACATACTAGCCCAAAATCTTCCGGCGCCCGATCTTCGAGCCGTCGTTCCCACCCTTTTTCTCTAATGCGTTGCATACACCTGACCTCCGACGGAGCTTTGCACAAAAAGTCACAACGCTAGCCACTTGAGAGACTTTCAGAGAACGAATAACACTGAAGGCGTTCGCTAACGTCAGCCCAGGGTTGAAACCCTGGGTTCAAAAGTGCCCGAGGAGATTGTTCGCAACCGTGAAAGAGTTGCGCGGTTTTGCGGTAATTAACGCCAACGCAACTCTTTCAGAGTTGCTCCTTCTAGAAATGAGTACCTTCACCCAGGGTTGCCAAAGCTGTTGGGTGTCAAGACATAGTTGACAGTTGGCTATCATGACATCGTTGACAGTTTTGTCTGGCTTCACTGCTCCATAGCGTTAGGTTTTTGATTTCACATCCGGAGCAGCACCGGGGTGCTGGTCCGGGTGTGAAGGTCAATTTCGCGTATAGTTAAGTGGCGAAAGGTGACCGTTAGCTTGCCATCAAACTCGTCAACTCTGACGCGTTCTTTGGCCAGGGCTTCGCACACGAAATACCAGCAGCCGTACTTACTCAAGCCACCTTCATTCTCGAGTCTTCTAACTTCACCGCCGCCATATTCCCATTCCGGCCGGTGCTCCTGGTAAGGGCGCAAGTTCTCAGTGGTATAGACCTCGGCCGGCGTCTTCATGCCGAGCGCTTCGTGCGGTCGTTGCTCGTTGTATTCCTGACGCACCTCTTGGGCCCAGGCTTCCCATTCGCCCATGGTGCCCGGCTCACCGCGATGCTTCGTACGCTCCTTCAAAGTGCGATGAAACCGTTCCACCTTTCCTTGGGTCTGCGGATGATGGACGCCCGAATACTTCAGCTTCACGCCCTGCTTGATGAGCCAAATCGAGAGCCACGTCAAACCATGCTGGCTCATGTTGGCATACCAGGTAGAACCATGGTCCATCAGCATTTCTTCCGGCACTCCCAACTGCTGAAAATGCGGCTTCCGCACCTCCTGAACGCCCTTGGCATCAGTGCCTGGTAACGGCCACAGACCCAGCAAGTACCGGCTACAATCGTCGAGCAACGAAAACGGATAGCACTTTCCGCCAGCTGCCAACCAGTAATCACCTTTGAAATCCATTTGCGCTAGTTCATTGCAACGCGCCCGCGCAAATTGTCCTGCTGCCGGCCGCCGCTTGTTCTCCGGCCTGATTCTATTGTTGCGTTTCAATATGCGATGGATGGTGATCGCTGATAGTGCCACTCCCTCTTTCGCTACTACATACTGGATCTTCTCAGC
Source organism: Acidobacteriota bacterium (assembly GCA_025463135.1). Classification (GTDB taxonomy): domain Bacteria; phylum Acidobacteriota; class Blastocatellia; order Pyrinomonadales; family Pyrinomonadaceae; genus JAOAPY01. The sequence continues at coordinate 1,471 of JAOAPY010000028.1, forward strand.
GCCCCATCCCTTCTCATCTCTGACCGCTAATACACGCTGCTCAGCTGCCGCACTTGTTTGCCGCGGGCTATGGTGCGGCCGTCGCGATAGCTCCTGCAGCCCTGCTATTGTCCCGGCTGCTTCATATCGCCTCAGCCATTTGTAGCCCGTCTGCCGACTGACCCCGTAGCGTCGACTCAACTCACTCAGATTCGCTTTCTGTTTACGCGCTTCAATTCAAAAAGCTTAACCGTTGCTCCATCACACTCTCCGTTTTCCAGGGCATCTCAGCTCCTCCTTGAGCTTTAGATTACCCTGCTAACTGTCAACCATGTCATGATAGGAGAGTGGCAACCATGTCATGATATTGAACACAAAGCGCAACCCCTGGGCTGACATTAGCCAACGCCTTCAGCGTTATTCGTTCTCTGAAAGTTTTCTCAAGTGGCTAGCGTTGCGACTTTTTGTGCAAAGCTCTCCGACGGTGAGTAAAGCATACATAGGCACATTTCGAAGTTGCACTGGAAGCTTCTACTTGAACTTACAATGGAACATTAGGGTTGCGGCAGGTTGTGGGGCCGGGCTGGCTGCCCCAGTGAGGTCTGCGCAAATTATTTAGAATTGCTTTTTGTGCGAATTTCTTAGCAAAAAGCGTAGAATGGGTCGGGCCCCGGGTTAATACCAAGATTTACGTAATACATCGGGATAGAATCAACTTTACGCAATGGAACGAAAACTCACTGCGCGCAATAGAAAAATGACGCTTCAATCAAATCAACAACTTGGAGACCGCAATGGCACATCAGATTTACGTAACCGTAGGATAACGGCTTTTGATCCAAAAAAATACGGTTACCTAAATAAGGTGGGATCTGTTGCGTAAAAGTGGTTTGGAGGGTTGAATCCAACATTTACGCAACCGATGCGATGGGGGCGTTAGTCCTCATAGAGTTCCTCCGCGAACCTAATCAGCCCGTCAATATGTTTCTTGAGGAAGTATTTAAAGATATCTGCGTCTTTGGCATTTAACTTGGAAGCTTCAGGGTTTATGAAGAACTGCCGCAATTCTTCCAGTGGATACTCAATCAAATTCAGGTCATAGTCTATTGAGTCGTGTGCTCCCAATAGGCCTCGTTCCTTAAGAGCGGCCTTAAAGCTTTCAATAAGCTTAGCGACGAGATCGACATGGATAGTCCCAAATTCTGACGGCTTATTTCCATGAATGGCTTCCCCTATTTTCTCAAAAAAATAACCCAATGTTGGCGGAAACACATCAGCTAGCTTTTTCGACTTGAACTCCTCTTTGTGTTTCATTTCCTCTTCCTTAAGCTTCTCAAGTACATCGTTAAGAGCTGTTTTGATCAGGTTTCTCTGTGACTCGATCAACGGTGGGATATCGACGTGTTGAAATGTGGTGTCGTGGGTTGCGTATGTAGTTAACAGCGTGAACCCACCTTTGTGCATCGATATTTGCGATATGAAATTGAACGCACTTCCCTTCCCGCCACCTCTCTTCGTGGGATATCCGATACTATTATTGCGGAGTTCACGTATGGTTTTGATGAGTGGGTCCGGGCAGTACCGGATATCCAGCGATTCCGCTAGATGAGCCACAGCGTCCTGTTGGACGAACATTACTTGAAGTATGCCGTAGAGGAGTATGTAATTCTCGCCAACCGATTTCGGCTCGGACATGTTCGCATAAGCTTCAAAAGCCCATTCAGTATCCCCGATAACATCAAGCGAACTGCATAGCTTGTTCCAAGAAGCAGGGTCTTTCAACAGCATGTGCTGCTTCCTCGGATTGTTAATGTAGAAAGAAACCCATTCCGCGTTCCCTTCAATGAGGACACCCTCAGTCAAGACTACCTGCTCGAACAAAGTAACGCTTTCGAAGCGTGGCGCATGGCGCACACCTTGCCCGGCGTTAGCACGGCAGCACGTGATAACGAAAAAGTATCCCCCTTGGCTTGGCTATCCTAGTTTCAATTAATGATAACTCCTTGTTATCCAAACGAACGCCTTGAGATTCCAGATTGTATTATCTCGCCAAACCTGGTCTCCAACAACCACCTCAGTTTAAGAGCAAGAGTCTTCCGGACGAAGATCAGCGCACGTCAGACAATAAACAGTGAAGAATCGCTCAGTTCCATCACGGGCAATCATGTGGACATTGTTTGCCTCACTTTGAGTCAGCGAGTTGCTATCCACATTTGGGTACTCAACCAACGGTATGTCTGGCCTATACAAACAGTCAATCAGTTTCCTCGCTTCTTCTCCATCAGTATGGGCTGGCACGTCAACGCGCCAAGCAGTTCGCATTCATCTGTCTCGATACAGATAACAGAGAATTATCATGTCCGTGTCGGTCATCATTCCTTATCACGGCCCAGCATTCTACCTTGATGTTTGCTTGGCTTCTTTGGCCAAGGATCTTAACGACATTGCAGAAGTTATCGTGGTTTCTAACGGTAACGCCACTTCGGCGGTCGCTCCCTCTAACTACGATGGAGTCCTCAGAATCCTGCAGCACGACGAACCGCTCGGTTATCCCGCCGCAATCAACCTGGGTGCCGAGGAGGCACGGGGCGATCTCTTACTATTCTGTGACGCGGATACTTTTTTCCCGCAGGCAGGTTGGATTGCCAAGCACCGTCAACTACGCGATGCCCGCCCTGAAATCGGTATTACGAGCTCCAAGCTGCTGAACTACCGTACCGACCGCATTCTTGATTTTGGAATCGGCCGCACTCGACTAAACAATTTCCACCCCTACCTAGATTCCCCCAAAACTGACAATCGAGTCCAGAAATCGCGCCGTGTTCAGATGGCATGCTCCGCCGTCATGATGATCGAACGAGAACTTTTTCGTAGCCTTGGCGGGTTTGATGAATCACTACGTTACCACTATCAGGACCTCGACCTCTCATTACGCCTCAAGGAGGCGAAACGGGAGGTGTGGGTTGTTGGCGACGCCGCTGCCTATCACCGTGGTCAATCATCGAACATTGTTCGAGCGCCTTTTCAAATTGATGACAGGGCGCATTTCACTCTAAAAAACTCAGAGCTATTAGAGATTGACTATCCGGAATATCTAAACGAGGCCCTGGCGCCTTACATAAGCCACCTTTCATCGTGTGGTCCATTCGGATTGGTGAATCTTTCCACCCTGATCGACCTCAATGAGGTGCTGCCTCTGGTTCAGACTTACACCACCGTTAAGGAACTCTGCCGATGGACACCGCCCAAGCGTGATCTGGAGTTCATTGCTCTGCCCGACGTGGTTGAGACAAGAGTTCTTCGTTATGGCGGACCACTGTTGATAGTGGTCGATCGTTCTTTCAGCCTTCGGTTCAATGCGCTTTGGCGATCAGCCCGCGATACCCGAGCCGACCTAGTAATCGATCGCCATGCTAATGCCTATCTCTTTGATGAGATAGTCGAGGCTCAATGTGAATCATGTCCGTAGTATTGGGGCTGCACTTCGGTCATGATGCGAGCGTCGCTGTCGTCATTGATGGTCACCTCTCAACCTTTCTTCAACGCGAACGTCTTTCCCGGATCAAGCATGCTTATTCACTCGACCGACAAATCGTCGAGTTAGCATTGGATAGGTCTGGCGTCACGGTTAACGAAATCGACGCGGTAGCCGTCACGTCAACTCAGGGCTGTGAGCCCATCCTTTACAACTTCAAAGGATTTTCTCTGTCCTATGACGCCTCGATGAGGATTGGCCGTCCAGCTTTGCTAGTAGAGAGCCTTGGCTCCGATCCAGAGGCGGTGATGCGTCTTTGTGTTCCATCTATGGTTAAGCGAGTCTTGGGGACGCCGGCCGATCCCAAAGCTCATCCGGCTTTCAGAAATTATCTTGCTGAATATGGTTCTATTCCTTACGAACAGCTTCGTTGTTTTCCTTGGCTGGACGCCCATATTGAGATCCCTGAATGGCGCGATCCGCATGGACTTCGCAACGTTAGTTCCATCAATATTGACTCGTGTGTTGCAGACGAACGGAAGCAACTCGGGTTTCATTATCCGCTACGTGTCACTTTTGATGGACGCTCGATCGCTGGAGTTCGGGTGGATCACCATCTGGCCCATGCCGCGTCATCGTATTTCCGTTCCGGCTCGCAGCGAGCCATCATTCTCACAAATGACGGCTATGGAGGCAGACGGACGGCCTTCTCGAATGGGGGTATCTACCTGGGTCTGGAGAATCGACTGATTGCCGTCGCGCCACACTTCCTGACGCACGGACATCTTTATGACTACGTAGCTCGCTCAATTGGTCTCGATCCTGTCGGCGGCCCGGGAAAGCTTATGGGGCTCGCGCCATATGGCTCGCCAGTCTATTATGACCAACGTTTTGTGGGGGATCCTTACGATCATGAGCGTTTCAAGATCGATGGGACAGCTCAGGGCTGGATCGAATTCGCACGCAATCGTTCGCGCGAATTCGGGCACGAAGAAAACGATCCGAGTGGTAGTTCTCTGCCGTTCAGCGAGTTTCAAGTGAATCTTGCGGCAAGTACTCAAGCTCTATTCGAAGAGAGTTGGTTAGCATTGACGCAACTCATGAATGAAACTGTGAGGCGTCAAAATATCCGTGTTGATACGTTGTGCTTGTCGGGAGGAGCGGCGCTCAACTGCCCTTCGAACAGCCGAGTGTGCAACGAAGGTGGCTTTTCAAGAGTCTTTATTGAGCCCAACTGCGACGACAGTGGGTTGTCGATTGGGGCCGCTCTATGGATCCATCACTCATTAATGGACAACGAACTTGAGCGCACAATGTCTTTCGGAATTGCTGAAACCTACAGCAAGCCATATTCGCGATCCGAAATACTCTCTGCCGCACAAACAAACCGAGAAGTTATAAGAATGGAAGAATGTACCGATTCGTCTCGCAGTGCTGCACAGGATCTCTCTTTAGGTAAGGTCGTTGCTTGGTTCGAGGGCGGATCTGAGATGGGACCGCGAGCTTTGGGCCATCGTTCGGTTCTTGCGGATCCCAGGCCGCGATTAATGCACCAACTGGTGAACCGTATGAAGGGTAGAGAATTATGGCGGCCATTTGCCCCAGCGGTTCTGCAAGAAGATGCCTCCGGCTACTTCGACTTTTTGCGCATGCCACCAGATTCTCCGTTCATGCTCCTAACCACCCAAGTTCTTGATCCTTCCTTAGCGGCAATCACACATGTCGACGGTTCGGCACGGGTGCAGACCGTGACCGTTGAGGGCGGCCGCTTCTACTCTGTGCTCGCGGCCTTCAAAGACTTGACCGGTCTTCCTGTCCTGTTGAATACGTCAATGAACGGACCAGGAGAACCGATAGTAGAGACTCCAGATCAGGCCATTCGTTTCCTCACGCAGAGCGGAGTCGACGTTCTCTACCTGGAAGGCTTAAGGATCACGCGTCGTTAAGGGGACTCGATGGCTTCATTCTGGTATACAAAGGCTGCTTCTTGGACTCTGCTTCGCTCAAATGCCTTGAACGTTTTATCGGACATAGCGAGAATTTCAAGTATTTCGGCTTGTACGGCGCCATTGGGCAAAAGGGAAACCTTGGCCTTGTCCAACAACAACCCATATCGTCGACACGTCGCTGCAATGTCCCGAAGAAGCGGACTCTTCCACGCAACTTGCTCTGGCGTTCGAAGTTTCATAGCCAAGGAATTAATTGCGTCGGAAAACGCTCGAGTCGCTCGTGCATAATCGCCGGTCCGAACGAGAAATTTGGCATCCAAATAGGAAATTGCCCAACGCGAGCGATCGGCATGAGATACGTTTGCCCAGTCTCTTGCCTTGATCAGCAATTCATTAACAGCTTTAAGTTTACGCTTGTCACGCCCTGCTGTAAGCAGGTGAGCCACTGCTTCTAATAAGAGTAGCCTTATTCCCCAGAAGCTGTTTCCTACACGTTCTGCGTGTTTCGCGCCACTCTTGCAGAAGTCGTAGGCCGTGGTGAAATCGTGGTCATGAATTGCTAATTCCGACCTCACGTAGAAATATCGACAAGGTGCGGGCTCACGCATCGCATGCTTGTTAAGCACGTAAATGTGCGATCCCTCGTCGAATAGTTTTCGAGCTTCAGGTCTGCGTCGTGGAAGCGCAAACAATATCGCGCCTAGATCGAACAGAGTCTCAACCATCATCGACTGATCTCCAATCCTTTTAAATCGTTTCAGTGCCTCGTCGCCCGCGTCCAAGGCATCTTCTATGCGGCCAAAGTTCTTCAGGGTAGCAGCCTTTCGATTGAGAATGGCCGCGAGGAAGGCATCACGCCGTTCTCTATTTTCAAATCTGATTTGCCGCAAGTCACCTAGCGCCATCGTTGTCACTTCGAGTGCCTCGGTGTCATCATATAAAGCTAGGCAAGCATTTACAGTGGCCGTATAGAATTCGAAAAGAGCTTCACCCGGCAGGGATCTGCGAGAAGTCTTTAGTACCCGCTGTGTAAGAAAATTTCGGAGAGTTCCACCACCTTGCAGAAGCGATTCGAACCTCTGTTGCCAATCTCCAATGAGTCTGACTCCCGTCAGCACAGTGCCGCTAACTGATCGGCGTGAATCTGTTAGATAGGTTAATAAGACATCTGTGTATTGGCGCCAATAGTCAGGCGTGAGGCCGTTGTGGTCCATATTACGAACAGTAGCTACTATGGACGCACTTGTAACTGCACCGGCGAAATGACATATAAGGAAGTATTGCTGAAACTTAGTGCTACTAAGGCCGTGTGATTGAAACTTAGACTTAAGGGCTACAGCAGTGCCCTTTTTCAGCTGGTGGAATTGCTTTCGGAAAAAATTAAAAACTTGGCTATGAAAGAACTGAATGAAGCCTCCACGCTGGCTCGCCAGTATTCCCACCCGAATCAATAGGTCGATTGCTCTCGCGGTTGCGCCCATTGACAAGAGTTGCTCCCTAGCATCGTTACCTAATAGATAGGCAACTCGAACGGTTCGGTCTAGTTCGGGCTCCGCAATGCCACTCCTATTGCTGCTCTTCCGAATGCGCTCCCAGCGCAGTCGCAACAGGTCTTGAAGCCCCTTCGGAATATTATCCAGTCGACTCAGCAGTTGTTCGCCGCCTCTGAGCCTCAAGCGGTCGTCTTCAAGGCTGAGAATCCCCTCGTCGGCCAAGTACATCAAGCTCTGCCATAGGTTAAGCGGTCTCGGTTGAACCCTTCGTCTAAGCAGGGCCAAAGTTCGCTCATACAGCCGCACAGCTTTCGGCGAGGAATCTCGGCCAGAAAGTGCTGCGGCAACAAACTCAGCCACGTCATCCCTGTCAAATTCCTTGAGTTCGGAATAATGGACGGTACGACTGCGCAACGTATCCGTACCCCACCCCCTGAGTTTCGCTGCTAATTCGTTGATCCTGCCTTCTGGGGGGATGAAGTCACTGTTGATCGACAGAACTAATATTATGTTCTTGTTCGACAAGTGTTGAAGCTGAAGTATTAGCGATTCCACAAACTCTGCGAATCGATCATTTGTGAACTGAAGGTTGTCGATAAGTAATATGGTGGGCTTCTTCGATAAGAGAGAAATGACTCCGGAAACTACGTCATCGATGTGGTCCCAAAAGGCAAAGCTAGGATCATAAAGGGCGCGCGCAAGGATCGAGCTATTGGAGAGCGCTTCCTCAGAGTAATGATCTTGTTCAGCGACGCCCCTTAACCGAGGTAACTCACTCACATCGGCCACAATATCGCGCACAACATTTTCAGCGGATTTTGCGTCCTCGAATTCCGGGTCATACAAGTGGCAACGAAAACCCTCTTCCAAACCGACTTTCGCGATTTCCAACATTAGACGGCTTTTGCCGGTACCACTTGCGCCTTCGGCGACGATGACAACTGGTTTTCTACGATTCCGCGTGAAGCTACTCGCCTGGTCAAGAATCTGTCGGTGTCCTTTGCCGACAACGTCGATTTGAAAGAGGTGGGACACATTGACAGTTCCGGTCTCAATCGGTCGATCAGGTATCCCCTCTCCGATGGCCCTTACAGTCGGGAGACTAAGCCGCTCACCGGCTTCACACGGTTGTATGATTAAGGATGTCTGAACAATGCCAGCGCCAGGAATTCTTAGTGTTACCGAACTGGCTCGTCTGTGTCCTCCAAAGGAGACTAGACGTAGCCGTGAATCCAATTTCTCTTTCATCAACTCTAGTCTGATTTCGGCTGCGGTGCTTGAACTTAAGTTCCTTAAGGAAAAGTCAATGCGAATGAGCCCGTAACGAACGGCTTGGATCGGCCGTTTGCTGTGAGCCCCAGTGATGTAGGGAACGAGGCTAGTATCTATCGCCTCAGTGAGTGCGTCCGGCGTAAGTGAGTAGCGCAATTGCAGCCCTGAGAGAGAGGCTTGAGGGCAGGACTGGCTCGGAAAGAAAGCTCTGTAGAGGCCGGTTCCCAAGACAGCGTTATCTAAGACCGAACCATCCAGTGCAACAATTCTTTTGCCTGAGGCTTTCTGAAAAGCAGCGAGGTGACGAAGGGCGTTATCATTCAATTGACTACGAGACACCACAATGACAGTGTGGGGATCTTCAATAATCGCCATCACCAAAGTTGGCGAAACGACATAAACCGATAGCCGGTCGCTGTAAGCTTTGCACTCTGCCCACAACCATCCATGCCCATCGCGTTTTTCGAAGTCCCTCGACCCGTCCCGAGTCGCTTGTGTGGACTTCCAACCTCGGCCGTAAAGAGACTCGAGCAACTTTAGCGAAAGATTCTCAAACTTTTTCCCGTCGTATCGGCCGTCCGGCAAAAGGAAGGATTTTCGCCAAGAGGCTTCGGGAATGATGCGGGCCATATCAGTATGGTGAGTCGCCGACCTATGATGACCTCATTAGCGATAATTCTCTGTTATCTGTATTCGAGAGAAAGCCTAGAAACGTCAAAGACTGCGTTCTGGGGAGCAATTATCTCGCTAAAACCCTCGTTAGAACAACCCTTTAGTGCAAGTGAAGTCTTTTTCTGAGATTTCGCCGCCTGTTTAGGTGGAATCACAATGATACGGTTTGTACCGATTTTCCTTGAAAACTCTACAACTCGTAACTAAACTCGGCAGCGCTTTCAAGACCTACCGCCTAATAAGTTAACACGCTCTACAAGTTGCGCTTGTCCCCAAACGGGGACTTGCTTCGAGGTGTGCTATGCAGATGACAAAAGCTATCGGAGAGTTCTTGAGTGGCTATTTCGCCACAAATGATCGCAGTAAGAAAACCAGGGCGGCATACGGCTCTGACTTACAGCAATTTGCGGTATATGCAGGAAAGGAATTGCCCCTTCAGTCCTTGCGCGGAGTCCTCATTGAAGAATGGGCAGCACACCTCCGAAAAGAAGGTTATTCTCCTGCTTCCATGCGCCGCAAGATGGTAGTTCTTAAAGTTTTTTGTTCTTATTGGGTGCGAAGAGCTGTACTAGCTGAGTCGCCTTTTTGGCGGGTCAAACTCAGTCTTGGACGAATTGAACAGCTACCTAGAGCGCTCACAGAAGCGGAAATGCGAGGACTTCTTGCGTACGCCGGAGCACGCGGTAAGCTTACTTCAGCGCCGCATAAGGGTTTGGCATTATCGAAAGATGAAGCGGTGCGGGCTTCTTCGCAGGAATATCGAGCACTTCGTAATTTGGCGTTGGTCGATCTTCTCTTTGCGACAGGAATGCGGGTCGGCGAAGCCGCATCACTCAACGTTGAAGACTTTCAAATAGCTGAATCGGTATTTAGGATTCAAGGAAAAGGCGGGAGAGATAGATTGGCCTACGTGGTTGATCAGCAAACAGTGCGAATCCAAAAACAACACTTGGAGACCCGATCACATCTTCTTACGGAAAGCCCGGCTCTCTTCCTGAACGCCTCGGGCCAGCGTCTCTCAACTCAAGGAATGGCGAACGTCATTGCCCAATTTCGTCGAGGTTCTGGAATTGAGCGACACGTTACGCCACATATGTTGCGTCATACTGTGGCAACACTACTTCTGCGGAATGGCATGGACATACGAGTTGTACAGGAATTCCTTGGCCATGCGTCTATAGCTACCACGCAGAGGTACACTCATGTGGTAAAGGAGCATCTGATTGGAGAGTTGAGAAAACACCATCCCTCAATCGGCTTTAGGGCGGAACCATGACACGCGTAACCGCGAGGATAAGTCGAACCAATTTTGAAGCGTCGAAGGGCCCACCGGTGGTGTTTGCAAATGGAGACCCTGGAAAGCTGGCGAGCTCAACCTGAGTCCAACGTAGAAAGCCAGGGGGACGTCACATTGAGGGACCCCGCTCCAAGCGGCAGAGCTTGCCGTTGCTCGGCTTCGATGGATTTATCTTCACAGATAGACAATGTCAATCTCACATCATTTCAAGTCGACCCGAGGAAGTCATAGTCCCAAAGCGACTACAAGGTAATGCTCTAGTTTTCCGCCAAACGTGACGTCCCCATGGAGTGCGCCATTCTGTTCGGCAGGATACAAGGAAACTTTTATAGAGTGCCAAATGGGGCAAGTGGGAAGAATCTTGATTTGTTGTGCAAGGATCGGGGATTATTGTGATGTATGAATCTTTTTAGTGCACCGCCCGTTCTTATATATTCTTGGCGCACTCAGTTTTCGATATGGTTCTGAGAGGATATTTCAGATCAACTGAGTTTCTGACTCGCCGAAGGAGGAGCGGCAGACACTTCACTTTTGAAAATGCGAAATAGGTAATAGTAAGAAGGAAAGAGCACGAGCACCCCCACGGCAAGCGCAATGACTAGCAACCGCAATGTGGCGTGCGACGCGGCAGCGGAGTAGATAGTGATGTCCGGTTCGACAAGATACGGGAATTGCGCAAACGCCCAGCCAAGGAGAATCAGAGTTACCTGTGCTGCCGCACAGAGGCGTGCCACTCTGTATTTTCTGATCCACAAAGTATAGAACGCGCCCACGGCGACTACTGCGGTGCCGAGGTGCAACGCTAACGCCCACCAGCTTCGGCTGATACCAGCGCGCACGGTCGGTGCGCCCGTTCCGGCTAATAGAAAAACGATTAATGCCAATATGCCGACTGCGAAGCCTGCGATCAACGCTCGCATTCGAAAATCTTCCTGCAGTTCGGGCTGAGACGCTTCTACAGTCAAATAAACCGCCGCGAGAAATGCGAACAACGAGAGCGCGAAAAAGCCCACGGCAAAAGGAAACGGCGCCAGCCACGACTTGAGAAAGTCTGATACCACTACACCATTTTCGACCCGGATAGTTCCCGATGCGATAGCGCCGAGCACGATGCCCAACAGCACCGGCGTGATGATGCTGGCTATCGAGAAGAGCAGGCTCCAACGACGCTGCACGTCATCGCGCTGCGCATCATGAGCGCGAAACGTAAACGTTGTGCCCCGCAGGACGATTCCGATCAGCAACAGCGTGAGTGGAATATGGAGTGCAATTGAAATAGCAGCAAACGCGGGTGGGAAGGCTGTGAAGAGAACCACAATCACAAGGATCAGCCAGACGTGATTCGCTTCCCAGACTGGGCCAATCGCTTGTGCAATGAGCGCCCGCTGTGCCGGCGCGCGCTTGCCAAAAGCAAACAGATCCCAAACTCCGCCACCGTAATCTGCGCCGCCCAGCAACGCATAGAGGATCAGGGCAGAGATCATTACACCCGCTATAATCGTTTCAAGCGGCAAGCCTCACCTCCTGTCCGTCTGATCCAAAAGCTTGCGGGCTCGCTGCAACCTGTCTCAGTAGCAACCAAACTGTAATGGCGGCCAGAAAAATATAGAGAAACGTGAAGGCAATGAAAGGCACGACCAATCCTGGTACGGGCGTGACGGCTTCAGCCGTCTTCATAACACCATAAATAATCCAGGGCTGACGACCGACTTCGGTGACCACCCAGCCGGTCTCGATGGCGATGAAGCCGAGCGGCGCAGCTAAAACAAGCGCACGCAGAAACCACTTTGACGACAGCCATGTTTCAGATTTTTTCCGCCTGGCCCGCCAATATCGCCACGCCGCCCAGGCTGCAACAAGCATCATCGCCAATCCGCACGCCACCATGATTTGAAACGAGACGTGCACAATTGCAACTGGTGGACGCTCTGTTGCGGGAAAGTCGTTCAAGCCTTTAACGGTCGCATGTGGATCGTTATATGCCAGTATGCTCAACCCGTACGGAATCTGAATCGCGTACCGGGTTACTCCTGCACCTTCATCTGGAATGCCGCCGATGCGGAGCGGCGCGCCCTTCTCGGTCGCAAATTGTCCCTCGAGCGCTGCGAGTTTCACCGGGAGATTCTTCGCCACCATCTTAGCGAGCAGATCGCCACTCAAAGGTTGAAGAATCGCCGCAGTTCCCCCAACCGTTAGCGCGATGGCCAGCGCGGCTTTGTGAAATCGGTTGTTTGCATCGCGCCGCAGCATGAACGCATGAATACCGGCGACGACAAATCCCGTCGCTGCATAAGCGGCCAGAGTCATGTGAAGGGTTTGCGCGAACGCCGCAGGATTCATCATCGCCGCAAGTGGATCGATATCGACAGGTCTGCCATCAACGACGTGGAAACCCGTGGGAGTGTTCATCCAGGCATTAGCGATGACGACGAAAATGCCCGAGAGCGCACCGCTTATAGCGACCATCGCGCCTGCGAACAAATGTGCTCGCGGCGGCACGCGATTCCAACCATAGAGATAGACGCCCAAGAAGATCGCTTCGGTGAAGAATGCGAATCCTTCGAGCGAGAATGGCATGCCGATAATCGCGCCTGCGTAACGCATGAAACCTGGCCACAGCAATCCCAACTCGAATGAAAGCACAGTGCCTGAAACAGCGCCGACCGCGAATAGTATTGCCGTTCCCTTGGCCCACCTTTTTGCCAATGCCAGATAGACTTCGTCTTTCGTCCGCAGCCATTGCCACTCAGCAATGATCATTAGAAGCGGCATAGCAATACCGATTGCCGCAAAGACGATGTGAAAAGCCAGTGACATCGCCATCTGCGACCGAGCTGCAAGTAAGTCGTTCATGACTGGAACCAAGACTCAGCGAACACCCAAGGCAGGAAATAGTAAAGCCGGACGCGTGAACTCGGTGATTCAACAATCCAGTACTTTATGGCGGGCAGAAGACGCATTCAAATCCGCGGCGCTTGTGAATACATGAAATCACTCGTAACCCTCTCGCTCATTAAGACAGGCCTTTACCGCCATTACCAATTCCACGGCGCTCATCGCATAACGCACACCATTGATAAAAGTAGTCGGTGTGCCGGTGATCCCGTGGTTCAGGCTGAAAGAAAAATCCTTCAATATTTGCTCGGCATAGATGCCGCTGGCCATCTCGCGATCAAATCTTTCAAGATCAAGTCCAACCTCGTTGCCATACCTATGTAGGTCTCGATCTCGTAGTTTGTCAGGATGGAGATAAAGCAGCCGGTGCATCTCCCAGAACTTGCCTTGAGCTGCGGCGGCTTCCGCTGCCTCGGCTGCACGCAGCGCACGCGGATGGCTTTTCACGAGCGGGAAATGTCGATGAACCAAACGCACTCTGTCCAGCAGTTCACGAGCCATCTTCTCGGTGGACCGATGTCTTTGTTGACAGCCTGGACACTGGTAGTCGCCATAATTGACCAATGTAACCGCCGCATTGGCTGGGCCCATCACGTGGTCGCGCTCGTTCACCGGCACGGCCAGCTTGATCGAATCTGTTTGACTCATCTCAAGATCTCACTTCAAAGAGCGACATTCAATTCGCCGCAACTTCTGAATACATAAGATTAGTCCTGACCTCTCGCGCATCAATGCCGAGCCTTTTCATGCGGTCGAGCAAGGTGCTTCGTTTCACACCTAATCGGGATGCTGCTCCATTGGGACCACTCACCCGTCCTTTGGTCTCCTTGAGAGTATTAACAATTCTCTCTTGCTCCTCGAAGTTACCGACGACTTCCGACGCATCTATCGCTCCGTTCCCCTTTTCAGGTAAAGAAACCGCGAGTGTGTTGCCATTTGTAAGGATCACAGATCGCTCTACAAGATTCTCTAGCTCGCGCACATTTCCTGGCCAGGACCAACGCTCCAGTTTCTGCATCGTCGTCGCCGGCACTGCGTCGATTCGTTTTCCCATTGTGCGAGCGTACTTCTGCGTGAAGTGTTGTACCAGCAATGGAATGTCTGCACGACGTTCGCGCAACGGTGGAATACGGATCGGGAACACGTTCAATCGATAGTAAAGATCACTCCGGAATTGCCTCTCCGACATCATCTCTTCCAGATCGCAATTAGTCGCTGCCACCAGTCGCACGTTAACTTTCTTGGTCCGCGCGCTACCTACTCTCTCGTACGTACGCTCCTGCAAGGTGCGCAAAAGTTTCGGCTGCAGTTCAAGTGGCATTTCACCCACCTCGTCGAGGAACAGAGTACCTCGATCAGCCAACTCGAACCGGCCTACCTTCTGCATATACGCCCCGGTGAAAGCCCCGCGTTCATGTCCAAAGAGTTCACTCTCAAACAGCAAACTAGGAATCGCGGCGCAGTTGAGAGTGAGAAACGCTTCCTTCTGACGCCGGCTGCGTTCGTGAATGGCGCGGGCGATCAGCTCCTTGCCCGTGCCGGTCTCGCCCAGCAAGAGTACGGTGGCGTCGCTGGCGGCTACCATTTCCACAAGGTGCAGGACTTGCCGCAGTGCTGAACTCCGACCAACGATTCCAGCGAAGTCGGCAATACCTGCCATGTCTTCGGAAATTGAAAGCTGCTGATCCGCTTTCATGTCCGCGACTCCTGAACTCGTGGGCAAACCTTCGGAGAGCGGCTGTGAATCTGACAAAATACTAAAGGTCATTGAACCTCCTGGAAGTCATGCTTCTAACTAGTGCCTCTTGCCTCGCATTTCTTTCAAATCAACTTTTACGCCTCCCCCATCAGCGAGTAAATGCACTGCGGGTCATTTTGTAGTCATTTGCTGTAATTCTGGGGTCCTTCTAACCAAGCTGCGCAAGTAGTACACTTTGCAATTTCGACAGCACCTATGGAACGTCCATTATCAGGTCGCGTGCGAATCGGAGACTTTGAGCTTGATCTCAAGACGGGTGAGCTGTCTTCGGCGGTTGATCGAGATCAGAAGGTCCTCCTCAGAGAGCAGCCATTCCAAGTTCTCCGAATGCTGATTGAGCCGGGCGGCACGATCGTAACCCGCGAGGAAATCAGACGAAAGCTCTGGCCCAATAGCACCATTGTAGACTTCGACCATAGCATCAACGTGGCCATCGGGATTCTTCGGAAAGTGCTGGGTGATTCAGCAAACAACCCCACCTACATCGAGACCTTGGCGCGGCGCGGGTATCGACTAGCTGTAGCTGTTGAGTTTCTGGAAACGACAACAGAAGTCCATCGCCCGGAGACTCCCATCGTACAACCTCCAGCCGGAGCTGCCGCGCTCATCGGTAAGAAAGTTTCCCATTATCGCGTACTTAGAATCATAGGCGGTGGCGGCATGGGAATGGTCTTCGAGGCAGAGGACCTCAAGTTGGGCCGGCGCGTGGCCCTTAAGTTTCTCCCTGAAGAGTTGGCCAGCGATCCGGTTGCTCTCCGCCGCTTTGAGCGTGAGGCGCAAACAGCCTCAGCGCTGAATCATCCCAACATCTGCACGATCTACGGAGTTGAAGAGTATGAAGGCCAGCCTTTCATCGCTATGGAGCTACTTGAAGGAGACACTCTGCTTCATCGCATAGATAGCTCGGCGCCAAAGCCAGTCTTATTCGATACGCTTTTGGATGTAGCTATTCAAATTTGCAACGGGCTACAGGCTGCTCACGATAAGGAGATCATTCATCGCGACATCAAGCCGGGAAACATTTTTCTGACGAAGCAAGGCCACGTGAAGATTCTCGACTTTGGATTGGCGAAATTGGCGGAGAGTGAAGAAGTTGCCGAAAGGGACATAGGGACATCAAACATTCAGCCCTTGCTGGATAACGAACAAATCACCACTGATAGCACCGCTGAAAGCATCGAGCGGATCTCCCCAGGTTTAACGCGCCCCGGAACGACGCCGGGCACGGCTGGCTATATGTCTCCGGAACAGTTACGCAAGGAAAAGTTGGACGCCCGCACCGACCTTTTTTCCTTTGGGCTGGTCATATACGAGATGGCAGCTGGCCGACGTGCCTTCACCGGCGAAACGGCGGCTTTGGTCCAGGACGCGATTCTCAACCAGACCCCAAACCCAGCGCACGATCTGAACTCCGCCGTCGCGCGCGAACTGGACGCCATCATCACCAAAGCGCTGGAGAAGGACCGGTCGCGACGCTACCAGTCTGCTGCCCAGATGCGTGACGATCTTGAGCTAGTCAGGAGCGGGACGGAGCCGGCACGCCGCCGCCCGCTAAGATGGCTCGCGGCAGCCGCGCTGCTCGTGCTTGTAGCTTCAGGAACCTGGATCTATCTGCGTTTCCGCAACAAGGTGACGCTTTCCCCCAGTGACACGATTGTCCTCGCCGTCAGCAATCAAACCGGAGATCCCGTATTCAACGACGCTTTATACACCTCATTGCGTACCGGTCTGGAGCAGACGCCCTACCTCAATGTCCTGGCCGCGAACAAAGTCGGCGAGGCACTAAGGACGCTCCACCTTTCTGACGATCCGACGAAGATGACGCCGCAGACCGCACGTGAAGTTTGCGTTCGGTCGAACAGCAAAATGGTGATAGCTGGTTCTCTCGCGGAAGCGGGTAACGGCTTCCATATCGAGCTAGACGGAATCAACTGTCAATCGGGAATGACCATAGCGCGAGCATCGAATGACGCTCCAAGTCGAACTCTGGTCGTGCATGTGCTGGGCGTCTCCGCAGCTCAACTGCGCGCCAAGCTGGGCGAACCAGACGCTTCCGTTGCCAGGTTCAATAAGCCGTTAGACGAAGCGACGAGTGCGTCTCCGGAGGCCTTGCAACTGTTGACTGAGGGCTATAGGCGCCATCTAACAGGGGACTTCCCTGGTGCTGTTCCGTATTACCAGCGTGCCATCGAGGTAGATCCAGACTTCACGATGGCACATGTCGCTCTCGCGTTTGCACATAGTAGTCTGGGTAAACAGGCTTTAGCTGCAGCCTCTGCAAAGAAAGCCTACGAGCTACGCACTCGCATGACCGAAAGGGCCCGGTTCCATGCAGAGGATGTCTATTACGATCTCGCAACCGGAGAACAAGAGAAAATGTGTGGTGTTCTCTCGCAATGGGTGCAAACCTTTCCTGACGATTTTATAGCCCACTACAACTTCGCCGTATGCTTGCTGTCACTGGGGCAACTAGATCGGTCTCTCGCCGAAGCGCGGGAAGCAGTTCGCTTGCTCCCCAGTTCAGTCAGTTATGGTGGGGTGATACGCGGCGCCATTGTGACGGACCGGATCGACGAAGCCAAGGACGCGTACGCTGATGCGGAATCGCGAAAATTCGACAACGCCGAATTGCGCGACTACCGCGTCCAAATAGCTTTCCTGCAAAAGGACAATCCGGTGATGCAGGAGCAGTGGAGCTGGGCCGTGGGCCAACCGGGTGCTGATCATGATTTCCTCTACGGTAGGGCACAGGTGGAGAGTTACCACGGCCACTACCGCGACTATCGACGCGTTTTGGCGCAAGCTAAAGATTTGGCGACGAAGGAAGGAGCGTTGCTCTATGCCGACCTGTACAACAGTGACGATGTGTTGCACGAAGCCGAAGCCGGCAACTCGGTCCAAGCTCGACGAATAGCAGGAAATTCTCTCAAGGGGGTTCAGAACCGAGCTACGCAACTCGTCCTGGCTCTGGCCCTTGCACGAGCAGGAGACATCGCGCAAGCGCAGAAACTAGCAGATACGATCAGCCAGGAAGCTCCACTGAATACCATGGTCCAGAATTACTCGCTGCCGACCATCCGAGCTGCGATGAAGTTGAATACGAACGATCCAGCAGGAGCCGTCGAAATCCTGCGTGCTACAGCAAAATACGAATTAGCAATGCCCGGTGGTTTCGACAGTCTTTATCCTGTTTACATTCGCGGGCTTGCGTACCTCCGGATGGGCGAAGGGCGTCTGGCAACGGCAGAGTTTCAGAAGCTGCTTGACCATCCGGGTATCATCGGAAGATTTGTAATTGGAGCGTTGTCACACTTGCAGATGGCAAGGGCACAGAAAATGGCGGGTAATGAAGCCGCCGCACGCAAGTCCTATGAAGATTTCCTGACCCTGTGGAAGGATGCCGACGCCGATCTTCCCGTCTACCAGCAAGCCAAAGCCGAGTACGCAGAGTTGCTCAAACGATAGAGTCACGCGGGCTGCGCTAGAGTTTTTGGGCGAAGCGCGGACGCTCTTTCTCTTAGGCGGAGGCTTTCACTCGTCGTCCTCAGGCTTAATAATAATTCTCGCGGCTCGGTCGTGGGTGAGCGCAGACCAACCCCAGTTCCAAAGCGTTTCGATCCTGTTACGCATTCCAGTTAGTAGCGTTAGGTGAACGCCCAGCCACGCGAAGTAGGCCAACTGCCCTTGAAGAGTTCGCTGGTTCGGAAACTCCACGACCGCAGCTCCACGCCCGATGGTTGCCATAAAACCCTTATCCCAATACTTGAATGGTTGAGCCGACTCTCCCGCCAAGCGTCGGGAGATCTGTTGTGCCACGTGCGCTCCCGACTGCATCGCTACCGAACCAAGTTGCGGCAGGACCTTGCCCTCGGAGACCACCTCACCCATATCACCGACAACGGAGATCTCCGGATGTTCCGGCACGCTTAAATCTGGATTCAGTTTGATGCGCCTGCCATGTCCCTGAGGCAATCCGAGAACATCCGCCAAGGGATTGGCCCGTACGCCGGCCGCCCAGATCAGTGTGTGGGTTTTGATTTGTTCCCCCGACCCAAAACGCACATATGCGGGACCTACCTCTGTGACCGCTTCTCCCAAACGAAGTTCAACTCGTCGCTGCTTAAGTTCTTCTTTAGCGTACGCACGCAGATTGTCCTTGAACGGAGCGAGTACTTCGTTACCCATCTCCACAATGATTACTCGCGCGCTTTCAGTCGCGAGCCGGTGATAATCGTCAGGCAGAAGGTTGTACACCAGATCCGAGAGCGCACCGGCTATTTCAACGCCTGTGGGACCTGCGCCGACGATAACGAAATTCAACACGCCGTCTTCAATCAAAGTCGAGTCGCGGTCGGCCGCTTCGAATCGCTCCAGGATTCTGGTGCGAAGGGTAACTGCATTCATCAGAGTGTAGAGCGGAAACGCATGCTCCGCTGCACCAGGCGTATTGAAGTAGTTAACAGTCGCTCCCCCCGCGAGCACCAAATAATCGTAAGGGATCTGGGTGCCGTCCTCTAGTTGTATTCTCTGGCTTGGAATATCAACGCCCGAAACCGTTGCCATGCGAAAGGTCACATTTTCCTGGCGTCGAAAAATGCTACGCACCGGAACCCCGACATCTTCAGCATTAAGCAGAGACGTTGCGACTTGATAAAGCAGCGGCTGGAACGTGTGGTAGTTGTGCCGGTCAATTAGAGTCACATCGACGGGGACGTGCGCCAATTCCTCGGCCACTCCCAAACCACCAAACCCCGCGCCGACAATAACGACGTGTGGGTTGTTACTCATGACTTTTCATCACCTTCGCGCCCACTACTTCATTTGCGGCGACAGCCCGCGCCAATAGGTCGTACGCGCGTGGCGTCTTGCGAATCTCGATATTCATTCTCGCCAACCGGAGTGCCTTGTCCGGATTAGCGCCCGCAGCAAGCCAGAATTCGGCTGCATGATCCGCGAAGGCCTCCGGGTGAGTCGCGACCAACTCGTCATAACGCGCGGCGGCCAGCCGGCACCAATGCCGGAATTGGGAGCAGCCCGCGTCCCTGAGAATGCGCGCGAGTTGCGCAGCGTAATCAGGATCATCCGAAGAGGCTGCTAATGAATACAGGCGGGCGAGTGCTGATTCGGTTTCCCCCAATTCTGCTTCGACCTCAGCGAGATGGCCCTGCGCCGGCGCGTAAGCCGGGACACGGCGTCGCGCGGCGTCGAATGACGTGCGTGCATCATCCAACCTGCCCTCGTTCATCCACATCAGGCCCAACTGGAAGTCGAGAAGCGCCAGTGGAAACGGTGAGACACCGCGGTATCGCCGGCGGCTTTCCGCGTACAGTCGTTCTGCTGCGTCGATTTCGCCGTTTTCGGAATAGAGTCCAACCAGGGCCGCGACATTTTCAAAACTCGCTCGACGGTCTGCGGCTTCTTCGCGTATGGCAAGGGCTTCATCGTAGCGACCGAGGGCTTGGAAGATCGCGGCACGGTCGCCATTTGTAGTTTCGGCATTGAGCCCGAGTCTCTCAGCTCGATCGATGTCGTCTAAAGCATCGGTAAACCGATGGAAGACAGCCCTTGTTCGCGCACGTGCGACAAAAGCAGCCCCGTCAGTGGCCGCGTCGCGTACGAGTTGTTCCGCCATCTCGTCTGCCCGCTGATAATCGGCGATGTGGCCGAGGATGAGCCCGCGAAGCGTGATCAGTTCGATAAGACCAACTCGACTTTCAACGGTGGAGTTAACGAGCCTGACGTCCGCTTCCAGACTGTCGATTTGTGCGCGGAGATTCAGCAGCGCAATGGTCCCATCTGTGGCCGGCAGCTCGGTAACGTCGTACATGTGTGTTGCGGCAATCATTACGAGGCAGCCTGTGTGCGATTCGGTGGCGCCATGTAGGGAAATACTTTGGATGACCAGGCTATCGGCCCGTCGACACCGTCGCTGATGCGTGGACCGTTTCCAGCGTTCACGTACAGCGTAAGAATAGAGTCGACTACGTCCTCATTGAGCCATCGTCCTCCGCATGTAATATGCGCGCGCTCCTTGAGCATGGCCTGCTCAATCTCGAAGTAGCTGGTTTCGCAAAACGGTTTAGAGGCATCCACGACCAGGTAATCTTTGAGGAGAAGCTCCATCAGCGGATGGTTCCCGTGCTCGTCGAGCGGCCAATCAGTTTTTCCGTCGAGGCCATCGTAGAAAGCGAGATTGGCGTTCAGCCGTGCGCGATACGCTCCAACGTAGTGCTCGGAAAGGTTGAAGGCGTCTTCATTGTTGTACAGGTCGCGAATCTCGAGATCCCGATTAACGGGATCGAATATCTTCGCACCGAGAGTGATATTCTTGATTTCCGGCCGGCCAACCCGCTCCAGACGGACTGGACGTTTGCCGGACGTCAGAGTCTCGCCGACGACGGCGAACATGGGCCCGCCCTTAAGCAAAGTTCCCCAGTCAAGTTTTAGGACAATTCCCAAAACATTCTTGCCGTAGAGTCTGTCGGAACCGACTTGCTTGAACGCGAGTTGTCTTGTCGCGAGGGTTTGTGCGGCCATCGGACCGTCGAGGAAGAATGGATCGGACCTTTGTCCTGCGAAGACATGTAGGCCTTCGCCCTTACCACCGTTCTCGTCGTTCACGCGAAAGAGAACGGTCTCACCGTTTGGCATCTTGCAGCGGCCCTGTTGTACTAGTTCTCCCCCGCCGTCCGGATTAACTGGGACATCGAACGTGCAATCGAATGTGAATTCATCGGCTCCAACGGCGAACGCGCGTCTGTTGGGCGCGATAGATACAGAACGCACGCGCAGCCGGTATATGACGGCGTCGGAAAAACAGGCGGACGCACCGGCGTAGGGAAACACATTCATGATCAGGACGAGATGCCGCGGACTCTCGGGACAGGGAAAAGCAAAGACGTCCGTGATGTCAGTGACTGGGTCGGCGATAGCGCGAGGTCCTGAGATGTGGTCAGACATGTGTGAATATCTCTTTATTGTAATTGCTTGGCTTTTTGCTGATTGGCAATTGATGCACCTACCGGATCCAAGAGCCCATCGCGGGTCCTGTGCGCGCGACTGACTCGCCACAGGGAGGCACCGATGAGAAGCACGGCTAGGCCTAGCGCTCCGCCGACCAGGTGGACGGGCTCGGTGAAATAGTGGCGGCCACTCCAGTTGCCTCCGTCGGCGCCGTGACCTGGATGCGCCCAGCAAATCGCAGGGATCAGAACGCCAACCACGAGGCTCCCGGCCTGCTTTGCTACGTTTCTCATCATCGAATCCTCATGCTTCATTTCTGCACCTCACTTTCCTTGCTCTCGCTTAGAATTGTTTCTGCTATCTGGAAGCAATCTGCGCCGACCGGAATCCCACAATAGATGGTGATGTGGACGAGCACCGCACGCAGTTCGTTCCGTGTAAGGCCGTTGACGCGTGCGCCACGGAGATGGTTGGCAAACTCACCCCTCTCGCCGATCGCAGCGACGATGCCGAGGGTGAGGATGCTGCGCTCGCGAGGCGATAAGGTCTCGTCGCCCCATGCCTCACCCCAACAATATTCGGTCACCAGCCGTTGGAAATCACGATTGAAGTCGTCGAGCTTCGCGAGCGCGCGGTCCACAAACGCATCGCCCAACACTTGACGGCGCTTAGCGAGACCTTGGTCGTAGAGGTGCCTATCCATGACGCGCCGGCCTTTCCGCTGCTTCCGCATTCAAGCCGGCCAACCACTTCAGCGCGGACAAGCTCGGCATGAAAAGGTACTCGCCGCCGCGAAGCACATTGAACGTTTCGATGTCGTGTATGCGGCGCCTCACCGGCTCTTTCGGAATCGTGAATGTATTCCTCTCCTCCTGCAGACCGACGAGTGGGTCGCGTTCACTACCCAAATTCATGAACGTGCCGTCATTGATCCAGTCTTGCTGGAGAAATTCGAGGGTACTCATCGCCTTGGCGCTGATGAATAAGAAATAGATGCCTCGCGCGCCTTCGTCATCGAGCTCGGAGATTGTGTTCGCATCGTAGGGCGCTCCGTAGGTCGTGCTGCGCCTGATAAGGCGATGGATGTTCACGTCCGTGAGCACGGGCATCTTCGTGTCCCGTGGGTTCATGCGACGCATGTGGCAGCCCAACGGGACCTGTTTGCCCTGTGGATCGTTGGCGTAGGTGAAATCGTTATTTCGGTGCGGATCTTCGCCAAGCGCCGCATCGTCCTTTGCCGGTGCGAGCGTCAATGGCGCGCCGCTACGCCAGCGCCCGACGAGCTTCGCGGCCAGCAACTCGCGCTCCTCGTCGTTCTGACCGTTCTCTCGCAGGAACCGGTTGAACGCTCCGACGCGGGACTGGTATTTTCGCAAACCAACGTAAGTGCCGTTGCGGCCTAACGTGTCCGGCTGAGGCATCGCAAGGGGAACGCCGGCCTCGCCTGGATAGCTGAGGATGAACTCGCCGGCTTTGATAGGTCGCCCCTGACCAGGAAGCGGCTCGACGCCACTGCCCTCAATGGCGGGTTGGCCGATACTGTCTTTATAACCGAGCGAATTGAGACTACCCGGTTGAGCGCCGAAGTCTTGAATCAGCAGGACGGTGACGCCCGAAAAGCCTTCATACTGCTGCCGCGCCGTCTCCATGGTACGGTGCCACTTATCCTCAGTGGGGCTGACAATGCTGACTTGGACGTGAATCTGTCCGCTACCGAACGGCCGTTCCCAGTTCTTTGGATCGTTTGCTCCATAGTCATGAAGCTCCTCCGCACGTGCAGCCATTCCCGCCCGAAATGCTTCCGGAAAGCTTCGCAGCGAGTCGCCGGGCACGCCCAATGCCACCAGCCCTGGATAGCTGATGGCAACTGCGATCCAAGCGTCCCCCGCTTTCCACCAATCGGCGGCAGAACCGATGTGCGGTGCGAGTCTCCGCAAGAACTCACGACCGCCGTGCGCATCGTTGATGTGCAGGAAGACGTGCGTGCCGAAGTACGGCTCCGGACGATGGCGCAGAATAGTCGCTTGAATGTCGTGGAGGTCGACGGCGATGCAGTTGCGTGAATCTTCGCCGACTCGATCTTCTGATGACATGGCGTCCTTCCGTGATTAGCTGATCTTGTCGAGGAATTCTTCGGTCGCTTTGCCGATACGCTCAAGCCGTCTCGTCTCCACCACGGTCAGATTAGGATTGGCGACGTACCAGAAGTCCGCTGTGATCTGGTGGCTCGCGATGAAGTCCTTGACCTTCGGGCTACGAACCCCGGGCCAACCTTCGACATCGCCGAACTGGAGGTCGAGGATGTCGGGGATCTTCGTCGCGAAGTCTTCGATGTAGGGATCCCAGTCGAGATCGTAGGCAGTGCAGAAAAGAAGCTTCGTGTCGTTATCCAGAATCACGAAGCGCATGTCATGGACGGTGCCAACCATATCCACCATTTCATTGCCAATGCTGCCGTGCAGAATCTCCAGAAAAGCGCGCATCCGCTTGGCTCCGCCTGGTGCGAGCGGAGCGATCACCGTCAGCTCCGACACCTTACCCTGCCGGCGACCGATCCGGCCCGCGGTTCCAACCGGCGCTGCCGGTTCCTTTGCCGGCGTGCCCGACTTTAGAGCGCGGATCACGTTCTCCAGCGCGGTCTTCCCAATCTCTGGTGCGTCGGCGTAAAGCTCGCGCAGCTTTTGCACCTTCTCCTCGAGGTCCGTCGACTGCTCCGATTTTGTCTTCACTTGCTTTTGTGTTGCCATGGTTGGTCCCCTTTCTTGTTGATTGTTGTTCCGTGGCGTGTCGCTCAACGTCCACGTCCTGCGGTTGCTTCTACCGGAGGCAAAAGGTGCGGGATAGCTCCACTGGTTCTTAGACTCCGAAGTGCTTAAACCGCATAGGAGCCATGCTCTACGTCTTCCAAAATGTCATATCTGGTCGGCGTCCAGTTCAGAACTTTTCGGGTCTTCTCGCTGGCGAGGCGCTTATTCACCGACAAGCTCACGCCGCCTCCGCCTCCTCGGGTGTACATCTCCAGAAGTGACAAGGCCTCGGTTCGGCCGCCGGCGCCCACAAGTCGGCTGGCCGCCGCGGCTAGATCCCCAAGGGCGATCTCGTCGGTCACGGCATGGAGCATCGTGCCAGCTGGGGCGCGTTCAAGTGCCAGGACGTAGACTTCAACCAGGTCGTCGAGATGCACGTAGCCCTGCCGAACGCCGCCTATTCCGAGATGCGGTGCAGCGCCATGCGTCTTGGTCAGGGCGATCAGATTGGGCAGGTCGTAGCCTCTGCCCTGGCCGTAGACGAGACCGGGTCGAATCACGATTCCGCGAACGCCGGCCGCCTTGAGCACAGCTCTCTCCGTCTCGGCTCGGGGCGCCATTGAGCCACCGAAGCCGTCGATTAACGGCTGCGGTATCTCAGCCTTGGGCGGTGCAAATACTGACGCGGGAAGCGGGACGGGGTGGTCTTCATCGAAGATGGTCGGGCTGGCCTCACCCTTGGTGAAGACACCGAAGATCGCCGAGCCGCTGGTGAAGATGAATGGATTTCCTGCATCGCCGGCGGCCTTGATCATCACCTCCACGGCGTCACGATCCTTGGCGAAGCTCTCCGGAGTCCCCTCGATTTGCCCGATGCTGGCGAGGCTGACGACCGCATCTACCTCGGTTACGGGAGCGACCAGGCTCGCGGGATTAGCGAAGTCGCCGATGACTGGTGTCATCCCTCCGACTCGCAGCCTTGCGAAGGCGTCCTCAGTTTGCGACATAGCCACGACCTGATGGCCTTGCTGCAACAGCTTTCGGGCGACGGCGCCCCCGATGAATCCGGTTGCGCCGGTGACGAGAATCTTCATGTGCCTCCATTACCTCAAGGTCAATCATTTTAGCTGGGAGGTAATTTGCGCTGGACAGTCCCCGGACAGCATGGAGTCAGTACCGGGAGCGGTAGCGACCGGGTCACCCTTGCGATTTCAGGACTCTTGCACAGCGACCCGGTCGCTACCGCTCCCGGTACTGACATCATCCTCAAATAGATCGCTGCCGGCTATGACGCAAGCGCGGGCGCGGGTGCTACCCAGATCAATTTCTTGTTCACAAACTCCTCGATGCCGAGATTGGAAAGCTCCTTGCCATATCCGGAACGCTTGATGCCGCCGAACGGCAAATCGGGGGCGCTCATCGATGGATAATTGATAAAGACCATGCCAGTTTCGATACGGCTGGCAACTTGCTTGCCGTGCTCGATATCGGAAGTGTAGACCGAGCCACCCAATCCATAGGGCGAATCGTTCGCAATAGCTACGGCCTCATCCTCGTCCTTAGCGGTAAAGAACAGCGCGACTGGTCCGAAGAATTCTTGCCGGTAGGCCGGATTGTCGGGAGTGACGTCGGTGAGAATCGTTGGTTGCATATACGCGCCCGTTTGTCCAAGCCGATCGCCTCCCGTGAAGACCCGCGCACCATTGGCAACCGCTTCACCGACCTGATTGAGCAGAAGTTTCAACGCGGCGTCAGAGGACAATGGCGCCAGTGTGGTCGCTTCATCCAACGGGTCGCCCGGCTTGAGTTGTTCGAGAGCATCACGAAACGCATTGAGGAACTGCTTTGCACGCGCGCCAACCACAATGAATCGTTTCGAGCCGATGCAAGTTTGTCCCGCGTTGCTCATACGACCTGCGACCGCCATTTGAACCGCGTACTTGAGGTCGCAATCTTCCAGCACAATAAAACAATCACTTCCGCCCAGCTCCATCGTCGATTTCTTCAAATTCTTGCCGGCACGCGACGCGAGTGATTCGCCCGCTCGTTCCGATCCAGTGAGCGCGATGCCGCGAATGCGCGGGTCGTCGATCAGGGCGCCGACCTGATCGTTTGAAAGAAATAGATTTGTATAAGCGCCAGCCGGCGATCCCGCATCAGTGAAGAGTTGCTCGAAGGCAAGCGCGCACTGCGGGACACCCGATGCATGCTTCACTAAGAGAACATTGCCGGCCATCAAATGGGGCGCGGCAAATCGCGACAGTTGATAGTAGGGATAGTTCCAGGGTTGAATGCCGATTAGTACTCCAAGCGGAGAGTATTCAAGGCGCGCAGATCCCGTTTTCGATTCGATGATCTTTGGCGAAAGGAACTTCTCTGCATTATCTGCATAGTATTGAAGAATGGAGGCGCTGAGATTAACCTCATCGCGTCCTTCCGAGATCCGCTTGCCCATCTCCAGTGATGCCAGGCGTGCCAGATTCTCTATACGTTCCCGCATCAAAGAAGCTGCTCGGGCAACGATCTTGGCCCGCTCCTGGATAGGCATCGTGGACCAAACGTTTCGATATGTGTTGTCAGCCGTCGCTAGCGCGCTTCGCATTTGCTCATCGGTATGCTCATCGAAACTGCGAAGTATCTCGCCGTTGGCGGGGTTGACGCTTTGGTATGCCATGCTTGTTTCTCCTAAGAATTGGTTTGCTGTTTCTTTTCCTCAGTGCCTAACAACGAGCTAGAAGCGAGAGAACCCGCCCCAGGCGGAGCGATAGCTGGCGCCGAGCCGGTCGAGAATCTCGCGGGCTGCGGCGTTCGGGTCGCCGTAGACGACGCACCGCGTCGAGTCCACACAGTCCATGAAGCGCCTAGCCCAGTTCTTCATCATGAACCCCTCGCTGATGTGGTGGGCCACCACCGCCTCAGAGTCGGCATAAATCTCGAAGACATGGACAGTGCCGCCGTCGGGCGAGATGTACCACTCGTACGCGAGCGTTCCCGGCTCGGCTCTGGTGCCCGAAACCATTTCCTCCATCAGCTCCTTGAAGGTATCGAGCGCACCGTCTTTGATTGCCAGCTCGTTAACCCAGGAAACGTGTGCCTTCATCGCGTCCTCCGTCACATGTATCTTCAACCGATGCGAAGGGCAACCTGCATACCAGTTCGACAGGATTCGAAATTGGTCGAATCAGTGAGGTTTTCTGAACCCAATTACCAGTGTTGTCGGAATTGCCGGAGGCACTCGGATCGCTGTCGGCAGAACTTCCGGCAGTTTTAGTGGTGGTTGTTCTTGGAGTTTTAGTATCCGAGATAACGAGGGCGAGTGTTAAGGCCCATCAGCGAGCCATCGCCAGTCGACAGGGCTGGTTGCCAGGGATAATTCCGTAGGGCTCCGTCCATTGAATAGACATCATTAACAGACGCCTCTTAGAAGATGGATCGGACCACTCCACCATCTACTCGTAACGCTGCGCCATTAGTCGCTGCGGATAATGGACTGCAAACGTAGACGACCAGGGAAGCCACTTCTTCAGGCTGTATGAATCTTTTGATAAGCGACGAAGGGCGCGTGTTCTGGAAAAACTGCTTCTCAACTTCCTCTACGGAAACGGCTTGTTCTTGCGCTAATTGCTGAATAAAAGTTCCGACACCCTCAGATAGCGTCGGGCCAGGAAGTACCGAATTGACCGTGATCCTTGTTCCGATAGTTGTTTCAGCTAAGCCTCGAGCAAGCGCGACTTGAGCGGTTTTCGTTACCCCATAATGAATCATCTCTGCGGGTATGTTGGCTGCTGATTCACTTGAGATAAAAACAATTCGACCCCAGTTACGATCCTTCATCTGGGGGAGATAGTGCCGGCTTAGCCGCACTCCACTCATTACATTTACCTCGAAGAATTTGAGCCAGTCGGCATCCGGGATCTGCTCAAACTCGCGGGGCTCAAAAATACCTACGCTGTTTACCAGTATGTCTATGTCCGGATACGCTTCTGTGATCCTGGTAACTCCATCAGCCGAAGAAAGGTCCGCAGCAACACCTCCAATCTTAGCTTTTGAAACCTTGGCAGCGATTCTGCGCTTTGCCTCGCTTACTTTCTCCTCGGTGCGGCCATTCAGTATTACTTCAGCGCCCTCTTCAGCTAAAGCCTTTGCGATAGCGAAACCAATGCCCACAGTTGAGCCTGTAACCAGCGCCCTCTTGCCGTTTAGTTGAAGATCCATTGCACGTTTACCTCGTTCTAGAGTTTCAATTCGCAAGGTCAGTGTCACAACCGAGACGTAAGAAGCAAGCAATATGCTTGCCAAATACTAATGCAGTTTGAAATCGACCAGCCGCGTTGGCAGGGTAGATAACTCGAACTGTCGTGTCATGAGGTCAGTACCACCGCGCGGTAGCGGGTGGGTCTCGATCCATCAGCATTCTCGTTATCCGGCGACCGACGGACCCACCCGCTACCGCGCGTTGGTACTGACTTCATGACACGGAGTAGTCACGACATTCTTGCCGGAATTGCCGGGCAGGATTGAAGTGATGCCGGGAATTCGTTCCGACACTCTACGGAGTGATTGACTTGATCAGACTCGGTTGCGCCTCACTTACTCTCGCAATCCTCATGTTCGACATTGGCAGGTCTCTTGCCTATGTCAGAGGCGATGAACGTAGGATACCTTACCGCTATTGCTGCTCTAGCTGGCGCAGGGCTCGGCGGATTAACCTCATTCGCAAGCTCATGGACCACCCTGCACGCACAGATGAAGGCTCAGCGGCTTGCGAACAGTAAATCGACACGGCAAGAACTCTACAAGCAGTTCATTGATGAAGCGTCGAGAACTTACGCAGACGCGCTAGTGCATGACACGCTGGACGTATCCCGCTTGGTTGGCATTTATTCACTCGTCAGCAGAATGCGCGTTCTCTCGTCTGAAAAAGTGATCCACAGCGCCTCTAGTATTGCCATACTTGTCACCGACACCTACTTCCAGCCCAATAAGACGCCTACTGAATTGCAGGCGATGATGCATGACGGCGGCGTGGATCCGTTACGAGATTTTAGCGAAGTTTGCCGCAATGAATTAGAAAGCGATCTCCTTGCCTAAGCATGCGAGGCATTAAAGGGAATGTTGCCGGATTTGCCGGACACGCCTGGGCAGTTCTCTAAGACTTAACCGGCACTTTCATCAGGTTAAGGTCACTTGCAGACTGAAACTGCCCGCATTCTCTCACCGAAATAGTTGTGCCGATCTTGGCCGAATCATTGCAGGTCTGACGGGAAAGAAGAGGTGGCCCGAGGTAATGAGAAGCAAGGTCGTGCACAATCTAAAGAGCTATTTTGCAGCACTGTCTTTCTTGCTGGCTACACCGTTGGCCCTGTGGTGTCAACAGAGCGCTCCAACTGCGGCTGACGTATTGAGTCTTGATCAGGCCATTAATATCGCCCTGCAGAAGAATCGTTCCCTCGAAAATGCGCGCCTTAACGTCGAAAAGGACGCAGACGAAATTCGAAGCATACGCACGTCGCGTCTTCCATCCACACATTTCTACGCGCTGGTCTCGCAAGACATGGTCAAATACGAAACTAACCTGACGAATCCCTTCACCGGCGTCTTTCCTGGGATAGGACCATTCTTCTCACTGAGCACGCCCAGACGGCCAACGGCGATATTCGCTGCTCAGGTTCTGCAACCGATCTCGCAGCAGTACCGGATCGGTCTCGCTATCGATGTCGTGAAGTTGGCTCGCGACGAAGAGCAGCAGAAGTTCCGTTCGCAGGAGCAGGCACTCATCAACAACGTCAAGCAGACTTACTACGGAATATTGCAAAGTGAAAGCGCTCTGGAAAGTGTGCGTGATGAAGTCAAATCTTACCGCGAACTTGATCGAGTGACCGGCGAGTTTGTTCTGCAACAAGTTGTCTTGAAGTCCGATCATTTGCAAGTTCAAACTCGATTGGCAAAGGCGGAATACGAAGCTCTCGATCTGACTAATCGTCTGTCGACGCAGAAAGAGCAATTGAACAAGCTCCTGGGGCGGGAGGTGCTTACGGATTTCAGCGTTGGTCCTGTGGCGGAGGCGACAGTCTTTGAGTATGACATTTCAGCCTCGCGCCGTCGTGCACTAGACCAACGGCCTGAACTCAGTGCAGCGCGACTCAAGATCGAGCAGGCCAAGCTTGATAAACGTCTGAAGAAATCAGAGTACATCCCTGATGTGAGTGTGGGGTTCACCTCATTGAGCCTGCGAAACTTTGACGAAGTAGTGCCAAAGAATGTGGCGTCCGTCGGAGTTGTGATGAGTTGGGAGCCCTTCGACTGGGGGCGCAAGAAACGTCAATTGGCTGAGAAGATCAAGACAATCGAGCAGGCCGAGAATGCCTTGCAGGAAACCGAAGACCAAATCCTCATTGAGGTCGGCGATAAGTTCCGCCGTTTACAACAAACCCAACAGGCGTTGCGAGTCGCACGCCTTAGTCAGGATGCTGAGCGCGAAGCTCTCCGCGTCACTCAGGGCAGGTACCGATTCGAGACTGCTCTGTTAACGGAAGTGCTGCAATCTCAAGCTAAGTTGGCAGATGCAAACAATCAATATCAACAAGCATTGCTGTCTTTCTGGACCGCTAAAGCTGAATTGGAAAGAGCGTTGGGCCAAGACAAGTGAAAGAGGGATGCCGGTGAACTATCCAGTGTGGTGTCTCGGAAGTTCTAGCAATAAGTCTGATGGTCTTCCATCGGTCTAGTTCTCGGTCCCGAGGGGACCCAATGTTTATAGAACCAAGGGCCAAAAAGACTTTGAAGCTCCAGAGGAGCGAAATATGTGGCTTTGCTACGAGGCACATTGCGCTCCTCCGGAGCTAGAAACTCTTGGCGCGAACTGAAGCTATAGACATTTGGCCGCTCTGCGGCCAGGCACAAATTGTGGTTAGAACTCTAGAGTCCGCACACCAGGCTGAATCCGAAAGCACAATCGACGAGGACAGATGAAGAGAACATACAAAGCGTGGATAGTGTGCGGAACTCTCTTCGCGCTGGTCCTGGTAATGGCTTGCCAGTCCAAGCAAGTACAAAAACCGCCAGTACCCGTAAAAGTCGCGACGGTAGAGCTGCATGCTGCCAACAGCGGAGCGCGGTATTCGGCGACGATTATCCCGCGCACACAGGTCGAACTGGCTTTCAAGGTGGACGGCTACGTTGAGGCGCTGCAAAAGGTCCGTGGCGTCGACGGCCAAATGCGAGACCTTCAGGAAGGCGATCCGATTGTCGCAGGAGCGGTGCTGGCGCGCGTGCGCCAGAGCGATTACCAGGTCAAAGTCAAAGAAGCCGAATCTCAGGCCTCGGAGGCGAGATCGGCTATTGACGCCAGCAGAGCACAGTATCAGGAAGCGCTCTCCGCCATCGAATCGAGCAAGGCTCAACTCGCCGATGCTGAGGCAACCTATGAAAAAGCAAAACTCGATTTTGATCGCGCCCAAAACCTATTTGCCAGCCAGAGCCTGACCAAAGCCAACTACGATGCGGCGAAGGCACAGTTCGAACAGGCGAGTGCCAAGGTCGCCGCTGCTCGCTCACAAGTTGGCATGGTCCAAGCCAGGGCCGATTCTGCCAAATCGCAGATCGAAGTAATAAAGGCCAGGTCAACCGGGGCGCAGGCCGTCGTGCATGAGAAGTCAATTCCCCTCCAGGACACCGCGCTGAGGGCGCCGTTGAAAGGATTGGTACTGCAAAAATCGATCGAGAGGGGGACATTGGTCTCGCCCGGCAAAACAGGTTTCGTGGTCGCGGACACTTCTTCAGTCAAGGCGGCTTTCGGCGTGGCCGATATTGCAGTGCCGGAGATTAAATTGGGAAGTAGGTTGAGTGTTGAGACTGAAACCATGCCCGGCACGGAATTCGACGGGCAGATCACTTCTGTATTTCCCGCCGCCGATCCCAAGAGCAGGGTCTTTAGTGTCGAGGTCACAATCCCGAACCCGAAAGGCCTGCTCCGACCAGGCATGATCGTCTCGCTCAGAGTAGGACGGTCGGAGGCTGTGCAAGCGCAGCCGGTCGTGCCGTTGAATGCGATCGTGAAATCCCCGACCGACGCGAATGGCTATGCCGTTTTCGTGATGACGGAGCTAGGCGGACGCCAGATCGCAAGAGTTCGCGATGTGAAACTGGGCGAAACTTACGGCAACACGATTGCCGTGACCGAGGGAGTGAAGGAGGGCGACCGCGTCATCACGACAGGCGTCACTCTGGTTAGGGATGGCGAAGCGGTGAAATTGATTCCTTGATTCCAGATCAGCATTGCACGAAAAGTCGGGATACCACCCACGGCAGAGACTACTCATGTTGCAGTGAGATGAAGTCAGTACCACCTCGCGGTAGCGGGTGGGTCGGCTGGCGGAAAATGACATCGCTCGGGCAAAACGAATTGACTTTAGAGCCGGAACCCACCCGCTACCGCGAGGTGGTACTGACCTCATGACTCTGTAGTTCCGGTTTTGAGACAGTCTGCGAGAAATCATGGCACACGGTAAGAGCGACAATCAGATTATCCAAAGCAAGTACAACATCTCGCGCTTCTTCGTCGAACAGCGTCACATCTCCTGGGTCATGTTGATCGCTGTGTGTGTCTGGGGCTTTTACAGCTACCGAAGTATGCCCCAGCGCAAAGACCCTGACACGCCGGTCAAAAGCGCCGTCGCCATCACAGTCTGGCCTGGAGCAAAAGGCGAAAAGGTCGAGCAACTGATTACCAGGAAGGTCGAAGAGAAGATCGCTCAGAATGCTCGAGTGGAAAAGATTCGCTCGATCTCTCGCACCAATTTTTCAGTTGTCTATGTAGATCTGGATGAGAACATGCCAGGCAGTCAGGTCGGCAAGGAACTCGACGACATCGCGCTCAAACTCGGCACTGTCGCTGGCTTGCCGGAAGGTGCCGGTCCCGTCAATTTCATCAAGGACTTTGGCGATACAGCCGCCCTGATGCTCACGGTCGCCAGCCCGAAGATCAGCGAGACGGCGATCGCTTTGCGAGCTAAGTCAGTGAGTGATGCGATCACACGTCATCGGGCACAGTATGAGACAATGAGTGGCGGAACGCGCTTCACAATTGTCATCGGTCTCACCCAGGCCGTAAGTCCTCGCATCGTGCAGGAACCGCTCAATCTGTTTGCCGATTACCTCAAGGACAAGCAAGCAGCCACTGATGTGCACGTCATCGTCGAACCGGATTTTGTCGGAGTTGACGGCGTGTCCTACGCGAGCGATGAAGCTTTGCTTGCTTACACCCGGCAGTTTATCAATGAGCGTTTGCAGGCCTCGGATTTTCACCCGGACAGCTGGCAGCCTGTGGTGATCCGAGATCCAAATGAAACACGCTCCAAGCTAGCCTCAGTGGCGGGCGACAAATACAGCTACCGTGAGATGGATGACTTCACCGATCTCATCGAGAAGACTCTCAAGAGCGTTCCGCAAGCGTCGAAAGTTTCGCGCTCCGGCATTCTGCCGGAGAAAGTTTTTCTCCTCTATTCTGAGGAGCGCATCGCTTCATACGGTTTGAAGACCTCTGACTTGTCCAATATTTTGGGCGCACGCAACATCACTCTTGCCGGTGGTCAACTGGAAGCTGCCGGAAAGAACCTCTCGATCGATCCTTCCGGCGAGTTCAAGAGTGAAAAAGAGATTGGCGATGTGGCCGTTTCCCAGACGAACCTGGGCGCGCCCGTTTACCTGCGAGACCTGGTAGACATCGCGCGCGGTTATGACAGCCCGCCACGCTTTCTCAACTATTACGAATCACGCGACGCGGAGGGCAATTGGCAGCGCACGCGCGCCATCACGGTCGCAGTTCAAATGCGCCCGGGTGAATATATCGGCGAATTCGGCAAAGGAATCGATGAAGCACTGGCCCAGGTGAAGACGGAGTTGCCCGAAGACCTGATCATGGCCCGCACCTCCGACCAGCCCCGGCAAGTCACAGAGAACGTCGACTTGTTTATGGACAGCCTCTACGAGGCGATTATTCTGGTGGTAATCGTTTCACTCATTGGTTTTTGGGACTGGCGTTCGGCGCTGCTGATGGGGCTGGCGATTCCCATTACGCTCTTTATTACCTTTGGAATGTCGCGCGCGCTGGGGATCGATCTTCAACAGGTTTCCATCGCTACCTTGATAATTGCGCTTGGTCTGCTGGTGGATGTGCCGGTAGTATCCGGCGATGCGATTAAGAACTCGCTCGCCAGCGGGTTTCCACCGCTCATCGCTTCATGGCTTGGTCCGACAAAACTAATCACCGCGATCATCTTCGCTACGATCACCAATATCGTCGCTTACCTGCCGTTCCTTACTTTGCCGGGAAGCACAGGCGAATTCTTATATAGTCTGCCGATCGTGCTTACCTGTTCGCTGGTAGCGGCGTTGATCGTGGCGATGATGTTCATTCCCTTCCTCGGCTATTTTTTGTTGAAAGCCAAACCTCAATTGCCGATCGAGCAGCGGCGCAAGCACGGTTTTGCGGCCTTCTATTATCGGATCGGCGAAGGGGGAATCAATCATCGCTGGAAGGTGCTGCTCGGCTCTTTCATCCTGCTGGCCGCCGGCGGACTCGCTGCCAGCCGGCTCAAAACCGACTTTTTTCCAAAGGACCTTTCTTACCTTTCATACCTTGATGTGTGGCTGCCCGAAGATGCACCGCTCTCCGCCACGAATGAAGCCGCCGCGCGCGCTGAAGAAGTGGTGCGCGAGGCGGCGCAGGAATATGGCAAGGCTCATCCGGCAAAAGATGGGAAGCCGCGTGAGATTCTTGAATCACTCACCACTTTTGTCGGTGGCGGCGGTCCACGGTTTTGGTTCTCAGTCTCGCCTGAACTGCAGAAGTTGAACTATGCACAGGTCATCATCCAGGTAAAAGACAAGCATGACACTAACGAACTGATCGGCCTTTTTCAGAAAGCGCTGGACGACAAAGTTCCAGGCGCACGCATTGATGCCCGACAACTCGATACCGGCAAGCCCATCCCAATGCCGGTCGAAGTTCGGATTGCAGGCTCGGATATGGCGACGCTGCGCCAGGAAGCCGAGAAGGTAAAAGACATCCTGCGCACCACTTCATACGCTCAGCGCATCCGTGACGACTGGGGCGAGGAGAGGTTTGCGGTGAAGCTTCAAACCGATCCCGATCGCGCGAACGCCGCGGGGATCACCAACCTCGACGTGGCTGCTTCTTCGGCGACCGGAATCAACGGCGGACAAGTGACCGTGTTTCGCGAAGGCGATAAGCAGATTCCGGTCGTGACCCGGCTGCGAATGGAAGAACGCGCGCAGCTGGCCGACGTGCAAGACCTCTACGTTTATTCCACGCAGGGACCGCAGAAGGCACCGCTGCGGCAGGTCTCATCAGTGGACCACGAGATGCAGACTGAGACAATTCGGCGTCGCAATCAATTTCGCACGATCACGGTTGGCTGTATGCCCGAAGCAGGACACCTGCCCTCTGAGGTTATGAACGCCATCCGCCCTCAGTTAACAGCCTTCGCGAATCAGCTGCCGCCCGGTTATCAAATGCAGATTGGCGGATCGGAAGAGGAGCAAGTCAAGGGATTCAAGAATCTTGTCGTCGTCCTGTTGATTTCCGTTAGCGCGATATTTCTAAGTCTTGTGTATCAGTTCAAAAATGCTATCAAGCCGTTTGTCGTCTTCGCGGCAGTGCCTTACGGAATTGTGGGTGGACTTACGGCGCTCTGGATCATGGGCACGCCCTTCGGCTTTATGGCTTTTCTGGGAATCATCAGCCTGGTCGGGTTGATTGTGAGTCACATCATCGTGCTGTTCGACTTCATTGAAGAGAAACACGCAGCCGGTGAACCGCTGAAGGAGGCGGTGCTCGATGCGGGCATCATGCGATTGCGGCCGGTGTTGATAACGGTACTCGCCTTAGTGATTGCCCTTGTCCCACTGGCCCTTCGCGGCGGGCCACTGTGGGAGCCGATGTGTTACGCACAGATGGGCGGAATGCTCTGCGCCACTTTCATCACCCTGCTGTTGGTTCCAGTGATCTATTCGATCTTCGTCCTGGATCTTAAACTCATTAAGTGGGAAGTCCCAGGCACGCCGAACAGCGAAGATCAGCAACCCGAAGCTGCGAGCGATCACCAAGTCGACACTGGACAAATTACGGTGACAAATGGATAAAGAAACTTACAGTCTGGCGGTTCCCACCCCGGAGGGGTGAAATGTTTATAGCCCAGAGCGTACCTAATCTCGACGGCGCCGTTCGGAGGAGCGGAACCCAACTTTATAGATACCATCCAAGTTCATTCCGCTCCTCGGAACGGCGCATCGTCTTTGTTATGCTCGGTTCTATAAACATTTCACTCCGGAGTGAGGAAGAAGGAACTACAGATGAGTAATTCGATAATTGGTAGGCAAGTGGCACACGGAATGTCTCGCTTCCTCTGCATCGCATTATTGCTATTGACCGGCGACGTCCTCTCGGCGCAGAACAACGACCATCGCATCCGGAATATTATTCTGGTTCACGGCGCATGGGCGGATGGTTCCGGCTGGAAAGGCGTTTACGACATTCTTGTCAAAGATGGCTACAACGTCCGTCTAGTCCAGGAGCCGGAGACGTCCTTTAAAGAAGATGTGGCTGCGACGAAACGCGTCCTTGCTCAACTGGATGGACCATGCATTCTTGTCGCGCATAGTTATGGCGGAGCAGTAATCACTGAAGCCGGGATGGATCCATCTGTTGTTGGATTGGTATACGTCGCGGCCCACATGCCAGATGCTGGAGAGAACGAAGCTGATGTCGGAAAACGATTTCCAAGCGATCTCAGCAAGTCTACTGCGATAAAGACAACAGCTGACGGTTTCACTTACCTCGACCCTGTGCAGTTTCAAGAGTACTTCGCAGCTGACCTGTCTGTTGAGCAAGCCGGTTTCATGGCGCGATCGCAGGTACTCAACGCAGTAGACAATTTCAAAGCGGTTATCACGACGCCAGCGTGGAGAAGCAAACCAAGCTGGGTGTTGGTTCCGACAAAAGACAGAACCATTAACCCCGACCTCGAACGGTGGTATGCCAAACGAGCCAACAGCCGCAAGGTCGAAGTCTCGGGCGCAAGTCACGCTGTCTACGTCTCGAGGCCGAAGGAGGTTGCAGCTGTGATCGAAGAAGCTGCATTGCACGCTCGCCCATAGCGATGATTACGTTTCGATCAGATCGATTATCCGAACTGCATAGCCGCCTAGTGCGGTGCAAGTGAAGGAGCCAACATGGAGAATCCAACGCGAAAGCTTGATGGAAAGGTTGCATTAGTAACAGGGGCATCGAAAGGAATCGGGGTAGGCATCGCCTTATCGCTGGCAAAGGAAGGCGCCGCGGTTGCGGTGAACTACGCCTCCGATCGAGAAGGTGCAAATCGTGTTGTTGAAAAGATCAAAGCGGCCGATGGAATGGCTATCGCTGTGCAAGGAAGCGTCACCTCGTCTGAAGAGATCGATCAGTTCTTCAACCAGACAGAGAAGCAACTCGGCAATGTGAACATCCTTGTCAACAATGCCGGCGTTTTCTCCTACCTGCCCTTACAAGACGTAAACGAAAAAGAGTTTCATCGTCAGTTCGACACGAATGTACTGGGACTTCTCCTGACTTCAAAACGGGCTGCAAAACAATTCGGGGAAAAGGGCGGCTGCCTCATCAACATTGGCTCTGTAGCAAGCACTCTAACTCCTCCCGGATCGTCGATCTACGCGGCAACGAAGAGTGCGGTGGACGCTATTACGCGTGTGCTCGCGAAGGAACTCGGACCGCAGAACATCCGGGTGAATTCTATAAACCCTGGCGTAATCGACACCGAGGGCGCGCGGGCCATGGAGACCTACGAGCAAGTCGCAAACGAGATCAAAGCCCTGACTCCCCTGGGTCGAACCGGCATGCCGGAAGACATTGGGTTGATCGCAGCCTTTCTCGCCTCGGACGAAGCCCGATGGCTTACCGGTGAGATCATCTTCGGCAGCGGCGGTCTCCGCTAAGCATGAACGTTGTTGATTCAAATGGGACATAGGGAGGGAATAGATGAAACTGAATTCCACATGGCATTGTTCAATAATATGCGGCCTTCTCTTAATAGCTCTTAGTCAAACGGCTGCAGGCGCAGGGTCAACCGCTACCGCAACCTGAGTCCATGACGGTTGATCGGTCGCTATCTTCGGCAGCTGCTGCGCAAATGATCAAAACAGCGCGTTTGTTTTATGCGTTTTGGGATACAGGAAACGCGGAGTACGTCTCTGCCGCGGTGGACAACGATTTTCGTGACAACACGCTGCCGGCAGGACGACCTCAAGGTCCCAAAGGGTTGCTTTACGCTTCGCAGGCTTTTCGAAGTGCCGTGCCCGATCTCCATTGCGCGATCGAAGACCTGTTGGTTAGCCGCGATAAAGTCACCGCGCGCCTTCTCTTCACCGGCGCTCACAAAGGTGAGTTCATGGGCCACCCTGCGACCGGCAAGCCGGTGACGTTCTTTGCCATCGACATACTGCGTATTCGGAATGGAAAGATTGTTGAAGATTGGCATCTCGAAGACAACCTATCCTTGTTGGAACAACTAGGTCCCGTTTCATTAACGAAGTAGGAGGCACAGGTCATGGATCGCCGCACATTCATACAGACGAGCACATTAACCGCGGCTGCGATGGTTACGACATCAGCAGCCAGAACTTCGCGCGCGGAACGAATTCAAAAGGAAAGAACTGAAATGAAGAAGTCAGGTGCTTTTTGGCCGAATGGAGCGCGCTTAGTTGTCTCCGTCTCAATGCAGTTCGAAGCGGGTGCGCAGCCCGAGCGGGGCGCCGAGAGTCCGTTCCCGGTC
Source organism: Acidobacteriota bacterium (assembly GCA_025463135.1). Taxonomy (GTDB): domain Bacteria; phylum Acidobacteriota; class Blastocatellia; order Pyrinomonadales; family Pyrinomonadaceae; genus JAOAPY01. Next base: position 40,821 of record JAOAPY010000028.1, read on the forward strand.
ATCGACACCAAGTACCCGGATGTTCCAGTCGGCAAGTGGTACGACTATGGATTCAAAGAAGGCATCCCGCGGATGCTGGATATGTTTGACCGAGTTGGAGTGAAGGTCACTTCTCACATGGTGGGCGCGGCTGTGGAAAGAAATCCTCAACTGGCAAAGGAGATCGTGGAGCGCGGGCACGAAGCAGCCGGACATGGGCAGACATGGACGCCGCAGTTCTCGATGACACCCGAGGAGGAGCACCTCTCCTACCAGGCGAGCATCAAAACGATCGAGACTGCCACTGGCACTCTCCCAGTAGGCTTCAACGCTTTTTGGTTGCGTGGCACGCCTCGCACACTCGAGATCCTGCAAGACCTCGGGTTTATTTATCACATCGATGATGTAAGTCGTGATGAACCCTTCCTAGTTCCGGTTCGGAATAAGCCGTTCGCAGTAGTTCCCTATACCATCCACACGAATGACATCGTCAACTATGAAGGGCGTCATTGGACAGCTGCAGAATTCGCCAGCGAATTGAAATACGAGTTCGATCAGTTGTATGCCGAGGCTGCCACACGTCGCCGCATGATGTCAGTCAGTGCGCACGACCGGATCACCGGTCGTCCCGCTCGAACAAAGGTCTTAGAGGACTTCATTGTCTACGCTCAGAAGCAGCCAGGCGTTGTTTTTCTGCGGAAGGACCAAATCGCGCGATTCGCTCTTGAGAGTTCAGCCACGCTGCGCGAGGGTTCGTTTGGACCAAGATGAGGGGATGATGAGGGGGTTACGTATCTATACCAAGCCGGACGTAGCTTGCTTTGACGACTGAAACGCCGGTAATACTGCTTGGTAACGCGTAGTACAATTAGGTGAGTAGCCGCGCAACGGGCTTAAAATCCGTTGGGAGTAATCCCGTGAGGGTTCGAATCCTCCCTCCGGATGTTTCAATAACTTACCGACACATTATGCCTTTTTATCGGCTCAAGTTTTGTTTAATTCATTAAGGATGCCACGCCAATTTGCAGAACAACTGAAGAACTCAATGAGGTGATTATTTTCGTGAATCCCGATGGTGGATCCACTGAGCGGCAATAATGGGCATAAATATCTACTGAGACTCTGCACGTGACCTTAAAGCAGGGCGCAATGCCTTACATCCCGTTCAAGTCAAACAGCAACCCGACTCGGACAGGTGGCCCGGTCTGGAACAAGCTCTATCACTTTTACAGTTTCAAGCGCGAAGAATTCCTAACTCACTATCACAAGCGCTCAAACGTTGAGACGGTGTTCAGCATGATTAAAGCCAAGTTTGGTGAGCGACTGCGCTGCAAGACTGAAACGGCGCAGATCAATGAAGCACTCTGCAAGGTGCTGTGCCATAATCTTTGTTGCGTGATTCAATCAATGTACGAGTTGGTAGTTGACCCGACCTTTGGAGTTTTGGCAGCTTGAGTGGGGCAGGAACGACACGTGGCACTCTCCAATCAGCTCAAAGAGTTTACTAGAAGATGGCGGGCAAAGGCGCGACCTCACGGTGAGCAAAGTCTGCGCCAGTCATTCGACAGGTTCTTCACTCTGTATGTAGTCTTTAATTCACTCTATGCGGAGGCTACTCTTTGCTTGGCACGACAAGGGTGCGTGAAAATCGAGAATCGAAACCATTTTCCCGATGCCGAGGCCGCCCAAGAATACGTAGTGCAGTATCTCGGCGCAAGGCACCTACTCCAAGAACTGAACAATGATTCGGGCACGCGTGCGGCGCTCGAATCGATCAAGGCTCTGGTCTGTGGCGGGACCTTCTTTTTTAAGCTGAATATGCTGACAGGAGCGGGGCAACCTGACGAAGATGCCGACCTTTACTGTCGGCTAACCAGCACAAATAAGAATGCGCAAGCATGCGCAATCTTGGAAATCCTGTACTCGATCCGGTGCAATATGTTCCACGGACGAAAGGGTTTTAATGAAATACAGAAAGACTTGCTGGGCCCGGTCAACACTATCCTTGAAAGAATCATTGAGATTCTCTATGTCAAACTCGACAGCGCCAACCCGCCTGAGCCGGGTGCGCATGGTGATCTCTAATTAAGTAGCGCAACCAATTAGTTCGGATGACTTTCTGTACGGGGACTCGACTTTTTGTACAAGAGAGACTTTCGGGCAAAGCTTGTTATCCTGTTATCCTGGCCTAGCCCGAAATGTCTGACTTTTCGTACAAGAGTCCGGCTACGTGAAAGTCCTGACAGTTGTTACCTAAAAGTCATGACAGATGGTTTTGATGGCTGTGTCATGAGATCTTGGTAATGGCCAGCGCGGCGATGGAAACGATCAGGAAAGGGTTAATAATGGTTCGGCTTATCATCCGTTCGATGAGTTCCGCGCGTGATAAACGTTCTCCGTTTAGGTAGACGTCGGAGTATGTATCGTCGGAGTATGTATCGTCGGAGTATGTATCGTCAACGACTCGCTTGGAGCCGTCGTGAATGTACACGTGGAGGCCTCTTTCTTGAGGGCGATTTGCTGTCCAAAGGATGGCTGGAGTTGAGACCCAAACCGTGTACTTACATCCGGCATAGTCGTCGAGATTTATTGACCGATCGGATTCTGTGAAGACTACTGCCTGGGGATACTGTTCATGCAGCGGCTTGAGCGGTGTCGAGACACTTGCGGTCTTGCCCTCGCGATTCTTGCCTTCATCTTTCTTTCCCCCATGGCCGCCCTCATCGCGATGTCTCCTTTCGCCGCCGCTGCTGCTCGCTCTCCTTTATGATTTCGCTCAAATCCATAAGCGGCCGTATCTCAATCGGTCCCAGTCCATATTTAAAGCCTGGAAGCTGTGAGACCAGCTGAACGGCATGATTGAGGTCTCGCGCCTCGAGGATTTGAATGCCGCCGAGCTGTTCCTTGGTTTCCGCATAGGGGCCATCAGTCGTCGCGACTTTGCCGTCTTTTCAGTACAGGGTCAACGCGGTCTCCGGAGGCTGAAGAGGTACTTCCGCAACAACATGTCCGTTGGCGCGCAGATGGTCGTTGTAATCAAAGCATTCGTCGAGCATCGCGTGTTGCTCGTCCTCGGTCATCCCTTCGAATTTTCCTGGCTCGAGGTATCCCAAACAGATGTATTTCATTGTTCTTCTCCTCCTTGATGGAGCCCGCAGCGCAGGTGTCGCAGATTTTCTCTCACTGTTTCAAGTAACGAAGAGCGACACATCCTGATTTGAGAACCTTTGACTCAACAAGTTTTAAGTGCAAACTCTCCGGCAGGTTGACATCTTCCAACAAGCGTCTTCCTGCACCCGCAACGATTGGCTGAACGACAACACGATATTCATCCACGAGGCCCAGCTCGATAAGTTGTGAAGGAATATCTACCCCGCCGGCCATAATATTTTTGCCGCTCTCTTGTTTCAGTTTAAGTATTTCGTCCTGAAGGTTCCCACGAACAATTCGCGTATTGCTGTCTTCAGCACTGTCTAATGATCGTGAAAACACAATCTTGTTAATGGAGTCAAACGTCCGTGCAAATTCGATCGATGCTTTTGTCTCAAGCGGGTTTTTTGCGACTTCAGGCCAATAGGGAACCATCAATTGATAGGTTTTACGCCCATACACCAGCGGGTCAACCTCTCGCAGAAGCTGCGTATAATGTTCAAGTATGTCGTCCCCACCAATTCCTTTGGTGTGATCGCAGCAGCCATCCAAGGTAACGTTGATTGCGTAGATTAGCTTTCTCATTTGATTGTCCTGCCCCCGGTCAATATACCAGTGCTTACGAAAGTTTGTGGGGCTGAGCGCCGGACCGTTCAAAGGCATTAACATCCTTGACGTATCACGTGTGTTCAGTCCGCGGAGCGGACGTCAGCGTAAAGCCTGGGGCGTAAGCCCCAGGTGAAATACCAAAATGTCAATCGAACCCGCGAAGCAACTGTGTTAGATGTCAAGAAGAATTTGACTCCGGGTTAGTTTTCCAGGAAGTGCTATCACGAACCATGACGTTAATGATGGCCAGGAGTTTACGCATACAGGCGGTGATAGCGA